>CBDFFG010000020.1:0-344055 GCA_965246725.1 Asticcacaulis sp.
GGCGGATGCGCCCACCTATACCTCCCTGGCTTTGCCGGGGAGGGGGACCGCGAGCCCTCTTAGGCTCGTGGTGGTGGGGTTTCTTGCTTTAACAAACTCCAGAATAATCAGTTGCTTGTGTCTGGTTAAAGCTGCAGATTGCGCTTGTGACTCAAGCAAGAAACCCCACCACCACATCTCGCGCGACGGACAACTGGGAGTTCTGACGGTTTTTGTCGAACGGCGCGCTTCGTGCGGTCTCCCTCCCCACCAAAGGTGGGGAGGTATAATAATCTTACTCCCCCGGACCAAAGTCGGTGGCGTAGCCGCTGGCATTCTTGGCCTGGGCGGCGGCAGGCTTGGCCTGAGCGACCGGCTTGGGCGCCGGGGCAGGGGCCGCAGCGACAGGAGCGGGTGCGGGCGCAGGCACCGGTGCGGCTGACGAATGCGAAGCTGCCGCCGATTCACTACCGAAGCTCGGCAGCAGGTTTTCCGGAATCTGGAACACGGGCCCGCCATTGACGCTGCCCGGCGCATTCAGGTCTTCGCGGATAAAGTGATAGGCCTTTTCGTCGGAACAGCTGCACACCTTCAGCATATTGTTCTGATCGCGCCAGATAACCAGCGGATAGGCCAGGCGGACATTATTGGCGGCCAGCAGAGGCTGCAGCTGCGTTACGAACGAGCGCGAGGCATCGACCACGGCACTTCGGGCAAAATCGTTGTCGGCGACCGTCAGGCCGGTAGCCTTCCAGTTGGCGTCGCTGGAGGCGAACCAGGCCTGGTAGACCTGCCAGTTGCGCGAGATCCACAGCTCGGCAATGGTCGAACGCTCGGCCGTGCTGGAGCGGCGCAGACCCTGGCTGTCGGTCGGCGCGAAGACGACGACACGCGTATCGACATTGGCGGCGTCGAATTTCGGGAACTCCTGTTCCTCGAAGGCGCGGCACTGGGTGCACGAGCGATAGGTGACGAGGTAGAGGGGCGTGCCGGTACGGCCAGGCGAGACATAGTCGACGCGGTCGAGCAGGGCCTGGATTTCCGCCTGGTTGCGCGTGATGGTCGACGGGTGCATAGCGCTGGAACTGGTCCCAATAGATCCAGTATCCGGTGCCGATCAGCGCCGGAATAATGATGACCAGACGCCATGGCCCATAACAGGATTTTCCTGTTCATACCCGTTTTCCCCATCCCTCGGCTCAACCCCGTGCGCGATATCCTGAACCCATTAACTATAAACGTTAATGACGGGCGCGCGCCTAGGGGAGGATGCGATTTGGGTGAATCGCGTGATATTTTTGAGAACCTCATACCAAAGGCCATGAATAATGGCCGTTGGCATTAGCATTTTTTAGCTCAATCGCCGCATGGCTCGCTAGAAGCATGCTAACGCTTCGCTCCTTGAGCACGGACGTAAGCTCGGGCGTGCAGTCGCACGCTCCCAACGGCCGAAGAGGCCGTTGGTGACTATTGCGCCAGGCTTTTGCGGGCCCGGGTCAGGTTCGATTTTTGCGGTTCGGTCGGAGCCTGATCGAGGTCAGTGAGAAGCCTGCTTTTGTACGGCTCTGCTTCTGGCTGGTCGCTCAATTGCGCCTTCTTGAAGTGATCGGTACGATGTAGAAGGCGTCGACGGCGCGTTCGCCGTAACAATCGATGTGCGCCGAAGCGATATCGAGCCTCGCCTTCGAGATCACGCCGACCAGATCGGCCAGCAGGCCCTGGCCGGTCGCGGCCCGACACCTCAAGGATTGTCGTGTTGGTATTGGCCTGGAATCGTCGAAGGCGACCGTCGGCGCAATGGCAAAGGCGGCGGTGCGCGATGCCAGCGGCCGAGCGATAGGTCGATGGTCGGTGAGCACCTGGCCAAGTGCAGCCTGTTCCAGCTGTTGTTCAGCCTGTTTCAGGCGCTGCGGGTCGTCATGGGCAAACGGCAGGCCCTGGGCGTCCTGAACATAAAAGACGTCGAGCGCATTGCCTTCGGACGAGGTGAAAGACCTGGGCGCCGACGACATTGGCGCCGAGATTGGCGAAGGTACGCGCCAGATCGGCGAACAGGCCTGGCCGGTCGCTCGGCCGAGATCGAGAAAGGCGGTAGCGTTGCGGCTTCCTGATCGATGCGGGCGCTTGGCTGCCGGTTCGGCATCGAAGGTCGACCAGACCAGCGCTGCATGGCTCTTGATGTCTTCAGGGGTAAACGAAAACAGGTAGTTTTCATCCATAGTCGCAAGCCAGGCGGCCATGTCGTCATTGTCTTCGCTAAGGGTAATGCGGCGTTCTTCAGCGCGTTCACTAAGGGACTCGCGCACACTGGCGACTGCATCGGCGCGACCGCCGCGGAAGGCGCTCTCGGTGGCGGCGAACAGGTCGCGCATCAACTGGCCTTTCCAGGCGTTCCATACGCCGGGGCCGACGGCGCGGATATCTGCGACGGTGAGGATCAGCAGCAGGCGCAGGCGTTCCGGGGTCTCGACGATCTGGGCGAAGGCCGCGACCGTTTCCGGATCGGAGACGTCGCGCTTTTGTGCGTAGTCGGACAGGACAAGATGGTGGCGCACCAGCCAGGCAACCTGGTCGATCTTCCAGTCGGGCAGGCCCAGACGCGCGCAGGCCTTGCGCGCGGCACGCTCGCCGCCGATCTCCTGGCCGTCCTCGCCGCCCTTGCCGGTGTCGTGCAGCAGCATGGCGAGGTAGAGGCTTTCCTTGTCGACCAGCTGCGGCATGATGGCCGTGGCCAGCGGGTGGTCGTCCTTGTGCCGGCCGGTTTCGACGCCATGGATAACGTCGATGGCGCGCAGGGTGTGCTCATCGACCGTATAGGCATGGTACATGTTGAACTGGGTCTGGGCGACGATGCGGCCGAATTCGGGGATATAACGCCCCAGCAGGCCGGTCTCCGACATCATCGACAGGGTCTTGTACGGGTTCTTGCCGCGCACCAGCAGGTCGAGGAACAGCTCGGCGGCGCGCTTGTCGCGGCGCAGGGACGGCGTCACCAGGTTCAGGTTACGCGCGATGGCGGTAAAGGCATCGGGGTGCAGGTCCAGTTCCAGCCGGTCGGCCATCTTGAAGAGCAGGAACATGGCCACGGGCGACTTCTGGAAGATGTCGGCGCTGTGGACGCTCAGGCGGCCGCTGGTGACGACGAAACCCGGATGATCGGCCTTGGTCAGGTTCATCAGGCCGGACTGGATCATGTTCGACAGGCGGGTCAAGGGCTTGGCCTGCTGCGCCTCGAGCGTCGTGCAGAAGGTGCGCGTCAGGGCGCCGACCTCCTTGGTGGTGATGAAGTAGCGGCGCATGAAGCGCTCGACATTCGGCTCGCCCTGGCGATCGACGAAACCCATGCGGCGGGCGATCTCCGGCTGCATGTCGAACGACAGGCGCTCCTCGGCCCGGCCGGCGGTGATGTGCATCAGGATGCGCACCTTCCACAGGAAGTCGAAGGCACGCATGAAGATCTGGCGTTCCTTCTCGGTCAGGATGCGGTCGAGGACGCTCCAGGCCTCCTGGTGCGCCGGGATTTCGTGGGCCCGGGGCTTGCGCTTCGGCGTGGTGTCGATGATGCGGGCTTCGGTATTGGGCTCGGCGCCGGCGCGGTACTGGGCGATCCAGAAGAGGGTATGCAGGTCGCGCAGGCCACCCTTGCCTTCCTTGACATTGGGCTCGACAACATACCGCGTCGCCCCGGCCTTGAAGTGGCGGGCGTCGCGTTCTTCCAGCTTGGCGGCAACGAAGTCGAACATGTTGGAGCGCAGGCCTTCGGTGGCCAGCTTCTGATCGAGCTGGGCGACCAGGTCGCGGTCGCCGGCAATCTGGCGATGCTCGAGCAGGGCGGTCATGATGGTGTGGTCGCCGCGGGCGTACTTGATGGCCTCGTCGACCGTACGCGACGAGTGGCCGACCTTCAGGCCGAGATCCCACAGGGTATAGAGGATGAACTCGATGACGCTTTCGGAATGCGACGTCTCTTTCCAGGCGCGCAGGAACAACAGGTCGAGGTCGGAATAGGGCGCCAGTTCGCCGCGGCCATAACCGCCGACGGCCAGCAGGCTGAGGCGCTCGCCTTCGGTCGGGTTGCGGGCCCGGTAGACGTGGGTCAGGGTAAAGTCCCACAGGGCGCTGACGATCTCGTCGGCGCAGACGGCCAGGGCCCGGGCGGTATTGTGCCCGCCCTTGTGATGGTCGACATTTTCGAGAATGCCTGAGCGCGCCAGGTCCCAGGCCTCTTTCAGGATGGCGACGGCGCGACGGCGCAGGTCGGAGGTTTCGCCATTCGACTCGTCATAGGCCTGCGTCAGGGCCTGACGCAGGTGCGGGCCGTCGATGCGATAAGCAGGCGCGGCCGGGTTGGTGACAGTCAGCATGTGGGCGGAATCGTCCATGACGCGAGGAACTCTTGAACTCTAGTCTTTAAGCAACTTGTGTAAATTATAGATAACTTCCAGCGCTTCCTTGGGACTTAAATCGTCAGGGTTAATGCCCTTTACAAGGGCTTCGAGCTTCGACGGCGCCGATTTGACCGGTTCGGCCGGCGCACGACTGATCGAAAACAGCGGCAGATCATCCAGGCGCAGCTTGGTCTGGTTGTCTTCTTCAAGCCTTTGCAGGATGTCGCGGGCACGGGTGACCACGCCGCCCGGCATGCCGGCGAGGCGCGCCACCTGGACGCCGTAGGAGCGGTCGGCGGCGCCGGGCCGGGCTTCGTGGAGGAAGATCAACTCGCCATTGTGCTCACGCGCCTGCAGCGAGATATTGGTCACGCCCTTAAGGCGTTTCTCCAGCACCGATAGCTCGTGATAGTGGGTGGCGAACAGGGTCCGGCACTTGATGCGCTCATGCAGGTCCTCGGCGCAGGCCCAGGCAATGGCCAGGCCGTCATAGGTGGCGGTGCCGCGGCCGATCTCATCGAGGATGACGAAGGACCGGTCGGTAGCCTGGGCCAGGATGGCGGCGGTCTCCACCATTTCCATCATGAAGGTCGATCGCCCCTGCGCCAGGTCGTCACCGGCGCCGACGCGGCTGAACAGGCGATCGACGACCCCTAAATGCATGGCGCGCGCCGGCACGAACAGGCCGGCCTGGGCCATGATGATCAGCAGGGCGTTCTGGCGCAGATAGGTCGACTTACCGGCCATGTTCGGACCGGTGACCAGGCTGAGGCTGGCGGCGTCGTTACCCGTGGCGTCGAGATCGACGTCGTTGGGGGTGAACGGCTTGCCCTGGCCTTTGAGCGCGGCTGCGACGACGGGGTGGCGGCCACGGGTGATCTCGAGGCGGCTGGAATGATCGATGCGCGGGCGCACGGCGTCGAAATCCTCGGCCCAGCCGGCATTGGCCACGGCGACGTCCAGCGCGCAGATGGCGTCATGACCGGCCTGGATTTCGGTGGCGACGGCGCGCACCTGTTCGCGCAGCTCTTCGAACACCTCCATCTCCAGCGACAGGGCCTGGGTGGCGGCGCGCTGGATGCGGGCGTCCAGATCGACCAGTTCCGTGGTGACGAAACGTACCTGGTTGGCCAGGCTCTGGCGATGGATGAACTGCTTTTGCGTATCGACGGCGGCCAGCTGGTCGGCCTGCTTCTGGCTCAGCTCGATGAAGTAGCCGAGCACATTGTTATACTTGATGCGCACCGGGATACCGGTCTCGGCCTGCAGGCGGCTTTCCAGGGCCAGGATGATCTGACGGCTGTCGTCGCGCAAACCGCGTGCCTCGTCGAGCCCGGCATGGAAGCCTTCGCGGACAAAGCCACCGTCACGCAGCGACAGGGGCGGCTCGTCGACCAGGGCACGCTCCAGGCGACCGCGAACGCGGCTGAGATCCTGCGACGGCACCAGCGTGGCGATAAAGCCGTCGATCTCGGCCGGGACATGCGGGTCGATTTCGGGGTTCTGCGTCGCGTCATTGAGCAGGTTGGCCAGGGACTCGCCGATGGTCAGGGCCTGGTGGATAATGCACAGGTCGCGGGCGCCGCCGCGGTTGAGCGACAGGCGGGTCAGGGCCCGGGCCTGGTCGCTCAAGGATCGCATCAGGCTGCGCAAGGCGTCACGGACATCGCGTTTGGGCAGTAGCCATTCGACCGTGTCCAGGCGTTCATTGATGGCATCGGGATGGAACAGGGGGCGCGACAGGCGCGACAATAACAGCCGGCCGCCGCCGGAGGTCACTGTCTGGTCGAGCGCGGAGATCAGGCTGCCCTCGCGGCGACCCTGCTGGGTGCGATCGATTTCCAGTGAATTGCGCGTGGCGGCATCGATGCTGAGGCTGTTGTTCTGCAGGACGCGGGCCGGCGCCTTCAGGACCGGGCGCTTGCCGGCCTGGGTCAGGTCGATATAGGCGGCCAGCATGCCCAGGGCCGAAATCTCGGCCGGGCTGAACGATCCGAAGCCATCGAGCGTCTGGACCCCATAAAGTTTCAGCAGGCGCTGCTCGCCGGCAGCCGGATCGCTGAGCGAGGCCGGTTGCGGCTGGATGACGCCGCCGATGGCCTTGAGCAGGCCATAGACGTTTTCGTCCTGCAGGATACGGTCGGCGACCAGGCTTTCCGACGGCCGCAGGGCCGACAGGTGGGCGCTTAAGGATTCGGGCTCGATCTCGATGACCTCGACATCGCCCGTCGACAGTTCGACGCTGGCCAGGCCCATGACGCCGCCGCGGGTGGACAAGGCAACGAGACGGTTGGCGCCGCGAGCTTCCAGCAGGGAGTCCTCGGTCAGGGTGCCGGGGGTAACGACGCGGGTAACGCCGCGTTTGACGACCGACTTGGAGCCGCGCTTCTTGGCCTCGGCCGGGTCCTCCAGCTGGTCGCAGACGGCGACGCGGTAGCCGAGGCGGATCAGCTTGGCGACATAGGCGTCTACCGCGTGGGCCGGGACGCCTGCCAGGGGGATGTCCTCGTCCTTGAACTTGCCGCGCTTGGTCAGGGCCAGGGACAGGACGCGCGCCGCCGTTACCGCGTCCTCGAAGAACAACTCGTAGAAGTCACCCATGCGGAACATCAGGATGGCGTCGGGATATTGCGCCTTGGTCTGGATGTATTGCGCCATGACGGGCGTCGCGCCCTCGAGGTCAAGTGCGGGCTTGGTGTCCTCGGCGTCGGTGGTGGCGGCGAAATCGGTCGGGGCGTTCACGATCGCTTTCCAGTCCTTGGGCTACACATGTCCGGGCGGCAGGACGCCTGGCCGGAAAAGCGCAGAAATTAACCAGTATTAACCTCTGGGGGAAGGGGCGAGGCGGTGGAAAACCGTGCACAACATATCTGTGACAAATTGTCAGACAATATGTGGATATTGCATGGATGGATGCGCTGTTTGGGCTTTTTATAAGCAGTTGATATTGCTATGGTCGCCCTTGCGGGAAATGCCGACAAAAAACGCCTGCGCAATTGACGTTCACTGTATGTGAGCGCTAACATAAAAACGATCGACAAAGACAAGAGTCATGGCAAGCGAAAAACAGACCTTCAGCGACGACGAGGCGCTGCACCTTCACCAGTTTCCGGTCCCCGGCAAGATCGCCCTGGCGCCGACCAAGCCGATGGCGACCCAGCGCGACCTGGCGCTGGCCTATTCGCCGGGCGTGGCCGTGCCCGTCCTGCGCATCGCCGAAAACCCGGAAGCCGCCTATGATTATACGGCCAAGGGCAATATGGTCGCGGTCATTTCCAACGGCACCGCCATCCTAGGCCTCGGCAATCTCGGCGCCCTGGCGTCGAAGCCGGTCATGGAAGGCAAGTCCGTCCTGTTCAAGCGCTTTGCCGATATCGACAGCTTCGACATCGAGGTGGCGACGCAGGACCCCGATGAATTTATCACCGTGGTCAAGAACATCACCGGTGCCTTCGGCGGCATCAATCTCGAAGATATCAAGAGCCCCGAGTGCTTCATCATCGAGTCTGCCCTGCAGGACATGGCCGACATCCCCGTCTTCCACGATGACCAGCACGGCACGGCTATCATCTCGGCCGCCGGCCTGATCAATGCACTGGAAATCACCGGCAAGAAGATCGAAGACGTCAAGGTCGTCCTGTGCGGCGCCGGCGCCGCTGGCCTGTCGTCGCTGGGCCTGGTCAAGGCGTTGGGCGTCCGTCAGGAAAACACCACGGTCGTCGATATCCACGGCGTCGTCTATGTCGGCCGCACGATCGACATGGACCAGTGGAAGTCGGCTCACGCCACGGTCACGCCCAAGCGCACCCTGGCGGAAGCCATGGTCGGCGCCGACGTGTTCCTGGGCCTGTCGGCCAAGGGCGTGCTGACGCCGGACATGGTCGCCACCATGGCGCCCAACCCGATCATCTTCGCCATGGCCAATCCCGATCCGGAAATCACGCCGGAAGATGTGGCCAAGGTCCGCGGCGACGCCATCGTCGCCACCGGCCGCTCCGACTACCCGAACCAGGTCAACAACGTCCTCGGCTTCCCCTACATCTTCCGCGGCGCGCTCGATGTCCGTGCCCGCCGGGTGAACCATGAGATGAAGATCGCCGCCGCCCAGGCCCTGGCCCAGCTGGCGCGCGAAGACGTGCCGGACGAGGTCGCCGCCGCCTATCAGGGCCGTCGCCTGAAGTTCGGCAAGGACTATATCATCCCGTCGCCGTTCGATCCGCGCCTGATCTGGTACGTCCCGCCCTTCGTGGCGCAGGCCGCCATGGACACCGGCGTGGCGCGCAAACCGATCGACGACATGGACGCCTACCGCAAGCGCCTGGAACAACGCCTCGATCCGTCGGCCGGCTTCCTGCAGAACATCACCACCGTGGTGCGTTCGCGTCCGCCCAAGCGCATCGTCTTTGCCGAAGGCGAGGACATCAGCGTCATTCGCGCCGCTCACGCCTTCAAGCTGCAGGGACTGGGTACGCCCATCCTGTGCGGCCGCGAGAACCTGATCGAAGCCAATATGCGCGCCGCCGGCATCGACCCCAAGGAAGAAGGCATCGAGATCATCAATGCTGCGCTTTCGCATCGTAACGCTGCCTATTCGCAACTGCTCTATTCGCGCCTGCAACGCCGCGGTTACCTCAAGCGCGACGTCGATCGCCTGATTAACCAGGACCGCAACTCGTTCGCCGCCGCCATGGTCATTTCCGGCCACGCCGACGGCATGGTCACCGGCGTGACGCGGAACTTCGACCAGGCCCTGGACGAAGTGCTGCGTGTCATCGATCCGGCGCCGGGCGGCCGCATCATGGGCATGAGCGTCGTCCTGGCCAAGGGCAAGACGGTTTTCATCGCCGACACCACGGTCGCGGAAACGCCGAGCCCCGAAGAACTGGGCGATATCGCCATCGAAGCCGCCATGGCCGTCCGCGGCATGGGCCATACGCCGCGCGTCGCCTTTATGAGCTATTCGACCTTCGGCAATCCGTCGGGTGAACGCTCCGAGCGTGTCATGCGCGCCGTCGAGATGCTGGAAGAACGCGGCGTCGACTTCGAATTCGAAGGCGAGATGCCGCCCGACGTGGCGCTCGATCCGACCATGTGGGCCAACTATCCGTTCCAGCGCCTGACCGCGCCGGCCAATGTGCTGATCATGCCGGCCATCCAGTCGGCCTCGATCTCGACCAAGCTGATCGAAGCGCTCGGCGGCGCCACCGTCGTCGGTCCGCTGCTGCTGGGCCTGTCCAAGCCGGTGCAGATATGCCAGCTGTCGGACAGCGTGTCGAAGATCCTGACCATGGCGACCTTTGCCGCCTACGACGTCCGCTCCGCCAGCCACCACAACTGAGCGCATCATTGCCGTTAAAAGAAAACCCGGAGCTGGAAACAGCTCCGGGTTTTTTCATACCTCCCTGGATTTGTCGGGGGACCGCGAGCCCTCTTTGGGCTCGTGGTGGTGGGGTTTCTTGCTTCAAGTCGCAAGCGCGGTCGAAAACCATATCCTTAACCGTCGAGCACTTCATTCGTTTCCGTCGCCACGACGATCGGCTTGTAGCGGATAAACAGCCAGATGCTCATCACCACCGAAATGACGCCGATCACCATGGTGTAGGCGAAGAAGGCGAAATAGCCCGAGCCCATGGCGGCGACACTGACCCCCAGTTTCTGGGCGGCCGAAACATAGGCGTCCGGCGTCAGGTGCCCCATCAACCCCTTGAACAGGGACGAGACCCCGCCGGTATCGGCCGCCTTGGCGCTGGCCTCGACGATACGGCCGGACTGCGAGCCGACCAGCTTGCCCAGAATGGCGTAGAAGCTGGAGAACAGCGCATATTGCGGGGCGGTGAACTGGGGTGACACCAGGGTCGACATATAGGCGATCAGCACCGTGCCCTGGATCGAAGCGGCGATATTGTCGAGCGCCAAAGCCAGGGCCAGGGCCGGCAAGCTGTGGCCGGCGCAGGCCAGGATCAGGAAGCCGACATGACTGAGCGGACCGACGACGGCGCCGACGATCAGCGAGGTGCGGATGCCGACACGCACCATCAGCCAGCCGGAAATGACGACGCCGACCATGGTCATCAGGGTGCCGAAGATCTTGCGCATCTCACCGACCGCATCGAGCGAGAAGCCAAGATCGATATAGTAGGCATTGGCGATGTTGAGGGTGAATTCGCTGACCCGGTAGAGGCAGATCAGCGCGAAGATGAACATGGCCCAGTTCTGGTAGCGGCCGAAGAAGTCGGCGAGCGGGTCAATGAAGGCACCCTTGAAATAGGCGCCCGGCCGGGTCGGCCAAGGCAGGGGCACGCAGGTGGCGATCAAAAGACCCAGGCCGCCGAGTGCGAAGGGGATCTGCAGCAGGAAGCCGGTCGCGGGTGTCGTATAGAAGGTCTTGAAGGCGGCCTGTGCCGGCGCGCTGACGCCGAACACGCCGAGGATACCATTGATCAGATCGGGCTTTCCCGTCAGGCCCGAGCCCATGATGATGGCAGCGACAAGGATCAGCAGACCGCGGCCGACCCACTCCACGCCCTCCACGAGCGGGCGTTTCGGCATGCCTTCGGTATGGATGGGGCGTGGCGTATGGGTGGCGCCGCGCGGCGCCAGCCAGACGGAGATCCAGCCGATGACGATCATGGCGGCCATGATGGCGTAGGCGGCCGGCCAGCCGATGCGCGAGGCCAGCATCAGGGGAACGATGCCGGAGATCAGGAAGGCGGTGCGATAGCCCCACTGATAGGCGGCGGTCATCACGCCCAGCTCTTCCTTGTTGTCGGCGGCTTCGATGCGATAAGCATCGAGGACGATGTCGTGGGTGGCGCCGAAGAAACCGGTCAGGGTGGCGAAGACCGCCATCTGCACCAAGTGGGTGCGCGGATCGGTGGCTGCGATGGCAAGCAGGCCTGCGGCAATCAGCACCTGCAGGACGATCATCCACGAGCGGCGATGGCCCAGCTTTTCCGTCAGCACCGGCAGGTTCAGCCGGTCGACCAGCGGCGCCCACATGAATTTCAGCGTGTAGGAAAAGCTGACCAGGATGAAGAAGCCGATGACCTGCAACGACAGACCGTCGACCCGCAGCCAGGCATTGAGCGTGTCGCCGATCAGCAGGAAGGGCAGGCCGGTGGCGAAACCGAGCGCCAGCATCAGCAGGGGCTTGGGCTTGCCATAGGCGGCGATCGCCTGCCAGGTCGAGGTGCGGTGCTCGGGAAGGGCGTCCTTGGCGGGCGGGGTGTCGCTCATCATACTGTCCTGCGGTGTTTGGCAGGACGGTAGGTGGCTTTGGCTTGGCTGTAAAGCTCAGGCGCCTTTGGCTCTAAGCGCTTTTGGCTTCCGGGGGATTATAGCTCCAGGTCGCCAGGCGGGCGCGCAGGGCGGCCAGCTCGATCGGCTTGGTCAGGAAGTCGTTCATGCCGGCGGTCATGCAGGCGCGGCGGTCTTCTTCATAGGCATTTGCGGTCAGGGCGATGACCGGCGTAGTGCAGCCGGCGGCGCGCAGGGCGCGCGTCGTGCCGATACCATCGAGGCCGGGCAGGCCGAGATCCATAAAGATGAGGTCGAAGGCGCGGGTAGTCTGCATGGTGATGGCTTCTTCGCCGGAGGCGGCGCGCTCGACGCGGCAGCCTTCGCGTTGCAGCAGGATCTGCGCCAGCAGGGCATTGACCGGATTGTCCTCGACCAGCAGCACGACCTTGTCCTGGGCGGTCTCGCTGGCGATACGTTCGTCTTCGCGGGCGGCCTGCGGGGTATTGCGGACATCGCGCAGGGCGTCGAGGCGCTCGATCAGCGATTCCCGGCGCAGCGGCTTGATCAGGTAACCCCCCCAGCCATGGTCGCGCCAGGCCGCGATTTCGTCGCGCTGTTCGGGCGCCAGCAGGATCAGGCTAAGCGGTGACGGGGCCGGCGTCGGACTAGAAATGGCGGCGCGGTCCTGCAGGATCAGGGCGTCGCTGAGATCGAGACCGTCGGTGGTGGTGACACAGCGCAGGGCGCCATCGAAGGCTGCCAGGTGCGAACGGGCGCCATCGGCCAGGATGCTGTTGCCGGTGACCAGGGTCACCTCGTGCAGGGGACGCGACAGGGGCTTGCGGGCATGGACGCCATAGGGGGCGCGGAACTGGACGCTGAAGATGGAGCCGGTGCCGAGCTCGGAATCGAGGGTCACCGTACCGTTCATCACTTCGACCAGCTTCTTGACCACCACAAGGCCGAGGCCGGCGCCGCCATAGCGGGTGGCGTGGCTGGGGTCGACATGGCCGTACTCCTCGAAGATGCGCGTACGCGCTTCCTCGGCGATTCCGGGGCCGGTATCGCGGACGCCGAAACGGATCTGCTGGTCGTCGGTCAGGGCGACCTGGATCAGGACGCCGCCCTTTTGCGTGAACTTCAGGGCATTGCCGGCGAGATTGAACAGGATCTGGCGGATACGGCCTTCGTCGGCGACGATATAGTCGAGGCGTGGATCGAGGCTCCAGGCGATTTCGATATTGGCGGCGTGGGCGCGCGGCGACAGCAGTTCGGCGACACCCTGCAGCAGGGTTTCCAAGCCGACCTCGCTGGATTCGAGTTCGATCTTGCCGGCGTCGATGCGGGCATAGTCGAGGAAGTCGTTGACCAGGGTCAGCAGGTGATCGCCGGATTCCCGCGCCGTGGCGAGATAGGATTGCTGGTCGGGCGTCAGGCTGGTGCGCGACAACAGGGACAGCATGCCCATGACGCCATTGAGCGGCGTGCGGATTTCATGGCTCATCAGCCGGAAGAAATCCTCGCGCGCCTTCAGCCGTTCTTCGGCGGTCTGGCCCGTGTCGTGGTCATCGATAGGTGTCGTCATCTTCTGTGCGCCTGCCCCCGAGCATTTTGCTTCGACCACCATAGGGGGGAAAGGTTAAAGACTGGGTTGCAACGGATACGAAATTTACAGCTTAGGCGTATGTATGAAGTTCGAATCTAACTTCGAGCCATGCCGGTAAGCCAGGAAGTTTTGGCCACGAAAAGACACGAAAAGCACAAACGCACCGAGCCTGAATTTTCCTATTGTGCACAAGCGTTGAAGTGATCGACAGCGCAAAGCGCTGTCCTTCATCTTGACGCGCTCGCTAAGCAGATTTCAAAGGCTCGAGTTTTCGTGCTTTTCGTGTCTTTTCGTGGCCAAAAACCTTTAAAAGCAGCAGACCAAGATCCAAATTTTTCTAATACCTCGCCTGAATTATGATCGTTTGTTTCGATCGTTCAGGCGAGATAATACCGTCCGATAGCCACGCAGATCACTATTCCCGCGATAATCCACAAATTAACCTTTTGCCAGTTCGACCGTAAGGGCCCATGCGCGCCCTGTGAGCCTGTGTGCGTAGCAACCTTTTTCGACGACAAGGACGACTTATGACACGGCGATGGATCGCGGGCATCTGTGTGAGCTGGATGGCGATGATGGCCTATGCCGCGGTGGCGCAGACGACGTCCCAGGTTCCGGAATCATCGTCGTCGTCATCTTCGTCCTCGGCAACCCCGCCGACCGTGGTGATCACGGCCAAGGCGCCGGATGTCGTGCACAAGATCGACCGTACCACCTACAGCCTGAAGGACAACAGCACAGCGGTGTCGGGAACCGTAGCCGACGTGCTGACCACCCTGCCGTCGGTCAATGTCGATATCAACGGCAATGTCACCGTGCGTGGATCGTCGACCCAGATCATGGTCAATGGCCGGCCGTCGGCGGCTTTTAGCGGCGATAATGCCGCCACCGCCCTGCAATCCCTGTCGGCCAATACGATCTCGAAGATCGAGGTCGTCACCAATCCCGGCGCCGAGTTCCGCGCCGATGCGGCCACCGTCATCAATCTCGTCACCAAGGCGCCGATAGCGGAAAAACCAACCCTGACCGTGATCGCCAATGCCGGCCCCCAGGCGCGCTACAATGGCACGGTGTCGGGGACGGTCAGTGTCGGCAAATGGGCGCTCAATGGCGCCATCAACCTGCGCCAGGACATTCGCTACAATATCGCCGACAGCGATCGCGAGACCTTCGACAGTACTGGCGCCGCCATCAGCCATGAGCGCGAGCAGGTCGGGCTCAGCGTCCATGCCGGGGTTGTCAATATCAACGGCGCCGCCCTCTACACGGCCAGCGATACGGACTCGATCAATTTCGAAGGGCAGGCCATGTCGCGCCGCCGGCCGCGCCGGCGCACCGACCATCTGCTCACCTATGATGCGAACGACACGGACCTGATCGGCGATGTCACCACGGTCGATGTCGCCCGGCAGTATTTTAACAATGCCTCGTTCAACAGCACCTACAAGCACAAGGGCAGGCGCGAAGACGAGCTGCTGACCCTGTTCTATCGTCATGACGAGAACGAAAACCATTCCGACGTCTATTATGCCCAGGCGTTCGCCGTGCCGTCGGCGCCGGTCAGCCGTTTTCGCCGGCTGCGCACCTCGCGCGTCCTGCAGGACGAACTGGGTGGCGACTACATCCTGCCGCTTGGCAAGGACATCCAGTTCAAGGCCGGCTTCGATATCGAGGTCGATGCCGACCAGTTCCATACCCTGGGCTCAACCCTCGACGGTGCTGGCGACGGGCCGGGCGGTGAACAGCTTGTCGACTCCTTGACGACGGGCTTCCTGGTCGGCACGCAGCTTAGTGCCGCCTATGTCGATTACGAGCATCCCTTGGGCAAGTGGCTGGTCGAGGGCGGCCTGCGGCTTGAGCAGATGGATACCCGCCTCCGCCAGAGCTATAGCGACCCGGTCACCGCGACCTCGGATGTCCAGTGGAGCCCAAGCTTCTATCTTAGCCGCCAGCTGGACGATGCCCGCAAGATTACCTTTTCCTACAGCCGCCATATCGACCGGCCGGCGCCGGAACAGCTCAATCCGCTGAAGATCTTTTCCGATCCGCGCAATGCCTCGGTCGGCAATCCCAACCTCAAGCCGGCGGAAACCCAGTCGCTGGAGGCGCAGTTCAATTATGATAGCCGCCCCGTGACCTTTGCCGGCACGGCCTATGTCCGCGATCTGCGCAACATGATCACCGACTACAGCTATTATACCACGCCCGGGGACACGGTTCTGATTTCGAGCACGGAAAATGCCGGCCGCGGCAATACCTCGGGGCTCGACATGTCGCTGGACCTGCATCCTTCCGAGACGGTGAGCGTGACCCTGAGCAGCAATGTCTATCGCCTGTCGCAGACCGCGCCGGTCGATGGCGTGACCCTCCATCAGGACATGGTGACACACGAGACCAAGCTGCATGTCAGCTGGACGCCGAAAAAGGGCACGACCTTCGAACTGCAGGGCCAGCTCAATGGTCGGGTGCTGCTGCTACAGGGCGTCCAGGACGGCAATTCCATGCTGGGCCTGTCGTTCAGTCACAAGGTGTCACCGCAGCTAAAACTGGTGGCGACCTGCGCCGATGTGCTCGATACGGGCGTGTCGAGAACGCGAATCCGCACCTTCCAGTATAGCGATGACAACCGGGTGCGTATCCCGGGCCAGATCGTCTATGTCGGGCTGGTATACAAGCCGGGAACTAGGTAAGTCAGTGAGAGGGTTCACTGCCGGCGAATTTGTAGGCCAGGCCCAGCCGCCAGTAGGTGCCAAACAGTGTCTGTTTCGTCCGGTACTTCAGATTGGCGGTGTCGACGACCTGGACCTGGGCGGCGCCATTGGTTACGTCTATCCCGTCAACCACCAGGGTCAGCCTGGTTGTCACCGGATGCTGCCAGGTGATGTTGAGGGTATGGAAGGCCTCGGTATAGCCTTGCGGGTTATAGGACCGACCGGTCGAGTTAAGTTTGACCTGCCACAGATCGCCCTTGAGCTTCCCGTGGGGGCCGCGCTCGTATTCGAGCAGCAGATTGCCGTTCAGGCCCGTGCTGTTGCGCCTGCCACTGGCGAATAGGGGGATATCGTTATCCAGCAAGGTGAGGTTCAACGTGTATCTGAGCCGCGGCGTGAGCGGGGCCTTCAGGGTCACGGCCGCCCCTGAGGACCGGCTCTGGCCGGCATTCACCGGCTGACTGACGACGACCCCGTCATCGGCGACAAAGCTGCGGCGCGTCAGGAGATCATGTGTGGTCCGTGAAAAGAGCGATCCTTCGACATTGATGTCCTTCAGGCTGTAGACATACTGGGCTTCCAGCGAGTCCGTCTTCGGTGGCTTCAGGTCGGGATTGCCGATGGCGCGTGTTTCCGAGGTCGAGGTCCAGTAGCCGGGATCGTAGGAGAAGATGTCCGGCGGATCGACGCGGCGGCTGTAGCTCAGCTTGATCCGGGCGTGGTCGCTTACACCATGCATCAGGTTCAGCGAAGGATATACAGCATCGTCGCGGCGGCGCGCCGTGAGTCCGTCGGAGCGGATGGCCTGGGCCTGGCTCTCAACGCGCAGTCCCCACAGGCTTGTCCAACCCGCCAGGTCCTGCTGCCATGTCATATAGGCGCTGAGCGTGTCGCGCCTGCCGAAGAAATCGTGGTCGAGCCCGTCGGCGTAGGGGCCAGGCACTTCGCCCACATCGTAATAGAGCCGGTTCACATGGGTAAAGTGGGGCGCCCAGGACAGGCCGGCGGTCAGGGTCCGGCCAGGTCCGAATGTCTGTTCAAGGTCGGCACTGTAGTCGTTTCCGCCAGCGTGGAAAGCGGTCGTCTGTCCGAACAGGGCCGTACCGCCCGACCGGTAGGTCGTCTCGGTGGCTTCGGTCAGCGGAAAGGCATTGTCGTCGCGATCGGCGTCTATCGTCAGGGTCGTGCCCGTCGCCTCGTTGGCATAGGTATAGGCGGCGTCGTAATACGTGCTGTCGAACAGGCTTCTCTGCAGGGTCACGGCGTCATAGGCAGTCGTAGCCGAGACATAGGATATGGCATTGGCCGTCCGGCGCATGCCATGGGCGCCGACGGCATTCAGGGTCAGGGTGTTCAGGTCGTCGATCTTGTAATCGACCGTCAGGTCGCCGCGGCCGATATAGCCTTCGCTTTCAACGTCGCCACTGCTGCTGGCCGCTTCCGGAAGGGTATAGACGGTCGTCGAGCGGGCCGGCAGCGGATTGTGGTTGTAGTTGAGCACGGTCTTGGCGGACCATTTACCGGCCTTGAGATTGACCAGGGCCGAGACCGTCTGTTGCCGGTTGCCGCCGGCCTGCGGGTTGAACGAACCCGAAATGCCCAGCGGGAAGCGTTTCTTTGTGATGATGTTGATGATGCCGGCGCTGCCACCGGGGCCATATTGCGCCGACGGATTGGTGATGACCTCGATACGGTCGATATCGGCGGCGGCCAGGGACAAAAGCGCCTGGTTGCCGTTGGAGGGCTCCTTGCCGTCGATCAGTATGGTGACATGCGAGTCGCCGCGCAGGCTGACGACCCCGGTGGGACTGACCTGGATGGACGGGATCCGGGCCAGCAGGTCCGACGCCATGCCGATCGTCGCCGAGGCGTCATTGGCCAGGTTATAGACCCGCCTGTCGACCTTGTCGGTAATGTCCGGCCGCTTGCCGTTGACGGTCACCGGCGGCGGCAGGGGTGTATCGGCGGGCGCGGCGGCGGCCTGTTTTTCCGAAACCCGGGTTTCGGAAATTTCGGCAATAATGTAGACGCCGCTGGGGTCATGGCGGGCGGTCAGACCCGAACGTGCCAGCAGGTTTTGCAACACGACGTCCGACGCATAGCGGCCATGCACGGCGGATGATTGCGCCCTTTCGACCAGGGCCTCGTCGAATATGATCTGGGCATGGCTGGTGCGCGCGAATATGCGCAAGGCGCCGGCCAGGGGTTGCGCCGGAATATCGAAATCGAAATCGGCCTGACGGGCCTGCGCCGTATGGACGCCAAGGCAGATCATGCCTCCGGTGGCGATGGCTGCCACGGTTACTTTTCCCATCCTTCCCCCCGTTGTCATGGTTCAGTCCTTCCCGACCAGGGTAATCTGGTCGGCGGTGACCACCTGGCGTACCGGAAAGGCGGCCGTGACACCTGCGGCGAAGGCGTCGATATCACCGGCATTGAAGGTGCCGCTGATACGGATAGCGTCGGCGTCGGGCGCCACCTGCAGGTGACGGCCGGTGGCGTAGCGATTGACCCGTTCGACAGCGACGGGCAGGAGCTCGTTATCGAATTCCAGCTGACCGGTTTCCCAGCCGCGGGTCGATGCCTGGGCTACCGGAACAATCTGGGCCACATTGGCAGGCGTGTTGTCGGGGCCGGTGGTCAGCAGCAGCTGGCTGCCGGGCTGTAACAGTCCGCCGGCATCCACCGGGGCGCCGCCGGCCCCTATCGCCATCTGCGGCCGTACCGTCGTGCCTGTGCGATGAAGAAGCTTTACACGTCCTTCGAAGAGAACGACCCGGACCTGTTGCGACAGGCGTTCGACGCTGAAGGCCGTGCCGGTGGCGACGACGACTTCCGCGCCGGTCGATACAGCGAAGGGCCGCGTCCTGTCATGCGCGACGGTGAAGGATGCCCGGCCGCGAACAAGCCGGATGTCGCGATGGTGGCCGGCAAAGCGCACCTCGATCCGGCTGTCGGCGTCGAGCGCGACAATGGACCCGTCCTTCAGGGTCACGGTCTGGCGATGGGCGATACCTGTCTCATAGACAAGCGGTCGCGACAGGCTCCAACCGGCCCCGAGCGACAGGACAAGCGCCGCCGCCACACCGGCGCCCCACGGCCAATAGGGTTTTGCGCGCCGGCGCCATTGCCGGGCCTGGGCCTGGCGAAAACCATCGAGGGCCTGCCGGCGCAGGGAAATCATATTCGGGGTCAGGGCGTGGGCGTCGAGGCCGCTCCACACCTGTTGCGCCCGTTCCAGCTGCGCCTCGTTGCCGGGGTCTTTCGCCAGCCAGGCCTGAAGGGCGGCGGCTTCCCTCTCGGACAGGGGCCCTTCCGCCAGGCGGGCGCACCAGATACCGGCATCCTCGGCGGCTGTGATATCGTCGTGCATCACAGGTCTCCTTCCGTGGTCATCAACAAGGCCATGACCTTGCCGAGATGTTTTTCGACTGCGCTGACGCTGATGCCGTAGGCCCGGGCGATATCCGTGCGTGACATGGCCTCCATGCGATGCAGAATGAAGATCGATCGCGTCCGCTCGGGCAGGCGTTCGAGAAGGCGCGCGACGTTTTCCAGTGTCTGTCGAGCGATGATAATGCGTTCGGCATCGCGATGATCGGTTTCACGCTGGTCATCCGACCCGATGATGGCGGCATAGCCGGCGCGGACGCTGTCGCGGCGGTGGGTGTCGCGCAGCAGGTTGCGGGCGATCTGGAACAGGTAGCCCTCGACATTGCGGACATCGTCCTGGGTCATGTCGCTCAGGCGGATGAATACTTCCTGGGTGAGGTCTTCGGCCCTGGCCGGGTCGCGGGTGCGGCGCAGGAAAAAAGCGATCAGCGCTGGCCGGTAACGGCGTGCCAGTCCCGCAAGGTCCGATTTTGCCAACGATGCGCCCACGTCATCCCCTGTCTTTCAGGCCACTGCCTGTCAAAGATGACGCGCCGCTGGCGAAAATGCACAGCAGAATTTTGAAAATTTTTACAGGCTGTACTGCGGCGCCGGCGTTTCACGGTCGATAGCGCCGGTCCGACGATAGATCAGGGCCTCGGCGATATGACGGCGCAGGACGTTCGGCGACTGTTCGAGGTCGGCAATGGTGCGCGCCAGGCGCAGGGTCCGGGTCCAGCCGCGCGCCGTCAGGCCGGACTGCTCGGCCGCCTTGGTCAGCAGGGCCTTTGCCGCCGGATCGAGGGCGCATATGGTTTCCAGGCCGGAGCCATAGGCGGTGGCATTAAGCGCGTTCTCGGCCGGCAGGTCCAGTTTCTGTGCGCGCTCGGCCTGGATCTGGCGGGCGGCATGGACGCGGGCGGCGACCTCGGCGCTACCTTCGGCCGGGGCGGGCAGGGCGAGATCGGTAACGGTCACCGGCGGGACGTCGATCTGCAGGTCGATGCGGTCCATCAGCGGGCCGGACACCCGGCCCTGGTAGTCGCGCAGGCAACGCGGCGCCTTGCCGCACGCGCCCTTGCTCATGCCGCCGAGCGGCGCGCCATGACCACAGCGGCAGGGGTTCATGGCGGCGATCAGCTGAACGCGGGCAGGATAGCGGACATGGTGATTGGCGCGCGCCACGACGACCTCCGAGGTCTCCAGCGGCTGGCGCAGGGAATCGAGCGCCTGTTGCGAAAACTCCGGCAGCTCATCCAGAAACAGCACGCCATTGTGCGCCAGGGACACTTCGCCCGGCCGGGCGCGCATGCCGCCGCCGGTCAGGGCCGCCATCGACGCCGAATGGTGCGGCGAGCGGAAGGGGCGTTCGCGTGTCAGTTCACCCTTGGCGATCAGCCCCGCCATCGACATGATCTGCGACGTCTCCAGCAGTTCGCGCGAATTCATCGGCGGCAGGATGCCGGGCAGGCGCTGGGCCAGCATAGACTTGCCCGAACCCGGCGGTCCAACAAACAGCAGGTTATGACCGCCGGCGGCTGCGACTTCGAGCGCGCGTTTGGGCACCTCCTGTCCCTTGACCTCACGCAGGTCGACCGGCTTGGGCAATGCCGCCAGGTCCCCGCGTTTCGGGGACTCAAGGATGGCCAGGCCCTTGAAATGGTTGATCAGGGCAACGATCGATTTGGGCGCCAGGATGTTGGTATTGCCCGACCATGCGGCTTCGGGGCCGTTATCGTGGGGACAGATCAGGCCCATCTCGAAATTGACGGCGGCCATGCCGGCCGGCAGGGCGCCCGCGATCGCTGCGATCTGGCCGTCGAGCTTGAGCTCACCGACGCAGACATAGCCGTCCAGCGCGTCCTGCGGAATGATGCCCATCACCGCCAGCAGGGCAAGGGCGATCGGCAGGTCGTAATGGGTGCTTTTGACGTATTGCCCCAATCGTATCCGTAAAGCGCCGCCGCGCGAAGCTAATTCAAAAGAGCGCAGGCGGCGGCGCGTTGACGATTAAGCTCTGAAAGCCTTGAGGGGGGTCTGGGGGGAGACTAACAAGTTGTGGAAAACCGGCTTGTGAACTTGGCTAATTGACCCTCTATCAAATTCATCACGGCCCGGATTGAAGAGGCTGTGTCGACCGCCGTTAACTAGCGGTTGGGCTGTTCAATATACAACGTGCCTCTAATGCGATGAGAAAGCTGCCTGATCCTCCCAGTACCGTTCCGCATCGTACTCACAGTCTATCGTCGGTGTATGCTTCTGAGCTTCCTGTACAGTCCCTGTGTAAGGGCGACAGGACAATACGTAACCGGGGTCGCCGCTGGTAATTTCTCCAGAAATAAATACCCTTGGAGTTCGATCTCCAGTTTTCACTAATGCTGATACATCTATCGACTTGCCGTCTAGGTGCACGCGCCTTGTACTGGCATCGCAATTCCAACGCTCGTCACCAAGACGGATTCGATTTTGCTCGTCAGCTTCATTTTGATATGCCGGCGACGCGTCGCCGTAGTAGTAAGCTTCGACAGCGAGGCCAGGACTAATCTTAGTTGCGGCCTCAGACTTTGGCGACATCCTAATGACGACATCAAACGCATAAGGGCCAGTCTTCGTAGGCTTTATTAGGGCGCTCACTTTGTCGCATTGGGTCAACATAAGTGTCAGTGGCACGAGAGCAAATACTTTTGCGATAGGTTCTAATTTCACGGCGTATTTCCCAAAAAACACAGCGGTATCGAGTGGGCTCTGGAACTAATAGCTTTCTAGTCTAGGACGGCACAGGTGCGGCTCTAACGCCCTTCCACCGCGCCCAACTTGCAGGCCAGTCCCACATAGATCATATCTTCGCGTGGTCGCGAGCGTACGTCATTGCGCAACCTTGGCGTATCCTGGGTTTGGCTGAAGCGCGAAGTCTTCAGCACGTCATTGGCGGTGACGACAAACTTCAATCGCTTCGAGAGCGTATGCGTGTAGCTGAGGTCGAGGGTGCTGGACGAGGAGACCTGGCCATCGGCGAGCAAGCCCGGGCCTGAT
The DNA here is from genome assembly GCA_965246725.1 of Asticcacaulis sp. Taxonomy (GTDB): domain Bacteria; phylum Pseudomonadota; class Alphaproteobacteria; order Caulobacterales; family Caulobacteraceae; genus Asticcacaulis. The sequence goes on from CBDFFG010000020.1 coordinate 22,329, forward strand.
ACAGTAAACATGATCTGGAACATGTCCGGGGTCGTCGGCGTCAGGGTGATTGTCGCCTTCGTCAGGTGGGACACGATAGATCGACGCAGCGGAATACCGTCGATCGGAGCCGTCAGCGCATCGCGATAGACGTCGGTGCTCAGACTATAGGCCACCTTGGGTGAAGGGTGCAGGTCCAGTGACATGTCGAGGCCAACCCGAGATTCGGCTCCGGCGTTTTCAAAGGAGCTGACCAGCACCGTGTCGCCCGGGCCGCTGTAAGAGCTATATTGCGTAATCGCATTGTGGGTCTGGCGGACATAGGCCGTTCCACCGAAGGTCACGGGCTGGGTGGTGTAGTCGTAACCGGCTTCGAACGAATCCGTGCGCGCGGGGCGCAGCGATGGATTGCCGACAAAGACATCCACGGCGGAATGCTGTTGCGGAGTTGGGTTGAGAAGAGATGCGTCCGGGCGGTCGATCCGGCGGCTATAGGTCAATCTGAGCTTCTGGTGCGTCGTCAGTTCGCGACTCAAGAAGAGGCTGGGGCTCCACTCCAGGTCGGAAGCGACCGGCGCAAGCGCGCCAGGCGATGCCCCTAGTCGCGTCGTCAGGTTCTCGACACGCAATCCGCCTTCGATCAGCCACTTGCCGACCGGCTGCTGATAGTCGACATAGGCGGCGCTCAGGGTACGGTCCGAGATGAACAGGCTGGTAAAGGCAGGATCGATCGTCTCGGCCCCACTTACGGCATCGATATTGGCGCCCAGAAAGTCCGAGCGGTTGCGATCGTTTTCGATATCGAAGCCGGCTTTGAACTGTGTGTCCTGGGCCAGCGGCAGGACATAGTCGCCGCTCATTTCATTGGCGCGTACGCTGCCGGAATTTCGACGGCGATAGGTCTGCGACGAAACCGGCGGCAGTATCTGGCGATCGAGAAAATGCTGGTCCGAGAGCGTGTCCGTATTGTCGTGCCTGGCGACCAGCGTAAACGTTTCGCCATCGTGTTTCCCCTGATGTTTCCAGGTGCCCGTCAATGCGTGATTTTTAAAAACAAAAGGGACGCTGAATTCACTGATCGTGTCGGTAACCGGATTGCCGGCGGAATCCACGAAGACCATGGTGCTTTTGATCTTCTGAGTGCCCCTGAAATCCATCAGGTGCGCATTTATGCCAAAACTGTCTTTATCATCCGCGGCATAGGTGGCACCGGCATCCAGCGAACGGAACCTGGATCGCCCGGAATCAATTTGGTGCTGCAACATATGGCTGATGACGGAGCCGTTCGATGGATCCAGTCCACGGCGGTCCGCAGTCATCTCAGACTTGTGCGCGTCCTGGCGGTCAGAGAGTGAACCGTTGAACGTCCACTTGCCGATACCGACCGAGCCCGACAGCGTCGCATTGGCGCGAAGTGCCGGACCGGCATTGACGATAAGGTCGCCGGCCGGTCTGCTGCCTCGTCTCTTCCGGGTTATGATATTGATGACTGCGGCGGCATCGGCGCGGAATTCCGCGCCCGGATTGGTGACAACTTCGATGCGGTCGATGGTATTGGCCGGCATCGACCGCAGGGCGGTCGCCAGGCTGGCCCCCGCCAACGCAGCTGATGGCTTACCGTCGACGAGTATCTGGACGGAACCGCCCCGAACCGTCACGGTGCCATCCGGAGTTACATTGACCGATGGCAGGGTGTTGAGAATGTCCGAAAGCGTTCCTGTCTCTGCCTGCGGACTATTTTTGACATTGTAGACTGAGCGGTCGATCTTGTGCACCACGGGCGGTGTCTTGCCAGTCACCACAACCGTTGGCGTTGCAGAAGACTCTTTTTGAACAGGCGTCGGCGCTTCCTGAGCGGCTGCGGCCGACGTTGCGAAAAGTGAAGCCCATACCGCCCAGTGAAGCCGCATTATCAAATCCCCCTCAGTTTATTAGTTATTGCGCTAACTGTATTATATAACAGTTTTGACGCAACCCTTGCGCGACGATATCCTTCAAATATCGATTTTACAATCGTTCAAGAAGTGGTTAGCAGATACCATTGTTGGCAATGGTGTTTTGCTTGTGGCGTTTTCTCAGCTACTGGTAAAGGTCGACGAACAAGGTGTCGGCTGAAGATGCGCAGTGCACGTACGTTGCTGGAGAAAATCAGGGCAGAGTAGACGAGACGTCATTGAAGTGTTGCAGCATCGCTCAGCTTCAACAGCACCCGGTCAGCACCTTTTGCGCGTACTCGGCGACGACAGAGGGCAGACTCTTGGCGCAGTAGGAGGCAATGCGAGTGCTCGTTGTAGCGTTGGAAACGGTTAGGCCTCCGAAAGCGAGGCGATCAGGCTGTTGCGAATACAGATGGGATGCGGGAATGCGCCAGTTGCGAAGTCTATTTTTGTGATCAAACAACAACTTGTGCGACGCCTAGCTTTGTTTTGTCTTTTAACGCCAAGACCGCGCATTTTTCCGCCTTTTAACCGAAACAAGCTGGCCGGTCGAAAGCCGCAGACTTTACCAGTCTGAACCAAGTTAGTAGGCTGGCAAACGCGGCTTAATCGCCCCGAACATGCTGCGCCTGCTACGTTGCTTCGGTAGCTAAACAGGCGCGTTAATAGTGCATAAGTATCGGCCATCGGATGCCATTAGCAGTCGGCGAAATTGAACAGTTCATAGCGGGTCCACTTCGCTGCTCTTTTGATCTTATTTTTCAATGCGATAGCAGGGTTTAAAATGACAAAAGCCATTCCAATAAAGGGAATCGAACAAAAAGCGGCGAGATTGGCGGAGCTATCTATCCGCGGTCCTGTAATCGACATGGAACAACTTGCCCGCTTTTCGTTGATCGATGAGCAGATAGCAAATTTCGGAATAACGGAGCTCACGAACATGAGCGACGAAGAATTTTTAAGGGCTATTTTGGGTGAAGACTGATTTTCGCGTGTTGGACATTATTTAACTCCAAACCGAGCCGGGGGATGTTTAGGCTACGGTTCTGACGATGGGTCAATCGACACCATCTGGCTTGGCGACACCTGCGACGCCCTGGTCGAGCTCCGTCACTCGAAGAGAGCCATCATGGAGATAACCTTTTACCGGAACGGGACACAGGCGCTTATTTTCAATACGGACGGTCTGGTCCTTCCGGAAGTTGGGGTGTGGGATCGAGACCCGGCATTGGCTGGGTTCGATAAGTGGAAGCCAGCAAAGGAGTCGCGGGGACGCTCGCCTGATAGTCGAAAGCAGCGTAAGGCAATTGATCATGCTTCCGCGGCCGAACGAAGCCGCTTACATTAAACTTTCTAACAAAAAACGGGAGCTACACATTGCAGAATGAACCGGGCACTAAGCGGCCCCGCAAAGCCTTTGGCGCATTTCTCGCCATCGGTGCCGGCGTTGGAACGGCGATCGGTGTCGCAACCCACAACATCGCAATCGGCGTAAGCCTTGGCGTAGCGATTGGGATGGTCATAGGTCTTATCGTGGGTGGCAAGACGGGCAGAAGCTAACTACACTGGCTTGAGCGATAGGGGGCTCAATGGGAGGGATCTTCACATCGGTACACGACTTTCTGGCGCTCTGGAGCCCTTATATGGGTCTGCCGGCACTTCTTGTATCAAGCCTAGCGTTGTACCTGACCGCCTATAATGAAGGGCGACGTCTTGGCCGTAAGAATGAGGCGGAACGCGCGGCATTGCCTCTGGTGCTTAGCGAAATTCATCAGTACGCGGTGGAAGCAAAAGCCAAGGTTGATCCCCTGTTCAGGCGCCTCGAAGGCAACATCCTAAACAAGGATGGCGTTGAATTTAAAACGCCGGCTTTGCCAGACAGTTTGTCGACGCGCTTGAAGGGCGTGATAGAGGCCAGTAATTCGAGGTCAGTGCGCTCACGCCTCGCTGATACAGTGACGACTTTGCAAATCGTGACAGCGCGCCTGGATGGTCTGGAGCAAGACCTTCATCGGGCCTCACCAATGATCTTGCGTATGAATTTACAAGAGATGATCTTGGATATTGCTGCGCTGCAGGCAATCGTTTCGACGCTTTATCGATATAGCCGCCGACAATCTGGTACGCCCGAACGGTACGGGTACGAAGCCCTGCGTTCCGCGTTGCGCCAGCTCTATTTTTTTGATGAGGCTGACGCGACACAGGGCCTGGACGGACAAAATGTCCATGAGATGATGGCGACATTGGACCGGCGTGAGAACGACTGGATTAGCCCGTTTATCTTTGACAGTAAAATCGCGAGCTTGATGCCAAAGCTGAAATCCTCGGTGTTTAAGTCGATCACTTGGAGGTCGGGGAAATGACGAGTGTGCCCGTTCGACTTCAATATCGCCCGATCAAGATTGGATGGTGTCTCCTGCGGGGCGACATGGACGGATATCGGAAAGCGCTAAGGCTGTCCTGCACCTTATCGGGCGGCGGTTATTGCCCGCTTATCGTCATCGATGATGCCGCTCATGCAGCCGCGATGATCAATCTGTATCGCGTGGATGTCCTGATGCCGGCGAGCGACAGTCCAGCGGTTTCGGGTTTTATTGCCGGCTATCCGCATCTGAAAAAGAGTCTCGGCATTCAGATGCTATTTTCAAGACGACGCCAAGGAAAGTTTGAGCCAAACTTCGTCGACGTCACGCACGAGATGAATCAAATTGAGAGGGAATATTTTGATGGCGTTGATGAGCCAGACATTTCCTTTCGCCGTACCCGATGGAAACCCGAAGATCCGCTAACCGACGTATTTTTGGCGACCTACGGTCAATTCCCGTCAGAAACGCAGGCCGACCGGTCTTACGAGCTCCGGTACGGCTATTTGAGGCCGAATGACTATGAAATCCCACAGAATGGTCGCGTCCCTGATACCAGTTGGAAGCGGGGTATTATCGATTTATGCAGGTGGCATCTGGGCCGAAGCCAGACGGTGCTTACAACGGGATACGACCTTCCGGGGCTTTATTTCGGAGACGCCAACAACTTCGACGACCTTATCCATTTCTGGAATCTAACAGCTGCCGGGTTGGACCTGAGTTTTTATGATCCTCGGTATGCTGAACGTTACGCTGAGCAGCGAAAAGAACGTGCTTTCAGGATTCGTGGAACCTACCGCTTTGATGGTAGGACAGGTGCAAACCTTTGGATGCGAAACGAGTTTCGCCAGGAAGTAAACGCCTTTCTGGATTTCGACCTTACACTGCCTGACGACGAAGAACTCGGCGGGCCTATAACGACCCATTTTGTCTCCAACCTACTTTGGAATGGGTTTAACCTGCATGTTCCTCTATTCTTTTACACCTCGGCCTCAGCTCTTGCAGCCGTGGACAACACGGTCTCGCCTCCACGCTTGACCTTTCCACTACCCGAGCGCCCGTTCGGAGAGGAAAGTCCGTTTGAGCATTATATTGTCGAAGTCGCTATCAATGCGGCCATCCAAGGTCGAGAGAGTGTTACGGGGAAGGCGCCGTATTTGCCGGTATTAAACCCGTACTACGCTGCCGCCCAAATCTTGCCGCCGGATACCGTAAGGGTAGGACAAACCGCGTTGGGCGTGGTCACCCGCACATCAATCGAGCATATGTCGATCCGTGCGTTTGAGGTTATACCCTTGGCTGCCGAGATTTTCAGATCGGCTGGGATCGAGCTCAAGACCAGTAAGGCTGGTCTCGTAACTGCTCGCCTCATACGGCAGATGGGAGGGCTGAACGGGTGTCGGCCCTTCAAGATTGAAGGTGTGCGGGAGCTGATTAGATCTCACAGACCGGATCAGAGCTTCAGCCGCGCCGATGCCAGCCAGGCAATTCAAGGGCAGGGGGCGATAAAGCCGTTGAGCGAATACCAGTGGCTGCACATCGAGAAAAGGGACGCTAACTCCAGCCTGACGGTTAGTGCAGTTCTCGATTACCTGCTCGAACGCGAAGTCTTTCGACCCGGCCTGCGTTTCGTTTGTCCGAATTGTAGCCTCGACTTTTGGCTCACGCTTGACGCGTCGAAAGCAAAAGTCGAATGCGAATATTGCGGTGAAATAGTCAGCACATCTCGTCAGTTGAAGGATAAGGGCTGGGCGTTCCGCCGGTCGGGACTATTTGGCCGCGACGATAACCAGGAAGGTGGAATCCCGGTTACGCTCACGCTCCAACAACTCGACACGATTATGATATTTGGCGGCGGGTTCTATATTCCAGCTGCAAACTTACTCCCTATTACGGCAGAGATTCCAGAGTGCGAAACCGATTTTTGTGTTGTCACAGAATCCGGATCGCGGACGCAGATCGCGATCGGCGAATGCAAAAGTCATAGCCCCATAACGAAGGACGATGTCACAAATCTGCTTGCTGTGGCGCAGGCGTTCCCGGAAGACAAATTTGATGTCTTCATCGTGTTTTCGAAGCTGGGCGATTTTGGCGCTGAGGAGCTTTCTAGGATCGAGAGGGTGAATAGCGAATTCAGACAGCGGGCTATCATCCTGACTGATCGAGAGCTTGAACGCATCTCGCCCTACGAGGTCGCGGCGAAGCATTTCGAAATTGATTTTCCCATTGGTACGCTCGCAGACATGGCCAAGGCTACCGACATAATCTTTTTCAAACAGAAACTCAGCGGCTCATTAAGCTGAACAGGGAAACAATATGGCTGCTTGGAAACACCTCGTACTGATCTGTGTTTTGGTCGGCGTAATGCCAGCTTCGCGCGTCGCTGCAGCTGGGACACCGGCCGTGGCTTCAGCCTTTGGCGACTTGGCGAAGCGTGAAGCGATCGACGCCGCCGCAAAGCTGCTAATTGACGACTATGTCTTCCCCGACGTCGGTGAAAAGGCAGCCGCCTCGCTCAAACGCAATCTCGATGCCGGCAAGTACGCCGGCGCAGCGACGCCAATCGCCTTTGCTACGATGATGACGCAGGATTTGCGTGACTTAACCCATGACAAACACTTGAACGTATTTGCCGACGGTGGGTTTCCGGATGAGACAGAGGCGCCGCTGCCGCCATCTCTGTTTGGCTTTGCCCGCGTGGACCTTCTGAAGGGCAACATTGGTTATATAGAACTCAACAGCTTTCTGTGGCATCCGCTATTGCGGCTTGGAGCTGCTCAGGCGATGTCAGCCGCCGCCAAAACTGACGCGTTGATTATCGACCTGAGACGGAACGACGGCGGTGATCCGGCCGCTGTCGTCTATTTCATGGGTTTTTTTTTCGACGCGAAGGCGCCGGTCCAGGTCAGCGATATATTATGGCGCAAGGCTGGCACAGCCGAGTATAACCGCCAAACATTCAAGACCGAGCCGACCCCATCGACCTACCTAGATAAACCAGTGTACATCCTCGTAGGCCCCACCACCTTTTCGGCCGCGGAGCATTTCACATACGACATGCAGGCGCTGAAGCGTGCGACTATCGTAGGCGAGGTCACCAAGGGTGGTGCTAATCCAGGCTCGCCGCAACCAATCGGGCCAGGGCTTTGGCTGGCTGTTCCCACCGGCCGCAGCGAAAATCCAATTACGCATGGCAACTGGGAAGGAAAGGGTGTCCAGCCCGACATTGCCACGTCCGCAGACCAGAGCTTCGGTGCAGCCTATGCCATGGCATTGAAATCGGTCGGACGCAAAGGCACGGCGGCAGCCGAACCGGATGTTGTGACGGAGGCGCACCTCTTGTCCCCGCCGCGCACGACCGCCGAACCGGGCGCCGAAGCATCTTTGCGGCGCTTCATTTCCGCCATGGCCGATGGCCAAGTGCCTAACGATGTCGTGGGCGGCGCCATGGGGTGGCTCGCCGGCCAACAAATGGCGGCTTATCAGTTAGATCTGAAAAGGCTGGGCGATCTCCGGGAGGTAATATTCGTAAAAGTCGATGACCTCGGTCAGGACGTTTTTGAGGCCAGGTTCGAGAACGGCGCGCTTGTGTTCACTCTCGCCATGGAACCGGGCGGCAAAATTGCCTCGTGCCAGTACCGGCCAAAGTAGTTTACCATAACAGCTACGGGCCTGCCTTCGTGCTGCAAAGCGGCCACCTCAATAGCTAACGCATCTTAGCGAAGACAGGTCACAGCGTATTTGGTGTGCCTGTGGCCGCCAGTATAGAGATAAACATGCCCGAGGCTCAAAAAGTAAAAGATATCGGTATGAAACGTGCCGGTCTTATGACACAGATGTCTAAGGCGAAACTATTCGATTTCATTGCGAGTGGATTGCCGGTATTGATGCAGAGCGCTTCTCAGCTCGTTTCGGCGTCCAACGAACTTGAGAAACATGGCCGTGCGTCGGCCATCCTTCGCGGGCAGGCGTTAGAGGAGGTATCAAAGATTTTGATTCTGCTCGATACGGTAAGGTGTCCCGATAAATTACGACCGCGGCGCATCGGATGGATGATGGGCTGGTTTTACAAGCATCTTCCACGGTTGCTATATGTTGAAGCGCAGGGCTGGAACCCGATGGATGTGGCGGACCTGCAGACGTACGTCGATAGTCAGCGAAAGGAACACTATCTCGAAGGGGGCATGAGCGAATACATTTTCCCGAACGCCACAGTCTGGTCCAGGGAATCGGCGCTCTACGCGGATGTCATCGCTTTTGAGGACGGCGAACCTCAATGGGCACAGCCCGGCCGACTGGGAAACGTTGTACGGGCTGCGCCATCCCCACATATGGCACCGTTGCCGGTCGCTGGAAAAACTTGGTGTCATGTCCCGCAAAGGGCTCGACATAATGGCGACGGTCTGGAGCGAGATTGAGTTCAAGGGACGCTCAGACTTGGTCAGAGGCGAGCGAGCTCGCTTTAGAGACAGGCCGGCGGCTCGAAGCTGCAGGACTTGTTTCCAGAGACACCGACGAGCATGATCTGCGCGAATTGTTGGCCTGGCAGATCCCCATGTACAACATCGACTTTAGTCCGATTGAGGTGTCGCTCGAGGAGCTCAAGAGCAAGCGAGACGCTGCCTACTGGGCGGAGGTCGGAGGTTGGGACGGGCCGTGGGATTACTGACGATCAGTTGTAGCAGAGGGTTGGCGGGCAAGTGCCCCGTCCCTTGACCATTTAAAGGTAGCAGACGCCGACGACGACAGGCGATCACTGTTGTGTTGAGATGTTCTGAAATAATTTCGACCCGCGTGAGTCATTCTTGCCACATCCAGCGAGTGTGATTACAACCTGCGATCCAAAGGCTTGCCCAGATGTGCGGAACAGGCGATGAATCGTTAAAAATAGCGGGGACCGAAATGCTGCACATCGCTGAGCCAGTGACGAAATGACTGCGGAAATCGCGATATTGAACCGCGTAGCGGTTGCCTTGGCGGCAGACAGCGTTGTTACGCTCAGAGGAAGCACGTCTAGTAAGACGTATGATACTGCTGAAAAGATATTTCAATTATCTCGATACCAGCCCCTTGGGTTGATGATCTACAACAACTCAGTGTTCATGAATGTACCCCTAGAGGTACTCATACGGAAGTATCGCGAGACTCTTACAAGTAATCAATTCAACGAACTCGTTCAAGTCTGGCCTGCCTTCCAAAAATACCTGACCGATTTCAAGCGCGACGAAAAGGACGAGTTTGATCATTTTCGTGAGTTCTTAGTGCTAGAATTAAAGACTATACACTCAATGATAGTTTCTTTCAGAAACACATCTGAGATTGAAGTCGACAATGATGAGGCCGAAAAAGAATTTTTTCTCAGAGTTGTAAATGATCGACGAGATGAAGCTCTAAAGCGTCCGTTGGACAATTATCTGTCTGATAAAACTCTTGAGCAATTCAGCTTGGCATACGGTGGATTTATAAATGCTGTCGCCGAGTACATTCTAGATTTCGACCTGACGGACGACTTATGCAGTTCGCTTCACGACATGATGTTCGCGATAGTGAAGTCCAACCAGAAGACCGCTTCATATACGGGTCTTGTCTTCGCAGGATTTGGAAAAGATGAGATATTCCCAAAGCTTGACTATGTTGAAGTGGATGGGCTCTACTTGGGTAATCTGCGGGTACTGTCGCATAATACGGTTGATATTGACCGCCGTGGCGTCACCGCTGACATTGTGCCGTTCGCCCAAAAGGAGATGCCGGAACGATTTATAATGGGCATCGACAGCGGCTTCGAGCGGGCGGTACAAGGAATTGCCGACAACATGGTTGGCCAAATTGTCGATCAAATTGTATCGATGGGCGCGTTTGAAAACGACGTTGCCGATCAGATTCGCGGCTTGGCACGTGATCAATTCGGTCAGCTACTTTCTACCTTGAAAAAGAAAAATGCTGACGAGCTTCGCAGTGTTGTCAATCACCTTTCTAAAAAGGAACTTGGCGAGTTCGCGTATTCGTTAGTTGACTTTACTTCGCGTAAACGTCGCTATTCGAGCGAACTGGAAACCGTTGGCGGGCCGATCGACGTCGCTATTCTCACTAAGAATGAAGGATTTATATGGGTCCGGCGAAAACATTATTTCGACCCAACCTTAAATCCCCAATACTCACCGTACGCTCAGAGATAGGCAGTTTGAAATGGACAATGATAGCTTCCGTAACTCGGGTAATCCGCTATGGCTGGACGACCAGGAACTGAGAAACTTGTTGGACAGCGAAACCACGGATGACATTGTGAAGCGCGTTTCTGACGATTTCGCCACTGAATTGGCCAACATCGTTAATGGCGCCTATAAGGCCGGTCCGGCGAAAAATGTTGGCAATGGCGAGTGATCGCGAATGCCCGCTGCTACCTTGGACGTCTCAATCTCTGGTATGCTGCGGTAATCATATCGATCATAGCGTCTCGACCATCGTCGGGTAAGGTGGTGTCGGATTGTAAAACTGCCGTGATTTGGCTGAGCGGCTCGGCCGTAAAGCCCATAGCAGAGTTGTCGCGTACGAATAAGTCGGCGCTAATTCCGGCCCATTGCACGAGTGCGGAAAGGCTATCTACGTCTGGCCGCTTTCCCTGAGAAATCCTAGTAAGGGTGGACGCTGCGACGCCCGATTCCTCAGCTACCTGCTTCCAGTTATAGTTTCTGGCGATGCGAGCGCTTTCCAAGGCTTGGTAAAAGGCATCAGCCTTAAATTCTGATTTCGGCATTCAATTTCACTCTTGCAATTGTCGGCGATCTGCTCCATGTAGACACCGTGATTGCAATATTGCAATTCAAATTTACCTTTGCAATGGAGGCCTATCTTGCCTAACGATCTCTATGCCGAAAAGTCCGGGGGTCATTTCATCGACGTCGCCAGCGTCGACCTGGCCTTTCGCCCCATTAGTGTCGCAGATACGACTCTGACCACGCGTCAAATTCTAACTTATTGCGATGTGCATCCTCGCGAGGAATACGTCGTGTTGCGATGGCAAGCCGACGGCAGCGTCGATGAAATTAGGGATGACGAGGTCGTCAATGTGCATGGTTCGCAAATCGCGAAGTTCATTATTGAGCGTAGCGATCGACTGTACCGCCTCTATTTGAACGACCGCTCGATCGCTTGGCCGGTGTCCTCGATCTCGGAAGAAATCCTCCGCGTCTTGGGTAAAATCCCTGCGGAAGAGGCATTGTATGTCCGGCGTGAAGATCAACCGGACCATGCCGTCCATGCCGACAAGCCACTTTCGCTAGCCGAAGTTGGGGTCGAGAACGTGTACTCCAAACCGGCAAAGTGGGAATTGAACGTCCAAGGCGTCAACCTGACATTTGATCACCCTGATGTGCTTGTGCGCACCGCTTTGGAAAAGGCAGGCTTCAATCCTGATCAAGGCTGGATTATCGTCCTCAAAACACGCGACGAGCGCCGGCAAGTTTCGCTCGACGAGAAAATTGATCTGAGGACGCCAGGCATCGAAAAGCTCAGGCTGACGCCACGGGAAATCAATAACGGTGAGGCGAACACGGTGCGTCGTCAGTTCCCTTTGCTGCCAACGGACGACGAAGGGTTGGCTACAAGACAGTGCGTCTGGGAAACCATCACCGATAATGGTCGGCGTTGGTTGATTCTGAAGGCCGTGGAATTGCCTGCGGGCTACGATGCCAGCGCTGTAGACATCGCCATTGAGATACCGTCGGGGTATCCCATCGCTGAGTTGGATATGTTTTATTGCTATCCTCACCTTAGCCGCGTTGATGGCAGACCTATTCCGCAGACGCAGGTCACGGAATCGATTGAAGGCCGGGGTTACCAGCGTTGGTCACGCCACCGCGGTCAAATCGCGCCATGGCGTCAAGGCCTCGATAATGTGTTGACACATCTTGCACTTATCGACGCTGCTCTATTACGTGAGGTCGAAGCGTAATCATGCTTAACTTGAAAACATCGCTTATTTTGACGGATACGCAGCATAGCAAATTGCGCCGTCACCTGTTCCCAGGCGATGGTTTTGAAGCCGCCGCCATCGTCTTGTGTCGCGATGCCGGACTTCAATCGCTGAAGCTCCTGGCGCTTGAAGTGATCTTGGTGCCGCACCAGGAATGCGCGAGGGCCCGGGACCGGCTGACCTGGCCGGGGACCTACATCTCTGATGCTGTTGACTCTGCCGAGGACAAGGGGCTAACGATCCTGTTGGTCCATTCCCATCCCGGACATTATCGAGATTTCTCGCTAATGGATGATCGAAGCGACTTGGAAGTTATTGGCTCGATTTTCCAAGGCTGGTCTGGCAATAGTCCGAGGGCCGGGCACGGTTCAGCGATAATGATGCCGGACGGCGAAATTATTAGCCGTCTCTACCAGCCGTCCTTGGAAAAATCCAAAGTCGATCAGGTATCGATAGTTGGCGACGATCTACGTTTTTTCTGGGCTGGTTCGAGCGACGCGCTAATTCCAATGGCATTTGGCGGTGGGATGACGGCACAGCTGGGGAAGCTTCATGCCTGTGTTATTGGTGTTTCCGGCACTGGCTCGATCATCGCTGAGCAGGCTGCTCGGATGGGTTTTGGAAAGCTAACTCTGATCGATTTTGATCGTATGGAGCCCAAGAATTTAAACCGAATCCTGAATTCTACAGCGGAAGATGCGGCAACCGGCCGACTTAAAGTAGCTGCGTTTTCGGAAGCGGTACGTTCTTTCAGAAATGACGTTGAAGTAGAGGCTATTCCATCGTCCATCGCCTCAAGACGGGCAGTAATGGCGGCAGGTGCCGCTGACATCATCTTCTGCTGCGTTGATTCCGCCGAAGGCAGACATATTGCTGACCGTATTTCGCAGGCGTTCATGGTCCCCTTAATTGACATGGGGGTGACAATACCTACGCGACGCGATGCAAACGGCTTACCAGCGGTCGCAGAGGTGTCTGGTCGGATTGACTATGTCGTTCCGGGGGGGCCAACATTAGGGGATCGTGGAGTTTATACGAGCGCATCATTAAGGGCGGAATACCTTAAGCGTGTCGCTCCTGAGTCCTTTGCCGCAGAACTTGAGGCCGGCTATATAAAGGGTGCGATTGAAGAGGCCCCATCAGTGATTGCTTTGAACATGCGCGCTGCAAGCGCTGCTATGCTTGAGTTCGTCGCCCGTGCTTATCCATTCCGCCATGCTTCAAACCGAGACCAATCTCGAACCGTTTTCGCCTTGGCAGACGGGGACGAAGATAAATATCCCTCATCGGCATTTGAGAAACTGGCGGTAATCGAAGTGGGCACCGGCGCTCAAGAGCCCTTGCTGGGATTGCCAGGGATCGAGGATTAAAATGTTTGCCATTTTTAAAAAAATTGCCAACTGGTTCACCGGGCTTTTCAAAGAACCCAAGCCTAGACTTGACCCCAAATGGACGGCCCGCTTCATCGAGGGAGATGAACTTCCGGAAATAATTCAAGGCCATGAACTCGTGGTGGCGCGTGATGCCGGGACACTTTGGAGTGCTGGCCTAACTTGCCCATGTGGGTGCGGCAAGCGGCTGGAGCTAATGTTGTTGAAAGAGGTACAGCCTCGGTGGGACTTGACTGTTGACCGCGACGGACTTCCATCGCTCCAACCGTCCGTTTGCCTCAAAGACGGATGCAAGTCGCACTTTTGGTTGAAAAACGGGAAAGTCTTGTGGTGTTAACAGGCGCCGCCCGGTCAGGCTATTTCAATTTGGGCTTTCAAATAGAGCAGCTCTAGCTCAATTTTCAATTGATCATCGTCTGCAGCGCTGGCTCACCACTTTTCTAACGTAAAGCGTTCGGTGAGCGGTAGTCTAGTCAAGGTGCACGTGTCCTATGTCCGTTACAACCTTCTGTCACATCAATATTATAGTGGAAACACGGTTTCACCGCGACAAAGCGGGTGAGGAGTCGCTTAGCCTTCATACATGGTAGAGCTGCCGAGGATCGTCCTGCCTCTCAAGATCATAAATTACAGTCCGCGGCTGGTCACCTGCGCATTGGGAACGAAGGCATTGCGCGCTCCAGAAAGCGAAAACCTTAGGTGAAACTCACCGAGGTTCTAACGCCGACCAACGACACCCAATCCACTTGGACGTTATACAATACGATCAGGTTCAATTGACAACCAGAACGCATTGAAGGCGGCCTATGTGCCAAGTAAGACCGCAATTACCAGTGCCAACAGCCAAAAACGCATGTGTTTCATCCAATCCGTGCCTAGGTTGTGACTACCTTATAGCACAACCGACCGATCGCAACCCTCGTCGCATGGACATGTTGCACTGATAACGCGCTGGATTTCTGCGATGCGACTGTCAGCATCATGGTCCTCGCGGCCATGGGGCCAACCAGTCGAAATTCAGACCGAATCGGGGTCGCAATCCAATTCAACGAATCAGAGTACCCTTCCGGTGGCGCCGGCCAATTTTTATTTTCTTATCCGCGAGCGAAACAAGCGCCTTCCAGCGGCTATCCCACAGCCGAGAAGCCACAACGTCAAAAATGGCACTACACCGGCAGCGAAGTTATGATGCACGAACATGCTGACGCCGACCAACCAAACAACTGATAGCCACACACTGACGGTTTGCCACAGATTGAGCTGCACTCCTCTCGTGTCTAGCTAAGTGGGAGTTCCAAGATCAGTCTCTCTAACTACCGCCCTCACGTTCCTCCTGAATAATCTTTTTGAATTTTGTGGCGTATTTATCGAGAAACTTACCACACGATGCTTTCGAATACCTCTGCTCGTCGGTCAACACTACGCCCAATTTTGTAGAAATTGCTTCAGCATAGGCCAGTTGTGCATCAGTGGGGGCGACGAAACGGCGATCCAAGCTCGACCTAAATACCTCCTGAAGTTGGTTAAACGGGTCGCGCAGCTTGAATTCGATGCCGAGCGCTGTCTGGGCTTCGATAGCGTTTAATATGTCGCGGTGAATCGGCACCTGGATTGCAATCTGCTGGTGCACCAGGATGCAGTCAGTCATCGAGTTCGTCAGTAAATCTTCCATCAAAATCACCATTACAGCCCAACTCAAAATAGGTCAATTCGCCCTATTTTTTGCCGTCACATAATTCTCGGTCCGAAACGTCGGGAGACAATGTGGCAAGCCGGGACCGATTTACTGCGGACTATAGACAGATCGTTGAGGCGCTTATCGAGCTGCGGCGAACTGCCGGTCTCACCCAGCACGAACTTGCGCCTAAGATGGGTGTGGATCAGTCGCAACTCTCAAAATTCGAAAGAAGCGAACGACAGATGGATATCCTTGATTTTGTTCGATATTGCCAAGGCTGCGGCACCGATCCTGGCCTTACGTTAAAAGAAATCCTAACGTCATCGGGAACTGTGGAGAGCGGCGAAGATTAGTGAAATTCGTCATTTCAACTCGGCCATTGCTACCCGATTTCGAATTGCGCGATTAAGATAGGGACGTAATGACTCGATCCTCGCGTGGCCCATTATCTCGGCGGCCTCGATCAGAATCTGATCTCCGTCAAAAATAATTCCGCTCTTCTCAGCAGCAATAGCACGCTCATAGAGCATATAGACGAGACTTTCTGCATAGCATGCCCTCAGCCTATGCCCACTCCCTTTTATCTCGCACGCGACAAATGCGTCTTTGACGATGTCCCCAATCGCGCCCGCAGTTAGTCTCGACTCGGTCTTTTCGGAAAGCCATAAGAAATCGGACGTGACCCGACTGGCAGCCTCACGGATGAAGTCGCTTCGTTCACCCCAGACGTATTCGAGCGTACTTAGCATCAGGTCGATCGGTGGCAGTACATTCCGCGTCTTTGATCCTTTTTCCGTAACGGTTACCTCAAATGCGGTCCTGTGCCGAGAGCGCAACATCTCTACACCTTTTCGCACTGCGATCCGCGCTTCCGCGTTAAGCTTTTCGACTCCTCCCGCGGAGCGTGCGATAACGCCCTCGGCGACTAACGCATTTCTCAGGTCGGAAACAGTCAAGCCGGCTACGCCACCACGCCGCAAGCCGGCAAACCTCATCCAATTGGCCATCATGTAATTGCGAGTGGCGATATAACTCGAGCTCGAGTGCGCGAGCTGATCAAATATTCGGTCCACCTCTTGATCGGTCGGGGTGGGTCGGCCGACTGATTTTGGAACCGTTATGAAGCGGACATCGCTGGCGCTATCGGTGAACTCATAATCGATTCGACGAACAAATTTCGCGACGTCAGTGCGCCCCGCAATATCCAGGGCTGACCGATTAAGGGAGGCGCGTAGAAACCTCTGGGTATAGTACAGTGACACCTGGGCGCGGGCGATGGATATTTTTGGGCCGGCTTCGGCATAAACAAGGAAATTGGACCACGCGCTTAGCATTTCAGCCGTAATGGGTTCCTTACGGCGGAGTGGAGATGAGATGTAGTCCCAAAAGGCTTTGAGGACGTAAGCTTCGTCACTTAGAGAGCCCACAGCGGCATTAGCCCGAGTGGACCGACGGCGAAGGTAATAGTTGACCGGTTCAATAGGTCCTTTGTCATCTGCCAACACGGGAAAGTTAGGAACCGGCCGGCCGCCCAGTCTGAATGATTGAGAACACCTCAAAATCATGGTCGTCATATGTCCGCCTCTACTTGGCGCATGGGCAATACCATATTGAGCTGTCGGGTCAGTGACTGCACCTTTCCCTCTGCCCTCAGGCGTTCGTCGCGTTCAATTTTTAGCTGACGAGCTAACTTGTCGAGTTGGTGCTCAACGAGGACATTGCGCTCTGTGATGGCGGTGACCTGATGCTTCAACGATTTGATTTCACTGTCTCGGACCCGAGGTGATTTCCGGGGCTTCAGCAGCGTACGTATCGCTTTTTCAAAACGGGCACGGAGATCCACGTACTTGTAATACACCGTGGGGCTTGTCCATGGGATCAAATCTAATGATGGCTCTGCCCAGCGTCTGAGGGATGCGGGACCTTCCGGAATCTGAAAGCCATTCGGCACATTGCCAACTGCAGCCCACTGTTCCAGAAGTTCGACTTTTCTTTCGTACCAAATGCGTGCCGTCATTCTGGAAAGCACCTGGAGAGATGATCTTCGATTTGCCGCAACCGCTGGGCAAGACGGATCTTCAATCCGCCTTGCTCCCCGTCGAGCTGGGCCAACGTCTCGGCCTTAGCCTTAAGCCAATACTCCCGATTTTCCGCCAGTTGAACGTTATGGGGGCATCCAGAGCAGGTTACGTCCACAACCTGGGTCTTCTCAACTGACAGACCCCTAACGTATTCCGGGTTGGCACGAGTCGCTTCGACAACGCACGCTGCGACATCGACGTCAGAAGCAACGGGCCGACATTTGCAGTAAGAATGCCCAAGTGGGCTTGGCTCCAAGGAAGTCTTTCCAGCATATTCTTCGATCAGTTTGTTTATAGTCGCTTCGCCAATGCTTTCAACTGAAGTAATTTCAATCGCCGATGCATACGTCCGAATCTTCTCCTCGATTTCTGACAAAATCGACTTTGCGCCAAAGCCGGCTATCGGTTCCTTGTTCCAATATACGCTTTGATAAACATCTACCCTGAAATCTTTGGCCCCCTCCACAAAGTCGGAGTACCTACGTTTTGCTGACGGATTCGGCGGGACAGAACTTTCGGCGGCTTTAGCGGCCAACCCGTTTTGCTCATCGGCTAACCTAAGAAAGCCTCCCTTAGAAGCCTCCGTAATATACTGACGGGTCGTATCTGGATCACAATGACGCAAGAAATCCGATAAGGCTGTTAAAGATTTGTACCGATACCGGTAAAAGTAGACCATTGCGAAGAAACGCCGGAACTGATGTGTAGTGAGGTTCCAATGATCTCCATTTGGTAATGGTGGAACATCGACAAGTTCTGCGAATGCCTTGATCATCCGGTTTGGGTGAAAAAAAACACGATCCATGTTCCTGTAATACTCTTCAGGGACAAGGGCCTTGAAGTTAAATAGCCATGCGCCGCCACCTTCCGTCTTGTTGCGCCTCGGCATCGCGGATAAGACTTGGAGTGCCATCTCGCAAACTTTCGGAATTGGAATGGTCTCCAATCGGCTATCACCTTTAGCATGCCAAGTTCTTAGCCAGAATTCCCCGTCTCGCTCGACCAAAGATTCTTCCGTGAGGCTCATCATCTCGATGCGGCGCCTAGCAGTAAAGGCCGATAGAACGATGAAACATGCTGAAGCTAAATGTCTAAATAGTGCGTCTTGATATGTAACTCCTAGTTTATCGTCCGGCAGATCCCACTCCGTCGCGACCAGAACTACGGCCGAGGCTTGGGCAAACGCTGGGCGAAAGTCTGCGCTACACTCGGCAAAGGCCAACTGGAGGCGATCCTTATTCGGAAGGCCATCGGGAGTTTTCAGGAAGCGATCGCGTATTGCTAACAGATGCGGAGCTAGCACAATGACCCATCTAAGCGCTCGATCGATCAAATAACATGCTTGGAGTGTTGGCAGATTGGGCGTTCGCCGCGTCTTAATGCCTGGAAGAGCTTTAGTTACCTGCCTCAGGGGTATGTCGGAAAATACGTTGCAGGGTATGGGGTCATGCTTTAGTTCGTCACGGAACTTCCATAACCGGTCCCATGGGTGAAGAAATACATGAAGACTTTGCTTAACAGGTCGAAATGCTTTTCGCCCCGATTTAGCTAGAGGTAGCTCGACACCAATCGAACGCATGTACGCTTCTAATAGCCTCGAAGCGTCGGCGCTAAGATCGTTTGCGTGTTGATAGCCGGCAAAGCGAAGTACAGTGTATAATGGCTTTTTATATCCTTTTGTCGGCCTTGGAAACTCAACGTTTTTAATTTCACCAGCCGCGTGGAGCGCAATTGCTTTGCGAATATTTTCAGAGGCACCGGTGAATTCCTCTACGTTTTCACCGCATAGGCTGTCCATATATTCCTCAAACCAGTCCTGGCTGAGGTCCGCGTTACAAGCTATCCGGCGGTTCAACCGCCATCGGACGAAGGCAATATATCGACGGAGTTGGTTTTGGGCCCCGCTGACGGTCGAGTTGCAATCGAAACGAGGGTCCAGAAGGCAGATGAAGTGTAACTCCCAAGGTGCCTACGGGAGGAGCGTTTTTTGCAGTTCGTGTGGTGTTGCGGTGAGTGTGTCGAGCATATTTCGCCCTTGTTTTCGAGCTGTCGACAAGACTGACCTTAGGGTGGCGAAGGTTTGCGCTCCCTTGAAGGACCTGAATGACCCGGAGATTTTCATTTTGACTTTCATCATGCGGATATCCTGCTCCGCCTGATTGTTGGTGAAGGGAACATTGAAGTCCGACAGGAATCTCAGGGCTTCGGTTTTGTAGGTTTTTAATCGCAGAGCCAGGTTGTGGCCGGGTCTTCTGGCGCGGCTTGGCGGGGCATCAAGTTTCTGTTTCATCGGCGGCAATCGCTGGTGCAGGTCCAACCCCTCTGCAACGAGTTGGTCATAGGCCCGATTGAAGTGCGCCAACCACGCCGGGTCAAGCTTCGCTCCGTCGCAACTGGGAACGCTCTGGACAACACTTAAAGCCGCCTTCAGCAAATACGCCATATTTTGTGCCCAAAGCTCTTTGCCGTTGTCGGTCAGGTCCTTGAGTTCACGCAGATGGTGGGCATTACACAAGGCATGCTCGACGCCCGCGATGGTGTAGTAGGACTTGAAGTGGTCATGGATGATTACCCCGCCGTCCAATCCTTTGGGCATGTCTCCGCGCGTTTGTGAGGCCCGATAAGATGTGAGCTGCGACGTTGAGGCCGTATGTAGCCATTGAAGACGACCGGCAATACGAAAGCCGGTTTCATCGAGGTGCCGCACAGATGCCTTCGCTATAGCTTGTGCAATCTCGGTTTGCAGTCCAGCCAAATCATGGGCCTTGGTGCGACACCAGGTCATTATGCTGGCAGGACACAAGGACTTCGCGGCAAAAAGATCGGCAAGGGTCTCGCTGACGCGATCCTCGGGCATCAACTGGTAAGCTTGAAGGTAGATGGCCGTCGCACGCAGGCGAGGACCATATTGAACAGGGCCACAAACCCCATTCGGGAAAGGTGCCTTCGTCGCCTGGCCACAGCCAGTGCAACGATAGATACGGGCTTGATGCTCTGTCACCTCAAGACGCGCGACGGGAATATCAAAAACCTGGCGCCTCTCTATCCCAGTTGCCATTGTCGCCGACAACGCTCCTTGGCAATGCCGACAACGCCATGCCTCGTGGACAACCACTTCATTGGGATCCGCTGCAAACCGCAGAGTATCGCCCTTATGGCCAGGTTGACCGCCACTCTGCTTACCAGAACCTTCACGAAGGCTGCCCAGAACGCGCGGCTTCTTCTTAAAACCATCACTTGAAGGCGGCTGGCTGCTGTTCAAACTGTCCTTGTTCAACTGGCGACGAAGATCAGCAACCTCCTGCTTCAGCGAAGCTATCTCAGCTCGCAGAGCTTCAATCAGAGCAAGCACTTCGGAAGACATATCCATCTTCACCTTGACTCATATCCAGCGAACAGCGGCAACTCACAATTGCCTTACCCATACCTTGGGAGTTACGATGAAGTAGAGCTTGGCAGTTAGCAGATCATGCTTGCGCTCTGGATCAGTCAGCCGGACAAAGCCAAATCCTACGGGGTCATCGAAGCGTAAGATGCGGCTAGCGTCTCTGCGCGCCGACCTATCGTCGGTCGCAACGACCCATTTATTGTCCATAAGGGAGCCTTCTATCAGCCACCATGGCTTCGGGCGGGTGAGGAGCGGCGCGAAAAATTCATCATCTTCTGAGCGCGGAACACTTTGCTTACCAGAGAGAAATGGGGTGCTCACGGCCGCTCTCCATATTATCGTTGATCTCGGACCCAATACGTTCAACGTCGAATTTCCAGCGACTGTTCGTGAGGCGCAACAGGACAGCCTCGGTCATAGCCAGGTTAGGTAGCCAAACGGCCTCCCACCGGGTTGGCATCTCTGCGATCATTCGCTCTGCGTCACGCTTTATCGATAAATTGAATTTAATCAGGCGGCGAATTGAGTCGACGGTCGCCACGAACCGTCGGCTCGTACAATCCACACAGCGCTCAACTTTAGTGCATAAAGTGTCTTCGCTGACTTCAGGTAGCGGGCTGTTGAACGGCGTCACACAGAGGTAGCCAATCCCCGTGTCCATTGATTCTTGCAGGCGGGCTTCGACCATCGGAGCGGTCAAACCCAGCGCTTCACCCCACCCGTCAATATTTGCTGAAAGGGTTGTCTCCAGGGTCCTTTGAAAATCGCGAATCTTCTCTTCCAGAAGGGCGCGGAAATATTTGCCACTTAGATATCGAATAGTGGTTTGAGATGATTGATGAGATCCGTGGACTCGGGAAACCACATGGTTGAAGTTGTGCCGGGCGGCCTGCAATTGCAGAATCGTTCTCCGGATCATCACCCTGTTAATCGGTAGTCCGCCTACCACTTCGTCATCCTTTATTGAATGTAGAAAGCCTTTCCACCAGCGGGCAGTGTTTACATGGTGAGCGCGACGCAGAAGGGGGGTGGCGTGCGTAATCCCTGGAGGCAGTATCCAAAGATAGTTGAAAGGAGGCAAGTTAGATCTGGCAGCCGCAGCGCGCAGCGGCTCGGTCATCTGCTGCCAGGCCGAAATCACATCCACGCCGCTCATCTCGCCGGTAGGACCATTCTTGGCTACGATGCCTTCGTCGCCAAGTACGGCTTCGACGACTTTACCTTTTGCCCGATTTTTTGCGGCACCGATGACGGCAAGGCGGCGCCGGCCGCTTCGAGGTTGCTCGATGTAAGGGTCGGCCGCTAGGTGAAAGAGCGGTTGGACGTTCAAGCCCGTATCGCACAATATGACCGTCGTCGCTGTGATTAGGCCGAAGTTGTCCGCGTGGACCATAGACTGAAAATCCCGGCGCGAAATGACGTTTTGGAAGACCTTTAGCTTCATGAGACCGTCCCAATAGATCTCGCAGTTTCCGGTCCTGATGGTGAAGGCCAGGACCTCATTTAGCTTCCGCTGCCGCAGAGTTGCCATTTGGGCAGGTATTAGCTTCTTGTGTTTATTGAAAACAGGTGCCTCAAGCTTTCGGAGCCTGAACGTCAACTCCTTGATATCGCGAGCAGGGATCGCGACCGTCGCGGCCAGTTCCCTCCCACGTAAAAAAGTTGCGTACCGTTCCTGGAACGCTCTTGCCGCTAACGACCTAAACCGGGCAAGTCTTTGTTCGTTTAGTTTGACGTAATTTTTGTAGTGGAGGGGGGCGTCCTCGTTTGCCCTGGACCGGGTGAGCTCCGCAAGTGTAGGCGTTTTGGATTCGTCGAACTGACGGCGGTATCCCCTTATGTGACCGACGCTGGGCCACAAGCCGCCAGAAGCGCATATTTGAAAACCGCGATTCAAAGATTCGATGGTGTTGCGTTTTGATTTTCTGACTTTTCCTCCTAGCGTATCGCTATCGAGAACCGCTTTACGGAAGTTATCAACGCAACCGCGGAGTTCACTGATGGTGATTGGGCTATCATCAAGTTCCTGCAGCCTTCGTGAGAGGCAGAACTCTGAAGGGCCACAAGATTCGGATTCCCCGGCCCCCCATAAGAGGAAACGCCTAAGCGCCTGAAAGCTCTTTCTCAGGAAACAAACGGTCTCTCGAAGCTTTAATGTTCCGGAACCAGCTTCCCAAGATAACGCCGCGCGCTCCGCAAACCGAGCTCCGAACAGAGGAACTGCAAAAGAAAAATCATAGGTTCGGTCGGCTACGATTGCCATGTAGCGAGGATCGTTTTTGTGGCGCCGACGTACGTCGTTGCACGCCGACGTTCCCACGTCATCGTCTGACATAATCTTCTCCAAAATTAGCGCAGCCGCGTTCGTGCGCACGGACGAGTGCGTTGACAAGGGTCTGGTTTTGGTGAAAACTGCCGGTGTCAGTCTCGATGAATGGCACCAATTTGCAAAGCCCTCGCTTCCTACAGCGGGGGCTTTGCCATTCTCACCTGATGGCTAAAGTTAGCTTCCTTCAAACTGTTGATGAACGGCATTTGGGTAGTGTTCAGGCCAGATAACCTCCGGACCTACGCCTAGCGCCCGAGCCAGTGCGCCCTCGATTTTCTGAGAACGGTGACGGCCTTGCGATACCAACGTAACGGATGTTGGTGTCACATTTAGCTCACGCGCAATATCCGCCAGCATCACGCCCTTCTGCCTTAGAAGTCCTTTGATTTTTTCGTGCCGAAGGTTCATGTCATATCTGGGCGGTTAGACTAACTAGTGAGACTAATATCCCGAATCAGGAACATGCAAGCCCAAAATATCTCTGATATGGAAAAAATATGTCAGAAATGACAAATGAACCGCAGTGGTTTGTAAAACTGGGCAAGCGGCTGTTATCAGTGCGTGAACAGCTTTCGATGACCCAGGTGCAGTTTGCGAACCTATTAGGTCTTAGTCATAGATCTTATGTGGCCTACGAATTGGGGTATCGCGAACCCCCGTTAAATCTAGTCATACGGCTTCTGGAAAAGACAAGCGTTGATTCCGACTGGCTTCTCCAGGGCAAAGGGTCTGAGCCCCGTTTCAAGACGGCCGAAGATGATGACGATGCAATTTGGAAGGCTCAGGAAATCATTGCGGAGGCTTTGCATGACACGGATTCCAGCCTCACTTCTGATCAAAGAAGGGCTCTCTTTAAAGAGACCGTCAAACTCTTGAGGCAGATGCCAGAGGGCGCGGAAGAGCCGATTAAAAAAATCTTGATGCTGAAATTAAGGGAGGGGCCTCGATGATTTCCAGCACGACCTTTAGGATCGCCTCTTTCAAGGCATTGTCAGATGTGTCCTTGTTGATTCTCAGCGGCAGGTTGTCGGGAATTTGGAAATTGGACGCTATTGAAACCTGCGTCCCGGTGATCGTCGCCTTGTTGGCGATTTACGTGCTAATTACGAATTATCGTGGGCGCCCATACATGCTGCCAAAGCCAATTCGAAGGCTTCTCTATCGGATGCGTGGCTATTAGGCGCCCCAAACCCGAGAAGACGCCATTGAGTGAGCCGATATCGTATCCTCGAACTAACCGACACATTCCGCTGAAAGATCAGCACATTAAGCCTAGGATACGACTTCTAATACGCGAAAATCATAACTTCCTTCGGCAGGTCGGCGGGCGACAGATTGGCGACGATACGCTTGCCCGGCAGGCCAAGACCAATACCGGCAAAGGCGCCGCGCACCCGTTCCTTGCTCTCGGCCACCGCTTTGTCGCCCAGGCCGACTATCTGGAAGGCAATGGCGCCACCGGTCAGGACGACCTCGGCATCGACGCGGCGGGCCTCGGCGCCTTCGAAAGCGATGGTGGTAACCCGTGCCGGCATGTTGCCCCCAAATGTCTATGCTTCTGTCTACACTTCGAAATGACCCGAAATTATCCACACCCTAGGTCAGCATAAAATACAAAGCAAGAACAAATATCGAACAACGGGGCACAGAAATGCTAACCCCTTTGGTTAATGACCAAAAGGTTGTAAATTTTCCCGATATACGAAAGTCTTGTGACGGCGCGGCCGTCTCGTTATCAGGCGGCCGGCTGCAGTTTCTCGGCGATGCGATCCCACAAAATGTCGCCGGCATCAACCCCTTCGAAGGCCTTCAGCTGCACGGCGCCGGTGGGCGAGGTCACATTGATTTCGGTCAGGTAGTCGCCAATGACATCAATGCCCACAAACATAAGGCCTTTTTCCTTGAGAACCGGCTTGAGGATCTCGCAGATCTCGCGATCACGTTTTGTGAGGACCAGGGGTTCGGCGCGGCCGCCGACGCGCAGGTTGGAGCGCACGGCGCCTTCCTCCGGCACGCGGTTGAGGCCGCCGACGATTTCGCCGTCGATCAGGATGATGCGCTTGTCGCCGGCGCTGACCGCCGGGATGAACTTCTGCAGGATGACCGGCTCGCGGCTGATATTGCCCATCAGTTCGATCAGCGAGTCGAGGTTGCGGTCGCCGGCCTTCAGCTTGATGATGCCGTTGCCGGCGGCGCCGTGCAGGGGCTTGAGGATACAGTCGCCGTGGGTGGCGAAGAAGTCGTGCAGGGCGATCTCGTCCGACGAGATGATGGTCGGCGGCTGCAGGCCGGGGAAACGCGTTGCCAGCAGCTTTTCCGGCGAGTCGCGCACCGCCGCCGGGTCGTTGACGACCAGGGTCTTCGGGTGGACGGTCTCGAGGAAGTAGGTGGCGGTGATGTAGGCGATGTCGAATGGCGGATCCTGGCGCATCAGGATGACGTCGAGATCGTTTTCCAGGTCGAGCAGCTGGTAGTCGCCGGCGGTGACGTGATCGCCCTTGACATCCCGCAGGGTGACCTTGCGCGCCCGGGCATAGGGACGGCCGTCGAGCAGGGTCAGATGGCGGGGCTCATAGACCCACAGCTCGTGGCCGCGCCGTTGCGCCGCCATCATCAGCACAAAGGTGGTGTCCGAAGCGATATTGATCTTTTCGATCGGGTCCATCTGGACGGCAACGCGTAAGGACATTCAGCACCTCTCATATCTTATGTCTCCGCCATATGCGGTCTGGAGGCCATCAAGACAAGAGACCAGCTGGGCAGATTGCTAGAAACGCTCGATTTTCTCGAAGGCGTTTATGGCGTGGCGCGGCCATTGCCCCGGGGCCAGGGTGTACAGGTCGATATTGAGGTCGAGGGCATCGAGACGCGGCCGCCGCGCCTGCAACGACATGCCGGCCTGCCATAGCCTGTCCTGCTGCGTCAGGGTGACGGAAGCCAGCGCCGCATCGTGGCTGGTGCGCGACTTGACCTCGACGACGGCCAGGCGTTTGCCCTTCTGTGCCAGGATATCGATCTCGCCGTGCGGCGTCTTGAGACGAAAGCCGAGGATGCGATAGCCCTTGAGCATCAGATGGACGAGGGCGACATATTCGAGCAGGTGGCCGCGCCGATGCGCCTTGCGGCCACGCAGCGAGCGGTTCATTTCCCTTTTAACTCCAACGCCCGCTGATAGATGACCTTACGCGGAAGGCCGAAGACCTGTGCCAGCT
Organism: Asticcacaulis sp.; assembly: GCA_965246725.1. Taxonomy (GTDB): domain Bacteria; phylum Pseudomonadota; class Alphaproteobacteria; order Caulobacterales; family Caulobacteraceae; genus Asticcacaulis. The sequence goes on from CBDFFG010000020.1 coordinate 48,659, forward strand.
GCTGGGCCGCGTCGGACGGCGAATAGTGCTGCAGGGCCAGGACGAGGGCGGCGTCGAGATTGTCTTCCGACGGCTTTTCCTCGCTGGCGGGGGCGACGACGATTACGATCTCGCCCTTGGGTTCGACCAGGTGGGGGTCGTCGACCAATTTGCTCAAGGTGCCGCGATAGGCGCTCTCATACATCTTGGTCAGTTCGCGGCAGACACAGGCCTCGCGATCGCCCAGGGTATCGCGCATATCGATCAGGGCCTCGTGCAGGCGAGGGCCGGTTTCGAAAAAGACCAGGGTGGCGGCTGCCGTGGTGAAGTCGGCCAGGAAGGTTTTGCGCGCCGCCTGCTTGTTGGGCATGAAGCCGGCAAACAGGAAGCGGTCGGTCGGCAGGCCGGCCAGGCACAGGGCGGCCAGAACGCTCGACGCCCCGGGAATGGGGTGGACATTGGCGCCGGTCTCGCGCGCCACCTCGACCAGTCGGAAGCCGGGATCGGAAATCAGCGGCGTGCCGGCATCCGACACTTGCACGACGACCTGGCCGACGCGCAGGCGCTCGATGATCTCGGGCAGGACCTGCGGACCGGCATGGTCGTCATAACGCAGCAGGGGCTTTTTCAGGTCATAGGCCGACAACAGCTTGGCGGTGACCCGTGTGTCTTCGGCCAAGACGACATCGGCGGCGCGCAGCACGTCGAGCGCGCGCAGGGTTATGTCGCGCAGATTACCGATCGGCGTGGCGACGATATAGAGACCGGGGGTGACGGGCCGCGGCGGCGGCGCAAACAGGGATTCCATCCCCTTAGGATAGAAGCTCGAACAGCAGCCTGTCCAGCACGACGCGGCCTTTTGCCGTCGCGCGCAGACGATTGCCGCCAGGGTCGTGACTTTGGGCCATAAAACCGTCGGTGATCAGCGGTGCGGCCCTGGTCAGCAGATCGAGGTCCGGAGCGCGGGCAAGGTCGAGGCCGTCACTGAGACGCAGGCCCAGCATGACGGCCTCTTCCTGCGTCTCCAGCGATGACAGGGCCTCTGCGTCATGGCCTATGCCGGTCTCGGCGACACGGGCGGTATAGGCCTTCAGGTCGCTGACGGCGGTGGTGGCGTGACGTACCCCATCGAGCGTGATGCGGCCATGGGCGCCGGGGCCGATGCCGATATAGTCGACGCCCTGCCAGACACGGACATTATGCGCCGATCGCGCATTTGCCCCGCGCGCGTGATTGGAGACCTCGTAGGCCTCGAATCCGAGCGCCTCCAGGGTCGCCTGGGTCGCAAAATAGAAACCTTCGGCCAGTTCTTCTTCCGGCGGCGCCCATTGCTTGCGGCGTACGGCGCGACCAAAGGCGGTGGCCGGCTCTATAGTCAGCTGGTAGGGCGAGATATGTTCGATGCCGAGCGCTGCGGCGGCCGTCAGCTCAGTCTCCCAGGCGGCGAGGCTCTGGCCGGGCAGGGCATAGATCAGGTCGAGCGAGACGCGGCCGAAGACGGCCTGCGCCGTGGCGATACCGCGCACGGCTTCCTGCGCCGAATGGTTGCGGCCGAGGAATTTCAGTGCTGTGTCATCGAGCGACTGCACGCCCAGCGACAGGCGGTTGATGCCCGCCTGGCGAAAACCGGCATAACGCCCGATCTCAGCATCGGTCGGATTGGCTTCAAGGGTGATCTCGATATCGCCGTCAGGCGGGAACACTGTCCGGGCTGTTGTCACCAGTTCGGCTACCCATTCGGGCGGCAACAGGGACGGGGTGCCGCCGCCGAAGAAGATGCTGGCCAGCCGGCGCGGACCGACTATGGCGGCCTGGCTGTTCAGGTCGGCCAGGATGGCGTCGAACAAGGCGCGCTGGCCGACCTGGCCGCGGTCGCGGGTAACGTTGAAATCGCAATAGGGGCAGATGCGGGCGCAATACGGCCAGTGGACGTAAAGGCTTACAGGCGTGCTCAAAGAAGCGCCGCCCGCAGCTGTTCGAAGGCGCGATGGCGGTGGCTTATCGCTTCCTTGGCGTCCGACTCCATCTCGGCAAAGGTGATGTCGTAGCCGTCCGGCTGGAAGACCGGGTCGTAGCCGAAGCCGTTTGTCCCGCGCGGGGCGACGATATGGCCGTCTATGCGGCCTTCGAAGACGCAGGCATGGCCTTCCGGCCAGGCGACGGCCAGGGCGCAGGTGAACCAGGCGGCGGTGGTGAAGGCGTCGCCCTGTTCGGCTCGCGCCTTGTCCAGCTTGTGGGCGATGACCTCCTGGGCGCGGGCAAAGTCCTTGTACGGTCCGGCCCAGCGAGCGCTGAAGATGCCGGGTTCGCCACCGAGCGCGGCGATGCTCAGGCCTGAGTCGTCTGCCAGGGCGACGATGCCGGCCGACATGGCGGCGTGGCGCGCCTTCAGGATGGCATTGCCGATAAAGCTGGCCTCGGTCTCGTCGGGCTCGGGCAGGTTCAGGCTGCCGGCGGTGACGATCTCGAAGCGGCCATCCAGCAGGGCCGCGATCTCGACCGCCTTGCCCGGATTATGGGTGGCGGCGATCAGCTTGCTACCGGCGATCAGGGTCAGGCTCATGGCGGCTCCTTTTTTCAGCTCAAACGCCGCATGGCTCGCCGATCAGAAAAGCGTGCTAACGCTTCGCTCTTTGAGCACAAAGACGGCGGCATGCGGTCGCACGCTCCGAACGGCCGAGAGTCAAAAGCAGTGGCCGTTGGTAATATTCCGCGGCGTTGTACCCGGAATGGGCCAAATGAAAAGGCCTGTTGTGCAGGACGGGGGTTTTGTGGAAAGAATGCCGCCATGCGTTTCCTGGGTCCCCGCTCCATTTCCAGCCTGCTGAAGACGGCGCTCGACGTCGTCTATTATGGCCTGTGCAGCCTTGTCGTCGGCGTCGTCCTGGCCTCCATCTGCCTGCTGGTCGTGCCCAACCTGGCGGCGGAGGTGGTCCGACGCCTCAACATCACCACCAACCTGTCGGCGACGTCGCAGGCCGTCATGCTGCTGGCCTTCGGCGTGTCGCTGGGCGGTTACCTGCTGATCACCCACTGGACACGCCAGGTATTCTCGACCCTGGCCGAAGGCGACGCCTTCCATCGCGACAATACCCATCGCCTACGCTGGATCGGCTTTGGCCTGGCCGGGCTGGAAATCTTCGGCTACGCCACCCGCGCCGTCGCCGAGGGCGTCTTCCATATCCACTTCGAGCCGGTCTATGGCCTGCGCGCCGTCACCGCCTGGTTCTCGGTGCTGGTGGTCTTCGTCCTGGCCGAGGTGTTCAAGGAAGGCGCGCGTCTGCGCCAGGAATCCGACCTGACTATCTGACCCATTCTTTTATCGAAGACCGCCGCCCATGATCGTTATCCGTCTTGCCGAAGCCCTGGCGAAAAAGCGCCTGTCGATCGTCGAACTGTCCGACCGGACGGGGATCAGCGTGCGCGATCTTGAAGTACTGCGTGACCAGGGCGCCATGGCCCTGCGCCTGAAGACGCTCGATTGCCTGTGCCGGTGCCTGGCGTGCACACCGGGTGAGCTGCTTGACTACGTTCCGGATTCGTCAAACACCTAATATCGCCAGGACCAGGAAGGCGGCGAACAGCACGAAGTGGGTGCAGCCCTCGATCGCGTTGGTCTCGCCGTCATTGAGGTTGATGCTGGCTATGATCAGGGTAAGGCCGGTCATGACCATCTGGGTCGGGGTCAGGGCCATATTGACCGGATGGCCGGTAGCTAGGGCGAAGATCTCGATCACCGGCACGGTCAGGATGACGGTCGACAGCGAGGCGCCGAGCGCGATATTGACCACCGGCTGCATGCGGTTGGCAAGCGCCGCGCGCATGGCGGTGAGGATTTCCGGACTGGCCGAGATGCCGGCAACGATCAGGGCGGCGACGATCGGGGGCACGCCAGTACCGGCAAGGCCGGCATCGAGCGTCTTCGACATCACCTCGGCCAGGGCGCCGATCAGCGCGATGCCGATGGCGACCAGCGCCAGGGACAGGCGGGCGCTGCCGCCCTTGCCGTGTTCCGGGTCGCCGACCTCGGCCGCATAGGAATAGCTGAAGAAGTAGCTGTGGCGGGTCGTCTGCAAACGCAGGAAGACGACGTACAGCATGATCATGATGGCGGCCGTGAAGACCGAATAGATCTGCCAGTGATCCTGGGGGATGAACGCTGGTACCGCCATGGAAACGCCCATGCCGGTCAGGATCATGACGATATAGGTGTTGCCGGAATCGACATTGTAGGGTTGCTCGCCATAGCGCAGGCCGCCGAGAATGGCGGCGACGCCCAGGATGCCGTTCATATCCAGCATCACGGCCGAATAGATAGTGTCGCGCGCCAGCGTCGCCGAATGGGTGTGGCTGAGCATCATGACCAGGATGATGACCTCGACCAGCACGGCCGACAGGGTCAGGATCATGGTGCCGTAGGGCTCGCCGACCTTTTCGGCCAGGATCTCGGCATGGTGCGCCACACGCAGCGAAATCAGGATGATGGTCCCGACCAGGGCAATCCCGGCGATCAGGGCGACGATCTGGCCGCTGTCGACCAGGACATGTTCGAGACCGAAGGCGATAACTGCGACGGCAAGGCCGATCAGCAGGTTGGTTTCCTGTTTCAGTATGGCAAGCATGGGATAAGCTTACCGGCCAAGCGCCTTGTTTTGCAATTCAAACAATTGTTTGCAGCCGGCATGGGCCAGGTCGAACAGGGCATTGAATTCGGCACGCGAGAAGCCGCGCTTTTCGCCGGTAGCCTGGATCTCGACGGAATCGCCGTTACCGGTGATGACGAAGTTGGCGTCGGTCTCGGCCGAGGAGTCCTCATCGTAGTCGAGGTCGAGTACCGGCACGTTCTCGTAGATGCCGCAGGAAATGGCGGCGATCTGGTCGACGATCGGCGACTTGTCGAGGATCTTGTCGGCGACCAGCTTGTCGCAGGCCAGGGACAGGGCGACCCAGGCGCCGGTGATCGAGGCGGTGCGCGTGCCGCCATCGGCCTGGATGACGTCGCAGTCGATGGTGATCTGGCGTTCGCCCAAGGCCTTCAGGTCAACGACGGCCCGCATGGAGCGGCCGATCAGGCGCTGGATTTCCTGGGTACGGCCCGACTGCTTGCCGGCTGCCGCTTCGCGGCGCGAGCGGGTGTGGGTCGACCGCGGCAGCATGCCGTATTCGGCGGTGACCCAGCCCTGGCCCTTGCCCTTGAGGAAGGACGGCACGCCCTGTTCCAGCGACGCCGTCACCAGCACCTTGGTGTGGCCGAAGCTGACCAGGCATGAGCCTTCGGCATATCGCGTCACGCCCGTCTCGATGGTGACGTCGCGCAGGTCTTCCGGCTTGCGGTTGGACGGGCGGATGGTCTTGAGGGCGGCGAGGGCGTCGAAATGGGACATGATGGCTTCCGTAAAAATATCGGCTCGTGCCTAACAGGTCTCATTCGCGGACGAAAGTGTCTTCTTTACCTCTCCCGGCTTACGCGAGGCGTCAAAGACCACTCAGTCGGACGTTTTCTTGCCATCGATTCGCTTGGCCATTGTGCAGCCGCCGTCGGCGCAGACATAGGTCGCGCCATTATAGGTGCCGGTTTCCTTGCCCTTGTCGATGACGCGGCCGGCGGGGATAAGATCGGGCGTCATATTGGGAACGGTGTCGCTGCCGTAACGCGACGCCTGGGGACGCGGATGCGTCAGGGCGTCGACGTCGACGCAACCGGCAAAACCCAATGCCATGATGAGCACAAGGGCGCCAAAGCTTACGCGGGGCATATCAGTCCGCCGCCAGCCGGCCGCGTTCCTCGTCGATCGGGGTTTTCGTATTGTAGGCCGGGGTAGTGGTCTTGCAGCCGCGGTCGGCGCAGACATAGTTGCGCCCGTACTGGCTGTCGTTCTGGCGCGAGGTCAGGCGGCTGGCGGCGTGGATTTCACCCGGGCGGGCCGTCGTGGTGGTGCTTGCAGGCGCTTCACGCGCGGGCAGGACGAAGGCCTGTTTTTCACCCGCCAAGTTCTCGCTAAATTGGGGACCATAGGCGGGGACCGGTGCGGCATTAAGCGCGGTGGTCAGCGCCGCGGAGGCAAGAAAGGCAATAATGGTCGACATGATGCGGTTCCCTCAATCCCTTGAACCTGTCCAAGGTTGTCCGCATTTATGGCAAAGGTGAGGCGTGACCTAAGGTCAGTCGGCGCGGACGGCGGTCTTGCAGTCGCGGTCGCCGCAGATATAGGCGGCGCCACCGAAACGGCCCGACTTTTCGCTGGCATGGATGACATCGGAAGCCGGCATGTAGCGCGGCTTGTAGTGGCTGTCGGCCAGGGCGAGGGACGATGACTTCATCGTTCCGCCCGACGAACAGGCGCTGAGGGCGCAGGCGGCGCTACCGGCAATAAACAGAATTTTGACAAAACGCGACATGGTCGATCCCCGCAATACCCGTACTGGCAACCCGCATAGGGTGACCATGTTTTGAAGCCAGATGCAATAAAGAAGCCATATGGTTCATCAGAGGTTCAAATGGCTTGGCGGCACGGCCGGCGTTTTGTACACTGACGGTATATGAGCCAGCACTCCCCGCATCTGTCGAGCCTGATGAATTCGGCCGCCTCCTTAAGCGAGATGGATTCGCGCGCCCGCGACGTCTTTCGCCACGTCGTCGAGACCTATCTCGAAACCGGTGAGCCGGTGGGGTCGCGCACCCTGTCGCGGTCGGGCGTGCATCTGTCGCCGGCCTCTATCCGCAACACCATGCAGGACCTGTCGGCGCTGGGCCTGCTGTCGGCACCGCACACCTCGGCCGGACGTTTGCCGACGCACCAGGGCCTGCGCCTGTTCGTCGACGGCCTGCTGGAAATCGGCGACCTCTCCGAAGACGCCAAGCGCGATATCGAAGCGCGACTGACGGCAAAGGGCCGTACCTTCGACGCCGCCCTGCACGAGGCCGGCAATCTGTTGTCGGGTCTTGCCGGTGGGGCCGGCCTGGTAATGACCCCGATCTTTGAGGCCGGGGTCAAGCATGTCGAATTCATCTCCCTGTCTGCCGAACAGATCCTGGCCGTGCTGGTCTATGATGACGGCCGGGTGGAAAACCGCCTGATGCCGCAGCAGGCCGGCATGACCCCCTCGGTGCTGCTGCAGGCCTCCAACTATCTCAATACCCGCCTGAAAGGCCGTACCCTGGTCGAAGCGCGTATCGCCCTGAAGGGCGAGCTCGACCAGGAACGTCAGATGCTGGACGAGGCCGCCGCCGCCCTGATCGAGGCCGGCCTTGCCGTCTGGTCGGGTGGTGATGCCGGCAAACGGTCGCTGATCGTGCGCGGCCGCGCCAACCTGCTGGAGACGACGCAGAGCCTGGAAGACCTCGATCGGGTGCGCTCCCTGTTCGAGGACCTTGAGCAGAAGGAAGAGCTGATCGACCTGCTTGACGACGTCAAGGACGCGCAAGGGGTGAGAATTTTCATCGGCGCCGAGTCGAAACTGTTTTCTTTGTCGGGCTCCGCTGTTATTGCAGCCCCCTATATGATGAGCGAGTCCCGCAGTGGGGGGCCGAAGGTCGTCGGCGCCATCGGCGTCATCGGTCCGGCCCGGTTGAATTACGCGCGCATCATCCCACTTGTGGATTACACAGCGAAGATTTTGGGACGCCTGCTCGACTGAGTGTGCGCGGCTAATGATAAGGACTTGGATATGAGTGACGATATCGGCACCCCGGAGAGCAACCTCGAGCAGGACGGCACGGAGCTGCTTAACAAGGCGCTGGAAGACCTGCAGGCGGAAAACGCCGCCCTCAAGGAACAGGCGCTGCGCTACGCCGCCGAAGCCGAAAACACCAAGCGCCGCGCCGAACGCGAAGCCAATGACGCCCGCGCCTTCGGCATCCAGCGTTTCGCCAACAGCCTGCTCGGCGTCGCCGACGTGCTGACGCGCGCCCTGGCCTCGGTGCCGGCCGATATTTCGGACGCGGCCTTCAAGAACTTCGTCAATGGCATCGACATGACCGAAAAGGAACTGTCGGGCGCCTTTGAAAAGAACGGCGTCAAGAAGATCCTGCCGCTCAAGGGCGACAAGTTCGACCCGAACCAGCACCAGGCCGTGATGGAGCAGCCGTCGACCGAGGTCGAGGGCGGCCAGGTCATCATGGTCATGCAGACCGGCTACGAGCTGTTCGGACGCGTCCTGCGCCCGGCCATGGTGGCGGTTGCCGCCAAGACCGCCGGCGCCCCGCAGCCGCAGAAGAACGGTTATGACGGTTCGGGCGAAGACGCCGGCGCCAGCATCGACACCCAGGCCTGAGCCTGACGGTTACCACACAGAAAAGCCCCCGGAGCGATCCGGGGGCTTTTTGTTTGTTGCAATATCGAAGAGACCTCCGTCTGGGATCGGCGTTAAGCCGAGACCAGACGGAGGTGTCTTCTTAAAACGGCCCGCGCGAGGCGATGCCCTCGAAGCTTTTCTGCAACTGGTCGAGGCGTTTGCTGTAGGAGGCGGTCAGGCATTTGACATTGCCCTTGCAGGTATGGCGCTGGGCCAGCCAGTCGCGTTGTTCGTCCTGCATGGAGCCGCGGGCTCCCATGGCGACCAGGTGTTCGTCGACCGCCAGCAGGGTCGCCATCTTCACATCGGCATCGTTGAGGCCGCGATTGGCGCAGATGGCCTTCTCGTCGGCCGCCCGCGCCCTGGCGCAATCGAAGCTGGCGGCGTGTGCCTGGGAGGCAGCAACGGCGAGGGTGACAACGGCGGCTATAATCAATGGGCGCATGGCGAATCTCCTTATGCACCCAACATTGCACGACTTTGCGGCATTAAATGGATTATAGTCAGACTGTAACCTGCGTCCCCATCTCGACCACCCGGCCCGGCGGGATATGAAAGAATTCGGTCGGGTTGGCGGCGTTCTTCATCAGCACGATAAACAGATAGTCCTGCCATACCGGCATGTCCGATCGTGCCGACGGCACCACGGTGCGGCGGCCGAGGAAGAAGGTCGTCGACATGATGTCGAACTTCATGCCCAGCTTGGACAAGGTGCCGAGCGCGCGCGGCAGGTTCGGGCTCTCCATGAAGCCGTAGGTCAGGGTAACGGTCGAGAAACTGTCGCTCAGTTTTTCGATGCGCACCCGTTCCGCATCGGCGACGCGCGGGGAGTTGCTTGTGCTGACGGTCAGGATGATATTGCGTTCGTGCAGCATCTTGTTGTGCTTGAGGTTATGCATCAGGGCGACCGGTGCGATGGTGGTGTCCGACGACAGGAAGATGGCCGTGCCCGGCACCCGGTGTGGCGGGCGATTCTCCAGCATGCGGATCAGGTCGGTCAGCTGGACGCTGTCGCGGACGGCCTTTTCGGTCAGGATATTGGCGCCGCGCGTCCAGGTCAGCATGACGGCGATGAGGGCGCAGGCCAGGGCCAGCGGCATCCAGGCGCCGGTAAAGAACTTGGTCAGGTTGGACGCCATGAAGATGGCCTCGATCAGCCCCATCGGCGCCAGCAGGGCCAGGGTCCGCCACAAGGACCAGTTCCAGATGCGGCGGATGACGATAAAGGCCATTACCGTGCTGATGAACATGGTGCCGGTGACGGCGATACCATAGGCCGAGGTCAGGGCGTCGGAGCTCTTGAAGATGGCGATCAGCAGCAGGACACCCAGCATCAGCAGGGAATTGATCGCCGGCACATAGATCTGGCCGGCCTGGGTCTCGGAGGTGCGGCGAATATCGAGGCGCGGCAGCAGGCCCAGTTGCACCGCCTGCTGGGTCATCGAGAAGGCGCCGGTGATGACGGCCTGGCTGGCGATGACGGTAGCCAGCGTGGCCAGGATGAGGACTGGCCAGTAGAGGAATTCCGGCACCATGCGCCAGAACGGGTTGGCGGCGGCCTCGGGGTGCATCAAAGTCAGGGCGCCCTGGCCGAGATAGTTGAGCGTCAGGGCGGGAAAGGCGACCCACAACCAGGCGGCGCTGATCGGTCCCTTGCCGAAATGACCCATATCGGCATAGAGGGCCTCGGCACCGGTCACCACCAGAAAGACGGAGCCCAGGATGACGAAGCCGGTAAAGCCGTTGGCGATAAGGAATTCGATGCCGTAGTGCGGGCTGAGCGCCGCAATGATGGCCGGGTCCTGGGCAATATAGACGACGCCCAGTCCAGCGATGATGCCGAACCAGAGCAGCATGATCGGCCCGAAGAAGCGGGCGACCTTTTCGGTCCCTTTCGACTGCACCATGAACAGCACGACCAGGATGACCATGGCAATGCCGATGATATAGTCGTCGAGGCTGTGGCCGACGGACGGCGCGTCCTTCATGCCTTCGATGGCGCTGAGCACCGACAGGGCCGGGGTGATGATGCTGTCGCCATAGAAGAGGGCGGCGCCGCAGATGCCCAGCAGGAAGATGGTCGGCGAGTGTTTCCCAAGCGCCTTTTGCGCCAGGGCCATCAGGGCCAGGGTGCCGCCTTCGCCCTTGTTGTCGGCGCGCATCAGGAAGATGACGTATTTGACGGTGACCAGCAGCAGCAGGGCCCAGAAGACCAGCGAGATGACGCCGAAGGTGGCCAGGTGCGGATCGGTGCCGGCGCGGGTGTGGCGCAGGGCCTCACGCATGGCATAGAGCGGGGAGGTGCCGATATCGCCGAAGACGACGCCGATGGCGCCGACCGCCAGACCCCAGAAACCGGCCTTGCCATGACCGTGACTTACGACTGCCGCGGCTTCGTCGGCCGAAAGAGAAGGTTCGGCCGCTTTGGCGGTACTTTGTCCGGTCATGTCGTGTCCATACAAGAGACGCCGGGCCCATAACGCGGCCATGCGGCAAACGCGACGTTAAACCTCAATGGGTGTATAGTCGGTATATAGAAGACCAGAAGGCGTATATAGTTTTTGTATAGACGTACGGGTGGCTATCGCGCCAGAATATCGATCGTACGTTCATCCTGCCTGCCTGTCGAAGGCTTCCAGGTCTTGTGCCAGGGCAATGACGCGCTCGGCTGTCAGAGTCCCGACATCGAGGCCGGCGCTGAAGCCGTGGGCATCATAGATATGCTGGGCATCGTCGGCGCGCAGGAACCCGCCCATGGTCCAGTCGGGAAAGGCGCGATAGGTTTCAGTGACCGCGGCCCGGGGGCCTTCCAGCACCTGGACGAAGGTTATCTTGTCGAAGATGAGGAAGCCGGTGATGTGTTCGCGGAAATTGTTGTCGTGCGATCGCGCCAGGATATCTCGGATGGTGACAAGGGGACCGCCACCGGCTTCGGGAACATAAAGGCTGCGATAGACAAGCCGGTGAAGCATCACGCGATCCTGGACAAAATCCCGTCCAGACATAGACAGCAAATGCTGCAACCGCGTTAATAACCGCGCTATCGATTACGGTTGCGGACGGTTACGGATGTGATTAACAATCGCCGCAAATCATATCATGCCGGTCATGCAGGGGTCTTTCATGTCATTTGCCGTTCGTCTTCCGCTCGCCGCTCTCCTGCTTGCCGCCCCCTTGCTTGCCTCAGGTGCCGGGTCGGCCATCGCCGTCACGCCCAAGGCCATGTCGAAGGTGCCGGCCAGGGTGGCCGCGTCGCCGCTCGATGGTGAGGTCAACACCTTCCTGGCCAAATCCCTGATGACCGAAAGCTCGGCAGCCGCCATCGCGGCGCGCTGCGACGCGGCCATCGTGCTCGGCACCAAGGTCAAGGCGGCGCTGGAGACGCGCAAGGGGCCTGCGACCCTGGCCGGCGACTTCGGCCTGTTCGACACCCTGACCCTGGTGGTCGGCGATGCCGGCAATGAAATGGGCCTGATCTCGCAGGTCAACACCGCCAAGGATGTCCGCGATGCCGCCGAAGCCTGCCTGCCGAAGATTTCCGATCTGGGTACCGCCATCTCCCTGTCGCGTCCCATCTATGACCGGCTGGCCGGCATTGCGACAAAGGGCCTCGATGACAAGACCGCCTTCACGCTGAAGAAGCAACTGACCAATTACAAGCTGGCCGGCGTCGACAAGGATGACGTCACCCGCGCCAAGGTCCAGGCGCTCAACACCGAAATCACCGAGATCGGCATCAAGTTCGACGCCAATATCCGCAACGACAAGGGCGATATCGCCCTGAAGCCCGAGGAACTGGCCGGCCTGCCGCAGGACTATATCGATGCGCACAAGCCCGGCGCCGACGGCATGGTCCATATCACTTACGACTACCCGGATGTCTTCCCGGTCTTCGATTTCGCCAGCATCCGCGAAACGCGCAAGAAGGTGCTGACCGGCTATTCCAACCGCGGCTATCCGGCCAACGAGGCTGTGTTGAAGGACCTGCTGGAAAAGCGCTATGAGCTGGCCCAGGTGCTTGGTTATGCCGACTATGCCCACCTGATCACCGCCGACAAGATGATCGGCTCACCCGAGCGTGCCGCCACCTTCCTAGATGACGTCAATGCCGCGGCCAAGCCCGGCGCCGACGCCGAGAATGCCGAACTGCTGACGTTCGCGAAGACGCTGGACCCGTCGATCGACCGCCTCGAACGCTACGACAACTCCTATATGAGCAACCGGCTGCGCAAGGCCAAGTACGATGTCGATGCCGCCGAGGTGCGCCAGTACTTTACCCTGGCCAAGTCGCGCGCCGGTATCTTCAAGCTGGTCCACGACCTGTTCGGCGCCGATATCAAGCCGTGGGATACGCCCGTCTGGAGCAAGGATGTCACCGCTTGGTCGATCTATGACGGCCCGCACCTGGTCGGTCACTTCTATCTCGATCTCAGCCCGCGCGACGGCAAGTACAACCACGCCGCCCAGTTCCCGATCCGCACCGGTGTCGAAGGCCGCCAGATTCCGCTCGGCGCCCTGGTCACCAACTTCCCGGCGACCGGTCCGATGGACCATGACGACGTCACCACCTTCCTGCACGAGTTCGGCCACCTGATCCACGACATGTATTCGGGCCATACCCAGTACGCCAACCAGTCGATGGGCAATCTGCAATGGGACTTCATTGAGGCGCCGTCGCAGCTGCTGGAAGAATGGACCTGGGATTACGATACGCTCAAGGGTTTTGCCTCGAACGACAAGGGCGAGCCCATCCCGGAAAGCCTGGTCAAGAAGATGAATGCCGGCCGCCGCTTCGGTGAGCCGACCATGTGGAAGGGCCAACTGGCCTATTCGGCGGTGTCGCTCAACTTCTATAACCGCAAGCCGGACTTCGAGCTGTCGCCGATGTACGACCAGCAGATCGCGCGCTATTCGATATTCCCGCCGGTGCCGGGCACTCACTCGTACGACAGTTTCGGTCACCTCAACGGCTATTCGGCCATCTACTATACCTATGTCTGGTCCAAGGCGATCGCGCTCGACCTATTCACCAGGTTCAAGGCCGATGGCATTCGCAACCCGCAGACGGCGATGCGTTATCGCAAGATGGTGCTCGAGCCCGGCGGTTCTCAGGACGCCAATGTCCTGATCCAGAACTTCCTCGGCCGGCCGCTTAGCCTCGACGCCTTCAAGAACGAACTGCAGGGCAAATGAAGATCGGTTTCCTTGTCGCGCTGACAGCCTGTGCCGCTTCACCTGTGGCGGCGCAGGACTGGACGCCATTGCCGATTTCGGCCGATCCGGCCGCGGTGATCGACAGCAATCCGCTGCAGGGCTATCTCACCTGGCACGACAGCACGGTGGTGCCCCTGGCGCGGCCGTCGTCGGAACATTATTTCCGCGTGTCGTGGGCCGAGCTGGAGCCGCGTGAGGGTGTCTATGACTTCGCCGCCATCGATCGCGTTATCGCCCGGATCGGTCCGCACGACCGCATCGCCTTCGGCGTCATGGCGGTCGATACCTGTTGCAGCAGCCGCAAAGGCCGCGATGTCCCGGACTATCTGATCGACCGGGTGGCCAAGGGTTTCTGGATCGCCGCCGATCCCGGCAATTACGGCCATGTCGATAAAGTCTATGTGCCCGACTGGAACGACCCGCTCTACCTGGCGCGCTGGACGGCCCTGTGGGCGGCGATCGGCAAGCATTATGACGGCGATCGCCGCATCGCCTGGGTCGATGTCCGCGGTTACGGCAATTGGGGCGAGGGCCATGTGGCCGGCGCCGGCGCCTATCACTGGTCGCAATTTCCCTATGACGATCCGGCTGTAAACCTGCATGGCGCCCGGCCGGGCAGCGAGGCCAGCCGTTTCGCTATTGCCGATGCGGTGGTGACGGCCCTGCCGCATACGCAACTGCTGGCCATGACCGATGACAAGCCGGTTTTATTGCATCTGTTGCGGGCGCCGACGGCGATCCCGATCGGCATGCGGCGCGACAGCTGGGGCGCCAACTGGTTCGAAAAGGGTTTCCTGCCCGATGATATGGCCGCCGAGGACAAGGCCCTGGTGCGCGAGCGCTGGAAGACGGCGCCGTTTATCGTCGAGAACTATGGCTGGAAGCTGGTCTTCGAGGCCGGCTACGACGGCATCGTCAAGCAGATCGAGGACTGGCATATCAGCGCGCTCGGCAATGGCAATTTCAGCGTCGACCATTGGTCGCAGCTGACACCGGAACAACAGGCGGCGCTGACCCGCGCCGGCAATCGTTCGGGCTACCGCTATGTACCGGCAGGAATACGCTATCGGACGACGGCGGCCTGCCCGGTCGAGGTGGCCGTGACCTGGCGCAATGACGGCGTCGCGCCGGTTTATGAGGCCTGGACCGTAAGCCTGTCGGCAGGAAGTTTCCATGGCGACGCACCCCTGCCGCGATTATTGCCGGGCGAAACGGGTGTGTCCACGGTCTGCCTGAAAGCCAAGGGTCACCTTACCCTGCACGTCACTGCCGGCGATGGCAGCGGCCGTACCCTGTTGCTGCCGCTGAAGGGCGGTGACGGCGAGGGTGGATATGATCTTGGGGATTTACGCTGACGTCGCAGGCTTGTTGCCTCTCGCCCGGCTTAGGCCCCCTATGGCTGGCGAAAGTTTTGCTTTTGCCGCGCCAAACCCCGCATTGGGGGGAAATGAAATGTATCGCGCTTGATCAAGGTTTCCGAGCGTTTGCAAAAGCCGCAACAACCGAGCCGATGATAAAAACGGCGAGGCCGGTGCACCAATAACCAAGATTTGGGCTATGAGCGTGTTGCAGATCCTGGATTTGCATAATGATCCGTACAGCGCCAGCCACAACCGCCGTCGTTAACAACCATCCAGTTGTGCTCCAGGGCATTAGCCCTAAAGGCGGGCAAACAAGGGGCGACGTCTCGCATTGCTCATAAGGCGCCTCTATCATAGATACTGCTTGAACCAGTCCAGGCATTCACCCCACGCCACTTTCGACGCATCGGCATTATAGCTGGGGCGGTAGTCGGCAAAGAAGGCGTGCTGGGTATTGGGCAGGACGGTGATGTGGCTGGGCGTCGTCTTGGCAGCCGACAGGGTGTCGTTCATGCGCTGGACGCTGGCCAGGGGGATACCCTTGTCGCCGTCGGCATAAAGACCCAGGACCGGTTTGGTCAGGCCCTTGGCGATATCCATCGGCCACGGGCGGTCTTCGCCGCCCATGAATTCGGTCGCGGCCGGCTTTTCCAGGCGACCGTACCAGGCGACGCCGGCCTTGATTTCGGGCAGGGTGGCCGCGGCCATCCACACCGGTGTCCCGCCCCAGCAGTAGCCGGTAATGCCGATGCGGTTCATATCGGTGAAACCCTTGCTGCCGAATACGCCGTGCGGCTGGCCGATATCGTCGGGTGTCTTCAGCCAGGCGATGGCCGCCTTGATGTCGTTCATCACCTGCGGATAGGTGGCCGTCTCGACAATGGTCTTGATCTGGTCGAAGTCGGTAAGGGCGGCGGCATTGCCCTTGCGCGCGAAGAAGTCCAGCGCGATGGCGGCATAACCCTGCTTGGCGAAGCGGCGGCAGATGTCGCGGATATAGTCGTGCAGGCCGAAGACCTCGGAGACGACGATGATGGTCGGGTGCTTGCCGGCCTTGGCCGGCATGGCGACATAGGCGGGGATACGATAGTCGCCTTCGGGCGTCAGCGGGGCGATGGTGATGTTCTTGGCGAACAGGCCGTCCGTGTCGGTGGTGATGGCCTGGGCGTTGACCGGGCCGGTGGCCAGGGCATAACCGGCGAAAAACAACCCGGCTATGCCACGGCGGCTGAGATGGAAGTCCTGGGGTTCACTGCCCTCCGGACGCGTAAGATGGGGGCGGGTGAGAGTGGGAATGTTATCCATGGCTGCCTCCTGGGATCGAAATCCGGCGCTTCGGTTTTAGCCTTTCCCTGCGGCGTGGCAAGGTGCATTGTCCGGCAGGATTACCGGGCGGGCCAGGCGCTCCGTTGCGGGTATTAAACTTTTTTCGTGACGATTACCCTTGCGACGGATACGGGATTTCCCATATCGGACCTGACTTCGATGGCATCCGGTACGGACCGCCATTGAACTAATGCTACAATTTTTCATCTCACGGGGATGGACAAGCGCGGTGCTTCCTTCATAAGGCTGCGCTGATCGCCTTATTGGCACCATTCGCCTTAAACGGAGCAGATTTAAGACCCATGGCTAAAATCATCGGTATCGACCTAGGAACAACGAACTCCTGCGTGGCCGTCATGGACGGCAAGAACCCCAAGGTGATCGAGAACGCCGAAGGCGTTCGCACGACCCCTTCCGTTGTCGCCATCGTTGACGACTCGGAACGTCTGGTCGGCCAGCCGGCCAAGCGCCAGGCTGTCACCAACCCGGGTAACACCTTCTTCGCCATCAAGCGCCTGATCGGCCGCACCTATAACGACCCGATGGTCCAGAAGGACAAGGGCATGGTGCCCTTCGAAATCAGCAAGGGCCCGAACGGCGATGCATGGGTCAAGGCCCACGGCAAGGATTACTCGCCGCAGCAGGTCTCGGCCTTCATCCTGCAGAAGATGAAGGAATCCGCCGAAGCCTATCTCGGTGAGACCGTCACGCAGGCTGTCATCACGGTCCCGGCCTACTTCAACGACGCCCAGCGTCAGGCGACCAAGGACGCCGGCCGTATCGCCGGCCTCGAAGTCCTGCGCATCATCAACGAGCCGACCGCGGCCGCCCTGGCCTATGGCCTGGAAAAGAACGAAGGCAAGAAGATTGCCGTCTACGATCTCGGCGGCGGCACCTTCGACGTCTCGATCCTCGAAATCGGCGACGGCGTCTTCGAAGTGAAGTCGACCAACGGTGACACCTTCCTCGGCGGTGAAGACTTCGACATGCGTATCGTCGATTACCTTGCCGACGAGTTCAAGAAGGAAAACGGCGTCGACCTGCGCGGTGACAAGCTGGCCCTGCAACGCCTCAAGGAAGAAGCGGAAAAGGCCAAGAAGGAACTGTCGACGACGGCCCAGTACGACCTGAACCTGCCGTTCATCTCGATGAACGCTTCGGGCCCGCTGCACCTGAACCTCAAGCTGACCCGCGCCAAGCTGGAAAGCCTGGTCGAGGACCTGATCCAGAAGACCCTGGCCCCGTGCCAGCAGGCGCTTAAGGATGCCGGCCTGAAGGCATCGGACATCGACGAAGTCATCCTGGTCGGCGGCATGACCCGCATGCCCAAGGTTGTCGACGCCGTTAAGACCCTGTTCGGCCGCGAGCCGCACAAGGGCGTCAACCCGGACGAAGTCGTGGCGCTCGGCGCTGCCGTCCAGGCCGGCGTTCTGCAAGGCGACGTCAAGGACGTGCTGCTGCTCGACGTCACGCCGCTGACGCTCGGTATCGAAACCCTGGGTGGCGTGTTCACCCCGCTGATCGAACGCAACACCACCATCCCGACCAAGAAGTCGCAGGTCTTCTCGACCGCCGACGACAACCAGTCGGCCGTGACGATCCGTTGCTTCCAGGGCGAACGCCCGATGGCTGCCGACAACAAGATGCTGGGGCAGTTCGACCTGGTCGGCATCCCGCCGGCGCCGCGCGGCGTGCCGCAGATCGAAGTCACCTTCGACATCGACGCCAACGGTATCGTCAACGTCCAAGCCAAGGACAAGGCGACCAACAAGGAGCACTCGATCCGCATCCAGGCCAATGGCGGTCTGTCGGATGCCGACATCGACCAGATGGTCAAGGACGCCGAGGCCAACAAGGCGGACGATGAAAGGCGCAAGGGCCTGATCGAAGCCCGCAACCAGGCAGACGCCATGATCCACTCGACCGAAAAGTCGGTGAAGGAATTTGGCGACAAGGTATCGCCGGCCGAGAAGGCCGCGATCGAAACCGCCCTGGCCGATCTGAAGGCTGCCAAGGAAGGCGAAGACGCCGAGGACATCAAGGCGAAGTCGCAGACCCTGATCCAGGCTTCGATGAAGCTGGGTGAAGCCATGTACGGCCAGCAAGGCGAAGGCGGCGAAGACGCCGGCGGCGCGGCTGAAGATGACGGCGTTGTCGACGCCGAATTCGAAGAAGTCGACGACGGCAAGAAGAGCGCCTAAGAGGCCTCTGATGAGCGCCTCCTCACTATCTCCGGATATGAATGTGGCGCTCGCACACGATGCACAGGCGGCGGCAAGGTTTGACTCCTTGTCGCCGTTGCATCACAAAACACTCCTGACATTGGTAGATGATGCTGTAAGGCCGGTAACCACGTTGAAACGTGTGCCGGTTATGCTGGGGCGATCATCGGGGCGAGTAGTATGAGCAAGCGTGACTATTACGAAGTGCTGGAAGTCGAGCGGACCGTCGATGAGGTCGTGCTGAAGTCTGCCTTCCGCAAAAAGGCGATGGAACACCATCCCGACCGCAACCAGGGCGACCCGGAGGCCGAGTCGCGCTTCAAGGAAGTCAACGAGGCCTATAGCGTCCTGTCGGATCCGCAAAAGCGCGCCGCCTATGACCGTTATGGCCATGCCGGCATGAACGGCCAGTCGGCCGGGGGTTTCGGCGGTGGCGGCGGTTTTGGCGGCGGCCAGGGCTTCAACAATGTCGAAGACATCTTCTCCGAAATGTTCGGCGACATCTTCGGCCAGCAGCGCCGCCCGAACGGCCCGCAGCGTGGCGCCGATGTTCGCTACGATTACGAAATTTCCCTCGAGCAGGCCTATAAGGGCGCCGACGTCACCATCGACGTGCCGACGACCATGACCTGCGAAGTCTGCAGTGGTTCCGGCGCCAAGCCGGGCACACGCCCGCAGACCTGCCAGACCTGCGGCGGCGCCGGCCGCGTGCGCGCCTCGAACGGCTTCTTTGCGGTGGAACGTACCTGCCCGACCTGCAATGGCCAGGGCCAGACCATCAAGGACGCCTGTTCGGCCTGTAACGGCCATGGCCAGGTCCGCAAGACCAAGACCCTCAATGTCCGTATCCCAGCCGGTGTCGACGACGGCGCCCGCATCCTGCTGAAGGGTGAAGGCCAGGCCGGCGCCAAGGGCGGACCCAAGGGCGACCTCTACATCTTCCTCAGCGTCGCCGAGCACGACATCTTCGAGCGCGACGGGCTGGACCTGCATTGCACCATTCCTGTGCCCATGGGAACCGCTGTCCTCGGTGGTGAAATGGAAGTGCCCTGCCTGATGGGCGGCGAGAACTGCGACGGCCAGTGCAAGCTGGATATCGCGGTGCCGGAAGGCGCCCAGACCGGCCACAAGGTCAAGCTGAAGGGCCGCGGCATGCCGGGTCTCAATTCCCGCGCCAAGGGCGACCTGATCGTCGAACTGTTCGTCGAGACGCCGAAGCACCTGACGGTACGCCAGAAGGAACTGATGCGCGAATTCGCCCAGATCTCGCAGGAACAGACCTATTCGCAAAGCCAGGGTTTCATGCACAAGGCCAAGCGCTTCTGGGACGACATCACCGGCACCGCCGCTCAGTAATAACTCCCCCTGATTTCAGGGGGAGAACGCAAACCGCGCCAAGCGGTTTGCGAGAGGGGGTTAAAAGCCACCCGCTCCTTCAGGCCCCGGTGACGGGGCCTTTTCGCTGGCTGCTTCCAAAGATAAGATGAACCGCAGATTTCGCCGATTTACGCAGATTTATTTCAGTGCAAGCCGCGCTGAAGGCGCACCCAATACCAGCTTTTTCAAAGCGCTTCGCGCGATCGGCGTTACCCTCATGCATAGACACGCTCTGGAAAAATAATCTGCGGAAATCGGCGAAATCTTCGGTTCCTGTCCTTAATACCTTTTGACGCAGCCCCCTCAGCGACTTATCGGATGCGCAACTGCATTCGCAAGGACCGACCATGGCTGCCGCTTCCACACTTCGTTTCGCCGTCAATGGCCATAAGGGCCGTATGGGCCAGGCCGTACTCAAGGTGCTGGAGGACGGCACGCAGACCGTAGCGGCGAAGTTCGATCGCGGCGACCTGCCCAACCTGCTCAAGGCCGACGCCGTCATCGATTTCTCGACGCCGGAAGTCTCGATGGCCCTGCTCGAAGCCTGTGCCAATGAGGGCCTCAGCCGGCCGCGCCCGCTGATCCACGTCATCGGCTCGACCGGCTTCACTAACGAACAGATCGAACGCATCCCGCAATATGCCGAACGTGTCGTCATAATCCGCTCCGGCAACTTCTCGCTCGGCGTTAACCTGCTGGCCGGCCTGCTCAAGCAAGCGGCCGCGCGACTGCGTGCGGAAGACTGGGATATCGAAATCTGCGAGGCGCACCACAAGCGCAAGGTCGATGCCCCGTCGGGCACGGCCCTGATGCTGGGCGATGCCGCCGCCTTTGGGCGCGGCGTCAATCTCGACGACGTCAAGGTCTCGGGACGTGACGGCATAACCGGTGCGCGCGGTGTCGGCGATATCGGGTTTTCGGTGATCCGCGCCGGCGGGATTGTCGGTGAACATTCCGCCATCCTGGCCAGCGAGGACGAAATCCTCACCCTGTCGCACAGTGCCCGCGACCGCACCCTGTTTGCCCGCGGCGCCATTCAGGCCGCCCTGTGGGGCCGGACGCAGACGGCGGGCATCTACGACATGCAGGACGTCCTGGGTTTCTGATTAAAAAAGGCGGCGAACCGGAAGGTCCGCCGCCTTTGTATTTTGGAGGTGTAAGGCGTTACGCCTTTTTCGCCTCGAACTTCATGGCCGACTTCATGCTGCCCAGGACGGCGATGACGCCATAGGCAAAGACGAACATCAGGACGATTTCCAGCAGCGGCAGCAGGTGACGCAGGTCCGGCAGGGCGATGCGATGACCGCTCAGGCCCGGAAGCAGCAGGCGGATGGCGTAGACGACGGCGACGGCCAGGAAGGCCTTGAGCGCCGGGCGGTCGTTCTTGGGCTGGAACAGCCCGATAAGGACGGCGACGATCAGCACCATCAGAAGGTTGACCGCGGCAAGGGCGTCTTGGAGGACGTCGCCCAGGGAGAGCATGGAATTCCAGATATCGTTCATGAAAGCATGTCCTGTGTTGCTAAAAATACGGTTGGTACGCAACTCAACACATCGCCCATAAATTCCCCATGCTATTCTTCATGCCGCAAGATGAACCGGCGGTGAACAGGCGTTAACCATCGCCCTGTTCACATTCCAGGCATTTATAAGTGGCCGAAGAGAGTGTTCGGTCGTCCGCAGCGCGCGATCGCACGCCCCAGCCTGTTCGATCAGCCCTCGGAAATGACCGGGATGATGACCGGACGGTGCATCTCGGCGGAGGCCAGCCAGCGCTTGATCAGGCCGACGCCGACGATCACAGCCAGGGCGACGGCATAGAGGACGACCGCCTGGATACCGGTTTCGATCTGGCTGACATCGGGCCAGATGGCATCGGCGCCGTAGATCATCGGCCACAGGGCAGAAACGATGACGGCCGGAATAATCGCCAGCGCGGCCTTGAGCCACGTCAGGCGTCGTTTCGTCACCATGCCGATGAAGAGGCTGAAAACGATAAGGGGCGCCAGGTTCAGTCCGATCAGCGCCGCGTGGGTGGAATCAACCATGGCCCACAGAAATTGTGTAAACTCGCCCATACGCATAAGTCTTCCAAAAGCGCCGCTCGTTTTTGTACACGAGTCGGCGGTAAGCAACTGCCAAGGTGGTCCGCCGTCGCTGAACGACCCTTGAGGTCTTCGTTCATCTCCGGTTCATCGCTGTCATTTCGGTTATTGCGCGAAATGCCGCGTAAGGAATCGATACGGATACGCCTGAGAAGACGGATGTGGTGCTTTGGGTAATTCGCAAAGAAAAATAATGTGGTTATATGATCACAGTTGTGTGTCGTATAGCGCGAGCGGTTCTCGCGTTACGATAGTGTGCGGTCTAGCCATACCAAATCGCCCCGTCATTGAACGGGCGAAATTCGGGAAATTATATAGGGAAAAAGTTTATCGGCCGGTCGATCCGAAACCGCCGGCACCGCGGGCCGTGACTTCCAGCGACTCGGGCGTTTCCCAGGCAATACGGGCATGTCGGGCGACGACGGCCTGGGCGATACGGTCGCCGCGGCGGATGACGAAATCGTCCGCACCCAGATTGACCAGGATGACCCCGACCTCGCCGCGGTAGTCGGAGTCGACCGTACCGGGGGAGTTGAGGCAGGTGATGCCGAATTTCAACGCCAAGCCCGAGCGCGGGCGGACCTGAAGTTCATAACCGCGCGGCACGGCGATCTGCAGACCGGTCGGCACCAGGGCGCGGCCCAGGGGCTTGAGCACCAGTTCGTCGCCCTCGGCGATGGCGGCACGCAGGTCGAGGCCGGCCGAGCCATCGGTCTCATAGGCCGGCAGGGCCAGGCCTTCGCTGTGCGGCAGGCGCACGATATGGGCCGTGACTTCGGGCTCTGACGTGACTTGCGCGTTCATCGGGGCGTTCGTTGGGGCGTTCATGATGCTGACCTTGACTGTATTGCCGCACTTAAGGCTGAAGTTTCGCGGTATGGCTACCGGTTGCCGCCAGATGTTAACAGCTAACTGAGGTGCTTGTGGATATAGTCGGCCAGGAAGTCGGCCACATCCGCCTTGGTGTCGCCGGGGATGGTGGTAAAACCGTCAAGATCCAGCAGGGTGGCGCTGTTGTGCGCCGAACCGAAGACGCCTTCCGCCACGTTGTTGGCGACAATGGCGTCGCAGCCCTTGGAGGCCAGCTTGGCCTTGGCATAGTCTTCGAGCGAACCCGTCTCGGCGGCGAAACCGATGACCAGTTTCGGCCGCATGTCGAGATGTTTGGAGACGGCTTCGAGAATATCGGGATTCTTGACGAAGGTGACGGTCAGCTCGGGCTCCGCCGTCTTCTTCTGCTTTTCCTTTGCCGGGTCTTTCGGCCGCCAGTCGGCAACGGCAGCAACGGCGACAAAGACGTCGCACGGCAATTGCGTATTTACCGCATCGAACATGTTCTGCGCCGACTCGACGTCGATACGCTTTACACCCGCTGGTGTGGCCAGGGCGACCGGCCCGGATATGAGGGTGACCGTAGCGCCTTCGCGCGCCAGCCGGGCCGCAATCGCATAACCCTGCTTGCCGGACGACCGGTTGGTCATGCCGCGCACGGGATCGAGCGCCTCGAAGGTCGGGCCGGCAGTGATGACGACGTGCCTGCCTGCCAGGTTACCCGTCGATACCGGGGTAGGTCCGCCGATATGTGCCTGTATAGCTTCGAGTATGGCTGCCGGTTCGCTGATGCGACCAAGACCGAACTCGCCGCAGGCCATGTCGCCTTCATCGGGCCCGACAAAGCTGACGCCATCGGCCGTCAGCTGGGCCCGGTTGCGCTGGGTGGCGGCGTGGTGCCACATGCGGACATTCATCGCCGGCGCCATCAGCACGGGCTTGTCGGTCGCCAGCAGCAGGGTCGAGGCAAGATCGTCGGCCTGGCCATGGACGGCGCGCGCCATCAGGTTTGCCGTGGCGGGTGCAACGACAACCAGGTCGGCCTGCCGCGACAGCATGATATGACCCATCTCGGTCTCGTCGGTCAGGTCGAACAGGTCGGTATAGACGGTATCGCCGGACAGGGCGCCGGCCGTCAGGGGCGTGACGAATTCCTGTGCAGCCCTGGTCAGGACCACCCGGACCTTCAGGCCGGCCCTGGTGATCAGCCGGATCAGCTCCAGCGATTTGTAGGCCGCGATGCCGCCGCCGATGATCAGCAATATCCGCTTCGGTTCGGTCATCGTCCTGTCCTCTTTGCCGGCCTTGTGCCATAGATGGCCTGTTACCAATGGTCAATGAGCTTAGCTCATGAGCCATTGGGAGCGTGCGACCGCACGCCGCCGACTTTGTGCTAAAGAAGCGAAGCGTTAGCACGCTTCTTTGTGTGGCGAACCATGCGGCGATCGAGCTGAAAAATGCTTATACAAACGGCCATTCTTCCTGGCCGTTTGTATAAGATGGAAAGGGCGGGGCGAGAGAGCAAGACGATGGGGGGAATATCCATCCGGCAGAGCCTGTGGTTCGTGGCATTACTGGCGCTGGCCGGCTGCGATGCCGGTCCGTCGGCGGTCGTCCATGACGGGGATGGCCGGGCTGTGTCGTCGCCCTCTGCAGGCACCCCGGCCTACGCCGCAAACACCACCGATGGCGATGAGCCGGAGGTTTCCATGCCCGTCATCGACGGCAGTACCGGCAGTATGGCTGCGTCGGAAGCCCCGGTCGACCACAGTATCGCACCTCACTATGGCGAGTCCGTCACCGTGGCGGCCGCGGGTCCTGCGGATATCGGCGAGACGCGTTACGGTGACTGGCCATTATGGTCGAAGAACCGCAAATATTCGCCCGACGACAATGCCCACTATCAGTTCGGCAAGCACGGCGTCGAGTTCGGCGCCAAGTCGTATCCGCAGTACCTCGCCATGGTGCATGGCTTTATCCATCATCCGCCGGCCGGGACCGAAAGCCTCAAGCGCAAGAACGGCGACACCCTGTTCTATAACGTCAAGGACAACATCTTTGCCGTCATGACGAAGACTGGCGCGCCGCGCACCATGTTCCGCCCCGACAGCGGCCGGACCTATTGGGAACAGCAAAAGGTGGTCGAAGCGGAGAGATTGCAAAAACCTACCAATGGACCTGCCGGTGGAGAAGACTAGAATTCCTGCGACGGAAAGGCCCGCGGTTGTGGTTTAAGACGATGAGGAAACAGCCTCACCCAGGAGATCGTCATGAAAATCGCATTATTCGCATTGGCAGCAACGGTTGCCGTCGCAGGTCTGGCCGGCACCGCCGAGGCGCGCCCCCATCATCACCGTCCGGTTTTCCATCACCACGTCCGGCACGTCTATCACCATCCGGTCCATCACCGGCACTATGTGGTGCATCACCGTCACCACTGACCCACTTATCGCAGGGCGATCCATACCAGGGTGGCCAGGCTGAGCACGGACACGACCAGGGCGATATAGCCTATGGTCCGGCTGTGGCGCAGTTCTCCGCTCAGGTCGCGGACAGCGACGACGGGTGACAAAGGCTCGTCGTCCAGCTTGCGCACCAGCTTTTCGAACAGGCGCCGGGCTTCATTGACCGGCGACAGTTCGCGTGAAATCCACGCCTTGACGACCGGCCGGGCGGCCTCCCACAGATTGTGCTCAGGGTACAGGCGCCGGGCGACCCCCTCGACACTGACCATGGTCTTTTGCAGCAGCACCAGTTCCGGGCGCAGATGCATGTCGAATTGCGCCGTGATTTCAAACAGCTGCGTCAGCAGACGCCCCATGGACACCTCTGTCGCCTTTTGCCCCAGTACGGGCTCGCCGACGGCACGCAGGGCCTGGGCGAAGGAATCGACATTGTGGGTCCGCGGCACATAGCCGGCTTCGAAATGGACCTCGGCGACGCGCTTGTAGTCGCGACGGAGGAAACCCCACAGCATTTCAGCCAGGTAACGCCGCTCCTGCGGACGCAGGCGGCCGATAATGCCGAAGTCGATGGCCGTCAGTTGCGCCGGCGCATTGATGAACAGGTTGCCCTCGTGCAGGTCGGCATGGAAGACGCCGTGATCGAGCGCCTGCGACAGGAAGGCGCGGATCAGGTTGTCCGCCGTTTCCTTGTGGTCGAGGCCGGGCAGGGTCAGGGCTTCGGGCGCGCTCAGCGGTGTGCCGTTGGCCCATTCGGTGACGATGACGCGGCGCGACACATGGTGCCAGACGACATTGGGGGCGCGCATATAGGGTTCGGCATTGATGATCTTGCCGATCTCGTCGCAGGCCGAGGCCTCGAGACGCAGGTCGAGCTCGAGCAGCAGGGACTGCGCCACCGTGGCGACGAAGGCCTCTGGCTCCAGGCGGGCCGATACCGGCACCAGGGCGCGGATGACCCTGGCGCTCAGGGTGAGCATGGCGATGTCGGCGGCAATGGTCTCTTCGATATTCGGCCGCAGGATCTTGACCGCCACCTTGCGGCCGTCGCGCAGGATTGCCCGGTGGGCCTGGGCGATCGAGGCCGCGCCGAGCACCTCGCCGAACTCTGCGAAGATCTCGTCGATCGGCTTGCCCAGGGATTCGACGACGGTCGCCTCGGCGACGGCGCGCGAGAACGGCGGCAACTTGTCCTTCAGGTGGCTGAGATCGGCGGTAAAGGCCTTGCCGAAGATGTCGCCGCGTGTCGACAGGATCTGGCCCAGCTTGATGAAGGCGGGACCGAGATCGTGAAACGCCTTGGCATAGCGCTGGCCGGGACGCAGATGTTCCTTTTTGGCGAACAGGGTGCGCAGCAGGGCGGCGACGGCGCGCGGGATCGGCGGGAGGAAGCCCGAGACTTCCTTCGGGATCAGGGCGTCATGACGCAGCAGCACGAGGCCGGTGCGGAACATGCGCATCCATGAGGCGAGACTGGCCATCGGGTAAGGTTACGCCCAGCCTTCGTGCAGGGCGCAGATACCGCCGGAGAAGTTGGTGACACTGGTGCGGCGGAAGCCGGCCGTGGTCATCATTGTCTTGAAGGTCTCCTGGTCGGGGAAGCGCTTGATGCTTTCGACCAGGTACTGGTACGAATCGCGATCGTGCGCCACCAGGTCGCCCAGCCACGGGATGACCTTGAAGCTGTAGGTCTCGTAGATCTTCTGCAGCGGTGTCGTCGTCGGCTTGGAGAATTCCAGGCAGAAGAAGCGGCCGCCGGGCTTCAGCACGCGGCGGGCCTCGTTCAGGGCGCCCTGGACGTCGGAGACGTTGCGGATGCCGAAGCTGATGATATAGGCGTCGACGCTGGCCGTATCGATGGCCAGGTTCATGGCGTCGCCGACGCTCCAGCTCAGTTCCGGCTCGGTGCCCTTGTCGCGGCCGGCCATGATCATGGCTTCGTTATAGTCGATGATGCGGATCTCGGCGTCCTTGACCTCGTAACCGCGGGCCTGGCGACGGGCCTTGGCGGCGCGTGACAGCTTGGCCAGGCGCCGGGCGATATCGCCGGTGCCGCCGGCGACGTCGAGAATGACCTCGCCGGGCTGCGGGTTGAGACGGGCGCAGGCGGCGTCCTTCCAGACATGGTGGACGCCCAGCGACATGACGTCGTTCATCAGGTCGTATTTCGGCGCGACGCGGGCAAAGACGTCGTGCACCAGCGAGACCTTCTCGCGAGCGTCGACATCCTTGAAACCGAAGGGGGAGGTGGCTGCGGTATCGGACATGGAAACGTCTTTAGACCCAAAAGTTTAAGAATACCAGCGTGCAACGGCACCGCAGCATCCAAGCCGAGTGACGATTGGTAACCGTCGGTTTCATTTACCGTTCCCTCTCCTTGCCGCCAAATGGCTTCTCCTGTCAGGCGGCGGGGCCTATTCCGCCTTGTCTGCCAGGCGGCGGAAGGGGCCGCGATATTCCGGATTCGGCTTGCGGCGGCGGTCGGGGCCGCTATAGGCCGACGACTTCACCCAGCTGCGCTCATTGTCGATGACGCTGCGCATGCGGTCGATCAGGGCCTTGGCCGTCAGGGGCTTGGCGACCAGTTCGTTGACGCCGGCGTCGCGCGCCTCAAGCACCCGGCGGCGGTCGGTGTGGCCGGTCATCATGATGATGGGCACGTAGGGGTGGGGGCTGTCCGAGCCGCGGCGCAAAAGCTTGGTGAACTCGATGCCGTCGAGCTGTTCCATCATCAGGTCGAGGATGATGACATCGGGACGCCAGTCGCGAACGATTTCCAGGGCTTCGATGCCGTCGGAGGCTTCGCGAATCAGGGTGATGCCCATGGATCGCAGCATGGTACAGACGATGACCCGCATATAATGGTTATCATCGACCACAAGCACCATAACGCGTGCAAATCTGCTGGCCAAAAAACAGCTCCCAAAGGCTGGTAAAACGTAGAAACGAATGGAAAATGCGCTCTGCCCCGGGCGCACCGGCGAATCACTATCCTTATTTGTCGAATTCGCAAAACAAAGATTGATTTGTGAGCGATTCCGCGCTTGATTCGCCCACAAAAGCGGGGGCTGAACAAACCCCGCCGGGCGGGGATATCTCCATGATCGACTGGCACAACAGGACGCTGATCGCAGGTGCGGCGGCGGTGCTGATTTCTGGCTTTTGCGTCGGCTTTCTGACGGCCAAGGCGACGAGCGGGGAGCACAATGCCTCGATCGCCTCGCCGGCCGCCGAACTGGCGGGTCCCGCGACCGGCCTGTTTGGCAAGCCGCGTGACAAGAATGCCCGCCGCGCCGGTGACCAGAAGCCCGATGGCTTCGACACCTGGAAGCAGCGCCTCGACACCTCGGGCAATTCGCCCAAGGCCTGCGTCACCTTCTCCAAACCGCTCGATCCGTCCAAGCCCTACAGCGATTTCGTCGTCGTCTCGCCCGCCCTGCCGTCCGCCCCGGCCGTCGCCGTCAAGGGCTCCGACCTGTGCGTGTCGGGCTTCGGTTTCACCGATCGCCGCGTCACCCTGCTGAAGGGCCTGCCGGGTAAGGGCGGGGACCAGCTCAAGCAGAACCGCGACTTCGACTTCAGTTTCGGCGAAAAGCCGCCCTATGTCGGCTTTGCCGGCAATGGTGTCGTCCTGCCGCGCGAAGAAGCCGACGGCGTCGCCATCGAAACCGTCAATGTCTCGACCCTGGCGGTCGAGGTGTGGCACGTCTCCGACCGTAACCTGGTGCGCAAGAACGTCTCGGCGCCCGACCCGGTGGCCGAGGGCGACTACGACTACGCCTATGGCGAGGACGCCGCCGACGATATCGGCGTCAAGATCTGGACCGGCAAGGTCGGGGTCAAGACCGGCAATGGCGATCGCGTCACGACCGTCTTCCCGCTGGGGGCGGTGCTGAAGTCGCTGAAGGCCGGCGCCTATGTCATCAAGGTGCGCGACGCCTCCGGCGGCCGCGACAAGAAGGCCGACGACCAGCCGGCCCAGGCGCGCCGCTGGGTGCTCTATACCGACATGGCCATGACGACCTATAAGGGCCAGACCGGCCTCGATGTCGTCGTGCGCTCGCTGAAAAGCGCCAAGCCGATGGCCGGGGTCAAGGTCGACCTGGTTGCCACCAATGGCGATACCCTGGGTGAAGCCCGGTCCGGCATAGACGGCCGCGCAACCTTCGGCGCCGCCTTGTTGAAGGGCACCGACGCCCTGCAGGCCAAGATGGTCATGGCCTATGGTCCGAACGAAGACTACACCGCCGTCGACGTGCAGCGCGCGCCGATGGACCTGACCTCGCACGGGGTCGGTGGCCGCCAGGACGACAATGCCGGCAGCGATGCCGGTGGCCGGGTCAACAGTTTCGGCATAGACAGCTTCGTCTATACCGACCGCGGCATCTATCGCCCGGGCGAAAACGTCCACCTTGTCGCCATGGTGCGCGATAACGAAGGCAAGGCCGTCAAGGACCGCAAGGGCCTGCTGATCGTGTCGCGTCCCTCGGGCGTGGAAGCCTTCCGCTTCGCCTTCGACAAGACGCCGCAAGGCTATGCCGGCGCCAATATCGCCCTGCCCAAGACCGCCCCGCGCGGTCAGTGGACGGCCAAGATCCAACTCGACGGCATGGACAGCGCCGCCGGCTCTACCAGCTTCGCCGTCGAAGACTTCGCGCCGCAGCGCCTGGGCGTCGATATCAATGCCGACGCCAACCGGCCGCTGCTGTCCCTGGCCGAGGAACGCCCGGTACGCGTTGCCGCTCACTACCTGTACGGCGCCATCGGTTCGGACCTGCAGGTGACGGGCGAGGCCCGCATCCGCCAGGACCCGGTGCCGTTCCCGGCCTTCAAGGATTACAGCTTCGGCGATGCCGCCACGCCCTATGACGAAAAATATGTCGATCTGCCGGGCACTACGACCGACGCACAGGGTAATGCCCTGTTCCCGTTCGCGGCCTCGCAGGCCGGCGATACCAACCAGCCGCTGGCCGTCACCCTGACGGCCTCGGTGTTCGAACCCGGCGGCCGTCCGGTCAAGGAATCCGAGACCCTGCATATCAAGCCGTCGCCGCTCTATCTCGGCGTCAGGGTCGACCAGAAGGATTCCAAGTCGTGGCGCGATACGCCGCAGATGCTGTTCAACATCATCGGCCTGACGCCGCAGGGCCAGAAGACCGCCGTCAAGGGCGTGCAGGTCAAGCTGATCGCCGAGATCTGGGACTACGACTGGTATATTTCCGACGGCAAGTGGAACTGGCGCTCGACCCATCGCGACGTGCCGGTCTTCACCAAGGCCTACGATCTCAATGCCAATACCGGCGTCGCCATTCCGCGCGGTCTCGATTGGGGCGATTACCGCCTCGAGGTCGAGGCGCCGGGCAAGGCGCGCACGGTCGTGCGCTTCTCCTCGGGCTGGGGCTCGACGCAGAAGGGCACGGACGCGCCGGACTTCGTCCGCCTGTCGGCCGGTAATCGCCACTATAACCAGGGCGACACGGTCGACCTGACCCTGAAGGCGCCATACAAGGGCGAGGCCCAGATCGCGGTCGCAACCGACCACGTCATCGACCTGAAGACGGTCAGCCTCGGCGACGGCGGCACGACCGTCCGTCTCAAGACCTCGGCTGCCTGGGGCGGCGGGGCCTATGTCATGGTCAGCGTCATCCAGCCGCGCGACCCGGTGACGGCGTCGAAGCCGCGCCGCGCCATCGGCCTGATCTATGTTCCGCTCGATCCGAAGAACCGCAAGCTGACGGTTACCCTGCCGTCGAACGACCAGCCGCAGAAGCCGCAGCTCGACAAGTCGGGTCACGGCTATATCGACGTGCCGGTCAAGATTGCCGGCCTCAAGCTGGGCGACCGCGCCAAGGTATCGCTGGCCGTGGTCGACCAGGGTATCCTCAACCTGACCAAGTTCCAGACGCCGAACCCGGTCGACTGGTATTTCGGCAAGCGCGCCCTGGGTGTCGACTATAATGACGACTATGGCCGCCTGCTCGATCCCAACCTGGGCGCGCCGGCGCCGATCGAATTCGGCGGCGACGAGGTTGGCGGTGAAGGTCTGACGACGACGCCGATCCGCACGGTCGCCCTGTGGTCGGGCGTGATCGAGACCGGCCTCGATGGCAAGGCCGTCGTCCGGCTGCCGATCGCCAAGTTCAATGGCGAGCTTCGGGTCATGGCCGTGGCCTGGACCGACGATGCCGTCGGTTCCAGCCAGCAGAAGATGATTATCCGCGAGCCGGTGGTGATGGATCTGTCGCTGCCACGCTTCCTCAATCCGGGCGACAAGGCCTTCGCGACGCTGGAACTCGACAATGTCGACGGCAAGCCGGGCCTCTATACCGCTGTGATCAAGGGGCTCCAGGGCCTGGTCCTGGCCTTCGAGAAGGCTTTCAACCTGGGCCACGGCCAGCGGGTTATCACCGGTGTGCCGATGACCGCGCCGAACACGACGGGCATTTCGACCGTCCATATCGGCCTCAACGGCCAGGGCTATCGCTTCGACGACGACTTCCAGATCCAGACCCGTAACGGCTGGGGTCCGGAAACGCGGGTGTCGGTGGCGCAACAGCCGGTCAACGGCGTCTTCGCGCCGCAGACCTCGCTGCTGGCCGGCCTGCAACCGGGCTCGGCCACAGTCGAAATCAGCTATTCGCCCTTCCGCAATATCGACCCGGGTCCCATCGCGGCCTCGCTCAACAAGTATCCGTACGGCTGCACCGAGCAGGTGACGTCGGCGGCGACGCCGTGGCTCTATACCGACGAATCCCTGGTCGGCAAGGACAGGGCGCGGCCGTCGGCCAATGCTTTGAAGACGGCCGTGCAGAAGATCCTCGACCGCCAGGCCGAGGACGGGGCCTTCGGCCTGTGGCGTGTCGGCGACGGCGAGGCCGACGGCTTTGTCGGCGCCTATGCCACCGACTTCCTGCTGCAGGCCCGCGCCCGCGGCGCATATGTGCCGCAGGAAGCGCTCGACAAGGCGATGAACGCCATGCGCGACATGGCCAAGCCCGACGGTTATACCTCGATCGGTTACCGTCTGGCCGCGCCGGACTACTGGTTCTGGAACGGTGTCACGCCGGAACAGTATACCAAGCAACTGCGCAGCCGGGCCTCGGCCTATGCCCTGTATGTCTTGGCCAAGGGTGGATCGGGCGACCTGGCCCGCCTGCGCTGGTACCACGACGTCCAGTTCAAGGACGAGCGTTCACCGCTGTCGCGCGCCCAGGTCGCTGCCGGCCTGGCCATCATGGGTGACCGGTCCCGTGCCCGTCAGGCGTTCCGCGAGGCGATCGATACCCTCGGCTACAACGATCCCAACGACTGGTATCAATCACCCCTGCGCGACCTGGCCGGTGTCGTCGCCCTTGCCTACGAGTCCGGCAATGGCGATATCGGCGCCAGCCTGGTCGGCCGTCTGGAAAACGCCATGAAGGCGCCCGACCAGCTCAATACCCAGGAAGAGGCGTTTGTCCTGCGCGCGGCGTCGGCCATGATGAAGGCGGCCGGTCCGGTCCATGTCGCAGCCTCGGGTGTCAGCACCCTGCCGGCGGGCATGAACGTCCAGCGCTTCGGCGTGACGCGGTTTGCCGGCGCGCAGGTCAAGAATACCGGTGCCGGTCCGCTGTGGCGCACGGTGACGGTCATCGGTACTCCGATGGCCCCGCCGGCAGCGCAGTCGAGCGGCATCAGCCTGAGCAAGACCTTCTACGGTCTCAACGGCCAGCGTCTCGATCCGTCGCACCTGGTGCAGGGGCAAAAGATCCTGGTGGTGGTCAGCGGTCATTCGGATCGCGCCGAGACCCGCCCGATCGTCGTCGATGATGCCCTGCCGGCCGGGTTCGAGATCGACTCGACCCTGACCAGCCAGGACGTGCAGAACGGACCGTTCCACTTCGTCGGCACCCTGACCGATACGACGGTCCAGGAGGCGCGCGACGATCGTTTCGTTGCCTCGATGAACGTGTCGTCGGCCAAGGACTTCACCGTCGCCTATATTGCGCGCGCGGTGACCCAGGGCGACTATTACCTGCCGGGCGCCGAGGCCAAGGACTTCTACCTGCCGGGTACCTTCGGCCGGACCAGTGGTTCGCGAACGGTGATTTCGGGTCGCTGACCGGCATTTCCTCGCCCTGCCCTCTCCCCTTTCAAGGGAGAGGGCAGGGCGAGGGGTAGCCGACCGAAGATACAGGCTGTTGAAGCCAACATGATACTCACCCGGCCCTGCGGGCCACCTCTCCCTGAAAGGCTATTGGTTCACACGTCTCAGAGCTATGTGTTCTGCTCAAAAGAGACCCCTCCGTCGGCTGCGCCGACACCTCCCCATTGCTTCGCAATAGGGCGGAGGGAGATCGTCGCGCGCCCTCCGCCCCATCGTTAGATGGGGAGGGGGACCACGAAGTGGTGGAGGGGTCTTTTTAGCCAACCAGCACACCGGGGTCTGTCTGATTAAGGGCGATACGACTGAGACGTGTGGTTACGATAGCGCTGAAGCGGGAAGAGGCTGATAGTCGCGGATAGACGTGAAGCTTACCTTCGATACCGATAAACTGATTGCCCCCCTGGTCAGGACCCTGATCGGTCTCGTGGCCGCGCAGGTCGCCATAGCCGCGATCAATGTCGCCTGCCCGCCCGACATGACGAAGGCCGAGCGCGCTTCGGCGGTAGCGCTCGACCGCAACGGCACCTGGCTGCGCGCCCTGCCGGTGGACGACGGCCGCTGGCGTATCCGGGCCGATCTCGACCGCACCGATCCCAGCTATATCCAGCACCTGCTCAAGGTCGAGGACGAGCGCTTCTATCTCCACCCCGGCGTCGATGCGATTTCGATCGTCCGGGCCGTCGCCTCCAACTTCCATGCCGGCAATATCGTCTCGGGCGGATCGACCATCACCATGCAGACGGCGCGCCTGCTGACGCCGCATCCGCGCGACTACGGCAACAAGGCGATCGAAGCCCTGCGCGCCCTGCAACTGGAGCTGCGCTATTCCAAACGCGATATCCTGTCGATCTACCTGACGCTTGCCCCCTATGGCGGCAATCTCGAAGGGGTGCGGGCGGCCTCGCTCAGCTATTTCGGCCATGAGCCCGAAAGCCTGACCCTGGGGGAACAGGCCCTGCTGATTTCCCTGCCCCAGGCGCCGGAAGCGCGCCGGCCCGACCGCCATCCGGTCAATGCAAAGGCCTCACGCGACCTGATCCTGAAGCGGCTGGAACAGGGGGGCGCCATCGATACCCTCCAGGCCCATGAGGCGATGAGCGAACCCGTCGCCTCGCAGCGCCTGGTCTTTCCCGCCATCGCCTGGCACACGGCCGGACGGCTGGCGCGCAATGTCACCGGCCTGCAGGCGACTGTGGTGACGACGATCGATGCCGGGCTGCAGTCGCGGCTGGAAAGCATGGCGGCGGTGACGGCGAAAAGCCAGGGACCCAATACCTCGGTCGCCATCCTTGTGGTTGATATCAAGACGCGCGGGGTACGCGCCTCGGTGGGGTCGGGTGGTCTTGACCGGCCGGGCGGTTGGGTCGACATGACGCGCGCGCTGCGCTCACCGGGGTCGAGCCTGAAGCCGTTTATCTACGGCTTCGGTTTCGAGGATGGCCTTATTGCGCCGGATACGCGGCTGATGGATGTGCCGACGCGGTTCGGCGACTATCAGCCGGAGGATTTCGACCGGACCTTCCATGGCGAGGTCTCCGTCAAGGAAGCCCTGATCAACTCGCTCAACGTGCCGGCGGTGTCGGTGCTCAATCGCGTAGGACCGGATGCCTTCGAAGGCCGGCTCGAGGCCGCGGGCGTCAAGCTTGTCCGGCCGAAGTCGCGCTTGCGCGATGCAGGTCTTGCCCTGGCGCTGGGCGGTGAGGGGATACGCCTCAGCGATCTTGCCCTGCTCTATGCGGCGCTCGGTGACCATGGCCTGGCCAAGCCCCTGGCCTATACGGTTCCTGAAGAACACCAAAGGCTGCATGACGGCGGTTCGCGGCTGATGCGGCCCGAGGCGGCCGACAAGATCATAGCCATCCTGCGCGAAACACCGGCGCCAATCGGCCGGCTGCCGGGACCGCTGATGCGCGCGGCCAATCGCCCGGCCTTCAAGACGGGAACCTCCTACGGCTATCGCGATGCCCTGGCGGTGGGCGTCGCCGGTGGTTATGCCGTCATGGTTTGGACCGGCCGGCCCGACGGCGGCGCGCGCGCCGACCAGACGGGACGTGAGGCGGCGGCGCCCCTGCTGTTCGACGTCTTCGACCAGTTGCAGGCGCCATCGCAGATGCCGGCGCCGCTCGCGCCGGCGCGGGCGCCGGTCGCCTTGAAAAACCTGGGCTCGCAGGAGACGAAGACGTCTATCCTGTTCCCGCCAAGGGGCGCCACAGTCTATGTCGAGGCCACGGGCCGCGACGGGACGGGGGCGTTGAAACTGGCGCGCCCGTTGAAACTGTCCGCACGCGGACAAAGGCCGATCAGCTGGTATATCGACGGCCAGCCCTTGCTGGAGGATGCGGCCGGCGAGTTCAGCTGGTACCCGAAGGCCGAAGGTTTCTACGACCTGACCGTAGTCGACGCCAACGGCCACAGCGACAAGAGCCATGTGCGGGTGAAGGTGATCGATTCCTCCGGCCCGCAATAGATCCGTTTACGGATAACGGCTTGGAGGGGAACCTTATCGACTAAATTATAACGCTTGTTATAACAATAATCGATGGAGCGCTTATTCCTCTATCGTATGCAGATCGCGGCCGTGCGTTTCCTTCAGGAACAATAGCGCCACCAGGGCCGCGATCAGGCCGGTGACGACCGGGTACCACAGGCCATAATAGATATCGCCCGAGGCGGCGACCATGGCGAAGGACAGGGTGGGCTGCAGGCCGCCGAACCAGCCGGTGCCGATATTATATGGGATGCTCATGGCGGTATAGCGCACGCGGGTCGGGAACATCTCGACAAGGGCGGAGGCCATGGGCCCATAAAGGGCGGTACAGGCGACGGCCAGGACGCACAGGACGCCCCACATGGCCCACAGGTTGGCCTTTTTCGGGTCGGCCTTGTCGGGATAGCTGGCGGCTTTCAGCGCCGTCTTGATGTCACCGGTCGCCTTGGCTTTCAGGGCCTTGATGCCGGCCTTGTCCAGCCCCTGGCCTGAAGGAATATCGATACGCTGGGTGCCGATCTGTACCGCGGCCGTGGTCACGCCGGCTGTATCGGAGCGGTTGATATAGGGGATGCCGACGCCGGTGACGACGCTCTTTGCCAGGTCGCAAGGCGAGGTGAACTGCGCCGTATTGAACAGGTCGAACTGGAAGCTGCATTGCGCGGGGTCGGCTACGACATAGACGGGCGATGCCTTCGAGGCGGCTTCGAGATCGGGGTTGCCGAACTTGACCAGCAGATGGAAGCCTGGGAAGAAAAACGCGCAGGCCAGGACCATGCCAAAGATCATCACCGGCTTGCGGCCGATGCGGTCCGACAGGGCACCGAAGGCGATGTAGAGCAGGGCGGAGACCAGGGTCATGCCGATGATCAGGATATTCATCTGGGTCGGGTCGAGCCGGACCATCTTGTCGAGGAAGACCTGGGTGTAGAAGAAGCTGGTGTACCAGATGACGCCCTGGGCGGTCATGAAGCCGAACAGGGCGATCAGCATGTTCCTCAGGCTTTTCCAGCGGCTGAAGACTTCGCTGAGCGGCGAGCGTGCGACGCGGCCTTCGGCGTGCAGGGCCTTGAAGGCCGGGCTTTCGGCGGTCTTGGCGCGGATATAGACCGAGACGGCCAGCAGGCCGGAGGAAACGATAAACGGAATGCGCCAGCCCCAGTCGGCGAAGACGGTTTCGCCGACAACGGTCCGCGTCACCAGGATGATGCCCAGGGCCGAGATCAGGCCGAAGGCGGCCGAGGTCTGGATCCAGCCGGTAAAGGCGCCGCGTTTGTTGGCCGGTGCGTGTTCGGCGACATAGATGGCGGCGCCGCCGTATTCTCCGCCCAGGGCGAAGCCCTGGATGATGCGCAGCAGGACCAGCAGGATGGGCGCCAGGTTGCCGGCCTGGCCGTAGGTCGGCAGGAAGCCGATGGCGATGGTCGCCAGCCCCATGACCAGGATGGTGTAGAGGAAGGTCCCCTTGCGTCCCTTGCGGTCACCGATATGGCCGAAAACCAGGGCGCCGATCGGCCGGGCGATAAAGCCGACGGCGAAGGTTGACAGGGTCAGGATGGTGCCAAGTGTTCCCGACACACCCGAAAAGAAGTTGTGGGCGATGATGGTTGTCAGCGTGCCGAAGATGAAGAAATCGTACCACTCGAAGGTGGTGCCCGCGGCCGAGGCAGCCACGATGGTCCTCAGGCCTTTTGTCGTTTCCGCTTGGTGCGCGGTTTCTTCGGCGTGCGCCATATGTCGTAACCCCCTGTTTAAGCCCGTGTGTCCGGGTTTTGTAACCTGCATTTGATCGAAAGATTTTCGACTGGCAAGGAAAGATCTGGCAAGAGCGCGTTTACACGTGTGCGGGGCCTAAAATGCCCGGATAATGCTCGGGGAGACTTAAGTCTCTATTTCCTTGAGCTTTATATCGCGGAAGCAGCTATTCTGCCATTTCAGCGTGCAGTGTTTATACGGACGTATTACGTGCGAATTTACCGCAGAATCCGGGTTCGGATCATTTTTTGCAACCGATTGCATTCGCGTCATATCTGTTTGTAATAACAACAATTTTTCACCAGATTTAAAACCATTGATTGATCTTCCATAGGTGGTTTTTATTTATTGCCGCAACCGTCTTACCGTTTCTTAAGGCTTCGACCATAGCGTGTGACGTTGGTGTGCGTGCCAAAGTGTGCGCGTTGTTTTGCGAAGGATGTGGTCATGGAAGAAATGACCAATAGTAATGACCCTACCAGCACGACGCCGACGGACGGCGCCGCGGCTCAGAATTCCTTCGACCGCATGACCGTGCTGCAGGATGCGCCGGAAAGCGACCTGTCCGCCAAGATGTGGACAGCAGAAGAAATTCTTCCAGGTAATGAAACACTTGGTGCAACAAGGCCTGTCGATCCGGTTAGCGGCGACATCCAGCCGGCGAGTGCCCGGAACAGCCAGGATGCGGTCAATTTTTCGACCAATTCTGCAAACGATAGCATAACCGAGAGCCCGGCCTTCTCTAACAGCGATTATACGGCGCCGAACACGATCGATGCGTCGCAGACCGACTATGACGCGTTTACGCGCCAGGCCGTTAATCCTTCAAGCCAGAGTGGTATTTCTGCCCCCCAGACAGCAGCTGCGCCGTCGCAAACCGATACAACTCCGCCGACGCAAGGCGAACCGGTCACACCCCGAACAACAGCCTCCGGTAGTCCGGATCCCACGCCAACGCCTGACCCGACGCCTACGCCCGATCCCACACCTAATCCCACTCCGGATCCGACACCGTCGCCAACGCCTACGCCTAATCCCACACCGGATCCTACGCCGAACCCGACTCCCGATCCGACTCCGGACCCAACTCCTGATCCCACACCGGATCCGACTCCGGACCCGACTCCCGATCCTACACCGGATCCTACTCCCGATCCGACCCCGGACCCGACTCCCGATCCTACTCCGGACCCGACTCCGGATCCGACCCCGGACCCGACTCCCGATCCTACTCCGGATCCGACCCCGGACCCGACTCCCGATACGCCGACCCCGGACCCGACTCCCGATCCCACGCCGGATCCGACCCCGGACCCGACTCCTGATCCCACACCGGATCCTACTCCGGACCCGACTCCGATCCCACACCGGATCCGACCCCGGACCCGACTCCGGATCCGACCCCGGACCCGACTCCCGATCCCACACCGGATCCGACCCCGGACCCGACTCCTGATCCCACACCGGATCCGACCCCGGACCCGACTCCCGATCCTACGACTCCGGATCCTACTCCGGACCCGACGGACCCGGATCCCACGCCGGACCCGACTCCGGACCCGACTCCCGATCCCACACCGGATCCTACTCCGGACCCTACGCCGGATCCCACGCCGGATCCTACTCCGGACCCGACTCCCGATCCCACACCGGATCCTACTCCGGACCCGACTCCTGATCCGACCCCGGACCCTACGCCGGATCCCACACCCGACCCTACGCCGGATCCGACTCCTGATCCGACCCCGGACCCGACTCCTGATCCTACTCCGGACCCGACTCCGGATCCGACTCCTGATCCCACACCGGACCCGACTCCTGATCCCACACCGGATCCGACACCCGATCCGACCCCGGACCCTACGCCGGATCCCACACCGGATCCTACTCCGGATCCCACACCGGATCCTACTCCCGATCCCACGCCGGATCCGACTCCGGACCCGACTCCTGATCCCACACCGGATCCTACTCCGGACCCGACTCCCGATCCCACACCGGACCCGACTCCCGATCCGACCCCGGACCCGACTCCCGATCCCACACCGGATCCGACCCCGGATCCTACTCCCGATCCCACACCGGACCCGACTCCCGATCCCACACCGGATCCGACCCCGGACCCGACTCCTGATCCCACACCGGATCCTACTCCGGACCCGACTCCCGATCCTACGCCGGATCCTACTCCCGATCCCACACCGGATCCCACACCGGACCCGACTCCCGATCCTACGCCGGATCCTACTCCCGATCCCACACCGGATCCCACACCGGACCCGACTCCCGATCCCACTCCGGATCCGACCCCGGACCCGACACCGGATCCCACGCCGGATCCGACTCCTGATCCCTGTCCGGATCCAACGCCCGATCCTTGTCCGGATCCCCATCCGGGCCCGCACCCTCATCCGCCGTTGCCGCCACACCTGCCGTTGCCACCGCACGACCCGAAAGATCCCATGCCGCCTCACGATCCGCACTGCGACCCCGAACCTGGTCCTACGCCTCCGCACGGTGGCGATCCTAAGCCCCCGCATGGCGGTCATGATCCGCATTGCGATCCGGAGCCGACCCCGACACCTCCGCACGGTCATGATCCGTCAGCCGCACGGCCGCCATGGCGGTGACTCGCATTCCGATCCGGCTCCGACGCCGACACGGTGGCGCATGGCGGTGACCCGCATTGCGATCCGGAGCCGACAACCGACTCCTCCGCCGGCTCCGACGTCGCACGGTGGCCACGGCGGTGACCCGCATTGCGATCCGGAGCCGACTCCGACGCCTCCGCACGGCCATGACCCGCATCCGCATCCGCAACCGACTCCTCCGCCGGCCCCAACGCCGCACGGTGGCCACGGCGGCGATCCGCATTGCGATCCGGAGCCGACTCCGACGCCTCCGCACGGCCATGACCCGCATCCGCATCCGCAACCGACTCCTCTGCCGGCCCCAACACCGCACGGTGGCCACGGCGGCGATCCGCATTGCGATCCGGAGCCGACCCCGACCCCTCCACACGGCCATGACCCGCAGCCGCATCCGCAACCGAATCCTCCGCCGGCCCCAACGCCGCATGGTGGCCACGGCGGCGATCCGCATTGCGATCCGGAGCCAACCCCGACACCTCCGCACGGCCATGACCCGCAGCCCACTCCGACGCCTCCGCACGGTGGCCCGAAGCTTGAGCTCCCGAAGCTGAAGCTGCCGGACGCCGATCCCCATTGTGATCCGGAACCGAACTCCGACGCTTCCGCACAGCCACGATCCGCTGCCGGATCCTGACCCGCCGATTGCTCGACTCCCGGAACTGAAACTGCCGGACCCCGATCCGCACTGTGATCCGGAGCCGACTCCGACTCAGCCGCACGGTCCTGATCCTCTGCCGCACCCACGGCCGGCCCGAAGCTTGAGCTCCCGAAGCTGAAGCTGCCGGAAGGCCACGACCCGAACTGCGATCCGGAACCGACGCCGACGCCTCCGCACGGCCATGATCCTCTGCCGCATCCTGGCCTGCCGAAGCTCGAACTCCCGAAGCTGAAGCTGCCGGAAGGTCACGATCCGAGCTGCGATCCGGAACCGACTCCGACGCCTCCGCACGGCCATGATCCTCTGCCGCATCCTGGCCTGCCGAAGCTTGAGCTCCCGAAGCTGAAGCTGCCGGAAGGTCACGATCCGAGCTGCGATCCGGAACCGACTCCGACGCCTCCGCACGGCCACGATCCGCTGCCGCATCCTGGCCTGCCGAAGCTCGAGCTCCCGAAGCTGAAGCTGCCGGAGCATGATCCGAACTGCGATCCGGAACCGACGCCTACGCCATGATCCGCGCCGCACGGCCATGATCCTCTGCCGCATCCGGGCCTGCCGAAGCTTGAACTCCCGAAGCTGAAGTTGCCGGAAGGCGATCCGAATTGCGACCCGGAACCCGGTCCGCATCCGGGCCTGCCCAAGCTGGAGTTGCCGACGCTGAAACTGGCGGATGGTGACGATTGCGGCTGTGACCCGGAACCGCCCTGTGGCCCGGAAAACGAGATTGTGGAAACGCTTGTTGCGGGTATAACGCGCGTTATAACCACTGCTACCGATCCTGTTGCCGCACTGAATTCGATCATCGAAGCGGCAGGTAATTCGGTCCATGCCGCGACCACACCCCTGGTCGCCCTGGCCGAGACCGTACTCGCCAATCTGAACGTCAACGACCTGGCTAAAACCGGCACCGGCGCAGTTGAACACGTCGTCTCCGATCTGACCAACAAGGTCATCGGCGATCGTCCGCTCTCTGCCATTGTTGCCGAAGCTGGCACCGCTATCGCCGACAAGACGGCAACCGCTGCCGAAAAGGCCGCACTTGCTGCCAAGGATGCCGTCAACCAGGCGGTCGACAAGGCCATGCGTACCGGTCAGACCACGGTCCAGAATACGGCTGCCACCCTTGCGGGTCTCGCTCAGGCTGTGTCCCAGGGCGTCGTCACGACGGCCGGGGAATCGCTGGCCAACACGACCGGCATGATCTCTACGGTTGCCGCCCCTGCGGTCGCCACTGCTGTCGGCAACCTGACATCGGCGCCGGCTATGGTCGCCAACACGCTGGGCGGGATCGTTACCGCGGCCCAGGGTAATGCCATCGGCGCCCTGCAAAACACGGTCTCGACCGTCGCCTCGGCTCCGGTCGCCACGCTTGGCGCTGTTCAGGGGTTCGTCCAGGGCGCTGCCCAGGGCGCCATGCCCGCCGTTGCTGCGGTCGCCCAGGCTGCGGCGCCCGTCGTTGCCACTGTTGCTACGGTCGCCACGACCACGGCCCTGACGCCCCAGGCCCTGGCCAGCAACCTGTCCAATACCGTTCAGGGCGCCTTGGCCTCGGTCGACACCGCTGCCGCAACCGTTCCTCAAGCCCTGGCTCAGGGCATTGTGGCGCCGGTCCGCGATACGCTGCAATCGACCGTTTCGACGGTTGATGCGGCGCCGATTGCCGCCGTAGCGGCTGTGGTGCCCGTTGCTCAGGCCGCCCTGTCGACGGTTGCGGGTGTCGTAAACACTGTCGCCGCAAATGTGACCTCGACGCCCGAAAACCTTGTTGCTACGGTCGGTAACACCGTCGGCCATACCATCACGCCCATGGTCTCCGGTGGTCTGTCTCTGGCCAATAATATTGCGGCCACGGCGGCTACCAGTCTGTCGGCCGCTCCGGCAACGATCGCTTCCGCCGTCCAAAACGCCGCAAGCACGGTGGCATCGACGGTAACACCCACCGTTGCCAGCACCGTCCAGACTGTCGCCGCCACGGTTTCGGCCGCTCCGGCGGCGATCGCAGCCGCAGTAACCCCCGTCGTCGACCATACGGTTTCGACCGTTGCTGCCGTGCCTGCCGCTGCCGTGGCCTCGGTCACGAATACCGTCGGCGCCGCCGTGTCGAACCTGACTTCGACCGTTTCCCCGGTCGTCGCCACGGTAGCCGATGTTGCGCATAATGCCGCTGCGACTGTAGCCTCGGCACCCCAGGCCGTGCTGTCGACTGTCGTCTCCGCCGTGGCTCCGGCCGTGTCGGATCTGACCGGCACGGTTTCGAACGTGGCGGCGACTGTCGCCGCTACGCCTCAGGCTGCGCTCGGCACAGCCGAAACGACGGCAAGCCATATCGTCTCGACCGCCGCTGCAGCGATTGCACCGGCCGTGACGACCCTAGTCGGCGCCGTAACCGAAGCCCCGCAAGCGGTAACCGGCATTGTCTCCGAAGCGGTACAAACCGTCGTCGGTGCACCGCAGGCAATCGTCTCGGGTCTCGCGTCCACGGTGACCTCGGCGATCACCCCGGTCGCCTCCGGCCTGGAATCGACCATCGCTTCCGTTGCCCAGGGCGCTGTCGGTACTATTGCCGCTGCTCCGCAAGCTATCCTTGGCACTGTTGCAGGATCCATCGCGCCGGTTGTCGGCACCGTCACCGGTGTCGTTGCCGCCGTGCCCGCCGCGGTAACGGGCCTTGTCGGTGAGGTCGTCTCGACCGTAGCCGCTGCGCCTGCCGCCCTTGCCGGTACTGTCGCTGGCACGGTCTCTGGCACGGTCGGTACGGTTGAAGCGGCCATTGCTCCGGTCGTCGCTAATGTCGAAGCCGTTGTGACACCCGTTGTCGGAAATATCGTGGGGACCGTTGCTGCTGCACCGGCCGCCCTTGCCGGCGTCGTCGGGGAGGTTGTCTCTACCGTCGCTGCCGCTCCGGAAGCCGTCATCGGCACGATCACCGGCACCGTTCCGGCAGCTGTCGGCGCCATAGAAGCCGCCGTCGCTCCGATCGTCGCCAATGTCGAAACTGTGGTCGTGCCCGTCGTTGAAAACGTCGTCGGCACGGTTGCAGCTGCGCCTGAAGCTGTTGTCGGCACGCTTGCCGCAGCGGTTACCGGCGCAGTCGGTACGGTCGAGGCGGCTATTGCTCCTGTCGTTGCCAATGTCGAAGCGGCTGTAACCCCCGTCGTCGAAAACATCCTCGGCACGGTCGCCGCCGCGCCGGCAGCTATCGCGGCCGCACCGGAAGCCATCGTCAACACGGTTGCCGGAACGGTCTCGACCGCGGTCGGTACGGTCGAGGCAGCTATTGCCCCGGTCGTTGCCAATGTCGAAGCGGCTGTAACGCCCGTCGTCGAGAACATCCTGGGCACGGTTGCCGCCGCGCCGGCAGCTATCGCGGCCGCACCGGAAGCCATCGTCAACACGATTGCCGGAACGGTCTCGACCGCGGTCGGCACTGTCGAGGCAGCTATTGCCCCGGTCGTTGCCAATGTCGAAGCAGCTGTAACGCCCGTCGTCGAAAACATCCTCGGCACGGTAGCTGCGGCACCTGAAGCCATCGTCAACACGGTTGCCGGAACGGTCTCGACCGCGGTCGGCACTGTCGAGGCGGCCGTTGCACCTGTTGTCGCCAATGTCGAAGCGGCTGTAACACCTGTCGTCGAAAACATCATTGGCACGGTTGCCGCAGCGCCCGCAGCCGCTACTGCGGTCGTCGGCGAGACTGTATCGACTGTCGTCGCTGCTCCGGAGTCTCTGATAGCCACGGTTGTCGGCACGGTCTCCGCTGCGGTCGGCGCCATCG
Source organism: Asticcacaulis sp. (assembly GCA_965246725.1). Lineage (GTDB taxonomy): Bacteria > Pseudomonadota > Alphaproteobacteria > Caulobacterales > Caulobacteraceae > Asticcacaulis. Next base: position 93,304 of record CBDFFG010000020.1, read on the forward strand.
AGGCGGCCGTTGCTCCCGTTATTGCCAATGTCGAAGCCGCTGTTGCGCCTGTCGTCGCCAATGTCGAAGCGGCCGTCACCCCGGTCGTCGGCAATGTCGTCGGCGCACTCGCTGCCGCTCCGGAAGCCATTACGTCTACGCTCGCCGCCGCCCCTGAAGCGGTTGCCAACACGGTCTCTGCCACTGTCGGTACTGTCGAAGCTGCCGTCGCGCCTGTCGTCGCCAATGTCGAAGCCGCTGTGGCTCCGGTCGTCGGCAATATCGTCGGTGCACTGGCTGCCGCTCCGGAAGCCATCGCGTCTACGGTCGCTGCCGCCCCTGAAGCGGTTGTGGCTACGGTTGCCGGGACGGTTTCGGCCGCTACCGGAACCGTTGCGGCCGCTGTTGCTCCGGTTGTCGCCAATATCGAAGCCGCCGTCGCACCTGCAGTTGGCAATCTTGCCGGTACACTGGCCGCCGCTCCGACCGCTATCCAGGCGGCTGTTGCTCCGGCTGTGTCTCAGGTGCTCGCCAATGTCGCTGCCGCGGTTACGCCGGCTGTCGCCAATACGGTCAATACGGTGACATCCGCTCCGGCCGCTGTCGCCGCTACGGTGGCCGCCGTGCCGGCTGCCGCTGCTGCCACGGTTCAGGCCGCAGCGGCCCCGGTGGTTTCCGGCGTCACCTCGCTTCTCGGCAATGTTCTCGGCACGCTTGCGGCGACCCCGCAGCATGCCGTCCATGGCCTGGCCTCCACGGTATCCGGTCTGCATACGGCGGCTTCGGCCATCGCGCCGGCGGTTGCCGCTACCGTTGTTCCCGCAGTCGAAGCCGCAGTGGCTCCCGTCGCCAGTGTTGTTACATCGCTGCCGCAAGCTGCTGCTGCCGCTCCGGCCGCTGTCGTCGCCACGCTTCAGGGCGCCGTGCCTGCCGCTGTCTCTTCGGTGGAGACGGCTGCTGCTCCGGTGTCCGGTGTGGCGGCGACGGTTGCCGGCACTGTGGTTGCCGGCGCCGAAGGGGCTCCGGCCGCCGTTGCCGGCCTGGTCGCCCAAAGCCCGATCCCGGCCGCCGTCGCGACGGTTGAAGCCATTCCGGCTGTTATCGCCGGCGACGTCTCGAACATCGCCTCGACGGTTGAAGCCGCCCATGCCGCCATCGCCAATGCGATCGGTGTTGCGGTTCCGGCAGTTGAAGCTGCGCCGGCGGCCATCGCTGCCCTGGCTTTGGAAACCCCGATCCCTGCCGCTGTTGCTGCGGTCGAAGCCGCTCCGGCTGTTGTTGCTGGCGACATCTCGAACATCGCATCGACGGTGGAGGCCGCCCACGCTGCCATCGCTAATGCGATCGGTACTGTCGTTCCGACGGTCGAAGCTGCGCCTGCCGCCATCGCTGTCCTGGCTTCGGAGACCCCGATCCCTGCCGCTATCGCTACGGTCGAGGCCGCACCGGCCGCTATTGCTGGCCTTGCCGGCAATGTCGTCCCGACGGTCGAAGGTGTTCCCGCCGCTGTGACCGGTCTGGTTTCGGAAACCCCAATCCCCGCCGCTATTGCCACGGTCGAGGCTGCTCCGGCCGCTATCGCTGGTACGGTCGAAGGTATCCCTGCCGCTGTGACCGGTCTGGTTTCGGAAACCCCGATCCCTGCCGCGATCGCCACGGTCGAGGCCGCTCCGGCTGCTATCGCTGGTATTGTCGAAGGTGTTCCTGCCGCCGTCACCGGCCTGGTTTCGGAAACCCCGATCCCTGCCGCGATCGCCACGGTCGAGGCCGCCCCGGCCGCTATTGCTGGCCTTGCCGGCAATGTCGTTCCGACGGTCGAAAGTATCCCCGCCGCCGTCACGGGCCTGGTTTCGGAAACGCCGATCCCCGCCGCTATTGCCACGGTCGAGGCCGCCCCGGCCGCTATTGCTGGCCTTGCCGGCAATGTCGTCCCGACAGTCGAAGGTGTTCCTGCCGCTGTGACCGGTCTGGTTTCGGAGACTCCGATTCCGGCCGCGATTGCCACGGTCGAGGCCGCTCCGGCCGCTGTTGCTGGCCTTGCCGGCAATGTTGTTCCGACGGTCGAAGCTGTCCCCGCTGCTGTCACCGGCCTGGTTTCGGAGACCCCGATCCCTGCCGCGATTGCCACGGTCGAGGCTGCTCCGGCTGTTATCGCTGGTACGGTCGAAGGTATCCCTGCCGCCGTGACCGGTCTGGTTTCGGAGACTCCGATTCCGGCCGCGATTGCCACGGTCGAGGCTGCTCCGGCTGCTATTGCTGGTACGGTCGAAGGTATCCCTGCCGCTGTGACTGGCCTTGTTTCGGAAACGCCGATTCCGGCCGCGATTGCCACGGTCGAGGCCGCCCCGGCTGCTGTTGCTGGCCTTGCCGGCAATGTCGTTCCGACGGTCGAAGGTGTTCCTGCCGCTGTGACCGGTCTGGTTTCGGAAACGCCGATCCCCGCCGCGATTGCTACGGTCGAAGCTGCTCCGGCTGCTGTTGCTGGCCTTGCCGGCAATGTGGTTCCGACGGTTGAAGCTATCCCCGCTGCTGTCACCGGCTTGGTTTCGGAAACCCCGATCCCTGCCGCGATTGCCACGGTCGAGGCTGCTCCGGCTGTTATCGCTGGTACGGTCGAAGGTATCCCTGCCGCTGTGACTGGCCTTGTTTCGGAAACGCCGATCCCTGCCACGATTGCTACGGTCGAGGCTGCTCCGGCTGCTATTGCTGGTACGGTCGAAGGTATCCCTGCCGCTGTGACCGGTCTGGTTTCGGAAACGCCGATCTCCGCCGCGATCGCTACGGTCGAAGCTGCTCCGGCCGCTGTTGCTGGCCTTGCCGGCAATGTCGTTCCTACGGTCGAAGGTGTTCCTGCCGCTGTGACCGGTCTGGTTTCGGAAACGCCGATCCCCGCCGCGATCGCTACGGTCGAAGCTGCTCCGGCCGCTGTTGCTGGCCTTGCCGGCAATGTCGTTCCGACGGTCGAAGGTGTTCCTGCCGCTGTGACCGGTCTGGTTTCGGAAACGCCGATCCCCGCCGCGATTGCTACGGTCGAAGCTGCTCCGGCTGCTGTTGCTGGCCTTGCCGGCAATGTGGTTCCGACGGTTGAAGCTATCCCCGCTGCTGTCACTGGCCTCGTGTCGGAAACTCCGATCCCTGCCGCGATTGGCACGGTCGAGGCCGCCCCGGCCGCTATCGCTGGTACTGTCGAAGGTGTTCCTGCCGTCGTAACCGGTCTGGTTTCGGAGACCCCGATCCCCGCCGCGATTGCTACGGTTGAAGCGGCCCCGGCTGCTGTTGCTGGTCTTGCCGGCAATGTGGTCCCGACAGTCGAAGGTATCCCCGCCGCCGTCACCGGCCTGGTTTCGGAAACCCCGATCCCTGCCGCGATTGCTACGGTCGAAGCTGCTCCGGCCGCTATCGCTGGCACGGTCGAGGGTATCCCTGCCGCCGTGACCGGTCTTGTTTCGGAAACCCCGATCCCTGCCGCGATCGCTACGGTCGAGGCGGCTCCAGCCGCTATCGCCGCCACCGTTGTTCCGGCGGTTGAAGCGGCTCCGGCTGCCATTGCCGCCGCTGTCGCCGAAACGCCCGTTCCGGCCGCTGTCGCGGCTGTCGCCAGCACAATCGAAACGGTCACCAGCCAGCCTGTCACAACTACGGTCGCTGAGATTGCTACCCCGGTTGTTGCTGCGATCGAAACGCCCGTCGCTGCGGTTGCCGCGACCGTCGTTCCGGCTGTGGAAGCTGCGCCGGCGGCGATTGCTGCGGCTGTCGCTGCGACACCCGTTCCGGCCGCCATCGGGACGGTCGAAGCGGCTCCGGCTGCCGTTGCTGCTGCGGTCTCGAATGTCGTGCCGACGGTCGAAGCCGCGCCTGCCGCCGTTGCGGCCGTCGTTGCCGAGACCCCGGTTCCGGCTGTCGTCGCCACAGTGACGTCCGCTGTGGCTGCGGCTCCCGCGGCTGTCGCTGCCGTTGTCGCCGAAACGCCGGTTGCCGGTGTCACATCGGCGATCGCTACGGTGGCCAGTCAACCTGTGACGGCAACCGTGGCCCAGGTGGCCGCACCGGTAACCGCCGCTGCAGCCTCGGTTGCGCCGGTTGTCGAAGCCGCGCCTGCCGCTGTTACCGCCGCCGTTTCGGCGCCGGTTGCCGCAGCGGTCAGCACGGCCAGCACAGCCGCCAGCAATGTTGCCGCTGCGGTTGCTTCGGCCCACGATACGGCCATGTCGGGGATCGCTTCGGCGATCAGCGCCGTCCAGTCGACGGTCGCCTCTGTCGCCAACACGACCACTGCTGCTGTCACGGCGCCCGTCGCTGCCGCCGTCACTACGGTCAGCGACGCCGCGCATGCCGCGGTTAGCTCCATCGGCTCGACGGTTGCCGACGTTACCTCTACCCCTGTCACGACGACAGTCGCCCAGGTCGCTGCACCTGCCGCTGCCACGGCCGCCACGGCGGTTTCGACCGCCCAGGCCGCTACGTCTCAGGCTGCAAGCACGGTCGCTGCTGCGGCAACGCCGGTCACTTCGACCGTCGCCGCCGTCACCAGCACGCCGGTCACTACCACTGTGGCCCAGGTCGCGGCACCCGCCGCTGCCGCCGTTACCACGGCAACCGATACGGCCCATGCTGCTGCGACGACCGCCACTACGGCTGCGTCCACGGCGGTTTCGACCGCCCAGGCCGCTACGTCTCAGGCTGCAGGCACGGTCGCTGCTGCGGCAACGCCGGTCACCTCGACCGTCGCCGCCGTCACCAGCACGCCGGTCACGACCACTGTGGCCCAGGCTGCTGCCCCTGTTACAGCAGCCGCCAGCGCTGTAACCGATACCGCTCACGCCGCTACGACCTCGGTCGCCAGCACGGTTACCGCCGCTGTTACCCCGGCCGTGACGACCGTTACCTCCGCCGTAGCCTCTCCGGTTACGACGGTTGCTACCGTGGCTGCGCCTGTCACCGCTGCCGTCAGCGCCGTGACCGATACGGCCCACGCCGCAACGACATCGGTCGCCAGCACGGTTACCGCCGCTGTTACCCCGGTTGTGGCGACTGTCACTTCGGCGGTTGCCTCGCCGGTTGCGACGGTCACCGCGGTGGCCGCACCGGTTACCGCCGCCGTCAGCGCCGTGACCGACACGCTCCATGCCGCCACCACCTCGGTTGCGAGCACGGTTGCCGCCGCCGTTACCCCGGCTGTGACGACTGTCACCTCTGCCGTGACCTCTCCGGTCTCGACGGTCAGTTCGGTTGCGACCCCCGTCACCTCGACGGTGACAGCGGCCGCGACCAGCGCCGTCGATACCGCGCACGCCGTCACAACCACCATCGCTTCTGCTGCGCCGGCTGCCTCTGCCGCCGTCACCAGCGCGACCAGCGCGGTGGTCGACACGGCCCACGCCGCCACGACCTCGGTGACCTCCACGGCTGCTGCGGCCACTACGGCAGCGGCGACCACGATCACCACGGCAGCCCACGACGCCGTTACCACGGTCACTTCGACGCCGGTGGTTTCGACCATCGCCGCCACCACGACCACGGCGCACGACGTCATCACCGCGGCCACCACGTCGCCGGTGACGACCATCGCCACGACCGTGACGCCAACCGTCACCACGGTGACCGGGACGGCCCTCAGCGCGGCCACGACGGCGGTCTCCAGCGCCGCGGCTACGGTGGTCACATCGACCACCAGCTCGCTCGCCGGACTGACCTCGTCGCTCACCGATGCGGCCCATGCCGCAACAACCACTGCGAGCGCAAATTCATCTACCGGTTCATCAACTGTTAGTAGTGTTGCGCATACAGTTACCTTACCGACCGTCGTCCATACGGACCCGGCAGCAACGACCGCAAGCACGACCAGCCATCATGGTCTGTGGTTCTAAAACGCCTTCCGCCAAGTGGATGTCACTTTTCGGATAAGATGTGCGAAAAAACAAAACCCTGGAGCGTTTCCCGGTCGAAAGGACCGGGAAACGCATCGAGTACAGATTGACGAGAGTACCATGCTAGCAAAATTGCCGGCCGCAGCCTTTGCTTTCCCGAAACTGGGATATAAGCCGAACCGCTACGACATCATGCTCGTATCGCTGGTCATAAATCTTCTGACACTGACACTGTCACTGTTCTCCCTGCAGATTTATGACCGCATACTTGTCTATCATAATATGGGCACTCTCAATGTGCTGTTTATCGCAGTGGTTGCAGCCGTGCTGCTGGAAGCCTATCTGCGCACCCTGCGGTCCCACGCGATGAACTGGGCCGCCGCGGCCTTCGAACATACCGTTTCGGCCAATGCCGTCCGCCACACCCTGGACCGCGAACTGAGCACCTCGTCCAAGGGTATCGGTGAATATCTCGCCACGATCTCGTCGGTCGCCAAGATCCGCGACTTCTATTCGGGAGCCTCGCTGACCACCCTCATCGATCTTCCTTTTGTGTTTATATTTTTATGGTTAATTTACCTTTTTGCCGGGAGCCTCGTTTGGGCGCCGGTCGCGGTCCTGGTCGTGATGACCGGCATAGCGGCTGTGCTGGGCGTCAGGCTCAAGACGCAGCTGGCCGATCGCGACCACGCCGATGAGCAACGCTACAACTTCCTCATCAATACGCTGAACGGCATCCACACGGTAAAGGCCCTGGGCCTCGAGGCCTTCTTCGAGCGCCGCTATGAAACCCGCCAGGCCAAGTCGACCGAAAGCAATTTCGAAGTCGCCGCCCTGACGGCCGAAACCTTCGACCAGTCGGTCATCTCCTCGCACGTCATGATGATCGCCGTCGCGGTCTGTGGCGCGCCGCTGCTGGTGTCCGGCCATATCACCCTGGGCGCGCTGGCCGCCTGCGTCATGCTGGCGTCGCGTATCATGCAGCCCGTGCAAAAGGCCCTGGCCTACTGGACCCGTTTCCAGGACATCGGGCTGGCGCACAAGAAGCTGGAAGAACATTTCGACACGCCGTTGATGAAGCGTCAGACCACCCTGCCGGAAGAACGCAAGGGCCGTGTCCTGCTCAACAATGTCAGCTTTGCCTATAATGACGGCGAAAAGCTGCTCGACGGTCTCAACCTCGAACTGGCGCCCGGCGAAATCGTCTCGATCTCGGGTGAGCACGGCGCCGGCAAGCAGACCCTGCTGAAGCTGATCGCCGGCATGTATCCGCCGTCGGCGGGTGCGGTCACGGTCGACGGCGTCCAGCCGCACCACTATCCGTCCGAAGAACTGGTCAACCACGTCGGCTATCTGTCGCCCAACGGCACCATCTTCAAGGGCACCATCTACGAGAACCTGTCGCGCTTCGGCCGTGTCAGCGATGAACGTATCAAGGAGATGAGCGAACTGCTCGGCCTCGATACCGAAATCGCCCAGATGCCGGCCGGTTACGACACCCTGCTGGAAGGCGGCAATTCCGACACCCTGTCGCCGGGTCTGCGCCAGCGGATCGCCATCGCCCGCATCCTGGCCTCCAAGCCGCGCGTCATCCTCTTCTACAATGCCGACAAGGCGCTCGACAAGGAGGGCTACAACTTCATGTACCGCCTGATGGGTCGCTTGCGTGGCCGTGTGACCATGGTCCTGGTGACCAACGACCACAACATAATGGGCCTTGCCGACAATCATTACGAACTAAACCGCGGCCGTCTGACGCCGCTGTCCCTCAGCGATGACGGCAAGCTCTATAACGTCATGCCGTACCAGGAGGTGCGCCTGTGAGTTTCGAAGGATTCCGCTTTACCCGCGATAACACGCGCCCGCCAGAGGACGTCAAGCCGGCCTTTGCGCTGCAGGATGCCCTGATCAAGGCCTGGAGCCTCGAAGGGGAGCCGCAGAAGATTGCTGAGGCCCTGGCCTGGAACCAGCCGGAAATGGAACTTGTCGATGTCCTGAACTTCATGCTGCGCCTGGGTTATTCCGGCGCGCCGCTGAAGATCGTCTACAAGGATCTCGATACGCGGCTGCTGCCGTGCGTCTTCGTCGACGCCAAGGGCGCCATTTCCGTCGTCACCGCCGAAAGCTTTGCAAATAATGCAAACGTTCGCATAGCCGGCGGACCCGGCATGGCCTACTTCTTCAAGAAGATCGACGCCGTCGATCCGAAGGAAGAGCAGGAGGCCCTGTCGATCGCCGGCAAGGGCTGGTTCTATACCGTCCTGGTGCGTTTCAAGTTCCTGTTCACCAAGGTGACAGCGCTCAGCCTGGCCATCAACCTGATCGGTCTCGGCCTGCCTCTCTTCCTGATGGCCATCTTCAATCGCTCGGCCGATATCACCACCACCAAGACCATTTTCACGCTGGGCGTCGGCGCCGGTATCGCCATCTGGGCGGAACTGCACCTGCGCAACCTGCGCTCCAAGCGCCTGGCCTGGTTCGCCGCCCGCATCGACCATATGGCATCGAACCGCGTCCTGTCGCGTCTGTTGCAACTGCCGGCACATGCTGTCGAAACCGCGCCGGTGACGTCGCAGATCGCACGCCTGCGCGCCTTCGACTCGATCCGGGAATTCTTCTCGGGCCCGCTGTTCCTGACCATCCTGGAAATCCCGTTCACCAGCATCGGCCTTGTCGCCCTGATCGTCCTGTCGGGCTGGCTGGCCCTGATCCCCGTCGGCCTGGTCTTCGCCTATGTCGGTATCAGCCTCTATTTCCGCCCGCGCATGAAACTGGGCATGTTCGAAATGGCGCGCTCGCGCTCCAAGTGCCAGTCGCACCATATCGAGCTGTTCGAAAAGCTCGAGGCCCTGCGCCTGAACGGCATGAGCGAGGTGTGGCACGAACAGTATCGCGAGATTTCGGCTGCATCTTCACTGACCCTGTTCAATGGCCAGTACCTGTCGCAGATCGTCGAAACCATCATCTATACGATCACCATCATAGCCGGCGCCTCGCTGATCTATCTCGGTGTCATGCAATGCTGGCACGGTCACATGACCGGGGGCGCCCTGTTTGCCGCCATGATGCTGTTCTGGCGCTTTATCGGCCCGTGGCAGTCCCTGGTCAGCTCGTGGCCGCGTATCGAGCAGCTGCAGCAGTCGATCAACCAGGTCAACCGCCTGATGACCATGCCGACCGAACGCGAGCTGTCGCCGTCGCTGGCCCGTCCCAACCGTCTGTCGGGCGCCGTCCAGGTGTCGAAGGTCGGCCTGCGCTACACCAAGGATACCGATCCGGTCTTCGTTGGCCTCGATTTCGGCGTCATCCCCGGCGAAATGCTGGCCATTGCCGGCGGTAACGGCTGCGGCAAGTCGACCGTGCTCAAGCTGGTCATGGGGCTTTACCGCCCGCAGGCCGGGGCCGTGCTGATCGACGGCGCCGATACCCGCCAGTTCGACCCGGTCATGCTGCGGCAGGAGATCGCCTACATCCCGCAGATCCCCGAGCTCTATATCGGCACCATCGCGGAAAACCTTCGCCTGGCCCGCCCGTGGGCATCCGATCGCCAGCTGTGGGACGTACTCGACATGGCCGATGCCAAGCAGACCGTGATGGCCCTGCCGCTGGCCCTCGATGCCCCCGGAGACAACCTGCCGTCGGCCCTGGCCCACCAGATGATCCTGGCGCGCGCCTACCTCAAGGATGCCGACATCCTGCTGATCGACGAGTTGCCCTATGCCCTGATGAACAGCCATGCCGGCGAAATGTTCATCGAAAGAGTCAAGTCGTGGCGCGGCAAGAAGACCATCCTGATGGTCACGCACCGCGACGACTACATCCGCATGGCCGACAAGGCCCTCGGCCTGATCGCCCCCGACCGCTACGTTTTCGGCAACCCCGAACAAGTCGTCCGCATAATGCGTGACGAAGCCTGGACTCAAACGACGAGAAAGATCCAATGAGTATCGCCCTTCGCAATCCCTTCGCCCCGCTGAAGCTGAAGCCGGCCGGCGATACCCCGTCGCCCAAGCGGGTCCGTACCACCAAGGCCGGCCTGGCCAAGCGGGAAGCCCAGCTGCAGTTCCTGCGCCAGTCGACCCGGCTGGAGGAATCGACGGCGCCGCACCTGGTCCGCCTGACCATGATCCTGCTGTCGTGCGCCGTCCTGATCTTCATCGGCTGGATGTGTTTCGCCCAGATCGAAGAGATCACCGCCGCCCCTGGCGAGGTCTATCCGTCCGGTTTCTCGCGCGTCGTCCAGCACTATGACGGCGGTATCGTCAAGGAAATCCGCGTCCGCGAAGGCGACACCGTCGCCGCCGGCCAGGTCCTGGTCATCCTCGACGGCGTCGGCGCCCAGGAAGAGTTGAGCCGCGCCACCATCGAAATGAGCGGCATCTCCCGTTCGGTCTCGACCGCCCGCCAGATGTTCGCCATCCAGCAGACGCTGAAAGAGCAAGGCGTGTCGTCGGAAGTCCGCTACCTCGAAGCCCAGGCGACCCTCAACCAGGTCGAAAACCAGCTGTCGCAACAGCGTGAAATCGTCCAGCGCCTCAAGAGCAAGGTCGATCGCCTGGTTATCCACGCCCCCTATGGCGGCGTGATCAAGGGCCTGAAGCTGAACACCATCGGCCAGGTCGTCAATCCTGGCGACCCGCTGATGGAAATCGTCCCGACCCACGACCAGATGGTCGTCGAGACCCGCATCTCGCCCGCCGATATCGGCCGTGTCCACGTCGACCAGCCGGTGAAGCTCAAGGTGTCGTCCTTCGACTTCGGCCGCTACGGCACGATCGGCGGCCACATCGCCGACATCTCGGCCACCACCTTTACCTCCCCGACCGGCGGCGAAGCCTATTACCGCGCCCGTATCGTCCTGGACCAGAACTATGTCGGCCATAACCGCGCCCACAAGATCCAGCCCGGCATGACTGTCACGGCCGGCGTCATCACCGGCAAGAAGACCATCATGGCCTATCTGATCAAGCCCATGCAGCGCGCCTTCGAAAGCTCGCTCACCGAACCGTAAAGCCGGCCTGTCCGCACACAATTTCAAGGAAACGAACATGTCGCAACCCGCTCTCGCCGCGGTTCCGCCCACCCAGGCCCAGATGCCTAACGGACCGCAGTCTTCCTTGGGTCCTAGGGGCGTCGCCCGCAATGCCCCGCTGATCCTGGCCGTCGACGACGACCGCATCATGCGCCTGACCCTGACCACCATGCTGGAGGAACTGGGGTACAATGTCATCGAAGCCGAAAACGGCCAGGCCGCCTACGACATCCTGATGCAGCGTTATCAGGAGATCGACACGGTCCTGCTCGACCGCGAAATGCCGGTCATGGATGGCCTGCAGCTGGTCCGCAAGATGAAGGAAACGCGCGAACTGCGTTCCATGCCTGTCATCATGCAGACCGGTTCGGACCGTCCCGACCAGGTCAAGCAGGGCATCGACGCCGGCGTCTTCTATTACCTGACCAAACCCGTCAATCTCGACGTGCTGAAGTCGGTGGTGCTGGCCGCCATCCGCGAAGCCCAGACCAAGCGCGTCCTGGCGACCGAGCTGCACAAGCACCGCACGTCGTTCAACCTGATCGAATCGAGCGCATTTCGTTTGAAAACGATTGCGGAGGCGGAAAATCTGTCGGTCTTTCTGGCCAACTGTTTCCCGGCGGCCGAACGCGTCGTCGGCGGCCTGGCCGAACTGCTGGTCAATGCCGTCGAACACGGCAATCTCGAGATCGGCTACACCACCAAGAGTCAGTTGATCGCCACGGGCACCTGGATGCAGGAGATCGACCAGCGCCAGCTGCACCCGTCCTACAACCAGCGCCATGTCGACGTCTTCTACAAGAAGGCAGCGGAAGGGCACTATGTGGTCATCCGCGACATGGGCAAGGGCTTCGACTGGAAGAACTATCTCCACATCGACCCGGCGCGCGCCATGGATAACCACGGCCGCGGCATCGCCCAGGCCAATGCCCTCAGCTTCGATCGCCTGCTGTTCAATGAGGCCGGTAACGAAGTGACTGCCTTCTGTACTCAGGAAAAGACGCTCGAGTGGTAATGATCATGTCCAGGCACAGGTTTTTCCCCGTTGTTATCTTCGCCATGTTCATCCTGCCGATCTGCGCGGCGGTGGGCCTGTTGCTGCATGAAATCTACCGCAATGTCGAGTTTGCCCGGCACGAACGCGAGGGTCTGAAATTCTACGCCGCCACAGGCATGACCATGCAGGCCCTGCAGCGCTATACCGATGCCTTTTATGGCCCCGGGTCGCACGATGCGGAACTGGGACAGGCCGCTGCCGCCGTGACGGATGCGGTTCGTCGCGTCGACAATCTCAAGCCGGCCGCCGACTATATCGGCGTCCAGGGTCGCTGGAGCGCGGTCCGCAGCGATCTCCTCGCCTACGGCAATGATCGGATGGCTACGGCGGCGACGCAGGATGCGACCTTGCGGGAAATGAAGCTGTTCATGCGCGATGTCGGCACGGCCGCGCACCTGACACAGGATCCGGAAACGGAAAACTACTTCATCGGCAGCCTTGTCGTCGTCAACATTCCCGACGCCCTCGACCGGCTGCATCATATGCGTCGCCTGATGGATACGCCGGCAACGACACCGGCAGAAATTGATGCCCGCCAGCAGGCCCTGCAGGATGCGGCCGCCGAAATGAATGTCGTCGCCGAACGCTATCGCTATCCGGTGATGAGCTTCAGCCGCGATATCGGCCAGACGCAGTCGCGCGATATCGAAGCCCGCCTGGGCGTCATCCCGAAGACCTCTGCCCTGATAGAAGAGCTGAGCCGCCAGGTCTACAACAACAAGGGTACGGCCGACTTCACCCGGTCGCGCGCCCTGGTCGATGTGGCGCTCAACGCCGACATCAATTCGATCGTCCTCTACTGCGACCGCTTCAGCCAGAAGGTCGACGCCCGCTACGCCGCGCTGACCGCGTCGCGCAATATGACCCTTGTCTTCCTCTTCTTGGCCCTGGTCGCGTCGGCGACCGGCATGTGGTACTATCGCCGCTCGGCCATTCGCCGCAGCGCCTTCAATTCGGCCCTGCAGATGCGATCGGTGCTGAACTCGACCGTCGAGGCGATCTTCACGCTCGACCATCTCGGCAATATCGTCACCATGAACGCTGCGGCGGAGCGCCTGTTCGGCTATACCGAAGGCTCGCTGAAGGAAAAACCGCTCAGCCTGCTGATCGCGCCCGACCACGTGCCGCATTATCTGCGCGTCCTCGACCACTACATGGCCAGCGAGACCGGTGTCTCGGACCAGGGTATCGAGGTCAACGCCCTGCAGCGTCACGGCGGCCAGTTCCCCGTCGAATTCGGTATCGGCTGCTTCATGGCCGAGGGCGAAAAGGGCAGCGAGAAGCTGTACGTCGTCTCGGTCCGCGACCAGACGGAAAAGCGGAAGCTCTATGCCGACCTCACCGGCCAGATGAATGCCGTCAACAAGTCTCAGGCCGTGGTCGAATTCGACCTCGAAGGCCGCGTCCTGACCGCCAACGGCAACTTCCTCAATGTCTTCGGCTATGACCTGAAGGAGATCCAGGGCTGCCATCACCGCATCTTCGTCGATCCGCGCGACGTCGAGAATCCGGAATACCGCCTGTTCTGGCAGAACCTGTGCGAAGGCCAGCACCAGACCGGCGAATTCCGTCGTTATGACCGCGACGGCAACGAGCTGTGGATCCAAGGCACCTATAACCCGGTCTTCGACAGCTTCGGCAATGTCCGCAAGATCGTCAAGTTCGCCACCAATATCACCGACCGCAAGCGCGCCGAAAAGACCCTGGCCCAGTTCGCCGAAGAGCTGGAGCGCAACAATACCGAACTGGATCAGGCCCGGATTTCGGCCGAGCGCGCCAACCGCATGAAGTCGGAATTCCTGGCGACGATGAGCCATGAAATCCGCACGCCCATGAACGGCATTATCGGCATGACCGAACTGCTGCTTGACTCGAAGCTCAGCCCGCGCCAGCACGAATTCGCCCAGACCGTCATGTTCTCGGCCGAAGCCCTGCTGGGCATCATCAACGACATTCTCGACTTCTCCAAGATCGAGGCCGGCAAGCTCGAGATCGAGGACATCCCCTTCAACCTGAAGGAAATCATGGAGGGCGTCACCGACCTGATGTCGGTCAAGGCCAAGGAAAAGGCCATAGAGCTGATCATGCGCTATGCCCCCGCCTGTGGCGAGGACTATATCGGCGACCCGATCCGCGTACGCCAGATCGTCACCAACCTGATGTCGAACGCCATCAAGTTCACCGCCACCGGCCGTGTCCTGGTCGAAGTCCAGGAAATGTCCAGCGCCGATCCGGAAATGGCTTCCCTGAAGGTCTCGGTTGCCGACTCCGGCATCGGTATTTCGCCGGCCGTGCTCAAGCGCCTGTTCCAAAAGTTCACCCAGGCCGACTCCTCGACCACCCGCAAGTACGGCGGCACGGGCCTCGGCCTCGCCATCTCACGCGAACTGGTCGAAATGATGGGCGGCGCTATCACCGTCGATTCCGAAGTCGGCAAGGGCTCGACCTTTACCTTCACCCTGCTGCTGCCGCGCAATCCGAAGCCGCTGGCCGCTGCCGAAGATATCAGCTTCGACCACCTCAAGGATGTCCGCATCCTGGTCGTCGACGATATCGCCGACAACCTGCGCATCATCGAAGAGCAACTGGAAGCCATCGGAATGGAGGTCACCACCTGTGGCGATCCGCTCCTGGCCTGCGACCTGCTCCAGGACGCCAAGTCCAGCGGCAAGCCGTACAGCATTGCCCTGGTCGACTATGTCATGCCCGGCCTCAACGGCGAAGAGCTGACCCGCCGCATCAAGGCGTCGGATTCCACTGTCAAGGACGTCGCCGTCGTCGTCATGACCTCGGCGGGCGGCCAGGGCTTCGCCCGCCGCCTCGCCGATGCCGGCACCTCGGCCTACCTGTCGAAGCCGGTCTATAACCGCCAGCTGAAAGAAACGCTGGCCATGGTGTGGTACTGCTGGCAGAAGGGCGACCGCGACGGCCTGCTGTCGGCCGAGAACCTCCGCACCCGCATGAAGGTCGACAGCCTGACGCGCTTCGAAGGCGCCGAAATCCTGCTGGCCGAAGACAACCGCGTCAACCAGGGCTTCGCCGTCGAGATCCTCGAAAGCCTGGGCGTCAAGGTCCAGGTCGCCTCCAACGGCGCCGAGGCCGTCGAGATGGCGCGCAGCGGAACCTACAGCCTGGTGCTGATGGACTGCCAGATGCCCGTCATGGACGGTTTCGAAGCCTCGCGCGCCATCGTCGCCCGCGTCCGCGCCGACGAGATCGCCGACCTGCCGATCATCGCCCTGACCGCCAACGACCTGAAGGGGGACCGCGAACGCTGCCTGGACGCCGGCATGTGCGACTATATCGCCAAGCCGATGCGCAAGGCGGACCTGGTCCACGTCCTGACCAAGTGGCTGCCGCAACACCTGGTGCAACAGCCCCTGGCCGAACCCGAAGTGGCCGTGATCGACGACCAGCCGCACTTCCCCGAGGCCCGTGTCCTGCTGGTCGAGGACAATCGCATCAATCGCGAGTTCGCGCTGGAGATCTTCAACGGCATGGATTGCGACGTGCAGATTGCCGAAAACGGCCGCATCGCGGTCGAGAAGGTCAAGGCCAATACCTATGACATGATCTTCATGGACTGCCAGATGCCGGAAATGGACGGCTATGAAGCTACCGGCGCCATTCGCGAGATGATCGCCGCCGGCGACATCAATACCGTGCCGATCGTGGCCCTGACCGCCAATGCCATGGTCGGCGACCGCGAGAAGTGCCTGAGCGCCGGCATGGACGATTTCATCACCAAGCCGGTGAAGAAGGCCCAGATCGCCGACGCCCTGCTCAAGTGGCTGCCGGCCCAGCGTGTCGGTACGCACAATCGCGCCCTGGCGCACCGCCTGTCGGCCCTCGACGAAGGATCTCTCGACGGCCTGCGGGAAAACCTCGGCACGACCTTCCCGGCCTTTGTCAGCCTGTTCCTGCGTGAAGGCGATACCCGCCTGGCGCGGATCCGGGCGGTGGTCATGGGGCATTGCCCCGCCGCCGACCTGCTGATCGACATCCAGCTGATGCAGGCGCATGCCCCGGCCTTCGGCGCCACCGAGTTCGTCGAGTCGGCCTACCAACTGATGCAGGCCGCCTCGCTTCTGGCCAACCAGGAGCGCAAGGCCGACACCCTGCTGCCGCAGATCGACGCCCTGGCAGCGGCATGGGAACCCGTAGCCGACGCCCTGCGCGCCGTGCTGCGCGATATTGAAATCAAGGCGCTGGATACACAGCGTCAGCCCAATTTGAGTCAAGTGAATGTGGGATAATCCTGATGCGTAGTTTTACCAACCTGCTTCTGGCCTCCGCCGCTCTTGCAGGCCTCTGCGCCTGCCAGACAGCGCAGGTCGCTTATCAGAAGCCGGTGCTCGATGCTCCGGCCACCTGGAAGGCCGATGCCTCGAAGGCGTCATCGACCCCGCGGGCCGAACGCCCCGACTGGTGGCTGGATCTCAGTGACCCGGTCCTGACGGGCCTGATCGAAACGGCGCGGACGCAAAATCTCGACGTCAAGGTCGCCATGGCCCGGGTCGACGAAGCCCGCGC
Source organism: Asticcacaulis sp. (assembly GCA_965246725.1). Lineage (GTDB taxonomy): Bacteria > Pseudomonadota > Alphaproteobacteria > Caulobacterales > Caulobacteraceae > Asticcacaulis. The sequence continues at coordinate 109,772 of CBDFFG010000020.1, forward strand.
CCTGAGCCGCTTTGCCAATGCCACCTACAAGCCGTCTTTATCGCTGGCCGGCAGTGCGACCCTGCAGGGCGGCCAGAGCGCATCGGGCGGTTTGAACCAGGCCGACGCCCGCACCTCGGTCGGGGTCAGCGGCACCTGGCAGCCGGATCTTTATGGCTTGCAAAAGCTCGAATCCGAACTGGGCCGTGCCGGTATCCAGTCGTCCGACGCCCAGTATCGCGGCGCCATGAACGCCCTGGTCGCCGAGGTTGCCAAGGCCTATGTCGACCTGCGTCAGCAACAGGCCATCTCTGCCCTGCTGCACAAGAATCTCGACATGGAAAACGAGACCCTGCGCATCGTCAATATCCAGACCAAGGCGGGGGCAGGGGTGCAACTCGACGTCCTGCGGGCCCGGGCCCAGGTCGAGACGACGACCGCCCAGCTTCCGAATGTCGACTCCCAGATTCAGATCGATTGTAACCGCATCGCCGTCCTGCTGGGCGAGACGCCCGGTTCGCGCGACGGCCTGCTGAAGCCGGTCCAGGCCATCCCCGCCTTTGCGTCCGCCATGGGGCTGGATGCGCCGGCGGAAATCATCGCCGAACGTCCCGACATCCAGAATGCCGAATACCAGCTGGAGCAGCAGTCGGTTCTGAAAGGCTTGCGGACCGGCGATCTCTTCCCCAAGATTACCCTGTCGGGCTTCTTCGGCGTCTCGACCTCCAGCCTCTACGGTTCGGGCGTGCCCTTCAGCCTCGGCGCCGATCTGGCTCGTCCCCTGATTGACTATGATCGCCTGAAAAGCCAGGTCGATGCTCAGGATGCGCGCAAGCAGCAGGCCCTGTTCATGTATCGCCAGGCAGTCCTGCTGGCCGTCGAAGACGTCGAGCGCAGCCTGGTCCTGTTCGGCCAGGAGCAGCAACGTCTGAAGACCCTGCAGACGGCATCGGACATCCAGACCCAGGCGGCGCACCAGGCGCGCCTCAAATACCAGGCCGGTGACGCCACCTTCCTCGATGTTCTCTACGCCGAACAGCAACTGCTCGACGCCCAGCTGGCCGAAGCCCAGTCACGGGCGCGACTGGCTTCGTCCGGCGTCGATCTCTATACGGCGCTCGGCGCCAGTGTCGTAAAAACCCCGCGCGCGTTGGCGCGAAATTAACAACTTCAGGTTACAATAAAAAAGAAACGGAGTTTTGTGATGAGTGCAGTGCAATTGCTCGATACCGACGCCATCAATGAGGCGCGATCGATGTTTCGGGCGAAGTTCCCGACCATGAGCGGTTATTATTTCGAAGATGCCCAAGGCTATCTCGACAATATCCGCTCAGCGGTTTCCGGCCAGAACGTGCCCGCCATCGTCGCCCCGGCGCATACCCTCAAGTCGTCCAGCCGCCAGATGGGGGCCGCCCGCGTGTCGATCATCGCCAAGGAGATCGAGACCGCGGCGCGCGAAGGCAATAACGGACCGTCGTGGTTCGCCGACCAGCTCGGCGTGCTCGAACAGGCCTTTGCCGAAACCCAGGCTGCCTATCCGACGGAATAGCCCAAACCTCCCCTGAAATCAGAGGTTTGGCGTAGCGAAGGTATAGCCTTCGCAAGCCAGGTGGCGCGTAGCGCTGCGTGGGATAACATTCACTCGTTCCGAACACGCTCAAAGCGCTTTTGCCGGACATCCCGCAAGGTCGATGTTGGCGCGAGCGATGCATCTGCCGTCTTCGGCACGGCGATACGCTGTGACAGATAGATGCCGGAATGCCCGCTGCACAGATAGGCGATAAAGCAGGCCGTCGCGATATAGACGCCATAGGTCGACCCGAACAGCTCTATACCCATCAGGGTGCAGGCCAGGGGCGTATTGGCGGCGCCGGCGAAGACGGCGACGAAACCGAGGCCGGCCAGTAGGTCCGTCGGCACGCCGAGCACAGGACTGAGCGCGTTGCCAAGCGCCGCGCCGATAAAGAACAGGGGCGTGACCTCGCCGCCCTTGAAGCCGAAGCCCAGGGTCACGACGGTGAAGACCAGTTTCAGCGCCCAACTCCACGGATGAATAACGGGCCCGAACAGGGTAGGGATGGTGACGTCCGCCGGGTTGGGCGACCAGACGCCCAGACCGAGATAGTCGCGTGTGCCGCACATATAGACCAGGCCGATCAGGATCAGCCCGCCGACAAACGGTCGCAGGGGTGCAAAGCCGATCGTCTTTTTGACCCAGCCGTTCAAGCTGTGGTTGGTCTCGGCAAAGACCAGGCCGGCCAGGCCGAAGGCGACCGCGGCTACCGCCACCTTCAGCAGCAGAAGCGAATCGACCAGAAGGCTATGCCCGGCATTGGCCGGTGACGCGATATGATAGACGAGATGGTGGACGCCCAGGGACTGGCACGTCCAGTCGGCCAGCAGGGCGGCGCCAAGACAGGGGACAAGCGCCATGTACTGCACGCGGCCGACTGTCAGGACCTCCATGGCAAAGACGGCGCCGGCGATCGGGGTGCCGAAGACAGCACCGAAGCCTGCGGCTATGCCGGCCATCAGGACCACCCGCATTCCATCGGCATCGAGACGGAAGATTTTCCCGAAGACGCCGGCCAGGCTGCCGCCCATCTGGACGGCCGTACCTTCGCGGCCGGCCGAGCCGCCGAACAGGTGGGTGAGGACGGTAGCCGCCAGGATCAGCGGCGCCATACGCAGGGGCACACCGCCGCCGGGCGCATGGATCTGCTCGACGATCAGGTTGTTGCCGCTCTCGGCCGGACCGCCCTTCCACCAGTAGGCCAGGCCGATCAGGAAGCCGGCGACCGGCAGCAGAAACAGCAGCCATGGATATTCGAAACGCAAGGCCGTGGCCTGGTCGAGCGCCGACAGGAACAGGGCGCAGGCGGCGCCGACCGTAGCCGCCATAGGTGCGAGAATGGCGATCCAGCGCAGGATGACGACGGCATGGCGTCCGCGTTCGGCAATAAGCTGTGGGACAGAGGTCAGGTATCCGCGCATGAGTCTACTCCTTGCAAAGCAATCGAGTAGGAATCATCAGCTCATCCTGTGAGCGGTTCGGCATGACGCCAGGCAGAAATCCATTACCCTGAGCCGTATATAGGCAAATGGGGAAAGGGACGTCAACGGGGGAGGGGGACTGCGGCCAATTCGAGCGGTTGAAGAGCGTCCGAGTGGGCTGAACAAGACCCCACCCGGCCCTTCGGGCCACATGACATCGCAAGAGCTGTACTCTTGCTCGTCAAACCCCTGATTTCAGGGGAGGTTTAAAAAAAAGCCGCCCCCGGTTCCGGTGAGGTGGAACCAAAGGGCAGCCAGGCGGGACTGACCGCAAGGCTCCGGTGGGACACCGTCATGCCTCTGCCCAGGTCCGCGGCAGTTTGGGGGGAAGGCCGCGGAATAAAGAGGCGAGGTCGAGATGACGGTCTTATCCGGCAGGGGGGAAGGCCGAATCACCGAAGTCTTGCAATCGTTTGCAGAATGCCTTATCCAGGTAAACAAATCACCAATAAAATCACAGGTTGCGTAAGAAAAAAATTACGCGGAAAACGTCAAATGGAAAACACAAGCAAACCAACGGGTTCGGCCGCGCTCACGGGGTTGACCTGTGTCATGTTTTTGATGTTTGCCATGACGACCGACAGTGCAGGCGTCATTATTCCGCAAATCATCCGGCAATTTCGCATCGGCCTGGCAGAGGCCGGCGCCTTCCACTACGCTGTCATGGCGGGGATCGCCCTGTCGGGGCTGGGCCTGGGTTTTCTCGCCGATCGCCTGGGACGGAAGGTCACCATACTGCTCGGTCTGGGGCTGTATGCCGTCGATGCCTGTTTGTTCATAGCGGGTGACAGTTTCGCCGGCTTTTTCGGCCTGCTGTTCGTCTCCGGCGCTGCCGTCGGCATCTTCAAGACCGGCGCCCTGGCCCTGATCGGCGACCTGGCACCGACGGCGCGGGCCCATACCCGCCTGATGAACCTGGTCGAAGGCTGTTTCGGCATCGGCGCCATAATCGGCCCGGCTATCGTGACGCAACTGATCCTGTCCGGTGTGTCATGGCGCTGGCTCTATCTCGGGGTCGGGCTGATGGGGCTCGTCCTTTTCGCCATTGCCGCCTCGGCGCGCTATCCGGCGCAAAAGCACAGTGAAGATGCGCCGGCCAGCTTCAGTGTCAGCCTGCGTCTGCTGCGCGATCCCCATGCCCTGGCCTTCAGCCTGGCCGCCATGGTCTATGTCGGCGTCGAGGCGGCCATCTATGTCTGGATGCCGACCTTGCTGGCCGGCTACCATGGTTCACTGGCCGTATTGGCCCTGTACGCCCTGCCGGTCTTCTTCGCCCTGCGGGCGGCGGGCCGCTTTGTCGGCAGTGCCCTCCTGGCCCGCTGGTCGTGGACCCGCGTCCTGACCTTCAGTACGGGCGCCATCCTGTGCTGCTTCATGGCCAGCCTGGCCGGAGGCGTTGCCGTGGCGGTGGTGGCCCTGCCCGTGTCTGGCCTGTTCATGTCAGTCATCTACCCGACCCTCAATTCCAAGGGGATCAGCTGCTTCGTCCACGCCGAGCAGGGGGCGGCTAGCGGCGTCATCTTGTTCTTCACCTGTGTCGGCGCCGTGATCGCGCCCCTGGCCATGGGCTGGGTCAGCGACCGTTTCGGTGGCGCCGAAGCCGGCTTCGCCCTGGCGGCAGTTCTGGCGGCGCTGTTGTTTGCCGCAGCGATCGTAAATGCGATATGGGACCCCAGCCGTCCAAGGCTGGAAACGATCAACGGCTGAAGGGTCGCGACATCAATCGCGGCTGCGGCGTTCGGCGTAAAGTACGCGGGCAGCGTCCATGCGGTCGGAATTCTCGATCACCCACTCGGCCAGCGCCCGCACCGGGTCGAGGAATTCGCGGCCCAGATCCGTCAGGGCATATTCGACCTGTACCGGCACGGTTGGCGTCACGGTTCTCGACACGAAGCCGTTCTCTTCGAGATCACGCAGGGTCGAGGCCAGGACCTTCTGGCTGATCTCGCCGACCTCGCGACGCAGGGCGTTGAATCGGCAGGGGCCTCGTCCCAATACGCGCACGACCAGCATGGTCCACTTGTCGCTGATGCGCGCCATCAGCCGGCCGATGGTTTCGCACCGGGCGGTATCCTCGTGGTTATCTGGTTTCGAAAAAGTGCCTTCTTGTCCTGCCATGGGTGACTTTCGTAAACTGGTATCCAGCGGAAACCAGATTACACCAGGATACCATGAAAATGAAGCGCCTTCAAAAGCTGCGACTTTCAGGGATGCCTTTACGCTCTGGCTTCGACGCAAACCCGGAAGATATGAGGCTCTTATGACATCCAAACCCAGGATTGCCGTGATTATCGGCTCGACCCGTCCCACCCGTTTCGCCGATGTGCCGGCGCAGTGGATACTGAAGCAGGCCCAGGCGCGCGGCGACATGGACGTGGAAATCGTCGACCTGCGCGATCATCCCATGCCCTTCTTCGACGAGGTGGCGTCGAACATGTGGGCGCCCAGCCAGAATCCCGAGGCGGTCCGCTGGCAGCAGACCATCGGCGGCTTCGACGGTTATATCTTCGTCGTTGCCGAATATAATCATTCGATCACCGGCGTGCTGAAGAACGCGCTCGACCAGGCCTACAAGGAATGGACGCGCAAGCCGTTCACGGCCATCGCCTATGGCGGTGTCGGTGGGGCACGGGCCGTCGAGCATTTGCGCGGTATCGGCATCGAGCTGCAGATGGTTTCCACCCACGCCGCCGTCCATATCGGCGGGCGGGACGCGCAGGCTATTCATCCGATGTTCGAGGGCAAGCCGATCGAGACGATCGAGGCAAACCTGCTGCCGGCGACCAAGACCGCGCTCGACGAGCTAGTATGGTGGGCAAAGGCTACGATGGCAGCTCGGGCGCTCGACGCACAGGGCTGACAGTATACCAACGGCAAATGAGACTATGACCTATTGCCGTTGGGAGCGTGCGACCGCGCGCCGCCGCTTATGCGGCGAGCCATGCGGCGTTTGAGCTGAAAAATGCTTATGCCAAGGGTCGTCCTTAATGACCTTTGCATAAGAAAGGGCCGCCCTGGATAGGACGGCCCTTTTTCTTTTGCGATGTGTCTGTGCCCTAAGCCGGGCGCGAACCGACCGTCGATTCCCGGATCATCAGGCGCGCCGGGATAATGCTGGGCGGCGTGGCTTCACCGGCCATACGGCGGAACAGCAGTTCGACCATGATATTGGCCGCGACGCCCAGGTCCTGTCGGATCGTTGTCAGGGGCGGGGTCATGGTCTGGGCCATAGGCACGTCGTCATAACCGACCAGGGCGACATCGTGCGGGATCTTCAGGCGCGATTCCAGCAGGGCCATACGGGCGCCGCCGGCGATGACGTCGGAGGTGCAGAACAGGGCATCGAAACTTTCCCCCGATGCAATGAGGGCATGGACGGCCTCGTAGGCGCCCTTGTGGGTAAAGGCGCAGTTAATCGGGGCGATCGTGCCCTGTTCGGGCGCGCCGCCCATGGCCATCATATAACCGCGGTAACGACTGTCGACTTCGGGCACATGGGTCGGGCCGAGGAAACGAATCTTGCGGCGGCCAAGGCCGAGCAGGTGTTCGGTGGCGGTGCGGCCGCTGAAGACGTTGTCGACGCCGACCGAGCAATAGTTCTGCGCCGGCATGCGTTCCCCCCACACCACCATGGGCATGTAGCGGCTGGCGACTTCCTCGAGCGCAGCATGCTGGTCGCTCTGGCCGATCATCAGCATCCCGTCGAAGCGATGCGACTGCACCAGGGCCGACAGCCAGCCTTCGCGCGGCGCCGGGATCTTGCTGAGCAGCAGGTCGTAGCCGCGCTTGATGACTTCTTCGGTCAGGTGACCGATCATTTCCAGCAGGAAGGGGTCGGTCATGCGCTGGCCGGTCTGGTGGCCGGTCGGCAGGACGACGCCGATGGTGCGCGTCGTCTGCAGGCGCAGGGTGCGCGCCGAATGGTTGACGGCATAGCCTTCACCCTCGGCGATCTGCTCGATCTTCTCGCGCAGCGGCTTGGGGATCAGGGGGCTTCCGGCCAGGGCACGCGACACGGTGGACACAGACACTCCGGCGAGACGCGCGATGTCGCTCATCTTCAGCCGCGCTACGGGCGGGAGGGGCGGGGACTGGGGATCGGTCATGGACGGGCTGGGAACTCGGGAACTGGGGAAGGATCGTTAACCTGTAACATAGTTGTATTGCGTGAACAGAACAATAATGCATCGTGTTAAGGCATGATTACCATCACGCGCCAAACGATAGATAATTTCCATCAAAAACACGTTATTGGCGAGTTTCTATAGGGCGCCCCAACCGACTGTTTTGCCGCTTGGCGGCGGGCCGTTTTTGCGGTTAAGATGGTTAACGGCCGCCATGACGGCTCATGGGAGATTGCTCTGGCATTTTACCGGGCAATTAGGGGTCAAGGGGGTTCCGATGAAGTTTTCCAGTCCGCTGCGTGCGCCCGAAGGCCTTAGTTCCTATGCCCGCGTCAGCCGTGTCCGTCCCGTCCATCTGCTGATCAACCTGTTCGAGGCCCTGCTCGCCTTGATGGGGGTCGTGGTGCTGATCCTGCTGGTGCGCTACGGCTCGTTCGAAAAAGCCGGGCATGCGATCGACGCCGGCATCGGCTGCGCCTGGACCTGCGCCTTGGACCTGCTCCATCATAAATAGGTACTTTACGGGCGTTTGTGCAGGTGCGTGCACGTCCGGGTTGCGGAAAACTTTTTTTGTGACGGTAGTTCTCACAAAAGAACTTGATACAGGCGCGTCCGCTTTATAAACCGGCCCGGACATAAACCGGGGAACGGACCGATGCTGGATAAGCTGATCGCCAATAATCGTCACTGGGCTGAGGAAAAGACCCGCGTAGATCCCGAATTCTTCAAGCGCCTGCTGAATCAGCAGACCCCGGAATATTTCTGGATCGGCTGCTCCGATAGCCGGGTGCCGGCGACCGAAATCGTCAACCTCGATCCTGGCGAGATGTTCGTCCATCGCAATGTCGCCAACCTGGCGCCGCCGCAGGACGCCAACTACCTGTCGACCCTGCAATATGCCGTCGCCGTCCTCAAGGTAAAGCACATCCTCGTTGTCGGCCACCACGGCTGCGGCGGTGTACGTACGGCGCTCGAATCCGACGACCACGGCCTGATCGATCACTGGCTGGCACCGATCCGCGAACTGGCACACGAGCACAAGCACGAACTCGAAGCCTGCGAAACGCAACTCGACCGCGTCAATCACCTGTGCGAGCTGAACGTCAGGGCGCAGGTGCGCAATGTTTCCCTCAACCCCATCACGGTTGCCGCCTGGCGCCAGGGTCAGCCCCTGACCGTGCACGGCTGGGTCTATTCGCTCAGCAATGGCTGGGTCACCGACCTGGGTGTCAGCCTGTCGAGCGAAGCCGATCGCGAGCGCATTTACGGATTGTAAGCGGGCACAGGCCAGCGCCTGTGGGTAAGTCGCGAAACATGCTTAACCGGCATTAACGAACGGGAGCGGTTTTTAACCCTTATCCACAGACGCGGCCGACTTATGCACTTCGCACCGCAGCAGATTTCGCTTAAAAAGCCTGGGTTTGCGGCCTATTTAATCATTATTAACATCTTCTTTATAAAAATCGATCCCCAGCCACACAGGATTTTTATTTCCTGTTCAGAGGTTCTTTAAGATTTAGCGGCGAGAGTGGTTCCCGACCGTTAAGGTTAAAGATTCGGGTTAAGGCATCGTCCCGCATGGTTGCGAGTTTAGGTCTCGGTTCAGCACAATTCGGCTGTGATTACGGCATCTCGAACACCCGTGGCCGGGTGGGCGAGGAAGAGGTGCGTCAGATCCTGGCCCTGGCCGGCGATTGCAAGATCAAGCACATCGATGCTGCCCATTATGATGGCGACGTCGAACGTATTCTCGGCCGTTGCTGGCCGTTCCCGTCGCCGTTCAAACCCCAGGTCCGTACCCTCCGCCTCGAAAAAGGCCTCGACTGGCTGGAATCGCGCCTGCGCCGTTCGGTCGACCATATGGGCCTGGTCCGGGCCCAGTGCGCCCTGGTCGATAATGCCGAGGACCTGACGGGTCCCGACGGCGATGCCCTGTGGGAACGCCTCGAAAAGCTCAAGGCCGAGGGCCTGATCAACAAGATCGGCATTGCCGCCACATATAAAGACCAGCCCCTGCTGCTGGCGCGCCGCTTCAAGCCGGACGTCATGCAGGTGCCGTGCTCCATCCTCGACCAGCGCCTGGTGCATAATGGCGATATCGCCGCCCTGGCCGGACTGGGCGTCGAGGTGCAGATCCGTTCCGTCTTCCTGCAGGGCCTGCTCTTCCTGCCGCGTGAAGCCCTGCCGGGCAATCTCGTCGCCATTGGCCCGCACCTGTCGAAGGTGCGTCGCCTGATGATGGAAAGTGGCGCCGATCCGCTGCATGCCGCCCTGAGCTTCGCGCTGAACCTGGAAGGCGTCTCGACCGTCGTGGTCGGCGTCACCTCGGCCGCCGAACTGCGCGCCATCGTGGCGGCGTCGGAACGCAAGGCGCCGAAACTGAACTGGGGCGCCATGGCGATCAATGACGATATCGCGCTCGATCCGAAGCAATGGTACGCCGAGCTTGGCGATGTCAGCCGTCGGATGATCCGCGTCGCTTAGGAAAGATGCGGGGTCTCAGACCCCGCACCCCGATACCGTGACGGTGTTTATTTGCCTCAATACCAAAATAGCGGGACGTTAGGGTCCCGCTATTTTGGTATTGAAACACGTATCCACTGCCGCGTAGTGGGGTGCAGGGGCCTGTGGGCCCCTGCGACTTTACCTTAAGCCCCACGGATCACTGATGCCCGAGCTCCCCGAAGTCGAAACCGTCCGCCGCGGCCTTGATCCCTATATGACAGGCGCGCGCCTGTCGGACACCAAAATCAATCGTGCCAATCTGCGCTATCCGTTTCCGGACGACTTCGCCAACCGCCTCGACGGCGCCACCGTGCTGCGCCTGGAGCGGCGTGCAAAGTATATCCTCGCCCATCTCGACACCCAGCAGGTCTGGGTGACCCATCTCGGCATGACCGGACGTTTCCAGATCGAGGACTCCACAGATGGGTTGGGAAATTATGTCCATCAGGTCGCGCCGGATGCAAAGCACCTGCACTTCCAGACGGTGGCGACCAGGCCCGACGGCACGCGCGCCCGTATCGACTTCTACGATCCGCGCCGTTTCGGCTTCATGCTGTTGCTGACGCCGGGGGAGCTCTATGAGGCCGGCTGGTATAAATCCCTCGGTGTCGAGCCCCTGTCGGACGATCTGAGCCCGGCCTACCTGCTCGACAAGGCGAAGGGGCGCAGCGTCAACCTCAAGGCCCTGCTGATGGCCCAGGGCGGCATAGCGGGGCTTGGCAACATATATGTGTGCGAAGCCCTCTACCGGGCCCGCCTGAGCCCGGACAGGCGGGCAGGCGACCTGACCGCGCCGCAGGCCGAGGCCCTGGTCGACGGCATCAAAACGGTGCTCAGCGACGCCATCGCCGCCGGCGGCTCGTCGATCAGCGACTTTGCCGCCACTTCGGGTGAGCTCGGCTATTTCCAGCACCGGTTCTGCGTCTACGACCGCAAGGGCAAGCCGTGCCTGCGTGAGGACGGTGGTACGATCGAACGCAAGGTGCATCAGGGGCGCTCGACCTTCTTCTGCCCGGCGTGCCAAATTTAAAGTTTGGCATTCTTAAGATCGTCCAAATTTAAAGTTTGGCAAATTTAAAGTGTGCCAAATTTAGAGTTTGGCATTCTTAAGGTCGGCCAAATTTAAGGCCTGCCAGCGGTAAAATGCCGCACTCTTTATCCTGTGGATTAATGCGCCTATAGTGGGGGGTCTGAAACGGAGAGGGAGCCCGCAGGGATGACCCATCGCAGCGTTCTGGTTACCGGCGCCAACGGCTTTATAGCCCGTCAGCTTATCGTCAATATGCTGTCCCGGGGGCATCGCGTACGCGGCACCCTGCGCAGCTTGGAGCGCGCCGACAGCCTGAAGGCCATCCTCTCGCAATATGCTCCCATCGAAAAGTTAAGCTTCGTCGCCGCCGAGCTGATGAGCGACGATGGCTGGCCCGAGGCCATGGAGGGCATGGATGCCGTCTTCCATCTGGCCTCGCCCTTTCCGTCCGAGGATGTCCGCGACCGCGCCAGCGTTATAAAGCCTGCCGTCGACGGCTCGCTGCGCGTGCTGGAGGCTGCCCGTACCGCCGGGGTACATCGGGTGATCGTCACTTCGTCCATTGCCGCGGTGGTCTATGGCCATACGGCCAACGACAGCGCCGGCACCCGCGTCAGTCCGTTCAGCGAACAGGACTGGTCGAACCTGCAGTCCGGCCATATGGCTGCCTATCATGAGTCCAAGACGCGCGCCGAACTGGCGGTCTGGGACTATGTCATGCGGTATCCGGAGATGCAGATCACCACGATCAATCCCGGCGCCGTTTTCGGGCCCGTGATCGGCGACGATGTCGGCACCTCGGCGGGGATCGTGCGCGGCCTGTTCAACGGCGATTTTGCCGGCCTGCCGCGTATCGGCTTCGAGGGGGTCGATGTCCGCGACGTCGCCGAACTGCACGAGCGGGCGCTCGGAAACGACCTCAGCATAGGCAATCGCTATCTGTGCACGGCGGGTTTTGTCTGGCTGCGCGATATCGCCGACATGCTGCGCAAGGAATTCGTCAGCCACGCCGCTCGCATTCCCCTGCGGCATCTGCCGGACCTGGTAGTGCGCCTGGCGGCCCTGGTCGATCGCAAGGCGTCGCTGGCCGTGCCTGAACTGGGACTATATACACCCTGCTCGACGGCGCGGGCGTCTCACGACCTGGCCTGGAAGCCGCGTCCGGCCATGGAGGCGGTGCGCGCGACGGCCGTCAGCCTTATCGCCGCGGGCCTTGTCGCCGAAGAATTGGCGATGACGTGATTTTTTACGGAAATCCAAGGGTATACGGACAATTCGGAGCGCGTTTACGCACCGCTGTGAATAATTTTTGCTCTTGTATGACGAAAAGCGCGTGTGCGGCCGTTGACCGGGGGGTATCGATCGGTTATATCCCGCGACCTTGAATTTCGCGGTCCGCCTCTGGGTTGGACGGCGCTTTTGTTTTTAACTTTCGTCCTTTTAGGTGATGAATGGCCAATAATCCCGGCGCCCGTAAGGCAATCCGCAAGATCGCCCGCCGTACCGAAGTCAACAAGGCGCGCCGCTCGCGCGTCCGCACCTATGTGCGCAAGTTCGAAGAAGCCCTGACGGCTGGCGATGCTCCGGCCGCCACCGCCGCCTTCGTCGAAGCGCAATCCGAACTGATGCGCGCTGTCTCGAAGGGCGTCGTTCACAAGAATACCGGTTCGCGCAAGGTTTCGCGCCTGGCCGCTCAGCTGAAGAAGCTGGCGACCGCCTGATTTTTCGATCGGCGAAAGGGCTGGCTTCGTCCAGCCCTTTTCCGTGCCGGTCGCCTGTAACCACCGGTTGTGGCCCAAGGGTCGTCAAGGTGGTCTTCCCTACACCATAAACATGTCCGATGTGCAGTTGGTAGTCCTGCGCAAACGGTATTTCGTTGTCCGAAAAACGGCGTGCTGCACAGGCAAAGCCGTGTCTGCGGGGCGTTCACAAAAGAGTTAATTAAGGATTAATAAATGCTTAATTTCTCTTTGCGCGGGAACACCTTATCGGAGTCAACATATTTATCAGCTGTCATGCGAAAATATCAGGATTGACGCTGCCGACCGGAACGCTAATTTGGTCGCCTTCCCGCCGGTTTCATCCCAACACGGATGATATTGGGTGGCGCCCGTTAAAGACGCGCGCCGGGGAATTTTAGCTGTCTTCTGGAGACAGGCTCGGGTTGTAACCGCCCTGTCCCGCGTACCAGTACCGCCGCAATGAGAGCGCGTTCCTGCTCTCGGCAGAAGGACAGTCATGACTTGTCGCCAGGGGTTCGCGCCTTTGGCGAAAAATCGAAAAACGAGCGCTCGAATATCGCTGTTCGGGCGACAGTGGAATTCTTGACCGTTGCGGACGGGCCGGAAAAACCGGCAGGCCGCAAAGGGTAAACGGATGCGGGTGCGGTTGCTGCCAAGATGATTTGGCAAGGTGACCTGATCGGCATCCCGGCTTTGCGTTTAAGTCTGGGCTAGGGCGATAACGGGGCTTTAACAGGGTGACTGGCGGTCGCAAGAACGCGGCCGGCAGGGAGGAGTATGCGTATGAGTGGGTATAGGGCAAATGATCGGGGCGCAAAAAAAATGCCAAGCATGACAAGCTGGTCGCCGATCCTACCTGAGACGGTATGGTCTAAAGTGGCATCTATCCTTCGCCGTGAGTTGGGCGAGGGTCCTTATAATTCCTATGTGGCGCCGTCGAGCGTCCGGCCTGGTCCCTATGGCGACCCGGTCCTGGTGACGCCTACCGCCTATGCGCGTGACTGGATTTCGCGCAACGCCATCCGCCGCGCTCAGGAACTGTGGTCGCAGCACGATCCCGATGCCCGTATCCTCGACGTCAAGTCGCGGGTCGAATATGACGACCAGACCCGCGCCGCCGGGGGCACGCCCGAAGCGATTGCCCCGGCTCGTGAGGCGTCGAATCTTCGCGATATGCCAAACCTTCGCGATATGCCAAATCTTCGCGACATGAACGCTTTTCCGGCGGATGCCCAGGCGGCGCGCAGTGCGTCTGCCCAGATGTCGGCGGCGCCGGTGCAATCGGTGCAGATCCAGCAGGTGATGGCCCAGGCCACCGGCCGCATTACCGGCCTGCAGGAACGCCTGACCTTCGACAGTTTCGTCGCCGGCCGCGGCAACGAGTTCGCCTATACCATGTCGCGCCAGGTGGCGAGCTGGGCGGACGGCCACTTCAATCCGGTGTTTTTCCACGGCCCTTACGGCTATGGCAAGACCCACCTGCTCAACGCCATCGGCTGGGAGGCGCAGCAGCGCCGCCCCGACGCCCGCATCGTCTACCTGACGGCGGAAAAGTTCACTTCGACCTTCGTGAAGGCTTTGATGGACAAGTCGACGGCGGCGTTCAAGGATGAGATCCGCGGCGCCGACCTGTTGCTGGTCGACGACGTGCACTTCATCGGCGGCAAGACGTCGTCGCAGGAAGAACTGTTTCACACGCTGACCGCGTTGATGGAAAATAACCGCCGCATCGTGTTCACCGCCGACCGTCCGCCGTCGCAGCTCAGCGAAATCGAAGCCCGTCTTCGTTCGCACCTGTCGTCGGGCCTGGTCTGCGCGCTTGACGTTGCCGACCAGACTTTGCGCATGGGGATCATCGAGCGCAAGCTGGTGCAACTGGCCCAAAAACTGGGCACGGGTGAACAGGGTCCGCGGGGGGATGTATTACAATTTCTGGCCGAGCGTGTGCCAGGGTCGATCCGTGAGCTTGAAGGCGCGGTCAACACCCTGGTGGCGTCCGCCGGCCCTCGTCTTGGGAGTTTGACTTTGGAAGAAGCTATGGCCTTGCTGCAACCGAACCTGAAGGTATCGGTGGAGCGTCGTGTAACCGTCGATGAAATTCAGAAGCTGACGTCCGACCATTTCGGCCTGAAGCAGGCGGATTTGCTGTCGGAGCGCCGCACCCGTTCGGTTGCCCGCCCGCGCCAGGTCGCCATGTGGCTGTGCAAGCAGCACACGACGCGCTCCTATCCGGACATTGGTCGCCGCTTCGGCGGTCGCGACCACACGACGGTCCTGCATGCCGTCAAGAAGATCGAAGAACTGCTGACCTCGGACGACCAGATCGCCCGCGACGTCGAGGCGCTGACGCGTAAACTGCGTAATACGTAATTGGGCGTGGGGTCTTGACCCCACATCTTTATTCTTATGTCTTTCGCGCCCCGAGGGCGCAAAAGACATAAGAAAAGGAAGGCTCGGGGCCCCATGTCTGGACTTGCCCCCAAACCCCATTCGTATTCTTGCGTTTTCCGCTTTATCGTCTAATGTCCGCACCCCCGGACAACCCCATAGGACGCCTAAGATGCAATTCACAATCGAGCGTGGCGCGCTGCTGAAAGCCCTCGGTCACGTGCAAAGCGTCGTCGAACGGCGCAACACCATCCCCATCCTGTCCAACGTCCTGCTGTCGGCGGAGCGCGGAAGTGTGTCCTTCTCCGCCACCGATCTCGACATGGAAATCGTCGATACGGCCGAGGCCACCGTCCAGGTGCCGGGCCAGATCACGGCGCCCGCCCATACCCTTTACGAAATCGTCCGCAAGCTGCCGGAAGGCGCTGACGTCGAGCTGCGCTATTCGGCCGGTGACGATCCGCGCCTGGCCGTATCGGCCGGCCGTTCGCGCTTCGCCCTGCCGGTCCTGCCGGCCGGCGACTTCCCCATCATGTCGACCGACCATGACGGCGTCTCCTACGCCATCCTGCGCGACGACCTGAAGCGCCTGATCGACAAGACGCGCTTCGCCGTCTCGACCGAGGAAACGCGCTATTATCTGAACGGTATGTACCTGCACACCCTTTCGGAAGACGGCTCCAACTACCTGCGCGCCGTCGCCACCGACGGCCACCGCCTGGCGCTCGCCGAAATGCCGGCGCCCGACGGCGCCATGGGCGGTCCCGGCATCATCATTCCGCGCAAGACGATCGATCAGGCCCGCCGCCTGCTCGACGACGGCCAGGGCCATGTCGACCTGACCGTATCGCCGGCCAAGATTCGCTTCCAGTTCGGCAATGCCTCGCTGACCTCCAAGATCATCGACGGCTCCTTCCCCGACTATGGCCGCGTCATTCCCAAGGGCAACGACAAGATCATGGGCATCGACGCCGGTATCCTGTCCAAGGCGGTTGACCGCGTCTCGACCATCTCCGCGGAAAAGTCGCGCTCGGTAAAGATGACCATCGAAACGGGTCGCCTGACCCTGTCGGTGCGCAATATCGAAGCCGGCCAGGCCGTCGAAGAGGCCGAAATCGACTACGACAACGAGTCCCTCGATATCGGCTTCAATGCCCGCTACATCCTCGATGTCATGGGCCAGATCGGTGGCGATACCGTCGAGCTACGCTTCAGCGACGCCTCGTCGCCGACCCTGGTGCTCGACCCGGCCGACAACGGCGTGCAATACGTGCTGATGCCGCTGCGGGTGTAGGTCATTAAGCCCCTGCCGAAAGGCGAGGGGCAGGCCTCCTGTCGACGCATGACCCCATACGCCCTGCGCGCCCTGTCCCTGACCGAATTCCGCTCCTATGAGCGGCTCGACTTTGCGCTCGATGGTCGCAGCGTTTACCTGTTCGGCGCCAATGGTGCAGGCAAGACCAACCTGCTCGAAGCCGTCTCCGTCCTCAACCCGGGCAAGGGCCTGCGCGGCGCCGGTTTCGGCGATCTCGGCCGCCGCCTGCCCTCGGAAAGCCATGGCCGCCCCTGGGGGGTCTCGGCCACCTTCGGCAAGGGCGAGACCGAGGTGCGCCTGTCCACCGGTGCCGACCCCCGCGATCCCAATAAACGCCTGGTGCGCATCGACGGCGAAAACAGCCCCGCCGCCCGCCTGCTCGACCACGTCCGCCTCATCTGGCTTACCCCCGCCCAGGACCGCCTGTTTGTCGAGTCTCGCTCGGAACGCCTGCGCTTCTTCGACCGCCTGACCTATGCCGCCGAACCGCGCCACGCCACCGTCGTCAGCGCCTATGAAAAAGCCCTGCGCGAACGCCTGAAACTGTTGACCGACGGCCCCTTCGACGATGCCTGGTTGACCCTGCTGGAACAGAAGCTGGCCGAGGCCGGCGAGACCCTGATCCTCAACCGGCGCCGGGCACTGGCAGCCCTGCAGGCCGAGATCGAAAACCATGCCGGCCCCTTTCCCAAGGCCGATCTCAGCCTGGCAGGCGATCTTGATGTCGAAGACCTGAAAAGCCATATCCTGAACGGGTTCAGGCAGGCGCGCAGCCGCGACGCCGCCGCCGGTCGCTCCCTGTTCGGCCCGCACCGCGTCGACTTCTTCGTCATGCACCGCGACAAGAACCGGCCGGCCGCCGAAGGCTCTACCGGTGAGCAAAAGGCGCTCCTGCTCAACATCATCCTCGCTCAAGGTGCCCGTTTAGCCAAGCCTGTGCCGAATGCCCTGACCCAGGCGCCGCCCATCCTGCTGCTCGACGAAGTCGCCGCCCATCTCGACCCCTTGCGGCGTCACGCTTTGTTTGACGAGACCCATGCTTTGGGCCTACAAACACTGTTTACGGGTACCGATCAGGGCCTGTTCGACGGCCTGAAATCGCGCGCGCTCGGCGTCCGCGTAGAAGGCGGTCAATTTATTGAATTTGTTGAATAAAGACGGATACATCGCATGAGCGACGACAATGCTGAACATCCTGAGATCGTAACCAACGCTTATGGCGCTGATTCGATCAAGGTTCTCAAGGGTCTCGACGCCGTGCGCAAACGCCCGGGCATGTATATCGGCGACACCGATGACGGCTCCGGACTGCATCACATGGTCTACGAAGTCGTGGACAATGCCATCGACGAAGCCCTGGCAGGCCACGCCACCCGCGTCGAGGTCATCCTCAATGCCGACGGTTCGTGCTCGGTGTCCGACGATGGACGCGGCATGCCGGTTGGCATCCACGAAGGCGAAGGCGTCTCGGCGGCCGAGGTCATCATGACCCAGCTCCACGCCGGCGGCAAGTTCGACCAGAACAGCTACAAGGTCTCCGGCGGCCTGCACGGCGTCGGCGTCTCGGTCGTCAATGCCCTGTCCGATTTCGTCGAATTGAAAATCTATCGTGACGGCCAGACCTATGAGGGCCGCTTCGAACTGGGCGAGACCGCCCAGTCTATCCGCGCGACCGGCGTTGCCCCCCTGCGCGAAAACGGCAATCCGCTGACCGGCACCATCGTCACCTTCCTGCCGTCACTGAAGACCGGCCCCGATACCGGCACGTTCGCCTTTATCGACTTCGACCGCAAGACGCTGGAACACCGCCTGCGCGAACTCGCCTTCCTCAACTCGGGCGTCCACATCCGCTTCGCCGACCTGCGCGATGTCGAGCAGTATGAGATCATCCTGCACTATGACGGTGGTGTCGTCGAATTCGTCAAGCACCTCGACAAGGCCAAGACGGCGATCACCAAGGCGCCGCTGTCGGTGCGCGGTGTCCGCGACAAGATCGAAGTCGACCTGGCCATGCAGTGGAACGACAGCTACCACGAGACCATGCTGTGCTTCACCAACAACATCCCGCAACGCGACGGTGGCACCCACCTGGCGGCCTTCCGCGGGGCGCTGACGCGCGTCATGACGCAGTACATGGAAAGCTCGGGTGCGGCCAAGCGCGAGAAGATCACCGTCTCGGGCGAAGACGCCCGCGAAGGCCTGACCTGCGTCCTGTCGGTCAAGGTGCCCGATCCGAAATTCTCCAGCCAGACCAAGGACAAGCTGGTCTCGTCCGAAGTGCGCCCGGCCGTCGAAGGCCTGGTCTTCGACAAGCTGGCCCAGTGGTTCGAAGAGAACCCGGTCGAAGCCAAGCAGGTCGTCTCCAAGATCGTCGAAGCGGCCTCCGCCCGCGAAGCCGCTCGCAAGGCGCGCGAGCTGACGCGGCGCAAGTCGGCCCTCGACATCAACAGCCTGCCGGGCAAGCTGGCCGACTGCCAGGAACGCGATCCCGCCAAGTCCGAAATCTTCATCGTCGAAGGTGACTCGGCCGGCGGCTCGGCCAAGCAGGGCCGTAATCGCGAGAACCAGGCCATCCTGCCCCTGCGCGGCAAGGTGCTGAACGTCGAACGCGCCCGCTTCGACAAGATGCTGTCCTCGGAACAGATCGGTACCCTGATCACCGCGCTCGGCGCCGGTATCGGCCGCGACGACTTCAACATCGCCAAGCTGCGCTACCACAAGATCATCATCATGACCGACGCCGACGTCGACGGCGCCCACATCCGTACCCTGCTGCTGACCTTCTTCTATCGCCAGATGCCGGAGATCATCGACAACGGCTATCTCTATATCGCCCAGCCGCCGCTCTATAAGGTCTCCAAGGGCAAGTCGTCGCGCTATCTGAAGGACGACAGCGAACTGGATGTCTACCTGATCGACGAAGGCATCAGCGACGCCGTCCTCGAACTGCGCACCGGTGAGCGCATTACCGGCCGCGATCTCGAAGGCCAGGTCCGCGCCGCCAAGTCGTTCAAGGCCAGTGTCGATCGCCTTTCCTTACGCGCACCCGCCTTCGCCGTCGAACAGGCGGCGCTCGGTGGCCTGTTCGGGGGCAATCCGGATCTCGACACGATCGCCCGCAACCTGACCCGCCTCAACGAGGATGGCGACGGCCCGTGGTCTGTCATCGAAGGCCAGCCGGGCACCGGTGGGTATGTCTTCGAGCGCAGCCGCCGCGGCGTCTCGGAAAAGGTCGTCCTCGACGATGCCCTGATCCATTCGCCGGATGCCCGCCGTCTCGCCGAGCGTAACGAAGGTCTTGGCGACATCTATTCCCAAGTCGCCATCTTCACGCGCAAAGACAAGTCGTCGGACGTCCGTGGTCCCCTCGACCTGGTCGCCGCCGTTCTCGATGCCGGCCGCAAGGGCATGAGCATCCAGCGCTATAAAGGCCTGGGCGAAATGAATGCCGAGCAGCTGTGGGAAACCACGCTCGACAAGGACGCCCGCACCCTGCTGCAGATCAAGGTCAATCACGCCGACGAAGCCGACGAGATGTTCTCCAAGCTGATGGGTGACCTGGTCGAGCCGCGCCGCGAATTCATCCAGGACAATGCCCTGGACGCCGAAGTCGACGCCTAGGCAGGGGCACGGCCCCTGCACCCATTCGGTTTTCTTTTTAAGCGGGCAGGGCGGGGGCTGTCGGGCGCTTTTGCTCCCACAGTGAAAGCAGGAATGCGGCCATGACCAGCATGACCAACGGAACGGCTTGCCAACCCCAGATCGTGCCCCTACCCAATTGGGCGGTGTCAGTCAGTGCATAGGCCGTAAAAACGGCAGCCGTCAAAGCGACGCCGAGGCATGACGCGCTAAACAGCCTGGGATTCCACCGGATGAGGAAAAAGGCGGCCGCCAGGTTTAACGTCCCCATACCCAGCATATACAGGGCGAGATAGGGTATCGCCGCAAGATAGCCAGCCGCCTCTGCCGTTTGTCCGTGTTTGATCAGCAGGATGTAGTACGGGCTTGGCTTGCCAAGCAGGGCGGTAATAAAGCTCGCAAAGCCAAGCATATGAAATGCGCCATAGGCGGCTGTGACAAGGCCGACGCCCCAGCGACCGGCGGAAACAACACTATTCATCGATGTGACCCTCTCTGTAATGGCTGCCCACAGGCAACCGCGGGCAAAAGTCGTGGCGTGGTGGCCGGCCGGAAGGCCGCGGACTTCGCACATCATGGCTTCTCCCCAGTCGCGGCGATGCGGCGGCAAAATGCGAGTGGCCAGGGTGACCAGCGTATCGGCGATGCTCATGTCGTCGCTGCCTTTGGACCGCCGGGCGCAGGCGCAATCTCGGCCCGTTGCTGCGCCGCCAGTGCGACACCAGCCCCGGTCAGGCGATAGGCATGGCGCGGTGGCCGGCCGGGTTGCAGGGCGGGACGCCACTCGGTTTCCAGCAAGCCCTGATCGGCCAGGCGGATCAGCAACGGATAAAGCGTGCCCGAGGCAAGGCCTGTCTCTTTCGACAGGTCGTAGCCATGCCGCCACGCCTGCGGTTGCGTGGCGAGCACCGACAAGACGGTACGGGTCTGGGGCGATATGTTTGAACGACGAGCCATTGCACGAGATCAACATATGTAGAGTTTGGAGTCAATGGAAACTCTACATATGTCGATTTAATGCGACTCATGGCGAAATGCGCCTATGGCCTCTGACCTTGATACGATGTGGAAACGTTACGCGGACCGCTATCCCGAAGAGCGCGCGACGATCGTCCAGTGCCGCGAACAACTGACCGCAGGCGAAGACGTGTTGGCGCGATCCAGCTTTCCCGGACATATCACCGGCTCGGTGTTGATCCCGCAGGGGGATAGCCTGCTGACCATCTGGCATCCCTATCTGGCCGCCTGGATCCAGCCCGGCGGCCATGTCGACCCTGGCGAAACCGTGCTCGAGGCCGCCTTGCGCGAGGCGCGCGAAGAAACAGGTTTTGTCTGTAAGCTGATGCAGGACGACGAGGTCCCCTACGATATCGACTGCCTGCTGGTGCCGGCCAACCCGAAGAAGGGCGAGCCGGAGCACTGGCATATCGATTTCCGCTACCTCATGCGACCGGTGGCCGTGGCGGGCGAACCGGAGCTGCCGACCGCCTGCGTGCCGCTCAGATATCTGGGCGAGATGTCGCCGTCCCTGGCGCGGCTGGCGACCAAGATGATGGCCGGGGTTGTAGCTTAATAACGGATATTGACCGTGACGCGACGGTTCTTGGCACAGGCAACGCCATTGCGCGTCTTGACGGCCAGATGTGTTTCACCCTTCCACGCCACGCTGATGGCCGTTTCCGATACGCCATTGGCCACGAGGTTGGTGGCGACCGCCTTGGCCCGGCGTTGCGACAGCGACAGGTTATAGGCGGCGGCACCCGAGGTGTCGGCATACCCGGTAACGGCGACGCTGGAGGTTGCCTGGGTGTGTGCAGACTTCGCCGCATCGGCCACGACCGACTGGGCGACCGGCGTCAGCTTGGCGCCACCGAGCGGGAAGTAGACGGTGTAATGCTGGTGCATGGGCGCCGTGATCAGGCGCCTGGTGTGGCCGTGGCCACGGTGACGGCGCAGGCCGCGCGTCTTTTTTACGCTCCACGGTGTCGCCTTGACGGGGCTGGCGGCAACATTGTCCGCCGCATCGGTCCCGGCCGTATCGGTTGCGCTTACCGGCGTCGGCGCCGGATCGACGACCGCCATCTGGGTCGAAGGCGCAGCCGGGGCTGCCGCCTTGCGATGGGATTTGCCGTGTGATGTTTTGGCGCGAGAGGTTTCTGCGGTTGCATCAGCCTGCGTCGTCGTCGGCGGCAGGTCCGTCACCGTCATCTGCATGGGTGTGGCTGCGGCGACCGTCCCGGTGTGGGCAGGGGCATGCGATACGCCGGGCGTCGTCGGCGCCGACGGATCGTCCTTCCACGGCAGGGTATCGCCGGCGGGGGCTTCAGCGTCCTCCTGTGCCGGAGCGGCGGCCGCAACCGTAGTCATGCCGGCGGCTGCCACCAGCTTGGCTGCCGGAACCGGTGGCGGCGTTTGGGCAACAGCCACGACCGGAGCCACGGGGCGAGGTGTGCCGGCCACGTCGTCGCTGGAGCGGATTTCGCTGTCGGCGACCTCCAGCGGCGGCGCATAGCCGAACGCCCAGCGCAGGCCGACCGAGATGCTCTGGTCGGTCAGCGATCCCGAGGCATGGCTGGTATAGGTATTCGAGGTACTGCCCTGCTGGTCGGTCACCGCGACGTCGTAGGAGACGCGGCCGGTGCGCAGATAGCGATAGGTCAGGTCGAAGCGCAGATTGCTGGTGACGTAGAGGCTGGCGCCGGCAATGGCCTGCGCGGCCGGGGTGAACTTATCCGACCGGATGCTGTAAGCCATGGTGTGGCCATTGACGGTCGCCGGCTGGCTGTAGTCGGCCTTGGCCTGGACGGCACCGACCCCGACGCCGATAAAGGGATGGACACCCCAGTCCGGCGCCACGTCGTAGATGAGATTGGCCATCAGCGACGTCTTGTCGAGCGTCCCGAGGCGGGTCTTGTCGGGACCGCCGAGGCCGGCGACGATCTTGCCCGGACGCGCACCCAGTTCCAGCTCGGCGCGCATATTGCGATTGAAGCGATAGCCAGCGGCGACGAAACCGCGGCCGTCATAGTCGGTCTTGAGCGATTTGGCGGCCACCGGCACGGCGCTGACGCTTCCCGTACCATTGGCCGAACCGCTGGCCGTCACATCCGAAATGCTCAGGGACTGGCTCGACATCGACGTGTGGCCGACGCCACCGGAGACATACCAGCCGAGCGTGGTGTCGGCGATGGCCGATCCTGCGCCTACGGCGCCGACAAGGGTCAGGGCCGTACCGGCAAGACATTTAAAACGAAGACCAGCCATGCAAAACGCCCAAACACCCCTGATTAGAACATAGCAACCTAGCAGGTGTCGGATGACCGCATAACCGGCGAATGAAAATCTTGATGAACCGCGGCAAATATGTGCCGCTTTACCCGCCATTACGTGCATGCCGGGGCGCTTGATTTCACCTCTTGGCTGAATTGTGTGCCACAGGATTCACGGTATTATTGTGCTATACTATCTGGGCGATTGTTAAGCTCCGGGCTAGTCTTGACTGTTCCGTAGCTTTCCGCTGTTTGGGTAACACGGGTTTGTGACGCGTTGTGAGTGGCGCGCGACCAGCCGATTTGCTATAGTCAGAACACGGAAAATGGTCCGTATTCACTCCCTGGACTTTTGTCTCAGGGTCCCCGGCGTCAGAGCGAGCAACCACACCATCAGGGTGTTCGGGAAACACGCAAAGCTGAAGCGCCAATCTATGAAAGGCCCTCCGAGCGATCGGAGGGCCTTCGTCGTTAAGCGATCCTCCAAAGCGTTTACGCTTTGGCAAGGGCAAGGCCGGCCGCCGCTTGCCCTAAAGTAGTGAAGCGTTAGGGCAAAAAATGCGGCGAGCCCCGCGGCGTTTAAGCGATCCTCCAAAGCGCTTGCGCTTTGGCAAGGGCAAGGCCCGCCGCCGCTTGCCCTGAAGTAGCGAAGCGTTAGGGCAAAAGATGCGGCGAGCCCCGCGGCGTTTGAGCGAATAAAGACTACGCTAATTCTACCTTGCCGACTTCGCCGACCTTGGGGGTTTCGTGGGTTAGCAGAGCCTTGACGTAGCCATAGGCGGTGACCAGGGTGCCGTTGGGCGCGTCCCAGAATTCGGCCTCGCCGACATCGAAGCGGATCAGGATCAGGTTGGGATCTTCCTTGCCGTCCGGGAACCAGGCCTTGGCGGCGGGTGTCCACAGTTCGTCGATCTTGGCGCGGTCACGTTCGACATAGGCCTTGCCGTTGATCGAAACGTAGGACTGCTTGTGCGGATCGGAATAGGTCAGCAGGGCATTGGGATTGGCGGAAATCTCGTCGGCCTTCTGTGAGTCGGCACCCGTGAAGAACCACAGGGCACCGTCGTTCAGTTCCTTATTGAGCGCCATCATCGGCCGGGCATGCAGGGTGTCTTCACCGTTTTCGATATGGGTCGCCATCAGGGCGAACCGGATATCCTTGATCAGGTGCCAGACCTTGTCGCGGGCTTCATCACCGTTAAGCGTTTTCATATGCATCACCTTTGGGGAAGGGGTTATCGGGGGCGGCCAACTGTCCGCCCGACGGCATAAGAATGCGATAGGAGAGTGGGTGGCTGGTGATGTTGACAGCGTCGTTACGATAGGAACATTCTACCGAACCAATGTTATCTGAGATTCGCCATTTCCTCTCCCGTCCGGACTGGAGTTCATATGTTTCGCAAATATTGTGTGGGCGCCAGCCTGCTCGCCCTCGCCATTTCGGCATCCGTAGCAAACGCCAAACCCACGCCTAAGCCGGACCTGATCCTGTATCATGGCGCCATATTTACGGCTGACGCGGCCCATCCCCATGCTGAGGCGGTGGCCGTCCGTGGCGACCGTATCGTCGCCGTCGGGACGGATGCTGCCGTGCGCAAGCTGGCCGGGCCGAAGACACGTCAGGTCGACCTGAAGGGCCATACTGTCATTCCGGGTCTCAACGACGCCCATGCCCATCTCGGCGTCTTCCCGGCCGACGAGGTCTTTGTCGAATTGCCCAGCTTCGATCCAGCCTGGAGCGAGGTCAAGGATGCCATTACGCAGACTATCGCCAAGGCGCCGAAGGGAGCGATCCTCGCGGTAACCATCGGTACGACGATCTTCTACGACACCACGGTCAATCGCGCGGCGCTCGATGCCGTAGCGCCCGATACCCCCGTCATCCTGTCGACTTTCGATGGCCACGGCGCCGTCCTCAACAGTGCGGCCCTGAGCCGTGCCGGACTGACCGATGCGGTGAAAGACCCGGCAGCTGGTCGGTACGAGCGCGATGCCAATGGTCATCTCAGCGGGGTGTTGCGGGAATATGCCGCCACGGTGGATGCGCCCCGCCTGTTCGGCGACAAGGTCTCCGACGCCGACGCAAGGGCGGCCCTGGCTATGCAGCTCAAAAGCGCCTTGCAGTACGGCATCACCTCGATTCAGGACATGCCGACCGATATCGGCGCCGAGCGCACAGTGGCGGTGCTGAAGTCTCTGGCCCTGCCGATCCGCGTGCGGGTGACGCGGATGAACCCGACGACGGACCACGGCCGCAATGCGACTGAAGCCTTGTCTGTTCCGGCGGCGCCCGCACCCCTGATCACCGCAACCGGGACAAAGTGGGTGCTGGACGGTGTTATCTTCGAAGGCGGACTGACGCCGCGCAGCGAAGGGGCAGCTGAATCACAAAAGGCCGGCAGTCCCTACAGCTTTTCAGGCCTGCAGCCGCTGTTTCCGCCGGCGGAGGTCAAGGCCATGCTGACCGAGGCGCTGCACGACAATCGCCAGTTGCAGCTCCATGTCTTTGGCCGCCAGGCGGCAGCCGAGGCGCTCGACGCCATGGAGGCTACGGGCGGTGCGAAGGTGTGGGCAAAACGCCGCCTGCGCTTCGAGCATGGCGACGGCCTGACGCCGGAACTGATCGCCCGCGCCAGGGCCCTGGGGGTCGTCGTCTCGCAACAGGGCAACCATATGGCCATTGTCGGCATCGAGCCGAAGCTGGGCGAGACCTTCCAGGCGCAACTGGCGGCCGACCAGGCCCAGCCGCTGAAGTCGCTGGTGAAGGCCGGCATACCACTGGCGCTCGGCTCGGACGGTCCGCTTAATCCGTATATGGGTATCATGTTCGCCAGCCTGCATCCCGATCGGCCGGCTGAGGCGATCACCCGCGAAGAAGCCGTGACCGCCTATACGGTGGGTTCGGCCTATGCCGAGTTTTCCGAAAAGGACAAGGGCAGCCTGGCGCCGGGCAAGCTGGCCGATATCGCGGTCCTCTCGCAGGATATCTTCACCGTGGCGCCTGACGCCTTGCCGGGCACGACGGCCCTATTGACCGTGGTCGGCGGCAAGGTGGCTTATGAGTCGGGGGGGCTGAAGGGTAAATAGCTTTTGTGGGCCCTGCCGGAAGGGCCCCCTCCGTCCGGTCTCGGCTTAACGCCGATCCCATCCACCTTGTTTGTGCATTTTGGGATAATCTTCGGGAACGGATTGGGGACGGCCATCCCCAATCCGTTCCCGAAGTTTGGGCCGTTACCACCTTAGCCTTTAGGGCTGTTGGGGAGCTTGGCCGTCTTTGGGATTTCATGCCTCGAATGGTTGCCTGGGCGTAAGGGCCCGAAGACACAAGGGTGAGATCATGAAACGTGCAAAGTATAGCACAGCTGCGGCACCTGTCGCAGGAATAGATGTTGGTAAGCGTCAGTTGGACATCTGGTCGTTATCCTCTCAAACGCATACTCGATTTGAGCGGAGTTCTGCCGGTTTGGGTTTCTTGGTAAGTTGGCTGAAGGATCAAGGCGTGACGCGCGTTGGCCTTGAAGCTACCGGTGGTTATGAGCGGATCGTATGCGAGGCTTTGCATAAGGCGGGCTTTGAGATCATCCTGCATCAGCCAGCGCAGGTACGGCACTTCGCAAAGTACCGTGGTATCCGCGCCAAATCCGACAAGATAGACGCAAGGCTGATTGCGATGGCAACGGCTGAGAGCGAGGATATGGCCTTGCACCATCCCTCTGACAGCCCGTCCCTGGCAGGCCTGATGACGCTCTATCAGCACGTAGGAGAGCTATTGGCTCAGGCAAGAACCTTCGGTGAGCATGTCGAAGTGGAGGCTGCCGAGGCGCTATATCAAGGGCTTGTCACCGAACTGAAAGAGCGCAAGCGGGAGATCAAGAAACGCTTGCTCGAACTTATCCGCCAGGATGAAGCCAGGCAGGCCAACCTCGACCTACTGGAAAGCCTGCCTGGCGTGGGACCTGTCGTGGCGGCAGGACTGCTGGCTTATATGCCGGAGCTGGGAACTCTAAACCACGGGCAACCGGCTGCCTTGCTAGGTGTCGCACCCTTCGACCGCGAGTCTGGCGACCACAAGGGCAAACGCTTCGTCACCGGTGGCAGAGAGCGCCCAAGAGAACTGATGTACATGGCAGCCTTAGCTGCCAAGCGCATGGATACGCCCTTCAGGGACTTCTACAAGCGCCTCATTGACGCCGGAAAGCCAGTCAAACTCGCGCTGGTAGCTGTCATGCGAAAGCTGATCGAGGCTGCTAACCTCGTCCTAAAAAGACAGACTAAATGGGAGGTCAAGAAAGCATAACCCACATGGTTGCTCCCCATTTTCTGCGAAAACGGGAAGGAGGGAGATTACCCCCCCCTCCTTCCTGTCGCGAAGCGACGGGGAGGTGGATTTGGCACGCGTTAAGCGGGCCAAAGACGGAGGGGCTTCACGTCTACGGCTTGACAACCACGGTGCGGCTGACGCGTTTGCCATTGGGCGAGACGATGCGCAGGGATACCGGACCCGAGACGGCGACCGGGCCGGTATAGGGCTTCCAGGTTCCCGTTTGCTTGTACTGAATAGCAAGGCCGGCGATCGGCGTATTGGCTTCGAGCTTGCCGCCGGCGATATGCGCGCCCGGTACCGGCAAGCGATAGGTCAGGCCGGCCGCATCGAGGCTGGACAGTTGCGGCAACAGGCGCGCCTGGAAACCCTGCCAGTCGGCGGCGACCTTGGCTGTGTCGACGCTGCCGTCATTATAGGAATAGGACTTGCCGGCAACATAGTCGGGCTCCCAGCCGGCGCGGTGCCAGGCGCGTTCCGCCAGGGCCAGGGTGCGCGGGAACAGCAGGTAGTCGGCGATACGGTCGCTGCGCGTCGTTTCCGACCAGATCTGTCCTTGCATACCGGCGATACGATGGCCGGGCTGAAGCGGCGTCGGGTCGGCTATGGTCTGGCCGACGCCGATATAGTTGGGCATCAGCACGGCATTGGCGCCGAGGTTTTCCGGCAGGAAGGCGAAGACCTTGTAGATGTCGGTCTGGCGCGACGCCCAGTCATAGCCGCGCTCCTGTCCGTCGGCGGCGTTCGGCATGTCGAAATAGAGCACATCCGGCGTCGACATGACGACGTCCCAGCCCTGGTTGGCCTGGCGATAGGCGTCGGCGCCGCCGCCGGAGAACAGGCTGCCCCAGCTGTTCGACTGGACCTTCTTCGGCATCTGCGCCGGGTCGACACTGCCCATGCCGTCGCTCCAGCCGGCGGGCTCGATGCCCTTCTTGCCGAGGATGTCCGAGACCTGGGTGATGAAGCTGGCGCCCAGTTGCTGCACGGTGATGGTCTTGTCGGCCATGATCTTCTGGCAGGCGGGGGACTTCACCCAGGCGCCGGCCGTTTCGTCGGTGCCGATATGGTAGATACGCAGGGGCTCGCCGGCCTCGTCATGCATCGCCTTGATGCTCTCCATCACCTTGTCGATAAAGGCGTAGGTCGAGGGCAGGCAGATGTTGAGCGTATTGTCGTGATAGTCCTGGATGCTGATATAGGCCGTGGTGTCGTCCGGATCCTGCAGGCGGTATTGCGAGGCTTCGACCGGCTTGCCGGCGGCCATCAGGCGGCGGTAGCGCGCTTCCATGGAGCGCACGGCGGCCCGGGAGTGGCCCGGCATGTCGAAGGAGGGGATGACCTCGATCTGGCGCGCTTTGGCGGCCTTGAGGATCTCGATATAGTCGGCGCGTGTCAGATAGCCATTGACCCCCGGGGCATTGTCGGGGCCGGCGCCGAGTTGCGGCAGCAGGCAGGTGTCTTCGGCCAGGTCATGGCAGCGCTTCGAGCCGATCTCGGTCAGTTCCGGCAGGCCGTCGATGGCCAGGCGCCAGCCTTCGTCGTCGCCGAGGTGCAGGTGCAGCTTGTTCAGCTTGAGCGCGGCCATCTCGTCGATGACGGCCAGGATGTGCCCCTTGGATTCGAAGTTGCGCGCCATGTCCATATGCAGGCCACGATAGGCAAAGCGCGGGGCGTCCGTGATTTCGAGCGGCTTGAGCTGGCCATGCTCATAGGCGGCCTGCTGGGCCAGGGAGCGCAAAGCGTAGGACGCGCCGGCGGCATCGGCGGCGGTAATGGTGACCGCGCCGTCCTTTGCCACGATATGGTAGGATTCCGGCTGACCTGCAGCAATGGTGATCGTCAGCGGCACGCCTGTCTTGCTTTCGGCGATGCCGGCGGCCTTCAGTGCCTTCAGGGCGACGGCGACCTCGGCTGGGGTGACACCGCTGAGGCTGACCGCGACTCCCTTGCCAAGCGCGATCGCGGCACCCGGCAGGTGGCTGGCGCTGACCGGGGTCGGCAGGATGATGAATTCCGGCGCGGGTGTTGCCGCTTCGCGCTGCGCCGTCTGGTCGTACAGCCGCTCCGGCGTCAGCCAGGCGACGTGATCGACGCCCGGGGCGTTGTTGGCCAGCCTGGCTTCGTCGGTGAAGGGCGTGACGAAGGGCAGGGTTTCCTGGCCGGTCTCGGCGTCGATGCCAGCGCGCGAAGCGGCGATGACGCTGGGCTTCAGCTTGCCGGCGACGATATAGGCATTGGGGAAGAAGAAGTAGGGCGTATAGATATGCGCCGGCGCCAGCAGGTTGCTGGTGTAGGTCTGGCCGGCGGCGAGCTTCGCGCCGGGCTTCAGGGTGATGCGATAAAAGTCGCCATTGATGCGTGTGAAGTCGAATATGCCGTTTTGCGTCGGCATGATGGGCTGGATAAAGCTGGCATAGATGGCCCAGTCGGAGCCGGCGACGCTTTGCGGCAGGGTCCTGGGTGTCGTCAGCGTAAAGGTAAAGGCGGCGCAGGCCTGCTTGGGCAGGCAGCCCTCGGTGACGCCGTTGTTGTCGACGGTGATATGGTAACCGAGCTGCCTCGTAAAGGTGTCGAGCTGCGCCTGCGCGGAGGGCGTCTTTGCCAGGGCGACGGACGGCGCCGTCAGGAGGGTCACGGCCATCAAGGCGTTGCGCAGGATTTTCGACATTTCGACCCTCTTTTTGTAATCTTCGTTCGGGGTGAAACGTGGCGCAGGATCGTCGCCTTGTCAATTGCCCGTATAAGGCCGATATAAGATCATTTTAATACCAATATAGATCCAAATAGGTGTTTTCACCTGTTTCTGAACGGAAATTACGCCATTGACTCTGATACGGTTCGTATTAATGTGCATGAAAATAGTACGGATCGTATCAATGTCTGTTCCTGCCGCCACCACACTTGGATATGCCCTGCTTGGCTTGCTGCGGGACGGATCCCGCTCGGGTTATGCCCTGCGCAAGGTGTTCGAAACCACGCCGATGGGCAACTACTCCTCGAGCCCGGGCAGCATCTATCCGGCGCTGAAAAGCCTGGAAAAGGCCGGGTTGATTTCGGCCGAACCGGCGGCGCGCGGCAGCCTGTTCACCCTGCTGCCGGAGGGCCAGGTCCTGTTCGCCGCCTGGCTGGCGCAGCCCCTGACGGCCAGCGATGTCCGCACCATGGACATTGTCATGCTGCGCTTCGCCTTCCTGCAGAACTACCCCGATCGCGCCGTGACGCGGTCCTTCCTGATTTCGCTGGCCGACACGGCCTATCAGCAGCAGGCCGGTATTCGCAGCTTCATGCGCAGCGACGACTGGGCGGTCATGGACTTGCAGGCGCGGCTGGCGGTCGATTTCGGCCTGCGCAGCCTGACAACGATCGCGGCGTGGGCGGTGGACGCCCTGCAACAACTGGAAAAGCAGTGGCAGAAAACAGGGGAAATCGCATGAGCGTGGTGAAAGTGATCGGCAAGGGGCTGGCCGTCTGGCTGGCCCTGGTTATCGGCCAGATAGTTGGCGGCGTGCTCGGGATGGTGTTGCTTCATCCGCAGGCGCAAGCGGTTGGCGACGGTCCACTCGATGCCACCCAGGCCATGGTCATTATCTGTGCGGCCTTTGCCATCGTCCTGTCGCTGATGGCGTCGCGTCTGCGCGGTACCTATGCGATACGCGCACTCACCCTGTTCGTCGTCCTGTTCAGCGTCGCCAGCGTACAGAGCCTGATCGAAGCCCTCTATTTCAACGCCTATCTTAAACTGCCTCTGGCCACACTGGAACTCGGCGCCGTCAGTGTCGGCATCCAGTCGGCAACTGCGGCCCTGGTGGCTGCCGCCCTGTGGCGCGGCGTCGATGCGCCGGCGGACAGCTTTCGCGGCCTGTGGTGGCGGTTTGGTTGTATCGCCTGCCTCTATGTCGTCGTTTATTTCGCCGCCGGCGCCCTGATCGCCTGGCAGGGCGCAGCGTTGCGGACCTATTATGCGCAAGGTTTGCATATCGACGAGGGCCAACTGGCGGGGCTTCAGATCCTGCGCGGTCTCTACTGGGCGGGCCTGGCCTTTATCGCCATGCGCCAGATGACGGGGGCAATCTGGCTGCGGGCGGTGGTGGTCGGTCTGGTCTTTGCCGTCTTCATGGCCATCCAGCTGCTGTACCCGTCGGGCTTCATGCCGTGGGATGTGCGCAAGATGCACCTGGTGGAGGTCTTCTCGTCGAACCTGCTGTTCGGCATCGCCGCGGGCTGGATCCTGCTGAGCGGGGTCCGGGCGAAAGCTTAAGCGGCAACCTCTGTCAGACTGACTGATAGCTCCCAGAGAGGGTGTTACGACTCCCTTCGCCCCATCGAAGATGGGGAGATTTGGCGCTAGCGAAGGTATAGCCTTCGCAAGCCATGGGCGCAGCCGACAGAGGGGTCCCTTTCTTACTTCAACGCCGGCGCGGTCAACCGCAGGTCCCCGCGGAACAGGGCCTTCAACAGGTCGCCGTCGCGTAACCCCACGATCGGCATCTTGTCCTGCCACAGCTCTTCCTGGATGATGCCGTGGGCCTCGCACATGTCGAGGACATGGGTCAACAGGCTGGCGTCATAGGCCTTGGCGACGCCGAAGGTCTTCATCCGCGTCGTATAGTCCGGTCCGGTCGACTTGCCCAGCACGTGCTCGACCAGCTTCTTGCGGCCGCGCGGGCCGTTGAAGCGGTACAGGGCCGACATCAGCATCTGCGCTGGCTCTGTGACATCGCTCGCCTTGCCACGCGCGAGGCAGTTGTCGCAGGTGCCGCAGGCCTCGACCCCTGTCTCGCCGAAATAGCCGCGCACCGACTGTTTGCGGCAATTCTGCCCCAGGACCATCTGGAAGAAATCGCGCGCCTTCTGTTTCTGCACGCTCTGGTCCGGGGCGCCTTCGTTTTCGCGCATCGTCAGCCGCCGCACCGCCCAGCCGAGATCGCCGGAATTATAGAAGCAGACGCCGGCGGCGGGCTTGCCGTCACGGCCGGCGCGGCCGACCTCCTGCCAATAGGCCTCCATCGAGGACGGTGGATCGGCATGGATGACGAAGCGGACATCGGCCTTGTTGATGCCCATGCCGAAGGCGATGGTCGCCACCATGATCTTCGACTTGCCGCCGAGAAAGGCGCTCAAGCGTTCCTCGCGCGTCTTGGCGGGCAGGCCGGCATGGTAGGCGGCGGCGGAATAGCCCTCCTTGCGCAGGGCTTCGCTCAGCTTTTCGGTGCCGTCGCGCGATCCGCAATAGATGATGCCGGTGGCGCCCTTCTGACGGCTGAGGATGTCGAGCACCGACTTCTGCACGGCACCCTTGCGCCGTACGAAGCGCAAGGACAGGTTCGGCCGGTCGAACGAGGTGACGATCTCGACGGCGTCGTCGATATGCAGGGCGGCCTTGATATCGGCGCGGGTATGGGCGTCGGCCGTGGCGGTGAGGGCCAGGGTCGGCACGCCTGGGAACAGCTGCTTGACCTGCCCCAGCGTGCGGTATTCCGGGCGGAAATCGTGGCCCCACTGGCTGATACAGTGCGCTTCGTCGATGGCGACCAGGTTGATTGTCATGCGCCGCAACCGGTCGAGCACGAAGGGCTGGTTGAAGGCTTCCGGCGACAGGTACAGCAGGTCGAGATCGCCGTTGCGCAGGGCATCCCAGATGTCGTTGCGCTCGGTCAGGTTCTGCGTCGAATCGAGCTTGGCTGCGCGCACGCCGCGCGCCTCCAGTGCCTGGACCTGGTCGCTCATCAGGGCGATCAGCGGCGAGATGACGAGGCCGAGGCCTGGCTGCATGATGGCGGGGATCTGGTAACACAGGCTCTTGCCGCCGCCGGTCGGCAGCACAGCCAGGACGTCGTGGCCGGTCAGCACAGCCTTGATGACCGCGGCCTGCTGGTCGCGGAAGGCGTCATAGCCGAAGACGGTCTTCAGCGTCGCTTCAGCGGCGTCGATGGAGGGGGCAGCGGCGTGGGTAAGCAGATCGGCGGACATCTGGCCTGCAATAAAGGGGTACGGAAACTGTGGCCACGCTTTTTGCGGGTAAGAAAACCGAATGATCGCGCGCTACGGCAGCGAAACGGCTCAGTCCGAAAATAGCGCCGCCCCGCCAAAGCGCAAGGGGCCGCGGGAAATAGTTAAAGAGGCATCGCACGCGTTTCAGGTTTGCAACGCATGGGGTGACTATGCGTGAGGTGCCGGACCTTCTTCATAATGATGGGGCGTTGGATATTTTTTAAAGAGAGAAAAGGGCTCGCCCACGCTGCCGTTTTCAATGGCATCGGTCATCTGCTGAAGCCGCTGTCGCGCGAAGGCAAGATTTCCTACGGGAATGGTGGCGGTCACCACAAGAGCATCGTCCCCATCATAAACCTCGACCGATACTTCCTGCTCTTGCTGCAGTTTGTCTATAAAATCCGACCGCCACTGCGCCATGACCTCCCTCGGACTATCCAAACTCGCCCCGCTGCCATCTTTGCATATCTTTTTCATCGGTTCCAAGGCGATGAATACTGGCACTATGTCTGGATTATGCCCTGGTTGGCCAATATCCATAATCGGCATGCCGCAAAGTGGATAGATCTCATGCAAATGCCGGCCGTTTATAATCACATGTCCAGCGGAGAGATAATTTTCAACAGTGCCGCCCGCCAGTTTTGTAACGGGAATGCCTACCGGCACAATATCAATGTCAATATAGGATGGCTTCATAGTACGGCCTGAACTGCCAAGTACAAGCCTCGTCGACACCTGATGGACCTTCCGTCCGATGTCGAAATCATCGATAATATCCTTTTTGACCTCAGAGGGCTTAAATACGCGGCCCGCTGGTCCAGCCATGACAGCGGAAGGCATCATGACAAGCCGCTGATTGGTGACCGCCGTATTTTTTCCGGAAGCGGGGACATGGACAGCCGAAAATACGACAGTTGGTCCAATCTGCCCCTGTAGACCAACCTGCTTTTCGTATTCGTTTTGGTCCAGCCAGGCACGATAATTCAAAATCTCGAACCCGCTCAGTCCAAGAATTACCACACCAAAAACAACAAGCGCCGCGATAAGTCGGACACGCATATTGCCCCCCTCTTCGGTCTGTTTTGTCCATTGCGACCGATCACATTCAGAATGCATATTTCCGCGACTTGGGCAAATATGGTCGCCCTGTGCACTTTAGCAAACGGTCTAAATCCATTCGACCAATGCCCGATTGACCGCTTCCGCTTGCTCGAGTGTGGAAGCGTGTCCGCATTCGGAAACGACAACCAGCTTAGCGCCGGATATGGCTGCTACAATTTCTTCAGCGCAGTCGGGCGGGGTCATGGCGTCGCCGTCGCCGACCAGGACAAGCGTCGGCACGGTGATGGCGCCGAGGCCCGGGCGGCTGTCGGGTCGTGAGATAACGGCTTCCTGCTGACGGGCGAAGCCCTCGACGCCGATGACCTGGGCCATGCGCATGTGGGTGGCCAGCAGCTCGGCGTCGTCGCGATGCTACGGATGGAACAGGGCGGGCAGAATCTGGGTCAGCAGGGTTTTCTAATTCCCGGCGCGCGCCTGGACGACCAGTGCGCGGCGCTGGGCGGTCTGCTCAGGCGTGTCGGGCCGGGCGCTGGTGTCGAGCAGGGCCAGCGCGATGACGCGTTCCGGCGCCTGACGCAGGATTTCGAAACACAGATAGCCGCCCATGGAAATGCCCATCAGGGCAAAGCGCGGTGGCGCCGAGACGAGGATATTGGCGGCGATCTCGGCCAGCGTATGGCCGGTCAGGGTCGAGGCGATGGTCACCGGACCGTAGGGCCACAGGACGGGGATTTGGGGTGAGAAAACGTCTGCCGTAGACAGCGGGCCGGGAATGCAGAGGATCGGGGTCATGGTCGGGCGCCTGTGTCGGATGGCGGAAGTGTAAGGATTTTGGCGCCGGTGTTTGTCACTATGAGGTGGGGTTATGCCTCATAAGCAGAAAGAATTTTGACCACGAAAAACACGAAAAACACGAACGCCGATTCCGATAGGCATCGTGGCGTGAGGTCCTGTAAAGATCGACAGCGCAAAGCGCTGTCCTCCAAGGTGAAGGTCTTCGCACAGCAGATTTCACGGCTCGAATTTTCGTGCTTTTCGTGTTTTTCGTGGTCAAAAAAGCCTCGCATCGAAGTTGCGGACACCGAATTGCACAAGCCAGGAGGCAGGGGCCCCATCATCTGGTGTCGCTACTGTGCCTGTCGCCTAAGCAAGAAACCCCACCACCACATCTCGCCGAGCCCTGATAATCTGACGTTACCAATTCGCTGCCTGAGCGCGGCTCGTCATCGTGTGGTCCCCCTCCCCAAATCACAGATTTAGGG
Source organism: Asticcacaulis sp. (assembly GCA_965246725.1). Lineage (GTDB taxonomy): Bacteria > Pseudomonadota > Alphaproteobacteria > Caulobacterales > Caulobacteraceae > Asticcacaulis. The sequence goes on from CBDFFG010000020.1 coordinate 145,456, forward strand.
AGGAATAAGGGGCGGTTACTTGCCAGCCGGAGACAGTGTCACCAGGATGACATCGTTGCTGTGCATCGGCACGGTGACGCTGGCTGTGCCGCTCTTGCCGACCTTCACGACGCGGTCGGTTTCGGCCGCATCGCGGGTCAGGTCCTGTAGGGACTTCAGCTGGGCCGGGGTCAGGTCCTTGGGCGCGCCCATGTCGATATAGGCCGAATAGGCGTCGTTGGCGCGATAGCCGGTGCGATGGACGCTCAGGTGGTAGCTGCCGGGTTTGAGATGGCTGACCGTCACCGCGGCCGGCTGCGACGGGGCGTTCGGCACCAGACGGCTGTAGAAGGAGCGGTTGCTGACCGGCTGCACCGGCTGCTGGAAATCCCAGACGACGGCGGACACAGCACCGCCTTCGGCCGAGGCCATGACCTGCGTATCCGCCACCGGCACGGCATTGCCGCGCAGGGCGTGCAGGTACTTGTAGGCGAACCAGGCCGGCTTGCGGATGCCCTGAGGGTTCATAAGGCCGAAGCCGCCTTCGAACGGCTTGCCTTGCGGGCCGGGTTCCTCGAACAGGTCGGAATAGGTCCAGTAGCTCATGCCCTGCAGCAGGCCCTGGCTGGCCTTCAGCTTGCTGAGGATATAGGGGGCGCTGATATAGCTGTCGTGGACCAGGTCGCGTGGCGTGTAGCTGGTGCTCCATTCGGTGAAGTAGAGCGGCAGGGTCGGGAATTTCGACGCGGTGATCTGGGCGCGGACGCGGCGGATATCGCCGACAATGGCGTCGGGCGACGGCGACAGCTTGGTGTCGTCCTTGCCGTTCTCGTCGAGGAAGCCGCCATCGACGCCATAGGTATGGGTGGTGACGAAATCGACCTTGGCGCCGCTTTGCGCGACATGGTCGAGGAATTCCGGCACCCAGGCGGCGCCGGCTGTCGACGGTCCGCCGACGCGCAAAGCTGGATCGACCGCCTTGAGGGTGTTGGAGGTCAGGTCATAGAGCTCGAAATAGGCCTTCTGGTCGCCGCCCTCCCAGAAGCCTGACAGGTTGGGCTCGTTCCACACTTCGAAGAACCAGGTCTGGACCTCGGCCTTGCCGTAGCGGGCCTCGATATGGCGGGCAAAGGCGTCGATCAGGTCCTTCCAGCCGTCGGGCTTCGGGTGCGAGGTATTGCCCTGCCAGTAGAAGATTTTGTTGTCCGAGGTCTTCAGGGCTTCGGGCGTAAAGCCGAGCTCGACGAAGGGCTTTATATGGCGCGCCAGCAGGTCGTCGTAAAGCTGGTCGATCTTCGTCCAGTCATAGACGGTCTTGCCGTCGACCACGGTCACGGTCTTCAATACGTCGTGGAAGATGGCGTGGAAACGGATATAGCGGAAACCCAGTTCGTCGCTGGCTGTCTTGAGCTGCGCCTGACTGTCGTCGCGGATCAGGGTGCCGGGAAAGTCAGAGCCGACGCTGAAATCGTAGCAGCGATCGACGGGCTGCGTCGCTTTCGCGGCATCGATGACGATGGCGCGCTGAGGCGCTGCATGCGCGACCTGCGCCAGGCCAAGCAAGGCAGCAATGCCGATGCCGAACGAAAGAGAGGTGGCGCGCGTCATGAGAGTCCCCGTTGTACCCGGATATGCTTCCGGCATTTGTCAGGCTGAATAGATAGCGCTAACATGGGGTGCAAGGCAAGCCTGCCTTTATGCCGCGGCCGGCCCGGTCTGTCCTTCCAGTTGACCTTCCCGAATCCACGCCTCGGCGGCTTCCAGGGTATCGAACAGGGTCATTGTGCGAAACGGAAACACGGTCTGGATGGTGGTGAAGCGGGCATGGACCAGCGGGTCGGTGGAGATGACCGCCGTGCGCCGGCCGGCATCGCGACCGCCGGCCAGGTTCTGCCATTGCCGTCCGAAATCCTCGCAATGGTGCGCCTCGAGGAAACCCTCGTGGCGGCGCAGGTCGAAGATGCCGTCATAGTCCCAGATCCGGTCGACGGCGCGGAAATGCGCCATCGCCTCCGGAACGATCCGGTCGCCATAGATGGCGCCGATATATTTGATGACGGCGATGCGATTTTCGGCATCGGCCTGGAAGACAAGACGTGGGCGCACCATGGGCACAACTCCGTAAGGATTGAACGTGTGTACGCTACTGTTACGAGTACGCTACTATCACTAAACCGAGTTTAGGCGGCGCGGACCTGCGCCAGGAAGGCATTGACCTGGCCGCGCAGGTGTTCGGCCTGGCCGGCCAGTTCCGACGAGGCGCTCAGGACCTGCGACGCGCCGGCGCCGGTTTCCTCGGCCATGCGGGCGACGCCGGTGATATTGGCGGTGACGTCGGCGGTACCGATCGAGGCTTGCGCGACGGCCTGGACGATTTCGCGGGTAGCGGCGCCCTGCTGATCGACGGCGGCGGCGATGGTCGACGAGCTGTCATTGATGTCGCGGATCGTGGTCGTGATGCCCTGGATGGCGGCGACGGCCTGCCGTGTCGTCGCTTGGATGCCGGCGACATGGGTGTTGATGTCGGCGGTGGCGCGCGCCGTCTGGGTCGCCAGGGCCTTGACCTCGGCGGCGACGACGGCAAAACCCTTGCCGGCCTCGCCGGCGCGGGCCGATTCGATGGTGGCGTTGAGCGCCAGCAGGTTGGTCTGCGAGGCGATGCCGGAAATCATGTCGACAATGCCGGTGATGCGACCGGCGGCCTCGCTCAGCTGTTCGACGATGCTGGCGGTGGCGTCGGCTTCGCCGACGGCCTCACGCGCTTTCTGCAGCGAGTGATCGACCTGGCGGGCGATTTCCTCGACCGAGGCACCCAGCTGCTCGGCGGCGCCGGCAACCGAAGTGACATTGGTGCCGGCCTCCTCGGCCGAGGCCGAGACCGTCGTCGCTTGGGCGGCCGATTCCTGCGCCGACGAGGTCAGTTGGGCGGCCGTAGCCTGCATTTCGGTAGCGGCCGAGGACACCATTTCGACAATACCGCCGACGGCGTTTTCGAACTGGTCGGCCAGGCTGACCATGGTCTGTTTGCGCTCGACTTCGGCGTCTTCGCGGGCCTTGCGCGTCTCTTCCTCGAGGGCGGCATTGCGGATCAGGTTATCCTTGAAGACCTCGACCGTGCCGGCCATGGTGCCGATCTCGTTGCGCTCACCGGTATTGGGAATGGTGACGGCGGTATCGCCGCGCGCCAGTTGCGACATGACCTGGGACATGCGGTTGATCGGGGCGCTGATGCTGCGGATCATGACGAAACCGATGGCAAAACAGACGGCAGCCGTGAGGACCAGAGCAATGGTGATCAGGGTCATGGCCGACTTGCCCAGTGCCATGCCGGCAGAGGCGGCGGCATCGCCCTGGGTCAGCTGGAATTCGCGGTCGGCATGGATGGCCGCGCGGACCTTGTCTGTCAGCGGCTGCATGGTGTCGAAATAGGCAGAGGTCGCGGCCGGAATGTCGTTGGCGGCCACGGCCTGCTCCATGGCTGGCTCTGCGGCGTGATAAGCGTCGAGGCTGGCGGTAATGGCATCGGCCAGGACACGCTCGGTACCATCGGTGACGGTGGGAGCATAGGCCTTGAGGTCGGCGGCGAGGCTGGCACGCGACTTGTCGAGCTTGCCGACCATGGTGGCGCGCGCGTCTCCGCTCAGCAGCAGGACCTGGCCCTGGCGCGAGCGATAGAGCTCGAAATCCTGCGACAGGTCGCCGAGATAGTTGGCCGATGGCAGCCAGTTGGTGCCGACATCGTTGGCGGCGGTGTTGACCGCGTTCAGGCGCAGGATGGCGAACAGGCCGAGCCCGATAGTTGCTATCAGAACGAGAGCGAAGGCGCCGATAATACGCGCTGTGATGGTTACGTTTTTCATCATGCCCCAGGCTCCTGTAGAAAATATTATCCACAGGATGTAAATTGCGGCTGAATATTGTCTTAATTTTTTAGCGCCCTGTTCGGAACAGGCCGTTCCGCCACGGGCAACACACAGAATTAACTGTATTTTTAAAACCTTCGCCGGCCTGCCGCAGCGTAAATTTGTCGTGATAGTCATCTTGCCGGGCGGTCATTTGGGGCATATCGTCGTTTTGGGCGAGGCTGCGCAAGCACCGGACGGGCAAGATCATGGAACAGAACGGTCTGGAGTTCGGCGACCTGCGCGCCTTCTTCGTCGTGGCGGAAACGGGCAGTTTCACCCGCGCCGCGCACCGGCTGGAATCGGCCAAGTCGATCGTATCGCGCCGGGTCGCGCGGCTCGAGGAGGCCCTGTCGGCGCGGCTGTTGCAGCGGACACCGACCGGCACGATCCTGACCGAGGCCGGCCAGGTCTATTACGAGCAGGCCCACGCCGCCATGATGCAACTCGACTATGCCGCCGAGGCACTGAACACCTCGCTGCAGGAAATCTCCGGCGCCGTTCGCATCACCGTGCCGATCTATTTCGGCGCCACCTTCCTGGCGCCGGTCTTCTGCGATTTCATGGCGCAATATCCCAAGGTCGAGCTGGAAATCGCCACCAGCGACGACAAGGCCGACCTGGTGCGCGACGGCTACGATATCGCCGTCCGTGTCGGCCAGCTGAGCGACTCGACCCTGATCGGAAGACCCCTGTGCCATTCGCGCAAGACCCTGGTCGCCAGCCCCGATTACCTGGCGTCTGCGCCGGCGCTGGAAAAGCCTGAAGATCTCGCCGAACACCGCATCCTGCACTACAACAGCCTGTTTCCGCAGGAGCTGTGGCGATACCATGTCGACGAAGAGCTGTTCCAGCTGCGCCTGACACCCTATCTGCGCTCCAACAGCGCCACCATCCTGATGGCCGCCGTCTGCGCCGGGCAGGGGCTGACCGTCCTGCCATCCTACTGTACCCAGACGGCCATCGCCGAGGGGCGGGTGGTCGAAGTCCTGCCCGATATCAACTGGGGCAATTCGCCGATCACCATATTGACGCCCCAGGGCCGCAAGGCCACCCGGCGGGTGCGGGTGCTGATCGACTTCCTGATCGCAAAGTTCAGCTCGCGCGTAATCTGACCCCAAAAGAACTCTCCTTCAAAAGGGGAAGTGCTAAAAAAGAGGCTTCTGCCTGCGCTCTATTTTCGCGGCTTCGCCACTGTCCGCCCCGCTTTTGCCAAAATGGCCTGATTTGATCCGCGCATCGTGCGACCCCTGTATTAACCAGGTTTCACGCGACAGGGGCTCTAACATTAGCTATAAACGCCGCCACATCGGGGCGATGCATGTCCGCGGGCAGGGATAACCTTGCGGGCTATAGTTCAGTGAGGATCGTTTATGGCTAAAGGTACACCTCCCAGCGGGGGAGCAAAGCGCGCAGGGCGTTCGTCCGTGCAGGCTCTCCTTTACTGGTGCACTGTCGGAGCCATTTGGGTGATAATTTTCAGTGTCGTCGTCCTCGGGGTCATGGCCATTGACCTGCCGGACATCAAGAAGCTGCAGGCGACGCAGCAACAGCACGCCATAACCTATCTCGATCGTTCCGGCGCCCTGATCGCCGTGCGCGGCGGCAGCCAGTACGCTGCCCCGGTCGATATCGACCAGCTGCCGACCTATGTGCCGCTGGCCTTCGTCGCCATCGAGGACCGCCGCTTCTTCACCCACCCGGGCTTCGACCCGATGGGCATGGGCCGCGCCGTCGTGCGCAACGCCTTCCGCCACAAGGGCGCCAACCTGGCCGGGGGTTCGACCATCACCCAGCAGCTGGCCCGTAACCTGTTCCTGTCGTCCAACCAGAACGTCAAGCGCAAGGTGCAGGAGCTGATGATCGCGGTGTGGCTCGAGCACAAGTACACCAAGAAGCAGATCCTGGCCCTCTACCTCAACCACGTCTATTTTGGCGCCGGCGCCTACGGCATCGAAGCCGCGTCTGAACGCTATTTCAACAAGCAGGCCAAGGATCTCAGCATTGGCGAAGCCGCCATGCTGGCCGGCCTGATGAAGGCGCCGAACTCCTATTCGCCGCTGTCGGACAAGGAACGCGCCGGCCGCCGCGCCACCATCGTGCTCAACGAAATGGTCGACGCCAAGGTCATCTCGCCGGAACAGCGCGACCAGGCCCTGCGCCAGCCGATCAACGTCTCCAAGTCCCTGGCCACCGCCCATGCCCAGTACTTCATCGACTGGCTGGATTCCAATGTCCGCGCCCTGGTCGGCGATCCCAAGGAAGACATGATCGTCGAAACGACGCTCGACCTGCCGATCCAGACCGACGCCGAACGCGCCGTCCAGACCATCATGGCGCGCGACGCCAAGAAGGGCGTGCAGCAGGCCGCCGTGGTCTCGGTCGACGGCGAAGGCCGCATCCGCGCCATGATCGGCGGCGTCTCCTATGCCGACTCGCAGTTCAACCGCGCCACCAACGCCTATCGCCAGGCCGGTTCGTCCTTCAAGCCGTTCGTCTACCTGACCGCCATGGAAGCCGGCTATCAGCCGACGACCCCGGTCGTCGACGAGCCCTACAGCGTCGGTGACTGGTCGCCGCAGAACTACGAAAAGACCTTCATGGGCCTGATCGACCTGCAGACCGCGCTCGCCGAATCCATCAACACCGTCGCCGCCCGCCTGGCCAACGATGTCGGTCGCGACCGCGTCGCCCAGACCGCCCACCGCCTGGGTGTGCAGTCGCACCTCAATACCGACCCGGCCATGGCGCTCGGCACCGCCGAAGTCTCGCCGATCGAAATGGCCCAGGCCTATATCCCGTTCTCGAACGGTGGCTTCAAGGCCACGGCACACGGGATCATCCGTATACGGACGGCTGCCGGAGGCAAGGTCCTGTACCAGTATCGTGAGTCCAACCAGGACGGCGGTCGCGTCCAGGTCATCAACAATCCGCCGCTCAGCGAGATGAACCAGATGATGCGCGGCGTCGTCGCCCACGGCACCGGCAGCGGCGTCGCCATGCCGGGCTATGACCTGGCCGGCAAGACCGGCACGACCAGCGACTATCGCGACGCCTGGTTCGACGGCTACACCGGCGGCTTCGTCACCGTCGTCTGGGTCGGTCGCGACGACAACACCCCGATGAAGAAGGTGACCGGCGCCTCGACCCCGGCCGCCATCTGGAAGACCTATATGGCCTCGGCCCTCAAGCGCATCCAGGTCAGCCCGATCCCGGTCGGTCCCGCTGACTCGTCGCTGGGCAGCGTCGCCGAAGGCGCCCTGCAGGATCTGCTCGGCACCCAGGCCGGCCAGGTCCAGGCTTCGCAAGCCGCGGCGCCGGATACGACGACCACACCTGCCGGCCAGCCGCCGGTCGTCACCATGCAGCCCATCCCCAATCCGGACGACAAGCCGAAGAAGGACGATGGTTCCATCGACGACGTCTTCAGCCAGGCCCAGCAAAAGAATCAACAGTAGCAGGCAGGGCCAGCAGGGGCGCAGCCCCTGCACCCGTAAGTTCGACTCTTGCCTAACCACATATGGAAACGCCCTGCCTGGCGATGCGTCAGGCAGGGCGTTTCCATATGTGGCGCTATAGGTGTCGAACTTAAGGGTGCAGGGCCTGCGGCCCTGCGTACTTGAACAATTCGTGCCCCTTCGTTTTCAACCAGCTTCTCGCCATCTTGTAGGGGCCGAACAACTCGGTCACCGTGGCCCAGAAGGCTGCGGAGTGGTCGGGGTGACGCAGGTGCGAGACCTCGTGCGCCACCAAATAGGTGATGACTTCGGGCGGCGCCATGATGACGCGCCAGCTGTAGCGGATGGCCTTGCGGGCGGGGGTGCATGATCCCCAGCGGCCCTTGGCGTCGAACAGCGACACTGCGACGCCGGAATAGCCCAGGCGCGTGGCGAATTTCTCGGTCTCGGTAGTGAAGGTCTTGGTCGCCTGGGCGCGCAGATAGCGCTCGATGCGGCGGGCATAGGCGGCGGCATCGCCGCTCGACACCAGCAGCCAGGAGCCGTCGGGCGCCTGCTCGGCACGGGGTGTGATGACGCCCGCACGTTCCGCCAGGGTCACCGGGTGGCCCTTGATGGTCAGGGTGATGCCGGGCGCAAAGGGGATTGGCCGGCTCTGGCCGCCGCGGGTCTGCAGGATCCAGTCGTGGCGGGTGCGGGCGAAATCGACCGCATCCTTCAGGTGCTTCGGCTTGGGCGCGGTGACGACGGCGTCACCGGTCTTGTTGTCGATGCGCAGGGAGATGCGGCGCGCCCGGGCATTGACCTTGAGGCGCAGGACATAGTCGCCGAAGTCAATGAGCTGACCCGGCTCATATGCGTCTGCCGCCTTAGGCAAGGGCATCGTTTTTGGCGATGAAATCGCGGATACGTGGATAGATTTCGTCGCGGAAGCGGCGGCCGTTGAAGACGCCGTAGTGGCCGGCACCCTTCTGGACGTACAGTTCCTTCATGGCGTCGGGGATGTTGGCGCACATGGCGTGGGCGGCCTGGGTCTGGCCGACGCCGGAGATATCGTCCTTCTCGCCCTCGACCGTCATCAGGGCGATGTCGGTGATGGCCTTGGTGTCGACGACGCGGCCTTCGTGGACCAGTTCCCCCTTGGGCAGGGCGAATTTCTGGAAGACCAGGTTGATGGTCTGCAGGTAGAATTCTTCGGTCAGGTCGAGCACGGACAGGTATTCGTCGTAGAATTCCAGGTGCTTGTGCTCGGCGTCACCGTCGTTTTCGACCAGCGAGTTGAAGTAGTCCCAGTGCGCGTCGGTGTGGCGCTCCTCATTCATGCTCATGAAGCTGTAGAGCTGGACGAAGCCCGGATAGACGCGGCGGCCGAGCCCGGGATAGGGGGGCGGCACGGTGTGGATCATGTTGGAGCGGAACCAGGTGAAGGGCTTTTCCTGGGCCAGGTTGTTTGTGACCGTCGGATTGAAGCGTGCGTCGATCGGCGAGCCCATGAACGTCATCGAGGCCGGGCGGCACGGATCCTTGTCTTCACTCATCAGACAGGCGGCGGCCAGGACGGGCGGCCCCGGTTGACAGACGCCGACGACGTGGACGCGCGAACCGATGGCGGTCAGCATGTTCCGGATATGGTCGATATAGGAATAGAAATCGAAGCGGCCTTCCAGCACCGGCACCTGGCGGGCATTGACCCAGTCGGTGATGTAGACGTCGTGGTCGAGCAGGAATTCCTGCACGGTGCCGCGCAGCAGGGTGGCGTAGTGACCGGACAGGGGCGCGACGATCAGGACGGCAGGCGCCGATGTCTTCTTGCCGGCGCGACGCAGGTCGGAATTGTCACGCTGGAAACGCAGCAGCTTGCACCACGGGCTTTCCCAGTCCTCGATGACCGAGACGCGGACGTCGCGGCCGTTGATGGTAACGGAATCGATGCCCCAGTCGGGCTTGCCGTAGCGCTTGGTGACGTTGGAAAACAGTTCGGCGGAGGCGTAAAGGGTGCGTCCGATGGCCGTTTCGGAGGCCGGGTTGAGCTTGGATCCCCAGAAATCGCGGGTCATTTGCGCCATGGCCCGGAAGGGTGCGGCGCTGTAATAGGCGTATTCATGCAGGGAATAGAGCATCAGGTATTTGGACCCGTTTACCGTTAAACTGTAACTACCATTAGCACGCCGATGCTGCCAATTGGTTACGGCGTCATCAATTATATTGTGATGCAACAAAAAGCTGTAAAGGTCTTCGCTTCTGCCAAAAGTTTCCAGTAATGAGAACGCCCCTAAAAGAACTCCCCCCTTTTGAGGGGGGAACCCGGTTTCCGCGCCAAGCGGAAAACGAGAGGGGGTAGGGGCAGCCTGCGCAATTCAAAAGCGCGAGGTCTGATTGAGACGAGCCTTTAATGCCCGTGCATCACATCGGCGATGATCTTCGCGCTCTGCTCCGGCTTCATATCCTCACCCAGAGGCGAATTGAACGCCCCCTTGGGGTCCATCAGATAGATCACGGCCGAGTGACTGTACGAATAGCTGTCGCCGTTGCCCTGTTTCACCGCCGTGACGCCATAGGCCTTTTCCACGGCGTCGACCTGCTGTTGAGTCCCGGTCAGGCCGATAACGCCCTGGGGAAAGCCGCCGCTGGCGAGATAGGCCTTGAGATTGGCGGGCGTGTCGCGCGCCGGGTCGACGCTGACAAAGACGATCTGCAGGTTTTTGGCGTCATTACCCATGGCGGCCTTGGTGTGCGCCAGGAACTGCAGGGTGGTCGGGCAGATGTCGGGGCAGTAGGTGTAGCCGAAGAAGACGGCCGTCCATTTACCATTGAGGATCGACTGATCGACCGGCTTGCCATCCTGATCGACCAGGGCGAACGGCCCACCGATATGGGAACCTGCGGGATCGGCCTCGGAGGTGACGCGGGGGCCCTGCAAGGTGTGGTACCAGCTATAGCCCGCGAGTCCAGCCAGCAGCAGGAAGGCGGCGGCGATGATCGCCATGCGTATTTTTGTCATCTATGCCACACTGTCCGGGAGCGCTAGGGTACAGGGGATTCGTATTGCTGTAAGGCCCCTGAAATGCCGGTCCGGACCCTAAACCGCCTCAATGCCTTTTTCAACGGCAACGATGCCGCACCCATTACCGTCTCGGGTCCGGCCAGCGACCACCTGCGTTTGCGTACCCTGGTCCTGCTGCGCTGGCTGGCCATCTTCGGCCAGACGGCCATGGTCATGCTGGTTGCCTTCGGGCTAGGCTTTCATCTGCCCCTGTGGCTGTGCGCCGCCATCATCATGGCCAGCATCTGGCTCAACATCGCCCTGGCGTTCGGCCGCCGCGACACCCAGCGCCTGCGCGATTGGGAGGCCGCCCTGCAGCTGTCGTTCGACGCCCTGCAACTGGCGGCCCTGCTGGCCGTCACCGGTGGTCTCGACAACCCCTTCTGCCTGATGCTGATGGCGCCGGCGACGGTGGCCGCCGCCAACCTGCCGACGCGCTACGGCCTGGTTGTCGTGGCCGTGTGCATGGCTGGCTGTATCGCCATGGCCTTCTGGTCGCTGGCGCTGCCCTGGGCCCCGGGCGAGACCTTCCAGGCACCCGGCATCTACCGCTTCGGCATGCTGACGGCGCTGCTGGTCGGCATTACCTTTACCGCCGGTTACGCCTGGCAGGCCTCGCTGGAATCGGCGCGCATGGAACATGCCCTGGCCGCGACCCAGGCCGTGCTCGAAAAGGAACACCGCATGAGCGCCCTGGGTGGCCTGGCAGCCGCGGCGGCACATGAACTGGGGACGCCGCTTGGCACCATCCAGGTCGTTGCCAAGGAGATGCTGCACGCCCTGAAACGCGACGATCCGCTTTATGAAGACGCCGAACTGCTGGTGTCGCAGAGCCAGCGTTGCCGCGACATCCTGAAATCGCTGTCGACGGCGCCCGAACGCCGCGACGCCGTCTACGACGAGACGACCCTGCGCGCCTTCCTCGAGATTGCCGTTGCCCCCTATGCCGGCAGCGGCAAGCTGATCACCATCGTCATCCAGGCCGACGATGCCCCGGAAGGTGTCGATCCCGGCAACGCCCTGCATATCCGCCGCCGGCCGGAATGGCTCCACGCCTTGTCGGCGTTTATCGAAAACGCTGCCGATTTCGCCAAAACCACGGTTTGGCTGCGGGTCGCGGTCACCAGGACCTATGTCAGCCTGTCGATCGAGGACGATGGACCGGGTTTTGCCCCGGACATATTGTCGCGTCTGGGCGAGCCCTACATATCGTCGCGCGTCTATGGCGCCTCATGGTCGGGAGAGGGCGCAAAGCCTTCCGGACAAAGCCATTCCGGCATGGGACTGGGCTTTTTCATCGCCAAGACTCTGTGCGAACAGACGGGTGCGCGGGTGACCTATGGCAACCGCGATGAGGGGGGCGCCTACGTCAAGGCCTTGTGGCGCCGCGACCGGATCGATATTTTGTGGCAGAGTTGACCTAAGCGCAATCCGCCAAAGTGGGCACCGCTTTGCGGTTAAATTGCGCGACAAGGTGAGAATTAAGCGCAATCCGCCAAAGTGGGCACCGCTTTGCGGTTAAATTGCGCGACAAGGTGAGAATTAAGCGCAATCCGCCAAAGTGGGCACCACTTTGCGGTTAAATTGCGCGATAAGGTACGAATTAAGGAGTTGGGCGATGGACGACACGGCGAATGAGGTATCCGCAGACAGCCTGAAGGCCGCCGTTTCGGCGCGCATGGCGACGCTGACCGACAAGTCCCTGTTGTTGATGGACGACGATGCACCGTTCCGCACGCGGCTGGCCCGGGCGCTCGAGGCGCGTGGTTTTGCAGTCGTGACGGCCGAAGGCATCCAGCAAGCGCTGGGCATCATCGAACAGACCCCGCCGGCCTTTGCGGTGATGGATATGCGTCTTGAAGACGGCAACGGGCTGAAGGCCGTCGAGGCCTTGCACCGTAAACGCGCCGATGCCCGGGCGATCATGCTGACCGGCTATGGCAATATCGCTTCGGCAGTGCAAGCGGTGAAGTCGGGCGCCATCGACTATCTGTCGAAGCCGGCCGATGCCGACGATGTCGTGCGAGCCCTGCTGGCGGTCGAGGACCATGCGCCACCGCCGCCGGAAAATCCGATGTCGGCCGACCGGGTGCGCTGGGAACATATCCAGCGGGTCTACGCCCTGTGCGGGCAGAATGTCTCGGAAACCGCCAGGCGGCTCAACATGCACCGCCGCACGCTGCAGCGCATCCTGGCCAAGCGGGCGCCGAAATAAACAAAAACCCTCCGAAGCCAGCTTCGGAGGGTTTTCTTGGGCTAACGACGATGAAGAATGACCGTCGGTATTATTCAGCGATATTAGGCAGGGGGCCGATGGCCGCCGCCAGGGGTTCGCCGGGCAGTACCGGCTTGGCCATGGGCTGGGTTGCGACTTGCGGCGCCGTACGGCGGTTGAGGTTCAGGCCCCAGCCGAGGGCGATCATGGTCAGGCCCATGGTTGCGGTCGTGGTCGAGTAGGAGTCCGACACCAGGGCGGCCAGGAACTGCGCGGCGGCAGAGAAGCCCGCCGCATAGACCATGCTGTTGCGCTGCGTATTACGGAATATGAGCAGCAGGATCATGACCACAACGCTGGCCAGGAAGGCGCAGCCCGGAATGCCGTAGACGAGATAGGCATTGAGGAAGGCATTGTGGGCGTGGCTGAGGCCCTTGAGGTAGTAGGGGGCTTCCGACGGGCCGATACCGAAGGGCAGGTGGGCCGTACCCTCGGTAATGGCTTCGTTCCAGATATAGACCCGGTCGGTGAAGGTTTCGTCGCCTTCCGGGTTGGCGCTGAACTCGGTCAGGCGCTTGGCGTTTTCCGGATTGACCAGAAGCAGCAGCTGGATGCCGAGGGGCAGCAGGAACTGCATCAGGGGCATGACGGCGATGCCGGCGGCCGCGACCGTAATCAGACGGCCGATCTTGGAAATCGGCAGGGCGTTCCACAGGTAATATGCGCAGGTGACGGCGACACAGAGGGCCAGGTTGAACTTCGAACCGCACAGCAGCAGGGGCACGGCCGACAGGACCAGCATCATCAGCTTAGTCGATTGCTTCTGGCTGGCGAACAGCAGGAAGGTCAGGATGAAGGACGCTTCCAGGCCCATCATGTTCATGTGCGGCAGGAAACCCTTATAGCGGTTGCCCGGGAAGAAGTATACGTCGTTGTGGCTGGCCAGGTGGGCCAGCGGAAAGGCAAACGGGATGGTCAGGCCGACGACGACACCGAAGCCGAAGGTGTAGATGCAGCGTTCGGCTTCTTCGGAATCGAGGTGGAAGCGCAGGACCTGGTACAGGCTGGCGGCCGCCGCTGTCGCCAGGGTCATGGTAACGACGTGGGTCAGGTTCGGCCCACTGAAGCCGGTCAGATAGGTGATGACGAAGGCGTTGAGCAAATAGGCGCCGAAGATGACCAGGATGACCGGGCTGATGCTCAGGGTCAGGATACGGTTCTGCTGGATCAGCGTCTTGAGATGAAAACCGCCATAGAGGGCGACGGCGCCGAAGCAGGCAAAGTCGCTGGGCGACAGAACGCCGCCGACCTGGATCGGACCGGTCTTGAAAGTCTCGAACATGCCGAGAATGAAGAAGAAATAGGGCATCCACCACATAGTCTGGTCCTATCTAATCGTTTCGAAGGTCTCGATATAGGCCTGGATCACCGGCATGGCCGGGGGCGCAGGCGTATGCGAGTCCGCGAAGGTCCGGTAGGAGTCGTAGGCCAGACGCATCTTGGCTTCGAGATCGCCATCGATTGCCGGGTCGTAGATCCAGCCGAACGCCGGCTCACCCATCGATTCCGGAATGCCGCCCCGGTTCGAACCGACGACCGGACGCCCGAAGGCGACGGCATCGACGACGGACCGCGGCAGAGGTTCATGCCATATCGAGGGCGCCACGACAATATCGACGCTCTCATAGAAGAATTTCGGGTCGACATACCCCAGGAAGGTGATCTCCCTGCCTTGGGCCAGGTCGCGCAGTTGCTGCATCAGGGCCGGATCGGTTTCGCCGGCGATGACCAGGTGCGCCCACTCGGGCAACTGGGCATAGGCTTCGGCCAGCATCATCACGCCTTTTTCGCGGGTGACGCGGCCGATATAGCCATAGATGGTCTTGGTCAGGTCGCCGGTTTCGCGTGGCCCCAGGGCGCCCATCGTGGCTTCGCTGATGCTGCCGATGGCGCGCTTGATCTTGGCCTTGCCGAACAGGTTGAACTTCAGGTGGGTGTCGAGGATGAACTTGCTGTTGCCGACGACGGCGTCGACATATTGCGTCAGGCCGCGGCGGTTGATGGTCAGCACGTCGCATGACGAACACATCTGCTCGCACGGGGCGTCGTTCGAGAAGTAGGTGCACTTCGGGCAGATCAGGTAATAGTCGCGCAGGGTATGGGCGATCTTGACGTTGTATTTTTTGGCCAGCTTCCACGCCGAAGCGGTCAGGCCCGTCAGGGTATTGGAATAGAGCACGTCCGGCTTGAAGGTCTTCAGGCGTTCCTCGAAGACCCGCGGCGGCTTGAACCAGTCATCGATGACATGCCACAGCATGCGCTTGAGCTCGAAAAATGCGTTTCTTTATAACCGGGACTGCTGGATTTATCGGATTTCACCTGGCGAAGCGCCTGCTGGCCGATGGCCATGAGGTCCATGGCTTCGACGGCATGACCGCCTATTACGATGTGTCGCTCAAGGAAGCGCGCCTCGATGTCCTGCGCGCCACCGGCCGCTACACCCACACGACGGCGATGCTCGAGGACATGGACGCCCTGCTGGCCGCCGCCCGCGCCGCCGATCCGGAAGTCATGGTCCACCTGGCCGCTCAGGCCGGTGTCCGCTACAGCCTGGAAAACCCGCGCGCCTACGTCAATTCGAACCTGACCGGTTCGTTCAACGTATTGGAAGTGGCCCGCGAACTGTCGCCGGCCCACCTGATGCTGGCCTCGACCTCGTCCATCTACGGCGCTAACGAAAAGATCCCGTTCGCCGAGTCCGACAAGGCCGACGAGCCGATGACCCTCTATGCCGCGACCAAGAAGTCGATGGAGGTCATGGCCCACTCCTATGCGTCGCTGTGGCGCATCCCGACGACGGCCTTCCGCTTCTTTACCGTCTACGGCCCCTATGGCCGCCCCGACATGGCCCTGTTCAAGTTCGTCGAAGCCGCCCTCAAGGACAAGCCGATCGACGTCTATGGCGAAGGCCAGCAGATGCGCGACTTCACCTATGTCGAAGACTTGGTCGAATGTATCGTCCGTCTGACGCCGGTGGCGCCGTCGGAAAGCAATCGGGTCACGACCGAAGGCGTCAACGACACCCTGTCGAAGAATGTACCGTTCCGCGTCGTCAATCTCGGCGGTGGCCAGCCGGTCGGCCTGCTGCCCTTTATCGACACCATCGAAGCCGCCGTCGGCAAGCCGATCGCCCGCAACATGATGCCGATGCAGAAGGGTGACGTGCCGCGCACCTTCGCCAGCCCGGACCTCCTGCGCGCCCTGACCGATTACGTGCCGACGACCACGGTCGAAGAGGGCGTGCGCGCCTTCACCGATTGGTATATCGCCTACCGCGAAAGCGTTCCGGCTTAAGCGGCATCAAATACAGATGAAAAAGGCGGCAGTCGTTTCGACTGCCGCCTTTTTGTTTCAATAGGGGACTATGTCGACCGGAACACCGCCGTGATACGGCTTGTCGGTCTCGATCGGCAGGTCCTTGATCCGCCGGGCCGGAACGCCAGCGTAGAGGCCGTTGGGCTCGGTCGACTTGGCGACGACGCTGCCGGCGGCGATGACGCAACCCTCGGCTACGGTCACGCCCGGCAGGATGGTGGCCCGCCCGCCGATCCAGCAGCCGCGTTCGATCCGGACCGGCTTGAGCTCGAGGTTGAGCAGGTCGAGCCGGTAGACGGACGGCATGACCGCATGGGTGCCGCTGTAGACATGGGCGAAGTGGCCGACCGTGACGTGCTCACCGATATCGATGCCGCCGGCCGTATCGAAGAAACAGCCCTGCGACACGACCGTGCCCTTGGGCATATTGATCCAGCCGCGGTCGCCGTATTTTATGATGACCCCATCGCGGATACGCGACTTGGGGTGAACATTATAGCCGGCCAGCCTGTAGAGATACGGCCTGACCGTATGGATCAGCAGCGGACTGGCTGCAAAGCTTGCGCATACCCGTGTCGCCCAGGTGACGACCTTCTTTTTGATCTTGCCGATCTTCATCTATTCCGCCCGGTATTTTAGGTTCTTGTTTAGAGCATGACGGCCTTCGCTTCGCTCAGGTCCATGCTCTAAGTCTTTGGTTGGTCGCGCAATTTAAGCCAAAAGTGGTATCCACTTTATGGCATCGCGCTCTAGGCCACCGAACGCTTCTTCAGCAGCTTCGACGTCACCATACGCACGATTTCCTCACGACCGGCAGCGAATTCGATACCGATGATACGTTTGCCGGTCAGCAGGTAGAGGGCGCCGCAGGCCAGGAAGTAGACGGCGATGCCGAAGATGTTGTGGAAGTTCAGCGCAGCAAAGGTGCTGTTGAACAGGACGGTAGCGCCGGCGGCAACAGCGGCGGCGATCAGCCCGATGCCCAGGCCGACCAGGTGCGCCCGGCCGATGGTCCACATCGAGCACTTGAAGCGCGTGCAGATTTGCCAGATCGACAGCAGGTAGAAGCCGATAATGGCCAGACCCGTGCCGCAGGCGACGCCGACCAGGCCGTTGACGCCGGCGACGCCGGCCTTTTCCATGGCCGTGCCGATAAAGAAGCCGCTCAGGCACAGGACCAGGCACATGCCGAAATAGACGACCTGGCGCCACACCAGGATCCACACCTCGCCGACGGCGGCGAAGGCATTGATGCTGATTTCATAACCGAGACGGGCGAACAGGGCGCAGAACAGGATCTGGCTGAGCAGGATGGTCTGTTCCCAGCCCTTGCCGAGCACGATGGTGACCAGGAGCGGGCTGGCGAAAGCCAGGCCGATGCTGAGCGGAATATAGACGATGGCCTGGATGGCGAGGATCCGGTTGAGGACGGTGCGGTAGCGCTCCTCGTTGTCCTTGACCTTGGAGAAGATCGACAGGAAGACGCGGCCGACGATCAGACCCAGCAGGCGGAACGGCACCATCATCAGGCTGTAGGCGCGGGCATACAGACCCAGGCTGGCGGCGCCGAAATTGTGGCTGATGATGAAGCGGTCGGAATTGGTGGCGGCGAAGTTGATCATGCGGGTCGACGAGGTTGCCGTGCCGATGTGCAGCAGGCGCTTGATCGGCTCGAACGAGGCGGGGAAGCGGTTCTGCGCCTTGGAACGGAAGAAGGTCATGCCGAATTCGCTGACGGTGGCGACGACAAAGCCTGCGACCAGACACCAGACGCCCCAGCCGATGATGGCGCCGACGATGGTGACGACGCTGCCGAGGATCTGCGGCAGGTTCTGCGTCAGCTGGTAATAGCGCATGTCGAGCTTGTGCAGCAGCATCGAGCCATAATAGCCGGACATGATGCGCATCGGCATCAGCACGCCGATACACAGAAGCGGCGTCGCCAGCCCTTTTACGTTCATCGCTTGCTCGATGAGGCTTGACCCGGCGGCCAGGATCACGCCGACAAGCAGGCCGAGACAGAGGAAGGAGGCGAAGCCGCCGCGTTCCTCTTCGACCGTCAGGTCGGATTTCATGATCAGCGGTGTGCCGAAGGTCGAGTTGGCCAGGCCGAAGCTGAAGTCGACGAAGATGACTGCCGCCGTATAGATGCCGAATTCCTCGGCCGACAGCCGGCGGCTGGTGATCATCAGCGTGCCGAAATTGAACAGGATCAGCAGGACCTTGCCGAAGATGCCCCAGACGAGGCCGTCGATGGCGGCTTTGCGGATGTTTGTCATCGTAGTCTTTCAATCATGCGTCCGCCCGGGCAGGCGGGTACAGGGGCTGGAGGCAGGCATGCGGACGGCAGCCATGCGCCTGTCCACTTCTAACCGGTGATGTCTTAACCAAATGTAGAAAAAATGTGCGGCGAGGCCGGGCGGGCACCCGGCATCAGTATTGGGCTGTGTGGAAATCGTTCCGGCGGGACCGGACGAACGCGAAACTAGCATAGTTATGTTGCAGAGCAAAAAAAATTTTGCGGACCAATTTCGGTATCAGGTTCGGCCTCAGGTCCGTGTCCATTTTCCGTGCGCCAGCATCCAGCCGGTGTCGCGGGACGGGGCATTGCGTTCGCGCACGCGATAGCCCTGGGGCCAGGCGCCGGTATCGACGGCCTGCAGGTCGTCGGCGTCCTTGGCGTCGATCGAAAAGCTACCGTCGCTTTCCGGCCAGAAGACCAAAGGTTGGGCCGCCAGTTGCACCTTCATATTGGTATTGTGCAGGCCGGCCAGGTTGAAGCGGTCGAGATGGGCGCCCTGGTATAAGACGCCGCCGTCCGACTGGACGTTCTCGACCGTAGTGCCATAGCCTTCGCTGGCCACGGCACGGCGCTCCATCCCTGCGGTTCCGGTCAGGTTGAGGTTGCGCAGGGTATTGCCGTTGCCGAGCAGGGTCAGGTTATGTCCGGGCGGGATACCCGTCGTGGCTTCGGGCTTGAGGTTGACCTCGCAGGTGGTGCCGTCGAGCGTGATATTATCGTGCATGCGGTCCTGCGTCACCGGGCGGCAGGCCTTGATATAGCCGCCCAGGACGCGCACCCGCATATCGCAGATAACGGTGATGACGCCCTTGCCGCTGGCCTGCGCCGGGGCGTCCGCCACGAGCGGAAAGGTGAAGCTGTCGGCATCGGTGACCGTGATGGCGAAGTCGCCATTATAGGCGGCCTGGTCGTAGCCTGACAGGCGGACGCGCATGCCCGTGGCCAGCTGGTGGCGCCGGGCGGTTACCACCGCGGTGCCGGCGGCCTGGGTGACGGAGGTCGCCTTGACGATATGGGCGCCGCGCGTGCTGATGCCGTAGCTGTCGCAGTCGATATAGGGGGCGATGAAGGTGATGTCGCGCTGCTGGACGCCCCGATGAATCTCGTCGAACTCCAGGCGTACGACCATGTTGCGGTCATTGCGGGTCTGTACGTGCAGGTTGCGGACGGTCAGGTTGCGGCAGATGCCCTTGATCGACAGCATGCCGCAGTCGGTATTTGGGGTGCCCGCCCGGCTCTTCTGCAGATGACAGCCGATGATCTCGCTGTCATGGGCGCCGAAGACCTCGAGGCCGGTCGAGTCGAGCTCGATACAGCTGACATCGACCTGTGCGCCGCGGCGCATATAGATGAAGTTGTTGGCGTCGTTGCGGTTATTTGTCGTGATGTGGTTGTCGGTGTCGTAGGTGCCGGGATCGGCCGTATAGGCGGTGAAGCGTCCACCGATCATGCCGTGGACCGTATTGGCGTAGAGGCCGGCGCCCAGCACCTGCGAGCGCACCTCGCAATGGGTCAGGCCGTTGGCGCGCAGGGTCTTGGCCACTGCGCCGATCTTCGTCGCGTTCGAGAAGTTGACGGCCGACGCCTTGAAATCGATGACGCCGCCATAGATGTTTTCCAGGGTCAGCGAATGCCGGCCGCCCGAGGTCGGCCTGGCGATGGAATCGGCGGTCACGCGCAGATTGTTGGCGATGTCGACATGGAGACCGAAACCGTCATTGACCGTGTCGGCCAGCCGCGCCTCGACCGAGCTGTCGATAACGTAGCGCGCCAGCAGCGAGACACGGTCGAGGCTGAGGCCGGCGATATCGACCCGTTGCGGCAGCACTTTTGTAACGGTCAGGGTATAGGTGGTTTCATGGCCCGAGCCATCGTCGACCGTATCGGTGTCGAGGGCTTCGGGAATATAGTGATACAGCCAGATGCGCCGGGCCTGGCGATCGACCTGGCGCACCCGGCACAGGTAGCCGACGCCGCAGACGCGGCCGCCATTGGTTGTCCAGGCACCGTAAAGATGGCCGTAGATATAGAGCCACTGATCGGCGTCGAGATCGCCGCTCAGCGCGCTATAGTCGAGATAGCGCGCCCCGGCTTCGACAGTGGAGGCCGCCAGGGTGATTGTCACGGACGGATCGGCCTTGCCGCCGACGGCGACATCGGCGTGGCCGTCCGCCACCAGGGTGATGTTGCGCAAGATAAGGTCGCGGCCACTGAGGTCGATGGCGGCACCGTCGCTTAAACCGTGACTGGCAAAGGTTGCGTCGATCGGTTTGCCGGTTTGCGCCGCAGCGATCAGCGCCCTGTCGTCGGGTGTGCGGCCGTCGCCGGCGCCGCCATGGGCGACCAGGGACGTGTAGCCGGCTGCGGCCGGAAGCGGTGTTTGCGTATCGGCGCGTGCAGTGGCCGCAGCACTGGCGATCGGCAGCAGGGCGGGAGCCAGGGTCAGGGCCATACGGCGGCGGTTCAGGTCTATATGTTCGTCGCAGGGTTTGGCGTCGCCGGGTTTGGAAAAAGCCTGCCGGAACCAGGTGAAGATGCCGCTGCGCATGGAGCACTCCCGCTGTGGACTTTTGTTTTATCGCACTTCTTATCCGAAACGAAGTTCGGCGGAGCCAAAAGTGGGGTCCACTTTATCGGGAAGTGCTCAGGGCAGGCGTAACCGTCGCCGCCTGCGAAATGAGCGACTAAAATCGGCGGAATTATGACTCGAACGGGGTTTTATCTCGCGAGTGCGAAGGCGAGGCGGGGGAAAAGTGCGGCACGTTTGCCGCGCTGCGTTGTAATTGCGGCCAAATTGCAAAAAGCCGTTCGCCAGAATGACGACGTTCTGGCAATCTGTCGCCCGGCCTGTCACGCTTAAACATGTGTTGAAGCTTTTGCGGCAGGGATTTGCAATTCGGTGGCGACTATAAGCCACGACTTAGACCATGGGACTGGGGCATATGCGTATTGTTTTTGCGAGCGGGATTTCGCTCCTGGCGCTGTGCGCCGTTTCGGCAAGTGCTGAAACCTTGTCCGACGCGATTGCGATGGCCTACAGCCAGAGCCCGGTCCTGGGCAAGGCGCGGGCGCAGCAGCGCGCCACCGACGAAGGTTATGTTCAGACGCGTTCGCAGTTCGGCCCCAGCCTGTCCTTGAGCGCCGACCAGTCCTATGCCGACCGGGCCCAGACCCTGACCGGGGACCGCTCCTTGCAGGCCGTCAGCCTGTCGGCCAGCCAGACCCTGTTCGCCTCGGGCGGCCTTTCGGCCTCGCTCGATGCCTCCAAGGCTACTGTACAGTCGGGCCAGGAAGGCCTGCGTTCGGCGGAATCCACCCTGCTGCTCAATGTCATCAGCGTCTATACCGCCGTCCAGCGCGACCAGCAGTCGCTGCAGATCAGCCAGGACAATTACGACATCCTCAAGCAGCAGCTCGACCAGACCCAGGCCCAGTTCGAGGCTGGCCAGCTGACGCGCACCGACGTCGCCCAGTCCCAGGCCCGTCTGTCGGCCTCGGCCGCCGGTCTGGCCTCGGCCCAGGCCCAGCTCGATTCGGACCGCGCATCTTACGTCGCCATTGTCGACCAGGCGCCGGTCGCCCTCGAAGCCACGCCCGACCTGCCGGGCATGCCCAGCGACTTCAACGGCGCCCTCGACACCGCCCAGAAGAACAATCCCGACCTGGCCGCGGCACAGTTCGCCGATGACGCTGCCCTGGCGCGCATCAAGGAAGCCCGTTCGACCTTCGGCCCCAGTGTCGGCTGTCGGTATCGTCGGGCAAGAGCGGCGTTGCCGGCCAGCTGAGCAATGTCAATGCCTCGACCTCGGCGACCCTGCGCGTTTCGGTGCCGCTGTTCTCGTCGGGCCTCAATGGCTCGCGCGTGCGCCAGGCGCTGGAAAATGAAACGGCCGCCAGGCTGACGGTCGAAGAGACCCGCCGCACGGTGGTGTCGACCGTGTCGCAGGCCTGGTCGAACATGATCGCCGCGCGCTCGGCCGTCACCTCGAACCAGGAGCAGGTCAAGGCCGCCCAGGTCGCCGCCGAAGGCGTCAAGACCGAACAGCAGGTCGGTCTGCGCACCAATATCGAAGTGCTCAATGCCGAGCAGGAACTGAAGTCGGCCCAGCTCGACCTGGTCAATGCCCAGCGCACCCAGTATGTCGCCGCGGCCCAGCTGCTCAGCGTCACCGGCAACCTGACGGCGCAGGCCTTCGTGCCGGGCATCGTCACCTATGACCCCAAGACCCATTTCGACAAGGTCGCCTCCAAGGGCTGGACCCCGATCGTGCCGGTCGTCCACGCCGTCGACGGCGCCGCCGAAGGCCTGCTCGGCGGGAAGAAGTAACTCCTTTTAAGAACTTCTCCTTCGAAAGGGGGGAGTTCTTTAAGGCGTAGTTTTTTACGGCCTCAGCCTGACATGACAGATCATCGGCACGTGGTCCGAGCCCATGGCGGGGCCGGTGTGACAGCCGCTGAGATGACCGCCGTGCACCAGGATATGGTCGATGGGCGAACCGAAGGGCAGAATCTTGTTGGCCTGCAGAATGCGCGTCACCGGCGGGAACAGCCACGGCTGCTCATGCATGCCGCCGGCCTTGCGCAACTGGCGGAAGTAAGGATCCCAGCGTGTCGTGTTGAAGTCGCCAAGCACGATGACGCGTTTGTCGTGCGTGAACTGGGCCTGGGCGACCGAGGCCAGGTAGGCATTGCGCTGGGTCAGTTCGGAATCGCTGCGCAGGGTCATCGGGTGGATGGCGTAGACGATGCTGTCGCCTTCCGGCGTCGTCAATATAGTGCGAATGATCACCCGGCCGTAGATCTTGGCAAACCCTTGGCCGCGCAAGGGGTAGCGCGACAACAGTATGACGTCGCTGCCGCCGGACAGCTTGGTTCGGTAGGGGAACATCGGATAGAGCCAGTCGGAGACGCCGCGCTTCTTGAACTCCTCGATGGCGATCAGGTCGGGCTTTTCCGTCAGCAGCCAGGCGTGGAAGGTGTCGCGGTCCTTGTTGTCGATGCGCCAGTTGTAGGTGACGACCTTCAGCACCGTCGTCTTCGGCTGGGCGCCATTGGCATTGAGGTCTTCCAGCCATGGCCAGGTAAAGGTGAGGACGGCTATCGCGGCGAGGACGCCGCAGGTCAGGCGCGCCCGTGGCCAGCGGATGGCGCAGAGAACCAGGACCGGTATACCGATGGCGATGATGTAGTGCCAGAACAGGAAAACAGTTGCCACCTGGCGCGCCAGCTGCGGCTGGAATCCCATAAGGGCCAGCACAGCCAGGCCAAGGGGGATGATCCAGTAGCGCCCCAGATACTCCATCAGGCGTGGCAGGACTTCACCCGCCCGTTGCCTGAGATCGCCCCAACCCGCAATCACTGTATCTGCATCCTTTTCGAGGAGAGGGCCCTTTGTGGCGCTGCACCATAGGGTCAAGGCCTGCTGCCTAGCAAGCAGACATGTCGGGATAATGGCGAATATCCGAGCGATGTAACAATTTAATACCAATTTTTACTATGTATATAACTCCTGTAATCTTTAATTGTCTTGATTATTCAGGGCGAAAATACTGCAATTTGATTGGCGTTTTTGCGCCGCGGCGTAATAAACAATAAGTAAATTTTGCGTCGCAACATGATTTCAAATCCTAACATAATCTTTAGGTGGGCCATTTTACCGCCTGATTGCGAGCTTATGGTAAACAATGTGATAAGGGGGTGTGCCGATTAATTCTCAACATCTTTCAGAATGGGCTGAAATACACACCAAGATTTAACCGTTTTCATTCATAACGGGATCATCCGCTGAGAGGAATCAAAGCCATGCCCCGTTTGAATATGTCGCCCGCGCCTCAGCCGGTGTCTTCAGAATCCGAAGACATGGCGAAGGATATCTCCCCCGTCTCCCTGGTAACGGACCCGAGTCAAATGAAAGCCATGTCTTCCCCCGCGATCGAAATGCAGGATGCCCTGCGTCAGACCCTCGAAAACGCTTCGGGCGCTTACGGCACCCGTTCGCGCGATCTCGACGGCCAGAAGATCCCATTCGGCTGGAGCCTGCTTGGCCTCGTAACGCTCAGCGGCCTTGTCTGGGCCGGCGTCTGGACCATTCTTTCCTAATTCCTACACGGCCGTTAGACACACGGCATCGTAATGGGTGGGTAAGGTGGCGGCAATGCGCTGTGCGACCAGATGCCTTCCGCATTCAGGTATCCGTCGGCTGCGGCCTTTTGGGTAGCAGAGAGTGTGAGATACAGGTGATACTGGTCCTCACGCATGGCGGGGGTTTCACCGGCCTTTTCGGCGTAGATATCCCGGCCAGGGCATGAGCTATGCGGTGCATAGGCGATACGATTAATCGCTTCTGAGACCAGTATATAGGCTTTTACACGGTCATGTGGGATTGACGGGCTGTCCCGATAGAGAAGACTTAGTTCGTAGAGAGCTTCAGGCGCGTAATCGGTCTTTTGGGCGTCTGTCAGCAACTGTATCGCCCGTTCGTCATTCCGTACGGTTCCAAGCCCCCTGTGGTACATATATCCCATGAACCAAACCGCTTCGCGACGTTGCGGTTGTGTGCTTCGATAGCATCTCATCGCCGCATTGTAGTCTGGCGCCTGTCTCACGGAAATCAAACGGGAGAAGTCGGCTAGGGGCAGAAGTTCAAGACTGCCGGTGAAGTCGAGTTGGCACGCACTGGCGGGAATGTCCGGTCCGAGCGTCAGCGCCTTGCCCAGCCAGAACCGACCTTTGACAGGATCGAAGGTGGGGCCTTGCACAAGATAGGCGATGCCGAGATCATAAGCTCTCCAACCCTTATCGCCAGGCGCACCTGCTGCCTTGCTCAGCCAGAGGATAGCGTTTCCGATATCCGTGTCATCCGCCTCTCCTTTGAAGTTCGGGATGTCCCAAAAACCGGGATTGGTGACATCTTCCGGAGGCCCCATTTCCTCCGTTTCCACGCCATAACTTTGCTGGCCCGAACGGCGGAGATAATAGGCCCGAAAATACAGTTCTCCGACTTCCGCCTGGGCATCGGCAGAACCGGCTTTCGCCGCCTGGAACAGCCAGTGCGGCTTAGAGTCGTCACCCGCAAGCCCCGTTGCGCGATGCGGGGTATGAATAGCGAAAGCGTATAGTTTCGCAGCGTCCCCGGTTTGCGCCTCGGCATACAGGTGTGCATGCTCCGCGATAAACGCCTTCAACTGCTGCACGCGATCATCGGGATAGTTGCCATGTGCGGCCTTTTCATACCACCGTATCGCTTCGACATAGTTCGGCGTTTCGCCCGGCCAGAAGTCGTTAATCTCACCCATCTGATATTGAGCATAGGTATCGCCGGCCTCAGCGGCTGCGAGGATTTTCGCCTTCTCATCGGCTGAGAGCGGAAAATTCTCAGGTCGGGCCGGAACCACGGCCGACGCGTGCTCCGATGCCGCCGCAGCGCAGAGGATAGTCGCCGCCGCCAGTAAAAGTCGCTTCATGATTATTCCCCCAGAATTTGCGGCCGATTTGATTTTTCCTACACCGGATTGTCAATACACACCGATGGAACGTATTCCACAGGGGGGCTGAAAACACGATTTCCACGCCTCCTGCGGCCTGACCGGTTGCGGATGCGAACACCTTGGGTTATCGAATGATTTGCACCCTGCGCCGTTTTGATCGGCCATCGTGCAGCATGTGAATTTCAAGGATACGGTCATGACGCAGGTGGTCACGGTTTTCGGCGGTTCGGGCTTTGTCGGCAAGCAGGTGGTTCGCGCCCTTGCCAAGCAAGGCTGGCGCATTCGTGTCGCCGTCCGTCATGCAACCCTCGCCTATGACCTGAAGCCCGCCGGCGATGTCGGCCAGATCCAGGTCGTCCGCTGCGACGTCAAGAAGGACGCCGACATCGTTCGTGCGCTCGAAGGCGCCTCGGCCGTCGTCAACTTGGTCGGCATCATCAACCATGGCATGTCGCAAAGCTTCGAAACCGTCAATCGCCAGGCCTCGGCCACGATCGCCAAACTGGCCGCCGAGCGCGGCATCCGCGACTTTGTCCAGATGTCGGCGCTCGGCGCCGGCGTCAAGAACGGCTCCAGCTATTACGCCTCCAAGGGCAAGGCCGAAGAGGCCGTGCTCAAGGCCCTGCCGCAGGCCGTCATCCTGCGCCCCAGCGTTATCTTCGGCGCTCAGGACAGCTTCTTCACAAGCCTGGCCGGCCAGATCAAGCTTCTTCCTTTCCTGCCGTCGATCGGCGGGGGCAAGACGAAGTTCCAGCCCGTCTATGTCGGCGACGTAGCCGCAGCGGTGGCGCGCACCCTCGGCAACAGCCGCGCCTATGGCCAGACCTACGAACTGGGTGGCCCGGAAGTCTTCGCCTTCAAGGACCTGCTGACCTATGTCGCGTCCGAAATCATGTGCCCGCGTCCCCTGGTCTATCTGCCGTTCGCGGCCGCCAGCGCCATCGGCGTTGCCGGCGACATCCTGTCGATCACCCCGGTCAAGCCGCTGCTGACCAGCGACCAGGTGCTGATGCTGAAGACCGACAATGTCGTCTCGGCCGGCGCAAAGGGCCTCAAGGACCTCGGCATTGCCCCGATTGCGGTAGAATCGATCGTCCCGACCTATCTGTGGCGCTTCCGCAAGAACGGTCAGTTCGCCGTCGCGGCCTGATTTCGCAATCCGGCGCCGAATTATTTCGCCGCCGGTTTTTGTGTATTAGTTTCCTGAAATCGTACAGTTATTTTGAGCGCGCTTTTCCTTATCCGGTAAGGGGTGCATCACCTTTGCGTGCAGGACTGCACACGGATAGGTTTCTTTAACCATAGCGGCCTAACACTCTTTCCATTCGCGTAGGTTGGAGTCGGCGTACCATGAAACTGTCCATTGGCCATAAGCTGTCCTTTGCTTCCCTGGTTTTCGTTTTTGCCATGGGCGGGTTTATCGTCGGCGCCTGGGACACGCTCAGCGACCTGCGTACCTTGCAGGACGACGGGATGGCACTGGTGCGCACGGCCAGCGCGGCGCAGAAGCTGTCGGCCCAGGGTGCGGCTCTCTACCAGATCATTGCCGATGCCGAGATCAATCACCAGCTGACGCAGACGCGCAGCGACTGGGCGGCAGAAAAGCAGAAGACCGAAAGCCTCTTTACCGACATGGCGTCGCAGATCAGCGCGCCCGAGGATAAGGCCCTGCTCGATCAGGCGCGGAGCAATTTCCACGCCTATACCGATATGTTCGAGCAGAAGATGCTGCCGGTCCTCGACGCCAATGCCGAGATGACGCCGGAGATCCGCGCGCTGGACGGCGATATCGACGAAGCCTGCCAGAAGATGGTCAAGCCGTTGCTCAGCCTCGCCCAGGACAGCGAAACGCGCGCCACGGCCGCCGACGCCAAGTTCGACAATACCTCCAAGACCATCCTGTTCATCGGCACCCTGGTCGGTGTCCTGGCCCTGCTGGCCGGCGGCATCATCAACTTCGTCGTCGTCCGCCATATTTCCGTGCCGCTCAAGGCCCTGGCCAATATGCTGCACAACCTCGTGGCCGGCCACGACGTCGCCAATGTGCCCTACGAGGGCCGCCAGGACGAGGTCGGCGAAATCGCCCATGCCGTCTCGGCCTTCAAGAAGTCCTCGGCCGAAGTTCAGCGCCTCGAGGTCGAGCAGGCCGCCGCGCGCGAAAAGCTGGAAGCCGACGCCCTCAATGCCCGCCAGGTGCTCAAGAGTGCCGAAAGCTTCGAGCGCCAGATCAAGGCCGTCGCCGACCGCGTCAATCAGACGTCGCGCGACCTGAATTCGGCCGCCCGCAATCTCGACGATGCCGCACGCGAGGCCGACCAGCGTTCGGCATCGATGGCCAGTGCCACCTCGCAATCCTCGTCCAACCTGCAGACGGTTGCCTCGGCCACCGAAGAACTGTCGGCGTCGATATCGGAAATCGGCCGCCAGGTCGAAGAGACGACCCTGATGACCCAGGCCGCCACCGAACAGGCCCACAAGACCAGCCAGACGGTCGACAACCTGGCCGGCGCCGCTGCGCGCATCGGCGATGTCGTCGCCCTGATCCAGGATATCGCCGCCCAGACCAACCTGCTGGCGCTCAACGCCACGATCGAGGCCGCCCGCGCCGGTGCGGCCGGGGCCGGCTTCGCCGTCGTCGCCGGCGAGGTCAAGAACCTATCGGCCCAGACCACCCGCGCCACCAGCGAGATCCGCGACCATATCCAGACCATGCAGGCCGTGACCGACGAGACGGTCGATGCCATCCGCTCGATCAGCGACACCATCGACCGCATCAACGGCGTTGCCTCGGCCATTGCCGCCGGCGTCACCCAGCAAAGCGCCGCCACGGCGGAAATCGCCAACAATGTCAGCCAGGTGGCGCATGGCGCCGACACCATCAATTCCGACCTGCGCCAGGTCGCCCAGGCGTCGCAAAGCACTTCGGAAAATTCCGCCCATGTCCTGAGCGGCGCCGGCAATCTCAACGACCAGGTCCGCGCCATGTCGGAAGAGGTCGACGCCTTCCTCGAGGTCATCCGCGCGGCTTAGCTATCGGATTTGAGATAACTCACGCCTTTATCGCCGCCCCCGGTCTATTGCAGTGCACACGCAACCGGAATAAGGTGCGACCCATATTTCAGGCGTGGGGCATTTTATGACCAAATTACCGGCCGCGGGCGCTAAACGTTTCGGCTTTCTCGACATCTGCCGCGCCCTGGCGGCGATCAGCGTCATGTTCCAGCACTCGATGGAAGGCGCAGGTCTCCTGCCCCTGACCCGGGACGGCTTCGGCCAGACCGTGATCAATTTCGGCGAGGTCGGGGTTGTCATCTTCTTCCTGGTCAGCGGTTACATCATCCCGAAAAGCCTGGAGTCGGTGAAGGACCTGACCGTCTTCTGGATCCGGCGGGCCCTGCGCATCTATCCGCTCTACTTCGTCATCATGTTCGCCACCCTCGGCGTCCATTTGTTCCTGATGAAAGGGCCCCTTCCCAATCCACTGAAGCTATTGCCACACCTGCTCTTCGCCCAGGCGTGGATCGGCTTTCCCGACTTTGTCGGCGGTTCGTGGACCCTGTTTATCGAACTGATCTGGTACATCGTCTTTGCCGGCCTGTTCTGGCTCGGCATGAACAAGAAGCATAAGGCTGTCTTCTACCCGCCGATCCTGGTCCTGGTCGCCCTGCTGTCGGTCGCCGGCCTCAGCCACATTGCCCACGCGTCGCACATCGCCCATATCCCGGAAATCCGCATTCCGCTTGGGCGGATCAGCCTGCTGGTCATCTGCTTCCTGGGCCTGTTGTGGCTGCGCTACCACGATGGCGCGGTGACGAAGCAATTCTTCTACACCATGCTCGGCATCTATATCGCCGTCATCTTCTCGGCCCTGCTGGTCGGGTTCGGTCTGTCGCGGGGCGCCAAGGACCATTCCCCAGATGTGGTGTGCGTCATTGTCTCATGGTCGTTCGGCCTCAGTGTCTTTGCCGCCTGCTATTTCCTGCGCGCGCAATCCGGCTGGCTGCAGTATCTCGGCGTGATCAGCTACTCGGTCTATCTGATCCACTCGCTGACCATCGTCACCCTGCATGCCCTGGGCATGAGCGGCCCCCTGATGGTCGCCGCCGTCTTCGTCATTTCGATCGCCGTGGCTGCCCTAACCTACCGCTTCGTCGAAGACCCGTTCATCGAATACAGCAAGCGTTTCAAGCACGTGCCAAAGACGGAAACCCAGGCTGACACCAAGGCCGTCGCGGCAGCGGATATCGTGGCGGTAACGCCCGACCCGGCGGTGGTCGCCGACAAGGTGGCGCCGGGCGAAGGCCCCGCACAATAATAGGGCGCAAGAAAAAAGGGCGGCAGGAAAACCTGTCGCCCTTTTTTCTTCTACTGAAATCCATCAGCCGAAATAGCCGAGGTTCGAGGTGGCGAAGCGTCCGATATTGGGCAGGACGGTCGGCAACTGTGACGAGGATACGCCGAACCAGCGTCCGAGCGTCGCGGCGATCTGGTCGACCGAGGTCGTCGGCAACAGGCGGCCCTGGCCAACCTGGTCGTCGGTGCTGAGCGAGACGTGCGGCGCCGTACCGTAGTAGCGACCGCCCTTTACGGCACCGCCGACGATAAAGTGATGCGATCCCCAGCCATGGTCGGAACCATCGCCGTTCGACGACAGGGTGCGGCCGAAGTCCGATGCCGTGAAGGTGGTCACCTTGTCGGCAACGCCCATTTCCACGGTGGCCTTGTAGAACTGGCCGATCGCTTCATCGAGATAGGCCATCTGCGGCGCGTGATTGACCAGCAGGTCGTCGTGCATATCGAAACCGTTGAGCTGCACGAAGAAGACCTGGCGGGTCATGCCAAGCGCGTTGCGGGCGCCGATCAGGCGGGCGACGATCTTGAGTTGGTCGGCAAGGTTGTTGGAAGCGTTATTGGTGTCGAACGGGGTCGTCAGATTGACCTTGGTGAGCGCCGTATTGACCGTGTTTTCCAGGTTCAGCGAGCGCGCCGTCACCTTGGCGAACTCGTTCTCCATGATATTGCCGCTTGACTGGGTGATCAGTTGGCGCATGGCTGCCGATATCGCCGACGAACCATAGGCCGTGCTCTTGGCGGTGCTGACCGCTACGGCGCCGTTGAGGCCGATCTGGTACTGGATCGCCGAATTGCCGGAGACGAAGACGGCATTGCCGGCAGCCGAGATGCAGGTCAGGGCGCTGTTGCCGTTGGATGACAGGGCCATGTCGCCGAGGCGACCGCCCCAGCCCGTCGTTGCACCTTCGGCGCCGAGCGCCTGCCAGAAGGACTGCTGATCGTTGTGCGAGAACAGCTTGGGCGGCAGGGGATAGGCGGCGCGGTTGGCGCTGGTGTACTGGGCCAGGGTTGTCGGCGCGATAAGCGTTCCGGCATTGAGCTGCACGGCGGCGCGGCCCATGCGGAACAGGGCGGCCAGGTTGGTCAGCTGAGGCGACAGGGCATACTGCAGGTCGTCGGTCAGGGTCTGGTTGACGATGGGTGAAAGCGCGGTCGGCGTCAGTTCGTCGCGGCCAAGCGCGATACCGCCTCGGGTACGGCCGGCGCCACCGCCACGAATGGCGCTGTAGCGGTCGTAATTGGTGGTGTCGTAGGGGACCACCGTATTGGCATAGTCGTTGCCGCCGGCCATGAACACGCAGACCAGGGCCTTGTAGTCTGTCGCCTCCTGGGCGGCAGCTTCACCGGCGGCGGCCAGGTTGAGCGCCAGGGCGCTGCCGCCGCCGACGACCGAGAGGGCGGACGCCCGTTGCAGGAAGGCGCGGCGGCTGAGATCGGGAATACGATTGATGAACATGTGCTTACTTCTGGACCATATATTCGGGGCAGGTCATGACCAGCAGGACAGCTGCCATGATACGGGTCGTTTTGTCGGTTGCGGCGTTCATGCCGTCGACGGCTTTTTGCATGATCGCCAGGCTATTGGCGGACAGCTGGTTGGCCGTAAGATGCAGGTTCAGCCAGGCGACCAGGTCGGCCGTGCCAAGCGAGGCCAGGGCGGAGTAGTCGCCCTTGACGTCCTTGATGCCGTCGTGGATGGCGCCGACCATCAGGTTGATATAGCCGGCCGTGGTGCTTTCGCTGTGGATCTGGAATTCCGGGGCGACCTGGCCCTTGTCGGCGATAGCGGTGTGCGGCGGGACGTAACCGGGTCGAAAGAAGTTGAACACCGACTGAGACCGGCCGGGGCTTTGGCCCATGGCTGTCATCATATTGCCGATCTCCCACTTGCCCGTCGTGCTGGTGGCATTGAAGGTGCGGGCCCATTGCGTCAGACGGACGATCGGCTCACGCAGCTTGCCGGCCAACGGATCTGTGGACAGGGTACGGGCTTCCGGGTCGGTCAGGATGGCCTTCCACACAGCTTTCAGGTCGCCGCGGACGCCCGAGCCGTTATCCTTGAAGGCGGCTGCGACGCGGCCGACATAGGCCGGGCTGGGGTTGGACGTCACCAGGCGCATGATCATCTGGCGCGCAAAGTTCGGCGGCAGGTTCTGATGGTTGAACAAGGTGTCGAGCGCTGTCTTGAAGGCTGCCGCCCCGTCGGTGTTGGCCGGGATGGTGGTGCCGAGGAAGGTGGCAGCGAGTGTCGAGTGCGTCTTGGGTGTCAGCACCATGCGTTCGCGGGTGAACTGCGGCGTGGCCACCGTCTGGACCCGCCACAATACGCTCGACAGGGGCGAGGTGTTCATATTGATCAGGTAGCCGGTAAAGACGCGCGCCAGGTTGCTGACATCGCTCAAGGTGTAGGTCTCGATGCGATTGCCGGAGGCGTCGGTCTTGTAACTGCCGTCGTCATTGAGCTGGTACAGTCCGATGGTGAACAGCTGCATGATCTCGCGGGCATAGTTCTCGTCCGGCTGGGCGCCGGTCGTGGCGTTTTCCTTGACGCTGCGGTTCATGTTGAGGAAGTTCCCCATGGCCGCGTTCAGGGTGATGTCTTCCAGCAGGGTGCGGAAATTACCGAAGGTATCGGTAGTCAGCAGGTCCCAGTAGGCGGCCATGAAGTAGTAGGGCCAGCCGTTGACGACCGAGTCCGAGCTGAGGACCATCATTTCCGACAGGGCCAGGGCCGTGCGCTTGCGCAACTGGTCGTCGCCGGTCATCAGCATTCGCCAGGCGAGATTGTCGCAGTAGTTATGATTATAGTAGTTTGCCGACGAGTCCGCGATATTGTAACCGCGGGAATCGAGCCAGGCCCATGCCGTCTGGCTGGGCGTGCCGGCGAACTGGGCATCGAGCCAGGCCGAATACCCCTTCGCCTTGACAGCGGCAATATCGCTGTCACTGGCCGAAAACTGAGCCTGCAGAAGGAAGCGGGCCGCATCGGCATCGCTTATGGCTGCCGCGGCAACCGCGCCACCCGTCGGGCGGATACTGATACCGCTGGCGGCGGACACAGTGCTGCTGCCGGCGCCGCTACTGCCGCCGCAAGCGCTAAGCGCCATGGACAGGGCGGTCATGACGCCCAGTGCAATAGGGGCATTGATTGCCGTTTTTGGCGAGCATCCGTCTACGGATGCGGGGACGTCATTGCCGGGTACGCTGGCCGATGACGCGGGCTCAACAGGCGGATTGGGCATATCCGTGCGAGCCGATACTGACTGGTACATATGGGGACCTCGGGAAGCCTCTCGAGATCCACCTTAAAAGCAAAAGGTGAAAATAAAATGATTCGAGAAATGTCAATATCTCGAATTAAATTTTTTTCAAAAAATTAATCATAATCATGGATAGTGCATAAAGGAAACTGAGTACCTTATTTCCAAGCGACTCAGTGCGTTAATCTGTTCAGGCCGCATGGGCGAAGCCGAACCACCAGACGAGACCGGCGACGCCGATAACCACGCGCCACAGGGCGAAGAAGCCGTATCCGCGCTTTTGCACGAAATTGATGAAGGGTTTTATGACCAGAAGGGCGGCCAAAAAGGCGACAATAAAGCCGATGGCGATGCTGCTGTACTGATCCGAGGTCAAATATTTGTGGCTGCCGGCGAAATCGACGACGAAGGCGCCGACCATGGTCGGGATGGCGAGGAAGAACGAGAACTCGGCACCGGCCTTCTTGTCGACCTTGGTCACCATGGCGCCGATCAGGGTCGAGCCCGAGCGCGACATGCCGGGGATGATGGCCAGGCACTGGAACAGGCCGATGATCAGCGAGGTCTTGAGGTCGAGCTTGTCCGATTCATGATGCACCGGCTTAGGGGCATATTTATCGACGGCCCACAGGGCGATGCCGCCGACGATCAGTGCCGCACAGA
Source organism: Asticcacaulis sp. (assembly GCA_965246725.1). GTDB lineage: Bacteria > Pseudomonadota > Alphaproteobacteria > Caulobacterales > Caulobacteraceae > Asticcacaulis. The sequence continues at coordinate 179,493 of CBDFFG010000020.1, forward strand.
TCAGCGGGATGTTTTCGAAGATGCTGTCGAGCAGGCCGGACTTCTTGACGACGACGCCGATGACGACGGCCGGGATGAAGGCGATCAGGACGCTGATGGCGAAGCGGCGCGACTCGGCCGAGGTCGGCAGGGTGATGACCGCCTTGAACAGGCGCTGAAAGTACAGGACGACGACCGCCAGGATGGCGCCGAGCTGGATCATGACGGTGAAGTTTCCGCCCGGATCCTGGAATTTCAGGACGGCTTCGGACAAGAGAAGGTGCGCCGTCGAAGACACGGGTAGGAATTCCGTGAACCCTTCGATCAGGCCCAGCAGTGCGGCTAACAGATAATGCATGATGATCCCCGTGAAATAATATCACAGGGTCATAATGCATTATCGGAGCGCTGTTAATTGGTGCGATGCAAAATTTCTTCCTCGGCGATCGGCAAATGCGGAGGAATGCCGATATAGCGCAGGCGTGCCTTGGGGCCTGAGCCCGACTGCATCTGTTCGATGGCGTGGGCCAGCCAGCCGACGCTGCGGCCAATGCCGTAAAGCGTCATCGGGGCTTCGCGCGGCAGGTCGAGGTGGCGGCCGATCAGGGCCAGTGCCAGTGACAGGCCGGCGGGCTGTCCGGTCAGGTCCTCGCCGACCTTCAGGATGGTCTTCAGGTCCTCACCCATATGCGGCGCGGCGTCGATCAGGTTGCGGGCGCGCAGATATTCCGACGGCGAGGCGTTGGCCTCGAAGCCCGGCAGTTCCAGGCCCTGGTTAAGCAGGGTGCGGGCGACCAGTTGCGGATTGCCCTGGCGGCGTACCTGGGTGACGTAGAGCTCGGCGCGGGAAATCCGCCCACCCAGCTTGGGGCCCATCAGGGTGGCGAAGCCGGCATTGAGCGCCGCCGCCAGCGGCCCCATCGACGCCGCCGCGGTGCGGGCGGCCAGGGTTGATTCATCGAGGCTGGTATCGGCCGACAGGACCAGCGCCCGGCGCAGCAGGTCGATATCCTTGTTGTCATATACTTTCCAGGCGCGGCCAAGGCGCTGGTGGAAGAAGAGGCGCGGGCCACCATTGGTGATGGCGTCGACCATCTCGTTGACCAGGCTGGCGGCCTCGAGGCCCAGGTCGCGCTCGGGATGCATTTCCGCGACCGCGTCTTCTTCGAGGCGGCGCGCCAGGACCGACAGGACGCGCATGCGCGGGCCGCCCGGGAAGTTGACGTCCGGACGCGGCTTGAGAGGGCCGAACGGGTTGGGTGTGGCGCTCTGCCACAACAGAGCGGCGACGCTTTCGAAATTGTCGCTGGCGGCCAGGTCGAGACAGTCGCGGCCGCGATAATAGTGGTGACCGTTGACGGTCAGCGACACCTCCGTGTCGATGGCGGCCTCGCCGCGGGTGATGGTGCCGCCGCTAAGCGCCTGGATCAGCGGAGCCTGCGGCGGCGTCGTGCCCTGGCGCAGGCCGGGGGTGCGGCCGGGCGCGCGGCGCGACAGACGTTCGACGTCGTCGAGGGCGTAGAGGCTCTTGCGCGGATGGGTGGGATCGCTTTTTGCCGCGATGCGCTGCCGGCTGACATAGGCATAGAGGGTTTGCGGTTTGACTTCGAGACGCTTGAGCGCTTCGGTCCGGCTGATCCATACGCGTGACATAGGCGATGCCCCTTGGCTGGCTGCGCCGTGTTCGCGGCGCATATTGTCAAGATTGATTCCGTGGTGCCCGGCTTAGGCCCGTTCGCCGCAAAAATCCACGATGGATTTACCATTTATTAACAGGTTTGCAGCGCGGTCATGATTCGCCACCTGGGCGGACCGGAGTGTGCTTCTGGGGTTGCGCCGGGGGGTGACCGTGATAATACGGCAGCATGACATCCCCTTCCGTAATCCCTTCGCCCGGGCCAGGACCCAAAGTGCCGGGCAATGCTGCGCGTAAGGTTCTTCTGGCCTCGATCCTGTCGGTCAGTGTATCGGCGACCCTGGTGGTGACAAAGGGCGTGGTGCTGGCGATAACCGGTTCGCCATCCATCCTGGCGTCGCTCACTGACTCCGGACTGGACCTGCTGGCCTCGCTGGTGACCTTCTTCGCCGTGCGCTATGCGCGCACGCCGCCGGACAAGGAGCATCCGTTCGGTCACGGCAAGGCGGAGGCCTTCAGCGCCCTGTTCCAGGCCGCCTTGGTCTTTGCGTCCGGCGCCCTGATCATGCAGGACTGTATCGGCGAATTTTTCCATCCGCATCCGGTGCGTCAATCGGGGTGGTCCCTGGCCGTGCTGGTCCTGTCGATCATCCTGACCGCCGTGCTGGTAGCCTTCCAGAACCGGGCACTGAAGGATGGCCAGTCGGTCGCCGTCTCGGCCGATCGCATGCATTACCTGACCGACTTCGTCACCAATATCATCGCCATCATCGCCATCGGCGTAGCGGCGCTCGGCTTTCCCGTCTTCGACGCCATCGGCGGTTTCGTGATGGCCGTGTGGTTCCTGTGGGGCGCCATCACCGTCCTGCGCGAAGCCGCCGACCACCTGATGGACAAGGCCCTGGGCGACGACGACCTGAGCGCCATACGGGCGGCGGTGCTGGGCGATACCCGTATCCTCAATGTCCACCAGCTGCGCACGCGCATATCGGGGCCGTGGATCCTGATCCAGATGCATGTCGAGCTCGACCCGGGTTTGAGCCTGGCGGATGCCCACACAATCATCATCGCTGCGGAGAACAGACTTATTGAGGTCTACCCGAATGCCGATATAATCATCCACCCCGACCCGAAGGGACTGGCAGAGCCGCACAGCGGTGTTTTCCACGAAGAGACGTTCGGTGAAACCGAAGTTTCCGATGCGGTGGGGCAGAAAGACGATTGATGAACGCCTATATGCGCCAGCTCTACCACTTCGCCTTCGATCCGCATTCGCGCGCCGTCCGTCTGGCGCTGGGCGAGAAGAAGCTGGGTTTCGAAGAGATTCACGTCCGCTACTGGGAGCCGGACGACACCATCCTGCGCCTCAATCCGTCGGGCCTGCTGCCGATCCTGGTCGAGACACCTGAACCGGGCTCGGCCGGCCAGACGCACAAGGTGTGCGAAGATCGCGCCATCATGGAGCACCTCGACGAGCATTACCGCGAGCCCGCCCTGTGGCCGGCCAATGTCAATGAGCGCGCCGAGGCCCGCCGCCTGGTCGGTTGGTTCGAGCGCAAGTTCGACTACGAGGTCAATGCCCTGCTTCTGCACGAAAAGATGGAGAAGCGGCTGATGGGCCGCGGCGCACCCGACATCGCCGCCATGCGCGCTGGTCGCGAGGCGCTGAAGGACCATCTGCGCTATTTCGAAAGCCTGCTGCAGGTACGCAATTGGCTGGCCGGGCACTCCTTGTCCTATGCTGACTTCTCGTGTGCCGGCCAGCTGAGCATTCTCGACTATCTCGACGAGATCAACTGGGCACGCTACCCGGCGCTCAAGACCTGGTACATGGTTATCAAGTCGCGGCCGTGCTTCCGCCCACTGCTCAATGACAAGATGCCGGGCGTGCCGGCTTCGGCGCACTATAAAGAACTCGACTTCTAACTTTTTCTGCTTAGCGCGCTTTTTAATCCGAAAAGTGCGTCACACTTTTCGGAAAGCGCTTGATGAGCAAACCGCTTATGCCCGTTTCCGATCTTGCCGCCGCCATCTGGCAGGAGGCGACGGCGCTGGGTTTTGCCACGGCGCGTTTTGCCGCCCTGCCAGAGGTATGGGCGGCCTCGGACCGCCTGAGCGCCTTTGTCGAGGCGGATTATCATGGCGAGATGACGTGGATGGAGGAGACACTGGAACGCCGGCGGCATCCGCAGAACATGTGGCCAGGCGCGAAGTCGGCTCTGGTTCTGGGCTATAATTACGGCCCAGAAGAAAATCCGCTGGCGGCGCTTGAACGACCCGAGGTCGCCAATATCAGCGTCTATGCCCGCGGCGACGACTATCACGAGCTGATCAAGAAGAAGCTGAAACAACTGGCGACCTGGATCGTCGGCCAGACTGGCTGCGAGCTCAAGGTCTTTGTCGACACCGCACCCCTGATGGAAAAACCGCTGGCGCAGCTGGCCGGCCTGGGCTGGCAGGGCAAGCACACCAACCTGGTGTCGCGCGAATTCGGCTCGTGGCTGTTCCTCGGCGTGATCCTGCTCGACCGGGTGGTGGCCGAGGACGCGCCGGAACACGATCATTGCGGCTCGTGCAACGCCTGCCTGACTGCCTGCCCGACGGAGGCCTTTGTCGCGCCGTTCCGGCTGGATGCGCGCAAATGCCTGTCCTACCTGACGATCGAATATCGCGGTCCGTGGCCGGAACACTTCCGTCATAAGATGGGTAATCGCATCTATGGCTGTGACGATTGCTTGGCCGCCTGTCCGTGGAACAAGTTCGCCAGCGCGACACAGGATATCAAGCTGGCCCAGCGTGACGGCTTCGGCGATCTGAAGCTGACCGACCTGGCGCAGTTGGACGATCCGTCGTTTCGTGCCCTGTTCAGCAAGTCGCCGGTCAAGCGCATTGGCCGCGAATCGTTCGTGCGCAATGTGCACTATGCCCTGGGCAATGCGCCGCGCACTACAGAGGGCGAGGTGGTGCTGGTGGCGGCATTAAGCGATCTGGCAGCGGTGGTGCGCGGCTCGGCGGTATGGGCGTTGAAGCAGATTTTGTCTGACGCCGAATTCCTGGATCTGAGCGCACAGCATCTGCCGGAGGAACCTGACGACACGGTCCGCGCCGAATGGGAGGGCATCTATGTGGGTTGACCCTTGGGCTTGCCCCTCACCCGGCCCTTACGGGCCACCCTCTCCCCACGTGTGGGGAGAGGAGAATTCCTCCTCTCCCCGTTTCTATTACGGGGAGAGGGTGGCCCGTAAGGGCCGGGTGAGGGGCCTACTGTCGGCGGCCGCCCATGCCTGACTTTTCCATCATCGTCCTCAGCTATAACAGCAGCGCCTATATAGGCCGCTGCCTCGACGCGCTTGCCACCTTCGACGCCGAAATCATCCTGGCCGACAACGGCTCGAAGGATTTCGATGCCGATGCCGTACGAAAAACCTGGCCGAACACCATCGTCCTGCCGTTCTCGGACAACCTCGGCTTTGCCGCCGGCAATAACCGCGCGGCGGAAACTGCCACGGGAGACTGGCTGGGGTTTATCAATCCCGATGCCTTTGCCGACCCCGACTGGCTAAGCGCCATGCGCGCCGCGATCGAAACCCATCCCGGCACGAACATCTTCACCGCCCTGCAACTCGATGCCCATGACCTTGCGCGCCTCGACGGCGAGGGCGACGACATGACCTTTTTCGGCTTTCCCTACCGGGCCGGCTATGGCCGGGCGGTCCCGGCACAATTCACCGAACGCCAGGCCTTCTCGCCCTGCGGCGCCGCTTTCGTCATCCGCCGCGACCTGTTCCAGGCCCTGAACGGCTTCGATGAGCGCTTCTTCTGTTATTGCGAGGACGCCGACCTCGGCTATCGCGCCCGTCTGCGCGGCGAGACCTGCCTGTTCGTGCCGCAGGCGCGTGTCGCCCATATCGGTTCTGCGACCCTGGGGGCGCGGTCGGACTTTGCCCTCTATCACGGCTATCGCAATCGCGTCTGGCTCTACGCCAAGAACACGCCCATGTTACTGCTTGTCCCAACCCTGCCGATCCATATTGGTCTTACCCTGGCCGGCGCCGTCAAGGATGCCCTCAACGGCAAGGCAGGCCTTGTCTGCAAGGCCCTGGGCGATGCGCTCAAGGGTTTGGGACCAATTCTTCGCGACCGCAAAAGAATTCAGGGTCAGCGGCAAATCAGCGCTTTACGGCTGGCCAAAGTTTTGACATGGAACCCTTTGAAAATCATCCGGAGGTTACCATGACCCACGCCGCGTTCGATGCCCTCACCACTCAGGCCGTCGCTGACGCCAGCGCCCGGATCGTCGACCAGTTCGCCGCCGATCCCGGCCGCCTCAGCCGCATGACGGTCGACATCTGCGGCCTGCACGTCGATGTTTCCAAGCAAAGCTGGACCAAGGCCGGTTTCGACCGCGCCATCGAGCTGTTCGAACAGAGCGACCTGGTCGCTGCCCGCGAGAAGATGTGGACCGGCCAGGAGATCAACGTCTCCGAAGGCCGCGCCGTTCTGCACGTCGCCCTGCGCGACAATGACAGCGAAAACGCCCGCCTGCGCGGTCCGGAAATTACCGAAGACGTCAAGTCGGCGCGCGACGCCATGCGCGACTATGCCGGCGCCATCCGCTCCGGAACGATCACCGGCGCCACCGGTAAGCCGTTCAAGACCATCATCCACGTCGGCATCGGCGGCTCGGATCTCGGTCCGCGCCTGCTGTTCCAGGGCCTGACGGCGCTGCTCCCGACGATCGACGTCCGCTTCGTCGCCAATGTCGACGGCTCGGAACTGGCGTTCGCGCTGGCCGGCCTCGATCCGGCCGAAACCCTGGTCATCGCCGTGTCGAAAACCTTCACGACACAGGAAACCCTGGCCAACTTCCTGGCCGCCCGCGACTGGCTGATCAAGGGCCTGGGCGAAGACGCCGCAGGTAAGCACCTGGCCGCCGTCTCGGCCGCGCCGGACAAGACTGGCGCCTATGGCATCGCGCCCGACCGCGTCTTTGGTTTCAAGGACTGGGTCGGTGGCCGTTATTCGCTGTGGTCGGCTGTGTCGCTGTCGGTCATCATCGCCCTCGGCTACGACATCTATGAGCGCCTGCTGCTGGGCGCCCGCCAGATGGACCAGCACTTCCTGACCGCGCCCTTCGCCGAAAACGCCCCGATCCTGCTGGCCGCCGCGCAGGTCTATAACCGTATCGGCCTCGACCGTCCCAGCCGCGCCGTCATCCCCTACGTCCACCGCCTGCGCCGCCTGGCCGCCTTCCTGCAACAGCTGGAAATGGAATCGAACGGCAAGCGCACCTCGCCGACCGGCGAGACCCTGCGCACCAAGACCTGTCCGGTGGTGTTCGGCGACGAGGGCACCAATGCCCAGCACGCCTTCTTCCAGATGCTGCACCAGTCGGAAGACGTCGTGCCGCTGGAATTCATCGCCGTTGAAAAGAATGCCGATGCGTCGGACGACATGCAGAAGAAGCTGCTGTCGAACGTCATAGCCCAGGGCGAGGCCTTCATGGTCGGCAAGTCCCTGGAAACTTCGGAGGCCGAATGCCATGCCCTCGGTTTCGACGATGCCCGTACCGCCCAGATCGCGCCGCAAAAGGTCTGCCCCGGCAACAAGCCGTCGACCCTGGTCCTGATCGATGAACTGACGCCGGAAACGCTCGGCGCGCTGCTGGCCATGTACGAGCACAAGACCTTCGCCGAAGGCATCGTCATGGGCCTAAACAGCTTCGACCAGTGGGGCGTCGAACTGGGCAAGACCCTGGCCAGCGCCGTCCTGAAGGATTTTGCCGCGGAAACCCCGGCGCCGCACGACCCGTCGACCGCGGCCCTGATCGCCCGCGTCAAAGGGTAAACGGCCTATAGCTACAAACATCAAGGGCGGGATTTGATCATCAAATCCCGCCCTTTTTTTGTGCCGTCAGCTCTTGAAGTCGAGCAGCTGGATCTTGAAGACCAGGGTGCTGTTGGGCGGGATCTCGCCCATATCGGCCTCGCCATAACCGAGCTTAGAGGGGACGTACAGCATCCAGGTATCGCCCTTGTGCATCATCGGCAGGGCGATCCGCCAGGCTTCGACCAGTTGCCCCAGCGGGAAGCTGGCGGGTTCGTTGCGGGCATAGGACGAATCGAAGACGCTGCCATCGAGCAGCTTGCCCTCGTAATTGATGGTGACCGTGTCGCTTGCCTTGGGGGATGGTGCCGTCGGATTGGGCGATGACACGATCTTGTACATCAGGCCGGACGGCAGGGTGACGACGCCCGGTTCCTTGCCGGTCTTTTCCATGAAGGCCAGGCCAGCCGTCTGGTTGACCGCGGACAGGGAAGCGGACTCGGCCTCGCGCCGCGCCATTTCCTTCTGCACCGAGTCCATGCTCTGGCCGCAGCCGGTCAAGGTCAGGGCGGCGATAGCGCAGGTTGCGGCAATCAGGCGCCTCATTGCTGCGCCCCGATGGCGATCAGGTGGACGCGGAAGATGAGGGTCGAGTTCGGCGGAATGTCCGGGCTGAGGTCGCGGTCGCCATAGGCTTCGCTGGGCGGCGTATAGAGGATGACTTCGTCGCCGACATGCATCTGCGGGATGACCTCCTGCCAGGCGGAGACCAGTTGGCCGAGCGGGAAATTGGCCGGCGCGTGACGGGCATAGGACGAATCGAAGACGCTGCCGCTGATCAGCTTGCCCTCGTAATCGATGGTCACGGTGTCGGCGACGGTCGGCTGGGCGCCGGGGGTCGGCGAGCGCGAGATGATCTTGTAGAGCACCCCGGTCGGCAGCTTGACCACGCCGGGTTGCTTGGCAACCTTGGCCAAATAGGCCGTGCCGGTTTTAAGATTGTCTTCCGCCATCTGGGCTGAAGCCAATGCCGGCAGGGCGGCGATAAAGGCCGTGACAGCCAGTGTTTTCTTAATCCATGCGTAAGGCATAACCGGTGCTCCTCAGGGCTTCCGAAATTTCAAAGGCGTGGCGGGGGCCCTGGGTCTCGACCATGATATCGAACTCCGCCCCCTTGGCCGGCACGTCCAGCACCAGCCGGTTGTGCGCGACATCGACAATGTTGCCGCCGTGCGCCGCGATGGTATCGGCCATCAGCGAGAGCATGCCCGGGCGATCATCGCCGAGGATGCGGTAGGTGACAAGCCGCTTTTCGCGCACCAGTTCGCGCTGCAGCACCGAGGCCAGCAGGCGCAGGTCGATATTGCCGCCGCACAGGACCAGGCCGACATTCTTGCCGGCGAAACGTTCGGGGTAGCGCATGACCGCGGCCAGGCCGGCGGCGCCGGCGCCCTCGGCGATCGTCTTTTCGATATTGGCGTAGGCGGCGATGGCGCGTTCGAAATCGGCCTCGTCGATGACGAGGACGTCGTCGACATACGGATTGCCCAGCGTGAACGAGATGTCGCCGACCGTCTTGACGGCGATACCCTCGGCGATGGTCGATCCGCCCGACGGCAGGGGCAGGCCGCGGCGACGCGCGGTGAAGGACGGGAACATGGCGGCTTCGACGCCGATGACGGTGATCGACGGCTTTATCGACTTGGCGGCAATGGCCATGCCGGCGATCAGCCCGCCGCCGCCGATCGGCACGATCAGGGTGTCGAGCTCGGGCACCTGTTCCAGCATCTCGATGGCTATCGTGCCCTGGCCTGCCAGGACCTGTTCGTCGTCGAACGGGTGGACATAGACGCCGCCAGCGTCCCGGCACAGGGCGATGGCATGATCGGATGCCTCGTCATAGCTGGCGCCGTGCATGACGACGGTGGCGCCGAAGCCTTGCGTCTTTTGCACCTTCACGAAGGGCGTGCCCAGGGGCATGACGATGGTGGCGGGAATGCCGAGCCGCGTCGCATGATAGGCCAGGCCCTGCGCATGGTTGCCGGCCGAGGCAGCATAGACGCCGCGCTGAAGCTCGTCCGGTGTCAGGATCGACAGTTTGTTGAGCGCGCCGCGCTCCTTGAAGGCCGAGGTGAACTGCTGGTTTTCCGCCTTGATCCACAGCCGGTTACCGGTTGCCGCGCTCAGGCGCTGGGAGAAGGTGCAGGGCGTGCGGACGACCTGGCCGGCGATACGCCCGGCAGCAGCTTCGATATCGGCAAAGGTAACGCTCATGGGTGGCCCACGGTCAGGAAAAAGGCCGTCTTAACAGAGCAGGGCAGGGTGGGCGCGCAAAAAATGCACGCTTCGCAAAGCGATAGTAATATCTAATGAAACTATAAATCTAAATTGCTCAGATTGGTCTCTAAAAATAGCCGCACATGCACGTATTTTTGCCGGATATCGGCATCGATGTTTGAATTTTTGCCCCTACAGGGCTATTTGAAGCATACTATCCGCGCCATCAGAGGCAATTTATGTCGAAAACCGCTCAAACCTTCGCATCGCCCTCATCTCACGGTTTCGTCCGGGTGGCCTGCGTCACGCCCAAGGTGACAATCGCCGATCCGCGCAGCAATCTCGACGACCATATCGACCTGGCCCGGCGCTGCGACGCCGCCGGCGCCGATCTCGTCCTGTTCCCCGAGATGAGCCTGACCGGCTATACACTCGACGACCTGTTCCTGCAGCTACCGCTGCTTGATGCCGCCCGCGCAGCCCTGGACGACCTGATCGCCGCCTCGACGGAGGTGCGCCCGATTCTGGTCGCCGGCCTGCCACTCACCGTCAACGGCGCCGTCTATAACTGCGCCGCTGTCATCCATCGGGGACGCCTGCTCGGGGTCATACCGAAGACATACCTGCCGAACTACCGTGAATTCTATGAGAAACGCTGGTTCCCGTCGGGCGCCGACCTTAAGGACCCGCGCCTTGTCGTCGGCGGCCATACCATCCCGGTCGGCACCGACATGGTCTTCCGGGCCGAGGGCTTCGACGCCTTTACCTTCGGGGTCGAGATCTGCGAAGACCTGTGGTCGCCGGACACGCCGTCGACGCGCCAGGCCCTGCACGGCGCCAACCTGATCGTCAACCTGTCCGCCTCGCCGGTGACCATAGGCAAGTCGCGGACGCGCAAGCGGCTGTGCGCGGCCACCTCGGAACGCCTGTTCTGCGCCTATGCCTTCAGCGCCTCGGGCCCAGGGGAGTCGACGACCGACCTTGCCTGGGACGGCCAGTCCTTGATTTACGAGATGGGCGACCTGCTGGCCGAGGGCGAACGCTTTACCTCGGACACCATCACCCTGGCCGATGTCGATGTCGAGCGGGTGGCGTCGGAGCGCCTGCGCACCGGAACCTTTGCCGATGCCAGGCGCATCGCCGGTGGGCAACCCGGTTTCACGGCGGGCACTACCCTGTCCTTTGCCTGGCAGCCCCACGGTATGACCGACTTTCATCGTGCCGTGTCGCGCTTCCCCTTCGTGCCGTCCGATCGCGAGCGGCTCGACGAGGATTGCTACGAGGCCTTCAACATCCAGGTCCAGGGTCTGATGCAGCGCCTGCGGTCGACCGGCAGCAAGGACGTCGTCATCGGTATCTCCGGCGGGCTTGATTCGACCCATGCCGTTATCGTTGCCTGCAAGGCCTTCGATCGCCTGGGCCTGCCGCGCGCCAATATCCATGGCTACACCATGCCGGGCTTCGGCACGACCATCGGGTCGAAGAACGACGCCCTGCGCCTGATGAAGGCCATCGGTATCTCGGCCGAGACGATCGATATACGTCCGGCGGCCAAACGCATGCTGATGGATATCGGCCATCCCTATGGCCGCGGCGAAAAGGTCTACGACATCAATTTCGAGAATGTTCAGGCAGGCTTGCGCACCGACTTCCTGTTCCGCCTGGCCGGCGAGAAGAAGGGCTTCGTCGTCGGCACGGGCGACCTGTCGGAACTGGCGCTCGGCTGGTCGACCTATGGGGTCGGCGACCATATGAGCCATTACAATGTCAATTGCGGTGCGCCGAAGACGCTTATCCAGCACCTGATCCGCTGGGCCGCCACGAAGGAATTCGACGCGAAGACCGGCCGTATCCTGCAATCGGTACTGGAACGCGAGATATCGCCGGAACTGGTGCCTGTAGAAGATGGCGTTATACAGAAGACCGAAGACAAGGTCGGGCCGTATGAACTGCAGGACTTCAGTCTTTACTACATTACACGTTACGGCCTGGCGCCGTCGAAGGTCGCCTTCCTGGCCTGGCAGGCGTGGCGCGATGCCGAATCGGGCACTTGGCCGCCCGACTTCCCTCTGGTGAAGCGCAGGGCCTATGATCTGGCGGACATCCGTAAATGGCTCGAAGTCTTTATATGGCGTTTTTTTGCCACATCTCAGTTTAAACGTTCCGCTGTGCCCAATGGGCCTAAGCTGATCTCGGGCGGTGCCCTGTCACCGCGCGGGGACTGGCGCATGCCGTCGGACTCCGGTGCCCGGTTATGGCTGGACGAGTTACGCGCCCATGTTCCAGATGTCGTTTGACCTCGGCAGGTTATTTTTCATCAAATACTGAAGTAATACTTTCTGTTTGAAGTTTGAAATTTTTCCATCTTTTTATCATGTTGAAAAAATTCACTTAAAATTGAAATTGCATTTTGCGAAATGGCCGGGCCTGTGTCCAGCCATACGTATTTTCAGGTCGGTATGGCTACGGTTTTACCGGCTAAAAGATACCATTTTTCCTTACGTAATAAGGATATGGGCGCCCTCGCGCGTGTGCCTTGTACGCGCGTGTGCGTACATGTCTGCTGACGTAAGGTTAGAGTTATAAACCGCCATGTGACAGTACTGTGGCGTCTTTATGTCTGCTTAACCCTTTTCATTTACCTCAAAAAAATACACGGTTATTCTGCGTTCAGTTAGTGAGGCTTACCATGACAAAAAGTCAGCTGCGTTCCGGGGCATTGCTTGCCATTGCCGGGACGCTTTTTTTATTGCCGTTTGCCGCCAGTGCGGACGGAGCGCGGGAAATCCAGGTTGCCGGACGCACCCTGACCTTCCTGGACGGCGGCCCCTCGGGCAAGGTCGTTTTCGCAATCGTTTTCGATCCGTCCAAGCCGGCCTCGGTCGCTGAAAAGGACGAAGTCATGGCGGCGCTTGGCGGCGGCATGAATGCCGGCGCGGCCACGGTGGTCGGCAAGCCGGTCGAAGCCGGTTCGGTCGCCGGCGCCGGCGATGTTGGTGCCTTCTATATGACGCACGGCGTCAACTATGCCGCCGTCGGCGGCGTCGCCAAGAGCAAGAAGATCCTGAGCATCAGCTCCGACATGGCCTGCGTCCAGTCCGGCGCCTGCGTCATGGGCGTGGCTGCTTCGCCGAAGGTGGAAATCGTCGTCAATTCGGCCACCGCCGCTGCGGTCGGTGCGAAGTTCAAGGCGGCCTTCAAGATGATGATCAAGGAAATCTAAGTACCATGCGTAACCTCAAATCCCTCCTCGTCGCCGCCGTCGCCGGCCTTCCCCTGTTCGCCGGCCTTGTTTTCAATGGTTCGGCCGCCAACGCCCAGTCGATCGACTACGGTTCGCTGGAAAGCCTGTTCGGTGAACCCGTCACCACCTCGGCTACCGGTTCGCCGCAACGCTCGACTGAAGTGCCGGTCGACATGACCATCATCTCCGCCGACGATATCAAGCATTCGGGCGCCCACGACCTGCCGACCCTGCTAGGCCGCGTCCCCGGCCTCGACGTCCTGAACTGGTCGTCGCAAAGCGCCGATATCGGCGTGCGCGGTTACGACCAGCCGATGTCGCCGCGCCTGCTGGTCCTGGTCAACGGCCGCCAGGTCTATCTCGACCACTATGGCTACACCGCCTGGTCGACCATTCCGGTACAGCTGTCGGAAATCCGCCAGATCGAAGTGGTGAAAGGCCCCAATGCCGCCCTGTTCGGCTTCAATGCCGTGTCGGGCGTGGTCAATATCATCACCTATAACCCGAAGTACGACAACGTTTCGGGCGGCTCGGTCTCGGCCGCGTCGCGCAACGGCTCCGAAGCCTCACTGGTCCAGACCTTCCACCTGACGCCGAAGATCGCCGCCCGCCTGTCGGCCGGTGCGTCGAAGCAGGACGAGTGGGATAATACCCGCAACATGACGGTCAACCAGTATCGCGCCCGGCCGTCGCGCGCCACGGTCAATCTCGATGCCGTCGCCTCGCTGACCGACACGACCGAAATGCGCTTCGAGACCTCGGTGTCCAACACCCAGCAGACCGACATGATCTCGACCTTCGATTCGGTTGCGACCAAGTATCTGACCACATCGGCCAAGCTCGACCTGACCTCGGACACCAAGCTCGGCCTGCTCTCGGCCACGGCCTACCGCAACACGCTGAAGAGCAATATCTATCTCGTCTATTCGCCGGCGCAGTACGACAACACCATCACCGACGTGAAGGTGCAGGACCTGTTCAAGCTGGGCGCGAAGCACACCTTCCGCCTCGGCCTGGAAAGCCGTCATAACGAACTGAACACCGCACCTACCGGTGGCGCCAAGATCAGTTACGACGTCACCTCTGCCTCGGCCATGTGGGCCTGGGCGGTCTCGGATCGTTTCAGCACCTCGGCCGCCCTGCGCAGCGACAACCTGTCGATGCAGCGTTCGGGCACCTTCCCGGCGGGCTTCCCGCTGGCCGATAACGGCAACTGGGATCGCAAGATCTCGAAGATCAGCTACAATGCCGGCGCCGTCTGGCGTGTTAGCGACAAGGACACCGTGCGCGCCATGGCGGCCCGCGGCGCCCAGCTGCCCAGCCTGATCGAACTCGGTGGCCTGCAGCTGACCGTCCCCTATCCCGGCTACAAGGTCGCCTTCCTGGGCAACCCTTTCCTGCAGCCGTCGATCGTCGACAATGTCGAGCTGTCCTACGACCACAGCTTCACCGCCGCCAAGGTGTCGCTGCGCGCCTTCAGCCAGAAGACGACCAATGTGAAGGGCCAGCCATCGGCTTCGGAACTGTTCCGTGCCCCGACCCTGACCAGCTATCCGGCCGTGTCGTGGGAAAACGTCTCCGACTCGAAGATGAGCGGGTTCGAGGTTTCGGCCTCGGGCAAGCTGACCGGTAACTACCACTGGAGCGCCGACTATACCGGTACCAACGTGAAGGACACCGCGCTGGGTACGCATAATGTCACGGCCCGCAAGGCGGCCTATGGCATCATGACCCCGGATAGCCGCGCCAATGCCAACCTTGGCTGGAGCGGCGGCAAGTGGACCATCGACGGTTTCGTCCACCATACCAGCACCTTCTCGACCTACGCTCCCGGCACCTATGTCGTCACCGCTATCCCGGCCTATACGACCCTGGCCGCCAATGTCAGCTATGACCTGGGCCACGCCATGACGGTGTCGGTCAGCGGCCAGAACCTGACCAAGGCGCACCAGATGCAGACCGCCGGCCTGATGGTCCCGCCGACCGTCTATGTCAGCCTGTCGAAGAGCTGGTAAACCCTTACTACGCAACGGCGTCCGGTGTGAAAATCGGGCGCCGTTAACCTCCATTAACCCTGTTATCGTATCTTATCCGTCGCGATCCGCGCATTACGAGTGAAGTGAGCTTAAGCCATGACGTCCCGGACCTCCTCCACCAAGACCAGCTGGACCAAGCCGTCGGACTGGCCCTTCCTGTGGAAGTTCCTGTTCCCATCACTCGTGGCCATGGCCCTGATCATCGTACTGGCGGTCGCCGCCACCCTGGCCTTGCTGACCCAGACCGAGCGCATGGACACGGTCGTCAACGGTGCCATGGAAAACGCCATCTTCCTCGGCGATGTCCGCTCCGAACTGCGCGGCGATGCCCGCGATCTCTACAATACCCTGGCGGCCCGCGCCGGGGGTGACACGGTCACCGGCAGCGCCGCCAACGCCATGAAGGTTTCCGAACACCTGAAGGCCCTGCAGGACAAGGTCAAGGACCGGGCTGGCAAGGCGACGGATCCCGAAGACAAGACAGCCTATGCCGACCTGATCAAGGAAATCGACACCCAGAAGGGCGCCGTCGAATTCGTCTCGTCCATGCTGGAAATCGACCTCAATGCCGCCATCTCCTTCCTGGGGCCTTACGGTGCGTCGGAACAGAATACCGACGCCATCGTCCAGAAGGTCCTGGCCCGTACCGATGCCCGCGCCAAGTCGATCGCCGCAGACAGTATCAAGTCCGCCCAGGGCGAAGTCGTCCTGATCTCGGTCCTGGCCCTGATCGCCGCCCTCGGTGCCGGCGGCCTCGGTGTCGTCATCGGCCGCTCGACCGCCGCCTCCGTCAAGGGTATTGCCGACGCGACCCGTCGCCTTGCCGCCGCCGATATGAGCGTCGACCCCAGCACCCTGCAACGCGGTGACGAACTCGGCCAGGTCGTTTCGGCCCTTCAGGTCTTCAAGGACGTCACCCACCAGAGCCGTTCGCTCAGCGCCGAGCAGGAAGACGCCGCCCGCGCCCGCCTGGAGCGCGCTGGCGAAATGGAAAGCCTGATCGCCGGCTTCAACCGCGACTTCTCCGGCCTGATCCGCGGCGTCGAAAAGGCATCGAGCCACCTCGAACAAAGTGCCTCGATCCTGACCACGACGTCGGCGGACAACGCCACGCGTGCCCATTCCGCCGTCAGCTCGATCTTCAGCGTGCGCGATTCGATGAGTGCCGTTGCCGCTGCCTCGGAAGAGCTGGGCGCCACCATCTCCGAAGTCGATCGCCAGGCCACGGCGTCTGCCGATGTCGCCCGTGACGCCACCGACCGTGCCGAACAGACGCAAGACGCCGTCAGTGAATTGACCGCAGCTGTCGGCCGTATCAATGAAATCGTCGACCTGATCTCTTCGGTCGCCAAGCAGACCAACCTGCTGGCCCTTAACGCCACCATCGAAGCCGCCCGCGCCGGCGATGCCGGCAGGGGCTTCGCCGTCGTCGCCCACGAGGTCAAGAGCCTGGCCGACCAGACGTCGAAGGCCACCGGCGAAATCCGCAACCGTATCGGCGATGTCCGCCGCGCCGCTGAAAAGACGACGACCGAGATCGGCAATATCGCCGGCGTTATCGTCCAGATGCAGGGTATTTCGGAGAACACGTCCGAGTCGGTGCGTCAGCAGGTCCAGGCGACCCGCGAAATCACCGTCAGCCTGTCGACGGCCGTCGAAGGCGCCAGCGAAGCCTCCTCGACCATCGAACAGCTCAACCATGCCGCCGAAGAGGCCGGCGAGGTGTCGAGCGCAGTGACCGAAGCCTCGCACACCCTGGCGCAGCAGGCCGACCAGATGAAGACCGTGGTCGAGACCTTCCTCAAGCGCGCCGCTACGCTGTAAAAATAAAAGTAAGAGACCCCTCCGTCGGCTACGCCGACACCTCCCCATCTCACGATGGGGCGGAGGGCGTGTGGTTAGCTGCCTCCGCCCTATTTCGAAGGAATAGGCGGGTTTGGCGCCAGCGAAAATATAGCCTTTGCAAGCCATTTGCGCGGCCGACGAAGGGGCCCTTACTTTACCTTCGTCGCCGTGCCCGCAAAACTGCAGGTCGCGCCGTGATATTTCGTACAGCCGCCGCTTTCGCTCAAATGCAAAATCTTGCCCGTGCGGGTAATGTGGATCACGCACGCCGCCGCATCCGCCGTCGCCGGCAGCAGCACATCCAGGGCATCGTCACCGACATCCTTTACCGCCGCGGTATTATCGGCAACTCCGATATCACCGGTACAGCCATCGGCGGCGGCCTTGATCATCCACACCTTGCGCGTATAGGGCTGGCCGCTGATATTGACCATCAGGTCGCCCTCATACTTGCCGGACCACGAATCGGGGGCAGGGGCCTCGGCCGCGGCGACGCTGGCCGGCTGCGGCGCCTCTGCCTGCGGTTTGGAACAGGCGGTCAGGGCGAGGACCGCCAGGATAATGAAACGTTTCATGCCGCCTCCGCGTGATCGCTGGTGCTCTTGAGCTTACCGGCCAGCAGCCGTGCCTCGGCGGCGCGACTCGATCCGGCGCGCCACACCACGACGATGTCGCGATAGGCGTGGTCGGATTTCAGCGGGCGCACGACGATGTCGTCACCCCGCGCCAGGCCGGCCTCGACGGCCATGGCCGGCAGCAGCGACACCCCCAGGCCGGAACTGACCATCTGGACCAGGGTATTCAACGAAGTCGCGGCAAAGCCGCCGTTCTGGTTGCCGAGCGTCTCGATGCCGCCGCCCGGCGACGACCAGGTGCAGGCGGCCAGGGCGTGGTCGCGCAGGCAGTGGCCGTCCTCGAGCAGGATCAGTTCCTCGCCCTTCAGCGATTCCGGCGAGATACGCTCCTGTTGCGCCAGCGGATGGTCGTGCGGCGTCGCCGCCACGATCTCGTCCTTGCAGATAAAGGCATGGTCGAGCCCGCTCAAATCGTAGGGCAGGGCGATGACGGCAGCGTCGAGCGCGCCCGATTTCAATGAGGCGATCAGACGCGCCGTCTGGTCCTCGCGCAGGAAGAGGCGCAGGTCCGGGAAGTCCTGGCGCAGGCGCAGCAGGGCCTTGGGCAGCAGGAAGGGCGCGACGGTCGGAATGACGCCCAGGCGGAAACGCCCGGTCAGGGGACGATTGGCGCCGCGCGCGGCCTCGACCAGGTCTTCGGTGCGCGCCAGGATATCCTCGGCGCGTTTCAGGGTCTCTTCGCCGACGGCGGTCAGGATGACCTGGCCGCGCGTGCGGTCGACCAGGCGCGCACCCAGGGCCTTCTCCAACTCGGCTATACCCGACGACAGGGCGGGCTGCGAAACAAAGGCCTTCTCGGCCGCGGCCATGAAGCTCTTATGTTCGGCCAGCAGTTTAAGATATTGCAACTGACGCAGCGTCGGCAGCATGAAAGCATCCTTCAGGTATGTCGCTCTTGAATATGGCGCGCACCGGCATAAATTCAATTTATAAAATTGGCCGAACCGATCAATTCGGCTTGTCTCCACGTAGAAAGCGCCTGCCCATGTCGATAAACACCCTGCTGGCCCTCGTACCGTCCTATGGCCAGGACCTGAGCCGCAACCTTGTCGTCCTGCTGGAAGAAAAAACCCTGAGCGACCAGCAGAAATGGGGGCCATCCTTGCGTGCGCCCATGCCATCGGCGTGCCGCAGGTCCTGGTCAATATCGAGGCGGCGGCTGCAGAGGTGCTGACGCCGCAGGCGGTGACAGCGGCCAAGGCGGCGTCGGCCATCATGGGGCTCAACAATGTCTACTACCGCGCCCTGCACCTGATGCATAACAAGGAGTACGAGGACATGCGCTCGGGCCTGCGCATGAATGTGCTGATGAATCCCGGCGTCGACAAGATCGATTTCGAGCTGTGGTGCCTGGCCGTATCGGCGGTCAATGGCTGCGGCCTCTGCCTCGACAGCCATGAGAAGGTCCTGCGCGACCATGGCGTCGGGGCCGTGCCGGTGCAATCGTGCCTGCGCGTCGCCGCTACGGTCAATGCCCTGTCGGCCGTCATTCGAGCGGAAAGTGCCGCCGGGCCGGTCGAGGTTTCTGGATAAGAAAAATCTATAGTAAAATAAAATAAAAGAGATTTGCCTTATTGCACGCCGTGAGCGAATGTCCGCGCCGCCACCTAACCTTACGGAGGACCTCCATGGCCTTAATCAACACCACCATCAAGCCGTTCAAAGCCACCGCGTACAAGGAAGGCAAGTTTGTCGACGTCACCGACGCCGATACCAAGGGTAAGTGGTCGATCTTCTTCTTCTACCCAGCCGACTTCACCTTCGTCTGCCCGACCGAACTGGAAGACCTCGCCGACAATTACGACACCTTCCAGAAGCTGGGCGTCGAAATCTATTCGGTCTCGACCGACACCCACTTCTCGCACAAGGCCTGGCACGACACGTCGCCGGCCATCGGCAAGATCCGCTATTCGATGCTGGGCGATCCTTCGGGCGCCATCACCAACAACTTCGAAGTCATGCGCGAAGGTATCGGCCTGGCCGACCGCGGCACCTTCCTGGTCGACCCGGACGGCGTGATTCAGTTCGTCGAAGTCACGGCCGAAGGTATCGGCCGTAACGCCACCGAACTGCTGCGCAAGGTCAAGGCCGCGCAATACGTCGCTTCGCACCCGGGTGAAGTCTGCCCGGCAAAGTGGGAAGAAGGCGAAAAGACCCTGGCGCCGTCGCTCGACCTCGTCGGCAAGATCTAAGACTGCCGGTCCGCCATCGCGTGCGGAGCGGTTACGCTCCACGCGCGATGGCGGCTCACGCTCCATCGTGCGTGTAGTCCCGGATATTTTTTATTGGAGTAACATCATGTTGGACGCCGGTCTCAAGGCACAGTTGAAGGGTTATCTGGAAAACCTTCGTACCCCGATCGAACTGGTCGCCACGGTCGATGAATCGCCGAAGTCGCGCGAACTGATCGAACTTCTCAACGATATCGTCGCCGCCTCGGACAAGGTGTCGCTGAAGACGGACGGCGCCGGTGCGCGCACCCCGTCCTTCGCCATCGTCCGCCCGGGCAGCGATATCTCCGTCACCTTTGCCGGCCTGCCCATGGGCCACGAATTCACCTCGCTGGTCCTGGCCCTGCTCCAGGTCGGCGGTCATCCGCCGCGCGTCTCGGATGAACTGATCGAACAGGTGAAGAACCTGGAGATCGATGGCGAGCTGCGGTTCGAGACCTATTTCTCGCTGACCTGCCAGAACTGCCCGGACGTCGTCCAGGCCCTGAACCTGATGAGCGTGCTCAATCCGAAGATCAAGCATGTCGCCATCGACGGCGCCTTGTTCCAGGCCGAGGTCGAGGCACGCCAGGTCATGGCCGTCCCCTCGATCGTCCTCAATGACGAGACCTTCGGCCAGGGCCGCATGGGCCTCGAAGAAATCCTCGCCAAGATAGACACCGGCGCCCACAAGCGCGAGGCCGCCAAGATCAACGCCAAGTCCGACTTCGACGTCCTCGTCGTCGGCGGTGGTCCGGCCGGCGCCTCGGCTGCCATCTATGCGGCGCGTAAGGGCATCCGCACCGGTGTCGTCGCCGAACGCTTCGGCGGTCAGGTGCTCGACACCCTGGGCATCGAAAACTTCATTTCGGTCTCGCACACCGAAGGCCCGAAGCTGGTGGCTTCGCTGGAACAGCACGTCAAGGACTATGAAGTCGACGTGATGAACCTGCAACGGGCGACCAAGCTGATCCCGGCAACGGTTCCGGGCGGCCTGATCGAGGTCACGCTGGAAAACGGCGCCTCGGTGAAGGCGCGCACCGTCGTCGTTTCGACCGGCGCCCGCTGGCGCCAGATGGGCGTGCCGGGCGAAAGCGAATATCGTAACAAGGGTGTGGCCTATTGTCCGCACTGTGACGGCCCGCTGTTCAAGGGCAAGCGCACGGCGGTCATCGGCGGCGGCAATTCCGGCGTCGAGGCGGCCATCGACCTGGCCGGCATCGTTGCCCATGTCACCCTGTTCGAATTCGCTCCGGAACTGCGCGCCGACGCCGTCCTGCAACGCAAGCTGTTCAGCCTGCCGAACGTCACGGTCATCACCCATGCGCTGACGACCGAAGTCCATGGCGACGGCAACAAGGTCACGGGCCTGAGCTACCGCGACCGCACCCACGACACGGCCCATACGCTCGAGCTCGAAGGCATCTTCGTCCAGATCGGTCTTGTGCCCAATACCGAATGGCTGGAGGGCACGATCGCCCTGTCGCCGCGCGGCGAGATCGAGATCGATGCCCGCGGCGCCACCTCGGTGCCGGGCGTATTCGCTGCCGGCGACGTCACGACCGTGCCGTACAAGCAGATCGTCATCGCCATGGGCGAAGGCTCCAAGGCGGCACTATCGGCCTTCGACTATTTGATCCGGGCCTCGGCTCCGGCGGATATCGCGGCTTAAATTTGAGCCACTGTGAGACAGAAAAACCCGGAAGCGTCCGCGCTTCCGGGTTTTTCCTTAGCCTGTGGCGGTGCGTGTTGCTCCCTCCTGCCCCGTTTACGGGGGAGGTGGCATTTTGCCTCTTGCAAAATGACGGAGGGGGGAATGTCGGCGTTCCGATAATCGGCATAACAGCTTGTGGAGCAGGCAGCGTGCTCCCTCCGTCACCTCGCCTAAAGGCTCAGCGCCACCTCCCCCGTAAACGGGACAGGAAGAAGTTGTCCCGACTAACTCAGGCGAAACTCGATTAATACTCCGGACTCGTCACCGCGACACCTTCGGCGCGCACCCGATCCAGCGCGCCGCCCTTGCGCAGCAGCGGCGCCAGCGGGAAGATGGCGACCGTCTTGCCGGGCGTCGCCAGGGCATCGCTTATGGCATCGACGGTGTCATCGACGCTGCGGTCGATCATCGCCGAACCCTTGCCGGAGCCTTCCAGGCAGTCGGCAAGCGCCGAGCCGTGATAATTGGCCAGTACGGTGCGCATATCCCCGGCCGCCCAGGCCGTGGCCGTCTTCTGGGCGCGATCAAGATCGAAATCGATATCGTCGAGCGTCCGGCGCAGGCACGTCTGCCCCGCCGCTTCGCTCATGGCGTTGACGTCCTTCAGCACCGGGCTTATGCGGTAGCGCGCAGCCACGCGTACCGGCACGCCCTGGTGACGGGCCAGCCGCACGATGGTGTCGCCCGGCTCATCCGAAGTCAGGCCGCGTTTCGTCAGCACGTCCTTGCGCAGGCGCGCCCCGGCCCATACCGGCTTGTCATGGGCGAACGGGGCGACCGAAACGCCGGCGCGTGCGGCCGTCGCCTGGTAACGGGCATAGAGATCGCCGGGCAGAACGCTTTTCAGCTCCTGGCCATTGGGCAGGGACTTCATGCGCATCAGGCTAAGAACATCGCCGATGCCGGCCTTGCTGACCGGCGGGGTTATCAGGCCCTTGGCGCCCTTCAGGGCATTTTCCACCCGGCGTGTCTTCCACCCCATATCCTTGGGGAAGACGGGCGGGATACCGATGACGATAACCTCGGAATTGCCGCGCTTCAGCCGCCACATCGCTGGGCCTGACAACTGGGCCGAGATGACGACGGGCGTGTCCGTCCATTCTTCCTGCGCCTGCGTTACAGCGGGCAGGGCGGTCGTGAGGGCCAGGACTGTGAGGGCAAGAGCGATACGCATGGGCAAAACCTAAGCGCAACCTGTGACAGTTGTTGGTGCGCTTGTCGTTGGAACTAAAGATAGGAGAACCGCAGATTTCGCCGATTACCGCAGATTTTTTCCGCGCGCGGTCCGGGTTCGGTGCGCACAGCCCATAGCATGAACCAAAGCATGCGCCAAGATTGTGCGGCGCACAAATCAGAGGCCCAGGTTCGGTGGATAGATCGACATAAGGCAATAAAGGGTGGCTTCCATGGCCGCTGCCATGACGAATATCTGTCCGCCGGCAAGGGCAAGATTCGTGCGCCAGATCGGCCTGCGATCATCGCGATTTCGCCATGCCCAGGTTCCAGCTGCCACGCACACAATGCTTATTGTGGAAATCAGCAGAGGATTTTCTATGGAAACATAGAAATCCAGCGCCAGTATCATCATCGCAAATGCAATTGCAACGCCGAGGCAGAATGCCAGGACAATCGGCGCAATAATGGCTTTGCGAGCAGGCCTGACGGATGCCTCGGACATCTATGCTGCCTGGCCAGTGCTTACCGCTTCAAATGTCAGCGGCGAACCCCAGAAGGCTTCGATCAGCTTGGATTGCGACTTGGGCGCCCCGGTGGTCAGGAAGACGCGGCCGCCGGAGGCGCCGACATCGTATTCCGGATGGCGTTCGACATATTCGCCGAGCGCCTTGGCGACCGACGGCGGCTGATGGATGATCGGCGTGCCTTCTGGCAAGGCCTGGCGGAACAGGTCGGCGACCAGTTCATAATGGGTGCAGCCAAGGATGGCGCGATCGGGGAAGCGGCCGACGCGGCTCTTCAGGGCCTGGACGTGGCCGTTGATCTTGGTCCACAGGGCGTCGCGGTCGGCGCCCTGCTCGATCATGTCGGCCAGGCCGGGGCAGGCCTCGGTGAAGACGGCCAGGTCCTGGCGGCGCTTGTCGATTTCGATCTCGTAGACGCGGCTGTTGGCGGTGGCCTTGGTCGAGAAGATGCCGATGACGTCGAGCTTTTCGATCTTGGGGCCGCGGCGTTCAGCCTCGTGCTCCCACGGCAGGCCGGTGGCGGCTTCGATGGTCGGGACGATGATGCCGAGCACATTGACCGGGCGCTTGTAGGTCTTGCGGAACTGGGCCAGCCAGGTCGCCTGCAGGCGGCGCAGGGCGACGGCCGAGGCGGTATTGCAGGCCAGGACGACCAGCGAGGCGCCGGCGTCGAACAGGGTTTCGCAGCCCTGGCGGGTCAGCTCGACGATCTGTTCGCCGGGCTTGTCGCCATAGGGAGTATTGGCCTGGTCGGCGAGGTAGATGAAATCGGCCTGCGGTAACCGCTTGACGAGTGCGTGGTGGATGCTCAAGCCGCCCACGCCGGAATCGAAAACACCGATGGCCATGAAGTCTGTCCGGGATTAAAGTCTTAAACTTACGCGGCTTTCGCCGCGCCTGAGCTCGTCAATTACACCCTTTTACCGCTTGCCGTAAACAGTACATCTGGTAACGATTGGAACAAATCCCGGAGTATCACGATGCCCTCGTCCTTCCTCGACCGCCGCACCCTGTTGACCCTTATGACCGCCAGTTCCTTCACACCGTCACTTGCTGTTGCAGCCACGCGCAAGACCGCCGCCAAGGCTGTTACGGGTAATTACCTGACCCAGCCCTGGACAGGGCCGTTCGGCGGCGTGCCGCCCTTTGACAAGGTCAAGGTTGCCGACTTCGAACCGGCCTACCATCAGGCGCAAGACACCATGCGCGCCGAGATCCACGCCATTACCCGTGTTCGATCTGTGGCAACCTTCGAGAACACCATCGAAGCTTATGAACGCTCGGGCCGTGAACTGTCGCGCCTCGACGCTGTCTACGGCATCTGGGATTCCAACCTGTCGACTGCCGACTTCCAGGCGGCTTCGGCCAATATCCCGCCGCTGAAAGCCGCCTTCGAGGACGAGATCAACCAGGATCCGCTGCTGTTCCAGCGCATCTCGCAGGTCTACGACAAGCGCGACAGCCTCAAGCTCAATCCGCAGCAGCAGCGCCTGTTGTGGAAGAAGTATACCAAGCTGACGCGTAACGGCGCCAAGCTGAGTGTGGCGGAAAAGGCCAAGGTGGCTGATATCAACAAGCAACTGGCCAGCCTGTTCGACACCTTCTCCAAGAACCTGAAGCACGACGAGGCCCAGGCCACCTTCATTACCAAGGACGACCTGGCGGGCCTGCCCGACAGCTTCGTCGCCAGCGCCCGCCAGAAGGCGACCGATATGGGTCAGGACGGTCTTTATGCCATCCAGAATACCCGCTCGGCCATGGAGCCCTTCCTGACCTTCTCGACGCGTCGCGACCTGCGCGAAAAGGTGTGGCATGCCTATATCATGCGCGGCGACAATAACGACCAATGGGACAACAAGGGCGTCGCCAGCAAGATTCTGAAGCTGCGTGCCGAGCGCGCCAAGCTTTACGGCTACAAGACCCATGCCCACTGGCGCCTGGAAATCGCCATGGCCAAGACGCCGGAAAACGCCATGGGCCTGATGGAGGCCGTGTGGGGCCCGGCAGTCAATCGCGTCCACGAAGAGGTCGCCGACATGCAGGCGATCGCCGACGCCGAAAAGGCCGGCATCACCATCGCGCCGTGGGATTATCGCTTCTATGCCGAGAAGGTGAAGAAGGCGAAGTACGATCTCGACGAGGGTGCGCTTAAGCCGTACCTGCAACTCGACAAGATCCAGGAGGCGATGTTCTATTGCGCCAACCGCATGTACGGGTTTGCGTTCGAGCCGGTCAGCGGCATCCCGGTCTTTCATCCCGACGTCAAGACCTACAAGGTCCTGCGCGAGGGCAAGCAGGTCGGGGTCTGGTATTATGACCCCTATGCGCGCGAGGGCAAGTCGTCGGGCGCGTGGGAGACCGAGTATCAGTCGCAATCGGGCATGCTGAAGACGATCTGCATCTGCTCGAACAACTGCAACTTCCTCAAGGCCGAGGCCGACAAGCCGATCCTGATCTCGTGGGACGACGCCACGACGATGTTCCACGAATTCGGCCATGCCATCCATGCCCTGTCGTCGAATGTCTATTACCCGTCGCAGGCCGGCACCAATACGGCGACCGACTTCGTCGAGTTCCCGTCGCAGCTCAACGAGCACTGGCTGCCGATTCCGGACGTGCTGGAAAAGTTCTGCATCCACTACGAGACCGGCAAGCCGATGCCGAAGGACCTGCAGGAAAAGCTGGCGAAGTCGACCAAGTTCAATGAGGGCTTTGCCACGGTCGAATACCTGGCCGATGCCCTGATCGACATGGAATATCACCTGGCGGGCGACGTCGATATCGATATCGGTCAGTTCGAAAAGGATTATCTGGCCAAGATGAACATGCCGAAGGAGATCGTGCTGCGTCACCGTCCGACGCAGTTCGCCCATATCTTCTCCAGCGACGACTATTCGGCCGGGTATTATTCCTACCTGTGGTCGGACGCCCTGGTGGCGGATGTCTATGAGAAGTTCATGGCCGCCGGCGGTCCGTTCGCCGGCACGACGGCGCACGACTACTTCACCAACATCCTCAGCGTCGGCGACACCATTCCGCAGGACGAGGCCTTCCGCAAGCTGATGGGCCGGGACGTCAACCGCGACGCCCTGATGCGTCTGCGCGGCTTTGCTTAATGCCGTTGGCACTAAGCATTTTTCAGCTCAATCGCCGCATGGCTCCTCGCATGGGCTCGGGCGTGCGGTCGCACGCTCCCAACGGCCTGGCGATGGCCGTTGGTATATAACTTAAGGGGTGTGGGGCCTTCGGCCCCACATCTTATTCCTTGAGATTGTGTATCCTGTCATAATGCACCTCCAGCGTATTATCTGCCGAACGCAGCAATATGCCTTCGAAACTGCGATCGAAGTGGATCTCATCCGACATGTAGGAATAGCGGGCATAGATGGTCGATGACAGGCTCTCGTCCAGGCCCGAGATCGAGACGATGACCTCGACATTCTTGTCATCGAGCGACTGCGCCGTTTCGCCATAGAGCGGGCTGGCCTCGTCGATGCGGTGCATGATGCTCCAGCTCAGTTGCATGATCGGCACTTTGGAGCGCACCAGCGCCAGGTCGTAATAGCGCCGCATGATGGTGCCGTCCGGCAGGATATCGTCTTTCATAATGAACAGGGAGGCCTCGGCGTCGACGATACGATTGCCGCGGTCATTGATCATGCGCAGGATAAAGTGCGGATGGCCCATGTCGTTGTTGATGACGGCGCGTTCGGAAAAGGTGACGAGGGCCGTCGGGCGCGAGAACTTGGAAAAGACCAGGCCGGTCATCAGCGCATAGAAGGTAAAGCCGGTGACGGCTTCCAGGGTCACCAGGACATTGGCGATGATGCCCTGCGGGCTCATGCCGCCGTAGCCGATGGTGGCCAGGGTCTGGACGGAAAAGAAGAAGTAGTCGAGGAAGTGACCGTGGCGGGCGCCGGTAATGCCTTCGCCGGGCCACAGGTCGGCCAGGGCGAAATAGGCCAGGGCATAGGCGGTATTGATGACCAGGAAGGTGGTCATGAAGATCCACACCAGCCGCGGCCAGCGCGCATCCATCAGCCGGGCATAGAGATCGTTGAAGAAGTAGTATTTGCGGCCGTGGACGACGACGCGCGGCGCCGGCTTGCCGGGGCGCGGCACCATGCGCGGCCGGAAGCGTTGCGCAGGCGTGATGTCAGGCTCGGCTGGCATTGGCGCGGAGCCACGGCTCGATGTTTTCATATCGGAAGCTTTGTGTCTCATAGAGGGCGGACATAAAGGTCCATGCTGACATGTGGGTCGCGGTGAGTTTCCAGCCATTGATAATCAGAAAAACGTGCATGCCGGCAAAGGCAGCGCGCTTATTTCCATCGATGAAAGGGTGGTTTTGCGACAAGCTTTCCCATAACGCAGCGGCTTCGGCAATTATGTCCGG
Organism: Asticcacaulis sp.; assembly: GCA_965246725.1. GTDB lineage: Bacteria > Pseudomonadota > Alphaproteobacteria > Caulobacterales > Caulobacteraceae > Asticcacaulis. The sequence continues at coordinate 206,991 of CBDFFG010000020.1, forward strand.
ATAATACCCTGTTTGCGGCCGGAAGAGTGCCGCCTCAAGCTGGCCCAAATCGCGGACGCCGTGAGCCCCGCCGAATTCGTTTATCTGTTCCTCGTGAATTTCAAGGATGTCGTCCAGGGCGAGGTAATCAGTCGATGTCATGACCTACTTGGCCAGCTTGTCGTAAAGCGGACTGAACTGCGCAACACTCTCTTTGTAAGCCTTCATCACATGCGGTCGGGCCTTGCCAGCTTGTCGCTGTACTAGCAAATTGGTGAAGGCTTCCTCGACAATCGACTGCAACTGACGGCCTTCCTTGCGCGCCAGGTTGCGCAAGTCCGATAAAAGGGCGCTATCGACCTGGGTGGCAAATTTTTCGCGAGGCTGGTGTTCAGACATTACCATCTCCATCATGATATTTCTTCTTTTATCATGATGGCCTGCGCGCTTCCAGAGATAACTATGTGCATTGCATTGACCGCGATCGCATTATTTTTCCGCCCTATCCTGCATTTTTCCGGCGTTTGCTCTATATAGCGCCTAATGAACCGTCCGTTTCTCAAGATGAATGGCCTCGGCAACGACTTTGTTGTCATCGATGCCCGGCAAAATGCCTTTACGCCCGCGCCCGACCAGATCCGCGCCTGGGGCGACCGTGCGTCCGGCATCGGCTTCGACCAGCTGATCGCTATCGAAGGCTCACAGGACGGCGACGCCTTTATGCGCGTGTGGAATTCCGACGGCGGTACGGTTGAAACCTGTGGCAATGCCCTGCGCTGCGTCGCCTGGGTGCTGAACCCGGATGCGTCCGACAAGACCCTGAAGATCGATACACTGGGCGGCCCGACCAGGGCCCGTGTTCTGAAGGCCGACGCGAAGACCGGCACGGCCAGTGTCGACATGGGCAGGCCGCGCCTCGACTGGCGCGAAATCCCCTTGTCCGAAGAGATGGACACGCTGCGCCTGGAACTGAAGGTCGGGCCGTATGATGCCCCGCTCTATCACACGCCGTGCGCCGTCTCGATGGGCAATCCCCATGTCGTCTTCTTTGTCGAGGACGTGGCGAAGGTCGATGTCGCCGCCACCGGCAGCCTGATCGAAAACCATCCGCTCTTCCCCGAAGGCGTCAATGTCGAGTTCGCGCAAGTGCTCGATCGCGACACCATCCGCATGCGTGTCTGGGAACGCGGCGCCGGCATTACCCGCGCCTGCGGCACCGGCGCCTGCGCCACCCTGGTCGCCGCCGCTCGCCGCGGCCTGAGCAATCGCGCCGCCACCGTCATCATGGATGGGGGGCCGTTGCATATCGCCTGGGCGGACAACGATCATGTCATCATGACCGGTCCGGTCGAGGTCGAGTTTTCGGGGGAGCTGTCGTGAGTTCAGGCGACGATTCCGGTTCGCGTCCAATAGCGTCCCCTAAAGCTTCGAATGTTGATATCGTCACCTTCGGCTGCCGGCTTAACTCGTATGAGAGCGAAGTCATCCGCAAGACGGCGGCCGACGATGGTCTCAGCGACGCCATCATCTTCAATACCTGCGCCGTTACGGGCGAAGCCGTGCGCCAGGCGCGCCAGGCCATCCGCCGCGCCCGCAAGGAAAACCCCGACCGCAAGCTAATCGTCACCGGTTGCGCCGCCCAGACCGATCCCGGCATGTTCGCCGCCATGGACGAGGTCGACTTCATCATCGGCAACGGCGACAAGGCCAAGGCCGGCGCCTACGCCCTGCAGGCCGACAGCGCCCGTATCCGCGTCAACGATGTCTTCAGCGTCACCGAGACCGCCGGCCACCTGATCGACGGGCTCAAGGACCGCGCCCGCGCCTTTGTCGAGGTGCAGAACGGCTGCGATCACCGCTGCACCTTCTGCATCATCCCCTATGGCCGCGGCAATTCGCGCTCGGCCGCCGCCGGCGACATTATCGGCCAGACCCAGCGCCTGGTCGCCGAGGGTTATAACGAGATCGTCCTGACGGGGGTCGACCTGACCTCGTGGGGCAATGACCTGCCGGGCACGCCGCAACTGGGTCATCTGGTGACGCGCATCCTCAAGCATGTGCCCGACCTGAAGCGCCTGCGCCTGTCGTCGATCGACGCCGCCGAGATCGACGAGATTTTGCTGCGTGCCTTTGCCGAGGAGGAGCGTCTTGCGCCCTATCTGCATCTCAGCCTGCAGCACGGCGACGATTTGATCCTTAAGCGGATGAAGCGCCGTCACCTGCGCGCCGACGCCATCCGCCTGGTCGAGACGGTACGCGCCATTCGTCCCGATATCGCCTTCGGCGCCGACATGATCGCCGGCTTCCCGACCGAGACCGAAGAGCATTTCGACAATGCCGTCGCCCTGGTCGATGACTGTGACCTCAGCTTCCTGCACGTCTTCCCCTATTCGCCGCGGCCGCAGACGCCGGCGGCCAAGATGCCGCAACTGCCGCGCCCGCTGATCAAGGATCGCGCCGAACGTCTGCGCGCCAAGGGCACCCAGGCCCTGCTCCGCCATCTCGACCGCCAAATCGGCAAGACGCTCAGCTGCGTCGTCGAAAAGCCCGGTTTTGCCCGCGCCGCCGACTTCACCGAGGTGGTGTTCGAGGGATCGTCCGTTCCCGGACAATTGGCCGATATTGCCATCCACGGCCATGATGGCAAGCATGCGCTTGGCGCAAGCCGCGACATAGGGTAAAGCCCGCATATGGCAGAAGAAAAGAAAACCGGCTGGTTCCAGCGGCTGACGCAGGGCTTGTCGCGCACGTCGCAAAACCTGACCGAGCAGGTGACCCAGGTCTTCGCGCAGAAGGAGGCGCTCGACGCCGCTGCGCTTGAGGAGCTGGAAGACCTGCTGATCGAAAGCGATCTCGGTCCGGCCGTCTCGGCGACCATCGCCGAGAAGATGTCGCAGGCGCGCTTCAGCTCCGCCAGGGATTCCAACGCCGTGCGCACGGCGCTGGCCGAGGCCCTGGCCGATGAACTGGTCAATCACGAAGGCGTCTTCGAGCCGTTGGGCGGACCCAGGCCCTATATCGTCCTGTTTGTCGGCGTCAACGGTTCGGGCAAGACGACGACGCTGGGCAAGATCGCCTCGTCGCTGACGAAGCAGGGCGCCAAGGTCCTGGTCGTCGCTGGCGACACCTTCCGCGCCGCTGCCGTCGAGCAGCTCAAGATCTGGTCCGAGCGCGCCGGCGCCGACTTCATGGGGCGCAAGACCGGGGCGGATGCTGCGGGCCTGGCCTTCGACTCGGTGACCAAGGCCAAGGAAGAAGGCTATGATGTCGTCCTGATCGACACGGCCGGCCGCCTGCAGAACAAGCAGACCCTGATGGACGAGCTGTTGAAGATCGTCCGGGTCATCAAGCGTATCGACCCCGAGGCGCCGCACGAGACCCTGCTGGTGCTCGATGCCACGGTCGGGCGTAACGCCCTCAGCCAGGAACAGATTTTCGGCCGCCAGGCCTTCGTCTCGGGCTTGGTCATGACCAAGCTCGACGGCACGGCGCGCGGCGGTATCCTGATCCCGATCGCCAAGGCGTCGGACGCCCCGATCAAGCTGATCGGTGTCGGCGAGGATATCGAAGACCTGCACGCCTTCAAGGCGCGCGAATTTGCCCGCTCGATGGTGGGCCTGGAACCCGACGCATGACCGACATTCCCGAGAGCAAGACGCCTGAAGACGGAAAGCCTGACGGCCAGTTGCCGGAAACCGTCATTACGACCGCCGTCGAGGCCGATCCCGATGCCGGCTTCCCGCCGGCCATGGCCAAGCAGAACTGGGTCAAGATGGCGATCGACTTCGGAGCGCCCCTGGCCTTCGGCGTCACCTACTTTATCGCCAGCCGCCTGCCGCATGCCGACAAGGATTTTCCGCTGCTGGCGGCGACCGGGGTGCTAGTTTTCGCCTCGGCCGTAGCCCTGGCGGCAGGTTTTATCCTGGAAAAGCGCGTCGCCTGGATGCCGCTGGTGGTCGGCCTGTTCGCCCTTTTGTTCGGTGGCCTGACCCTCTATTTCCACGATACCCGCTTTATCAAGATGAAGCTGACCTTCCTCAATCTCGCCTTCGGTATCGCCCTCTTGGGCGGGCTGGTGCTGAAGAAGCAGCCGCTGAAAGCCCTGCTGGCCGAGGCCCTGCCGCTCAAGGAAGAGGCGTGGCCGAAGCTGACCCTCTATTACGGCATCTTTTTTCTTTGTGTCGGCGTCGCCAACGAATTCATCTGGCGTACGCAGCCCGAAGCCGTCTGGGCGACGTTCAAGACCTTTATCTTCGTGCCGACCCTGCTGTTCTCCCTGTGCCTGACGCCGTATCTGATGAAGAACATGATCCTGCCGGCGGAGACCGGCGACAAGGCGGCAAAGTAGGATTTGGAGCGTTATATCGCGCTTTTATAAATTCCTTCCGTGTTCGGATGGTAATGTCGCAATTTTGTAGTATTCTTCTGTCACTGTGACCGATATCGTTTCGTGTCCGGGTCCTGCCCAAAAAGGGCAAAAAGGGCCAAGAGAAGGGCTGATCAATGAAGAAATCGCATCAGGATGGCGCCGAACCTGTCCGCACCGTGCTCGAAGATTCTCCCTCCCATCTCCTTCACCGCGTTCTGCAGATCGCGCTGGACATCTATAACGAAGAAGCCGGCGAAGGTGCCCTGACCCAGCGTCAGTACGCCGTGCTCAAGGCGCTCGACAGCTCCGATGGCCTGTCACAGACCGATCTGGTTCGCCTGACGGGTATCGATCGCTCGACTCTGGCCGACCTGGTGGCGCGCATGCTGACCAAGGGACTGCTGAAGCGCGAGCGCTCGACGACCGACGCCCGCGCCAACCTGGTGCAACTCGACGATGCCGGCCGCGTCGCCCTGGGCGAAATGGATCCGCGCGTCATTGCCGCCGATGAACGCATCCTGGCCCTGTTATCGCCGCCCAAGCGCGAAAGCTTCGTCAAGCTGCTGCGTAAGATCACCTCTGCCCGCGAAGACGATTCCGGCCTGTCCGCTGAAGTGACGGCGCTGCGCAAGGAAAAGGCCGAGGCGCTTGCCGCCGAGAAGGCCGTGCGCAAGGCGGAGAAGAAGGCGCACAAGAAGGCGCACAAGAAGGACGAGTCGAAGAAGCTCGCCCGCAAGATCAAGAAGCTGCCGATGCCGGCCCTGTCGGAAGGCATTGTCGGCGCCGATCCGGAAGAACCGGTCGTGGCGCCTGTGGCTGTAAAGGCTTAAATTACAATATTGAGGAAAGAGCCCGGCCGGCGCGGCTGGCTGGGATCGACCGTGGTCGCGGGCGCAGTCGTCTGCGGCTGAGCGGGTGTTTGCGTGGCGCGGGTGACGTCGGCGGCCGTATAGGTCGCCGGCGTGACCTTGGGCGCGGTCACATTCTGGAAGAAGGCACGCTGGGCCGCCATGGCGTTGGCGAAGCCGCCGGTGGCCTGGGTTTGATTTGCCTGTGCCTGGGGTGCTTGCGTTGCCGCGGCTTGCGGGCGTGCAGCCTGGGAGGCCCCTGTCGATTGGGGTTGCAGCATCTGGGCGAGGGAAGGGCGAATCTCTATGGCCATGCCCGGACCATGCACCAAATCAGGTATTTAAATGGTTAACGCGCTTTAAGAGGCGTTAATCGGGAGCACTTTTATACCTCCCCGACTTGATCGGGGAGGGGGACCGCACGAAGCGCGCCGCTCCTGAAAGTGTCATTTAAGCTCTCACGCATGCGCCGCGCGAGATGTGGTGGTGGGGTTTCTTGCTTGAGTCACAAGCACGACCGCTCACACGCACCTATAGCTATCGTTGATTGTCTGAGCTTTAAAAGTAAGAAACCCCACCACCCCGAGCCTGAAGAAGGCTCGCAATCCCATGGCTTGCGAAGACTATGCCTTCGCTTCGCCAAACCCCATCAGAGATGGGGAGGTATGAACGCAAAATGACGGGAGACACCGACGGAGGACAATGGTCTCTATCGGCCAAGGCCCAAAAAGCGAAACGATAAGAGACCCTGATGGGGTGCAATGCTCAACCGTCGCCCAAAAAGCAAACCGATGAGAGACCCTGATGGGGCGCAATGGTCTCTATCGACCATGCCCAAAAAGCAAAACGGAGACCATTGGGGGGCAATGGTCTCCGTCGCATGCCACCGGTTTCGAGGGGGGGATGATCCCGGTGACGAACTTGCAGGCTTATATTATCTTTGAGAAGATAACGACTCATTACCATGAGTGCCGCCTTCTACTCATAAATAGTACCTTGTGCCCAAAAGGGAAGAGGCAAAGTCCGAAAAAAGTGCGGTGCAATAATGTTCGGACTTCACATTCACTTGAAGAGCTTGCTCCAGCGCGGCTTGGTGCGGTTCTTCCAGGCGCCGCGGTGATAGGCGTCGGAACCGATCAGCGGCACGACGGTGGTGGCTTCGGCAAAGACCATCTGTTCGTAGGTGGTCGAGACCTTGCCCCACGAAGCGGCTTCCTTCAGCGTCGAGGACGAGCAGGCGCCGTCGCGGACGTCGGCAACCGTGATCTGGACGGCATACTTGTGCATGTCGGCTTCGACACCGAGGATTTCGGCGCAGACGACCGTGTCCTGGGCGAAGTTCTTGGGAACGCCGCCGCCGACCATGAACAGGCCGGTGGTGCCGGCGGCGATCTTGATGTCGGTCAGTTCGCGGAAATCGGCGACTGCGTCGATCATCATATAGGGCTTGCTGGCCTTGATGGCTTCCTTCTGGTGCTTGACCAGGCCGAAACCGGCCGACGAGTCGACAAAGGCCGGGCAGAAGATCGGCACGCCTTCTTCATAGGCGGTCTGGATCAGCGAGCCAGGCTTCTTGGCATTGCCTTCCGACAGCCACTTGCCCATTTCCCAGATGAATTCGCGCGAGGAATAGCCGCGCGGCTCGAGGCGGTTGGCGATCTCCAGGATCGTGTGGTCGCAGGCCTGCAGTTCTTCTTCGTCGATATAGGTGTCGTAGATGCGGTCGATATAGTTTTCGCGCAACACGTTGTCATCGACCTGGCCGGCCGCTTGATAGTGCTTGTAGCCAAGGGCTTCGAAGAAATCCATGTCGACGATCGAGGCGCCGGTGGCGACGACGGCGTCGATCATGCCGAACTTCACCATGTCGCGATAGACGTGCATGCAGCCGCCGGCCGAGGTCGAGCCGGCCAGGATCAGCCACGGCGAGCAATCCTTGTCTTCGATGGCCATGCTGAAGATGTCGGCGGCGCGGGCGGTATCGCGCGACGAGAACGACATCTTGCGCATCGAATCGATGATCGGACGCGCGTCGTAAGACGTGATGTCGACATGTTCGACGGTCTCGCCGAGCAGGGTGGATTTCATGTTGGAGAGCGGTTGGTTATCAGCGTTCATCTCTGTGATCCTTGGGGATGAGAAGGTGGACGCCCGTCATTTCCCCTTAACCCCCCAGACGGTGCGATGGGGAGGGTATTCGATAGGTCGGGCGCTTTAGACTATCGGGCGCCGCATTGCAATTCCGGTTTTGTGAAGATTTAGGTTCTGGGCGAAGAGGGGGGCCGCAGCAGGATGAACTTCATGTCGTCCGAGATGCGGAAATAGTCGCCGGGACCGCCGCCGCGCAAAACCGGTTTTGCCGCTGCCGTCTGGTAGATGCCGTCCGCAAGGAAAGCATCGTCGATATGGACGCAGACGACCTCGCCGAAGGTCATCAGGCCCGCTGTTTCACGGCCGGCGGCATCGAGTAGCGGAACCTGCTGCGTCAGGCGGCACTCGAACGCCACCGGGCTTTGGGCGACACGTGGCGCCGCGACAAGGCGGGACGGCGCCGCCGTGACACCGGCCAGGTCGAACTCGTCGACCTCGGGCCCGACCAGGGCGCTCGATGCGTTCATCACCGCCGCCAGGTCTTCGGTCACCAGGTTCCAGACGAATTCGCCGTTGGCGGCGAGATTGGCCGCCGTGTCCTTGCGCGTCGTCGAGCTGAAACCGATGATCGGCGGCGTATAGCTGAAGGCGTTGAAGAAGCTGTAGGGCGCGAGGTTGCGTACGCCGTCGGCGCTCAGGGTCGATATCCAGCCGATGGGACGTGGGCCTACAATAGCGTTGAACGGATCGTGCGGCAGGCCGTGGCCTGCTGCCGGTTCATAGGAATAGGTGGCCATGAAGCGCCGTCCCTATCAGGACTTGCGCTTCTTGCCGCGCTTGCCGCCCTTGGGGCGGTTCAGGCGGACGACCTTGTTTTCCTCGACCTCGAAGGCCTGGCGCGGATTGGTCAGGGTGCGAGGACCCAGGCCGAACAGCGACGCCATCGGAGCATCGTCGAGGAAGACGGTCTCGGTTTCGCCATAGCCGTTGAAGCGCGTGCCCATGGTGACGCCATAGGCGCCGAGCATGCCGATTTCGACGTAATCGCCTTCATCGACATCGGCCGGCAGCCAAAAGGGGCCGGGCATGGAGTCGATCGAGTCGCAGGTCGGACCGTAGAAGCGGAACGGCTTCAGGGTCTCGGACTCGACCTCGTCGTCCTGGCGGTGCAGGCGGACGGGGAAAGGCCATTTTGCATGGGTAGCGTCGAACAGGTTGCCGTACGAGCCGTCGTTGAGATAGAGGGCGTCGCTCTTGCGCAGCTCGACCTTGGTCAGGACCGAGGTCGACTCGGCGACCAGGGCGCGGCCCGGCTCGGCCCACAGCTGCGTCTCCTCGTGCACCTTCATCTCGTCGAAGGCGCGGTTGATGACGTCCATATATTCCGACAGGGCCGGCGGGATCATGCCGGGATAGACCGACGGGAAGCCGCCGCCGACATCGACGACATCGGCGAAGACGCCGGCGCGAACCAGGCTGCGCGACGCGGCCGCCATGGCGGCAGCATAGGCCGTCGGACGCATGCACTGCGAGCCGACGTGGAAGGATACGCCCATCAGTCCCTTGGTCGCCTGGCGCGCCGCCATCAGCAGGGACGGCGCCTCATGCGTCTGGGCGCCGAACTTGTTGGTCAGCGGCAGGTTGGAGCCTTCGCCCGAGGTAGCGAGGCGGACGATCAGGTTGAGGTCGCGCGCGCCGCCCGTGGCGGCCAGGATCTTGGCCAGCTCTTCGTGGGTGTCGAGGCTGAAGGTGCGCACACCATAGTCGGAATAGGCCTGCGCGATCGAGGCGCGGCTCTTGACCGGATGCATGAAGGCCAGACGCGCGGTAGGCAGGGTCGAGCGCACAAGCTCGACCTCGTTCAACGAGGCGACGTCGAAGCTGCGCACCCCGGCCTGCCACAGGGTTTCGAGAACCCACGGCGAGGGGTTGGCCTTGACGGCATAGAAGATATCGCCTTTGAAATTAGCCTGGAACCATTGCGCCGCAACAGTGACGGGCGCACGACGCACGAGGGCGACGGGACGTTCCGGTGGCTGCTTGCGGACCAGGTCCAGGGCGGAAGTGTATTGATCCACTTCGGGTACCCCGATTTTAAAAGTGTTAAACCCAGACCGGCGTTAGCAGCGTTACGATGAACTCTAGGGGTCCGCCGGAAGAACGCGTAAAATAGTGATATAGGCCCCAGTGTAAAGAGTTAATGTGAAATTTTTTCGACGCTGGAAAACCCTTGTGCGGACAAGGGCTTGGCGAAGGGAAGCGGTCATCGTTTAAAACCGAATTCGTGACCAATTCTGAAGGCGGCGAAGCTTTGCTTTCATTAGCTTATACAGACGGCATTTGCGGTCCGGATGCAGTACTTGCGTATTGCTCCGTCGGCGGATGATCACGCGGCGGCAATTTTACAGGGCGCCCGGTAAAATCGTTTCATTAACCTTTAAAATCTGTTGCAACTGCACAGAAATCGTTAATAAGAGTCTTAATGGTTTTAGTCCGCCGGCCGGCGGATGTGTTGCGTGCGCCCTCCGTCCGGGTGCTTTTAAAAGGTGAGGCATGGCGGCTGCGCCACACGGAAGTGCTCTGGTCGAGGTCAAGACGATCAGCAAGACCTTTACCCGCAAGGCGAAAGCCGCGGGCGGATCGACGATTCACAAGGCCCTCGACAATGTCTCCTTCAGCATGACGCGGCCTGAGCGCGTGGCGCTGATCGGTCCGTCGGGCTCTGGCAAGTCGACCCTGCTGCGCTCGATTTCCGGCCTGCATACGATCGACAAGGGCGCCGGTGTCGTTAACGTCCTGGGCCGCAACGTCCAGACCAATGGCCGCCTGGCGTCGGATGTGCGCTCGATCCGCGCCGACATGGGCCTGATCGCCCAGCAGTTCAACCTGGTCGGCCGCCTGTCCCTGTTTACCAATGTCGCCCTCGGCTTCCTCGGCAAGGTTTCCGGCCTGCGCGGCTTTTTCGGCCTGTGGAGCCGCTCCGAAAAGGCGCAGGTCATGGCCGCGCTCGATCATGTCGGCGTCGCCGCCATGGCCGGCCAGCGCGCCAACACGCTTTCGGGCGGTCAGCAGCAGCGCGGCGCCATTGCCCGCGCCATCGTGCAGGGCGCCAAGGTGGTGCTGGCCGATGAACCCGTCGCCTCGCTCGACCCGGTCACCGCGCGCAAGGTGATGAAGCTGCTGGTCGACCTCAACGAACGCGACCATGTCGGCGTCGTCGTCACCCTGCACCAGGTCGACTACGCCAAACTCTATTGCGACCGCATCCTGGCGCTCAAGGACGGCAAGGTCGTCTATGACGGCCCGTCCGAGGGTTTGAGCGACGAGATGCTGAAAACCATCTACGGGGCGGAAATCGAAGACGCCTATTGGGGAGACAACAATGCTGGCTAAGTCCATCTGGAAGACCGCTGCCGTTTCGGCGCTGGGCCTTGCCGCCCTTGCCCTGGCTTCGTGCTCGCAAAAGCCGGCGGAAACGACCGACGCCCCGAAGGGGATCACCTTCTCCATCCTCTCCTTCGAGAAGTCGCAGAACCTCGACAGGATGTGGCAGCCCATACTGGCCGACATGGAAAAGCAGACCGGATTGAAGGTCAAGCCGTTCTATTCCAGCAACTATACGTCGCTGGTCGAAGCCATGCGCTTCAACCAGGTACAGGCCGGCTTCTTCTCCAGCTCTTCGGGTCTGGACGCCATGCGCCGCGGTACGGGCGAGGTTTTTGCCCACACGACCAATCCGGACGGAACGGACGGCTATGGGAGCATCATCATCGTGCGTAGCGACTCCAAGCTGACGCTCGACGACGTGCTTAAATGTGACCACAAGCTCAATTTTGGCATTGGTGACGTCAAATCGACTTCGGGCACTGTCGTGCCCAAGGTCTATCTGTTCATACCGCACAAGATCGACACGGACAGCTGTTTCCATTCGATCCATTCGGGTTCGCATCAGAACAATGTCGAAGGCGTAATCGCGGGGGTCTATGACGCGGCGACGGCGAACACAGACACGCTCAAGGAGTTGAACGATACGCCTGAGGGTCAAAAAAAGGCTGCCAGGCTTAAGATACTGTGGCAATCGCCCCCGCTCCCCAAGGGCGTCATCGAATATCGTTCGGATCTTAATCCCGTGGTGAAGGAAAAACTGCGCTCTTTCTTCCTGAGTTACGGTCAGGGGACCGGTCAGGAAGCCGATCGGCAGCGCGCCAATCTAAAGGTCATGCAGTGGGGCGCCATGCAGCCCGCTGACTCCTCTTATTTATTGCCGGAACGTCTTCTGGAAGCGACCGTTGCCGTCGCTGACGCCGAGAAGTCGGGCGACAAAGACAAGATCGCCAAGGCTCAGGCCGAACTGGAAGCGATCAAGAGGGATCAAGCTGCGGCTGCGTCCAGGACGACGCCTCAGGCGCCCGCGGACGCTCCGTCGTCGAGCGCGCAATAATGGCCGAAACCAAGACAATGTCCGAGTTAACGCCGCCCACAACGGGGATGGCGACGCGTATCGGTAACTGGTTGATGACCCTTGTTGTTGTCGCCATCCTGGCCGTGAGTTTCAAAGGCGCGCATATGCAGGACCTGCATATGTTTGTCGATAAGTCGGCCAATACCGGCACCTATCTGCAGGCTTATCTGACGCCCAACTTTTCGGATTGGAAGCGCTATGTCGCCGCCATGTGGGAAACGCTGCAAATCGCCATCTGGGGCACCTTTCTGTCGATCATCCTGGCGGTGCCGATCAGCTTTCTGTGCTCGCGTAATATCGCGCCGGCCTGGGTCGTTCAGCCAATGCGCGCGCTGATCGCCCTCCTGCGCGCGTTTCCGGATATTGTGCTTGGTACCGCCTTTCTCGTTGCCGTCGGACCCGGACCGTTGGCCGGCGTTCTGGCGTTGACTATCAATAATACTGGCACTCTGGCCAAGCTGTTCTCCGAGGCTGTCGAATCCATTGAGACGGCTCCCGTCGAAGGCGTACGCGCCACCGGCGGCAACCGGCTGCACGAAATCATCTGGGGAGTCATCCCCCAAGTCGGACCGTTATGGACCTCGTTCGCCCTCTATCGCTTCGAATCCAATGCGCGATCGGCCACCGTGCTGGGCCTGATCGGCGCCGGCGGCATCGGCCAGCTGTTGTTCGATAATCTGAATGGCTATGACTATGCGAGCGTATCCGCCATCGCCCTGATCATCGTCGTGGCGGTCACGCTGATCGACATCGCCTCGCAGCAGATCCGCAAGCAACTGCTGTAAGAGGTAAGTCGTGGGGTCACGGACCCCACACCCCAATAGTTATCGGAGCGCAGGCTCTTTTAGCGCATAAAAAAGGGACCCCAATTTCGGGGTCCCTTTTTTATGCGCTAATTAGAATTTACACACCCGGATGACTAACGGGGCGCGGGGTCCGTGACCCCGCAAACTTACTTCTTACTGCGCCGCCTTGCCAGATGCCGCAGGCGGTTCCACAGCTTGGTTTTCGCCGGTTCCGGGTAGGGTTGCAGGTTGCGGATGAATTCCTCAGCGCAGGCCCGCCAGGAGAACTTCTCGGCATAGGCGCGCACGTCCTTGCGGTCGAGCGTCAAGGCTTCGGTGATGGCCACGCTGAGGTCGTCATTGATGGCGCCGGCATTGGAGCCCGGAATCAGGTCGATCGGGCCGTGGGCCGGGAAGGCGGCGACGGGCGTGCCCGCGGCCATGGCTTCGATGATGACCAGGCCGAAGGTGTCGGTCAGGGACGGGAAAACGAAGACGTCGGCATCGGAATAGACCTGGGCCAGTTCGTCGCCGAAGCGGGGGCCGAGGAACTTGGCCTCGGGGTATTTGACCCTGAGCTCTTCCAGCTGCGGGCCGCCGCCGACGATGACCTTGGTGCCCGGCCTGTCGACCTTGAGGAAGGCTTCGATATTCTTCTCGACGGCGACGCGGCCGACATAGGCCATGATGGGGCGCTGCAGGCCGGCGAAGGTGGGCTCGGTCAGGCCCGGGCGGAACAGTTCGGTGTCGACGCCGCGCGTCCAGGGCGAGATGTTGCGGAAGCCGCGCGATTCCAAGTCGTGCTGCAGGGTCGGGGTGGCGACCATGACCCGGCCGGACGGCTTGTGGAACCAGCGCATGATGGCATAGCCGACGCTCAACGGAATGGGCAGGCGGGCGGCGACATATTCCGGGAACTTGGTGTGATAACTGGTGGTGAAGGGCAGCTTCCATTCCTGGCAAACACGGCGCGCAGCAAAACCGACGGGGCCTTCGGTGGCGATATGGATGGCATCCGGCTCATAGTCCTGGATGATTTCGCGCACTTCCTCGTAGCAGCCCAGGGCCAGCTTGACCTCGGGATAGTCCGGCCAGGAAATCGTCTTGAACTGGTTGTAGTCGACGATCTTGAATTCGTGGCCGAGCTTTTCGCATTCGGCGATAGTGCGTTTAAGCGTCGTCACAACCCCGTTGACCTGGGGGTCCCACGCATCGGTGGCCAGCAAGATTCGCAACGTCCGGGTGTCCTTGGCTTACCAGAGCGCAATCCGATAAAGTGGAAACCACTTTTCGGATAAATTGCGCGACTAAAACAAAGATTTGGAGCGCCGATTTGGTTCTGCCAAATCGAACAGCGCGCCAAAACAGGCTTTGTGCTCTTCAATGCCTATTTCATCAGGATTTGGCAAGGGCGCGATTGCCGGAGACAATTCCAACGATTGCACGGGATTATATGATATTACAATTGCCTGCTACTTTTTGCAGCGCACAAATCGACAAATATGTCGAAAATCTCATCTGAGAATCATTGTTACGGCTTGCGTAACGCGCAAAATGCCTTATTTTCAAGGGAGGGACACCGCTGAGCCAAGCCACGGGCGAAGAAAGCGGAGTGTGAGACGCGATGAACGACCGACAAAAACTACCGCAGGTGCGGGATAATCCGCAGCCCAGCTCAGGCTCGGCCAAGGATACGCCCAAGTCGCGCCGTACGCGGATCCAGATCCTCGAAACGGCGATGAAGCTGTTTGCCGAGCTGGGTTACGACCGCGCCGGCAATGCGGCCATAGCCGAGGCGTGCGGCCTGACGCGCGGCGCCATGCTCTATCATTTCCCGACTCGCGAAGACCTGGTCGAGGCGGCCGCCTGGCACATCCATTCGGCGCGCGAAGTCGCGTTCGAGGCCGAGGCCAAGAAGCTGAAGCCCGGTCAGGATGCCCTCGACGGCGCCATTGACGCCTACTGGCGCCTGCTCGACTCGGTTCCGTTCTCGGCCTTCCTGGCCCTGGAACGTGCCGCCCGTCAGGATGACGATGTCGCCCGCGCCATTCTTCCGGCCCAGGAAGCCTTCGACAAGGCGGCCATGGGTCGCGCCACGCCCGGTTTTATCATGGCCGGCGCCGACGCCCGTTTCCAGGCCAGCCGCGACCTGGCCCGCTTCGCCCTCGACGGCATGCACCGCTCGGCCCTGACCTACGAACAAGACACCCGTATCGAAAACGTGCTGACCGTCATCAAGCGCGCCATCCATATGCTGAACCGCAAGGGCGATGTCACCGACCTGTGGTCGGACTGATCGCCTCCCGCTTGACGGTAACCTGTGGATAGGCGATACAGCCTGTCATGATCCGCATAGAACGCCATCTGATCGTCGCCGAATGCCGCCCCAACCCGGGCGTCGCATTGCCGTGCGCGCTGAAGGCTGTGCCATAAGGATCAGACTGTTTTCCCGACATCCTGATTGTTTTGCCCGGCCCTTTTGATTGCTCAAAAGGGCTTTTTCGTATGGATTTTCCCTGTGTTGCTGACGATTTCGACCACGCATACACCCGCTACCGACCTCGGCTACCTGTTGCACAAGAACCCGCAGCGGCTGCATTCGCAGGCCCTCGGCTTCGGTGAAGGCCATGTCTTCTACCCTGAGGCACGTGACGACCTGTGCACGGCGGCCCTGCTGATCGATGTCGATCCGGTCGGCCTTGTTCGCCGCAATGGGCCCCCGGGCGAAGGCTTCGCGCTCCAGCAATATGTCAATGACCGGCCCTACGTCGCTTCGAGCTTCCTGAGCGTGGCCATCGGCCAGTTCTTCCGCACGGCCATGACCGGGCGTTCGAAGGACCGCCAGGACCTGGCCGACAGCGCCATTCCGTTGTCGATCCGTATCCCGACCCTGCCGTGCCGCGGTGGGGAAGCCCTGCTGCGCCGGCTGTTCGAGCCGCTGGGTTATGCGGTGACCGCGACGCGCCTGGCGCTCGACGACGCCTTTCCGGCCTGGGGCGGCAGCGCCTGCTTCGACGTGACGCTGGATATTTCCGCGCGCCTCGCCGACGCCCTGCGCCATCTCTATGTGCTTATCCCCGTGCTTGACCACGACAAGCACTACTGGATCGGCGACGAGGAGGTCGAAAAGCTGATGCGTCATGGCGAGGGCTGGCTGGACAGCCATCCCGACCGCGAAGTGATCGCGCGACGTTACCTGAAGAATATCGGCGACCTGACCCACAATGCCCTGGAGCGCCTGTCCGAGACCGACGCGCCGGTCGAGAGTGTCCGCGAAGGCACGCGGGAAGACGGGCGCGAGGAAGGCCTGGAACGCCGCATCAATCTCAACCAGCAGCGCATGGAGTGGGTGCTGGCGACGCTGAAGCAGCGCGGCGCGACGTCCGTAGTCGATATGGGCTGCGGCGAAGGCAAGCTGATCGGCATGTTGTCGAAGGATCTCGACCTTGCCCGCATCACCGGCTGCGACGTCTCGGTGCGGGCGCTGGAGATTGCGCGTGCGCGGCTGAACTTCGACCGCCTGCCGGAATTCCAGCAGCAGCGCATCACTCTGATCCAGTCGGCCCTGACTTATCGCGATCGCCGCCTCGAAGGCTATGACGCCGCCACGGTCATCGAGGTGGTGGAACATCTCGACGCCGGGCGGCTCGAGGCGTTCGCGCGCGCCATCTTCGCCTATGCCAAGCCTGGCCTGGTGATCATGACGACGCCGAATGCCGAATATAACGCCCTGTTCGAAAACCTGCCGGCCGGCGCCCTGCGCCACCCGGACCATCGCTTCGAATGGACGCGCAACGCATTCGAAACCTGGGCACAGGCCATTGCTGAACGCTTTGGCTACGCCGTGACCTTTGCCCCCGTCGGCCCGGTCGATAACGCACGCGGTGCGCCGACCCAGGCTGGACTGTTTACGAGGCTGTGATGGACGATTTGAGGAAAACGCTTTTCCGCGCCCTGGAAAAATCCGACATCAACATGCTGCGTACCGTTCTGGCGCGCGGCGTGTCACTGGACTATGTCGAAGGCGACCCCGATCCTGTGTGTTTCGTTGGCTGGCAATACGACGGTATATTGCTCGATGCGCTGAAGATGCTTCAGGCGTCCGGCGCGGACCTCCTGGCGCGTGAACCGGAATATGACGACACGCTGCTGCACTGGTGTGTGAATGACCGGGATGCGGACGTCCTGCCTTGGCTGATCGCCCAGGGGCTTGATGTCAATGCGCGTAATCGCATGGGACGGTCCCCGTTAATGTTCGCTGGAAAGGGTTTGTTGCCTTCTCAGGCGCCGGACCTGCCTGAGCGGGCATTTCGCGATATTCAACGACTGCTGATGGCGGGCGCGCGGGCTGACAATACCGACATCGATGGCGGCACCGCCTTGCACACGGCCGCCTTCGCCGGCCGTCCGGACTATGGTGCCCTGTTGCTCGCTCATGGCGCGGCGGTGAACGCCGCGCGTACAGGCGGCGAAACGGCATTGCATATTATCGCGGAGAGGGCCGGTGAAGATATGACCGACGGCCATCGCGCTATGATCGACCTGCTGCTTGCAGCCGGCGCCGATATCGAGGCAGTCGATGATTACGGCAGTACGCCCCTGGCATCGACGACACTGCATGACAACGACACGGTGGCTCGCTGGCTGATCGAGCGGGGGGCGTGCGTTAACGCCGGAAACGGAGATCCGTTGCGGCAGGCCTGCAGCGATGCCGACAAGGTTTTCGATGTTTTGCTTGGTGCCGGCGCGGCCTTTGATATCCCCTGGAATGATGAGATGCTGCTGCCCCTGGGGTTGGCTGCTCACAACGACAGCCAGCATTGCGTAGAGGCCTTGCTTGATCGGGGCGCCGATATCGAATCCGTGAATGCTGACGGCGAAACGGCATTGCTGATAGCCGTTCGACGCCGCAAACACGACGTCGTCGCGTGTCTGCTGACACGTGGCGCCGATCGCAATCACATCGACCACTATTCCAATACGGCTCTAAGCTGGGCCACGCGGCGCGGGGACGCGCGCCTGATCGAGATGTTATCGCAATGACTGAAACCCTGATTACCCTTCCCGAACTGTCGCTTGTCCTGCTGGTCGGAACCTCCGGTTCGGGCAAGTCGTCTTTTGCCCGCAAACATTTCCTGGCGACCGAGGTCATCTCGTCGGACTATTGCCGTGGCCTGGTCAGCGACGACGAGAACGACCAGGCGGCGACGAAGGACGCCTTCGAGGTCCTGCATTTTATCGCCGGCAAGCGGCTGGCGGCGGGAAAACTGACGGTCGTCGACGCCACCAATGTCCAGGCGGAGGCGCGCAAGAGCCTGATCGACCTGGCGCGCAAGCATCATGTCGTTCCGGTCGCCATCGTCCTCAACCTGCCGCGGGAGCTCTGCCTGGCGCGCAATGAGGCGCGCGCCGATCGCCAGTTCGGTAAAGGCGTCGTCTGGGGCCAGGCTGACGCCCTGCGCCGGTCGCTGAAGACCCTGCGCAAGGAGTTCAGCCAGGTCACCGTCCTCGATACGCCCGAGGCGGTCGACAGCGTGCGGGTCACGCGCCAGCCCCTGTGGAACAACAAGAAGGACGTCCACGGACCGTTCGACCTGATCGGCGATATCCATGGCTGCTTCGACGAACTCGAAGCCCTGATGGCCAAGCTCGGCTATGTCATCGACGGCCGCGCCCCCTGGCGTGTCTCGCATCCGGAAGGACGCACCCTGGTCTTTGTCGGCGACCTGGTCGATCGCGGACCGAAGACGCCCGAAGTGTTGCGCATCGTCATGGACATGGTGAAGGCGGGCGTGGCCTTCTGCGTGTCCGGCAATCACGATGACAAGCTGAAGCGCGCCCTGCAGGGCCGTAATGTCAGCGTCAATCACGGCCTGGCCGAGTCGCTGGAGCAGATGTCGCACGAGAGTGGCGAATTCAAGCGCGATGTCCTCGACTTCCTCGATGGCCTGCGAAGCCACTATGTCTTCGATGACGGCCGGCTGGCCGTGTCGCATGCCGGCCTCAAGGAACACTATATCGGCCGCGGCTCGCCGCGCATCCGCAGCTTCTGCATGTATGGTGAAACCACGGGCGAAATCGACGAATTCGGCCTGCCGGTGCGCCACAACTGGGCGAAGGAGTATCGCGGCCAGACAACGCTGGTCTATGGCCACACGCCCGTGCCCGAACCCGAATGGCTGAACCGGACGATCAATATCGATACCGGCTGCGTCTTCGGCGGCAAGCTGACGGCCCTGCGTTATCCCGAAAAGGATATCGTCCAGGTCGACGCCCTGCAGACCTATTGCGAACCGGTGCGGCCGATCGGCGCCGGCATGGACACGCGCGACGCCGACATGCTCGATATCGACGACGTCGCCGGCAAACGGGTGGTCGAGACCGACCTGTCGCGCAACATCGTCATCCGCGAAGAAAACGCCATGGCGGCGCTGGAGGTGATGAGCCGCTTCGCCGTCGATCCGCGCCTGCTGATCTACCTGCCGCCGACCATGTCGCCGCCGGAGACCTCAGGTCAGGACGGCTGGCTGGAACGTCCCGAGGAGGTCTTTGCCTATTACCGCAAGAGCGGCGTGAAAACCGTCATTGCCGAGGAAAAGCATATGGGCTCGCGCGCCATCGCGGTGCTCGGCCGTACGCCCGAGGCGGTATTGAAACGTTTCAATATCGCGGCTGGCCTGGGCACGATCTACACGCGGACCGGTCGCGCCTTCTTTACCGACAATGCCCTTGAGCAGGGCGTACTGGCGCGGCTGGCGGCGGCCGCCGAAACGGCAGGGCTGTGGGACGACCTGGCCAGCGACTGGCTGTGCCTCGACGTGGAAATCCTGCCGTGGTCGGCCAAGGCGCTTGGCCTGATCGAGCAGCAATATGCCCCGGTCGGCGCGGCTGCGACCCATGTCCTGCCGCTGGCGGCCGACCTGCTGGCCCGGGCGGGCCATGGCGAGCTGGCCGAAAAGATGACGGCGCGCGCCGGCATGGCCGTGGCCTATCGTGATGCCTACCGCCGCTATTGCTGGGATGTGAAGGGGATCGACGACTATCGCATCGCGCCCTTCCACGTGCTGGGGTGCGAAGGCAATTTCACGCTCGACCGCGACCATCTGTGGCATCTCGGGGTCATCGATCGCCTGTGCACCGCCGATCCGGCGTTTGTCGCTGCGACCCGGCGCCATCTTGTCGATCTCGATGACGCCGCCCAGGTCGCTGAGGTTACGCGATGGTGGGTGGATGAGACGGCCGCCGGCATGGAGGGGATGGTGGTCAAGCCGCTGGCCTTTACGCTGAAGGGCGACAAGGGCCTTGTCCAGCCGGGCATAAAGTGCCGCGGCCGGGAATATCTGCGCATCATCTATGGCGCCGAATATACGGCGCCGGAGAACCTGGTGCGATTGAAGGCCCGCAATGTCGGTGGCAAGCGCGCCCTGGCCCAGCGCGAATACGCCCTGGGTTATGAGGCGTTGAAACGTTTCATTGCCGGTGAGCCGCTGTACCGCGTCCACGAAGCCGTCTTCGGCGTCCTGGCCCTGGAAAGCGAACCCGTCGATCCGCGCCTGTAGGGGGACAGTATGAAGACGATTGTCCGTATGCAGTTCGGTTCGCAGCTCTATGGCACGGCGACGCCGGAATCGGATATCGATATCAAGGCGGTCTATCTTCCGGCCGCCGAAGATATCCTGTTGCAACGGGTCCGGCCGGCGGTGACCAACCCGCGCGACAAGGCGAAGGGCGAAAAGAACGCTCCCGGCGACATCGATTTCGAGGCCTATAGTCCGCAGAAGTTCCTCGACCTGCTGCGCGACGGCCAGACGGTGGCGCTCGACATGCTGTTTGCCCCGGACAGCGCCCTGCTGGAACCTCCGCACCCGGTGTGGCGCGACATCCAGGTGCTGGCGCCGCAATTGTTCAGTACACGGACGACGGCCTTTGTCAGCTATTGCCGGCAGCAGGCGCGCAAGTACGGCGTCAAGGGCGCCCGTCTGGCGGCGGTGCGGGTGGCGCTCGACGGCCTGGTGGCGGCCGAAGCTACCTACGGCGCCAATGCACGCCTGGAAGAAGCGGCGGCGGACCTGCGTGTGCTCGCCGATAGCCATGATCTGCTGGAGATTGTCGAACTGCCTCATTCCAACGGGTTTCCGGCCAACGGGTTTCCGGCGGTCTATTTCGACATTGCCGGCAAGCGGGCCATCTTCTCGGCCTCGATCAAGCAGGCGCGGGCGATGGCGCAGCGGCTTTACGACGAATTCGGCGAGCGCACCCGGGCGGCCGAGCAGCAATCGGGTGTCGACTGGAAGGCCATGTCGCATGCCGTACGCATCGCCCGGCAGGCGGTCGAGTTCCTGCAGACGCGCCGGGTCGTCTTTCCGCGCCCGGAGGCAGCACACCTGCTGGCTATCAAGCGCGGGCTGGTGCCGTATGGCGAGGTGGCCGAGGAGATCGAAAACCTGCTGGTCGAGGTCGAGACTGCGGCGGCGGTTTCGGACCTGCCCGAGATGGTCGACGAGACCCTTGTCGACAGCTTTGTCCATGACCTGCATCTGCGCATCGTCAGAGGAGACCTGTGATGCTTCTGGCCTCTACCATTCCAAACGATGCGCGGCATCATATCGAAAACCGCCTGGCGGACCTGTGCGGAGCCGAAGGCGTGCGCATCCTGTTCGCCGTCGAATCGGGCAGCCGCGCCTGGGGCTTCCCATCGGCCGACAGCGACTACGATGTGCGTTTCGTCTATGCTCGGCCGCAGGCGGACTATCTTTCGGTGCGGGACTTTCGCGATATCATCGAAACGCCGCTGGTCGACGATCCCGTTCTCGGCGTGCCCTTCGACCTCAATGGCTGGGATCTGCGCAAGGCATTGCGACTGGCCCTGACCTCCAACCCGGTGCTGCACGAATGGCTTGTCTCGCCGGTGCGCTATGGCGCCGATGCTGCCGGGGCAGCGGCCATTCTGGCCTTTGCGGCGGATGTCGCCGACCCGCTGGCCTTTCGTTATCATTATGATCGCCTGTGCAGGGCGGCATGGGCGCAATGCGTCGACCCTGATCGGGTCATGGTCAAGCGCTACTGCTATGCCCTGCGACCGGCCCTGATGCTGCGCTGGATGGCGCGCAATACCGGCCTGCCGCCGATGGACATGGCGTCGCTGTGCGCCGGCCAGGACGTTTCTGCAGGCGTTGTAGAGGCCCTGGCCGATCTGTTCCGGCATAAGGCCGGAGGGGGTGAGGGCGATCTGGTCCCGCGCATCGACGAACTGGATCGGCTGATCTGCGACATGCTGGAGGATCAGGCCACGCGTCCGGAGAAGACGGATATCGACGCTGCCGTCATGGCCAGGGCCGATGCCTTGTTCCGCGCCTGCCTGATCTGAGATGGGGCGCACGCCGGAGTTATCACCGAGTCGCGCCAATGCGCCATTTATCCCCAGTGTCGTACGAGTCGATCCTATTAACAGGATTGACCGCTCCCCGTCCGAAATGCCGCCTGTGGCACTGTCGTGATTCTTTCACAGAAATCGTGATTCCGGCGAAAAGTGTGCATAAGCGAGCCAAGCCCTTGAGCCACTTGGCAAAAGCGGTATTTTAACTCCTCATTAACGAAAAAGTTCGCCAAAACATCGTCTTGACCATTGACGACTTAAGCGACTATCCCCCCATATATCGGTAGCGGGTGTGGTTAACACACCACATCTAGTTGTTAACGCGTATTAATGGGTGCCCAGTTCGGGCGATCGGGTTTGAGGGAATTTGAGATGTCTGTAAGTGAAGCGGCCAAGCGTGAATTATCGACGTCGAAGACGAACACCATGGTTCGTCCCAAGGCCCGCCCCGAGTTCAAGCTGGTCAAGTCGGTTGTCACCGACCCGTCGCGCGATGCGCTGCTGACCGCTTTCGGCAAGACCACCCTCGATGACCGCTACCTGCTGCCGGGCGAATCCTACCAGGACATGTTTGCCCGCGTCGCCACCACCTATGCCGACGACTCGGATCACGCCCAGCGCGTCTACGACTATATCTCCAGGCTGTGGTTCATGCCGGCCACGCCGGTCCTGTCGAACGGCGGCGCGTCGCGTGGCCTGCCGATCTCGTGCTTCCTCAACGCCGTGCCCGACAACCTCGAAGGCATCGTCTCGACCTGGAACGAAAACGTCGCGCTCGCCTCGAACGGCGGCGGCATCGGCACCTACTGGGGCGGCGTGCGCTCCATCGGCGAAAAGGTCAAGGGTGCCGGCCAGACCTCGGGCATCATCCCTTTCATCCGCGTCATGGACTCGCTGACCCTCGCAATCAGCCAAGGGTCCCTGCGCCGCGGTTCGGCCGCCGTCTATATCGACGTCTTCCATCCCGAGATCGAGGAATTCCTCGAAATCCGCAAGTCGTCGGGCGACTTCAACCGCAAGTCCCTGAACCTGCACCACGGCATCGGCATCACCGACGAGTTCATGGAAGCCGTCCGCGACGGCACCACCTTCGGCCTGCGTTCGCCGAAGAACAACGAAATCATCAAGATCATCGACGCCCGCTCGCTGTGGCAGAAGATCCTCGAGATCCGCCTGCAGACGGGCGAGCCCTATCTGATCTTCTCCGACACGGTCAACCGCGCCATGCCGCAGCACCAGCGCGAACTGGGCCTGACCGTGCGCCAGTCGAACCTGTGCTCGGAAATCATGCTGCACACCGGTCCGGATCATCGCGGCATCGACCGCACCGCCGTCTGCTGCCTGTCCTCGGTCAATGCCGAGACCTTCCTCGAATGGCGCAACGAGCCGATGTTCATCGAGGACGTCATGCGCTTCCTCGACAACGTCCTGGAAGACTTCATCCAGTCGGCGCCGAATTCGATGGATGCGGCCGTCTATTCCGCCATGTGTGAACGCTCGGTCGGTCTCGGCCTGATGGGCTTCCACTCCTTCCTGCAGGCCCAGGGCGTCGCTTTTGAATCGGCCATGGCCAAGTCGTGGAACATGCGCCTGTTCAAGCACCTGCGCCGTGAAGCGGACAAGGCCTCGGTCAAGCTGGCCGAAGAGCGCGGTCCGTGCCGCGACGCCGAGGAACGCGGCGTCATGGAACGCTTCTCGCACAAGCTGGCCATTGCCCCGACGGCGTCGATCTCGATCATCTGCGGCGGCACGTCCGCCGGCATCGAGC
Organism: Asticcacaulis sp.; assembly: GCA_965246725.1. Lineage (GTDB taxonomy): Bacteria > Pseudomonadota > Alphaproteobacteria > Caulobacterales > Caulobacteraceae > Asticcacaulis. Next base: position 230,669 of record CBDFFG010000020.1, read on the forward strand.
CGATCCCGGCCAATATCTATACGCACAAGACCTTGTCGGGCTCGTTCGCCGTCAAGAACCCGTACCTGGAAAAGCTGCTGGTCGAAAAGGGCCTCGACACCTCGGAAGTCTGGGACACCATCGTCCAGCACGAAGGGTCGGTGCAGCACATCGACGCCCTGAGCGAAGACGAGAAGGCCCTGTTCAAGACGGCCTTCGAGCTTGACCAGCGCTGGGTCGTGGAACTGGCGGCCGACCGTACGCCGGAAATCTGCCAGTCGCAGTCGCTCAACATCTTCCTGCCGGGCGATGTCGACAAGTGGGACCTGCACATGCTGCACTTCACCGCCTGGGAGCAGGGCCTGAAGTCGCTCTACTACCTGCGCTCGAAGTCGGTGCAACGCGCCGCCCACGCCGGCGCCGAGGCTCTCGAAGTCAAGGACGAGCTCAAGATCGAGCGCACCGACTACGAAGAATGCCTTGCCTGTCAATAATCGGGCCTGTCAATAATCGGGCCTGCCATTAGCGGCCTTAGGGATTGGAAATAACGTAAAATAACAAACGCCCGGCCCGTGCCGGGCGTTTTTTGCGTCCTTACGACTTAGGCAACCGGCTTATATTTCATCGTTGAAAGACGCGAAGGTCTCAGTAGCGTCTGGCGAAATTTCCGGGGTGCTCCAGTCATTGTAGCGTCGAGCCAGCAATAGACGCGGCCGTCGCCTGTATTCTTTACATGAGCCGGACATGTGTGAATTTTATATAATTGAATGTTCCAGATGCAACGCTCGAAATGGGCATATATAACCTTGATTTTTTCGCACATGCGATATGCGTAAGCTTGTTATGAGTTCCTATTAACATTTAAAAACAATGGCTTGGCCTATTTAGGCAATTGTCAAAAAACGAGACCTTTGTTATCTTAAAAAATTATTAATGAGTGTGCATGGCGTATTTGGGGGACGAAGCACAGCTGCGTTCCCGTTTTATGATGTTTAAAAAACAGGGAATTCGGAAATGGCTGACGGCAACAACCTGGACAACATCCTCACCGGCACCCCGCTGGCGGATTCGATCCGCGGCTTCGGCGGCAATGACCATATCGACGGCCTGGATGGCAACGATACCCTGGACGGTGGCGACGATAACGATGTCGTAACGGGCGGCGCAGGCAACGACTCCATTCTCGGCGGCAATGGCAATGACAGCCTCGACGGCGGCGCCGACAACGATACCGTGCTGGGCGGCGCAGGCGTCGATACGATCACCGGTGGTGACGGCAATGACAGCCTCGATGGGGCGGTCGGCAACGACACCCTGGTGGGTGGAACCGGCAACGATACGCTCGACGGCGGTGTCGGTGACGATAGCCTGGTCGGTGGCACTGGTGACGACGTCTATTATGTCGACAGCGCCAGCGATGTGGTTGTCGAAGCGGCAAACGAAGGCGCGGACACCGTCAGATCGTCGATCACCTTCGACCTGACGACGACGCCGAATGTCGAAAACCTGTTCCTGAGCGGTGCAGCCAACCTCCTGGGGACGGGCAACAGCCTGGACAACAAGATCATCGGCAACAGCGGCGCCAATGTCCTCGACGGCGGTGCGGGTAGCGATATCCTGACCGGCGGCGCGGGCAACGACACCCTGACCGGTGGCGCCGATGCGGACAGCTTCGCCTTCCAGAGCGCGGCGACCAATGGCCTCGATACCATCCAGGATTTCGTCCATGGCGTCGACAGCCTGGTCTTCACGGCCAGCGACTACGGCTTCACCGCGGGTCACACCCTGACGGCGGCCGAGTTCACCACGGCCGCTACCGGCACGGGTGCCCAGTTCATCTGGGATGCCGCTACTCACACCCTGTACTGGGATGATGACGGCACCAATGCCGATGTCGCCATTGCCATTGCCACCTTCGCGGGCGCACCGACTGTGACGGCATCCGACCTGCACTTTGCATAAGGTTGGGATAAGCGTGCGTTTGCGATAAATCTGCGTCCGGATCGCTTGCGATCCGGACGCACTGCCTTTACGCCGCGCGTTATGGGTGTAAGGTTCAGTTGAGCCGGTTACCGCGCGGGGACGCGGACTCAAGGGTATAAGGGGTCGAAATTGAAAATCCTGATGATTCACCAGAACATGCCGGGCCAGTTCAAGTACCTGGCGCCCGCCCTGGCGCGCGCCGGCAACGAGGTGGTCTTCGTCACCAAGCAGAAGACGGTGGAAATCGCCGGCGTCCGCAAGGTCATCTACGCGCCGCACCGCGAGGTCCGCGCCACGACCCACCACTATATGCGCCTGTTCGAGAACTCGATCCTGCACGGCCAGCAGGTCGCCCGGGTGTGCCAGCAACTGGCCTCCGAGCGATTCATTCCCGACCTCGTCGTCGCCCATCCGGGCTGGGGCGAATCCCTGTTCGTCAAGGACGTGTTTCCGCGCTCACCCCTGATCAACTACTGCGAATTTTACTATACCGGCCAGGGTGCTGACATCGGCTTTGATCCGGCCAAACCCGTCGGCCTCGACGACCTGTGCCGGGCGCGCGCCCGCAACTCGCACCTGCTGCTCAGCCTCGAGGCCTGTGACCGTGGCTGGAGCCCGACCGAGTGGCAGAAGTCGCGTCATCCCGGGGAATTGCAGAACAAGATCTCGACCGTCTTCGACGGCATCGACACCAACCTGGTCAAGCCGGATCCCGAGGCGCGCTTCGAGTTGGCCGACGGTACGGTGCTGACGGCGAAGGACGAAGTCATAACCTATGTTGCCCGTAACCTCGAGCCGTATCGCGGCTATCCGACCTTTATCCGTGCCCTGCCGAAGATCCTGAAGGAGCGGCCCAAGGCGAAGGTCGTTATTGTCGGCGGTGACGGCGTGTCCTACGGCTCGGCCCCAACCGAAGGCGGTACCTGGCGGGAAGTCATGGCCAAGGAGGTCCCCCTGCCGGCCGACCGCGTCCACTTCGTCGGCCAGTTGCCCTACGGCAAGTATGTCAACCTGTTGCAGGTGTCGTCGGTCCACACCTATCTGACCTATCCTTTCGTCCTGTCCTGGTCGTTCATGGAAGCCATGGCGGCAGGCTGCCTGATGGTGGCGTCGGATACGGCGCCCGTGCGCGAGATCCTGAAGGATGGCGAAAACGGCTACATGACCGAATTCTTCGATCCGGCCAAGGTCGCGGCCAGTGTGGTGAAGGCGTTGAAGGACAAGCATTCGGCGCGCCTGCGTGAGGCGGCGCGCAAGACGATCATGGGGCATTACGACCTGCAGACCTGCCTGCCGCGGCAACTGGCCATGTTGGAGCAGGTCGCCGGCCGCCCGATCGTCGCCCGGCCGCAGCCGGCACCGGTAGCCGCCGAATCGGCAGCCCAATAGTCGAAGTAACAGATAAAATAAAACGGCCGCGGATCGCTCCGCGGCCGTTTTATTTTATCTGTTATCCGCTGATGATCAGTGTTCGTGGAAGGACTTCCAGAAGGTCTCGCCGATCGGCTCCAGCAGGTAGCCGAGGACTGTGCGCTTCTGCATCGGCACAATGACCTCGACCGGCAGGCCCGGACGGATGACGCCGGTGCGGCCGCGGACCTTGGCGATATCGCTGAAGATCTTGGCACTGACCTCGACGCGGGCCTTGTAGAAGGACTCGCCGGTCTTCTGGTCGGTGAAGCTGTCGCCGGACACGTCGAGCACCTTGCCGGTCAGTTCCGGCATGTCGCGTTCGTGCAGCGAGGTGAAGCGAATCTGCGCCACCTGGCCCGGGCGGATATCGTCACCGTCCTGCGGCGACACCATAGCGTCGATGACCAGGGGTTCGTTGTCGGGGACGATGTCCATGATCTTTTCACCCGGGGCGACGACGCCGCCCTCTGTGGTGGCGGCCAGGCCCATGACCTTGCCGGTAACGGGGGCGCGGATTTCGGTGCGGCCGAATTCGGTCTTGGCGGCATCGAGCATCGGGGAAATGTTCGACAGCTTGGTCTGGGTGTCGCGTAACTCGGTGACGACGTCCTGTTCATTCTGGCGGCGCAGGCTGATGCCGCGCATGCTGGCCTCGCTGATGGTGGCATTGGCCTGGGCGATGCCGGCGCGCAGGTTGCCATTGTCGCCGACCAGCCCGGCCAGGTCGCTTTCGAGGCTGCGGACGCGGGTCTTGGGGGCGTAGCCGCGCTCGTTCAGCGACTTGACGCCGACCAGTTCGTCGCTGATCAGGTCCTGCTGTTTGCGGTTGGCGTCGAGGCGTTCCTGGGTGCCGAGGATGGACTGGCGCGACTGGTCCTGTTGCTGCGCCAGCACCGACAGCTGGGCGCTAACGGCCTGGCGGCGCGCCTGCATGGCGCGGCGCTGGACCTGCATGGCCTCGTTGGCCAACTGGCGGTCGTCACCGGTATAGGCGGCGAACTCCTTGGGCTCGGCAAAGCCGGCAGCGCCCAGTTCCTCGGCGATCAGCCGGGCTTCCTGGGCCTTAAGGGCAATGAATTGCGCCGTGTAGGACTCGGTCGAAGCCTGCGATTCGTCGCCAGCCAGTTCAATAAGGACCTGGCCCTTGGTAACAGTGTCGCCTTCGTGGACCATCAGCTTCTTGATGACGCCGCCGGTCTTGTTCTGCACCTGCTGGCGATTGCCGGAGACGATGACCTTGCCATGGGCATAGACGGCGGCATCGACGCGGGCCAGGGCGGCCCAGCCGAGGAAGACGCCGAAAAAGGCAAAGACGACCCATATGCCGACCTTGACCTCCCGGTCAGGACTGTCGATCGCAGAGGTGCCGGGCAAGGCGACGCTGTTGCCGCCGATAAAGCGGGTAAGCCCCGTCTGGATAGGTGCCAGGAAATTAGCCATGTCCGTCCCCCGGAATAGGTCTGCCGGTTAAAGATATCCGGCACAGATTCTGTGTTGCTAAGCGATGATGGAATAAAAAATACATACCTAATTAGGCATGGTGTACGCGTTATGTTTCGGATTCTATAGCAAGTCCGTTTGTGAAAAACTATTGCTTTTTCAATTGTGAAAACGTAATTTCCGCCGCGGGCGGCTAAAAAGCAAGAATTCCATTTCCGTTGCGACCAGAATGCGACGAAAATGCCGAAAACGGCTGGCCTGTTTAGTATTTTTGGCTAATTTTTTAATTCTGATACAACAGTTATACTTCAGGTGATTTCAGAAAATCCAAGTATAGCGTGTGGGCAGGGGCGCAGATATGATTGTTGCGGGCAAGAAGATTCATGAAACTCTGGCGACTGCGCTGCGCGCCTGTCGGCGTCACCTCGGTTTTGCGGCGCTCTTCAGCTTTTTCGTCAATCTTCTCTACCTCACGCAGACCATCTATATGCTGCAGGTATATAATCGCGTCATGCCGACCAACGGGGTGATGACCCTGTTGTATCTCAGCTTGATGGCCATGTTTGCTTACCTGACCCTGGCGGCGCTCGATAACCTGCGCGGGCGCCTGCTTCTGCGCTCGGGCATGCGGCTCGACGCCCTGCTGGCGCAGAATATCCTGCGCCACATCCTGGCCCTGCCGCGGCAGGCCCTGAGCACCTTTCGCTTCCAGAACGCCATGCGCGATTTCGACACCTTCAAGGCGGCCGTCAGCGGCGCCGGCGTCACCGCGGTGTTCGATGCGCCGTGGATCATTATCTATGTCCTGCTGTGCACCCTGCTCAGCCCGTGGCTGGGCCTGCTGTGCCTGGTGGCCGCCGGCCTGATGGCCCTGCTGACCTGGGCGCAGGAGCGCGCGACGCTGAAGCGGCTGACGCTTGCCGGGCAGCAGATGGCGCGCGCCCACGCGGCGCAGGACCAGATCATGCAACGGTCGGATACGGTGCGCGCGCTCGGCATGGTCGACGCCATGGTGGCGGCGCAGACCCTGCGCCGCCGTGAGGGCATAGACGACGGCGTCCAGGCAGGCATGTCCAGCAACGGCTATCGCACGGCATCGAAATTCCTGCGCCTGGTCATGCAGTCGGCAGGACTTGGCTTCGGCACGCTCCTGGCCATCGACCACAAGATCTCGCCGGGTGGCGTCTTTGCCGCTTCGCTGCTGATTTCGCGCGCCATGGCCCCTATCGATCAGATCATCATGTCGTGGAAGGGACTGGTCAACGGCTACAACAGCTTCCTGCAGCTCAACGAACTGTTCAATGTGGCGCAGAGCGAACGCATCGTTACAACCCTGCCGGCGCCGGAAGGTCTGATCCAGGTCGAGAACCTGTCGATCGTAAACCAGGCCCAGCGCCAGTATGTGCTCAACCAGGTCAGTTTTACCCTGAAGCCAGGCGAAATCCTTGGCGTCCTTGGCGCCAGCGGCGCCGGGAAGACGACCCTGGCGCGCGTCCTTGTGGGCGCCGATGCTTACGATGTCGGCAATGTCCGCTTCGACGGGGCCGATCGCCGCGAATGGGACAGCCAACGCCTGGCCGCCCACGTCGGCTATGTACCGCAGGATACCTGCCTGTTCGAAGGCTCGATCCGCGATAATATCTGCCGTTTCGAAATCCAGACCAGCAGCAATCTCGAAGACATCGATGCCGCAGTGGTCCAGGCGGCGCGTGACGCCGATATCCATGAATTCATCCTGCGCCTGCCCAACGGCTACAACACGGTACTGGGGCCCCAGGGTAGTGGCCTGTCCGCCGGCCAGGCTCAGCTGATCGCCCTGGCGCGCGCCCTGTATCGCCGCCCGAAGATTCTTGTCCTCGACGAGCCCAATTCCAATATGGACGGGCAGGGCGAAGCCCTGCTGATCCGCGCCCTGATGCTGTTCCGCAGCCTTGGCGGCTCGGTCGTGGTCATCGCCCACCGTACCGGCGTCCTGGCGGCGGTCGACAAGGTCCTGATCCTGCAGGGCGGCCGCGTCCAGTTCTTCGGCACGCGCGAAGAGGCCGCCGCCGCCCAGGCCCGGCTTGCCGGCATGCCCGATATTCCGCCGCAAAGCGCAAACGAGCCCGATACCCCGGACCTGGAAAAAAATCGCACGCGGCCCCGTATCAAACCTTAGGCGCATCAAGCCGCAGGGCTGTGCATGCACGCCCGAAGGTCGGATGCCCGCCGGGTAACAACTTCATTATATTTGCGCATTGACAATCCCACCGCATTGTAATGCCTAAGCTGGATATAGCTTAAAGTGTTTCAGGCGTGTGGTTGTCGCCGAGAATGCTGCATTCTGTGGCATGCCCGGTCAAGAGCTGCGCCGTTGAGTGGGTTCTTTTATCCTTTGCCAACTCTTTGAAGGAGATTTCCATGTCCCTGTCCCCGAAGGCCAAGGCCGCCGCCGACAAGATCAAGTCGTTTACCGAAGACGACATCCATTCCATTTCCGAAATGGTGCGTCACGAGGTCGAGCATGCGACCACGCTGTTGACCGATCGCGCCAAAAAGGCTGAGGCGCGTATTCGTCAGTTCACGGATCATGCCGGTGAAAACCTCAGCAATGCCAAATCGGCTGTGACCGACAACCTCGGCGCCGCCAAGGACAAGGCATCCGAGGCCATCAGCGACAACCCCCTGCCGGCCAGCCTGATTGCCCTCGGCGTCGGTGTCGTTCTGGGCATACTGCTGACGAGCGGCCGCCGCTGATTTTTGCAAGTTAAAAACAAAAAGCCCCGCCGATGTCATCATCGGCGGGGCTTTTTGCATGAGATCGGCGCCTATTTTTATCGAGGTCTATTTCTTACCGAGGTCTATTTCTTACCGAGGTCTATTTCTTACCGAGGCCTATTTCTTACCGAGGAAAGGCGCATTGGGGTTGGTCTTCTGCATGTCGCTGACGCGCATGAAGACGGGGCCCAGGATGACGAGGAAGAGCACGGGCAGGAAGAAGATGATCATCGGGACGGTCAGCTGAGCGGGCAGGGCGGCAGCCTTCTTTTCCGCCGCCGACAGGCGCAGTTCGCGATTTTCCTTGGCCATGACACGCAGGGCGGTGCCGAGCGGCGTGCCGTATTTTTCCGCCTGGATCATGGCGGTACAGACCGCCTTGATGCCCGGGTGGTTGGTCCGGCGCGACAGGCCTTCATAGGCCTGGCGGCGTTCGGGCAGGTAGCTCAGTTCGGCGACCAGCAGGGATAGTTCCTCCGCCAGTTCGATCGAGCTCGGGCCCATTTCGGCGCTGACCTTCTGCAAGGCGGCTTCGATCGACATACCGGCCTCGACCGAGATCAGCAGCAGGTCGAGCGCGTCCGGAAAGGCGGAGACGATCGACTCGCGGCGCTTGGACGCCTTGTTCGAAATATAGATATTAGGCGCGTAATAACCGGCGACGAAGAAACCAACCGTCACCAGGAAGCGCATGTTCATCTTGAGCGCGACGACGTGCAGCACGAAGACGTAGAGAAAGGCCAGGAAACCCAGGACGAAGGGCATGGCGAAACGGAAGAAGTAGAAGGTCGACACCGGCTTGGGGCCGCGGTAGCCGGCCATGGCCAGCTTGTCGACGACCTTGGGATCTTCCAGCAGGGTGCGCAGGTTCAGCTTTTCGACGATATTGCGGTAGAGACCTTCGTCCTTCTGGCGCAGGCCCGAATTGGAATTGCCGACATTCTGCCGTGACATTCGGCGCAGTTCCTCGCGGCGCTGCTGCACGGCCTTCATGCGCTTTTCCAGCTGTTCGTCGACGACCATGCCCTTCATCAGGGTCATGATGGTGAAGAAAACCATGATGGCAATGACCAGCGCGATCAGCGAGGCCGGCGTCATAAGGGTTGAGGCAAAGTCGGTCATGGGCTTGCGGCCGCCTTACATCTTGAAATTGATCATCTTGCGCATGGCCAGGATGCCAAGCCCCATCCACACGGCCCCGCCCAGCAGTTCCATCTGGCCCTGCGGCCGCGTGAACATGGGCACCAGGTAGTCGGGGCGCGTAAAGGTGATCAGGATGGCCACAGCCGGCGGCAGCGAACCGATAATGCCAGCCGAGGCGATGGCTTCCGACGACAGGGCCTTGATCTTTTCGCGCATCATCTTGCGCGCGCGCAGGACGGCCGACAGGTTGCCCAGGGCTTCGGCGAGGTTACCGCCGGTCTTGGCCTGGATGGCGATGACGATGGTGAAGAAGCGCAACTCGGGCGACGGGACGCTTTCGCTCATCTTTTCCAGGGCGGAATCGAGCGACATGCCGACAGCGACGTTTTCAACCAGGCGCTGGAACTCGGTGCCGAGCGGCGCGGGGCTTTCCGAGGCGATGATCTTCAGGCCGTCATTGACCGGAAGGCCGGACTTGATGCCGCGGACAATGATGTCCATGGCGTTGGGGAATTCGGCGGTGAACTTCTTGAGGCGCCCGCCGGCCATGAAGCCAAGGACCCAGCGCGGCACGCCATAGCCAAAGGCGAATGTCGCCCCGACACTTATCAGCAAGCGCATGGGGGCGTCCATCTTGCCCAGCAGGATGAAGGGCAGGACAAAGGCGACGGCGCCGAGAATGGCACTGTAGAGGGTGAACTTGTTGACGTCGGGCGTCAGGCCGGCATGCATCATACGGGCGCGTAAGGTAAGGCGCTTCTTGCGTTCGCGCTTTTCCGCCTCTTTCAGCTGCTCGGTGATCTGCTTGCGGCGATCTTCGGCCGAACGCACATTGGTCTTCTGACGCTTGGCGCGTGTCATGGCGCCCGTGCCGATGGCCTGGGTGCGTTTGTTCAGCTGCGGCGAAATCGACGGGCCGGAGGTCAACGCCCAGCCAACGCTGGCCAGGACGATAAAACCGAGAAAGGCAACAAGCAGGATCAGCAGCATGATTTACTCCGCGGCATCGAGCGCTTCGGCAAGCTCGCGCTCGAGACCGTAATATTTGGCGCGGTCCCAGAAACGCGGGCGGCCGATGCCGGTGGACCTGTGACGGCCGATGATCTTGCCGTCCTTGTCTTCGCCTTCCATCTCGTACAGGAACAGGTCCTGGGTGACGATGACGTCGCCTTCCAGGCCGAGCACCTCGGTGATGTGGGTGATGCGGCGTGAACCGTCGCGCAGGCGGGCGGCCTGGACGATGATGTCGATAGAGCCGACGATCATTTCGCGGATGGTGCGGCTGGGCAGGCCGTAGCCGCCCATGGTGATCATCGATTCGAGACGTGATACGGCTTCGCGCGGACTGTTGGCGTGCAGCGTACCCATCGAACCATCGTGGCCGGTGTTCATGGCCTGAAGCAGGTCGAAAGCTTCCGGGCCGCGGACTTCGCCGACGATGATACGTTCGGGACGCATCCGCAGACAGTTCTTGACCAGGTCGCGCATGGTGATCATGCCCTGGCCTTCGAGATTGGCCGGGCGCGTTTCCAGGCGCACGACGTGCGGCTGCTGCAATTGCAGTTCGGCGGCGTCTTCGCAGGTGACGACGCGTTCGGTCGGATCGATGAAGGCGGTCAGGGTATTGAGCAGTGTGGTCTTGCCCGAGCCGGTACCGCCGGAGATCAGGATGTTGCAGCGCGAAGCGCCGATGACGCCCAGGACCCGTGCGCCTTCCGGGCTGATGGACTTGTATTCCACCAGGTTGCGCATGGTCAGCTTGTCTTTTTTGAACTTCCGGATGGTCAGGGTCGGGCCGTCGAGCGCCAGCGGCGGCGCGATGACGTTGACACGGCTGCCGTCGGGAAGACGGGCGTCGCAGATCGGCGAGGCTTCGTCGACGCGGCGGCCGACCTGACTGACGATACGCTGGCAGATATTCATCAGCTGCTGGTTGTCGCGGAAGCGGACATTGGTCAGCTGCACCTTGCCCGAGACTTCGATGAAGACCCGGCTGGCGCCGTTGACCATGATATCGGCGATGTCGTCGCGCGCCAGCAGGGGCTCGAGCGGGCCGTAGCCAAGAACGTCATTGATGATGTCCTGGACCAGGCTGTCCTGCTCGGACACCGACATCGACACGTTCTTGATGGCGACCAGTTCGGCGACGATGTCGCGGATTTCCTCGGACGCCGCCTTGTGATCGAGCTGGGCCAGCTGGCTGAGGTCGATCGTGTTGAGCAGGGCGTTGAAGATCGCCGTCTTGGTGGCGTGGTAATAGTCGGACTGCTCGCGGACGATTTCGGTGACCGCCTGCGCCTTGTGCATCTGCTCGAGACCGGCGGCCAGCTTGGCCTTGGCCTTGCCAGCGCTCGCCACCTGGCCGGCTGCGGCCGGAGACGCCTGGCCGATACGCTTTTCGTTGGCCAGTTCGGGCAGGGCGACCGTGCCGCCGGAGGGGCGGGCGGATTCGATCTTTTGCGGGCGCGTGGCCGTGTCGGCGGCCGAGGAGGCCGGCGGCGGGGCATTGTTGCCGCCGGATGTGCTGCTGAGCGCCTGCGGACGCGCGGCGTCACCACGGCCATCCGTACGCGCTGCGTCGCGCGCCGCCGCTACGGCGGCGGCGGCGGGCCGTGCGCTCGCTTCGCCGGCAGGGCGGGGACTGTCTTGGTCCGTCGGACGTTTGCCAAACACGGTTGGTTAGCTCACTTCTTTTTAAACAGGCTTTGCAGGAACGATGCCTTGGCCCTGGGCTCCGGTACGCGGCCGGTGATGGCGGCCGTCAGCTGATTGAGGCTTTCGGCGACCTTGCCGCCGGCGCCGATCTCGGCAATCATCTGGCCGTTATTGGCCGCGGCGCCGAACAGCTTGGCGTCGAACGGGATCAGGCAGCTGGGCTCGATACCGAGCGCAGCCGTGAAGTCCTTGACCGGGATCTCGGGGCGGCCGGGAACCTCCATCTGGTTGAGGACCAGCTTCGGCGCCGAATCGTTGGGCCGGGAGGTCTTCAACAGGTCGATGATGTTCTTGGCATTGCGCAGGGACGCGAGGTCGGGCGTGGCGACGATGACGACATCGTCGGCGGTGATCAGGCTCTGTTTCAGCCAGGGCGTCCACACGTGCGGCAGGTCCATGACGATAAAAGGCGCAGCCGAGCGCACCTTGCGGGTCACGTCCTCGAAGGCCTCTGCATCGGCGACATAGTCCTGGTCGAGCGTAGCCGGCGCCGAGAACAGCGACAGGCGGTCGGTGCACTTGGTCAGCATGCGGTCGAGCAGGACGGAATCGACGCGGTCGGGTTCGTTCAGTGCGTCTGCCAGGCCTTGCAGCGGGTCCTGGTTGAAGTCGAGGCCGGCCGTGCCAAACGGCAGGTCGTAGTCGACGAGGACCGTATTGGCCTGCATCTGTTCGGCCAGGTTATAGGCGAAATTATGCGCAATCGACGACGAACCGGCGCCGCCACGGGCGCCGACAAAGGCGATGGCACGGCCGACGAACGGGGTTTCCGGGTCGTTGAACAGGGTGGCGACCGTCTTGATCAGCTGCAGCGGCTGGATCGGGGCGACCACATATTCGCTGACGCCCTGGCGGATCAGTTCGCGGTACAGCGAGATATCGTTGTGGGCGCCGATGACGACGACCTTGGTATTGGCGTCGCAGACCTCGGCCAGCTGGCCCAGCTGATCGAGCAGGTCGCGGCCGCGGGCCGCACTTTCGACGAAGACCAGCGACGGGGTCGGCTCACTGCGGTAGGTGTCGATGGCTTCGAAGATGCCGCCGCGCTTGACCGTGCACTGGGCGCGCGTCATGCGGCGGTCCAGGGACGCCGTGTCGCAGGCCTGCAGCGACTCTTCGCTGTCCGGGAAAAAATGGATGGCGATGCGCGGGATCGAGATGGCGCCGATATCGTCGTCGCCCAATGTATAGCCCGGGCCGTCGAACGTCGCCGCGGGGGCGGCGGCGAAGGCCTGGGTGCGGTTCTGGGCCGTGGCGGCGAAATCGTCGCTGAACGGGTCGCGACCGGGCGTGGCGTCGTATTCCAGATCGAAGGTGGCACCCATGTCGAAGGCGGGGTCGACATCGGGGGTCGACAGGCCGCTGCCCCTCTCGCCGCGGCCGCCCAAATTCTGACCCGAGAGATCGTGATCTGAAAGATCATGCGCGGAATCGCTGGACGCGCCCGGCTTGGCCGGCGCGTAGTCGGTCACGAACTCGTCGTCGAGATCGTCGAAACTGTCGAAAGGATCGTTGTGCTTGGCGGGGTTAGCCATGAGCCGTAAAACCTACTTGATCGCGTTTGAAATGGTGCCCTTGCTGCTGTCGTCGACATCCGAGGACGTCTTTTCGCCCTTGCGGTAATGGTCGAGGACGACGGAGCGGCGGCTGGCATCGGCAGAATCGGACGTTTCCGGGTGGGACAGGTCGCGGGGATCGGCGACCTGGGCGGCCAGGTTGGCGGTCAGGGCGCAACCGAAATTGGCGTAAGGCTTGTTGCTGCCCGTCTTCGCCAGGTTTTCCCAGCTCTGGTTGCAGGTTTCGACATGCGCCCGGTAGAAGACCATGTTGACGGTGACGATGTCGGCCGGCTGATCGGGTTCGCTGTATTGCGACAGGCTGCTCGAGTCGACGTCGCGGCCGACCAGGTAGGTGCCGATGGCATTGCCGGCGGAGATCGCGACCGGATCATCGCCGGTTACGATCTGTACGTCGACCGGCTGGCCGCTGGTCCAGGCGGCTTTTTCGGCAACCTGGTCGAGGGCCCGGCGCTGGTTTTCCGACAAGCCCTGCGGTGTGATGCGCAGATTAACGGCCTTGACCATGGTTTGGGCGCTGAGCACGTATTGCTCGGTCGGCGTGACCGGAGCGGGTTTGGTGTCGGCGGCTTCGGCAGTCTTGCTGTGGAACCACGGCAGGCCAGCACTGGCCGTACCGGCAAGGCCGGCCGCTGCAAGCGCTGCGGCAGAAACCATGAGGGTCGTCAGGGAAGTGGTGCGCATGTCCGGGTCCTACTCGATCACATAGCCGATGGGGGCGCGGTACGGTCCCGCTGCCGCCGGTGCGGTGGTCGCGGCCGCCGTGCCGTTCTGGGTATCGCGTGCCTTGATGACCTTGTTCAGGCTGCCCATGAAGGCGCTGGACAGGTCGTCGGCGGCCTGCAGGTTGTCGGCGGGGGTTTGCATGACGTTCGGGTTGGTCGGATCGACCAGGTAAGGTGTGACCATGACTACCATTTCGGTTTCGTCATTGAGGAAGTCGCGTGAGCGGAACAGCGAACCAATGATCGGCAGAGTGGTCAGGCCGGGCATGCTGTCGATCGACTGCTTGTACTTGGTCTGCAGCAGGCCGGCGATCATCAGCGACGAACCCGAGGACATTTCCACCGTGGTTTCTGCGCGGCGTACCGTCAGGCCGGGAATGGTGAGGGTCGAGTTCAGCTGCAAGGCGCCGACATTGGTCAGTTCCGAGACTTCGGTCGAGATCTTCAGGCTAATGCGGCCGCCGGACATGACGACCGGGGTAAAGCCGAGACCGACGCCGAAGGGCTTGAATTCGACGGTGATGCGGCCCTGGCTGTCCTGGCCGACCGGAACGGGGAATTCGCCGCCGGCAAGGAACTTGGCCGACTCGCCGGAGATGGCGGTCAGGTTCGGTTCGGCCAGGGTGCGCGCCAGGCCGACCCGTTCGAAGGCCTCGAGGCAGGTGGCATTGTTGGTGCCGGTGACCGTGCTGTAGGCGGTGGATACCGCGTTGCTGACGGCATTGCTCAGGCTCGAGGTCACGCCGTTTACGGCGCTGCTCTCGACATCGCTGGAGGTCGCCGAGCCGACCAGGTTGCCGTCGTTGCTAAGGTTGGAGCCGGTGCCGGTATAGGTGTCCCGCGCCGAATTGTCGGCGTTGTACGCGTTGATATGGTTTTCGGTATAGCCCTGGGCGCTTGAAACCTTGCCCGTGGTCGTAGCCGTATTGCTGGCATTGGTACCGGTGGTGTTGGTGATAGTTCCGCCATCGGTATGCGTGGTGGTGCGGGCGGCGTTCTGGCCATAGCAGGCGCCCTTGCCACCCAGATAGTTGCCATTGGTGCCGTAGGTGCTGGACCGGCCGAATGAATAGGAGCGCGTGCCGTTATTGTAGGTGATGTCCGAGGACAGGCCGAGTTGCTTGACAGTGTTGTGGTTGACCTCGACGACGCGCACCTGCAGCGTCACCTGGTCCTTGCCGGCAATGGTCATAAGGTTGAGGACGTTTTCCGGCTTGTCGACAAAGGTCTGGGCCAGGCGGGCGATCTGGTCGGCCTCACCATCGTCGCGCGCCATGCCCGACAGGATGATGTGTCCGTTCAGGCTCTGGATATCGACATGGCTACGCGGGAACAGGCGGCGGACCGTGTCGTTGAGGCCGTCGGTAGCCGCATCGACACGTACCGACAGGTTCAGGATCTGACGGCCCATGGCGTCGAAGAAGATGGCGTCCGACTGACCGGCGGCGACACCCAGGACGAATATGCGGCGCGGGGTGCGCAGGACGGCGTCGGCCACCGCGGGATTGGATACGAAGACATCCGAAGCGTCGGCCGGCAGGTCGATGACGGCGGAACGGCCCTTGGGCAGGTTCAGAACCTGGGTCCGCACCGGCGCGCTTTGCGTGGTCACCCGCATGGCGCCACCCTGCGATATCTGGGACGGCGAAATCTGCGAGGAGGCAAGCTGCGGCGCCGAGGCCGTACGGTAAGGTACGGCCTCGGCCTGGACAGCGGAGGCCGCTGTCGTCGCAACATACATCGCGGCCGTGCCGGCGACCAGGAGGCGCTTGAAGATATGTGAGGAGGTCATGCGGCTCATCGCGATACCAGGACTTCTGAGGACTGACCGTTGCGGAAGACGCGGACGGTGGTGTCGTTGACGGCGGCCGGCGCCGCCATGACCACGCCCGACGGCCCCTGCAGGTCGGCATAGGAGCGCAACAGCAGGGACAGGGTGCCCGAGGCCTTGGCCTGGACAAGCGCCTCGCCGTCGACGGGCGAAACCTCGAGGGTGGCAGTGGCGCCGATCAGGTTAGGCTTGTCGTCCGTCTTGACCTGCTGGTCGATGGCAAGGACGCGGATATTGCGCAGGACCGGCTGGACATTGTCGATATTGCCGCCGCCGTTGCGCTGAAGGGTGTGGGTGACCAGGATATCGACATGGTCGCCGGGCAGGATGAAGCCGCCGGCCGTATTGTCGACGCTGATCGGTACGGACAGGGCGCGCATGCCCGGCTGCAGCATGACGGCCATGAAGCCGCCCTGGTCGGCGCGGACGATCTTGGCTTCGATGATCGGTTCGTTCTGCTGGATGTCTTCGCGGGCGACGCCGCCGATGAAGGACGCCTTGGCACCGGGACCGATCAGGCGCTGGGCGGCGCCGGCGACGGCTGCGCCGGCCTTGACGACCTTGGCGGCAGCTTCTTCGGTGCCGGCATTGGCGGGCACGGGCGCAGCGCCGGCCTGCGGCTGGTCGGTGATGTAGGCGGCGTTGACCATGGTGGCCGGCCAGTCCTGCCAGCTCAGGTCACCGTCGGCGATATGCTCGCCGGCCTTGATGGTGCGCGATGCGACCAGGACATGTGCCGTGGCGACCGGTGGCGGTGCTACGACAGGCGCGGCGGCGGCCTGCGTCGTCGCCTTGCCCGAAATCATGTGCAGGACGATGAAGAACAGCAGGATGCTGGCGAATGCCGCAATGCCCAGTACGACGTATCGTGACGTCTTCATACACCCGATCCCTAAAGTGCCCGTGCCCGCGGCGGCTGTTTGCCGTCCGCGGACATAGGTATGGCGATAATTCGGGTTATGTTGGCTTAAGGTTGGTTAACGTGAGCCTAAAGAAAACCTTTGCGCCGACATTTTCCTGCCGGCGGTCCGATTTTTGCTTGTGAGGTCGTAAGCCTGCGCCAGTCGCGGTAAGGGAATTCGCCCATTGCACTAAAAAGCCATGCCGCGGCTATGTGATGTTTAAACCGCGGTGTTTAGATAGTGGTCCGCCTACAGGTGCAGAAGCGGGAGGATGTCCGACTGGCCGATCGCCAGCAGGCCGCCGGCACAAATGGCGACGCCGTAGGGAATATCGCCCTTGGCTTCGAGATGGCGGCTGAGCGAGGTCGGCAGGGCCGGGGCATACTGGGCGACATTCTTGCGCGCCCACATCAGACTCAGGGTCAGGACGCCGCCGGCCAGGGCTGTGTAAAGGACAAAGGCGAGCGCGCCCTGGCCATTCAGCCACAGGACGGTCGCGGCAATCAGCTTGGCATCGCCGCCGCCCATGGCGCGCATAGCGAACAGCACCATGCCGATGACGAGGGCCAGCAGGCCAAGACCGAGGTGCGTGCCCCATTGGCCGAAGTCGAAGCCGAGCAGCAGGGCGACCGGAAAGAAGGCGATAGCCAGGCCGATGGTCAGGCGGTTGGGGATTGTCATGCTGGAAATATCGCTCTTGGCCGCCCAGGCGAGGCAAGCGGGATAGGCGAGGGCGAAGAGTGCGGGGATCAGCATGAATTCAGACCTGTCGACAGTATATCGGCAAATATAGAATGAAGCGGTTAAAGATACTTTGATGCGCGAGCTTCTTGCGCGCTATTATCCTGGCCTGCAGCGTTATTTCGCGGCGACCAGGAAAACGTTGGACAGGTAATTGATCATGGTCGCCATGGCGTCGTTGAAAACGCTGAACCAGGCAATGATGGCGGCAGCCAGGATACCGCCGATGACAGCGTATTCGACCATGGTCGCACCGCTGTCATCCGTGACGAAGCGACGGTACAGATTTACAAGTCGGGACATGTCGGTAAACCGAAGCATAGTGCTGGGCTCGTGTTGAAAAAGGCCGCAGACCTTTGTGAAGTCTGCGGCCCAAAGGTAGGATCTGGTGTGATCTTTTTGCTCTGACTGGTCGCACGCCTCAAAGTGTTGTTCACTTTAGTGAGGCGTGCTCCGGAGCAAATCCCTTTTTTACTTCGTGGCGGTGGTGATCTTGTTCGCCATGTTGGTGAAGTTCGTGTTGATGGCGCCGCTGAGCGTGCCGAGGACCGAGATCAGCGCAACGGCGATCAGGGCGGCGATCAGGCCGTATTCGATCGCGGTGGCGCCGGATTCGTCTTGAGCGAACTTGTTGAAGAACTTGGTCATGTGAGGCTCCTTGGTAAAATTGATTATATAAGCAAACTATGTCGTCTAGGATCGGGCCTGACCGCCTTGACGGCACGTTTGCTCCCGAACACAGGATCGAATATAGAGGGTTGTGATTAATGTGAAGTAAACATTCAAATATTTATCAAAATAATCTATAGTTAACAAGGATTTATATTTAATACGCATTAAGGTTAATCTCAATTAAGGCTAATGAATGTTGAATTAATGACGGAAAAATTCTGTTAATATTGCATTTAGCAATTTTAAACATTTCTTATTTACCCTCATTCATAACGTCGCCCTCATGTCTGGCCCGATAGGCTGGCACTCCCAGCTGCGCGCTGCCTATATATAGAGACACACACCATGACCATTTTTTCCGCGCCCTCCCGCCTGAAGCTGACCTTGGCAGGGATCGGCATGTCCGTGGTGCTGGCAGGTCTTGCGGCAACGGCTGCCCAGGCCGACGACCGTATCACGGTCGAGAAGAACCACACGAAGCGCATCACCCTGCCGGCGTCGGCGGGCGCGGTGATCGTGGGCAATCCGGAGATTGCCGACGTCAATATCGTCGATTCGCGCACCATATATATTATGGGCAAGGGATTCGGCAGCAGTACCGTCACCGTGACCGGCCACGATGGCCGCCCCCTGTTCGACGCCGATGTCATCGTCACCACGGCCCAGGCTTCCGCCATTACCGTTTATAAGGGGCTGAAGCCCAGCCTCATGGTCTGTTCGACTGTTTGTCTGCCGGAAGATGTCGGTGCCGTCGCCAATGGCCTCCCCAGGGTCCAGGCGACCGATCAGACGCCGGCTCCCATGGTCCCGATGGCTGCGATCGGCCAATAGGACAGGTGTGGCTATAGTATTCATTGGCTTCGCGGTGGCCCGCAGGTATTTGCTAACCTTGTCGATTAACGGACTGTTGACCCCACTGCAGTAGGGTGAGTGCAATATTCTCCAGGGATACTGCTCGCCCATGCCGGCCGCTTTGCGCTTCTTCAGCCTGTACAGACGCCTTCGCGCCCGACTTCGCAGCCTTCCGGCCGATCGCCGCGGCGCAGCCGCGGTCGAATTTGCCCTGGTGGCCATGCCGCTGATCTTCATGATCATGTCGTGTTTCGAGCTGGCCCTGATCATCCTGCTGTCGGTCACTCTGGACAATGCCACGGACCTGATTTCGCGACAGGTGCGGACGGGTATCCTCACCCAGGCCAATTCGTCGGCCGCCATTTTCAAGCAAAAGATCTGCGACAATATGGGTTGGCTGCAAGGCACCTGCCCGGGCGCCCTGCGCGTCGACGTCCAGACCTATGACAGTTTCGCAGCGGTTCCGACCAGCGACCTGATCAAGAACGGCCAGTTCGATACGGCGAACTTCTCCTACAATCTCGGTGCCGGTTCCAAGATCCAGATGGTGCGCGCCTACTACGAATGGCCGCTGTTCACACCCTTTCTGCAGGCCGGCCTATCCACCCTCAGCAACAAGGACGCGGTCATCACGTCCAAGGTTGTCTTTCGCAATGAGCCGTTCTGATATGCGCCAATCGCCTGGACACCCCCGTGGAGGCATTCTCCGCCGTCTTGCCGACATCGTGCGCTTTCGCGCCTTCTGGGGCGACCGGCGCGGCGTCTCCGCCATCGAATTCGCGCTGGTCGCGCCTATCCTGATCATGGCCTATCTCGGCCTCAGTGAGTTGACCCTGGGGATGATGGCGGCGCGGCGCACCTCGCACCTGACGGCGACCATCGGAGACCTGGCGGCGCAATCCGATACCCTGACCGACGCCAATATCACCGACCTGTTCGCGATCGCCAACAGCATGATGGCGCCGTTCAGTACCGGCACCAGCCTCAAGATCCGCCTGACCTCGGTCACCATGGGTACGGACAACAAGGCGCGGACCGACTGGAGCAAGGCGCAGAATATGACGCCCTATGCGGACAATACCGTGCTGAGTACCATAACGACGGCACAGATTACGGCGAACCAGAGTCTGATGATGACGGAGGTCGAATATGACTGGGTCTCGCCGATCGGCAATCTGCTGCCGGGCACCAGCGCTTTCAAGGACACCTTCTACCACCATCCGCGCAATGGTGCGAAGGTGACGCGTCCGGCATCATAAGCCTTCGATAACCCGTCGGATAAGCGATAGCTTGGTTTCGGTTTCCATACGTTCGCTGACAGGATCACTATCGGCGACGATGCCGCCGCCGGCAGCGGCGCGAAAATGCCAGGTTTCCGCCTCGTCGCGCTCGAAGGCCAGGGTCCGGATCAGGACGCTGGAGTCCATGGCGCCACCGGCGTCGACATAGAACAGCGACCCGCAATAGGGGCCGCGCGCCGCCTCCATTTCTGTAATCACCTTCATCGCCTGCACCTTGGGTGCACCGCTGATCGAGCCGGGCGGGAAGGTCGCCGCCAGCACATCGGCCGCCGTGTATCCGGCCTGCAGCTGCGCCGTCACGGTCGAGACCAGGTGATGGACATTGGCATAGGATTCCAGGGCATTGAGGGCCGGGACGGACACGCTGCCGACCTCGGCGACGCGCGACAGGTCGTGGCGCATCAGGTCGACGATCATCAGGTTCTCGGCGCGATCCTTGGGGCTGGCCAGCAATTCGGCGGCAAGACCTGCGTCTTCCTGTGGTGTGAGGCCACGCGGGCGGGTGCCCTTGATTGGGCGTGTTTCCAGCGTGCCGTCGGCGTCGAGGCGGATAAAGCGCT
The DNA here is from genome assembly GCA_965246725.1 of Asticcacaulis sp. Lineage (GTDB taxonomy): Bacteria > Pseudomonadota > Alphaproteobacteria > Caulobacterales > Caulobacteraceae > Asticcacaulis. The sequence continues at coordinate 251,260 of CBDFFG010000020.1, forward strand.
CGGGGCTGTTGGAGACGATGGCGCGCTCACCCATGCGGAAAAAGCCGCCGAACGGGGCGGGGCCTGCCGTCTGCAGTGCTGCCATGACCTGGCCCGGCGTCATGCCGCCGCGCAGGCGGCCGGTCCAGCCGCGCGCCAGATTTGCCTGGAACAGGTCGCCGGCGTGGATCTGCTGCACCAGGGCCGCCACCTTGTCCTCGTGGACTTCGTCGGGGGTCTCCCCGCGCAGGGGGGCGTCACTGAACGGACCCTCATGGGGAACGGTCGGTGTCGCCGCATAAAGCTTGGCCATACGATGGCAGGCTGCATCGGCTTCGGACTGGGTGGTGCCGCGGCCGATCGCCATTGTCCTGCCCGTGGCATGATTGTGGACGATGACACCGGTATAGAGGCGCATGACCAGTTCCGGCCAGGCCTGGCGGCCTTCGATGCGGAACGGCCGGCGTTTCATATTCTCCAGGCGCAGGCCTAGTTCGAACGACGCCATGCCGACCAGGCCGCCGGTAAAGGGCGGGAGATCAAGGCCTGCATTTTCCTGGCGGAAATCTTCGTGACGGGAAAAGGCCGTCGCTTCACGCAAGGCACCGGTAGCATCACGCGGATCGTCATAGGCAAGATAGGTCTCGGCGACGGGTTCTGCCAGCCAGTAGCTATGGCGCGAAAGTGCGCCTGTACCGGACAAAAGCGCTGCCGACCCGGCATGTTCGAACCACCCGGCCAGCCGTCCGCTGCCGAGCGGAAACGTGCCCAGTTCACACGTGGCGATAAACGGTATGTGAGCGGAAAAGGACAATAGTCACAGCAACTTGATTCGGTTGTAGAAACGTAGCGGCGTTAAACTTGGGCCATGGATGGAGGTCCATTGATCACACTGGAGCGGTTTGCGGACACGCAATCCGCTCCTTCTTTTGTGTGTTGCAGGGCCTGGCTCCATCACACGTCCGGATGCCTATTAGCGCCATGTCCGGCTGCTTGTCCTCTAAAAATTTTCTGCCTGCCTGTTAGAAAATCCTCCGGCGACGGACTACCCTTTCAATCGAATGCGAATGCGAATGCGAATGCGAATGCGAAGGGGATGGGCATGGCCGGCAGGCCCGAGGAACAGGACAGGTTGTTTGGCGAGGCGGCGGTCCATATCCCGGCCCTGCATCGGCTGGCGCGCGGCTATGAAGCCAATCCCGATCTGCAACGTGATCTGGTCCAGGACATTCAACTGGCTCTGTGGCGCAGTTTTGCCGGTTTCGATGGCCGCTGTTCGCTGCGCACCTGGGTATACCGCGTCGGGCATAATATCGGCGCCAGCCATGTGCTCAAGGAACGGCGGGCGCGGACAGGGCAGTGGATCAGCCTGGATCATGCCGAACATCTCGACGACCGCCACGATGTCGAAGCCGCCGTCGCCCACGGTCAGATGCGCGAGAAACTGCTGGAGCTGATCCACAGTCTTGCACCGCCCGACCGCCAGGTGATCCTGCTCTATCTCGAGGGGCTGGACGCCGCCACGATCGGCGAGATCGCCAGTGTCCCTCCCGCCCACGTCGCGACTCGTGTCCAGCGCCTGAACGTGCTGCTCAACCGCCGTGTTTCCGCGGAGACCCGCCCGTGACCGAAAATATGACCGACCACCTGCAAACCCTTTGGCAAGACGACACCCAGGAGACCGAACCCATGTCGCTCGACCTCATTCATAAACGTGCCCGCCGTCAACAGCTGTTCAGCGATATCGACTTTTACGGCGGCTGTATCGCCGGAGCGGTATTTCTGGCTATCGCCGCCTGGAGCATTATCCGGGTGGGCGACGGTCCGTTGTGCCTTGGAATTTTCCTGTCGTCGCTCGGCGTCCTGTTCCTGCTGGCATGGTTGCAGGCACGCCGTCCTATCGACCGAAAGGCTTTGACGGGGGCTTCTCAAGCCTGCATGGACTTTTACCGGCACAGCCTGAGGGCACGTATCGATCTGGTGAAGGCGGCATGGGCATGGCAACTGTTGCCACTCACCCCGGGTGTGGTCATCCTGGTCGTGCGTCTCCATCATATCGCAGCCACTACCAATCCGGCTACACATCCCGGCCTTCCGGCCGCGCGACTGATACTGCTTGGTATAGAGATCGCTCTTCCCATCGTTGCGGTGGGGCTTCTGGTCTACTGGCAGGTACGTCTGCATCGGCTGAAGCGGGAGTTTCTGGTGCTCGAAAACCGCATGACAGGCGCGAACTAAAAGAACGCCCCCTTCAAAAGGGGAAGTTCTTAAGAAGACGCAGAGCCGGCGAACATCCGGCTTTTCCACATAGGCGCCGGGTCGTCCTCACTGCTGGTGTCGTCTGTATCCGTCGACAGGGAGACGGCGTCGGACGATGGGGCAGACACAGACGAAGCTGAAGCTGAAGCTTGGGATGAGGCGCCTGGGGGCTGGCCGTCATCGCTGCCGCCGCAGGCCGCGACCAGCAGGGTCACAACCGCGGCGGCGATAAGCTGTTGTACACACCGGGGCATGGGATCAGAACGGATCGAGCGCCGCGGTAAACTTGCCGCCGCTGGTCAGCGCGCGCATCGTATAGCCTTGCCAGTTGGGATAGGCCTCGGGCTCCCAGTAGAAGACGCCGACGCCGCGGCTCGACGGCACCGCCTTGTTGCGGGCGATGATGTCGGCGACCATGCTCTTGGCGGTGGTGGCGGCCGAATAGTCCATGCCGGTCTCGACGATCATCACCGGTTTGCCGTAACGCGAGGCCATGTCGTTCATATTGGTGCCGGCCTGGGCATTGAGGGTCGACCAGTTCGATGTCGTCGGATAGTGCGACATGCCGGTGATGTCCCATTTGCCGCCGGCGGCCTTGTAGGCATCGAAGAACCAGCGGAAGTCGGCATTGTCATAGGCATTGGCGAGGTGGATGATGACTTGCGCGCTGGGGAAGACGGCCTTGGTGGCGTTATAGCCCTGATTGGCGAGGCCGGCCAGGTTGCTGAAGCTCGAGGTCGAGCCCGTCGGCCACAGCATGCCGGAATTGATTTCGTTGCCGACCTGGACCCAGGTGACGGTGACGCCGTTGTTCTTCAGGTAGTTGAGGACGTCATAGGTGTGGCTGTAGACCTTGGTCTCAAGGGCCGACAGGGAATGGTCGGTCCAGGCGGCGGGGATGGTCTGCTTGCCGGGATCGGCCCAGCTGTCGCTGTAGTGGAAGTCGATCATGACGCGCTGGCCCTGCGCGATGGCGCGCTTGGCGTTATAGAGAACATCGGCGGCATTGCTCCAGCCGCCCGATGGATTGACCCAGACACGCAGGCGGATGGCGTTGATGCTGAGGTTCTTCAGCAGGACGAAGGGATCGGTCTGGACGCCGGAGGCGTTGTAGAATTTGTAACCGGAGGCCTCTTCCTGGTCGACCCAGCTGACATCGGCGCCGCCGGCCCAGGTCTGGGCGTGGGCGGGCGCGAATGTGCAGGCAAGCGCCAGCAGTGACGCGGCCGCAGTGGCCGCGCGTGAACGCAGAGATAACATGGGTGGGACTCCCTGTTGTGGCGGGGACCTGTTGTAAGCGGCCCTCATCAGTGAAGATGCGCCGGGGATGCTTTTCCGCCGAAAAGAAAAGACCCCGGACGGCGGCCATCCGGGGTCTTTTTGTCCTTGTGGTACCTGTCTACTGCGTCACCGAAACGGTGGCTCGTCGAAGGCGCGCAGCTTGCGCGAATGCAGCTTGGTGCCGAAACCACGCAGGATGCCGACCGTCTCGATACCGATATCGATATGTTCGCGGATAGCGCGTTCATAGAAGTGGTTGGCCTGGCCCGGCAGTTTCAGTTCGCCGTGCAGCGGTTTGTCCGACACGCAGAGCAGGGTGCCGTAGGGCACGCGGAAGCGATAGCCCTGCGCAGCCAGGGTGGCGCTTTCCATGTCGATGGCGACGGCGCGCGACTGTGAGAAGCGCAGGGCGCTGGAGGTGTAGCGCAGTTCCCAGTTACGGTCGTCGGTGGTGACGACCGTGCCGGTGCGCAGGCGCTTCTTCAGGGCGTCGCCGTCTTCGCCGGTGATGCGCACGGCCGCCTGGTGCATGGCCTGCTGGACTTCGGCAATGGCCGGGATGGGAATTTCGCGTGGCAGGACATCGTCGAGGACATGGTCGTCGCGCAGGTAAGCGTGGGCCAGGACGTAGTCGCCGATGCTCTGGCTGGGGCGCAGGCCGCCGCAGTGACCGATCATCAGCCAGACGTGCGGGCGCATGACGGCCAGGTGGTCGGTGATGTTCTTGGCATTGGACGGGCCAACGCCGATATTGACCAGGCTGATACCCTGGCGACCCTCGGCCAGCAGGTGATAGGCCGGCATCTGATGCTTGCGCCACGGCGAATTGGCGATCAGCTCGTCCGGATTGGGCGTATCCTTGGTGATCAGGAAGTTGCCGCAGCAGGAAAGCGCCGTATACGGACTATCCGGCTTTTTCAGCTGTTCCAGGGCATAGGTGACGAAGACATCGACATAGCGATTATAGTTCGTCATCAGGATATAGCTTTGCGTATGCTCGGCCGGTGTCCCCGTATAGTGGCGCAGGCGCGCCAGCGAGAAGTCGGTGCGCAGGCCGTCGAACAGGGCCAGCGGCCGGTTACCTTCGGCATCGATCAGGTCGAGACCGTCGGCGACCTCATTGCCGATCAGGGCCAGTTCGGTTGCCGGGAAGTGGCGTGTCAGGTCAAGGGCCGACACCGAGTTGAGGTCGAGGCCGGCGCCGTCGAGCACGTAGGGATAAGGGATTTCCTGGTCCGACAGGCTGACCCGGCATTCGGCGCCGTAGTCGCGAATGATCAGGGACAGCTGTTCCTCGATATAGCCGCCGAACAGGTCGGGACGGGTGACCGAGCTGGAATAGGAGCCCGGGCGCGAGAAACGGGCAAAGGCGCGGTTGACCTGCGGGTGGCGGTTATCGGTGGCGGCGTCGTCATCCTCGGGTTCCGGCACGCCCGTCCACACGACGGTGAGCATCGGATAGCAGTAGCGGCCGGCGGCGCGGGCCGTGGCGGACGGCCGGGCGCGGGATTTGAGGTAGACCTGCAAATCTTCCTGCAGGGCCGTTACGGAGGCGTTATAGATGTCCTTGAGGGCCTGTACGGCCTCGGCAGCGCTCAGGGTCTGTGCGGAGGAGGGCTGCGTGTCTTTCGTTTTCGTATATGTGTTCATGGTAAAGCCTAACATAGGCATGCGCGCTTCGCCAATCATCCCCCTATGAATTTTTGTTGCAGTGCAGTTGCAGGGATCCATGACCGAATACATCGTCGAAATTCGCGATCCGGTGACCGGCTCGTTCGACGCAAAACACAGTATAGCCGTGCCAGACCCCGTGTCGTTCGAAGCCGCATTGGGTTTCGATCCCAGAACATGTCTCGACGCGGGCGCCGGATACCACCTGACGCGCAGGGACGTACGATGGCTGGTCAGGATCCTGGGACTAACTCAGCCGGAACAGGACGCCACCGGATATTTTCGCGGGCGTGCCAGTTACGATGACTTGCCTTATGAACTGCACAAGGGGCGGGAACTGCGGTTGATGCTGGCGGGAAAGAAGCCGATGGCTGTCTTTACCCAAGACAAGGGCATGTCGCTGACCTCTGTCCTCGATGGGCAGCATTTCACCCGGTATGTCAGGACGGGCCAACTGGTGCATCGATCCTGTAAACACGTCCCGGCGCCGGGCTATTCCTATACGGCCGTCTATTATGCCCTGCCGCAGGAGGCCTGGCGCATTCCAGCCCACGAACTTTTGCTGGACGAGTTGCACAAGGGACGGTGGAGCCCTGCCCTTGAGCGGCTCCAAGGGGCGCTGCTGGGCTATACCGACGCCGAAAACGACATTCATCTGCAGCGGCAGGCGGCAGGCGGCAGATCAGGCGCAAGCGCGGCGGCTGATGGCAATGCGGCTTCAGGAGTGTTAGTCTAGCGACCGGTTCTTTGCGGCATGTTCTCGATTCTTTTCGGCAAGGAAAGTGTCGAAATCAAAGTCTGTGATCAGGCCGGAGGCCTCGCCTTCATCGAGCGCCGCGCGCAGCGCTTTCACCTTGGCTTCGTGCTGCAACAGGTGAACACCCGCGCGTACAACATCTTCAGGTGACGCGAAGATGCCCGTGGCGATCTGACTATCGACAAAAGCGGCAGCTTGGTCGCTCAAGGTAATCAAAACCTGCCTTGGCATGATTGTTCTCGTGGCTCAATATAAGATAAGGGAGCCACAGATTACACAGGCTTCGCAGATTATTCGAGCGCTTTGCGCTGCTCATGGGTAGTAAATGCTCGCCATGTGCAGTGGCTTTTCTGTTGCGCTTTCGGCATGGCGTGCGCTGAACCAATCTGGACTGCACCCTTGCGGTGAGACAGGTAATCACGGACAAGGGTTTAGCGGCTATGCCGCTGGTTTTACGGCGCTTTGGTTTTCTAGCGCCATAATGGTCTCATACTCTTCTGGTGGCCGATATCCCAGAGCTGAGTGGAGCCTGGTCTTGTTATAGACGTTTTCTATAAACTCGGTCATCGCCGCCTTTAGATGTTCGATATCTCGATATTGGCTGACGTGGATTTCCTCGTATTTGAGAGTTTTCATGAAGCTTTCAGCCATGGCGTTGTCGTAGGGACATCCGGGCCGGCTCTGGCTGGGTTGGATGTCGTGGCTTTGCAGCTTTTCGATATATGCCGAGCAGGCATATTGAACACCTTGGTCCGTGTGATGGATTAGGCCCGGCGTGACCTGGCGTGTTTCCAGCGCCATGGTCAGGGCTTCCAGTGTCAGTTCGGTCTTCATGTGGTCCTGGAGGGCCCAGCCTACGACCTTGCGACTGAACGCATCGAGAATGACTGCCAAGTAGACGAAGGCCTCATCCAACCGGATGTAGGTGATGTCGGCCACCCATAACTGATCCGTCATCATCGGCGCCACACGCTTGGCCAGATTAGGCCAGGCGGGATAACGATGTCCAGATTGGGTTGTCGCCGGCTTGAAGCTTTTTTTTCGTAAACACAGAAGGTTATCCTCCCGCAGAATGCGCAAGACACGCTTGTGGTTGATATCGAGCCCTTCGCGCCGCAGCGATTGCGTGATGCGGCGATAGCCATAGTGGCGCTGCTTCAAAGCAGCTCTTTGGATAAGGTCGCGTGCAACCGCTTCCTCTTGCAAGGGCTTGCTTTGTCGCCAGTGACGGTAATAGCCAGACCGCGGAACACCCGACAGAGTGCACATCCGCTCCACGCTCAATCCTTCGCCTTGCCGCGACGCTCGCCCTTGGATGAAGGCGTAGACATCTTCGCGCCGGACGGATTTGTCGTCAGGCGAGACCGCTCTAAGAGCGGCAAGGCGTCCTTGAAAAAATCCAGTTCAAGCGCTTGTTGTGCCAGCTTCTGCTCCAAAGCTGCGATCCTGCGCGCCGCCACGACTAGCGGATCAGCAAGATCGTCACTGGCATAGGGCGATAGAACCTCACGCAGTCGATCCGTCTTGCTCGGACGCCCAGCTCCGCGAAGACCGCTAGACCCTGACTTGCGATAAGCCGTCACCCATTGGTGCACTAACGTCGCGCGAATAGAAAACTCTCGAGCCAGAACAGAGGCCGCTTCGCCACCTATGTAGCGGCGCACAACTTCGTACTTCGTATCAGGCGTAAAACTTCGTTGTATCTTCATATGACAGTCCTTTAGAGAAACTGTCCGTGATTACCTGTCTCACCGCAAGGGTGCGGTCCAAATCTGCGAAATCTGTGTAATCTGTGGTTTCCCTTTCTTAAGGGCAAAAAATACCGGGCGACTACCGGTTTAGCATGTCGATCACGCCGACATATCCATCGGACGCATGCCCAGCGTCTGCAGCAGGTGAGCATCGGTGCCGCGTTCCGGGTTGGGCGTGGTCAGAAGGGTGTTGCCGACAAAGATCGAATTGGCGCCGGCCAGGAAGCACAGGGCCTGAAGCTCTTCGCTCATTTCGTTGCGGCCGGCCGACAGGCGCACCATCGACTTCGGGCAGACGATACGGGCGACGGCGACGGTACGGACGAATTCGATGCCGGAGATGCCGCCTTCGGCCTTCGCCTTTTCGCCCAGCGGCGTGCCGGTCACGGCGACCAGGTTGTTGATCGGCAGGCTGTCGGGATGGTGGGGCAGGGTGGCCAACTGATGCAGGAAGGATACCCGGTCGGCGCGCGATTCCCCCAGGCCGAGAATGCCGCCGCAGCAGGTCTTCATGCCGGCGTCGGACACGGCCTGTAGGGTATCGAGGCGTTCCTGGCAGGTGCGGGTGGTGACGACGTCGGCATAGTATTCCGGCGAGGTATCGAGATTGTGGTTGTAATAGTCGAGGCCTGCATCCTTCAGGGCCACGGCCTGGTCGGGACGTAACATGCCGAGCGTAGCGCAGGTTTCCAGCCCCAGTGCCTTGACGCCGCCGATCATGGCGGCGAGCGCGGGCACGTCGCGGTCCTTGAGGTCGCGCCAGGCGGCGCCCATGCAGAAGCGCTGCGCGCCACTGTCCTTCGCCGCCTGTGCCGCCGCCAGGACCTCGTCGACCGGCATCAGCTTGGAGGCCTTCAGGCCGGTATCGAAATGCGACGACTGCGAGCAGTAGCCGCAGTTCTCGGCGCAGCCGCCGGTCTTGACCGACAGCAGTTGCGACAGCTGGACCTCATTGGGATCGAAGCTCAGGCGATGCACGCTGGCGGCCTGGAAGACCAGGTCCATGAAAGACAGGTCGAACAGGGCGGCGATCTCGTCCTTTGTCCAGTCGTGGCGAACAGTGATAAGCGGGCGGGCGGTGTCGGCCATGGCGGGGTCTCCGGGGAACTGCCCTTCCTATCCCACAACGGCGGGGTCGAGGGCAAGATGCCCGAAGTTGTCAAATCATATAAAGATATCTTTATATCTTTATTGCATCGTTATGCATGAGCCGTTATAAGCGGTCATCGCAATTGCAACCGGAAAACCGTCATGCCCGACTATATCGTAAAAGACCTGTCGCTCGCCCCCTGGGGCCGCAAGGAGCTCGACATTGCCGAGGGCGAAATGCCCGGCCTGATGGCGACGCGCGCGGAATTCGGCAAGGACAAGCCGCTGAAGGGCGCCCGCATCGCCGGTTCGCTGCATATGACCATCCAGACGGGCGTACTGATCGAAACCCTGCAGGCCCTGGGCGCCGATGTCCGTTGGGCGTCGTGCAATATCTTCTCGACCCAGGACCACGCCGCTGCCGCCATTGCCGAGCGCGGCACTCCCGTCTTCGCCATCAAGGGCGAAACCCTGGAAGAATACTGGGACTATGCCCACAAGATCTTCGAATGGAGCGACGGTGGTTACCCCAACCTGATCCTCGACGATGGTGGCGACGCGACCCTGCTGTGCGTCCTCGGCCCCAAGGCCGAAAAGGATTCGTCGATCCTCAACAACCCGACCAATGAGGAAGAAGAAGCGCTCTATACGGTAATGAAGCGCTACCTGAAGGAAAAGCCGGGCTTCTATTCGGCCATCCGCGACGCCATCAAGGGCGTTTCGGAAGAAACCACGACCGGCGTGCACCGCCTTTATGCCATGGCGCAGAAGGGCGAACTGCCCTTCCCGGCGATCAACGTCAATGACAGCGTCACCAAGTCGAAGTTCGACAACCTCTATGGCTGCCGCGAAAGCCTGGTCGACGCCATCCGCCGCGCCACCGACGTTATGCTGGCCGGCAAGGTTGCCGTCGTCCTGGGTTACGGCGATGTCGGCAAGGGTTCGGCTGCCTCGCTTCGTAACGGCGGCGCCCGCGTCATCGTTACCGAAGTCGACCCGATCTGCGCTCTGCAGGCCGCCATGGAAGGCTATGAGGTCCGCACCGTCGAGGAGGTCGCCAAGGCCGGCGATATCTTCGTCACCTGCACCGGCAACAAGGACGTGCTGCGCCTCGAACATATGCGCGAGATGAAGCACAACGCCATCGTCTGCAATATCGGCCACTTCGACTCCGAGATCCAGATCGCCGCCCTGCGCAACTACAAGTGGGACGAGATCAAGCCGCAGGTCCACCACGTCGAATTCCCGGACGGCAAGAAGATCATCGTCCTGTCGGAAGGCCGTCTGGTCAATCTGGGTAACGCCACCGGTCACCCATCCTTCGTCATGTCGGCCTCGTTCACCAACCAGACCCTGGCCCAGATCGAGCTGTGGACCAATGGCAAGTCCTACGACAAGCAGGTCTATACCCTGCCCAAGCATCTCGACGAAAAGGTCGCCCTGCTGCACCTGGAAAAGCTCGGCGCCAAGCTGACCGTGCTCAACCAGGAACAGGCCGACTATATCGGTGTCAAGGTCGAAGGCCCGTTCAAGCCGGAACATTACCGCTACTAAACCTGTACAACTGGCTTTGCAGATCTATAAAAGCCCGCCGGTGTAAACCGGCGGGCTTTCTCATGGAGGTGTTTGTGGGTTGGTACAGCGTTCTTCTTCACGGCGAGAATTATCTCATGAAGATGGGGCTGTTCGACAAGCAGCGGGTCCGCGGTTTCTGGACGACGCGTTTTGTCGAGGCCGATTCCCGTAAATCAGCCGAACTGGCCGCAGTCGCGCTCATCCGGTCCGACCCTTTCTTGCAAAAAGCCGTCCGAAACCCGCGCGATGACAGCCCGATGATCTATGCCGAGAAGATTCAAGAAATCGAACCTCGGACGCCTGGTGATCATGGTGCCGGCTATACGTTCTACAGTGATTAGGCCTTCAGGTCCGCTGGCACCTGGCCGCCGGCATCTTCCAGCTTCTTCATGACCTGCTTGTGCAGCCAGATATTCATAGCGGCGGAGTCGCTGGTGTCGCCGCTATAGCCGAGTTCCTTGGCCAGATCCTTGCGATGCTCGAGGCTGGGATCGATGCCGCACAGCTTCATCAGGTCGACGATAGAGGTCCGCCAGTTGAGCTTCTGCGGGTTTTGCGACGCTTCGTGGTCGAGAATGGCCTCGACGTCCACGCGTTCCAGATCGGGCGCCAGGGCCGGGCTGGCGATTGGCGCTGCCATGGTGGTCGCCGGCGCGATGGCCGAGGTGGCGATAACCGGCGGCGGGGTTTCCTGCGCGGTGGTCGGTGCGTCGTGGCGCTTGCCGAAGATGAAATCCTTGATGGTGTTGAAAAGTCCCATGGCGATCGTCCTTTGTCTCGGCCCGCCCCTTGCCGGGTTATCGCCTGGTTGCGCGTAAAATTACGATCCGGAGTGTTTCGCACAGGGTCGTGCCCCCCGTCTTTTGACCGCTTGGCGCGGCCAAAATCCACCTCCCCATCGCTTCGCGACAGGAAGGAGGGAATAGGATGAATTTCATCAGGTTCAGTTTGCTCCCTCCTTCCTGTCGCGAAGCGATGGGGAGGTGCCGCCGCAGGCGGCGGAGGGGGCTTTTACTTATTGCGTTCCTGCAACCGGTCATGAAACTTCGGCGCCGGCCCGCCGGTTTCGCGTTCGGCCATGGCGCGTACCCGCTGCTCGGCCGTGGCGATCAGGTCGGGGATCAGGTCCGCCTCGGGCAGGTTCTTCCAGTACTTCTTCGGCATCTCGGTCTGCATCATCTTCACCTTCAGCCGGGCCGGATTGAAGATGTTGCTGAAATAGGTGCGCCACAGCTCGTCGGCATCATCGTGTATATCGGGCCGTTGCGCCGGCTCGTCATCGACACGCAAGGCCTGGCCATCCCAGGTCGAAGAGCCTTTCGGTGTGGCGATGACCCAGTCCATGTCGGTAAAGCGGCGCTGGAAGAAGGGCGCGGTGCGCGCGACGACATAGTGGTCGGGTTCGAACCAGGCGACAAAGGCCCTGCGCGAACCATCGGCGGGTACTTCCTTGACCAATACTTCCTTAAACCGTACGAAGGCCGTCATTTTGTGATAATCGCGATGCACTGAACGCACCATCAGCCGCGCCCGGGCGACGTCCGGATCGGACACCACCTCTAGCAGGTGCTTCTCAGCCTGCAGGCGCCACAACAGCCGATAGGCAAGGGGAAATCGCGCAGGGTCGCTGTGGCACAGCATCTCCTCGGCCAGGTCGATAAAGCTTTTCGGCACAGACATGGCCGGTGGCGTGACGGGCAGGGCCGGGGCAACTTCGCCGCCACCGAAAAGGTCATCCGTACCCTGAATAGTCCAGTCGATATCGCGCGGATCGGTGCCATGCGCCAGGGCGGAGCGGGCGGCATCGCGCCATTCGCCGAAGTCACCGCGACCGCGTAAGGCGATCTTCATAGCAACATCAGCTGTTCGGCCGGCCGCGCCACCAGGTCGCGCAGGTCGGAGCGGTCGATCAGCTTCACCGGCGTCCAGGCATTGGCGACGACAAAAGCCTGGACCTTCTTGATCGAGACATTGAGGCGCTTCAGGTCGTCCAGCCCAAGCCGCTTATGGACCCGCGCCTTGATAATGCCATCGACCGTCTTGACGCCGAAACCCGGGACGCGCAGCAGCATTTCGCGCTCGGCGGTATTGATGTCGACCGGGAAGCGCTCCCGGTTCTCCAGCGCCCAGGCCAGCTTCGGATCGATGGTCAGATCGAGCATGCCGTCGGTGCGGCCATTGGTGATCTCGTCGACGCCGAAACCATAGAAACGATAGAGCCAGTCGGCCTGGTAGAGGCGATGTTCGCGCATCAGCGGCGGCTTAATCAGGGGCAGGTTGGCCGACGCATCGGGGATGGGCGAGAAGGCCGAATAATAGACGCGACGCAGTTGGTAATTGCTGTAAAGCCCGGCGCTGGTGCCGAGGATAGTGGCATCGGTTGCCGTATCGGCGCCGATGATCATCTGCGTGCTCTGGCCGGCGGGGACGAAATGCCTGGTGCGCTTGCTTTGCAGGGTCGGTTCGCGGGCAGCATCGATCTGGGCCTTAAGCTCGCCCATCGAGCGGCGGATATTGGCCGGGTGTTTCTGCGGCGCGAATTTTTCGACCCCGGCGTCGGTCGGCAGTTCGATATTGATCGACAGCCGGTCGGCGAACAGGCCGGCCTCCTCGATCAGCTTTGCCGACGCCTCGGGGATGGTCTTGAGGTGGATATAGCCGCGGAAATTATGCTTGACCCTCAGGTCGCGGGCGATCCGGACCATCTGCTCCATGGTGTAGTCGGAATTGCGGATAATGCCCGACGACAGGAAGAGGCCTTCGATATAGTTGCGGCGATAGAATTCCAGCGTCAGCCAGACGATGTCCTCGGGGCTGAAGCGGGCGCGTTCGACATTGGACGACGAGCGATTGATGCAATAGGCGCAGTCATAAATGCAGAAATTGGTCATCAGGATCTTGAACAGCGAAATGCAGCGCCCGTCAGGCGTATAGGCATGACAGATGCCCGAGCCCTCGGTCGAGCCCAATCCTCCGGAGGCGGACGAATCGCGCTTCGTGGTGCCGGATGAGGCGCAGGACGCGTCGTACTTGGCGGCATCGGAGAGAATTGCCAGCCGTTCTTTCAAGGTCTTTTTCATTGCGAGTTCACGATACGTTCTTGCTGCCGGGTAAGCAATATGAAAGGCCGGTTATCGTTCATATCTGCGCTACGGCATACGGTGCCGGGCACGGACCGGTTCAGTGCGGCCGGCAATTCTGCACAGCAAAATGTGAAGCTACGCGAGAGGTGCCCGGTCATTCGGGCGGGTGGCTTACACCGCAGTCGGCCTTATGATTGCCTTGCGCAACCCGCTCCCAACTAATCCAATAGTTTACTATACCGGGGCCGTTTTTCGGTGCTACCGTGAACCCACCCAGGAGACCTGCATGGCTGCCGAAGAACCCCCGATCATCATCCTCAATCGCGAGCAGCTGCTCGATTCGCTGTCCGAGGCGGCCGAGATCGAGCACAATCTGATGTGCTGCTATCTCTACGCCGCCTGGTCGCTGAAGACAGATGAGGACGATGATATCGATCCGGAGCTGCGCAAGGAGATCACCGGCTGGCGGCGCACTATCGTCGATGTCGCCATCGACGAGATGACCCACCTGACCCTGGTCGGCAATCTGATGAATGCCCTGGGCGGCGTGGCGCATCTGCACCGCGCCAACTTCCCGATCGCTCAGGGTTATCACCCGGCCGGCCTGCAGGTAAAGCTGGCGCCGTTCAATCGCGACACGTTGCAACACTTCATCTATCTCGAACGGCCCGAAGGCAGCGATGAGCCCGACGGCAAGGGCTTCGAGGACCGTCCGGGCTATTCGCGCGCCCTGGCGGGCCTGAAGATCATGCCGTCGGCGCAGGACTACCTGACGGTCGGCCACCTCTATCGCTCGGTCGAAGCCGGCCTGAAAAAGCTGAGCGCCGAGATCGGCGAAAAGGCCCTGTTCTGCGGCGATCCTTCGCTTCAGGTCTGTCCCAATATCCTGACGCTGAACGGCCTGATCCACGTCAACAATCTGGAAACGGCGTGCAAGGCGATCGAGACCATTGTCGAGCAGGGCGAGGGGGCGTCTTCGAGCAGCGAAGCCTGCCACTATTCGCGTTTCGTCAAGGTGCGCGAAGCCTATGATGCCTTGCTGGCAAAGGACCCGAATTTCCGTCCGGCCCATCCGGTTGCCCATAACCCGGTGATGCGCAAGCCGATCCAGGACCCGGAGGACCGGGTGTGGATCGAATGCGAAGCGCCGCGCCAGGTGCTGGACCTCGGCAATGCCGTCTATAACCACATGCTGCGCTTCCTGGCCCAGGGCTTTGCGGCCACCGACGTTGCCGAAAAGCGGTTGATGATCAATACCGCCATCGACCTGATGATGGCGCTCGATCCGCTGGCGCGTGAACTGGCGCGTTTGAAGGCCAATGACCATGACGACTGCAATGCCGGCCTGAGCTTTGCCACCCTGCGTACCCTCTACGCGCCGAAATCCCATCCTGCCGTCTTCACCGTTCTGAAGGACCGCCTGGCGGAACTGCACGAGGGGGGCAAGACTCTGCCGCAGAGCCCGCGCGTCGTCCGAGCGGTGTCGAGCCTGGCCACCATCCATGACAATTTCAGCCAGGCGCTCGACAAGCTGGTGGAAGCGGCGTCAGCCGCAGAGGAGGACGATGTGCTGCCAGCTCCGGCAAAATCCGAATCGTTGAAGACCGAGGCGGTGGCCCATGCCGCCGCGCCGGAAAAGACCGAGGGCAGCAATTCCGCCCCGGAAATCGTTGAAGGCGAAAAGCTGACCCTGGTCGTCGATATGAAGCGCTGCATTCATTCACGCTTCTGTGTCACCGGGGCGCCCAAGACCTTTATCGCCAATGTTGCCGGGCCGTGGCTGCATCCGGACGAGACCGATGCCGAGCTGCTGGTCGAGATTGCCCATGCCTGCCCGTCGGGCGCCATCGCCTATCGTGGCAAGGGCGATCTTCCGGACGAATGCGCCCCGCAGGTCAATATGATGCGGGTGCGCGAAAACGGGCCCAATGCCATCCATGCGCCCATCACCCTGGCCGGCGAGGATATCGGCTATCGCGCCACCTTCTGCCGGTGCGGCCAGTCGAAGAACAAGCCCTATTGCGACGGGTCGCACCACGATGCCGGCTTCCTGGCGTCGGGTGAGCCGGAAACGATCAGTCTCGATCCCCTGGCTGTGCGCGATGGTCCCTTGCAGGTCGACCCGCAACGCAACGGGCCACTGCGCATCACTGGTAATCTCGAGGTCTGCGCCGGTACCGGCCGGGTGGTGAAACGGATCGAAAGCGCCATCCTGTGCCGCTGCGGTCACTCGAAATCCAAGCCGTTCTGCGACGGCAGCCATCGCGCCGCCAATTTCGAAGCGGACGGGGTTTAATTTTTTTAAGCTCAAACGCCGCATGGCTCCTCGCCCATAGAAGCGTGCTAACGCTTCGCTACTTGAGCACAAGTCTCGGGCGGGCGGTCGCCCTTGCAAAAGGATCCAAGGATCCTCTGGAGGGATTTTTTTATCCGCAAGGTGGCGCCGGCCGAGGAACGGTGAGGAGCCGGCGCAACCTTGCGGCCAGTGGCATTATTGGTAGCGCTAACATAGCGTGATTTGATACGACATTGCAAGCGCCGATTGCCCAATTTCGCAACGCACTATATTGAAGGCTCGAAAGTTACGGTTAACGGGTGGGCCATGGTCGAGATCAGCGGGAATTGTCCGGAAAAATTCGCGAAGGTAAAGGACGCGTTTGCCGCCAATTTCGCCGAGGGCGCGGAACGCGGCGCGCGGTTTTCGGCCGTCATCGCCGGCGAGACCGTTCTCGATATCTGGGCCGGATCTGCCGATCGCGAGGGCCAGCAGGCTTTCGACGATACCACCCTGACCCCCATCTTTTCGACCGGCAAGGCTGTCATGGCGACCATGGTGGCGCGCCTGGTCGATGCCGGCAAGCTCGATTATGAGACGCCTGTGGCGCAGTACTGGCCGGAATTCGGCCAAAACGGCAAGTCGCGCATCACCGTCGGGCAATTGATCTCCCACCAGGGCGGCCTGCCGGGTTTCGCGCCGGCGCAGGATCCGGCCATCTGGTTCGACGTCCAGGCGACCCTCGACGCCCTGGCGGCCCAGGCGCCGTTATGGACGCCGGGCCAGGGCTCGGGCTATCATCCGGTCGCCGGTGGTTACCTGATCGGCGAAGTGTTCCGCCGCGTCGATGGCCGTAGCCTGGGCACCGCCCTGCGTGAAGACATCGCCGGCAAGTACGGCCTCGACCTGATGATCGGGACACCGGATGAATATGCGCCACGCATCGCCGTGATGCAGAAACCGTCGTCGGCGCCGAACCTGGGCACCATCGACAAGATCAAGCAGGCGGCCTTCCTCGATCGCGGCTCGGCACCGGCCGGGCGTGGTTCGGGCGACTGGCGCCGCATGGAGATCCCCTCGGCCAATACCCACGGCACGGCCCTGGCCCTGGCGCAGTTCATGGGCATCATCGCCAGCGGCGGCTATTTCGGCAAGGATCGTATCCTGTCGGTGACGACCCTGGGGCAGGCGACGCGCGAACGTGTCTATGGCCAGGACCGCGTCCTGCCGTACAAGCTGAGCTGGGCGGCCGGCTATCTGCGCAATCGCGGCATCCATATCTATGGCCCGAGCGAACGCAGCCTCGGTCACAGCGGCTGGGGCGGGTCGTGCACCATGGCCGATGCCGACAAGAAGCTGTCGGCGGGTTATGTCATGAACAAGCAGTCGGCCTATCTGATCGGCGATCCGCGCGCGGTGAAGCTGATCGACGCGCTGTATAAGTGTTTGTAACTTTAACCTCCCCTGAAGTCAGGGGAGGGGGACCGCGAGCCCTCTTAGGCTCGTGGTGGTGGGGTTTGTAACTTAGCCAAAAGCTAGGTAATCCGTTGTTTCTATGGAAGTCTGCGGTGCGGTCGCGCGCATGGGGCAAGCAAGAAACCCCACCACCACATCTCGCGCGGCGAATGCATTAGAGCTTAGACAACGCCTTCCGGGGCGGCGCGCTTCGTGCGGTCCCATGGCGTAGCGAAAGACGTGCTTTCGCTTTGCCAAACCCCAAATGAAAGATTTAGGGAGGAGTAGAATAGTTCGAGCAGTTGGTGTCTGTTCCGGCCGAGTCTCATCCCTTCTGCGGCAAGGCCCGTAACCGCCGCCAGGCGCCGAAGGCGAACACCGCCGCACCGACCCAGATAAAACCGAACGACACGGCGCGGATGACCGAAAACGCCTCGCCCTGCCACAGGCCGATGAAGAAGGTCAGGGTCGGTCCGATAAACTGGATGAAGCCCATGGTCGACAAGGCCAGCCGACGCGCCACATAGGAAAACAGGATCAGCGGCAACACTGTCACCGGCCCCGTCAGCATGAACCAGAAGGCGTGGCTGGGGACGAGGAAGTGACCCTTGCCCTGGAGCTCGAACCAGACAAGGTAGGCGACAGCCGGCAGGAACAGATAGGCGGTCTCGATAAACAGACCGGCCAGGGCCGCCACCTGCAGGTGCTTGCGCAGAATACCATAGCTGCCGAAGCTGATGGCCAGGATCAGGGCGACCCATGGAACATGGCCCAGGGCGACCGTCTGGATGATGACGCCGACGACGGCCAGGGCTATGGCGCCCTTGCCCCAGTTATCGATCCGTTCACGGAAGATCAGGGCCCCGGCCGCCATATTGATCAGCGGGTTGAGATAATAGCCCAGCGCCGATTCGATGGTGTGGCCATTGGTTACCGCCCAGACATAGACGCCCCAGTTGGTCGCCACCAGCAGGGAGGTCAGTAGCAGCATCCAGCGCAGATAGGGTTGTGCCAGGGCCGCCCGCACCTCCGGCCATTGCTTGAGGGCGATGACCAGGCCGCCGGCCCACAGGAAGGCCCAGGCCGAACGGTGGGCGATGATCTCGATGGCGCCGGCGCCGAAGGCGTGGATCGGCACATAGAAGAGAGGGACTATGCCCCAGAAAAAATAACACAGGACGGCCAGGTTGACCGGTGAGGTGACGCCTGCGGTGGTCGTATTGGAACTGGATGACATGAAAACCCCCGAAAGATACTGGGCGAAAAGATACTGGGAAAAACAAAAGGGCTGGCGGACCCGAGGTCCGCCAGCCCTGATTGGCTGAAAAAGCTTTGAAGCTTTTAAGCGGTGACCGCAGTCGTAATCACACCCCGTTCGTCGAGAAGCTGGGCAATCTGCACGGCGTTGAGCGCCGCGCCCTTGCGCAGGTTGTCCGACGCGCACCACAGCGAAATCCCGTAGGGCACGGTCGTGTCGTTACGAATGCGCGACACGTAGGTGTCGAATTCGCCGACCACTTCGATCGGGGTGATGTAGCCACCGGGTTCGCGCTTGTCGACCACGGCGACGCCGGGGGCTTCACGCAGGATTTCGCGCGCCAGTTCTTCGTCCATCGGGCTTTCGAATTCGATATTGATCGATTCCGAATGGCCGACGAAGACGGGGACGCGCACGCAGGTGGCGACGACGTCGATGGTCGGGTCGAGGATCTTGTGGGTCTCGACGACCATCTTCCACTCTTCCTTGGTCGAGCCGTCTTCCAGGAAGACGTCGATGTGCGGAATGACGTTGAAGGCGATCTGCTTGGTGAACTTCTTCGGTGTCTTGTCGCCCATGCCGTAGATGGCCTTGGTCTGGTCCCACAACTCATCCATGCCCGCCTTGCCGGCGCCGGCGACCGATTGATAGGTCGAGACGACGACGCGCTTGATCGGGGCGGCGTCGTGCAGCGGCTTCAACACGACAACCATCTGGATGGTCGAGCAGTTCGGGTTGGCGATGATGTTCTTCTTGCGGGCATCCCAGACGGCGTCCGGATTGACTTCCGGCACGATCAGCGGAACGTCCGGATCCATGCGCCAGGCCGAGGAATTGTCGATGACGATCGGACCGGCCTTGCCGATTTTTTCCGACCATGCCTTCGACACGTCGCCGCCGGCGCTCATCAGGACGATGTCGACCTTTGTGAAGTCGAATGTTTCGAGATCCTGGCATTTGAGGGTTTTTGTGCCGAAGGAGACCTCGATGCCAACGGATTTACGCGAAGCAACCGCGTAGATTTCCGAGATCGGAAAGTTCACTTCTTCGAGGATCGTCATCATTTCACGACCCACAGCGCCGGTGGCGCCGACTACGGCGACCCGATAACCCATATACTTGCTCCAGGATAGAAGAGGCGGCATCAGTGCCGTGCCGCGCAGATGGCGCTTTTTGTCGCCGTTTACAAGTCAAAACGCCTAATGAAACGGTTTAGGCCGGGTTTTTACCTGCCGAGGTCAACGGGTTGACCGCAAGCTGTTGTGCAGGCCACTGCCGGTCGCTGTCCGCATCAGGCTGTCGAGCGCGCCCATAAGGGCGGCGGAGGTGAAGGGTTTCATTAGGTGACTGTCGGCATTCAGGGCATCGTCTTCTGCGACCTGCGGGTTGCCGAGAAACAGGATCGGGGTGTAGCCGAGATGAAAACCGCCCTCCATCTGGCGGATTTCGCGGGCCGCCTGGACACCGGACATGTCCGGCATGTCGACATCCATCAGGACAGCATCGTATTCCGTCGTCTGGTAGGCCTCCAGCGCCTCGGGACCGCTGCTGGCGAAGTCGATGTCAATACCGGTCGTCGCCAGCATGAGGTCGATCATGTGGCGTTGCGTGGCGCTGTCCTCTACGCACAAAAGCTTCACGGGGTGTCCTTGTCTCGTGGTTTGCAATCCATACGCGTAACTGCGTTATAAGGGAATGGTCTTAGAGAAGTCTGAATGCGGCCCTTCCCGCCTTACGATAAGGCTTTACCCTGTCAGGAATCACAGGCGATATGGCACGGACCTGATCATCAGGGCATAAGGCGAAGGCATGCATGAGGTACTTATAATCGGCGCCGGACCGGCGGGCATAAGCTGCGCCATCTGGCTGAAAAAGCTGGGCGTCCCTGCCGTGGTGTGTGAGGCCGGGCAAATTGCCGGCGGCCTGCAGACGCGCAGTCCGTATGAGAATCTCTGGATCCCCGGTGTCCAGGGCAAGACGGGGCAGGAGGTTGCGGCGTCGCTGGTCCGCCACGCTCAGGAGGTCGGAGCAGAGATCCGCGTGGCTATGCCGGTGGTGTCAGTGGCAGTTGAAGATGCCGGGTTTGTCGCGTCAGTCCCCGGCGGCGAAATTCACGCCCGTTATGTCGTAATCGCCACCGGATCGACGCCGCGCGCCGGGGGTTTCACGTCGTCGGCTACCGTGGCGATCGGGCCGGGCGTGCCGATGGAAGCGCTCGACGTTGCGGGTAGGCAGGTGGCTATCCTCGGCGGCGGCGACAATGCCTTCGATCAGGCACGTTTTGTCCGCGATCGCGGTGGGCATGTGACGCTGTTTTCGCGAAAGGCGCCGCGGGCGCAGAAATTGCTGCAGGCATTGGTGCCGGATGTTCGTGTGGTGATCGGTCCCTATCGCGCGGCCCAGAAAAGCCTGAGCGTCAATGGCGAGGTTTTCGACGCGTTCGGGGTGCAATATGGCTTCGAGGCGGTGGTGCCGCCGGGCCTGACGGTGCGACGAACGAAGGGCTATATAAAGGTCGATCGTTTCGGCGAAACCAGTGTGCCTGATGTCTTTGCCTGTGGCGAGGTCACCGACTTCTGGCATCCGTGTGTCACGACCTCGGCCGCGCATGGGGTGCAGGTGGCGAAGCAAATCTCGCAGCGGGTGCTGGAATAAGAAAGAGACCCCTCCGTCTCTGGCCTGCTTGCCGCAGGCCCGATCCACCTCCCCATATACCGATGGGGCGGAGGGAGCAGGGTGAAGCGTTCGTCGTTTTCAAGACAGGTCTCGGCTCTGAACTTGTTCCCCAAAACCCACAGGGTTCCCATCCGTTACGCAGCCGCAGCATTTTTTTAACGCGATCTTGAACGCTTTCGGCTAGAGAAGACGGACAAGCGTAACAGTGGGGCGATCGGCCGGTCCGGCCGCGTGAAACGAACGAATGGGTATCCGTACCGAGTACAAGCGGCTGATCAAGGCCGGTGAGCTTTCGCCCGATCCGGCGCAGAAGGCAGCCATAGAGGTCCTGTGCCAGCTTGGCGGCCGTATCCGTGGCAGCGGTGTCTGGGCGGCGTTGGGTATGCGTCCTGATGTCCAGGGCCTGTACCTGTGGGGGCCGCCGGGCCGCGGCAAGTCCATGATGATGGACCTGTTCTTCAACAATGTGCATCTCGAAGCCAAGCGCCGTATCCACTTCCACGCCTTCATGTCCGAGGTCCATCACCTGATCCGCAAGTGGCGCGAAAGCGACGCGGCCGGGCGCAAGGCCGTCTTCGGCACGCACAAGGGCGACGACCCGATCCCGCCGGTGGCGAAGCTGATCGCCAAGCGCTCTCAGCTTCTGTGCTTCGACGAATTCCAGGTCACCGATATTGCCGACGCCATGATCCTGGGGCGGCTGTTCGAGGCCCTGTTCGCGCGCAAGGTCGTGCTGGTCTGCACCTCGAATCGGCCGCCCGACGACCTGTACAAGGACGGGCTCAATCGCGACCTGTTCGTGCCGTTTATCCGTGAGATCAAGGAACGCTGCGAAATCTTCGAAGTGGCCGGACCGCGCGATTTCCGCATGGATCGCCTGCGCGGCGCCCGCACCTACTTCTTCCCGACGACGGCGCCGGAATCGATCGCCGGCTTCAACGCCCTGTGGGCCGACATGACGAAGCTGGTCACCGAACGCGAAGCCGTGCTGACGGTCAATGAGCGCAAGCTGAGCTTTACCCGCGCCGCCGGGCCATTGCTGCGTGCCACCTTCAGCGAACTGTGCGGGGCGTCGAACGGGCCGGCCGACTATCTTGCCATCGCCGAGCGCTTCACCACGGTGTTTATCGAGAATGTGCCGCTGCTTAGCCCGGCCAATCGCAACGAGGCCAAGCGCTTCGTTACCCTGATCGATGCCTTCTACGAAGCCTCGGTCAAGACGGTCCTGCTGGCCGAGGCCGAACCGGCCGACCTCTATCCGTCGGGGGATGGCGCTTTCGAATTCGAACGCACCGTGTCGCGCCTGGAAGAGATGCGTTCGGAAGATTACCTGTCGCGGCGCTGAGCCAGAATTGCCTCAGCCTGTTGCAGATGCAGGCGCTCGACCATCTCGCCATTGAGCTGGACCACGCCGGCCGCACTGCTGGCAAAGGCCTCGACCACGGCCTGGGCCCAGGCGATTTCAGCGTCCGACGGTGAAAAGGCGCGCTCGGCGCCGGCTACCTGTGACGGGTGGATCAGGGTTTTGCCGTCGAAACCCAGGCTGCGACCCTGCTCGCATTGGGCAGCAAAGCCATCTTCATCCGTGTACTGATTATAAACGCCATCCAACGCTGTCAGGCCGTAAGCCCGGGCGTAGAGCACGATCTGCGACAGGGCGAACTGGATGTCCTGCCGTGCCGGCAGGGGGCGGCTGCGCAGGCCCTTGCGCAGGTCGTTGGGGCCGGCGATCAGGCCTTTTAGCGGCAGGGCGGCGATCTCGCCAAGGCGAGTGACGCCCAACGGCGTCTCGATCATCGCCCATAGATCGACCCGGTGGGGCAGGGCATCGGCCACGCGCTGAATGTCACCATCGCTTTCGACCTTGGGGATGACGATGCCGGTAAGCGTGCCGTTGCGCAGCAGGTGGGCCATGACGTCGAAGGTTGCCGCCATATGCAGGGGCTGGATACGCACCATGACCTGGGCCGCGGCGAAACCGCCGGCCTCCAGAGTCGTGACCAGTCCCGCCAGGGCGTCGGCCCATTCGGTCTCGCCGACCGCGTCTTCCAGGTCGAAGATCAAGGCGTCGCAGGCCAGGGTGGCGGCCTTGGCGCGGGCGCGGGCATTGGCGGACGGAATGAACAGGGTCGAACGGTACATGAGAGGCTCCGATGGTCGTTGCGCCCCTCCCTTAGGAGCGGTCATTGCGAATGTGAAGCAAAATACCGCACAATGCCTTATTACCGCCGGTGAAATGCCCTTGTCACGCCGCCGTGCTGAGCCCATATTGACGACATGGCGGGCGACGGTCTTTCGGCACCTGCCCCTTTACAACAGGGATTCTGTCAATGGCTGACTCAGACGGTCAAATCATTCAGGGCCAGTCCAAGACCTCGGCGAAGAACAACGCCAAGGCCATCGGAATGGACAAGGGCCTACGCAACTTCCTCATCGGCATCTATCAGAAGATGGCGCTGGGCCTCGTGGTCACAGGCATGATGGCCTGGGCGGTGTCGGTCAGTCCGACGGCGCAGGCCTTGCTGTATCGTCATGATGCGACCGGCGATATTGCCGGTTACACGCTTCTCGGCTGGGTATTCGCCCTGGCGCCGCTTGGCCTGTCCATCGCATCCGGTTTCGTGATGCGCGGCCTCAACGTTTTCGCCATGGCGCTGCTCTACTGGGCCTTCGTCGCCATCATGGGCGTGTCGCTGTCGTCGATCTTCCTGATGTACACAGCCTCGTCGCTGGGCACGGTCTTCTTCGTGACCGCCGGCGCCTTCGGTGCGCTGAGCCTGGCCGGCTACTCGACCAAGATCAACATGACCGGTTGGGGCGCCTTTCTCGGCATGGCTGTCATTGGCCTGCTGATCGCTTCGGTGGTCAATATCTTCATGCACAGCGGCATCCTGTCGCTGGTCATTTCGGCCGCCGGTGTCCTGATCTTCTCGGCCCTGATAGCCTACAAGACCCAGTGGCTGAAGCAGGTCTATTACAGCCTGGAAAACTCGCATACCGGCCTGGCCACCATGACCTATTATGGCGCGCTCAACCTGTATATCAGCTTTATCAACCTGTTCCTCAGCCTGCTGCGCCTTATGGGCAGCCGCCGCTAAGCGAACGGATTGACGCAAAGACAAAAACCCCGGACGGTGACGTCCGGGGTTTTTTATTGGGGGCAAGCATGGAATTTACCTGCCGGATGGTATCGGCAGCGGCTGATACCACAGATGCCGTGCGTCAGTTGGACGCCGTGTTTGGCGACGCATTCGTCCGTCTGGCGACGGCAGAGATTGACGCCTTAAGCGGGATGAGCGGTTTGTGTATCTTCGTAACGATGATGCACCCTGCTCTGCTGCCGGGCGAAGATACGCGCCGGGGAAGTTACCACAAGGCCAGCAACATCTATTATGTCACCAGGCGGCTGACCTATGAAGACTGGCTCAAGCCCGACTGGTCTGCGCGTACCCTGAGTTATGCGGCAACGGTGAAGGGGGCAATAAACCGCCTTGCCAAGACACGTATTACTGCCGACGAACGTGCCAGATTACTGGATATCGCCGATCGTGCCGCAGCCGAGGCCATTGCGAATGCGCCGCTCAAGGGAATAGCCCTGGGAAATGTTACTCAGACGCGCACGGCCGCCGGGGAACATCTTGGCTTCGGCTTCAAGCCACCGGAAGGCTTTACAGACACTTACGGCATGCCAAGGCCGGAGGGATGGCAAAGCGAGAATCTCAGTTTCGAGGAGGTGTGGCGGATCGTGAAGTCGCAATCGGCCGTGCCGACAGATCCGGAAGCGTTCAAGCTATACCGGCGGGATGATACCGGGCTTCATTATTATGAAGCCTGGGGGCACGAGGGTGAAATTACCGAGCATCGCGGGCTATGCGGGACCGAAGGCGAGACCATTGTGCGCGCCTATGCGGGACTGTCCGCTGGCGAAAAGATCATATCGAGGCTCAAGGCCCAGGGCAGGGCGGAAGGATATCGCGCGATCTCGCGATCGAAGCACAGGACACTGGTCGTCGAAATTCCCGTCGATGGCTTCGGTGAAGCGGGCGACCTCGACCTGAGGCATCAGATGGAGGGGCATTTCGACAATCGTCTGGGGTGGCTGGGATCGGGCCATTGCGATGGGGGCTCGACAGGCTCGGGGACGATGGAAATATTTTGCATCGTCGTCGATGTGGCGATCGCCAAGGCTGCCATCCTCAAGGAATTGGCTGCACTGGAGCTGGAGTCGGATACCCGCCTATACGAGATGAAATAGTTCAGACGATATCGAACTTGTTTTTGTCGAGCACGGCCAAGACCGGCGCCAGTTCGCGGCCGCGTTTGAGGATCAGGCCGGCCTGGTTGAAGACGGCGAAGGCACCCTGTTTGCGGGCCAGGGACGGCCGCTTTTCGATGCGGTAGAGCGGGGCCTCGGAACTGCGGCGAAAGACGGAAAAAGCGACATATTCGCCCAGCGAGTCGATGGAGTAGTCGCGCCAGTCGCCGGCGGCCACTTTTCGTCCGTACAGTCTGAGGATCAGCTCCAGTTCCTTGCGCTCGAAGAAGACGGGCCCCTTGAGGGGCTGCGGTGCGCTACTGGCGCTGCTGGAATCCTGGACAGACATGCAATCAGGCTTTCCCTTGAACGAGGGAGGACAGGGGGCAATTAGGCCCCAAGCCTTCCGTGCGTGCAAGTAAATTCCGTGTACATCGTGACCGGATTATCACGGCCACAATCTTTATGGGATTGCGATGAAAATACCTCATTCCCGACCCATTGCGGCCATTTCAGCGCCATGTGCGGGCGTCATATTGTGTGGGTCGGCCAGACGGTGCTCTGGTTCCTCCCCTGAACAGCCCCCCCAGCCCCCGGGGATCAGGCAAGGTCTGGCCGGCATGTTTCCTCCCTAATACCCCGAAACCTGCGCCCTCATGCTAGTCCATGAGGGCGCTGTTTTTTTGCGCGAAAAGCGCTCGTCCTTCAAATGGGGAGTTCTTATAGGGGGAGATTATCCTGCAGCCTTCTCGCCCCACAGACCGACCGCAGAGCGCGGCATGGGTACGAAATAGGGCAGAGTCTCGATGCGGTCGAGCCAGGCAGTGACATAGGAATAGGGCGACAGGTCGACACCACCTTCGGGCGCGTGGGCGATATAGGAATAGCAGGCGAAGTCGGCGATGGTCTCATTATGGCCGACCAGCCAGTCCTGTTCCGCCAGATGGGCGTCCATTACCCGCAGCAGGTCATGCGAGATACCCTGGGCCGTCGCCATATCGCTGGTGGCCTTGAACATGTTGATGCGACGGGCGGCGGCCATGCCGTAATTGATCGGGCCAGCGGCCTTGCCGAGCCATGCCGTCACTTGGGCGGCGCAGGAGGGATCGCGCGGCAGGAAGGTCTCGGCATCGTCGTACTTCAGGCAGAGATAGACCATGATAGCGCCAGAGTCCCAGATGACCGTACCCTCGTCGTCGATGACCGGGATCTGGCCGAATGGGTTGAGCTCGAGGAATTCATCCGACTTCTGCTGCTTGCCGGCCAGGTCGACATCGATGCGGGTGTAGGGCAGGTCGAGCCCGCGCAGCAGCAGTTCGACACGATGGGCATGGCCCGATAAGGGAAAGCTGTAGAAGCGGATCGGAATAATGGCGTCGGTCATGGAACCCCCTGTGTTTGCAGAATGTCTATCCGATCTTGTCGCAAGGTCAAGCTCATGGGGCCACAGGCCCCAAACCCCAATACAAAAGCTCGGATGCGTTTCGGGGTGCAGGGGACTTGTCCCCTGCAAAAGAAAAACCCTTCGGTCTTCAAGAGACCGAAGGGTTTTTCTTTTTTTGAAGGGACTAGGTCGCCTACTCCGCCGCATCCGACACGCCGCGCGCCAGGTTGCGCAGCACGTACGGCATGACGCCGCCATTCTTGTAGTATTCCAGTTCCGTCGGCGTATCGATACGGCAACGGACCGGGAATCGGGCTACCTTGCCGTCCGACGCGCGGAACAGCTCGACGATCAGTTCCTGACGCGGGCTGACGTTTTCGAGGCCGCGGATAGTGACGATCTCCTCACCGGTCAGGCCGAGCTTGGCCCAGCCGTCGACCTTGAACTGCAGCGGCAGGACGCCCATGCCGACCAGGTTCGAACGGTGGATACGTTCGAAGGACTCGGCGATGACGGCGCGGACGCCGAGCAGCTTGGTGCCCTTGGCCGCCCAGTCGCGCGACGAACCGGTGCCATATTCCTTGCCGGCGAAGATGACCAGGTTGCGGCCTTCGTTCTGGTAACGCATGGCCGCGTCGTAGATCGGCATGACGGTCGCCGATGGGTAATGCTTGGTCACGCCGCCTTCGATGTCCGGAACCATCTTGTTACGGATGCGGATGTTGGCGAAGGTGCCGCGCATCATGACTTCGTGGTTGCCGCGACGGGCGCCGTAGGAGTTGAACTCCGACACCGGCACCTGATGCTCCGACAGGTAAATGCCGGCCGGGGCCGTCTTCTTGATGTTGCCGGCGGGCGAGATGTGGTCGGTGGTGATCGAGTCGCCGAAAATGCCCAGGACGCGGGCCTCCACGATGTCGGTCACCTTGTCCGGCGTCATCGTCATGCCTTCGAAGTAGGGCGGGTTGGCGACGTAGGTCGAGGCGCCGTCCCATTCGTAGGTCTGGCCGCCCGAGATCTGGATGGCCTGCCAGTGCTCGTCGCCCTTGAAGACGTCGGAATAGCGTGCCGTGAACATGGCGTTGGTGACGTACTTGTCCTGCAGTTCGGCGATCTCTTCCTTGGTCGGCCAGATGTCCTTCAGGAATACCGGGGCGCCATCGGAACCGGTACCGAGCGGCTCTTCGCGCAGGTTCAGCTTGGTCGAGCCGGCCAGGGCGTAGGCGACGACCAGCGGCGGCGAAGCCAGGTAGTTGGCGCGGACGTCCGGCGAGACGCGGCCTTCGAAGTTGCGGTTACCCGACAGGACAGCCGAGGCGACCAGGTCGCCCGAATTGATGGCCGCTGAGATGGCGTCGGGCAGCGGGCCCGAATTACCGATGCAGGTGGTGCAGCCGTAGCCGACCAGGTTGAAGCCGAGGGCGTCGAGGTCCGGCGTCAGGCCGGCGGCGTTGAGGTAGTCGGTGACGACCTGCGAACCGGGGGCCAGCGAGGTCTTGACCCACGGCTTGACCTTCAGGCCCTTGGCGTTCGCCTTGCGGGCCAGCAGACCGGCGGCGATCAGGACCGAGGGGTTCGAGGTATTGGTGCACGAGGTGATGGCGGCGATGACGACATCGCCGTGACCGACGGTGAAGTCGCTGCCTTCGACCGGCACGCGGGTGTTCTCATCGCCGGCCTTGCCGAAATCGCCCGACAGGGCGGTGGCGAATTCCGAGGCGACCTGCGACAGGACAACGCGGTCCTGCGGACGCTTCGGACCTGCCAGCGACGGCTCGACGGTCGAGATGTCCAGTTCCAGCGTGTCGGTGAACACAGGCTCATGCTCGGGATCGAACCACAGGCCTTGCGCCTTGGCATAGGCTTCGACGAGGGCGACGCGGTCGGCTGCACGGCCGGACTTGGTCAGGAAGTCGAGGGTCGCCTGGCTGATGGGGAAGAAGCCGCAGGTGGCGCCGTATTCCGGCGCCATGTTGGCGATGGTCGCCTGGTCTTCGAGGGTCAGGCCGGACAGGGCGTCGCCGTAATATTCGACGAACTTGCCGACCACGCCCTTCTTGCGCAGCAGTTGGGTGATGGTCAGGACCAGGTCGGTCGCGGTGACTTCGTCGGCCAGCTTGCCGGTCAGCTTGAAGCCGATCACTTCCGGGATCAGCATCGGGATCGGTTGACCCAGCATGGCGGCTTCGGCTTCAATACCGCCGACGCCCCAGCCGAGGACCGACAGGCCGTTGATCATTGTGGTGTGCGAGTCGGTGCCGACCACGGTATCCGGATAGGCAACCTCGCCGCCGTCAGCGACATTGGTCCACACGGTCTGGGCCAGGTATTCCAGGTTGACCTGGTGGCAGATGCCGGTGCCGGGGGGCACGACGCGGAAGTTGTTGAAGGCGGACGAACCCCAGCGCAGGAAGTTGTAACGCTCCATGTTGCGCTCATATTCGCGGTCGACGTTCTTCGTGGCCGAGTCGCCGTGACCGAAATAGTCGACCATGACCGAGTGGTCGATGACCAGGTCGACCGGGTTGAGCGGGTTGATCTTCGTGGGATCGGCGCCGAGCTTGACCATGGCGTCGCGCATGGCGGCCAGGTCGACGACGGCCGGAACGCCGGTGAAGTCCTGCATCAGGACGCGGGCCGGGCGGAAGCTGATCTCATGCTCGACCGCGCCCTTGTTCTTCACCCAGGCGGCGACGGCGGCGATGTCTTCCTTGCTGACCGAGACGCCGTCTTCGTTGCGCAGCAGGTTTTCCAGCAGGACCTTCAGCGAAGCGGGAAGCTTCGAGGCATCGGTCAGGCCGTTGGCTTCGGCGGCCTTCAGGTCGTAATAGGTGTAGGTCTTGCCACCGGCCGTTAACTCGGCCTTGGACTTGAAACTGTCAACGGAAGACATGATAAGGACTATCCTTTGTGTTCGCCGCAGGTCCACCACGATGGAAGACCATGAACTTCAAGAGGTCGCGCGTTGACAAAGGACGCACAGGGTTCTCTGTCGCGCTGGCTGAGGCCCTTGAAGGCGGGCTAAAATGCCTTCTAAACATGTTGAAGGCTTTCGTCTATGAAGCCTTGCACCGCGAAGGGTTATTTTTATGCGATTGGAAATGAGGGTTAACGGGCTGTCCGTCAGGAAGGGCTATAACCTGTTGATTTCCAAGCTGAGTTTTGCGATCCAGCCCGGTGAAGTGTTAAGCCTGACGGGCGAAAACGGTGTCGGAAAAACAACGCTGTTGCGAACGATCGCCGGGTTTTCACCAGT
Organism: Asticcacaulis sp.; assembly: GCA_965246725.1. Taxonomy (GTDB): domain Bacteria; phylum Pseudomonadota; class Alphaproteobacteria; order Caulobacterales; family Caulobacteraceae; genus Asticcacaulis. Next base: position 281,264 of record CBDFFG010000020.1, read on the forward strand.
ATTGGACGGTGACATCGTCTTTGTTGCGAACGATATGCAAGTTGAGTCTGAGGAGGCGCAAGCAAAGTCCATCCATTTGCTGGGGCATCAGGATGCGCTGTCGCCATCGCGGACCGTGGCCCAGGAACTGGATTTCCAGGCGGGGTTCCTGGGGGGTGAGGTGGGTTTGGCGATAGATCGCTTGCGGTTGCGGTCGTTGCTGGACCTGGAAACGCGGTATCTGTCGGCCGGGCAGAGGCGCCGTCTGTCGTGTGCGCGTCTGCTGATGGCGAAGCGGCCCCTGTGGCTGCTCGATGAGCCGATGGCGCCACTGGATAGCGACCATAGGGGCTTGCTGGCGGGGCTGATGCAGGATCACGTTGGTGACGGCGGGATGATCATCGCCGCCGTGCACGATCCTCTGCCGTTTGACACGCGTGAACTGCGTCTGACCCGCCCGAGCCTGGCGGATCGCGAGGCCGCTGTTGGGTAATATCGTCGAGCTTATACCTATATCTTTTGCAAAACTTATCCAGCGAGCAATCCCAGTCTGTCCGAACCCTGGTTGGCCAACTGATCGGCCTTTGCCAGATAAAGGTAGACCCCTCTACCACTTCGTGGTCCCATGGCTGGCGACGGCTGTACCGTCGCTGCACCAAACCCGCATCTCCGATGGGGCGGAGGGAGTGCGTTCTTCTCCCTCCGCCCTATTGCGCAGCAATGGGGAGGTGGATTTTGACCGCGCCAAGCGGTCAAAAGACGGAGGGGTCATCTTTGCTGACATGCGGCACGATCCGCGAGGCTTCGGAATGGGACTGCTATGACCCCTATCCTTGCCCTTATCCGCCGCGATCTTGGCCTGTCGCTGACGCGCGGAGGCGGGCCGCTGCTGGGTGTGGGTTTCTACCTCACCCTGATGGCGATGATCCCGCTCAGCCTCGGTCCCGACCAGGCCGTGCTCAGCCGCATCGCGCCGGGCCTGACCTGGCTGTGCCTGGCGCTTTCAAGCCTGCTGACCCTGGAACGCCTGTTCGAGCGCGATTTCGAGGACGGGGTGTTCGACATCCTGCGCCTGGGCTCCTTACCGCTGGAGCTGATCGCCTTTGTGAAGTGCCTTAGCCAATGGGTAGGCACCGGCCTTGTCCTGTCGCTGCTGACGCCGGTGGTGATGATCATCCTGGGTGCAGCACCAGCCGTGGCGGTGATGGCCCTGGTCTCGGCCCTGCTCGGCTCGGTCAGCTTTGCCTTTATCGGCGGCATAGGCGCGTCTTTAAGCCTCGGCACGCGCAAGGGCGGCATCCTGATGGCCCTGCTGGTGCTGCCGTTTTATGTGCCGCCGGTCATCTTCGGCGCCGGCCTGATGCAGGCGGTGCAGACGCATGGCTCGCCGTGGCAGGCCCTGGCCTTTCTCGGCGCCTATGCCCTGTTCGCCGTGGCGCTGGCGCCGGTCGCCATGGGAGCAGCCCTGCGCAGTGCGTTAAGTTGATCCCCTTGCCGACAACCACCAAAACCCCTATGTCCGAAACATGATTACCTGGCTGGCCAACCCTGAGCGCTTTACCCAGATCACGCGGCCCCTGCGGCCGTGGCTGGCCGGCCTGACCGCCGTGCTCCTGCTGTGGGGCCTGTTCCTCGCCTTTGCCTCGCCCGAGGATTACCAGCAGGGCGATACGGTCCGCATCATGTACATCCATGTGCCGTCCGCCTGGATGGGGCTTTTGATCTATGGCGCCATGGGGGTGTCGAGCTTCTTCGGCCTGATCTTTCGCCATGCCCTGGCCGATGCCGCCGCCAAGGCCATTGCACCGATCGGCGCCGTCTTTACCGGGCTGGCGCTGGTCACCGGCGCCCTGTGGGGCATGCCGATGTGGGGCACGCCGTGGCAGTGGGACGGCCGCATGACGTCCGAGCTGGTGCTGTTCCTGTTCTATATCGCCTATATCGCCCTGCATGCCTCGATCGAGGATGAGACCCGCGCCGCCAAATCTACGGCGATCCTGGCCATGGTCGGCCTGGTCAACCTGCCGATCGTGCATTTTTCCGTGCAATGGTGGAACAGCCTGCACCAGGGCGACTCGATCTTCGTCAAGGGCGGGCCGACCATCGCCGCCTCGATGCTGTGGCCGCTGTTTGTCATGGTCATCGCCTATCATGTGCTGACGGCGTGGCTGTTCCTGGTCCGGCTAGACAGCGAAATCCTGGCGCGCAAATATCGCGCCCTGCGCGTAAGGCTGACGTTCAACTGATGCACCTCGATCTCGACATGGGAAAATACGGCCTGTTCGTCTGGGGCGCTTACGGCGCCTCGGCCGTGGCCATTATCGTGCTGGTCCTCGTCAGCCTGCGCGCCCAGGCGACGCGCCGCAAGCATCTCGAAGCCCTGCAGGCGGCGGTGGCCGACAAGCGTCCCGGGGCGCAAGGATGAAACGCGTCCTGGCGTTTTTACCGGTCGTGGTCTTTGCCTGCCTGCTCGGCGTGCTGGCCTGGTTCAACTTCCATAAAAAAGAACACTATGAACCGCGCGCCATGGTGGGGCAGCCGGTACCGGCCATTGCCCTGGCCGATCTCGACGATGGCGCATCCTACGACCTGAAAAGCCTGGTCGCTGGCCAGCCGAAGCCGGTCCTGGTCAATGTCTTTGCGTCGTGGTGCGTGCCGTGCCTGTCGGAAAATCCGCAACTGATGGCGCTGAAGGCGAAAGGCGTGACCATTATCGGCATCGCCTGGAAGGACGAGGCGCAAAATACGCGCAACTTCCTCGACCAGCACGACAATCCGTATAGCCATGCGCTCAGCGATCCCGAGGGCAGGATGGCGCTGGGCCTGGGGATTTCCGGTGTGCCGGAGACCTTTATCGTCCAGCCCGACGGCACCATCAGCGACAAGGTCACCGGCCCGATCGTGCCGCAGTCGGTCGACAGCGTCTATGCGGCGGTGACCAAGGGCACGAAGGTGCAGCCGCCCGCTTAGTAATGCGGCGGCGGGGTGTTGGCTGGCGCTTCGAGCGTCTGCTCTTCCAGCCCCAGCAGCCGTTCGCTCAGGCGCTCGACCGTGCGCTTGAGTTGCTCGACCAACTTCCACTGTGCCGTCAGCTGATCCGACAGTTCGTCGATGGTCTTCGACTGGTGGGCAGCCATTTCTTCCAGCGCAATGATGCGGTCATCTTCGGCCATAATGAATTACCTCGCCATTCTATCGGGTTTGGGGTTCGGAGCGGCGGAAGGGATCGAGCGGGTAGGTGCCGAGGATTTCGACATCGACGGCGAAGAAGTGCAGCTCTTCCAGGGCCTGGGCAAGACCCGGATCGGTCGGGCGGCCTTCGACGTCGCAGTAGAAGACGGTCGAGGCGAAGACGCCGTTTTCGATATAGGATTCCAGCTTGGTCATGTTGACGCCGTTGGTGGCGAAGCCGCCCAGCGCCTTGTAGAGCGAAGCCGGGATATTGCGGACGCGGAAGATAAAGCTGGTCATGCAGGCGACATCGGGCGCCGGCGTAACGACGCGTTCTTCGGTGGTCAGGATCAGGAAGCGCGTCGTATTGTGGCGGGCATCCTCCATGTTCCGGCGCAGGATCTTCAGGCCGTACAGCTCGGCCGCCGGTTCCGGAGCGATGACGGCGCGGTCCAGTTCGCGCGTCTGGGCCAGCGAGCGGGCGGCGCCGGCCGTGTCATGAAAGACTTCGGCAGTGATATTCAGTTCGCGCAGGGCATTGCGGCATTGCAGCAGGGCCATGGTGTGCGAGGCGGCGACACGAATATCTTCCAGCTTCGCTTCGGGCACGGCCATCAGCATCATCTCGATCGGCAGGAAGCGCTCGCCGATGATCTTCAGGCCGGAATTGGGCAGCAGGTGGTGGACGTCGGTGACGCGGCCGGCGACCGAGTTTTCGATCGGAATCATGCCCAGTTCGCACTCGCCCTCGCGGACGGCGGCGAAGGCGGCTTCGAAGGTCGGATAGGGGGTGGCGGTAAAATCGCCGAACCAACGCCGGATGGCCTGATGGCTGAAAGCCCCTGGCTCGCCCTGATAGGCGATCTTGCGTGGTGATGGCGATGTCATGGTCTGTAAAGTCTTTCGAATGCGGCGGGAATTCAAACGCTGCAACCGTTGGCGGCGCGGCGTTTGCAACGTGCGACCTATTGCCGCGGACAGGGCCTGTTTTGCCTATTCCGCGCGAAAAGGTCGCTTGCGCATTTGCCGGTAGCGTGTCACAGAACCAAACGCAAGTATATGAATGACGCGGATAACAGCGTCACGGTTGACAGGGCTGGCGCACGATTTAAGCTGGCAGCATTGAATCATAGGGTAGCTGGGCGAATGAGCGGTGATCTTACACTGAACAAGATTCTCGGGGCGTGTCTTGCAACGGGTCTGGTGATCATGGGCGTGCGCATCGGCGCCGGCATGCTGATCCACGATACGCCTGCCGCCAAGCCGGGTTATGCCATCGAAGTCGCCGATACGGGCGGCGAAGCGGGCGCGGCCGCGGTCGTCGATACGCCGCCGGACTGGGGTACTGTCCTGCCTGCCGCCGATATCGCTGCCGGTGGAGCCACCTTCAAGAAATGCGAAAGCTGCCACAACAACGCCCAGGGTGGCCCGAACATGACGGGCCCGAACCTGTGGGGCGTGGTCGGCCGGCCGACCGCCTCGCATCCGGGCATGAGCTATTCCGACGCCATGCTGGCGCACGCCAAGGACTCGCCGAACTGGACCTATGACCAGCTCTACATGTTCCTGGCCGCACCGGGTAAGTGGGTCAAGGGCACCAAGATGACCTTTGCCGGTATCAAGAAGCCGGAAGACCGTATCGCCCTGATCGCCTATCTGCGCAGCCAGGGGTCTACCGGTTACGCCATTCCGGCGCCGGACCCGTCGCGCGCTGCCGGCACCGCCGGTGCAGCGGCGCCCGTCGCCGCCAAGGGCGAAGCGGCCGCCACCTCGGCTGTCGCCGCTGCCGCGCCCGCGCCGACCTCCGCGGCTTCGGGCACCAAGGTCAACACGACCCAGGCGCCGACCTCGAACGCGCAGGCCACGGTTTCCGCCGCCGCGCACTGAGGTCTTTGACATCAAAACAAAAAGCCCGCCGGAGCGATCCGGCGGGCTTTTTGTTTGTCTCATACCAACGGTCATGAAGGATGATCGTTGGTATAAGCATTTTTCGGCTCAAACGCCGCATGGCTCGCCACATTCGTGGCGGCGTGCGGTCGCACGCTCCTAACGGCCGAAGGGTTAAGATCAGCGGCCGTTGGTATTATTCGACGCCTTACAGCCGACGGAAGGCCGTCGGCATGCCGGTGCCACAGGCATCGATGCGATTGACGGCATCGGCCAGGGGCTCGACCGCCACCTTCATATGGTGGGCATTGGCGTGGATGATATTGCTGTCGTCCACCATGATGGCGACATGGCCCTTCCAGAAGACCAGGTCGCCGCGCGTCAGACCGCGTAAGGAAGCGTCGATCATCAGCGGCAGGCCGAGCTTGGCCTGCATGTCGGAATCGCGCGGGCAGCCGTAGCCCGAAGCATAAAGCGACTGTTGCAGCAGGCCCGAGCAGTCGAGGCCGATGCTTTCGCGGCCGCCCCATTGGTAGGGCGCATTGATATAGCCTTCGGCGATGCTGACGAAGTCGTCCGAGAAGGTCTCGAAGGTCGACAGGTGATTGGCGAAAACCCAGCCCATGTCGTTGACATAGGCATAGCCGTTTTCAAAACGCGTGACGCTGACCAGGGCATTGAGGCTGATCGCCGTCAGGATCGACGCCTTGACGTTGGGCGCGGCGAAAACATAGGTGCGCAGGGTCGAGACATAGTGCGTCGGCAGGTACCAGTCGTTGCGGAAGGCCGAGACCGGCACATAACCGACATAACCGTCGCGCAGGGCCTGGCCCCAGTAGAAGTCGTGCTTGCGCTCGATGACCTTGAAGCGTTCGCCCAGCAGAAGCTGATCCCACTGCTCCGCACCGTGTTCCGGCTGGGACAGGATCGGCGCCTTGGCGTCGTAACAGCTCAGGACTTCACCCGCGACATAGGACTTGGCGCGGACCAGGCCTTCATGGGCCTGATCGGTGACGCCGTCCTTAAGGGGCGTCACGCGCTTGTCAAAGGGTTCGTCGCTCATATGCGTCATGTAAGACATGCCTTTTGCATCAATCGTATAGGGTCAGCCTAACAGGCGGATGCAAAGGTCACGTTAACAGCGACGGTCAATAACGGGTTTAATTGCCGGAAAAGGGTTAAGGTGACGGAAACTTTCCTTAACAATTCAGCTGCTTAACAGCTGGTAAACGGAGCGGCGATCAGTAGCCGATCGTGCGGGCCGCCGAGCCGTCGAAGCGGACATCGTCACCCCAGCTATTGCCGAAGCTGTGGAAACGGCTGACGCCGTCGAGGGCGAAGACCGGTCCCTTGGGGGCGCGCAGGCGGAAGCTGTCGACGCCGTCGACGTCCTGCATCCAGATGGCGGGGCGGGCATCAGGCGCCTTGACGGCGATTTCGACATTGCCCAGCGTCAGGTTGCGGGCGTGGCGGACGAAAAGGCCGCTGGCCGGCAGGTCTCCGAACATGACCGGTTCCGGGTACTTGTCGGCCTGTTCCGGTGGTCGCAGGGCGGCCATGTCGGCGCCGGCGCCGCCGCGTTGGTGCAGGTAGACGTCGTTGATCTGGATATCCTCGACCGGATTGCCGGGGACGCCGGCGATAATGGCCGGCAGCAGGGCGGCGTCGTGGCTGCTGATGTTGCTGATCAGGACGCGCTTGAGCGTGCCTACGGCTGCGCCCTGCGGCCCGCGCATACGGCGGCCGAGGCGCAGGAACAGTGGCGAATTCATCGATCCGCGCATGGTGATATTGCTGATGGTGATGTCTTCGCACTGGGCGCCGTCGACCGTTTCCAGGCACAGGCCGCGCGAGTGGTCGAAGACGCAGTTGCTGATAGTGATATTGGTAAAGCCGCCGTTCGATTCCGTGCCGCACTTGATGCGGCCTGTGCCGTTGAAGCTGTCCGGCATGCGCTTCCATGTGCCGGCGATAACCGATCCCAGCTCATAGCCGCCGGTGACGAAGCAGTTGGAGATGGTGACATTCTCGGTGGCGCGGGCATAGCCGAGGGCAAACGACGACTTGGGGCAGATGCCGTCATCCCAGGGTGAATTGACCGTGCAGTTGAGGACGCGGACATTGCGGCAGCAGTCGATATCGAAACCGTCGCGATTGGTGTCGACCGTGACATTGTCGATGGTCAGGTTGTCGACGCCGGTGGCCAGCAGGCCAAACCAGCCGCCCTGCAGGATGGACACATCCCGTAGCAGCACGCCGTGGCAGTTCTTCAGTGCGATAGCCTTGTCGCCGACGCCTGGCTTGCGTGACCCGGCAACGCTCCCCTCGTCGTGCCAGTCGCGCGCCAGTCCCTTGCCGTAAATCAGGCCGCGGCCTTCGATGGCGATATTCTCCAGGCCTTCGCCATAGATCAGGCTGTTCTTCCAGTGGCTATGGCCGGCGTCCTGCCAGGCGCGGAAGCTGGCGTCGACGTCTTCGGCGATGTCGTAGCCGCCGGTCGGGGCACCGTCGAATGGCACAGCCGCGGCCAGCAGGGTGGCGCCTGCCTCAAGATGCAGGGTGACATGGCTCTTCAGCCGGACGGTGTAGCTGGCATAGGTGCCGGCCGGGAAATATACCGTGCCGCCGCCCAGTGTATTGGCGGCGTCGATGGCCTTGTTGATGGCGGCGGTGTCGATCGTCGTGCCGTCGCCCCTGGCGCCATAGTGGCGAACATTGAGCCAGCCTTCGGGCAGGACGGTTATCCCATCGCGGGTTCGCGGCCGGGCGAGAGCAGAGGCGGGCAGCAGGAGACCTGTGGCTGACAGCAGCAGCTTGCGACGATCGAACATGATGTTTCCTCCGGCGTGGTCCGCCGTTATTATCATGACGAGGTTATCGCGCCCGCGGCTCGGGCACAAGATTCATAAAACAAATTTCATTAATGGTCGGTACGTGGCTAGTCCAGTAAGGTTAGGTCCGCAGATTAACGCAGATTTTCGCAGATTAGGCTGGAGCGCGTCGTGCTTTAAATCGACCCCGATGCCGCCGAAATTAAAGGCGCCTGTGGCGCGGCGTGCGCGGAAACAATCTGCGCATGGCGGTCCGACGCTGTACGTCGGACTCGGCATACTGACGTAATCTGGGGATTTCCCCCTCTATCGTCCTAGCCGGCATAGTCCTTGATCATGTGGAACACAGCCCGTAGGGTCTGGGCTTCGCCGCCGACGGGAGAGCCGGCCTTGCTGCGCGGGTTCCAGGCATAGATGTCGAAGTGGACCCAGGCGCCGCTGGTCGGGGCGAACTTCTGCAAGAACAGGGCGGCGGTGACCGAGCCGGCCTGGGCCCAGCCGGCCGGATCGTTGCGGACATCGGCAATGTCGGATTCCAGCGCATCTTTGTAGCCGGCCCACAGGGGCATGCGCCACAGGGGGTCGTGCTGGGCGATCGAGGCGACCTCGAGACGGCGGACGATGTCTTCGTCGTCGCTGTAGAAGGGTATGACCTCGGGGCCCAGGGCGACGCGGGCGGCGCCGGTCAGGGTGGCGAAGTCGATGGTCAGGTTGGGTTCCAGTTCGCCGGCCCGCGTCAGGGCGTCGGCCAGGACCAGCCGGCCCTCGGCGTCGGTATTGCCGACCTCGATGGTCAGGCCGGCGCGCGACTGCAGGATGTCGCCCGGGCGCATGGCCGGACCGGAAATGGCGTTTTCGACCGCCGGAATCAGGATGTGCAGGCGCACCGGCAACTGGCTGGCCATGATCCAGTCGCCGAGCGCCAGGGCGTGGGCGGCGCCGCCCATATCCTTCTTCATCAGGCCCATGCCGGCGCCCGGCTTGATATTGAGGCCGCCGGTATCGAAGATGACGCCCTTGCCGATCAGGACGACGGTCGGGGCGTCGATGCCCGGGCCGTCCCAGCTCAGTTCGATAAAGCGCGAGACGTGGTCGGGCGACGAAGCGCGGCCGACAGCATGGACGGCCGGATAGTTTTCGCTGAGCAGGCCGTCACCGCTGATGACCGAGAGGCGGGCGCCATGGGCTTCTGCGATTTCACGGGCGGCTTCGGCCAGTTCGCCTGGCCCCAGGTCGTTGGCGGGGGTGTTGACCAGGTCGCGGACCAGGTTGTGGGCGCGGACCTCGCGCGCCACGGCGGCGGCATCGGCCAGGCCTGACTCGTTCAACACCGCCTCTACCACCTTGCCCGATGGCTTGTAACGATTGAAGCTGTAGGCGCCCAGGCCCCAGGCGACGTGGATGGCGTGGCGATCGAGCGCCTCGTCGAGCTTCAGGGTCCAGGTGCCCTTGGGCAGTTGCGACGGCAGGGCGCGGAAGGCGAGGGGATTGTATTTCGATCGCACGCCGAGGCCGAACCAGGCGTGCAGGGCGCCGCCTTCGCCGGGCAGGATGACCAGGCTGCCGGCCTTGCCGGTAAAGCTGCGAGCGGCCAGGAAACCCGACTGCGCCGGTTTCAGCGCGGCCAGGGCGGCCGGCGCCTCGTCCTCGAAGACGGCAAAGACGATGTTTTCGTTCTTGGCGGCGGAGGTCGGCAGCGGCTTGGGCATGGCAGGCTCTCGGAATGGTTCGTCAGGCTAATATAGGGACGGGGGTGCGAAACCCCGTGACCTTAACTATAAATTCATCGCTGTCACTGAATCCTTAACCGGGGTTTCTATTTCCGTGAGTCGTGCCATGCGCCGCTATCCGATCCTTCTGCTGTCCGCTTTTGCCGCCCTTTCGCTGTCCTGCGCCCAGGGCGCGTCGGCCTGGCCGCTCGGCAAGAAGACGGACGCCAAGCCGGAAGCGATGAACCCGCAGACGCAACTGGCCGGCAACACGTCGGATTCCCTGCCCGATTATCACAAGGCGACTGCTGCCGAGATCCAGTCGGCCCTGCGCGCCGATCCCCTGACCCAGGCGGCCTTCTTCTCCAACCAGTTCGAACACGACCCGACCGATGTCCAGGCCGGGCTATACCTGTCGAACGCCATGCGCGCCATCGGCCACAATGCCGAGGCAGCCGAGACGGCGCACAAGGTGTTGTTGTTCGCGCCCAACAATATCGACGTGCTGATCGCCGCCGCGCGCGCCCATATCGCCGACAACAATGCCTTCTACGCCATCGATCCCCTGCGCCAGGCGATCGCGCTGAAACCGAAGGACTGGCAGGCCTATTCGCTGCTTGGCGTTGCCTATGACCAGACCAAGCGCCCTGACGACGCCCAGAGTGCCTGGGCGACGGCCCTGCAACTGTCGCCGAACAACCCCGCCGTCCTGACCAATATCGCCATGGCCAAGGTAACGGCCGGCGACCTGGGCGGCGCCGAACCGCTGCTGCGCACCGCCGTGGCGCAACCGGCGGCGACCCTGCAGATCCGCCAGAACCTGGCCCTGGTACTGGGGCTTGAGGGCAAGATGGGCGAGGCTGAAAAGCTGCTGCGCCAGGACCTGCCGCCCGACCAGGCCGACGCCAATCTGGCCTGGCTGCAGTTGAATGCCGGCAAGACGCCGGCGGTCAAGTCGCCCGTATCCAATACGCCGCCGGTGCGGACCTGGGACAGCGTCAAGGCCTCGGGTTCGTAACGCTTTTACGACATTTCCCGCGTTTCCCCGCCACACCCGTCGACAATCGTCTAGGGCGTTGCGCGACGGTGTGTGCGCATAGCGTTTTTCCGTGTTAACACTCTTCCCGACCGGATGCGGACACGCAACCGCTTGGGGGACAGATGGCGGCGATACGCGACAAGGTAAATCCTGACCGGGCGGTCATGACCGCGGTTTGGCATACACATTGGTGGATCGCCGACTATTCCTGGGACGGTTTGGCGGCGAAGGCGCATGACGGGGTTTCCCTGCGGGACCTGTGGGCTGATGAGGCCGCGCACCTGATCGCCGAGCCCGGCACGTCGCGGCGCTGGACGCGCCTGCATTGTCCCCTGACCTTCTTCGACGGTAGTGCCTCGCCCAAGGCGGCGTGGAGCGATGCCGACTGGGAGGCCCTGCGCCGGGAATACGATTCGGGAGATGCACGGGTCTTCGACGGCGCGGTCTGGGCGCCGGACCTGGATATCAGCCAGGTTCTGTCGGCGCGTAATGCCTCTATCGACGGTGTTGTCAGGCTCGGTGACGGGACGCGTATCGACCTGACCGGGGCGCGCATAGGCGGCTTGTCTGCGGCAGGCGGTAGTGTTTTCGAAGCGCTGATCTGCGACGAAGCGACGATTGTCGGCCCGGTCAACCTGTCGGACGTCGCCGTTTCCGGCGTCAACAGCTTCCGTGCCACCACCTTCCTCGGCGACTGCCTGTTTACCAGGGCGCGGCTGGGCGGGACGCAAAGCGATTTCGAGAGTGCCCGGTTTGCCGGTACAGCCGACTTTTCCGAAGCCACCTTCGGCGGCCACGCCGTCTTCAATAAAGCGTGCTTCGGCGGGGCCGTAGATTTCTTCGGTGTGCGCTTTATCAATCGTGCCCTGTTCGACAATGCGCAATGCCTGGAGGATATCGGCTTCTATAAGGCCGCCTTTGTCCGCCGCCTGAGTCTCAATGACGCCGTCTTTTACGGCAAGGTCAATCTCGAGGGCATTACCGACGGCGATCCGATCGCCCAGTCGCCCCAGGCCATCAACCTGACGGTCAATACCCATGAAGAGACACCGGGCCTGACGGGTACGCTCGACGCCAGCGCCGGGCCGCCGGAAAGCGGCTTCCGCTCCCTGCCCAAGATCCTCAGCCGGCGCGCCGTCTTCTATGAGGACGCCAACTTCTCCAATCGCGACCTGCTGTCGCCGTCGACCTTCGAGCGCGCCCGATTCCATAACCGCGCGCGATTCCACGGCAGCGATGTCCATGCCAGCGTCAATCTGCATGCCACCCGGTTCAAGGACGCCCTGCATTTCCGGCCGCAGAGCCTGCCGAAATATCCTGAAGCTCTGCTGTCCCTGCGCTACCTGTCGGCGCCGGAGGCCGGAGACAAGGCGGCCTGGACCAGGGCCTATCTGAAGGGCCGGATCGCCGCGCGTAAGGTCGACTATACGCCCGACGGCTATTTCGATGGCGTCGAGGCCAGCTTCCGCACCCTGAAGCAGTTGATGGAAGACCGCCGCGACCGGGTGCGCGAGGGCGATTTCTTCAATCTCGAACTGCGGGCCCGGCGCCGGCGCAGCGATGTACCGCTGTGGGAACGGATCGCGTCGCTGTTCTACTGGCTGATTTCGGACTACGGCAATTCGATCTTCCGGCCCCTGGTGGTGATGGCCCTGCTGTTTGCGGGGTTGGCCGGCGCCTATTATATCCTGGGCGAAGCGCATGGAGCGCAAGGGCAGGGGAGCCACCTGCTCAGCGCCTTCGGCTTCTCGCTGCAGAATGTCTTTGCGCCGTTCTCGGCGCTCGATGCCGGCAAGTTCAGTGCGAAGGATACCTGGGTCAATGGCCTGGTCTTTTCCAGCGATCCGGGGTTCAGCCTGACCATCAAGGCCATAGCGTCGTTGCAATCGCTTTTGACCCTGAGCCTGGCCTTTCTGGCGGGTCTCGCCGGCCGCCGGCGGTTCCAGATAAACTAAGAGGAGACCCCTCCGTCTGCTTCGGCCTGAAGGCCTCGCAGCCACCTCCCCATTTTCAATGGGACGGAGGGCGTGCGACGATGTCTCTCCGCCCGATCGTTAGACGGGGAGGTGTGGCGCTAGCGAAGGCATGACCTTCGCAAGCCATGGGCGAAGCCGACGGAGGGGTCTTCTGAGACGGTAACTGCAATGCAGTTTGCCGATTATGTGCCCTAAGATAAGGCGATCACATCGGACGGATGCATAACGCCGCCCCATTTCCTCATCACATTTCCAGAAACATCTTCGCGGCCTCTCGACTCTGGGGGGCGGCATCGTTAACCTTTGGCGACACAGGCGATTCCGGTCGCAGGGGAAAAATATCCCCACAATTCACCACAAGATGTAGACGTTAAGCTGGCGTTAACCACTATCTGTGGTGATAATGCAGGTGTCTACGGTAAGCGTATTTTGATTCGGGAATGGTCCATGAGCTCTCTGATTTTGTCGTCTTCCAATGCCGGTCTTCTGATCCCAAGCCATTCGTACAAGCCGTTCCGCTATCCCTGGGCCTTTGAATTCTGGCGCAAGCAGCAGCAGGTCCACTGGATCCCGGAAGAAGTGCCGCTGGGCGAGGACTGCAAGGACTGGGCGACCAAGCTCACCGATTCCGAGCGCAACCTGCTGACGCAGATCTTCCGCTTCTTCACGCAGTCGGACATCGAGGTCCAGGACAATTACCTGGAACGCTATTCGCGAGTCTTCAAGCCGACCGAAATCAAGATGATGCTGTCGGCCTTCGCCAATATGGAAACCATCCATATCGCCGCCTATGCGCTGCTGCTCGAAACCATCGGCATGCCCGAATCGGAATTCGGCGCCTTCATGGAATATGAAGCCATGCGCGACAAGCATGACTACATGCAGCAGTTCGGCGTCGACACCGAAGCCGACGTCCTGCGCACGCTTGCCATGTTCGGCGGCTTCACCGAAGGCTTGCAGCTGTTCGCCTCGTTCGCCATGCTGATGAACTTCCCGCGCTTCAACAAGATGAAGGGCATGGGCCAGATCGTATCGTGGTCGGTGCGTGACGAAAGCCTGCACTGCGAAGGCATCATCAAGCTGTACCACGCCTTCGCCAAGGAAACGAACGCCCTCACCAAATCGGTTGCCGACGACATTATCGACAACTGCAAGACAGTGATTAAGATGGAAGACAAGTTCATCGACCTGGCCTTCGAAATGGGCCCGGTCCAGGGCATGACCCCGGATGATATCAAGGCATATATCCGATACATCGCCGACTGGCGCTTGCGCCAGCTCGACCTGCCGGAAGTCTTCGGTGGCCAGAAGGAAAACCCGCTGCCGTGGCTGCAGGTCCTGCTGTCGGGCGTCGAGCACGCCAACTTCTTCGAAGCCCGCGCTACGGAATATTCCAAGGCGGCGACCAAGGGCCAGTGGACGGGTGACGACGGTGTCTGGGGCGCCTTCGACACCCTGCTCAAGAAGCGCGCCGAGGCAACCAAGACCGGCGTCAACGTCTGACGAGACAATGATCAAATCTCTGACAGGAGTAGCACGCGGTGGTGAAACGGGTCGGACAGGTTGAGAATGCAAAGGATGGCGGTCCCGCGACAGCGGCGGCCGCCATTTCTTCAGGAAACCCTGTAACTGCCGCTGCGATTCTTGGCGGCCATCATGAGGCTTTTGCCGAGTTTCACGAAGAATATATTCGCCACTATATAGGTCTGGCTGATTCCAAGGCCGGCATCATTCTCGGGCTCGCACTCGCATTGTTTTCCAACCTGATCGAGAAGGACATCGTCCAGAAGGCCTTTACCCATCCGGCGGCCTCCTTCTTCAATGTCTATGCCATGTTGTGCCTCGCATTCCTGCTGGCCTCGGCCCTTTGTGCCTTCCTGGTGGTCGCGCCGCGCCGGGCTGCCGGAGGAGAATCTCTGATCTTTTTCGGCGAGGTCGCCAAATTTGCGTCGGCCGACCGATATCTGGCCAGCTTGGCGAAGCTGAAAAGCTCGGATTTGCTCGATGCCCGCATCCGTCACTGCTACGACATCTCGGTCATCTGTGCGCGCAAATACACCCTGTTGTCGCGAGCCACCTGGCTGGGCATCATCGGCCTGATCCTCACCATCATAATGCTACCGCAGGTTTGACGCTCCTGATTGCTCCCTTATTGCTCTGACAGTTACCCCGGGCTGTTTTCTTACACCTCCGAGGCTAAGCTCTAAATACTGTTGAAGACCCTATTATTGGGACGCCCGGCAGGTCTACAAAGGCCAGAAACACACCGGCAGGTATCGTGCCCGGTCATGTTTCTGGTCTTTTGTCGTTTATGGCGCGGCTGTGTCCGGCACCGGCACGTCGAAACCGTTCAGCGTCACCGACACCAGGCAATAGAGCCCGACCAGGTAGATGAGCTCCGCGGCGCCGGCCTGGCCGAAGCGCTCGGCAGCCTTTTTGTAGACCAGTTCCGGCAGGACGCCGCCGGCCACCAGGGAGGCGGCGACGTCATAGGCGGCGGCCTCGTCGGCGCTGAGGGTGGCCGGGCGCTGGCCGGCGACGATGGTGGCGATAGTGTCGTCGTCCAGACCGCGCAGTTCGGCCATCAGCACGTGGGCATAAAGCTCGTAGCCGGAGCGGAACTTGGCGCCAGTGACCAGGATGGCGACTTCGCGCACCGGCTTGGGCAGTAGCGGATTGGTCGACATCGCCTTGACCAGTTCCCAGACCGGGCCACCGATATGCGGGAACTGCAGCCAGGGATTCCACGGGCCGATCAGGGTGCCATCGTCACGGATGGCCTGGAAGCCTTTGAAATTCTGTTCGATGCCGGCCTTCATGTCGGCATAGAGTGGCTTTTGTTCCTCGCTGAGGATGGCGGGCGGAAGGAAGTCGAGGCGCATGGGACATATCCTGGGATGTGCGGCTGTTGCGCCGCAACATGTGTCTCAAGACATAAGGGGGCAATGCCTTGTGCGAAAGTCACACCTCGGTATGATTTAAACTCGAAAAATCAGCCCAGGAGCATGGTGAAGCGGAATACGGTTTCCGCATCCGAGGAATCAACGGTCAGCTTCCCGCCATGCGCCCTGGCGATTTCCGAGGCGATGAACAGGCCCAGTCCCAGCCCCTGCTGCTCGTTATGTACATCGCCGCGCTGGAAGGGCTGGAACAGGCGGCTTATGACCTCGGGCGAGATCCGTGTCCCGCCATTGGCGACGGTAATGACCAGAATGCCGTTGCCAGTGGCGGCGTGCACCCGGACGGGCTGGTCCGGGTCACCATGGGTAAAGGCATTGCCCAGCAGGTTGGAGACCATCTGGCCGATACGGTGGCCGTCGACCTCGACCGGCTCGGCAAAGGCGAACTGGCTATCGAGGCTACGCTCGGGCCAGGCTGCGCGCAGTTCGTTGATGACGTGGGTCAAGGACGGTTCCAGCGTGGCATGCAGGGTGCGGTTAAGGCTGACCCCGCCACCGAGACGGCCGCGGGCGAAGTCGAGCAGGTTTTCGATCAGCTCGGTCATGCGCCAGGATGATTTTTCGATCATGGTGATGATGCGCTTGCTGCGCTCGTCTTCAGCGGTTTTCTGCAACAGCGAGGCGCCGGAGGTGATGGCGCCGAGCGGATTGCGCAGGTCCTGGCTGAGGACGGCGATGAACCGTTCGCGCAGTTCCGCGGCTTCGCGTTCCTCGCGCAACTGCCGGTCGGACACTTCGACCCGGGCATTGTTGTCGAGATGCATGGCGATCAGCCGGGCGAACGCGGTGAACATGCTAACCGTTTCCGGGGTGTCGACCTTGTGCGGCTGCGGGTCGATGGCGCACAGGGTACCGAAGAAGCTGCCGTCGCCAAGGATAATGGGCAGGGAGATATAGCTCCTCAGGCCGTAGATCTTCGGTGTGTGGTGTGCCGAAAAGACAGGATGCGCCCGGGCATCGTCGAAAATCACGCCATCGCCGCTCTGGCGGATATCGTGGCAGATAGTGGTGGCGACGTCGAGCTCGCCGCCGGGCTTCAGGCCAAAGCCGATATCGTCCTTGACGCTGCAGGCAATCCAGCGGTCCGGCGTGACACGGGCAACGGCCGCGAAGCCCATGCCCGTGGTGCGGCAGATGATGTCGAGGATCATCGGCACGGCGTCGATCCGGGCAATCGCCTGGATATCGGATTTCAGAATATCGGGTCCGAGACTATCCATCACTGAGGCAGGCCATACAACGCAACACGACCATAAAGGTCTCCTGGCCGGAAATTCGCCGGAAAGGAGACCCTTGTCAATGTGAATCCCTCAGGCTTTGCAAACGTTTGCGGCCGGTGTCACGCCAGGGTCAGCGTGCCGGCGGAGCGAACGGAGACCGGCGCGCAGGCGACGGGGTTCGGTCCGAGATGGGCATCGGCCGCCGCTTCGACGTCGAAACCCAGGGCAAGGGCGTCGTCGTAGGAAGCATCTATACCGCCGCCGGCCAGGATCAGATGCTCGACGCCGACGGCCTTCAACTGCGCTGCCAGGTTGGTGCCGGCAAAGATGCTGGGACCGTGACGTTCGACGACCCAGTCGGGAAAACGCGGTTGCAGGGCATCCATCAGCCGCCAGCCGTCGCGGGCGCCGGCGCAGCTTGCCGGCGGCCGGATGAAGACGATCTGGGTATTGGTGTGGCGATGGCGTTCGACCAGGCTGCAGACGCGGCGAAAGACGAAGTCGGCATCGGAGCGGGCGATGGCGCCGTGTCCGCTTACCGCAGCCGTAGCGGCCTGACCGACGCGGCTGTGCGTCATGTCGATGATGACAAGGGCGGACCTGTGCGAGGATTGGGACATATGCGGCTCCAGTCTGATGTCAGGACCGGGGCCTAGGTTTCCTGGCCATCTCCCCGGTCTTCGTTACGAAGGGCGGGGGTGGGAGAAGGTGCTTTAAACCGTGAGCACACAACCGCGCAACGCCCCGCCACTGGCGGTCGCTTTAATTGCTACGATTGTTGTTCGGTTCATACGCATGGCGAAATGTGTGCCACAGGCTGTCCGCTACGTCAACTGCCCGGAATTGCTACTCGGCCAGGCCTTGCCGCGGGCATCTTCGCGGATATGGCTGGCCAACATGGTCTCCAGCTCCTCCGGATTGAACGGCTTGGCGATGTAGTCGTCCATGCCGGCATCGAGGCACTTCTGGCGGTCGCCGTTCAGGGCATGGGCAGTCATGCCGATGATCCTGACCTGCTGCAATGTGTTCTCGTCCTGCATGCGGCGGATGACAGCCGTCGCGGTCAGGCCGTCCATGACCGGCATCTGTACATCCATCAGCACGATGTCGAAGGGGGCGTTCTCCAGCTTGGCGATCGCTTCCTTGCCATTGCTGGCGACGACGACCTCATAGCCGGAATCCTGCAACAGGCTGAGGGCGACGATGACATTGCCCTCATAGTCCTCGACCAGCAGGACGCGCTTGCGATTGACCTCCCGAATGCGGGACCGCTGGGGTGACGATCCGGTAGTCTTCAGGCGGGGATCGTCGTCGTTCTCGGCGATATGCTCGACGCGCTGCATCGGTACGGTGATGGAGAATTTCGAGCCCATGCCCTCCTGGCTCTGGACGGTGATCTCGCCGTTCATCAGGGTGACCAGGTTGCGGACGATGGCGAGGCCGAGGCCGGTGCCGCCGAAGCGGCGCGAAATGCTCTCGTCGGCCTGGGCGAACTTGTCGAAGATGCGCTCGATCTGCTGCGGCGTCATGCCGATGCCGGAATCGACGACATCGATGCGCACACTGTCGGCCTCGGCCTTGACCAGGACGTTGACGAAACCGTCCTCGGTAAATTTCAGGGCGTTGGAGACGAGGTTGAGCATGACCTGGCGGATGCGGGTCACATCGCTGATATAGTTCATCTGGGCGCGCGGCGGCGCCTTCAGGGTCAGCATGATGTCCTTTTCGACGGCGCGGACATTCATGACCGAACGCACCTCTTCCAGAATATCCCCGAGATTGAACGGCCGCATCTCGATCTGCATCTCGCTCGATTCGATTTTCGAGATGTCGAGCAGGTCGTTGATGAGGGTCAGCAGCGAATTGGACGACAGGCGCAGGGTCGAGATGAACTGACGCTGCTTGTCGGTCAGGTTGGGATCGCGGTCGAAGATATTGGCGATACCGATAATGGCGTTCATCGGCGTGCGCAGTTCGTGGCTCATATTGGCCAGGAACTCGCTCTTGGCCAGGCTGGCCTCCTCGGCCGCCATGCGTTCCGACTGGTTGACGATATGGATGATGTTCTGCGCCATGTCGACATCTTCGCGCGACCACGGCTTCGACTTGTTCTGCACTTCCTGTTTCCACAGGTCGAACGAGGCGCGCGGGACCAGGCGATGACTGCCCTTTTCCTCGGAGACGTTTTTCTCCGGATTGCCGGCCCAGGCGACGCTCTTGACGATGGCGTCGCGGAACCAGATGACATAGTCCTTGCGCATATGGCTGATGGGGGCGGCCAGGAAGCCGCCCTTCAATGCCTCCAGTCCCGGAACATCCTTGCAAAAGACCTCGGCCTGGTGCGTCTTGACCACGGCGGACGGATGTCTGAGGTGCAGCCAGTCGGCCAGGATCTTGATGGTCGCCTCGTCGGGGGCGTCCTCGAAACTGTGGACCTGGCCCTTGTACTGGATGGCCATGCCCTGCGCCTTCATGGCGTCCAGCGCCAGTTCCTTCTTTTCGATCAACAGGTCGTAAAGATTGAAATGCGTGCCCAGTGTCGCCGACAGGCGTTCGACGATCAGCTTGCGCTTTTCGATCTCGGCGCGATCGACCAGTTCTTCCAGCGACGACAGCTGCGCCGAGAAGATATGGCCCATGATCTCCGACACCATGCGGATACGATAGGGCACGTGATAGGGTGCATTGTGGTGGCAGGCGATCAGGCCCCAGAAGCGGCCGTTCTGGATGACCGAGATCGACATCGAGGCCGACACGCCCATATTGGCCAGGTACTGGACGTGGACCGGCGACACGCTGCGCAGGACCGACATCGACATGTCGAGCGGCTTGGCCGTATGCGGATTGCGCGCCGGCAGGACGGGCACGGGCGCATAGTTGATATCCGAGATCTGGCGGATAAAGTTCTTCATGTAGAGGGCGCGCGCCTGCGGCGGGATATCGCCGGCCGGGAAGTGCAGGCCGAGATAGGACGGCATATGATAGGCGCGGCTTTCGGAAACGACGGCGCCGTTCCAGTCCTCGTCGAAGCGGTAGAGCTTGACGCGATCGAAGCCGGTGATCTTGCGTACCTGAGCCGTGACGAAGTTGTACAGCTCTTCCGGCTGGCGCACCTCGCGCATGCCGACGGCGAACTGGCGCAGTTCGTCGTAGAAGAAGTCGCGCTCCAGCGCCTTTGAATCCTCGACGATTTCCAGCTCGACGACGATGTAGCCGTCGGAGGCATGGGCGACGGCATCGAACAGCTTGTCATTGATGCGCAGAACGCTCGACTGCATCGGCTGCAATTCGCGCGTGACGACGATGTGGCGGACCGTATCGGCCTGCTCGGCGCCGATCACCGTGTCGAGTTTTGCGCCAAGGGTCTTGGCGTGGGGCACGCCCAGCCAAACGCCGACATTTTCGCTGGCCTGCAGGATTATGTGCGTGTCCGGGGCCAGCACCAGCATGACGCCGTAAGGCTGGATCGAACCGGGAATATGGATAGGCTCCTGATCGCAGCCATCCAGGGCGCGTTCCAGTTGCTTTTCGCTTAGCAGTTCACGGGGCTTGAAGGGCATTTGCAGCTTTCATGCGAAGGACGGCATCGCAGATGTCGGCGACTCCCTGAAAGCACGCCACGGCCATGTCGATAGTTTCGTTTTCGAATAAAGAAGGCCCTTCGTCGAATAAGTTTTCAATAAACTTTTTCCATTCGGCGCCGTTTTTATCGCCATAACCGGCGAAAAAACGTTGATCGATCATGGGTTTCAACCCCAGGGCGCGGTTCAGCGTCTTGCTCATGACACCACCGCCGAGGGTGGAGCCCTGCTTGACATAGAGGTAGCCCCATAGCTGGGACCGGGTGACGATCCGCGGCAGGGCTATACCGGTCTCGACCGGGGTCAGGCCCTGTCGTGCCAGGTCGTGGGCGAGCCAGTCGCGGACCGGTGCGCTCGTGCCTGCGGGAACCTGCGGTTCCATGCCGGCATAGAAGGCGTCGAAGGCCAGCAGGGCGTATCGATAGTCTGCCACTGCCAGGTCGAGAGACTTCATGGGCGCCAGCAGGGCATGGTGATGCAGGGCTTCATGCGCATCGCGCGTCTCATGCCGCAGGGACTCAAGCAAGGTCATGACAACGATTGTAACGCCCTTATGCGTCGCTGCAAAATGGAAAGAGCGGGATAACCGCAAGGTCATCCCGCTCTCTGGCTTCCTCGATCCGGCGGGAATCGAAGAAGGGTCTAGCTATTCTTGTCGGCGGCCTCGGCGACGGCATCATGCGCATCGTCATTCCACTTCTTGACCTGGCTGTGGGCTTCGTCCTGCGCAACGCCGTAGCGTTCCTGGATCTTGCCCGCCAGTTGCTTGCGGTCGCCTTCGATTACGGCGAGGTCGTCGTGGGTCAGCTTGCCCCAGGCCTTCTGGACGCTGCCCTTGACCTGTTCCCAGCTGCCATCGATACGGTTGCTATTCATGATCGCCTCCATTTTCCGTGTCAAATCAGATATTTGACGTTGGATGGAGGGTAACCGAACGGCGATAAGGTTTCGACGGGAGAGGCGCGGGATTCCGTAAGCGTCCGATAAGGGCCGTCAGAGGCGATACTAGAACAGGGCGTTGGGCAGGTGTTGCGGCACGCAATAGCCCTGCTCGCCGTAATGGTCAGCGGTCTTCGACTTGCGGAACATGCCCATCAGGCCCTGGTCGACCTCCTCGGCATAGAAGGCGCCCTTGGCGCGATCGAGGGTGATGCGCAGGGCGCTGCCGTGGCGGGTGGTCTGGCTGACCAAGTAATATGCGCTGCCGGTCACGGTCGCCGGACACATGGCGTCGAGGCAGATGGAATCGCGGATCAGCGACTTGTGTGACGGATCGACGAAGGCGAATTTAAAATCGGCGTGTTCATCGGGGAAGACCGCCGACGGGAACAGGTCGATAAAGAAAACGCCGGTGGTCAGCGGATGGTCGCCCTTGCGGACCTGGGTTTCACAGCGCAGCGAGATTTCGGCCGGACCGGAGACATTGGGCGCCACATTGGGAACGGCCGTCGTCGCGGATGGGGGCGGCGGAGGTGGCGGGGGCGCCTGCAGGGCGGCCTTGGGCGCGATGGCGACGTCGCTGGCGGGCGGGATCGGCTTGTTGGTCTCGACCGGCTGCGGCAGGGCGTCGGTGGTCGTCGCCACGGTCGGTGGACCCGGCGTTACATGCTGGGCCGGGGGGGCGGCGATGGTGGTATAGGGCACGGGACCGGCGGGCTTGACGGCGGCCGCCGGCGCCTTGGCCTTCGGTTTGGCTGTGCGCTTCTTGTGGACCGGCGCCTTGACCTCGCTGCCGGCCTCCGGATCGGTGCCTTCGGCAAAGGCGGGCGCCGCCTTGAACAGGACAACAGGTGTCGCAGTCAGCAGAAAGGCCAGCGCGGTCAGGCACAGCAGGGGTTTGAAACGGGCCATCATGCCTCTTCGTCGAAGCGGTTGGCGACCAGCTCGACCAGGGCCTGGACGGCGGTTTCGGCATCGTCGCCCTCGGCCTCGATCTCGATCGTCGAACCCTTGGAGGCGGCCAGCATCAACAGGCCCATGATCGACTGGGCGTCGACACGGTTGTCGTCCTTGATGACGGTGATGCGGGCATTGTCGAAGCTCGACGCCAGCTTGACGAACTTCGCCGAGGCGCGGGCGTGCAGACCCTTGTTGTTACAGATTTCAACCTGTGCTCGGGTGGGCGCGGTCACGGGGGACGTCGTCTCATTCATGGTTACCCCTTGGTCGAGAGGCACGGCAATTTTGTGGCGGCAATGATGAAAGAATTCGCCGGTGACGTCCAGTCAAATGTCGGTAAGTAAGAAGTAAGAGACCCCTCCGTCTGCTTCGGCCTGAAGGCCTCGCCATGGCTTGCGAAGTTCATGCCTTCGCTGGCGCCAAACCTCCCCATCTACGATGGGGCGGAGGGAGTGTGATGGTTTCCCTCCGCTCTCTTTGAAAATGGGGAGCCGGATGGTGGCCTCAGCATCAGGCGGCCAGACCTTACGACTCCAACCTGGTCCAGCCCATCGACTTGCACAGCAGGCCGCCCCAGACACAGCCGACCGTGGTCATGGTCGCGTCCTTTACCGTCATGGTGAAGCGCAGGGTCAGCTTGCGCTGCGGGTCGTAGGCTTTGCCGGTCCATTTGCCGGCGGCGCCCTCGGTCACCGTCATGACGAGCTTGTCGCCTTCCTTTTCGTCCTTCACGCCCGGCTTGATCCAGGTGTTCACGGCGCACAAATCCTTGCCGCACGGCTCGACGCGGACCTTTGCCTTGCCATCGCCGCGCGACCAGTTGCCCTGCGGCGACGGGGCATCGGCAAGGGCCGGCGTGGCGGCCAGCAGGGCGATCGAAGCAAAAACAACAGGTATGCGCATGACTGTCTCCAGATGGTCGTTGAAAAGCATACGGCCGGGTCGCGGGAATGGATTTCTTTTGGGCGATGGTGAACCATGCTCCGGGCGGCGGCGTAGGATTGGGTACATACTGGAGCCGCAAGCATGGACCTGTTAGCAATCGTTAGTCTCGCCGTCGGCATCAGCCTCGCCATGATGGTCGCCTGGGCCATTCAGTTGCTGACGCACAAGAGTGGCTGGATCGACGTTATATGGACCTTCGCCGTTGGCGCAGGCGGCATTGCCGCCGTCCTATTGCCATCGACCCACGCCGTATCTGGTCGCCGCATCGTTGTCGCTATCCTCATTGCCGTCTGGGCCGTGCGCCTGGGCCTGCATATCGTCCAGCGCACCCATGGCGGCGAGGACGATCCGCGCTATGCCGCCATCCAGAAACAGCAGGGCAAGGCGTGGCCGCTCTATCTGTTCGGCATGTTGCAGGTGCAGGCGGCAGCGGCCTTTGTGCTGGCCTTTGCCGTCCGCCTGGCGGCTACCAATCCGGCGCCCTTTCCAAACCTGTTCGACCTGGCCGGTGTCATCGTCCTGGTCATCGCCGTGGCAGGCGAGGCCGTTGCCGATGCGCAGCTGGCGAAATTCGGCAAGACCCACAAGGGCGGCATTTGCGATGTCGGCCTGTGGAAGTGGTCGCGCCACCCCAACTATTTCTTCGAATGGCTGGGCTGGGTGGCCTGGGCTATCATCGCTATCTCGCAGCCGTGGGGCTGGCTGGCAATCGGCGCCCCCGTCCTGATGTATGTCCTGCTGGTCTATGTTTCCGGCATCCCGCCGCTGGAGCAGCACATGGTGCGCAGCCGCGGCGATGCCTTTCGCGCCTACCAGGCCCGCACCAGCGCTTTTTTCCCAACGCCTCCTAAAAGCTAACCTGAATAAGGAAACGCCATGAACCTCGCCACCATGCTTGCCGAACGCGCCCCGCTCCCCGACGGCCTGACCCTGGCCGCCATCGACATGATGGTGGGGCGCTCCAAGCGCCAGATGACGGCGTCGGCGGCCGATGAGGCCGCCTTTGCCGCCGATATGGTCCACTATCCGATCGCCGTCCATGCCGAGGCGGCAAACGCGCAGCATTACGAAATCCCGCAGACCTTTTTCGGCCTGGTCCTGGGGCCGCAGCGCAAATATTCGTGCTGCCTGTACCCCGACGATTCGACCACCCTCGCGGAGGCGGAGACCCATGCCCTGGAGGAAACCTGCGCACATGCCGATCTGCACGACGGCCAGGCCATCCTCGAGCTGGGCTGCGGCTGGGGTTCCCTTTCGCTATACATGGCGAAGACCTATCCCAATTCGCGTGTCGTCTCGGTGTCGAACTCGCACTCGCAGCGTGGTTATATCCTCGAGCAGGCGGCGCGGCGCGGTCTGAAGAACCTGACCGTCATCACGGCCGACATGACCGACTTCACGACGCAGGAGCGCTTCGACCGCATCGTTTCGGTCGAGATGTTCGAGCACATGTCGAACTGGCGCGGCCTGCTGGCCAAGGCCAATAGCTGGCTGGAAGACGACGGTCGTCTGTTCATCCACGTCTTCACCCATCGCAGCCATTCCTACCGCTTCGACCACACCAATCCGGATGACTGGATCGCCAAGTACTTCTTCACGGGCGGCATCATGCCGGCGCACGATCTGCCGCATCGTTTCGGCGATCTGTTTACGGTGGAGAACGAGTGGCGCTGGTCCGGCGAGAACTACCGCCGCACCGCCATGGACTGGCTGGAAAACTTCGACGCCAATATCGACCAGATCCTGCCGATCCTGCGCAGTGTCTACGGCAAGGACGCCGGTGTCTGGCGCCGGCGCTGGCGGCTGTTCTTCATGGCCACGGCCGGCTTGTGGGGCCACGATGGCGGCCACGAATGGGGCATAGGCCACTATCTGATGGCCCCGGTAAGATGACGACGGCTATGACCGCCGCAGTTCGCGGATGAGGGCAATGAAGGCGCGCAGGCCGGCAGAGGTATGGCGGCGGCTGGGATAGTAGAAACACAGCTCGGCAAAGGCCGGGCACCAGTCTTCCAGCACCCGGACCAGCCGGCCTGAGGCGATATCGTCGGCGACCGCCCATTCCGGTATGTGGGCGATACCGGCGCCGTTCCGCGCGGCAGCGATCATCAGTTCAAGTTCATCGAGGGTCAGCGATCCCTGGATATCGACGGCGATCTCCTGGCCATTGCGCTCGAATTCCCAGCGGTAGAGGGCGCCACTGGCCAGCCGGGTACGCACGCAATTATGCGTCAGCAAGTCGTCGGGCACCTGCGGCAGATCGCGGCCGGCGAAATAGGCGGGCGAGGCGACGACGGCCATGCGCATGGCAGGGCCGCAAGGAATGGCAATCATGTCGCGCGGTACCGTATCCGCCCAGCGCAGCCCGCCGTCGAAACCGTCGGCGACGATGTCGATCAGGCGACCCTCAGTGACGATATCGACCTTCATGTCCGGATAACGACTCAGGAATTCCAGCACCAGGGGCACGAAGACCTGGCGCGCCATGCTGGCCGCCGCATTGATGCGCAGGGTGCCCGACGGCGTGTCGCGCAGCGCCCCGGCCGAGGCGATGGCCCGGCTGATGTCCACCAGGGCAGGGGCGACCTGGGCGACGAACTGTTCCCCAGCCTCGGTCAGGGAGACGCTGCGGGTGGTGCGGTTGAACAGGCGCACACCCAGTCTTTGTTCAAGCCCGGCTATGGCATTGCTCAGGCTGGTCGGCGACATGTCGAGCTCGATCGCCGCCGCGCGGAAATTGCCGCGCCGTGCCGCCGTCACCACGGCATCCAGTTCTGTCAGGCCCGACCTGTGATTATCTCGATTTCCGCAATGCGGCATGAAGATTTGTCGCGCTTATCAGGATAATGTTCAAGCCTTATTTTGTCGATAGCAAGCCAAGGAGGCTATGAGGCTATCATGCACGTTATCGACACCATCTACATCAATGGCCGCTTCGTCACCCCGCATGGGGACGAGTTGTTCGACCTGCACAATCCCGCCACGGCTGAGATCATCGGCCAGGTGCGCCTCGGCGATGCCGAGGACGCCAACCAAGCGGTCTCTGCGGCTAAAGCGGCTCTCCCGGCCTTTTCGCGGACCTCGAAGGCCGAACGCCTCGACCTGCTGCGTCGTCTCAATGCCGCGATCCTGGCGCGGGCGGACGACCTGACACGGGCCGTTATCACCGAATATGGCGGGCCGATCGCCCTGATGGCGCAATGGACGCAGATGGCGGCGCGCAACTTCCTGTCGATGGCGCAGGCCCTGGAGGGATATGCATTCGAACGGACGATCGGCACGGCCCGGGTCGTCATGCAGCCGGTCGGTGTGGTTGCCGTGATCACGCCGTGGAACAGCAATATCGGCTTCATCACCTCGAAACTGGCCACCGCCATTGCCGCCGGCTGCACCATCGTCGTCAAGCCGAGCGAGATGAGCGCTACCCAGACCCAGGTGCTGCTCGAGGCTATCGATGCTGCAGACCTGCCTGCCGGTGTCTTCAACCTGGTCAATGGCCGGGGCGATGTAGTGGGCGCCGCCCTGACCGGCCACCACGACGTTGCCAAGGTGTCGTTCACCGGCTCGACCGTCGTCGGCAAGTCGATCATGCGCACCGGCGCCGAGACGCTGAAGCGGGTTACCCTGGAACTGGGCGGCAAGAGCCCGACCATCCTGCTCGATGACGCCGACTTCGCCACCGCCATTCCGACGGCCATCACCGCCGCCTTCATGAACAGCGGCCAGGCCTGCATTGCCGGCACGCGCCTGCTGGTGCCGCAGTCGCGCTATGACGAAGCGGCCAGGCTGGCGGCCGAGGCGGTCAGCGCTGTGGTGGTGCGTATGCCCAATGATCCCGAAAGCCGGATCGGCCCGATGGTCAGCCAGAAGCAGTATGAAAGAGTCCAGTCCTATATCCGCAAGGGGATCGACGAAGGCGCCACGCTGCTGGCCGGCGGGGAAGGGCATCCGCACGGGCTTGAGGGCTATTTCGTCCGCCCGACCCTGTTCGGCGACGTCCGCAACGATATGACGATCGCGCGGGAGGAAATCTTCGGGCCGGTCCTGTCGCTGATCGCCTATCGCGACGACGACGACGCGGTCGCTATCGCCAATGACACGCCCTACGGCCTGGCCGCCTATGTGCTGGGCGGTGACCTTACCCGTGCCCATGCCGTTGCGGCGCGGATCGATGCCGGCCGGGTCATGGTCAATGGCCTGCACCACGAACCCTTGGCGCCGTTCGGCGGTTTCAAGCAATCGGGGATCGGGCGCGAGTACGGCGTCTTCGGCCTGGAGACGCACCTGGAGGCAAAGGCGGTGATCGTCGCGCCGGCCGCATAAACAAAAAAGGCGCCGGAAACGGCGCCTTTTTCTTATCCCTGCATGTCCAGCGAGTAGCCCGCCGAGCGCACCGTGCGGATGGGGTCGAACTCCTCGCGGTCGTTCAACGCCTTGCGCAGGCGGCCGATATGAACGTCGACCGTGCGGGCTTCGACATAGACGTCATTGCCCCAGACGGCATCGAGCAGTTGTTCGCGCGAGAAGACGCGGCGCGGGTGCTGCATGAAATGGTCGAGCAGCTTGTATTCCGTCGGCCCGAGATGGATGTCGCGGCCGGAGCGCTGCACGCGGTGCGACAGGCGGTCAACGCTGATCTCGCCGAATTCGACGCGGTCTTCGCTCAGGCCTGGACGGATGCGGCGCAGGACGGCGCGGATACGCGCCATCAGTTCGACCATCGAGAACGGCTTGACGATATAGTCGTCGGCGCCGGTGTCGAGGCCGCGGATACGGTCGGTTTCTTCCGATCGGGCCGTCAGCATGACGATGGGCAGGTTGCGGGTATTGCCCTGGGCGCGCAGGCGGCGGCAGACCTCGATACCGGATACTTTCGGCATCATCCAGTCGCAAACCAGCAGGTCGGGCTGGCGCTCCTTGATCATCACCAGGGCCTCGTCGCCGTCGGCGGCGACGGCGACTTCATAGCCTTCCTTCTCAAGATTGTAGTTGAGAAGAGTCGACAGCGCGTCTTCGTCTTCGGCAATGATGATATAGGGCTTCATGCAACAGGGTTCCGGCGGCTACAGGTCTCTGCCGGACGCTGAGGCCCGGCCGGGGGTAAGGTGGACGTCCGGCAGATGTCGGACGTTTATTTGTAATTCAGGGTGTCGCCCTTGGGGCGGTCCTCGACATAGTCTTCGCCGGTCAATTCGTAATGAATGTATTCGGCCATGTTGGTGGCATAGTCGCCGATGCGTTCGAGGTTCTTGGCCATGAACAGCAGGTGCGTGCTGGCCGAGATGGTGCGCGGATCGCCCATCATGTAGGTCAGCAGTTCGCGGAACAGCGAGTTGTAGTGTTCATCGACTTCGGTGTCCGAGGTCCAGACGCTCTGTGCGAGGTCCTGCTTTCCGGACTTGTAGGCGTCGAGCACGTCGCGCAGGCGCGACGACACCAGCTTGCCCATGCGTTCGATCGAACGAGTCAGCGGCGTCATCGGCTCGGCTTCGGCGATGACCATGGCGCGCTTGGCGATGTTCTTGGCGAGGTCGCCCGTACGCTCCAGCGAGGTGGCGATCTTCATGGCGGCGACGGTCTTGCGCAGGTCGTCAGCCATCGGCTGGCGCAGGGCGATCAGGCGGATGCACTTACGCTCTACGGCCTTTTCCAGCTCGTCCAGCTTATGGTCGCGCTGCACGACACTTTGCGCCAGGGCGACATCACGACGGGCGACGGCCTCGACGGCGTCGGCTACCTGGGCCTCGGCCAGGCCGCCCATCAGGACGACCTCGGCGCTCAGCTGGTCGAGCTCTTCTTGATAGGTCTTGACGATATGCGGGTTCATCTTGAACTGGGCCACGGGCTAAATCCTTCAATCCTGATCGTGCGATGCTTGGTCAACGAGCAGAGTACGGGCCCGATTCGTTAACGTAAAGCAAAAGCGTCTTCAGAATTTACAGCGGCTTTAGGGGAATTTTGTGACAGTTTTATAGGGCGAAGCCTGGTTGGTGTGCGCAGATGCACAAAAAATGTCATATTACCCGTGATTGTGCTGTCTTTCACGGCCACCGCCAGAGAGTGTGCCTCAGCCGGCGTCTTTGAGCGGTGCTGCCGCAGCTACGCCTTCGGTGACCGCCAGGCGAGGCCCGGCGGCGGTCCCGAAGGCCCTGGCCTGCGGGAAGCAGGCGGTAAAGGCTGTGAAGGTCTGGACGCTGGCAATCGGCAGGGCGGCGATCTTGCCGTCGTCGTGCGGCAGAGGCGCCAGATCGTCGGCGAGCGCCGGCACGCCGATGCTCTCGACCGACAGCCCGCCGCGGTGGCGGTTGATGATGTGCTTGACGATGGCCAGGCCCAGTCCAGTGCCCAGGCGATCGCCACTCTTCTGGCCTTCTACGCGATAGAAGCGTTCGGCCAGGCGCGGCAGGAATTCACGGCGAATGCCCGGGCCGTTGTCGCGCACGCGCATGACGGCATAGTAGTCGTGGACATTGCGGTCGGGCCGCAGCAGGACCAGTTTCGACGCCTGGCTGTCGGATGGCGCCATAGCCTGGGACAGGGTGCGGTCGAACGCCACTTCGACCGTGACTTCGGAATCGCGCGGGGCGTATTTCAGGGCGTTGTCGACCAGGTTCTGCACCACCTGCAGGATCTGGTCGCGTTCGCCGATCACCGGATAGAGGCCGGGCTTGGGCGCCAGGATGACAAAGCGCACGCCCTTGGTCTGGGCGATCAGCGACAGGCCTTCGACGACGTCCTTGACGGCCAGGACGAGATCGGCCTCGCCGGCAGGCGGCACGTGTTCGTTCAGTTCGATACGCGACAGGGACAGCAGGTCCTGGATCAGGCGGCCCATGCGGTCGGCCTGGGTGGCCATGATGCTCAGGAACTTGTCGCGCGCCTTGTCGTCGTCCTTGGCCGGGCCGCGCAGGGTCTCGATAAAGCCGGTCAGCGAGGCCAGGGGCGTGCGCAGTTCGTGCGAGGCATTGGCGAGGAAGTCGGCGCGCATACGCTCCATGCGGCGGATTTCGGTCTCGTCGCGGATAACCAGCAAGGCCAGGCGGCCATGCTGGTCGCTACCGGCCGGCAGCGGGCTGGTAAAGGCGCGCCACGACTGCTGACGGGCACCGCCTGCAGTCTCGAAGGTGACGGCGCCCGGGATACGGCCGAACAGGGCCTCGTCTACCCCTTCCAGCACTTCGGGCGTCCGGATGGCGCTGACCAGCAGTCCGCCTTCGCCCTGCAGGTGGAACAGTTCCTGGGCGGCGTCATTGGCGAAGATGATCCAGCGGCCGGCAATGTCGTCGGGCTCGAAACCCGACACGACCATGACCGGGTCCGGAATGGCGCGCAGCACTTCCTGGAAGCTGGGGCCCTGGGGCTGGACCTGGACCTCGACGGCCGGGACGTGGTCCTCGACACGGGCCCGCAGTTTCGACATGTCACGCCACATGGCATAGGCGGTGTAGGCGACGACCGGCAGGGCAGCGAAGGTCACATACGGACGCAACGGCGCGATCAAGGCCATGGCAGCGACGGCGACACCGCCAAACCATGTGCCCAGCGGGATCGACCGAAGGAAAGTCCGTTGTTCTTCCATACGCTTACACCTTTACATCCTGTTGTAGAGCGAAAGAGCGGCGTTCTTAAAGCGCTTTGACGACAGTTCCGTGAATGCTGAGTAAATCCCTTTTCAGGACTGGCAAGGCCGGGGCTTTTTAGCTGCAGATTACGCGATGATTACGGCCGAAGTCTTTCCGGTTGGTTATGGCGTATATTGGTACGCGTGAAGGCTGTCCACAGATGCACACAGGCGGCGCTAACGCGCCTGACACAGATATCCAAGTGGTAATGCGGGTTGAATGAAATGGCTTCGCGTCCAATCCGAATTCACCGCGGTCGGGATATCGCGTCGAGGCATTCCAGATAAAGTGCCACCCACCTTCGAGAAACGCTTTAATTGCCGAACAAAGCCGAGACGTGAGATTATGAGCAATCTTGTTTCTGCCGATGAAAAAGGTGTACTATCTCTACTATGAAAATTCTTTCAAATGACGATATCAAGAGCATGTCCAAAGCTGACCGCATGGATTTGATGGGTCAATTGTGGGACAGCTTTGAGGACTCGGACGTTCCGCTCACGGCCGAACAGACTGCCGAGCTCGACCGGCGTCTTGATAGGTTTGACGAGGATGTGACGCGCGCCATTCCCATGGCACAAGTCTTTGCAAAACTGCACGCTCGTCGCGGGTAATGCTCGAAATAGAATTTACCGAGGCCGCCGAGCAGGACCTGGGTCAGGCCTGGGAGTGGTACGAAAATGAAGTTGCCGGTTTAGGCGATCGTTTCGCCGAGGAAGTGCAGCATCAACTCGCTCGGGTCAGCGAAAATTACAGGCAGTTCAATTTTATCTGGCGAGATGCGCGCCGAGCGAGATGCCGCGGGTTTCCTTATGGTATCATTTTCCGTGAGCGTAGCAGACGCATCTATGTGATTGCCGTTTTTCATTACAGCCGCAATCCAGGTACGTGGCGTCGCCGATTTTAAGCCTATGGCCGGACCTGGCCATCGCCGCGGACGATGTATTTGAAGGTGGTCAGTTGCTCGGCGCCGACCGGGCCGCGGGCGTGCAGGCGGTCGGTCGAGATGCCGATCTCGGCGCCCAGGCCGAATTCGCCGCCGTCGGCATATTGCGTCGAGGCGTTCCAGATGACGATGGCGCTGTCGACCGTATTGAGGAAGGTCTCGGCAGCCTGCAGGTCCTCGGTGATAATGGCCTCGGTATGGCCAGATCCATAGGTGCGGATATGGTCGATAGCCGCGTCCTCGTCGGCGACGACGCGGATGGAGATGATGGGCAGCAGGTATTCGGTGCGCCAGTCGTCCTCGGTTGCGGCCGTCATGGGCACAATGGCTTGCGCCGCCGCGTCGCCGCGCAGTTCGCAGCCGGCATCCTGCAGGGCTTTCGCGATCTTCGGCAAAAGGGTAGGCGCGACGGCCTCGTCGATCAGCAGGGTTTCGGTCGAGCCACACACCGAGACGCGGCGCATCTTGGCGTTCAGGGTAACCGACACGGCCTTGTCCGGATCGGCGGCCGCATGGACATAGGTGTGGTTCAGGCCTTCTAGGTGGGCCAGGACGGGGGCGCGGGCTTCGCGCTGCACGCGTTCGACCAGCGAGCGGCCGCCGCGGGGGATGATCAGGTTGATCGCCTTGTCGAGGCCGCCCAGGATCAAGCCAACGGCATCGCGATCCGAGGTCGGCACCAGTTGCACGCAGGTCTCGGGCAGGCCGGCGGCGCGGAAGCCGTCCTGGAAGGCGGCATAGATGGCCAGGGCCGAGTTGAGCGCCTCGGAACCGGTGCGCAGGATGGCGGCGTTGGACGAGCGCACACATAGCGCCGCAGCATCGGCAGTCACATTGGGACGCGATTCATAGATGATGGCGATGACGCCGATCGGGGTCGAGACGCGGGCGATGTCGAGGCCGTTGGGGCGGCTCCAGCGCGCCAGTTCGCGGCCGACGGGGTCGGGCAGGGCGGCGACCTCGTCGAGGCCCTTCGCCATGGCTTCGACGCGGGCCGGATTGAGGATCAGGCGTTCGATCATGGCGTCGGTCAGGCCCTTGTCGCGAGCATATTGCTGGTCGCGGTCATTGGCTTCGAGGATCTCACCGGCGCGGGCACGGATGGCCTTTGCCGCTTCGACGATGGCGCGCGTGCGGACCTCTGGCCCGGCCAGACGCAGGGCCTCGGCGCCCTGTCTGGCCTTGGTGGCCATGTCGGTCATCAGGTCGTTCAGCGAAATGCGGCTTTGGTCGTCCATAACTATGTCCTCAGATTCAGCTCAAGCGCCGCATGGCTCCTCACCCATAAAAGCGTGCTAGCGCTTCGCTATTTTAGCACAGGCTTCGGACGTGCAGTCGCACTTGCCCAACGGCCATGGCCGTTGGGAGACCCGTTATATAGCGCAGTTGCGGCAAAACACGACCGTTTCATAAGAAATCACAGGGTTTGGCGGTTTTTGAATGCCGGGTGGCGGAAAATATTTTGCGCCACATGTCACAAACCGCGGCGTTCATCTCGTCTTACCTGCAGACGGTCCTGCACATAGGAGACACTCATGACTCGTATCAATATCGCTGCCCTGGCCCCGCAAGGCTATAACCACCTCGTCGGCATGGAGGGCTACCTGCACACGGCGATCGACGCCCGACTGCTCGGTCTCGTCAAGCTGCGCGCTTCGCAGCTCAATGGCTGTCTGTTCTGCATCCACATGCATACCGACGAACTGCGCAAGGCCGGCGAAAATCCGGTGCGGGTAACGGCGCTGAGCGCCTGGCACGAGTCGCGTATGTTCACGGCAAAGGAACGCGCCGCCCTGGCCTGGACCGAAGCCCTGACCTTTATCGCCACGGATCGCGCCGAGGACGACACCTATGCCGAGGTATCAGCGCAGTTCTCTGAAAAGGAACTGGCCGACCTGACGCTGGCCATCGCCACCATCAACGCCTGGAACCGCATCGCCGTGTCGACGCGTCTGGTCCATCCTAACGACGCCGCTCTGTAATTCGGCTATAGTCGCGCCATGACCGCGAACTGGTTCGAACAGCAGCGCAGATATCTGCACGGCGTCGCCTACCGCATGCTGGGCACGCTCGGCGAGGCGGAAGACGCCGTGCAGGAGGCGTGGATCCGCGTCGCCGATACCGATCCGGCGACGCTCGACCATCCGCGGGCCTACCTGACGCGGGTGGTGACGCGTATCTGTCTCGACACCCTGAAGTCGGCGCACAATCGGCGCATGTCCTATGTCGGACCGTGGTTGCCCGAAGCCCTGCACGATATCAGCGACTTTACCGGCGCCAGGGCGGAGGAGGCGTCCGAGTTAGCCGACGACCTGTCGATCGGCCTGCTCTATGCGCTGGAGCGCCTGACGCCGCTCTAGCGCGCCAGCTTCCTGCTGCACGATGTCTTCGCCATCGGTTTCGACGACATCGCCCGCACCCTGGAACGCTCTCCCGAGAGTGTGCGCCAACTGGCGGCGCGCGCCCGCAAACATGTGCGCGAAAGCCGGCCGCGTTTCACCCCGGCGCCGGACGACGAGCGCCGCTATCTCGAGGCCTTCGTCCATGCTTCGCAGAGCGGTGATGTTGCCGCCCTGGAAGCCCTGCTGAGCGCGGATGTCCGGCTTTATTCCGACGGTGGCGGTCGCGTACCGGCGGCGATCAATATCCTCGATGGCCGCCGTCGCGTCGGTGGTTTCCTGGCCGGCATCCAGCAGAAGTTCCGTCGTCACACCACGCAGTCGATCCGCCTCGACTATGTCAACGGCGTCTTGTCCCTGATCACCCGCCATATCGATGGCTCGCAGGACGTCATGACGATCGAGATCGGTGAGGGCGGTATCACCGCCGTCTTCATGCTGCGCAATCCGGACAAGTTGCAAAGACTGCAATAACCTTTCAAACGCGACATGCAGCCGTCATATAACCGCGCTTTTCGCCCGCTCTAACGCCTGTGTGGTCGGAGGGCGCGGATATGCAGGCGGAAGATTTCCTTACACGGTGGAGCGAACGCAAGGGCTGGCGCTGGACGTTTTATGCGCTTTGCCTTTTCCCCATCGTCGCCGGCGTCGCCGTGCGGGTCACCCATCATGGCTGGGTCCTGATGGATATCGATGCCGTCCTGTGCGCCGCCCACAACCGGAGTTTGGGCCTGTCGCCCTATATCGCCTATGCCTGTCCCGGGCTGAAGCCTGCCCCCTACGTCTACGCCCCTCAGATGGCGGATATGTTCGCACCGCTGACGCGGCTATTCACGCCGCTGGGAGCGCGCACGGCGCTTCTGTGGCTTGTCATCTGGCCGGCGACGGCCTTTCTGGTCTGGTTTGCCCTGCGGCGGCCTATGGCCCGGGTGGCGCCGGCCTGGCGCTGGCTGGCCTTTTCCGGTCTGACCTTCATGACTTTCTGTTGCGGCAATATCGGCCTGGTCATGCACGCGATGGTCCTGCTCAGTCTCTTCGCGCGCCGGCGCTGGCCGTTCATCGCCGTCGTCATTGTCTGTGCTGCCATCAAGCCCACCTTCCTGGCCTACCTGCTCATCCTGCTGCTTGAGGAACAACCACGGTGGCGGACCTTTGGTCTCGGTCTTGTTGCCGGCCTGGCGGTGGTGGCTGCGACTGTCCTCGGCGCCGGGGCGTACGGGCCGCAATGGCATGATGTCCTGCATGCCACCGCCCTGCGCAACGAACCCGGCCTCGGCTGGTTTGCCCTGACGGCCTATCTCGGCCTTGCGTGTGCGGCGCCCCTGACCCTGGCCCTGACGGTCCTCTACATGGCCGCCATAACCGGCAGCGCCTTGGCCCTGGCGCGCTGGGGCGGCCTGACCGACGAGGAGCGACTGTTGGTGGGGTTGGGCGTCGTGCCGCTGCTGACGCCGCGGCTGATGGATTACGACATGATCCTGATCGTGCCCTATGCGGCCCTGCTGTCGACGCGATACCTGCCCGGGCGGCTTTTGCCCTGGTTGTTTGCCGCAGCCCTGGGGGCGGGCATCGTGGCGAACCTTGTCGAGTTCAAGCCGTGGCACCGCACCCATGTCGCCATGTTTGTGTTCAGCAGCGTCACCCTGTTTGTCGGAGCGCGCCTGGCAATCAACCGTTTCGCCGAAAAGAAAAATGAAGAGGGCGGGCTGCGGCGCGGGGGAAAGGGAGAGATCTTGCCACGCCGCAAAGCCCTTGTAGGGGCTCTCTTCAACCCGGGAAGGTACCGGCGGCCGTGAGGAGACCGCCGGGGATTTGGCCGGGATTTACTTTTTTCAGCTCAAGCGCCGCATGGCTCCCACAGAAGCGTGCTAACGCTGCGCTTCTTGAGCACAAGTACGGGCTCGGGCGTGCGGTCGCACGCTGCCAACGGCCAATGGCCGTTGGTGCCGATATCTTTAACGCGCCAGCCAGCCGCCATCGACGGGGATGACGGCGCCGTTGACATAGTCGGACGCCGAGGCGGCCAGGAAGACTGCCGTGCCGCCGAGATCGGCCGGCAGGCCCCAACGTGCGGCCGGGATACGGTCGAGGATAGCCTTTTCGCGGGCTTCGTCGGCGCGGATCGGAGCGGTATTGTCGGTGGCCATGTAGCCCGGGGCGATGGCGTTGATATTGATGCCCTTGTTGGCCCATTCATTGGCCAGTAGACGGGTGATGCCGGCAATGCCCGACTTCGACGCGGTATAGGATGGCACACGGATGCCGCCCTGGAAGCTGAGCATCGAGGCGATATTGATGATCTTGCCGCGGCCCTGGGCAATCATGTGCTTGCCGGCAGCCTGGGCCATGAAGAAGGCGCCCTTGATATTGACGTTCATGACGTCGTCCCAGTCCTTTTCGGAGAACTCGGTGGCGTCGGCGCGGCGGATCAGGCCGGCATTGTTGACCAGGATGTCGAGGCCGCCCAGGCCTGACAGGGTCTCGGCGACGATGCGGTCGACCGGCTCGATGCTCATCAGGTTGGCTTCGATATTGACAAACTTGCGGCCGAGCGCGCGCACCTTGTCACCGGTATCATCGGCGGGCACGATGCCGGCGGCGGCGATATCGGCGCCGGCTTCGGCCAAGGCCAGGGCGATACCTTGCCCGAGGCCGGTATTGCCACCGGTTACCAAGGCCACCCTGCCGGTCAGATCGAACATGGAACTCATGGGGTTATCCTTATTATTCTTGATTATTTCCGGGGTTGGCCGGTTTACGCCAACTGGCAGATATCGAGGACCTTCATGTCGGTATAGTCGAGGTTTTCCCCGCCCATGGCCCAGATGAAGGCGTAGTTCGAGGTGCCGCAGCCCATATGGATCGACCAGGGCGGCGAGACGACGGCCTCGTTATTGGCCAGGACCAGGTGACGCGCCTTGTCGGGTTCGCCCATGAAGTGGAAGACGCGGTCGTTTTCGCCGAGATTGAAGTAGAAATAGACCTCCGACCGGCGGTCGTGCAGGTGCGGCGGCATGGTGTTCCACACACTGCCTGGCGCCAGGATGGTCAGGCCCAGCAGCAACTGGCACGACTTGGCGGTGGTCGGCACGATATACTGGTAGATGACGCGCTGGTTCGACTGCTCCAGGCTACCGCGTTCCAGCGGCACGGCTTGGTCGATCGAGATCTTGACGGTCTCATAGCGGGCATGGGCCGGAGTCGAGGTCAGGTAGAAGAGGGCCGGTGCACCGGTGTCATTCGACGCGAACAAAACCTCCTTTGTGCCCATCGGGATATAGAGGCCATCCTTGAGGCCCAGGTCGTAAACGACGCCGTCGACCGTGACCGTGCCGGCGCCGGCGCCGACATTGATGACGCCCAGTTCACGGCGTTCCAGGAAGGGATGGCCGGCGGCGGAGGCGGGCTCGACCTGGTCGGGTAGCTTGAGCTGGCCATTGACCGGGGCGGCGCCGCCGACGACGAAGCGTTCGAAGTGGGTGTAGTTGAGCACCACCGCGCCCGGCGTGAACAGGCCGCCCATCAGGTACTTGTCACGCAGGTCCTGATTGTCCGCGCCCTGCATCATGTCGGGATGGGTGGCGTGGTAGATTTTCGAATAGAGCGATGTCTGGCACATGGGGCGGTGGGCTCCGGGAAGTCGGCGAGAGAAATAGAAAAGACTAAAGCTTGTAGGCTGCCTTGGGCAGGTTGTAGGTGAGGTCCTGGATGACCTGGGCGGCCTCTTCCACCGGGATGCGGTGTTCGGCGACCAGGCGCGACAGGAAGTTGGCGTCCATGCGGCGGGCGACGTCGTGGCGCGCCGGGATGGACAGGAAGGCGCGGGTGTCGTCGTTGAAGCCGACCGTGTTGTAGAAGCCCGCCGTTTCGGTGACCTGCTCGCGGAAGCGCATCATGCCCTCCGGGCTGTCGTGGAACCACCAGGAGGGGCCAAGCTTCAGGATCGGATAGTGGCCGGCCAGCGGCGCCAGTTCGCGCGCATAGTTGGTCTCGTCCAGGGTAAACAGGATGACCGTCAGGTCCTTTTCGTTGCCGAAGGCATCGAGCAGGGGCTTGAGCGCGTGGACATAGTTGGTCGGCAGGGGAATGTCGCAGCCCTTGTCGCGGCCATACTTTTCGAAGACCTTGAGATTGTGGTTGCGGTACGAACCCGGATGGATCTGCATGGTCATGCCGTCGTCGAGGCTCATGCGCGCCATCTCGGTCAGCATCTGGGCGCGGAACAGTTCGGCATCCTCAGCCGAAACGTTTTTCTTCAGGATACGGTGGAACAGGTCCTTGGCGTCCGCGTGCGACAGGTTGGCCGTCTGGGCCGTCGGATGACCGTGGTCGCTGGAGGTCGCGCCCATCGTCTTGAAGAATTCGCGGCGATTGCGGTGGGCCTTGAGATAACCCTTCCAGCTGTAGACGTCCTCGCCCGATAGCCTGGCGAAGATTTCCATCTTGTCGTGGAAGTTCTCGTGCTCCGGATCGATGACCGGGTCGGGACGATACGCGGTGACCACTCTGCCGGTCCAGCCCGACGCCTTGATCGTCTGGTGGTGTTCCAGCGTGTCGGTCGGGCTTTCGGTGGTGGCCAGAAGCGCGATGTTGAAGCGTTCGAACAGGGCGCGCGGACGATAGGCGTCCGATGCCAGCAGTTCGCCGATACGGTCGAAATACAGGTCGGCGGTCGTCTCGTCGAGGGCGACGTCGAAGCCCATGATCTCGCCGAAGACATGGCTCATCCACATGGCGGTCGGCGTACCGCGGAACAGGTGCTGGTTGGCGGCGAAGATGCGCCAGGCGGCGCGCGGATCGGCGCCCGACGGGCTGTCCTTCGAGCCGACGCCGACATCGTCCATATTGATGCCCTGCGAATAGAGCATGCGGTAGATGTAGTGGTCGGGGCTCAGGAACAGGGCGGTGGCGTTCTCGAACGGGTCATTGGTGGCGAACCAGGACGGATCGGTGTGGCCGTGCGGCGACAGGATCGGCATGTCCTTGACCAGCGCATACAGGTCGCGGGCAATGGCGCGCTGCGTCGGATCGCTGGGCAGCAGGCGATCGGCATGGAGGAACAGGGGCTTGGGCATTAATGACCGTTTCTGATTATGATAGTTGACCGTAGGTTCGCATTGTGCCCGCAGAACCTTCCGGCCGCACTCCCTATTTGCGTATTGATCCATAGGTAACCGGTGTCATTGCGTTTGACAACAGGTTTTTTGTGACAAACGCGGCGAAATACGTGGACTTTACCTGATTGGCACGTCCGGCATTCGTATGATCAATAGTGCAAATACGGATGAAAAATCTCGGCATCGCGCCGGTTGGGCCAGGATTGAAAAGTCGCTTTCCTTGAAGGTCTGCTAGGTCTTCGCCGGCCCCGACGATCCGCGCACCATAAGCTTGGCCTGGAAGACCAGCGAGGTGCGGTTGGTCATCTCGCCATGGACCAGTTGCTCTGCGGCGGTCTTGCCCATGTCGCGGGTCGGCAGGCGCACGGTGGTCAGGGGCGGCCAGATGCGCGTGGCGACATCGGCGTCGTCGAAACCCATGATGGTAAGGTCGCCGGGAATGCTCAGGCCCAGCTCGTAGGCAGCGTGATAAGCGCCGGCGGCCATCTGGTCGTTGCAGCAGATGATAGCGGTCGGGCGCTGGGCGTGGCCGAGTATCTTCGAGGCGGCGCGATGGCCGGAATCGAAGCTGTAGTCGCCGGGCTCGTCCAGGTCTGCGGCGATGGCCAGGCCGTGCGCCTTCAGGCCCTCGTCGAAGCCGGCGCGGCGTTCGTGCGCCGACGGATAAAGCATATTGCCGTTGATGAAGCCGATACGCTTGTGGCCCAGGCTGGCCAGGTGCTCGCCGGCTTCGGCGCAGCCTTCGCGGTCGCGCGATACGATCTGCGGTGTGTGGATCGGCGGATCATTCTGTTCGCCCGGGCGGGCGGTGACGCGGATAAAGGGGACGTCGAGTTCCTCCATCAGGGCCAGCAGGCGGGCGTCCTCGGCGATCGGCGGCAGCAGGATGACCCCGGCCAGGCGCTGCAATTCGATGAATTCGCGGATCTCTTCGACAAAGCTGTCGGCATGGCGGTCACATGGGTGAACCACCAGTTCGTTGCCGGTGCCGCGCAGGGAATCCAGTGCACCCATCTGCATGTTGACGACATACTGGGCATTGGGGTTGTCGTAGATCAGGCCGATCAGGAAGGAGCGGCGAAAGGCGAGGCCGCGCGCCTGCGGGTCGGGACGGAAGCCGATGCGGGTTATGATCTCGTTGACCTGGTCGCGCGTATCCTGGCGTACCGACGGCGAATTGTTGATCACCCGCGACACGGTCTTCTTCGAGACCCGCGCCAGGTGGGCGACATCGTTGATCGTCGCCTTCTTGCGGCGGCGGATAAATTCCTCGACCGGATCGCCCGCGAGATTGGCGCCGGAAGCGGATGCGGCAGCGGTGGACGGAGCGGGAAGTTTCGGCGTCAGGGATCGGGACATAGGGTGTTTATGGTCTCGGAGGCGGCGCACCTGCGCCGGCAGCAATCGTGACAGAGTTAGCCGTGTTTGCGCCGTCTGAACAGAGGGTTGCAAAAACGGTGGATTTCGAGGTCCGTACAAATCGCACTTGCTGTATGTTACGATCGCAGGTAAAAATTATTTTATTCATGGCGGATAGCGCGTCTTGCCAATGTATCCGGTTTAGCGTTATGACACCGGTTACCTGTTTGAGCAAATGCGGCGCCCTGGTCCGCATATCATGTGGCTGCGAGAGGGTTCGGATATGGCGGATGAGGTGTCGTGCGCACCGCTGGCGAAGGATGCCGATAGCGTCATTCCGTGGTTGCGCGTGCGTCCGGAGGATGATGTCGCCATCGCCCTGCAGGACCTGCCGGCAGGGATGGACGTCGTCACCGAGGGCCATGTCGTGAGCCTGTCAGCCGATATTCCCAAGGGTCACAAGTTCGCTGTCGCGCCGGTCGCGGCGGGTGTGGCGGTGCGCAAGTTCGGGTTTCCGATCGGTAAGGCGTCGCAGGATATTGCGCCGGGCGAACATGTCCATTCGCACAATCTGGTCACGGGCTTAAGCGGTGTCGAGGATTATGTGTATGAGCCCGCGCCCTCAAGCAGCGAAGCGGTAGGGCACACAAAGCCCTCAAGCAGCGAAGCGGTAGGGCAACAAACCTCCGGCACCTTCATGGGCTATCGACGTGCCGATGGCCGCGTCGGTATTCGCAACGAGATCTGGGTGCTGTGTACGGTCGGCTGTGTAGCCCGCACGGCGCAGCGGCTGGCGGCCGAGGCGTCGAAGCGGTTTGCCGGCCGCATCGATGGCGTCCATGCCCTGACCCATCCGCTCGGCTGTTCACAACTGGGCGACGACCTGGCGCACACCCGCTCCCTGCTGGCCTCGCTGGCCATGCACCCCAATGCCGGCGGCGTGCTGATCGTCGGGCTGGGCTGCGAGAACAACCAGTTGTCGGCCTTGCTGGCAGAGATCGATCGCCCGGCCGATCGCCTGAAATATTTTGCCGCCCAGATGGTAGAGGACGAGTCCGAAACCGGCCTTGCCGCTATCGAGGATCTGGTCGTCGGCATCGAGGGTGACCGGCGCGAAGCCTGTGACATCAGCGACCTGTCGATCGGCGTCAAGTGCGGCGGCTCGGACGGTTTTTCCGGCCTGACCGCCAATCCGCTCGTCGGGCGTATCGCCGACCGTGTCGCCTTTTCCGGCGGCCAGGCGATCATGACCGAGATACCCGAAATCTTCGGCGCCGAACGGCTGCTGATGGCGCGGGCGCGCGATCGTCACGTCTTCGACGGTGTCGTGTCGGTGGTCAACGACTTCAAAGCCTATTTCCTCGATCACAATCAGCCGGTGTTCGAAAACCCGTCGCCCGGCAACAAGGCCGGTGGCATCACGACCCTGGAAGAAAAATCGCTGGGCGCGGTGCAGAAGGGTGGCGCCGCTCCCCTGACCGAAGTGTTGCGCTATGGTGGGCGCGCCCATGAAAAAGGCCTTGTCCTGCTCGAGGCGCCCGGCAATGACGCGGTGTCGTCGACGGCGCTGACGGCGGCGGGCGCGGTCATCGTCCTGTTCACCACGGGGCGCGGCACGCCGCTGGGTTTTCCGGCGCCGACCTTGAAGATCGCTTCGAACTCAGCATTGGCCGCCAAGAAACCGCACTGGATCGACTTCAATGCCGGTCAGGTCGTCGAAGGCCGCAGTCTCGATGACACGGCCGACGATCTCATGGACCTTATATTGGCCACGGCATCTGGTAAGGCCAGTTGCAATGAACGTAATGATGAGCGAGAAATCGCCATCTGGAAAAACGGAGTGACCCTGTGACCCGGCTCAATCTTGCTTCCCTGTCGTCGACGCTTGCGACCCGCCCCGCCTACGATCCGTCCCGGGTGCAGGTCGGTGTCGTCCATTTCGGGCCCGGCGCCTTTCACCGCGCTCACCAGGCGGCCTATCTCGACGCCCTCGCGGCCAGCGATCCGCGCTGGGGCATCTGCGGCGTCTCCCTGCATTCGGCCGGGGTGCGCGACGCCCTAAACCCGCAGGACGGCCTTTATACCCTGGCCGTGCTCGATGAGCAGATTGGCTACCAGGTTTTGGGCGCCATCCGTGAAATCCTCGTTGCCGGCGACGATGTCGAGGCGGTGTTCGAGCGCCTGACGCGTCCGGATGTCGGACTGGTGACCTCGACCGTCACGGAAAAAGGTTATTGCCTCGATGCCGAATGGCAACTGGATTTCGGCCACGGCGATATCGTCCATGACCTGGCTAATCCGCAGGCCCCGAAATCGTTTGTCGGCTATGTCGCCGAAGGTCTGCGCCGGCGCCGCCAAAACGGTCTTGCGCCCTTCGTGTTGATCCCCTGCGACAACCTGCCGAAGAACGGCGAGCGCCTGAAGGCTGCCGTCGTCGCCTTTGCCGCGCGTCTCGACCCGGAGGTCGGCGCCTGGATTGCCGCCAATCTGCAATGCCCGTCGACCATGGTCGATTCGATCACGCCGGCCACCGACGATGCCCTGCGCATTCGCGTCGCCGAGGCGACCGGGCTCGAGGACGCCTGGCCGATCCAGCGCGAAGCCTTTACGCAATGGGTCATCGAAAACCATGTCCACGCCAATGGTCCTGACTGGGCCAGTGTCGGCGTTACCCTGACCGAAAATGTCCCGGCCTATGAACGCGCCAAGCTGCGCCTGCTCAACGGGCCGCATTCGACGCTTGCCTATGTCGGCCTGCACAAGGGCTATGAAAGCGTGTCGCAGGCGGTGGGCGACCCGGAGCTCTACGCGCTGGTGCGCGACCTGATGCTCAACGATGTCGTGCCATTGCTCGAAGCGCCTGCCGGCATGGACCTGCCCGCCTATTGCGAGGCCATCCTCAAGCGCTTCCGCAATCCGGCCATTAAGCACCTGCTGTCTCAGATCGCCTGGGACGGTTCGCAGAAGCTGCCGATCCGTATCCTCAGTTCCCTGTCCGAGGCCCTGGCGCGCGGCAATGACATTTCGCGCCTGTGCGTGCCGCTGGCGGCGTGGATGCGTTTTGTCCGGGCGAAGGCTGTGCGCGGCGAGACGATTACCGACCCGCTGGCAGCCGACCTGCTGGCGCTTGGCAACAGCCTGCACGACGACGTTTCGGACGTCGGCGCGTTTCTGAAGTTGCGTGCCGTCT
This sequence comes from Asticcacaulis sp., assembly GCA_965246725.1. GTDB lineage: Bacteria > Pseudomonadota > Alphaproteobacteria > Caulobacterales > Caulobacteraceae > Asticcacaulis. The sequence goes on from CBDFFG010000020.1 coordinate 325,091, forward strand.
TCCCAGAAACGCTGGCCGGCGACGACCGCGTCATAACCGGCATCGAAGCCGCCTATCGTGACCTGCTGGCGGCCGAGGACAAACCTGTCGCCGCGACTGTCTAAAGATATAAGCCCCGAACGGCCGGGGTACAGGCCGAGAAAAATCACAGGGAGACCATCATGAAAACGACCATCCTGCTGGGAAGCGCACTTACCCTTCTTTTTGCTACCGGTGTCATGGCGGCGCCGAAAGCCGCGCCTGCGGCCGGAAGCCCGACTTCGGGCTATGTCCTCAACCGTTCCACCTACGATGTCGTGGGCTGGGCGAAGGATACCAAGGGTGGGAAGGGCGGCCGTATCATCCGCGTCACCACCCTGGCCGAATCTGGTCCGGGATCCTTGCGTGAGGGGGTCGAGGCGACCGGCCCGCGTATCGTCGTCTTCGAAGTTGGCGGCGTCATCGATCTCGACGGCCACGACATGGACATCACCAATCCCTATATGACGATAGCCGGCCAGACGGCGCCGTCGCCGGGCATCACCCTGATCCGTGGCGAGACCCATATGGAAAAGGTCCACGACGTCATCATCCAGCACATGATGTTCCGCCCGGGCGACGCCGGCAAGCCGAAGAAGAGTGGCTGGGAGGTCGACGCCTTCTCGGCCAATGCCTCGTACAACATCATTGTCGACCACTGCTCGATGTCGTGGGCGACCGACGAGAACCTGTCGGCTTCGGGCAAGCGTTTCCTCGGCAAGGACATCAATGAGTGGCGCCAGAACACCTCGCACAACATCACATACAGCCACAACCTGGTCTATGAGGGCCTGCGCAACTCGACCCACGCCAAGGGCGAGCATTCCAAGGGCGGCCTTTATCACGACAATACGACGGGCATTCTGCTCTATGGCAATCTCTATGCCTCCAACGAGGAGCGTAACGGCCTGTTCAAGGGCGGAGTCCATGCCGCCGAGGTCAATAACATGATTTATAATCCCGGGCAGAAGGCGGTCCACTACAACCTGATCGCCCACGAATGGGAAACCCATCCGTTCGAGACCGGCCAGATCACCCTGATCGGCAACGTCTATCGCCAGGGGCCGGATACGGTGAAGGATACCCCCCTGTTCGCGCTCGGCGGCGACGGCGACGTTTCGCTATTCCTCAAAGACAATATCGCCGTCGACCAGTATGGTCACCCGGTCGCACAGACCGGCCGTTACACGACGGGATCGGCGAAAATCCTGACGGCGAAGACGCCCTACCTGCCTGACGATATCAAGGTCATCCCTGCCAACAGGATCGAAGACGAGATCTACGCATCAGCCGGCGCCCGCGCCTGGGACCGTGACGATGTCGATTTCAAGATCCTGTCGGACGTCGCCGAGGGCCGCGGCGAGATCATCGATACCCAGGAGCAGAACTATTACGGCTATCCCAAGTACAAGCCGACGGCCCAGGCCTTTGTCGAGGGCGACTGGAATCTCGACGATATGAGTCCTAAGTCCGGCTGGGCGTCTTTATACGCCAAGTCCTATCCGAAGCACTAAGGTTTAAAACTGCATCGGCCGGTCGGTCTTCAGCCCGAGTACGGTCAGCAGGTGCACGACCAGGAAGAGGCTGACCGTCAGCAGCAGCATCATCAGAAAGGGCCACGGCACCATCCGTGGCCCTTTTTTCGGGTTCATCGGCCGCTGGCCCATGTAACCACAAAAAAACGTCAGGGCACTGGTCACGACCAGAAGAATCACGGTAAGGGGCAAATCAAGCTGCATTTCATGTCCTATGCCAGCCTCGCATGTGGGTAGGCAAGCGTATTTCGCCAGGGCATATCGGCCGGGTGCTGACGGTATTTATTGTCAGGCGGCACCGGTGATGCTATGCGCCTGATACCGCTCGCCCCTCGCACGAAAACGTCGTTAACGATTTCCACAGGGAATTGACGGCGATCAATATGTAGCGGTTAACAAATGGTTTACACCCAATATAATGCGGTTTACGCTCATATGCTGAAATTATGGGGAATCGCATGAGCGCGAGCGCACCTTGGAGTGTTAAGGGAATCGATGCCAAGGCGCGCGAAGTCGCGAAGGACCTTGCGCGCCGTTCCGGCATGACGCTCGGGGAATGGCTGAATCAGATGATCCTCGAAGGCGAGGATGTCGGCGCCATGATCAGCCGTGAGCGTGAGCGCACCGAAGCGTCCGCCCCGGCATCCGCCGTGCGCACGGAGGGCCGGCGCGCGCCGGCCTATCGTGAAACCCAGAACGATCTGCCCGAACAGCCGCGTCGTCCGGCGCCGTTCTCGTCGGCTGCCCGCCCGCTGGCGGCACGCGGCGAGAGTGTCGACCCCCGTGCCGCCGAACTGCGCACGTCTGAACTGCGTCGCCGCTCGATCTTCGAAGATCGTCCGCGTTACGACGAAGACGAAGATTACGGCGCGACCTCTGGCGAACTCGGGCGGGTTGCCCGCGCCCTGGAAAGCCTGAGCTCGCGCATCGAAGGTTCGGAAACGCGTTCGGCGACCGCCGTCCGGGGTGTGTCTTCGGCCGTCGATACCATTCTCAGCCGTCTTGAGCGCTCCGAAGCCGCCCAGGCCGAAACCCACGGTCGTTTTGCCGAAACCGCCGAAGACCTGCGCACGACCGTCGAGCGTCAGGAAGAAAGCCGCGAAGAGCTGGCCGGCCGTCTGGAACAGGCCGAGCGCCTGATCGACGCCCAGGCCGAGCGCCTCGAGGGCCTGTCGAGCAATCTGCGCGAAGAGCGCGAACATATTTCCCGTCTTGAGACCCAGCTGAAGAGCCCTGCCGTTCAGGAAACCGTCCGCGCCGTCGAAGGCGCGCTCGGCAAGCTGGCCAATCAGCTTTACGAAGGTGAACAGCGCAGCCGCGACACCGTCGTCGGCATTCGCGAAGACATGGTCGGCCTGTCGCATCGCTTGGCGCAGATCGAGGTTCGCGATCCGGCCCAGGCAGCGCAGGCGGCGATCGACAAGGTGGTTACCCGTCTCGCCCAGCGCCTGGAGCAGGCCGAAGCCCAGACCTCCGGCGCCATCCGCGCCTTGGAACAGGCCTTCACCACGCTCGACGCCCGTCTTGGCCGCGCCGAGGAAAAGGGTGATGTCACCGATCCGGAACAGGTCGCCTCGCTGTCGCGCCTGGCCAACGACTTGTCGCGACGGGTCGAGGAATCGCGTTTCGAGCTGCTGAATGCGCTCGACACTCGCAGCCATGAAACGGTGGAGCAACTGCGCGGCCTTGTCGATGCCCGTACGCAGGGCACGACCGAACACCTGCTGAAGGTCGTGGGCGACCGCGTTGCCATGGCCGAAAAGCGTTCGGCTGCCGCCATCGAAAAGCTCGGCGAAGACGTCATGCGCGTCGCCGAAACCCTGAACCGCCGCGTCAATACGGTCGAGACGGCGCAGCATGACGGCCTGGCGCGCCTCGGCAACGAGGTCAATCGCGTCGCCGAAGCCTTCGACTCGCGTTATGCCCGTGGCGAAAGCAGCCACGCCCAGGCGCTGGAGCGTCTCGGTGGCGAGATCGCCCGCATTTCGGAACGTCTCAGCGTCCGCCTGAGCGAAACCGAGCGCCGCACCGCCCAGGCAGTCGAGGGCGTCGGTCGCGTCATCGAAGAACACCGCGACCATTCGCGCTCGGAGCTGTCGGACCGTATTCGCCAGTCCGAGGACCGCACGGCGAAGATGCTGGAAGAAGCGCGTAATCGCCTCGACCAGAAGCTGGCCCAGGTCCAGACCCAGTCCCTGCTGTCCGAGGCAACTGCCCGTCCGGCGCGTGCCCAGGCAACCGACCTGCCCAGCCCGTTTGGCGGCGTCGAGCCGGCAGCCGAACGCACCCCGTTTGCCGCCATGCCGGGCGCTTTCGACGCGCAAGACGATATCGCGCCTGTGGCGATCGAGCCGCAGCCCGTTGCCCCGGAGCCCGTCGCCCCCAAGACGCCAACCTATGTGGCGCCCCAGCCGGCGCCTGAGCCTGTTCAGGTTCGCGCGCCCGAACCCGAGGCCCACGCGGCCGAAACGCCGGCGGATGTTTTTGCGCCGAAGTTCGACCCGTTCGCCGAAGACGATCTCGAATACGACCTGGTGCCGGCCGAAGCGCATCACGATGAACCCCATCATAGTGACGTTCATGCCGACAGCGATCCGTTCGCCGAGGTCAGTGTTGCCCGCAAGACCGCGCCGCGCGCTGCCGCTTTCAACCGTGGCCGCACCGCTGTCGAGCTCGAAGACGATATCGACGACAGCGTCGACGCCCATGCCTACGCGCAGTCTTATTCGCAAGGCCACGCGCCGCGTCCGCATCAGGATATCGATGCCGATATGGAACTGATCGATGACGGTCACGGAGTCTCGGTGTCGACGCGCGATGCGCTGGCCGCTGCCCGCGCCGCCGTCCGCGCCTCGATGGAAGGTGGCTATGAAGAGGCCCGTTCCGGTCTCGGCCTCAATCTGAAGTCCGGCGCCTCGCGCAGCCGCGGCATGACCTCCAAGGCCAAGCCGGCGAAGGAAAGCACCGTGATGCGGGCTTTCAAGGCGTCTGCCATCGCAGCCGCTGTTGTCGGCGTCGGCGGCATGGGCGCGATCGCGCTGTACCGCAGCGCCGGGCAGGCGCCTGCGCCGCAGGCGGGCACTGCCGCCGGCAATCTCGCCGCCACCGCCGTCGTTACACCGGACCGTCCCGACCAGGGACTGATGCGCGCCGAATTCCTGTCGGCATCGCAATCTCTCGATGCCCGTGCGCCTGGCGCCGTCGACAAGCTGGTTCATGTCGCCGAGCAGGGCTATCCGCAGGCGCAGCACAAGCTGTCGGGCATCTATCGCGGCGAAGGCAATTTCGTGAAGCCGGACGACCAGGCGGCGCGTATCTGGACGCAGCGCGCAGCTGAGGGCGGCGTCGCTGAGGCCATGTATAATCTCGGTACCATGTATTATAACGGCATCGGTGGCCCGCAGAACAAGGTCACGGCGGCCATGTGGTTCCGCAAGGCGGCGCAGTACGGCATCCCCGACAGCCAGTATAATCTTGGCCTGCTGTTCGAACGCGGCGAAGGCATGCCGATCAATCCGTCGGACGCCTACAAGTGGCTGAGCATCGCCGCCAAGTCGGGCAACAAGGACGTTGCCACCGACGCAGCGCGCGAAGCGGCTGCGATCCGTCAGGATCTCAGTGACGTCCAGCGCCAGAAGGCCGACGAGGCCATTGCTGCCTTCCAGCCGCTCAATGACGGCATGGGCGAAACCTCGGCACAGGCCCGTAACTAAAAGCCTTTTCTCTCCCCTTTAAGAACTCCCCCTTTCGAAGGGGGAGCTCGATTTCCGCGTCAAGCGGAAAGCGAGAGGGAGTAGGGGCAGCTTTTTGGAAAACATATTGTGGCTGGGTCGGAGCGGATAAATCTACCCCCTCTCAAAGACAGCCTGGCGCTGTTTTTGCGCTCCCCCTTCAAAGGGGGAGTTCTTTTGTTACAAGTACTTATTCCTTGTCGAACGTCTTGACGTAACCCGCGCCCATATCATCCGGGCGGGAGATGTCGATATCGTCGCCGAACCAGCAGTCGACAATGTAGCGCGCCAGCCGGGCGTAACCTTCAGCGCCGGAAGGCTTGACGATATACAGGCTGGCGTCGCCGCTATAGGCGTTGGAAATATCGGTCTGCGAACGCGAGCTGGTCAGGACCACCACTGGCATTGACCGCAGCCACGCCTGATCCTTCAGTTGCTTGAGCAGGGACAGGCCGCTGATGCCCGGCAGGTTGAGGTCGAGCAGCATGACATCGAAATGTTCGGTGTCGCTTTTTTCGAGCAGTTTCAGGGCGCGCTCGCCGTTCTCGGCCCAGGTCAGGGTGATATCGGCGCCGGTCCGGCTGAAGACTCGTTTGAGGATATCGACGTCGCCCTCGTTGTCCTCAACCAGCAAGATATGAAACGTACCTGACATACGGGCTTCCGATATTAACCACAGCCGCCGGCAGTATCGCGTTGCGGGTCCTGCTGACCACAAACTACAGGCTGCGTTGCACCAGCATAGGGCGAATTTTTATCAAAACTGCAACTCATCTTTGGTTAAGCGGCATGGTTTAAGCTCCTTGGTAATCTTACCGGTAAGAAGAGGACCAAAATGGCCGAAGGCTTGGCGCTGATCATCGAGGACAGCCAGACGCAGGCGAATATCGTCGGGCGCATGATCGAAAACGAGGACTGGGCTTTTATCCAGGCCAAGACGCTCGATGAGGCCATGACCATGCTGGTGCGTCACCGGCCGCAACTGGTCTTTGTCGATGTCTTCCTGCGGGAAGAAAACAGCCTGCAGCACCTGTCGCAGATCCGCGACCTGGCGCTCGACGCCACCATTGCCGTCATGACTGCCGGCAGCCGCGCCGAAGCGCTCGACGAAACCCTGGCCGTGGCCCGCCGTGCCGGCGTCGACTTCGTCATGCAGAAGCCCTTCAACCGCAAGCAACTGCGCGCCATCGTCCAGAGCGCCTTCGACGCCATGAGCGACAGCAAGCGCCGCCGCCAGGCCCTGGTCATCGACGACAGTGCCGTCGTCGGCCAGATCGCCGCCCAGATGCTGAGCGACAACGGCTACCGGGTCTCTACCGCGACGTCGATGGAACAGGCCCTGGCCGATCCCGAGATCGCCCGGGTCGACCTGATCCTGTCCGACATCTTCATGCCCGGCATGGGCGGGCTCGAGGGCATCAAGCGCATCAAGGCGACCTGGCCGACGGTGCGTGTCCTGGCCATGTCGGCTGGTCTTAACGCGCGTGTGACGGCGGAACGCGCCACCTCGGCGGCGGTGCGCGCCGGCGCCGATGCCGAAATCCACAAGCCCTTCACCCAGGCCGACCTGATGAACACGGTCATCGACCTCTTCGCTTAACCAAGCCGTTCGCGCAGGCTTCGATACTTTTCCTGCGTCGTATCGGTGAACGCCTGTTCGCGCGACGCCGGCGTATCGTCGTAGGGGATGGGCTCGGCGAACTGCGACACGGTCAGGTCCCACTTGCGGCCGTCTATCAGGTTGTAGAAGTGGGTGCCGCCGACCGTCTTCGTCGTCAGCAGGTCGCCGCCGAAATAGTCCTGCACGATCAGAGACGTGACGCTGCAATGGTTCTTCGCCGGGTTTTCCGGCGACCAGCTTGCCGGCGGGCTGGCCGTGTCGGCAGCCCAGACCGTCGTCAGCGCACGATAGAGATCGACGGGCGTGGCGAAGCGGGCGAGGGCAGACATGGCACGGGCCTTTCAAAAGGGGTAAAGTCTGCTCTTTCGGCTATCGGCGGTGAAAACGCAACCGCATTGCGGCCCTGTTCCGCCCGATATCGCTTGAGGCGGTTAACGGTGCAGGCTAAACTTGCGGCGTGACCGAAAATGTAATCCTGTCGCGCGCCTCGGACCACTGGTGGCGGGCGTATGTCCCCTCTTTCGCGCTCGGCTTTTCCGCTGTCCGACCCTATGTCGACGGCGAGGGGGCATCGCGCTATATCTCGACACCGGAACTGCGCGAGCTGTGGGGCCGCGATCCTTTGATCGTCGCCAATGCGCCCCTGATCCGCAATCGCCTGTTCAACAGCCGCGGTCATCGCGATGCCGGTCATTACGACGTCCTGGAACTGTTCGCCTTTGTTCGTCCTGCCCAGTTCTGTGCGCCGTCGGCCGCCGGCCTGGCCCTGGCCTGCGGTTTTGCCGAGCCGCCCGACGCCGCGGCCCAGTCGCAGATGCTGACCGAAGTCATTTCGACATTAGCCGAAGAATTGCAGGAGGCGCCGCTTGGCTTTCGCCTGGTGGCGCAATCGGGCCTGAAACTGATGGCGCGTCAGGGCTGGGCGTGGGCCGATCTGGTCCAGGCCGTGCTCGACCGCACCGCCATGCCGACCGACTATGTCGCACCGCCGGCGCTCGACATCTGGTCGCTGCTGGAAGAGTGGGAGGATCAGCCGCCCGAAGGCGTCGCCCGCGCCGTCGCCCTGACCGACGAGGAGGTGACGACCGCGCTCGACGCCGACCTGTCGCGTGCAGGCCTGACCGAGCGCCGGCCGGAACAACGCGAATTCGCCCTGAAGGCGCGCGACATCTTCGCGCCGAAATGGATGAAGGACCAGCCCAACATGCTGCTGGCAGAGGCCGGCACCGGCACCGGCAAGACGCTCGGCTATCTCGCCCCGGCCTATGCCTGGGCGAAGAAGGCGCAGGGCCAGGTGTGGGTGTCGACCTATACCAAGGCCCTGCAGAAACAGATCTATCAGGATACTCGCGCCCTGTTCGACCGCGACGCCGAGCGCCAGGCTCAGGTGGTGGTGCGCAAGGGCCGCGAAAACTATCTTTGCCTGCTGAACTTCCAGGAACGGATTGCCGGCGCCCAGACGGGGCCGGAGCTGGTCATGGCCGTGCTGATGGCGCGTTGGGTGCTGTACAGCCGCGACGGCGACATCATGAGCGGCGACTTCCCGACCTGGCTGCCGTCCCTGCTGCCGGCGACATCGCCCGCCGCCATGTTCCAGACCCTGACGCCATCCGCCCTGGTCGACCGCCGCGGTGAATGCACCTATGCCGCCTGCCCGCACTACCGCGTCTGCTTTATCGAAAAGTCGGTACGCAAGGCCAAGTCGGCGTCGCTGGTCGTCGCCAACCACGCTCTGGTCATGGCCCAGGCGACCTACGACCTGCGTGACCGGGCGCGCGCCGACATGGCGGCCGAGATGAATGGCCAGGACGTCCAGGGTGATGTCGAACCGGTGCCCGCCCTGGCGCGGCTGATCTTCGACGAAGGACACCACGTCTTCGAAGCCGCCGACGGCGCCTTTGCCACGCGCCTGTCGGGGCTGGAGGCGTTCGAGCTGCGGCGGTGGATCCGCGGCAATGAGGGACGCTCGCGGCGCGGCCGGGGACTGGAATCGCGGATCGGCGACCTGCTCAAGACCGATGCCGCCAAGGACGCCATGCGCGAACTGATCCGCGCTGCAGCAGCCCTGCCGGCCGACGGCTTCTCGCAACGCATCACCGCGCGTACCCAGAATGGCATGGGGCTGGAGCCGATCGGCCCGATCGAGGCCCTGCTGGTCGAGGTCATGCAGCAGATCGAGCTGCGCATCAGCGACACGCGCAGCCGCTATCGTTCCGATGTCGAGATGGGCGGCGAATGCGAAGCCCATCCGTGCGTCGAAGGCGTCGGTGTGGCCGCCAAGCTGGCGGCGCGCGCCCTGGCCGGCATCGAGGCGCCGCTATTGGCGTTGTGTCGCGCCATGGAGGATATGCTCAACGACACCACGACCGAGCTGGAGGCGCCGGAGCGCGTGCGGCTGGAAGGCATATTGCGCGGGCTTGAGCGGCGGGCGCGCATGCTGATTCCGGCGTGGCGGTCGCTGCTGCAGCAACTGGCGCTGGAAGACGGCGACATTGTCGACGACGCCGGCAAGGTGCAGACCATCGACTGGTTCGCCACCGAGGTCCATCGCGGCAAGGTCGTCGATGTCAGCATGAACCGCCACTATGTCGACCCCAGCCTGCCGCTGGCCGAGTTCGTGCTCAAGCCGGCACACGGCGTGCTGGTGGCGTCGGCGACTTTAAGCGACGGCTCGCGTGACGAGACCACCGAGGACGTCTTTGCCCTGGCGCGGCAGCGCACCGGCGCCAATCACCTGGTGATGAACGCCAAGACGGCGCGCATCGCCTCGCCGTTCGACTATGCCAGCCAGGCACGCCTGTTCGTCGTCAGCGATGTCGGCCGCGAAGATGCCCGCTCGGTCGCCGCCGCCATGCAGGCCCTGTTTATCGCTGCCCGCGGCGGGGGGCTGGGCCTGTTTACCGCTATCCGCCGGCTGCGCGCTGTCTATGAGCAGATCAACCAGCCGCTCGCCGATGCCGGCCTGTCGCTCTATGCCCAGCACGTGGATCCGCTCGATGTCTCGGACCTGATCAGCGTCTTCCGTGCCGAGCATCATTCGTGCCTGCTGGGGACCGACGCCGTGCGGGACGGTATCGATGTCCCGGGGCAGGCCCTGCGCCTGATCGCCTTCGACCGGGTGCCGTGGCCGCGGCCCGATACCCTGCACCGGGCGCGCCGCCAGCATTTCGGCAACAAGATCTATGACGATGCCCTGACGCGGGCGCGGCTGGCTCAGGCCTTCGGGCGGCTGATCCGCAAGGCCGACGATCGCGGCGTCTTCGTCATGCTCGATTCCGCTGCGCCGACGCGACTGTTCTCCAGCCTGCCGGAAGGCGTGGTGCTGCAGCGCTGCACCCTGGCCGAGGCGATCGATTCCATCGAACGCTTCCTGTTCCCGCCGGAAATGGGGTAACTTCTTATTTTTAAGACGTCTTAATCCTTGGCGACAAAGGCCTTGAAGGGTTCGGCATAGTCGGGGTGCCAGCGCGACAGGGGCGGGCGGTTCTCGATAATGTCGAGGGCAGCCCAGGCGATGCGCTTTTCATCGAGGGCGCGCGGCACGTCATTGTCCGGGCACAGGATATAGAAGTCGCCGCGATCGAGGCTGGTCAGCATGAAGTCGATCGTCTCTTCCGGCGTCCAGGCGCCATCGGGCTTTTCCGTACGATTACCCTTGGTCAGCCCGGTCCAGACGAAACCCGGGATCAGCAGGTGGGCGGTGACGGCCGGGTTCGGTCCATTGCGCAGTTCGTGCTGCAGGGCCTCGGTAAAGGTCTTCACGCCCGCCTTGGCGACATTGTAGGCGGGATTGCCCGGCGGCGTGGTGATGCCCTGCTTGGAACCGGTATTGATGACCAGGCCCGGGCGGCCCGACGCCACCATGGCCGGGACCAGGGCCTGCGTGCCGTGGATGACGCCCCACAGATTGGTATCGAGCATGGTTTGCCAGTTGCTGCCGTCGAGCACGGAACTGGGCGGGCTGATGGCGGCATTATTCATCAGGACATCGATCTGTCGGCCCTTACCAATGCGATCGGGGGCGGAGCGGTCGGAAACGTCACTGGCGTAGGTGTCGACCGCCAGTGGCAAGTCGATCTCAGCCATGATGGTTTCGCTCGCGGCCTGAAGCGCATCCTCATTGCGATCGATGAGGATGAGATCCAGTCCCATGGCGGCAAAGCGCTTTGCGGCGGCAAGGCCAATGCCTGAGGCGCCGCCGGTGATGACGGCGACATTTCCGGGTTTCAGGGCGGGGTGGGACATGGCGATCTCCTGACGTTGAGGACCTTGTCTTACGCTGGCGGGCCGGGAATTTCGACAGGTTTCAGATAGGCGAATCCGGCAGGATGGATTTCAGCGGCACAAAGGCATTCGCGCAGTCGCGGGGCTGCGGTGACGCGCGGGTTTCGCCGATGGAGATGGTGACGTCGTCGGTCGGAGACGGCGTCAGCAGCGGTTTGGCAAAGGCCTGGGCGCCGGGCAGGACGGTGAAATGGGTGGCGTACGGGGCGTCCTTGCCCTTGCCGCCATTGACGGTCGGCTGGGCGCCGTCGAAGACGACGGTCTCCAGGGTGATCTCCAGCGGCAGGTCCTGGCCGGCGTCCTTGAACCCGCGGAAGGTCAGGGAACCGCCACCGAATTTCCCGCCACTGAGATAGTGGAAGTCGCGCACCGTGATACCGGTAAAGCTGGGGTAGAGGCTGCCCGTCTTGTCGCTGTAGGCGGTGTCGAAGACCAGCGGATGGGCGGAGTTGCGCATGCAGACGCCATCGAAGACGATATTGTGGACGCGGCCGCCACGGGTGGAATCGGACTTGATGCGCAGGCCATTGCCGACGGGGCTGTCGTAACCATCGAGGGCAAGGTCGGTGATGAGGAAATCCTCGGCGCCGCCATTGGTCTCGGAGCCGATCGACATGCCGTGGCCGTAATAAAAGTGGTTGTGGGCATAGACCTGATGGGCCGAGACGGTCTTGCCACCGGCCTTGATGGCGACATTGTCGTCGCCGGTCGAGATATAGGAATAGGCCAGCAGGACGTTGGACGATGTCGACGGATCGAAGCCGTCGGTATTCTTGACCGTGTCCGGGGTAAAACAGGTGGCCGGTGTCAGCTTATCGGGGGTCGTGCCTTCGGGGCAGGCATAGCCGGAGCGGGTATAGCTCAAGGTCGGGGTCAGGATCTTGATGCCCCAGGCGGTGATGCTGGTGAAATTGCCGGGCACGATATGGAAGTTGGGGCTGTTGGCGAAGGTCAGGCGGTACAGTGTCAGGTCCTTGCCGCCGTCCAGTTGCACCAGGCGAAAGACGTGCTGAATCTGGCCCTGTTTCGACTGCCAGGCGACATCCCACCACGCGCGCTTGCCAGCATTGGGACCGCTGAGCAGAAGGGAACCGCCACGGCCGTCGATACGGCCGTCGCCGACCAGGCCGGAGCCGACAAGATCGTGGCCTTCGATCAGCGAATGGCACGACTTGTGGCTCTCCTGGTTGGCGATGCCGCAGTCGCCAGCGCCAGTGTCGTAGTCCTTTGGGTCGCGTGAGGCATAGAGCGTGGCGCCCGTGTCGATCCACAGGGTGACGCCGCTTTTCAGTGTCAGGGGGCTGGTGAGAAAGCCATCGGCCGTCGGCGTTGCCACCAGTTTGACGGCGCCGCTGTTGCAGGCAGCGATAGCGGCCTGGATACGGTCATGATCGGGATGGGTCGATTTGCCGTCGGCATCATAGGCGTCGATGCCGCCATTGTGCGAGGCGATGGCGGCGGGCAGGGTGGCGCAGATCTTGGCGGGATATGCGGGTTCGCTGATCGTGCCCCAGCTGGTTTTGACGGGCGCCTCGGCATGGGCAGCCAAGGGGAGGGCCAACATGAGGCTAATGATGGAAACCGGTGTCATTTTTGTGCGCATATTCATCCCCGGATGGCGTGTCTTATGACTTATGTGGAGTTGCCCGCAGCATAACCACGATTATGGCGGCTGGCCAGAGGGCAAAATAGGATCGTAAAAAAGTACTTTACAATATAAAGTTCTTACGTAATAAGTGGCGTCACCTGAAGCGGAGAATTGCCATGCGCAGCACCGGAGCCCTCGTCCTCAACCTGTTTGCCGCCCTGTGGGCGGTCCTGGCCCTGCACGCACTGAATGTGCCGATGTGGCAGCAGGCCAGTCCCATTGCCCTTTCAGCGCTGCTGATCATCTGGGCCATGTCGCGGCCGGCGATTGCCGGGACGGCGGAATATCGCAAGCGCGTGCGAACCACGGTCCTGTGGAGCAGCGCGGCCGAGGGTGTGCTGATCTTCCTCGCTATCAATGCCTTGCGCAATATGGGCCGGGACGACCTGGTGGTGGCCGCGGTCGCCGCCATTGTCGGACTGCACTTCTATCCCATGGCCATCGGCATGCGCCTGCCCTTCTACGCCCTGACCGGGACGGCCATGATGGTACTGGCTGGTGCGGCGGCCTATTTTCTGCCGGCCGGTGCCGAGCGTGACGCCGTCATCGGCGGCGGGTGTGCGCTGGTCCTGTGGATGTCGTCGATCGCCCTGATGCAGGTCCGCGCGCGTGTCGAAGTGACGGCGTAGGAGGCAGCGGCAAATCTACCCCCTCTCGAAAACAGCTTGGCGCTGTTTTCGAGCTCCCCCTTCAAAGGGGGAGTTCTGTAGATTCTTTATTTTTCAGCAACTTAATTTTCCTGTTCGCGCTTAAAAGAACTCCCCTTTTCGAAGGCTAGGGGATGCGCACAACTCTAAAATCGTAATTTATTCAACGCCTTATCGGCTGAAAATATAATCTGTATACGGATTATATTTTTACCAAAAAGTCAATGAATTCAGGGGTGGGGTTTTCGAATTCTCAGCCCGATTTGAGATGTGTGAATCACCTAGCTTTTCGAAGGGGGAGCTCGGTTTTCGCGTCAAGCGAAAAGCGAGAGGGGTAGGGGCCACAGGGTTCAGTTTACCTATAACCGGTAATACTTTGCCACTGTCCGGCTGGCCAGCCACATGACCGCGATCGAGATGGCGCCGCCGAGTGCCGTGGCGTAGATGCGCTGCTCGGCGCCGTTGACCGCCGACTGGTGTGCGGTGAACAGCAGCATGACCGCGGTAAAGCTGACGGCGAAGGAAAACGCCGCATAGCGCGCCTTGATCAGGGCATAGGACGCCCCGGCGCTGAGGATACAGAGCACCGTGTCGAACCAGGCCAGCGGCGGCAGCAGGATGGCGACACCCGTGGCGACAGCGCAGCCGGCGACATTGCCGACCAGGCGCTCGAAACCGCGCTGGCGCGTCAGCTGGTATTTCGGCTTGAGCACGATCAGCGCCGTCATCGGCGCCCAATAGGCCTTTTCCAGGCCGAATGCATGGGCACTGAGCAGGGCGGTGGCGACGCTGGTAGCGGCGACCGCGCCGTACAGCGCCAGGGCTGTTTTGGTCGCCGGGATGGGAATATTCAGCACTGGCTTGGGATGGCTCCTGGGGATGGTGCGATCGAGCGCCAGCACGATCAGCATCTGCCCGAGGCCGGCGGCAAAGACAATGCCGGCGCGGATCAGCACCGCCTGGGGCGTCGCCGGATAGTGGCTGGCCAGCAGAAGCGCGATCGTCGCCTGCAGCGCCACCCACCAGATATCGTCGTCGACCAGGGCCAGGCAGGCACAGCCACCGGCGGCCAGGGCTGCGACTATAACGAACATCGCAAAGTTGACGCTGACCAGGGAGCCGACAAAGGCGGCCAGGGTCGTCAGGGCGACCGCGCCCAGCATGGAGCGGCTCTGGCGGAAACGGCGCAGGCCGAAGCCGACCGAAAAGGCGCTGCCGGCGGCAATGGCGGCGGTGACCGTGTCGTGGCTTATGGCGCCGTAGATCAGGCAGGCGGCCAGACCCGGCGCACAGGTCACGGCGTGGTGCCAGTCGAACGGCTGAAAATAGCCGGCAAAGGTGCGCAAGTGGTCAAGAAGTTTGGCGCGGAGCATTACCTGCAAATAGCACTGCCGGCTATGCGGCGCCATCTATGCGGCGCCATATGGAAGCTTATTTAAACCACGCCAGAGGAACAGCATCAGCGATGGCGGCATCGCCGGCGGCGCTGGGGTGCAGGTGATCGCCGGAATCGAATTCCGGGCGCATATGGCCGGGATTGGCCGGGTCATCGAGCGCCTTGTCGAAATCTGCGACGCCGTCGAACACCGCATCGCCGCGGATCCAGGCATTGACCGCCTGGCGCTGGGCTTCCTTGGCTTCGGAATAATAATCCTTGATCGTCGTTACCTTGAACGGCGTCAGCGTGCCGGCATAGATGCGCACGCCGTTTTCGTGGGCGCGCGCCGCCAGTTGGGTCAGGCCGGTAATGATGGCCTCGGGCGTCGCCTGGTCCTGGGAGCCGGCGCCGTACTGGCCGATATCGTTGATGCTGATCATGACGATGACGGCGCGCAGATTGGGTTGCGACAGGACGTCAGTGTCGAAGCGGGCCATGCCGGCCTGGCCGAACGGCGCCCATGACCCATTATGCAGCAGCCGATTGCCGCTGATGCCGGCATTGACGACGCTGAGCGGAATACGGGCGGTGGCGAAGCGGGCATTGAGCCTGTCCGGCCACGGGGCATTGGTATCGGCGGCGGGGCCCATCCCGTCGGTGATGGAATCCCCAAACGCCACGACCAGGCCGCGTGCGGGCGTGCCCGACACCTCGACCTCGCTCAGCCACAGGCCCTGGTCGCCGGTGACCGGCCTGGCGACTTCCGTCAGGGTCTCGGACGCAGTGACGTCGCCGGCGGCAAAGGCGATGACCTTGCGTTGGGTCAGGTGGACGGCCGACAGGGGCACTGGGCCGGAGACATAGGTGCTGATGGCCAGGTCGCTCTGCGGCGCAGCGGCAAACGGCATCGGGTCGCTGAGCGCATAGGCGCCGGGAGCAACCGTGACGTCGCTCCTGCCGCCGAAGGTGAGTCGTACGCTGGTGCCCGGGCGGATGGCGGTGCCCGTGGCACGCTGGGCGACGGTGACCGTGTCGAAATGCAGGTCGCCGGTACCATAGGCGTTGCTCAGGCGGATGCGCACCGCCGTGCCGCCGACGCCGATATGGACGATCTGGCGCACGGTTTGGTCGCTGAGCGTTGCCTGTACGGGCTGGGCCGGCGGCTCCGGGGCGGCGTACCAGGTGGGGATCCAGGCGGGTGTGCCGGCGAGGGCAGGCGTGGCCGTCAGAAGGGTGGCGGTGGCAAGGGCGATAAGCGTGCGCACGGAAGGCTTCCCTGTATTGTCGTAATTTTGGCTATTGGTAAGGGGTGGGGGCGCGTGTGGCAAGGGTGCGGACAGCAAAACGCCTCCCGGTCGAAACAGGGAGGCGTTGGAAGTGTTTGGAGTGTGGGGCTTTTAACCCCCCTCCCGCCCGCTAAAGGCGGGCGACCTCCCCCTGAAATCAGGGGGAGTTAAGCAAGCGAAGACTTACCAGATGCGGACGCGGTCTTCCGGCTTCAGGTAGTACTTGTCGCCGGGCTGGACATTGAAGGCCTTGTACCAGGCGTCGATATTGCGGACGGGGCCGATGACGCGGAAGACGGCCGGGGAGTGCGGGTCGGTGGTGACCTGCTGCTTGACGGCTTCGTCGCGATACTTGGAGCGCCACACCTGGGCAAAGCCCATGAAGACGCGCTGGTCGCCGGTGAAGCCGTCGAGGACGGGCGAGTCCTTGCCCTTCAGCGACATATGGTAGGCGTCGAGGCCGAGCAGGTTGCCGCCGAGATCGGCGATGTTCTCGCCCATGGTCAGGCCGCCCTGGACGTGGACGCCCGGCAGCGGTTCGAAGGCATCGTACTGGGCGCCGTAGATCTTGGTCTGGGCGTCGAACTTGGCCGAGTCCTCGGCGGTCCACCAATCCTTGAGCATGCCGGTGCCGTCATAATGGCGGCCCTGGTCGTCGAAACCATGGGTGATTTCGTGCCGATGACGCCGCCGATGCCGCCGTAGTTGACGGCCATGTCGGCCTTGGGATCGAAGAAGGGCGGCTGCAGGATGGCGGCCGGGAAGACGATCTCGTTACGCTCCGGCGAATAGTAGGCGTTGACGGTTTGCGGCGTCATGCCCCATTCCTGCGGATCGATCGGCTTGTCGATCTTGGCGCGTTCGAACGCCCAGTCGAAGGCGCCGGAAGCGGTCCATATTGCCGGCCAGGTCATCGGCCTTCATCACCAGGCCGCTATAGTCGCGCCACTTGTCGGGATAGGCGATCTTGACGCCGAACTTCGACAGCTTTTCGATGGCCTTGGCCTTGGTTTCCGGCGACATCCAGGTCAGGTTTTCGATGCGGGCCTTCAGGGCGCCGCGCAGGTCGGCGACCAGGCCTTCCATCTTAGCCTTGGACTCCGGCGGGAAGTAGGCGGCGACATAGTCGCGGCCGAGGCCTTCGCCGATGGTGGTTTCGACGAAGCCGATGCCACGCTTCCAGCGCGGACGCTGGGCCTGGGCGCCGCTCAGTTCCTTGGCGCGGAAGGTCCATTGCGCGGTCACGAAGCGGGCCGACAGCAGAGGCGCCGCCTGGTCGCTGGTACGGAAGGCTTCCCACGCCTTGAGGGTCGCCAGAGGCGCATCGGCGAAGATCTTGGCGATCTGCGGGATGGCGGTATTTTCGGAAACGATGACCGTCTTGGCCTGTGTCACCTGGGCGCCGGTGAAGTAGGCGGTCCAGTCGAAGCCCGGGGCGGCCGCGGCGATTTCGGCCTCGGTCATCGGGTTATAGGTCCTGGCGGTGTCGCGACGCTCGATGCGGCTCCAGCTGACCGTGGCGATCTGGGTTTCCAGGGCGCGATGTCCTTGGCCGTGGCGTCCGGATCGGCGTAACCGACCATGGTCAGCATCTGGGCGACATAGGCCTGGTACTTGGCCTTCTTCTCGGCAAAGCTGTCTTTCAGATAGTAGTCGCGGTCGGGCAGGCCGAGGCCGGACTGGCCCATCTGCAGGACGTTGATCTGCGGGTTCTTGGCGTCCGAGCCGACGCCGATGCCGAAGAAGGACGCGCCGATCGTGCCGGAGGTCTTGCCCATATAGGCGGCCAGTTCCGACTTGGTCGAAATCTTGGCGATCTTTGCGAGGACGGCCTGCAGCGGCTTGTCGTCGAGCTTTTCGATGGTGGCTTCGTCCATCATCGAATTATAGGCGGCGGCGATCTTCTGCTCGTCGCCGGTCAGGTTCGGCGTGGCGGCCAAGTGTTCGATGATCGCCTTGGAGCGGGCTTCGGACAGGTCGCGCAGGGCGACAAACGAGCCGATCGAGGTCTTGTCGGCGGGGATGACCATGTTCTTGACGGCCGTGCCGTTGACATAGTCGAAGAAGCTGTCGCCCGGCTTGACAGAGGTGTCCATGCCGCTGAGGTCGATGCCCCAGGTGCCGTAGGTCTGGGCAACCGTCGTGGTCGCCGAGCCGCCCGTGGCGGTTGCATCGGGAGCGAAGAAGCCGTCGAGGCTTTCCAGGCTGAGCATGGTGCATTTGTCGTCGATGCAGCGGTCGTTTGCCGTAGCCGCGCCGGCAAAGGCGAGAACGCCTATGGCCGCCGTGGCGAGGCAGGCCGTTTTCAAAAGGTTTTTAGCCATCAGAGAGACACCCCTTACGTGTTACTGTCTTGTTCTTGCACTGGATAAAACGTCGGGAAACGCGCAATCCGGCGGTAATTGAAAAAGAAACCATCTCACCATAATCACTTTTCCCGTTTGGCCTCATGACTTTTTTGTAATGTTGCCCGTCTCCGTCCCCGGCCCCATAAGGGCATGCATTTGCAATCACGGCGGTGTGAGCTGGGGATGATTTGCCAAAATCGCCCATGGCGGGTTTTATTGTCGGACACATGCCCCCAGATGGGTTTGGACCCAGATTGTTTTAGAGACTGTATCGCAAGCCATCCACGAAGGAGACTGAATGACGGTATCTGCCCACCTGCCGACATCGACGGATATCACCGCCTCTGCCGGCGCCATGGCGCAGGACTATTATGTCGTCATCATCGTCTTCCTGCTGGCCTTCGGCCGTCGTCGTGCCCCTGTTCCAGCGCTACAAGGTCTCGAGCGTGCTGGGCTTCCTCGCCGTCGG
>CBDFFG010000021.1:0-69842 GCA_965246725.1 Asticcacaulis sp.
AGGGTGCAGTCCAGAATGGCTCCGGCTGTATGCAAGCGTCAGACACTATCGACAGCGCAAAGCGCTGTCTTTCACTCAGACCATTTCGCGCGGCAGACTGTCACGACTCGGAGTTCGTGCTTTTCGTGTCTTTTCGTGGCAAAAACCTTAGCTTACTTAGCAGAAGACATCTTCCGCCGCGCCCGGAAAAAGCCCTTCAGCATGGCACTGCTCTCTTCAGCCAGAACGCCCGACACCACCTCGGGCGCCCAATGGCAGGTCGGTTGGGCAAAAAAGACCGGCCCGTGCGCCACGGCGCCGCCCTTGGCGTCGTCGGCGCCATAGATAAGGCGGGCAATCCGGGCGTGACTGATGGCGCCGGCGCACATGGCGCACGGTTCAAGCGTGGCATAGAGCCACAATCCACTGAGACGATAATTGCCCGTTGCCTGTCCCGCCGCGCGCAAGGCGAGTATTTCGGCGTGCGCACAGGGGTCATTAAGGCTAATTGGCGAATTTCTTGCGGCTGAAACAACAGTTTTACTTGACGGATCGACGATTAAGGCGCCAATCGGCACCTCGCCGGCTAGGGCCGCCTCGCGCGCCTGGTCCAACGCCTGCTGCATCCATGTTTCATCGTCTGTGGTCATGACGCCAGAAGACGAAGACGGAGCAGGGCGTCAAGCAAAAAGGCCATGACGGCCACCAGTAACATTAGAGAAAGTCCACCCGTGACCCAAGACAGTAACGCTGGAGAGCGTGACGAACCCATGATGGAAACCACTCCGAGCCAGGCTCCGGACACCGGTTCCGAGAGCGCACCGAACGGTGAAACAGGTGAGGGCGCCGACGCGGCCGCCCCCCGTCCCAGAAAAGTGTTCAAGCCCGGCGACAAGTTCGGCGACAAGGGCGGCAAGTTCGGTGACAAGAAGGGCGACAAGTTCGGCGACAAGGCCAAGCTGCCCTCGGAACGTATCGCCAAGGTTCTGGCCCGCGCCGGCCTGGCCTCGCGCCGCGAAGTCGAACGCCTGATCGGCCTCGGCAAGATCGCCGTCAATGGCCGCATCCTCGAAACTCCGGCCGTCCTGGTCACCTCGGCCGATATCATCACCGTCGAAGGTCAGCAGATCGGCAAGGCCGAACCAACCCGCCTGTGGCGTTACCACAAGCCGATCGGCCTGATGACCACCCATTCGGACCCGCAGGGCCGCCCGACCGTTTTCGAAAAGCTGCCGCAACCCCTGCCGCGCGTCATATCGGTCGGCCGTCTCGATCTCAACTCCGAAGGCCTGCTGCTGCTCACCAATGACGGTGAACTGGCGCGCGCCCTGGAAATGCCGTCGACCGCCTGGGTCCGCCGGTATCGTGCCCGCGCCCTCGGCAATACCAGCCAGGCCGAACTGGATCGTCTGAAGGACGGTACGACCGTCGAAGGCGTCATCTACGGGCCGATGGAAGCCACGCTCGACAAGAAGCAGGACAAGGCCGACGGCCGCGCCAATGTCTGGCTGACGGTGGCCATTACCGAAGGCAAGAACCGCGAAGTCCGCAAGGTGCTGGAATCGATCGGCCTGAAGGTCAATCGCCTGATCCGTCTTGCCTACGGTCCGTTCCAACTGGGCAATCTCGAACCGGGCGAAGTCGAAGAGGTCGGCCCGCGGGTCATTCGCGAACTGCTCAGCGACAAGATCGATCCGCGCAACATGCCGATCGAAGGCGTCAGCCAGACACGCGATGCGCCGCGCCTGCGCAGCGAAGGTACTGCCGGCGCCGGCCGCCGCAGCGGTGGTGATCGCTTCGGCAAGGGCCGCGACGAGGCTGTACGTGCGCCGCGTGAACGTCAGGCGGGCGATGGTCCGCGCATGCGCCGTACCTTTGAGGACAAGCGCGTCTTCGCTGAGCGCGATTTCGACGAACGCCCACGTTTCGAAGGTGACGGTGAAGCCCGTGACCGCCGTCCGCAGTCGGATGCCGCCCCGCGCGACTTTACGCCGCGCGAAGGTGGCGAGAAGCGTGCCTGGACCCCGCGTCCGGAACGTGCCGAGCGTGAAGGCGGCAAGCCGGCCTGGACGCCGCGTCCCGAGCGCAGCGAAGGCGGGGAGCGCTCCGATGGCGATCGCAAGCCGTTCAAGAAGCCCTATCGTCCGGGCGGCGATCGCAGCAGCATGGCGCCCAGAGATGGGGCACCGCGTGATGGGGCACCGCGTGATGGGGGGGCGCGTGACGGAAACCGTTCCTATGGTGAGCGTCGTCCCTTCACGTCGCGTGAGGATCGGGGCGCTCCGCCGGCTGGTGAAGCCGGTGCCTATGAGCGGGCCAAGCGCGAATTCGGCGGCCAGCAGCGTAACAGTGACGATCGGCCGCAACGTAGCTTCGACGACCGCCCGAAGCGTGATTTCGGTGCCAAGTCGTACGCAGACCGCCCGCAGCGCTCCAACGATGATCGCCCCAAGCGGGATTTCAACGACCGTCCGAAGCGCGATTTCGGTGACAAGCCTTACGGCGACCGCCCGCAGCGCTCCGGTGACGATCGCCCGAAGCGTGATTTCGGCGCGAAGTCCTATGGTGACCGCCCGCAGCGTAGCTTTGACGCCAAGCCTTACGGAGATCGTCCGAAGCGTGATTTCAACGACCGTCCGAAGCGCGATTTCGGTGACAAGCCTTACGGCGACCGCCCGCAGCGCTCCAGTGATGATCGCCCGAAGCGTGATTTCGGCGCGAAGTCCTATGGTGACCGTCCGCAGCGCAGCTTTGACGCCAAGCCGTACGGAGATCGTCCGAAGCGCGACTTCAACGACCGTCCGAAGCGTGATTTCGGTGACAAGCCTTCTGGTGATCGTCCGCAACGCAGCTTTGAAGATCGCCCGAAGCGCGACTTCAGCGAAAAGCGCGAGGGTGGCTATTCGGGCCGTGGCTATAAGGGCCCGGGTGGTGACCGTCCCGCAGGCGACCGTCCGACCGGTGATCGCCCGAGCTATGGCGACCGTCCGCGTCCCGCCAACAGTGACTACAAGCCGGGCGGATACAAGTCCGGTGGCGGCAAGCCGGGTGGCTTCAAATCAAGTGGCCCGCGTTCTGATCGCCCGTCTTCGGATGGCTTCCGTGGTGGCGGCTACAAGGGTAAGCCTGGCGGTGCCGGTGGTGCCCGTCCGGGTGGCTTCAAGTCCGGTGGCAAGCCTGGTGGCGGTTCTGGCGGCTTTGGCGGCAAGCCGCGCCGTGATCGCGACTGACAGCGCGCATGCGTATCGTCGGCGGCCAGCATAAGGGGCGTCAGATCGTGACGCCCGACGGGCGCACCACGCGCCCGACATCCGATCGTGCCCGTGAGGCCATCTTCAACATCCTGGCGCACGCCGAGTGGGCGACGGATCTCGATGGCGCGCGAGTCATGGACGTCTTTGCCGGCTCTGGCGCGCTGGGCTTCGAGGCCTTGTCGCGCGGAGCCGCCTTCTGCTTGTTCGTCGAAACCGACGACGCGGCGCGCGGCGCCATTCGCGACAATGTCGAAGCTTTTGGCCTGTTCGGCAATACCCGCGTTCACCGCAGGGACGCCACCCAACTCGGCACTCGTCCCGGCAGCCAGGCCGAGGCCTTCGACTTATGCTTTCTTGATCCACCTTATAAACAAGGCCTGGGCGAGCGTGCCCTCGACTGTCTCATTACGGGCAACTGGCTGACCGAAAATGCCACAATCGTTTATGAGCGTGGCGCCGATGAGGATGATTTTGCCACAGATGCGTGGCAAATAATCAACACAAAAACCTATGGCGCCGCCACGGTTTTGTTCCTTAAACAAAAAATTTACATAAAATAAGTCATTGATTCAAATGTATAAAAACTGCGTTTTAACCCCAATAGTGGTAAAATTAACGCACGCTTAAACATTTTCTATTGACGGTTGGCCGTTCTTATCCACACTATGTCCTTAACAAGGCGTAAAAATAAGGACGGCATAAAAATTGCCGCTAGCGCCTCGGGTTCAGACTGTTGCAGACTAGGGGTAAGTGATGGACAATCAATTCGTACAAACGGCAAAGACGCGTCCAGCCAAGGGCCGTCAGGATGCGCTGAAGCTCCTGCTCGTGGCAGGCCTCAGCGTCCAGGCATGGGGCGTTGTTATGGGGCTCGGCCTCATCATTCTCAATCTGACGCATTGATCCTATTCGCCTGTGGCCGTTGGCTGCGGGTTTTTTTATGCGTTGAAGTGCCGGATCATCGGTTCGATGGGTGGGGCAAGGCTAAGGCGAGCGCGGAAAGACTGCGCTCGCCAAGGCTCTGACAGCCGGCTACGATTTTTCTCACAATTTGTGCTGCGCAAAAGCCTATACGAAGCTGTAGGCGGGTTTTGTCGTGTCTGAATTTCGAACTTCGGATTTAAGAATTTTCAACCACGTAAGCGGAACCTACCGCCGGCCGAACAGCCGCTCGATATCCTTCAGCTTAAGTTCGACATAGGTGGGACGGCCGTGATTGCACTGGCCGGAATGCGGGGTCGATTCCATCTGGCGCAGCAGGGCATTCATCTCTTCCCCGGTCAGTCGCCGTCCGGAACGTACGCTGTGGCGACAGGCATGGTCGCCGCAGATTTCCGCCATGCGTTCCTTCAGGGCCAGCAGTTCGCCATGCTCGGTCAGGTCGTCGACCAGGTCGCGGACCAGGCCCGGGATATCGCAATCGCCAAGAAGTGTCGGCACATCGCGCACCAGCACGCTGGTCGGTCCAAACGCCTCGAGACCCAGGCCCATGTCGGACAGGTCGCCGGCGCGCGCCATCAGGCGCGTAACTTCTTCGCGCTCAAGGTCGACAATCTCGGGGATCAGCAGGCTCTGGCTGATGACGCGCCCGTCGGCCATGGCCTGTTTCATTTGCTCGTAAACCAGGCGCTCATGGGCCGCATGCTGGTCGACAATGACTAGCCCGTCGGCCGTCTGAGCGATGACATAGGTCTCGTGGATCTGCGCCCGTGCCGCCCCCAAGGGGAAGCTAGCCAGCTCCGAAACCTGAGTTATAACGTCTGTCGATTCGACCGGAGAATACTGGCTCCCTGCAGACACAGCGGGTGCCGGCGCCTCGGCCACACCCCAATCGCTGTAAGGTTTTACATCTTGTAAAACGGCCTCCACGCGGGCGCCGGGCAGGAAGGGTTCAGGTGCCATATAGGGGCGTACGGCAGCCAGTTGCGACGCCGTCGGGCGGTCAGACGAAAAGGGGGCGGAAACATAGGGCGATGGGTAGGCAGGCGCAGGACGCGCGAAGCCCAAAACCGGCTGCACAGGCTCGATGCGGAAACCGCCCAGGGTCTGGTTGGCGACGGTCGTCGATGCCCGGTGGCCAGCCGAGGCCAGGGCGTGTTTCAACGCACCGATGATCAGGCCGCGCACCATGTTGGGATCGCGGAAGCGGACCTCTGTCTTGGCCGGATGGACGTTGACGTCGAGATCCTGCGGATCGATCTCGACGAACAGCGCCGCCAGCGGATGGCGATCACGCGCCAGGAAATCGGCATAGGCGCCCCGCAGGGCACCCGCCAGCAGCCTGTCGCGCACCGGGCGGTTATTGACGAAGAGATACTGATGCAGGGCGTTGCCGCGCGAAAAGGTCGGCAGGCCGGCATACCCTGTCAAACGAATGCCTTCGCGCTCCTGATCGATCAGCAGGGCATTGTCCGAGAAGTCGGCGCCCAGCAGGGCCGCCAGGCGCTTCAGGCGTCCCTCGAAGCCGCCAACCTCACGATAGAGACGCAAGACCCTCTTGCCTTCAAGCTCCAGGGTAAAGCCGACGTCTTCGTGCGCCATGGCCTGGCGCTTGACTTCCTCGGTGATGGCCATGTTCTCGGAACGCTCCGACTTCATGAACTTGAGCCGGGCAGGGGTGGCATAGAACAGGTCGGACAGTTCGATACGCGTGCCATGCTCGGACGAGAAGCCTGCCGGACGCAGCGGCGATACGGCGCCGGCGTCGACGGTCAGGCTCTGGGCCGCCGTACTGCCGCGCGGCTTCGAGGTCAGGGTGAGGCGGGCCACCGAACCCATGGAGGGAAGGGCTTCGCCGCGGAAACCGAGGGTACGGATATGCAGCAGATCCCAGCTACCGTCGTCCTGGGGCTTCAGCTTGGAGGTGGCATGGCGTTCGATAGCCAGCTGCAGGTCTTCCGGGCCCATGCCGTGGCCATTGTCTTCGATCAGGATGCGCGACAGCCCGCCCATATCGGCGCGGATATCGATCTGGGTCGCACCGGCATCTATGGCGTTTTCGATCAGTTCCTTGATGGCGGAGGCGGGACGTTCGACCACCTCGCCGGCGGCGATGCGGTTGATGGTATCCTGGGGGAGACGCTGGATAATAGACATCCCCGTACCGTAGCCGGAGTCGCCCTTTTTGTCTCGCCTTGAAAACCGCACCGACTCAACAGGAGCGATATCAGACAACAAATATCAATAATTGATTTTCCAATTCTCGACGTACCGGGGCGATGATTTTCGTCGATGATTTCCGTAGCCGCGTGAAGTGCCGGGATCCCAAACCAACCAGGCCGCGACAGTCGAAAAGCTCATCGAAAAATTTACGCTAATCTACGGATTATATTATCTATTCGGAAGGCTTGGCGCGCGTTTGGACTGACGATATGAAACCGCAGATTTTCGCGAATTATCTTGAGCAGCCGTCGTAGTTTATATGCATTAAATATTAATCAATGATTGAATCGGCCACTCAAGAAAAAGGCCACGCGATGCGTGGCCCTTTTAACTGTCGGGGTGACGTCAAGCCTATTTCGGCTTGCGGAAGACCAGGGCCATACGGTCGGTCTTGCCGCGGACGGTTGGATCGAACACCTTCAGCGTATGATCGTCGGCCGGATTGGCCAGGACATTGGAGTCGTCGGCGACTTCGAAACCGGCATCGGTGAAGTCCTTGATCACCTGGGCCTTGTCGATGCGGTGCAGGGTATTGGTGTCGGCCGCGCCCTTGCCGTCGGCCGAGCGATGGTCGGTCAGGATGACGATGCCGCCCGGCTTCAGATCGGCCATCAGGCTCTTGTCGAGCACTGCAGCGTCATGGCTCGGCACATTATAGGTGTCGTGGTAGATCGTGCCGATGAAGATGGCGTCGTACAGCGGCTTGGGGGCCGGTACCTTGTCGAAATCGACGGTCAGCAGGTGGATATTGCTGCGTGCCTTGGCCAGGGCCTCGCGCGCCGGGCCTTCCTTGTAGGTAACGTCCCATTGCTCGGGATTCTGCGAATCGACCGAGCCGCCGCAGACGGCTGCCGACAGGATCATGGTCGAATAGCCCTTGCCGGCGCCGAGATCGAGAACATGGTCACCCGGCTTGACGTGGCTGAGCAGGAACTGGACCTCGCCGAGGCGGTTGGCATCGAGCGCGGTCTGGTCGGCCGGACGGTCGGCCTTAGCCATGGCTGCCTTGACGCGGGTGTCGAGCGAGGCGTCGGCCTTGCACTCGGGCGCGGTAGCAGCCAGGGCAGGGGCAGCGACCGCCATAAAGGCCAGGACTGTAGCGGAAATCAGCAGTTTGGACATCTCTGTCTCCTTTTATACCAACGGCCCTTGCTTTGGCCGTTGGGAGGGTGTGACCGCACGCCGCCGTCCTTGTGCTCAAAGAGCGAAGCGTTAGCACGCTTCTAAGGGCGGCGAGCCATGCGGCGTTTGAGCTAAAAAACGCCAATAAAAAAGGCGTTCCGGATAAGAACGCCTTTTGGATTTTTCGCTGCTCCGGACTTACAGGCCGGGCAGTTTGAACTTCTGCTCTTTCTTCTGCGCGATGATGATCGGCTGGTCGCCGGTCAACGCCGTCAGGCGAGCCTTTTCCGCGGTCGGATCGATCGGCGTCGATTCCTGGGCGATCTGGGCATTGGTATTGGCTTCGGTCGGCGCCGGCTTCTTGTGCCAGAACATAACCATGTTGGAGAAACCCTCGTCCTTGTAGGCGAGGTCGCCGAATTCGTCGTCGACGACATAACGCGCCAACGGATCGGCCTTGTCGCCACCGGCCTGGGCGACCAGCAACTGTTCACCTTGGCTGCGCGTGGAGGCGTCGCGCTGACCCAGAAGGGCCTGGCGCGCAGCGCTTTCCGGCTGCAGTTCCTGCGGGCGCGGTTCACCGGGCGCGGGCGGACGCAGGGCATAATCGGGCGGCACGACCAGCGGAGCCTTGGTCACGACGCGGAATTCGTCGGGCACGACCTTGTTCAGCCCCAGGGCATTCTTGGTCGACTCGCATGCCGTCAGGCCCAAACCGGCCATAACCAGCACACCGGCGATCTTCAGCGACTTCATTATTTGCTCCGTCCAGGCCTCATGCCAAAAAGTGGTCGCCACTTTTGGATTAACATGAGGCGTAATCCTAAAGGTCCCCGGCCCAGGCAGCGCCCGGGCAGGAAGTGATACTGTGTTTATCGGGTCATGCCAAGCGCTTTGCGAATGCCGCACTGCACTGGTCTCATGCCCCCGTCTGTTTCGCTGCCGCTTGCTCGCTGCGCAGGAAATACCAACCCAGCAAGGCAACCCCGATCGTTATACCGCTGTCGGCGACATTGAAGACCCACGGAAAGACATGCGTCCCCGAAAAGTCGAGAAAATCGACTACCGAACCAAAGCGGATGCGGTCGATGGCATTACCAATGGCGCCGCCGGCGATCAGGCCCAGGGCCACGGCCGGAAGCCGCTTTGCCTGCTTGATCATGGCGTAGCCCAGGCCAAGGCCCGCAACCAGTTGAAAGACGGTCAAAAGCCAGCGCACCACCTGTCCGCTGGGCAAAAGCCCGAAGCTCATGCTTCTGTTCTGCACGAAGGTGAAGGAAAAGAACGGCAGAATCTTGACCGTTTCCTGTGGCAACAGACGCAATCCATACAAAACCCAGGCCTTTGTCGCCTGGTCGACGATGATGACGGCGGCGAGGATGGCCAGGCAGTAAAGCCCGAAGCGTGTTACGGGCGCGGCGCGCAGGTCAGCGATCATCTCACGCATGCGACTTATCCCACGCCGCTACGGCGTCGGCGTCCCGCAGCGACAGGTCGGGATAGCGGGAATCGCTGCCGACCTCCGGCAGGATACGCCACGACCGCTGGCACTTGTGGCCGGTCGCCAGGGCAAAGCCGACGGCGACCATGTTGACGCCGTCAAGGCGGAAGGCATGGTGGGGTGCGGCTTCGCCCGACAACTGCGCCTGCGAGGTGCGGAAGACCTCGGCGGCGTCAATACCGTCGAAGGCTTCGAACAGGCCGTTATCGGCGATGAACACCGTCGGATTGGCTTCCAGGGCCGAACCGATGACCTTGTCGCGGCGCTTGTCTTCCAGTGCGGCGGTTACGACCGACAGCACGGTTTCGATCTTGCCCCAGCGATCGGCTTCGGAATTGTTGATCCACTCTTCCGGCGCTGCTTCCAGGATACGGAACAGGTTGGCCTCGACGCCCGGATGACGGCTGGCATATGCCTCTTCCATGGTGAAGGTCATGATCGGGCCCAGCCATGCGGTCAGGCGCTCGAACAGGATGTTCATCACGGTGCGGCAGGCGCGGCGGCGAACGGCGTCGGGACGATCGCAATACAGAGCGTCCTTGCGGATGTCGAAATAGAGCGCCGACAGGGTCTGCGAGCAGAAGTCGGACACCGGGCGGATGACATCGGCAAAGTCGTAGCGGCCATAGGCTTCGCGCACGATCAGGTCGATGCGTTGCGTCTCGTGCAGGATATAGCGTTCCAGCGAGGGCAGGTCGGAATAGGCGACGGCCTCGACATCGGTGTAGCCGTTCAGGGCGCCCAGCAGGTAGCGCATGGTGTTGCGCAGCTTGCGATAGGCGTCAACCGTGGTCTGGATGATCTGCTTACCGATGCGCAGGTCTTCCGAATAGTCGGCCAGGGCGACCCACAGGCGCAGGATCTCGACGCCGGATTCCTTGGCGATGTCCTGTGGGGCGACGACATTGCCCTTGGACTTCGACATCTTTTCCCCTTGCTCGTCGAGGACGAAGCCGTGCGTCAGGACGGCATCGAAAGGGGCGCGGCCGCGCGTGCCGCAGCCTTCGAGCAGGCTCGACTGGAACCAGCCACGGTGCTGGTCGGAGCCTTCGAGATAGAGATCGGCCGGCCATTTCGAATCGGCACGGCCCTCCAGCGTAAAGGCATGGGTCGAACCCGAATCGAACCAGACATCGAGGATGTCGGTGATCTTCTCGTAATCATCGGGATTGTAGCTGTTGCCGAGGAAGTCGGCATCGGGACGGGTGAACCAGGCATCGGCGCCGCCCTCGGTGATCAGGTCGGTGATGCGCTTGTTGACGGCCTCATCCTTCAGCGGCTGGCCGCTGGCCTTGTCGACGAACATGGCAAGCGGCGTGCCCCAGTTGCGCTGGCGGCTGATCAGCCAGTCTGGGCGGCTTTCGACCATGGACTGGATGCGGTTGCGGCCGGCGGCGGGGAAGAACTCGGTGGCGGCGATGGCGGCCAGGGCCTTGTCACGCAAGCCCGTCTCGCCATCCATGCGGATAAACCACTGGGGCGTATTGCGGAAGATGACCGGGGCCTTGGAGCGCCACGAGTGCGGATAGGAGTGCTCGACGCGGCCGCGCCCCAGAAGGTTGCCGGCCTCGATCAGCTTTTCCATGACGGCGCCATTGGCCGGACCGAACTTGCCGGCCTTCTTGCCTTCGACTTCCAGGACCTGCAGGCCGCCAAACAGGGGCACGTGCGGATAATATGCGCCGTCGGGATTGACGGTGTCGGGGATGGTGTCGAGACTGCGGCCCGAGGCAAGCCAGACCAGGTAGTCGTCGGCGCCGTGGCCCGGCGCCGTATGGACGAAACCCGTACCGGCATCGTCGGTGACGTGATCGCCGGCCAGCATCGGCACGGTGAAGCCGTAACCCGGATCGATCTGCGCCAGCGGATGGGCCAGGACCAGGCCGGCCAGGACGTTAGGAGGTACGTCGATGACCTTGCGCCACTTGGTGGCGTTGGCGGCCGTCAGCACGGACTCGGCCAGCTTGTCGGCCAGGATCAGCTTGTCGCCCGGCGCCGCCCACGGCGCGAAGCCGAGATCGGCCTCGGACTTCATATGGGTGATCTCGTAGACCGAATAGGCGATCTTCGGATTGAACGAAACGGCGCGGTTGGCCGGGATGGTCCACGGTGTCGTGGTCCAGATAACCACCGAGGTATCGGCCATGGCGGCGTTGAGGTCGTCGGCGTCCTCGGCGGAATCGCCGATGACCGACGAGGTCGACGGATTGGTGACCGGGAAGCGGACCCAGATGGTCGGCGACACGTGCGGATGATATTCGACCTCGGCATCGGCCAGGGCGGTGCGCTCGACCGGCGACCACATGACCGGCTTGGAGCCGCGATAAAGCTGGTCCGACATCAGGAACTTGTGGAACTCGGCGGTGACGCTGGCCTCGGTCGAGAAGTCCATGGTGGCGTAGCGCTTGTCCCAGTCGCCGAGCACGCCCAGGCGCTTGAACTCGTCGCGCTGGCTGTCGATCCATCTGGCGGCATATTCGCGGCAGGCCTTGCGGAACTCGGCCGCGGGGACCTCATCCTTCTTGCGGCCCTTGGCGCGGAACTCTTCTTCGATCTTCCATTCGATCGGCAGCCCGTGGCAATCCCAGCCCGGGACGTAATCGACATCGTAACCCATCAGGAACTTCGAGCGGACGACGAAGTCCTTGAGGATCTTGTTGAGGGCGTGACCGATATGGATATTGCCGTTGGCGTAGGGCGGGCCGTCGTGCAGCACGAACAGGGGGGCGCCTGCGGCCTGGCGCGCCTTGCGCACCGAGTGGTACAGGTCGGCGGCATCCCACTTCTTCAGCATTTCCGGCTCGGCCTTGGGCAGGCCGGCACGCATCGGAAATTCGGTTTCGGGCAGGAAGACGGTTTCGCGATAATCGCGGCCGGTTGTGGCGGGAAGAACGGAGGCGGTTTCGGATTCGGACATTGGTTCGGACATGGGGGAGATTCAGGTCTGTATAATAGAGGTGTCGGCCATGATTACAGCCGAAGGCGCGCAGGTCATTGCGCAGGCGGCGGTATTTCCCGGCACAGGCCCGGTTCGGAACCTATACCGGGGCCATAATTCGTATACTCAGGTCCGCAGTCGACATGGCTGAGGCTTTATCAGAGCGGGCAAGGGCTGGGAAGGGGCAAGCTTTGCAAAAGCACGAAAGCGGCTGCTGACGCAGTTTGTCCAGTGGGGGGCGCATGCTCCCCGCAAAGGAGATCATCCATGTCGCGTATCGATCTTAAGGCCGAATACCAGTCCCTCTACAGCGCCCCGGAAAAGGACGCGGTCCTGATATCCGTGCCGCCGCTCAACTACCTGATGTTCGACGGCCGTGGTGCTCCGTTGACAAGCCCCGACGGCGCCCAGGCCATGGAGGCCCTGTGCGGCCTGTCCTATACCCTCAAATTCATGAGCAAACAGACCTTCGGTCGCGACTATGCGGTCGGTCCGCTGGAGGGGCTGTGGCCTGGACCTGAACGGGACGGGGCATGGACCCTGATGATGCTGCAGCCCGACTGGATCTGCCCGAACCAGCTCGCCGCCGCTCGGGCCGAGGTCCTGCTGAAGAACGGCCTGCCGGGTGTCGAGCGTGCGCGTCTCGAAGTGTTCGATGAAGGCGGCTGCCTGCAGATCCTGCATGTCGGCGCCTGCGAACGGATGCCTGAGGCCCGGGCACGCGTCGACGCGGCGATGGCGGAACGGGGGCTGATCGAAAACGGCCGCAGTCACGAGATCTATCTGACCGACTGGCGCAAGGTGGCGCCGGACCAGCGGCGCACCCTCCTGCGTCAGCCGGTCGTGCGGGCGAAATAGGCGCGGGCCTTGGCGGCGTCGTTCTGGATCTCGACCTTCAGGGCCTCGAACGAATCGAACTTGGCTTCGGGGCGGATGAAGTCGAGGAGGCGGGTTTCAACCACCTGGCCGTAGATTTCCTCGGCGAAGTCGAACAGGTAGGTTTCCAGCAGTTCGATATTGCCGCCGACCGTCGGACGCACGCCGATATTGCTGACGCCATTGACGATCCGGCCGTCGGCCAGCACGGTCTGTGTGACATAGATGCCGTAGCGCGGGCGCTGATAGTCACCCATGCTGAGGTTCAGTGTCGGGAAGTCGATGGTCCGGCCCATCTTGGCGCCATGGATGACCTGGCCGAGATAGGCTTGCGGCCGCCCGAGGATTTCGGTCGCCCGGGCGATGTCGCCGGCCAGCAGGGCATCGCGCACGCTCGATGACGACAGCTTGTTGCCGGCCTCGTCGCTCTGCTGTGGCAGGATATCGGTGGTGAAGCCGAGCGCCTCCCCGAAAGCGGTCAGGTCCTCGGCCTTGCCCTGGCCACGCGTGCCAAAACGGAAATCGAAGCCCGCCGACACATGACTAAGGTGAAGTTGGTCACGCAGGATCAGCCGGGCGAACTCTTCGGCCGTCAGCGACGACATCTGCTTTTCGAAATCGAGAACATAGGCATAGTCGACGCCCAGGGCCTCGAAGGCGCGCAACTGCTGCGACAGGTCCATCAGGCGGAACGGTGTGCTGTCGGGATGGAAGAAGCTCTGCGGGTGCGGTTCGAAACAGATGACTGCCGATTTGCGGCCGCTGGCCCGGGCAGCGCGAACGGCCGACTCTATGACATGCTGATGGCCGATATGAACGCCATCGAAGCTGCCGATGGCAGCGGCGGCGCCCGGCGGAATGTCCGAGGCGCGCGGCTCCGGCATATCGCGGACATGGCTTTGCGCGTCCAGGCTCAGATGGTGAACCTGAAGACGGACGGGTAGCAGGGAGGCGGGCAGGTTGGCAAACACGTCAGGCAGGTCTTTTGGGAGCGATAACGACGGCAGTGCCGTCAACAAAGGTCTTGTTGCGCACCTTGCATACGGTGGCGAGCGTGACATGCCCCGACTTCGCATCGATGGCGGTGATGGTGACGATGACGGTCACCTCGTCGCCCGGGCGGACGGCGCGTTTGAAATTCAGGCTCTGCGAGACATAGATGGCGCCTTGCCCCGGTAATTCACCCGCCAGCGTCGCCGAAATATAGGCGCCCATCAGCATGCCATGGGCGATTCGTCCCTTGAACGGCGAGGCGGCGGCGAAATCCTCATCGACATGGACCGGGTTATGGTCGGTCGAGACATCGGCAAATCCCTGGATGGCGGCGTCGTCGACCGTAAAGACGCGCGAAGCCGTCTGTTCCAGGCTGAGTTCATCGAGATAAAAGGCTGTGCTCATAGGGCCGTCGCAGGTTTGGATTGCAGAAAACCCTTCCTCCCTAGTCCAAGCAAAAGGGCAAGGGAAGGGGAAACACCGGGGTTTCGATGGGCCCTGACCCTGCGGATATGGGAGGCAGACGGCGTCCGTAGCCTGCCTGATGGCCATTTTTGTCGAAAATTGTTTGCCAGGGTGAAGCGAATTTCACCATATTTCGTGGTTAACAGAGCTTATATTATTGAAATATATAAGAAAAATTAGAAAACGACCTTAACCTGATTTTATCGACTTTGCCCCATATTGGGTCCTGTCTTAACCGAAGGGCCTGCACGTTGCAGGTTCACTTAGAAAAAGTGGGGCGTTACTCACATGGCCATCGATATGTCCATGCCGGTTCTTGTAGTCGATGACTATAAGACGATGCTGCGGATTATTTCCAATCTCCTGAAGCAGCTTGGCTTCGAAAATGTCGAAGAAGCCTCGGACGGCACCGAAGCGCTCGACAAAATGAAAAAGGGTTCTTATGGCCTGGTCATCTCCGACTGGAACATGGAACCGATGACCGGCTATGAGCTGCTGCTCAAGGTTCGGGCCGATGATGGCCTGAAGCGCACGCCGTTCATCATGGTTACGGCCGAAAGCAAGACGGAAAACGTCATTGCAGCGAAGAAGGCCGGCGTGAACAACTACATCGTCAAGCCGTTCAACGCAGCAACCCTCAAGCAGAAAATCACCGCGGTTCTCGGCGAATTCTGATCCGCGTCAGTCGCGGTTTATTAACGAAAAGTGGTGACACTCTTCGTACTGCTTCGGTAAATCTTTTTTCGGAATACATACACCATGGCAATGCCAGCAGAAAAGCGCGACGAGTTCGACATAGCGGATCTCGATCCCGCTATGGCCACTGAACTTGAACCCAAGCTGATCAATCTGATGCAGCAGTCGGAAGCGCTGGTCGCCCTGATGCGCGGTTTCTTCCAGCAGCTCGACAAGCGCCGCTCCGACGAATTCCGTGTCATTGCGGGCTACATCGCCAAGGCCAAGGAAGAGATCCGTGAAATGCGTCCGCACGACATTTCACATGACCGGATCCCGACTGCAGGCGCCGAGCTCGAAGCCATTACCCGTGATACCGAGAACGCCACCCACAACATCATGAATTGCGCCGAAGCCATCATGGGCTTCGATGTCAGCGATCCGAAGGCTTACAAGGCCGCGGTCGATGACGAGGTCATGAAAATCTTCGAAGCCTGTTCGTTCCAGGACATCACCGGGCAACGCGTGTCGAAGGTCGTCAACGTCCTGAAGCAGATCGAAGAACGTGTCGGCCGCCTGGCCAATACGCTCGGCATCGACGAAGACAGCGCCCCGCAAACCATGACGGCCGAAGAAAAGCGCCGCCACGACCTGCTGCTCAACGGTCCCGCCATCGGCGGTCCGGAAACCAAGCAGGACGCCATCGACGCGATGTTCGACTCGTTTGACGGACCAGACGAACCGGAAGTCAAGGTCGATGCCCTGGCGGCGAAACCTGCTCCGGCGCCCGCACCGGCTCCGGCTCCTAAACCCGCAGCACCTGCACCGGCTCCCAAGGCCGCGGCACCTGCACCTGCACCGGCTCCTGCCGCCAAGGCCGCTCCGGCTCCGGCTCCTGCGCCGAAACCTGCGCCCGCTCCAGCGCCTGCCCCCGCGCCGGCTGCGCAGACCAACAGCCAGGATGATATCGACTCCATGTTCGACATTGCCCCCGAAGATATGGGTAAGACGAACAGCCAGGACGATATCGACGCCCTGTTCGACTAGACAGCGCAACACTTCTCTAAAGACAAAGCAAAGGCATCTGACGGCCACCCAAGAGCCGTGCCCGGAAACGGGCAAAGGATGGACAATTTGCGATGGTGCGGGATCAGCGGCAAACGAGGTTTGCCGCTGATCTTGCACATTCTGTTGCCATGCAATCGGAAATCGTTTGTGTGCTGCAAGCCAGAGCTGTCATCGGTAAGGTACGGGCATGACCTACACTGTTCTACCACTTCGCCCAGATGACGCCGCCCAGTGGCGCTCCCTGTGGGACGGCTATAATGCCTTTTACGGCCGGGAAGGGGAAACGGCCTTGCCCGAGGCGGTGACACAAACGACCTGGGCACGTTTCTTCGATCCCGATGAACCCGTGCACGCCTGCGTCGCCGAACGGGACGGCCGGCTGATCGGCCTCGTCCATTATCTCTATCACCGCAGCACCTCGGCCATTGCACCCAGCTGCTACCTGCAGGACCTGTTCACGGCGCAAACGGCCCGCGGCCAGGGTATCGGCGAAGCCTTAATAGAAGCGGTGTATGCCGAGGCTACGGCCGCAGGCGCCGCGCGGGTCTACTGGCAAACCCATGAGACCAACATCGTCGCCCAGCGCCTCTATGACCGCGTCGCCGAACGCTCAGGCTTTATCGTCTACCGCCACCTGCTGTGACGCGCGCCGTGTCCGCAACGACCAGCCCAGGGTCATGCCGGCGGCGGCGGTGAGAATCAGGACGGCGCCGATCATCTGGCCCCATTGCAGGCGATGTCCGAAGGCCAGGTAATCGACGGCAATGGCCACGACGGGATAGATGAAGGACAGGGCGCCGGTCAGGTTGGTCGGCAGTTTCTGGATGGCGCCGTACAGCAGGATGTAGACCAGGCCGGTATGGACAATGCCGAGGGTTGCCAGCAGGGCCCAGGCGGTTGGCGTCGACGGCAGCGCATGCCAGTGTGCGAAGGGCGCCAGCAGGACCAGCCCGACCGTAACCTGGATCAGGGCGATAAGGTGCGGTGGTGTCCCTTTCAATTGCTTGGCGGCGATGGCTGCCAGGGCATAGAAGAAGGCGGCGGCCAGGGCCATGGCGATACCGCTGAAATAGTCGCTGCCGTGATCTCCCGGTTTCGCCTCGATCAGCAACAGCGTACCGCCAAAGGCGAGAGCGAGCCAGGCGAGCTTGGCGGGGGTAATCCGTTCGCGGAATACAACGGCGCCTAATCCCAGCAACATGAAGGGCTGGGTATTGTAGGCGGCCGTGGCGACCGAGATGGTGGCGCGCGGAAAGGCGGCAAACAGCAACAGCCAGTTGGCGACGATGGCGATGCCTCCGAGGGCGGCAATGCCGGCCGTACGCCAGGTCAGTTGGCGGAACAGGCCAAGGGCCGAGCAAATGATCGCCAGGGTGACGGCGCCAAAGGCGCAGCGCCAGAAGACGATATCCATCACTGGCTGATGCGACTGGATGACACACCAGCCGATCGTTCCCAAAACCACCATGGCCGCCGTCATCTCTGCGGCGCCGCGTCCCTGTTCCGTCATCATGACCTCCTGTTGTGATCAGGCTGCAAGAATAGGCGGGCAAGACGGGGTTTTATATGGGCAGAAAAAGGTGTATTGGTGATTTTACCTTCGATAAATATGTTTTATTAGAGTGGTGGCCTTATAAAATGATCGACGAACTCGACCGCCGCATTATCGATATCCTGAGCCGTGACGCGCGGATCTCGCTGAAGGACTTGGCGCAACAGGTCGACCTGTCGGCGCCCAGCGTGTCCGAACGTGTGCGCCGGCTGGAGGAGAGGGGGGTTATTCGCGGATTTACGATCGATGTCGATCCCGTTGCGCTGGGCTATACGCTGCAGGCCATAGTTCGTATCCGGCCTTTGCCGGGCAAGCTCTACATCGTACAGAAATTGATCGAAGACATTCCGGAGTTTGTCTCCTGCGACAAGGTCACGGGCGACGACTGCTTTGTGGCGCGCCTGGTCCTGCGCTCGATCGCGCAACTGGACACCATACTCGACCAGATCATCGAAAAGGCAGAGACCAGTACGGCCATCGTCAAGACACAGCCGGTCATGCGGCGCCTGCCACCGCTGGTGTGAAATTAGATAGCCAGAGCCTGGCGAATGGCGTGACTCACAGGAAACGCACTATTCAAGGAGAGGGCTGGCAGGGGCAGGGCAGGCAGAAGCGGCGGCTGGGCCATGAAACGCGGCCGTAAGCCCCTGTGCATTTGTGCGGCGTGCACCAGAAACGGATGGCAGAGATAAACCGTACCGGCGTCGCCGGTCGCGAGGGTTTCCGGGCAGCTTGCCGTTTCGGCAAAACCACTGCCTGCCACTTCGCCCAGGCTCAGGCCGGCGTCGCCCGCCGGCGCCAGGCGCCGTGCCATGTCGATGTGCGAGCCGATGCGGATACGTGTCGGGGCATCGTTTTCGCCGACGTCGGAGAAGAGGAACAGCATCAGAAGGGCACGGCCCTTTGAAGCGATATTGACGCGCCATGACAGGAAGTCGGGGCTGTCGGTGCCGAAGCTGGCGTCGATATGCCAGCCGGCATCGCCTGGATCTTGCGGCGACGGGAAGCGCACGGGAAAGGTGCCGACGGCTGTCGGCGTTTGCCAGTGACCGGGACCTGCCAACTGGTCATAGGCGGCGTGCAGTGCCGGCGTATTGGCGGCGGCAAGGAAGGGCGGCAGATTGAAACCGCCAAGCCGAATGACAGGTTGCGTCCAGGTGGTCGGATCGTTGCGGTCGCAGCCCGTGGCGCGCCACAGGATATCCAGACATGCGTCGGCAATATCGCGGGAAAAGGCTTGGTCGATGCGCACAAAGCCGTCGCGGATAAAACCGGCTATCTGTGCATCGGCAAGCCCGGCCATGGCGTTACCAGCGCAGACCTTCGGCGACGAACTTCGCTTCGGCCGTCTGGACATCGAGCAGCTTTTTCAGCAGCAGCGGGTCGAGCTTGCCGGTCGAATCGGTCGCTTCGACGGCATGGATGCCGGCGGCGATAAACAGAAGATCGAGCCCTTGGCCATTGGCGCCCAGGACATCGGTGGGCAGGCCGTCACCTATGGCCAGGATGCGCGACTTGTCGTGCGGCTTGCCGGTAAGGGAATCTAGGGCTGCGTAGCACATCTCGTAGATGGGGGCGTAGGGCTTGCCGGCCATGATGACCTCGCCGCCCAGGCTGGCATAGAGATCTGCCAGGGAGCCGGCACACATGATGATCTTATCGCCACGCTGCACGACCTTGTCGGGATTGGCGCAGATCATGACCAACTTGCGCCGTACCGCCGTCTCGAAGACCTGCTGGTACATGTCCAGGGTGTCGGTCTCGTCGTTGAACGGCGACGAACACGAGATAAAGGCAGCATCCTCCGGCGCACCGCTCAGGTCGATATCGATGCCGTCATACAGGGCTTGCTCGCGCGGATCGCCGATGCGCCAGGCCTTGCCCGAAGGCGCAAAGCGCCGAAGATATTCGCGGGTGGCATCGCCCGACGAGACCACGGCCGAGAAGCCATCCTCGAATATGCCGAGGCTTTCCAGTTGCCCGATCAGATTGTCACGCGGGCGCGGCGAATTGGAGATCAATATCACCGGACCGCGTTCGGCCTTGAAACGTTTCAATGCTTCGTAGGCGGGCGGGAAGTGCTGGCGGCCATTATGGATGACACCCCAGATATCGCACAGCAGGGCATCATAATTATCGGCAACGGCCGACAGGCCGGACAACAGTTCAGGATGGCTCATCACACACACGGTAAACAGCGAAATTTGCGCCGTGTTTAACCGCTGAGGAAGGTAAGGGATAGGGTATTCTTAGAAGGAGAGCAGATTTAAACCGCGGTATAACGAACGCCCAGTTCTATCATCGCAACAAAATCTTCGATGCAGGTGGACTGCACCCTTGCGGTGAGACAGGTAATCACG
The DNA here is from genome assembly GCA_965246725.1 of Asticcacaulis sp. Taxonomy (GTDB): domain Bacteria; phylum Pseudomonadota; class Alphaproteobacteria; order Caulobacterales; family Caulobacteraceae; genus Asticcacaulis. The sequence goes on from CBDFFG010000021.1 coordinate 19,946, forward strand.
GACAAGGGTTTAGCGGCTATGCCGCTGGTTTTACGGCGCTTTGGTTTTCTAGCGCCATAATGGTCTCATACTCTTCTGGTGGCCGATATCCCAGAGCTGAGTGGAGCCTGGTCTTGTTATAGACGTTTTCTATAAACTCGGTCATCGCCGCCTTTAGATGTTCGATATCTCGATATTGGCTGACGTGGATTTCCTCGTATTTGAGAGTTTTCATGAAGCTTTCAGCCATGGCGTTGTCGTAGGGACATCCGGGCCGGCTCTGGCTGGGTTGGATGTCGTGGCTTTGCAGCTTTTCGATATATGCCGAGCAGGCATATTGAACACCTTGGTCCGTGTGATGGATTAGGCCCGGCGTGACCTGGCGTGTTTCCAGCGCCATGGTCAGGGCTTCCAGTGTCAGTTCGGTCTTCATGTGGTCCTGGAGGGCCCAGCCTACGACCTTGCGACTGAACGCATCGAGAATGACTGCCAAGTAGACGAAGGCCTCATCCAACCGGATGTAGGTGATGTCGGCCACCCATAACTGATCCGTCGTCATCGGCGCCACACGCTTGGCCAGATTAGGCCAGGCGGGATAACGATGTCCAGATTGGGTTGTCGCCGGCTTGAAGCTTTTCTTTCGTAAACACAGAAGGTTATCCTCCCGCAGAATGCGCAAGACACGCTTGTGGTTGATATCGAGCCCTTCGCGCCGCAGCGATTGCGTGATGCGACGATAGCCATAGTGGCGCTGCTTCAAAGCAGCTCTTTGGATAAGGTCGCGTGCAACCGCTTCCTCTTGCAGGGGCTTGCTTTGTCGCCAGTGGCGATAATAGCCAGACCGCGGAACACCCGACAGAGTGCACATCCGCTCCACGCTCAATCCTTCGCCTTGCCGCGACGCTCGCCCTTGGATGAAGGCGTAGACATCTTCTCGCCGGACGGATTTGTCGTCAGGCGAGACCGCTCTAAGAGCGGCAAGGCGTCCTTGAAAAAATCCAGTTCAAGCGCTTGTTGCGCCAGCTTCTGCTCCAAAGCTGCGATCCTGCGCGCCGCCACGACTAGCGGATCAGCAAGATCGTCACTGGCATAGGGCGATAGAACCGCACGCAGGCGATCTGTCTTACTTGGTCGACCGGCCCCGCGAAGACCGCTGGAACCTGCCTTACGATAAGCAGCCACCCACTGGTGCACTAACGTCGCACGAATCGAAAACTCTCGAGCCAGAACAGAGGCCGCTTCGCCACCTATGTAGCGGCGCACAACCTCGTACTTCGTATCAGGCGTAAAACTTCGTTGTATCTTCATATGACAGTCCTTTAGAGAAACTGTCCGTGATTACCTGTCTCACCGCAAGGGTGCGGTCCACAGGCTTTAAGGATTTTTAGCCACGAAAAACACGAAAAGCACGAACTTCGTGTGTTGAGCTACTGCCGCGTACCAGCGTCTCGATATCTCGACAGCGCAAAGCGCTGTCCTTTATTCAAACCATTTCGCGCAGCAGGGTTTCAACGACTCGAAGTTCGTGCTTTTCGTGTTTTTTGTGGCTAACTATACTAATGACGGCAACACAAAGAGCTCTTTTTCATTACTAATAGATCGAACCCACAGCACTTCCGAACGCTTCAGAGATCGGAACAGATGCGGGAAGTCTTCGCCACGCGATGCGGCATATTCCCATTTCAGATCGGCCGTGACGGCCTCCGATTCCACCGCCACCAGCACAAGGTCGCTCTGGCCGGCATAATAGCGGCGCAGGGTTTCCGACAATTGCGGTCCGGTCGAGAAATGCAGGAAGCCATCGGCCTGGTCATGCGCTGAGCCGGCATAGGCATCACCCACGCCTTCCCACTCAACCCTGGGCAAGATCTTGAATATCAGCATGGGTTTTTCCGTAAACGCAGACCTTAGCCTGCGCTCCATAGCGATTCCGGGTGCAGGGGCTGTGCCCCTGCCTAGGCGCGGCGGCGGACCTGGGGCAGAGTCGACTTCATAAAGCCGGCGGGCGGATCGGTTTCGGCCAGCACCTGCTCCTTGATGGCGCGAGGTTCGCCGAACAGGTGGCCCTGGCCGTAGCCGATTTCGATATCGAGGATATCGACGACCTGGCGTTCGTTTTCGATCTTTTCGGCAATGACTTCGATGCCGTAGCGCGCCAGCAGGGCGGCGTAGTCGCCGGCATGGATGTCCTTGAGGAACTTCAGCGCCGGCTTGCCTTCGATATTGAGCAGTTGCTCGAGCAGGACATTGACGCCGACCTTGACGAAACGCACGTCGGAGCGGTGCAGGTCCTGCAGATCGAAGTCGATCGTCGTGACCTTGTCGAGGGAGAAGCGGAAGCCGAGATCGGCCAGCTTGGCCATGTTGCGCGCCTCGACCGAGCCACGCGACGCAAAGGCATCCTGGCCCAGTTCGAAGATCAGGGCGCCGGCCAGGTCACGGTTCTCGTTGAGGAATTCGAGGAATTGCGGGAAGAAGGTCTCGTCGCGCAGGGAGGTCAGCGAGATGTTGCAGAAGATGCCGATGCGGCGATCCTGCTTGGCCAGGCGGCGCACGATCTGCACGCAGCGGAACAGGAGCAGGTTGTCGATCGACGGCACCAGGCCTTCGGCATCGGCGACACTGAGGTATTCGGCGGGCATCAGGACGCGGCCGCTGACGTCGCGCAGGCGCGAGAAGCTTTCGTAGAAGATGGTCTTGCGCTGCGGCAGGCTGACGACCGGCTGCAGGTAGAGATCGACGCGGTTGGCGACCAGGGCTTCACGGATGGTCTCGATCAGGGCCAGTTGCTGCGACTCGCGCGCACTGCGGGCCGGACCGTTCATCGGCACGACGACCGGGGCGGCCTGCCATTCTGCCAGGCGATCCTCGATGCTTTCGCCGAGCTTCTTGACCAGGTCTTCCAGCATGCGGACTTCCGAGGTCAGTTCGTCGGAACGCGACGAGCGGCTGGCCTGGACGCGGTCGGCCAGTTCGATCATGTCCTTCTGCGTCGAATCGATTGCATCGACCATCAGGCGGTGAGCATCGCGCACCAGTTCGATATCCTTGGTCAGGCGGTGTTCGACGAAGCGCTGGCCGATAAAGGTGTGGAAAGCGACGCATACGCCCAGCATGCCCAGCATGGCGGCGACACCCGTCGGCACGTCGGAGGCGCCGCGATAGAGGGCGGCGCCCAGACTGCCCGACAGCAGGACGTAGGTGGCCATCAGCAGGAAGGGCGTAAGTTTGCGCATCAGGGGTTCCGGCAGGCGCCTTCCGGCGCCGGTTACACTGGGTATTTTGTCGAACGCCGTATCCGAAAAAATGGAGGCCACTTTGATCGGGGCGTGTTTTTGGTCAGGAAGGATCTATTGCCTCAAAATCTGCGAAAATAGAATCACCTGACTACTATGGGATGATTTGGCGACGGCGCAAAGGGGCTTGTTAAGACCTGTTAATCGCCCGCGCCAGGGGGGCGGCCATTAAACCCGGCCCCAACTCAGGATATTAAAACATGCCGTCGGTATTGCGGCGGAAGGGGCCGGCATAGGCCTTGTCGGCGGTGCGGCGGCGATCCGGCCCGAAATAGGTGCGACAGCGGATAAAGGGGCGCGGGCGCATGATGACCGAGTCGAGGCGTCCCAGCAGGGCGCGCGCCGTCAGCGGCTTGACGACGAATTCATTGACGCCGGCGTCGCGCGCCTCGATGACACGGGAGCGTTCCGAGTGTCCGGTGATCATGATGATCGGCAGGTAGGGATTCGAACTGTCGGGGGCGTTGCGCAACATCTTGGTGAATTCGACGCCATCGATCGGGAACATATTGAAATCGACCAGCGCGATATCGGCGGGAAACTGACGCAAGAGGTCCAGCCCTTCGGCGCCGTCGCGGGCATCGCGCACGTTGCGGATGCCGGAGCCCTTGAGGATGGCGCCGACAATCGATCGCATATGCTGATTGTCTTCAACCAGCAGGATTTTCAAGCTACTGTAATCAGCCATATGTGTCTTCGTGACAGTCGCGTTTTATATTATTGATCGTGTGGCGCGTAGTCCTGTTATGCTGAAACTGCAAACGCTTTCAAGCGAATATTTCGCCTGCCGCAGAAAAAAACCGTGCAGGATCGTAGGGTTATTGCGGCAAAGCGCTACCTCCGGTTTATTCGCTGCGGCGCAGCAATTCCCGGATAGTATAATAGTGCACACAATTGAAAGTTGTTGCGCCGATCCGTTCTAAACCGGAGCCGTCACCCGGAGACCATAAGGCTGGGGTCCATATGGCGGTCGCCCCATTTCAATCGCCAGCAAAGATGCGGGCCGGTGGCGCGGCCTTTCGACCCGACCTTGCCGATCAGCTGCCCGCGCTTCACCCACTGACCTTTTTGCGCAACCAGTTGCGACTGGTGCAGATACATGGAGATCAGGCCCTGGCCGTGGTCGATCAGGGTGAGGCCACCTTCGTAGAACATGTCGGGCTCGGCCAGGATGACCAGGCCGTCCTGAGGGGCGTGGATCGGTGTGCCGGTCGGGGCCGCCATGTCGAAGCCCATATGCGGGCTGGCCGGCGTGCCGTTGAGGACGCGCTGGTTGCCGAAATGGCCCGAGACGACGAAGTGGTCCAGAGGGTAGCGGAAGCCGCCCTTGAAGGCGTCCGAATCGACGCTGCTGGCAAAGGCGTCGGCCTTGAGCGCGACTTCGCGCTTGATGCGTTCCAGCAGGACGGGGTCCTCGGGCGTCACGGTATTTTGCGGCAGGCCATCGACACGCTGGATATCGTAGGTCGTCGGCGCGACCGACAGGATGGCGCTGTCGCTTTTATCGCCGGATTTCAGGCTGATCTGGCAGGTTTTCGGCGAATCGCGGTCGAACCCGACATAGAACCAGCCGGCCTGCGAGACCTTGCCGTGCAACTTGTCATCGACCCACAGATCGGCGCCGGGCGTGCCGCGTCCTATGGCATAGCCGCTCTGGGCAAAACGGCCGGTCAGATGAAAGGGCAGGGTGGAGTCGAGCGGCGGTGTTTGCGCCATGGCCGGAAGCGCAGCGGCGACAAGACCGCCGCCGGTTATGCCAAGAACGGTACGGCGACTTACGCCTTCAGGCTTTTCCATCGCGCAGTTGCTTCCTCCGGGCCGGCATAGGCCTCCTGGGTGCGGGGGTTCCAGTATCTCAGGGCCTCCAGCGGGATCTGCTTGCCGGAGACGGCGCAGATGACGAAGGTGCCGGGACGCATGACGGTATAGTCGCCGTCATCATAGTGCAGGACGGCCTGGCCAGGCAGGAGGGGCTGGGGGGAATGCATGTTCATGCCGCTAACATAGGTCTGAACCGGGGATCGATCAAGATCAGAACAGGCTGCCCTGTGCCGGACCCGACGGCTTTTTCATCGGCGGTTTCTCCGCGCCACCACTGCCGGCAGTGACGTCGAGCGTGCGGCCGCCCTTGAAGGTCAGTTCCAGGGCGTCACCGGTCGCGACGCCATCGGGCGAGGTGACCAGTTCGCCGCTCTTGCGGTTGACCCGGGCAAAACCAAGGTCGAGCGGCCGGTCAGGATCGAGACTGGTCCTCAGCTTGTCGAGGTTCAGCAAGCGATCGCTCTTTGCCGCCAGGGTCCGCATCATCGCCTCGTGGAGTCGGCGCTCGAGATCCGGCAGGCGCTCGCTCTTCTGGGCCGACAGCCTTGTCATGGCGTCATCCATTCGTTTGGCCAGGCCGGGCAGGCGTTCGCCCTTGGTGACTGCGATCCGTGCCAGCGATTCGGCGAGGCGGCGCGACAGTTCGGGCAGGCGGGCATGGCGCTCGCTCAAGGCCAGTTGCCGAACCATGCCGCGATCGAGGCGCGCTGCCAGTTGCGCCAACTGATCGGCTTTCAGTTGGCGCGGCCGTTCCAGCAGGCCGGGACGAAAACGCGCCGACGTTCGCCCGAAGGCATTGTCATGGGCGCCGAGATTACGCGCCAGGCCGCCGGTCAGGCGATGTGATGCATAGTCGAGACGCTGCTGCGCCGTATCGATCAGGTCCTGCGGCCTGGGCAGGGCGCGGCTCAGCAGGGCAAGACGTTCGCGTCGCGTTTCCAGATATCTGGAAATGATTGCCTGGCGGCGGCGTTCGAGATCGGCAGTCAGCGCGCGCAGTTCGCCGATCACCGGTGTCGCCATTTCGGCCGCTCCGGTCGGGGTCGGCGCGCGGCGATCGGAGACGTAGTCGATCAGGGTGGTGTCGGTCTCGTGACCGACGGCCGAAATGACCGGGATGGGGCAGGCCGACACGGCGCGCGCCAGGGTCTCGTCGTTGAACGGCCACAGGTCCTCGACGCTGCCGCCGCCGCGTGCCACGATAATGACGTCGGGACGCGGGACGTTGTTTTCGGCGCGGACAAAACCCTTGAGCGCTGCGATGACCTGGCCTGGCGCCTGGTCGCCCTGGACGACGACCGGCCAGACGACGACCCGGCACGGCCAGCGGTCGCGGATGCGGTGCAGGATGTCGCGAATGACCGCGCCTGTCGGCGAGGTGATGACGCCGATGTTGCGCGGCGCAAAGGGCAGGGGACGCTTGCGGTCAGCGGCGAACAGGCCCTCGGCGTGCAGCTTCTGCTTCAGGCGCTCGAGCTGCGCCAGCAGGGCGCCGACGCCGGCGACCTCCATCTGCTCGATGACCACCTGGTATTTCGAAGAAGCCGGAAACGTTGTTATGCGGCCGGTGACGATCACCTCCAGGCCATAGTCGGGTTGAGTCTGCAAACGGCCGACCTGACCTTTCCAGATAACGCCGTCTATCGCTGCCTTGTCATCCTTCAGCGTCAAATAGACATGCCCAGACGAATGGCGAGTCACCTTCGAGATTTCGCCGCGCAGCCGCACATGGTCATAGGCGGTCTCGATGGTGCGTTTAAGCGCCCCGGCCAGTTCCGAGACGGAATAGGGGGCGGCATTGCTCGATTCGGACAACAGGTCGGACATGGCTCTTATCTAGGTCAGCGGAGTCTAAAAGTCTTCACTTTCCAATTTGGAAAATTATAACTTGCCATATCGGAAACTCATGATAAGTTTCCATCATGGAAAGTGAGGATGCGACCATGACCGACATCGATAATGATACTGCCGCCGCCGAGGCCCTGAAGACGATCCGTGACGCCCAGGCCCGTGCGGGAGACGATTTCTCGCGCAATACCTGGGGCTATGACATCACCTATTCCGTTCTGGCCGCCGGCATGGTCGGTGCCCAGGCCCTGGCTTTTCCCCTGAATGTCATCTTGACCAGTTGCGCCACCGTCGCCCTTTGCCTGCTGGCCGCCAGTTGGGCGCGCCGTCATGGCGTCCGCATCAGCGGGATCAAGCCGAAAAAGGCTCGCTGGGTGGCCTATGGGCTGGGCGCGGTTTTTCTCGTCCTGACGATCTTCACTTTCCTGGCCTCCGCCGAGCGCCATCAGAGCTGGGTGGGCCTTATTACCGCACCGCTGGGCTTCGGATTAGCCCTGATCGGTTCGCGCATGTGGCGCACCGTTTATCGGCGTGAAATGGGACTGGACCTGTGAGCGGACCCGACCTGCGCGTACCGGCCTTCGATCCTGTTATCCATGCGCCCGGCCGGTTGCAGATCTGCGCCATCCTGGCCTCGGTCAACGACGCCGAGTTCGCCACCGTGCGCGACGCGGTCGACGTCTCCGACTCGGTCATGTCGAAACATATCAAGCTGCTTGACGATGCCGGCTATGTCGCCGTGCGCAAGGCGGCGGCGGCGGGGGGGCGGCAGCGCACCTGGCTCAGCCTGACATCGGCAGGGCGCAAGGCGTTCAATGCCCATGTTGGCGAGCTTAATCGTCTGGCTGCATCCGTACTGAAATAGCCGGTTGCGAATCTCCATAAGAATTTATATAAGGTCTTATGGAAAAGTTTTTCGACCGTGCCGGGCCCATGGCCCTGGGAAGCCGTATGAGGCTATTGAGCGAGCGCCTGACCCAGGACGCCACCCGCGTCTATGGCCTTTACGGCCTCGACTTCGAGCCGCGCTGGCTTCCCGTCCTCTATTCCCTGATGGGCAAGGACGGGCAGCCGGTGGTGCAACTGGCCCAGGATATCGGGCAGTCGCAGGCGGCGATCAGCCAGGTCATCAAGGACCTGGCGAAGCGCGGTATTGTGACCCTGACCAAGAGCGAAGATGACGCCCGCAAGACCCTGGTGACCCTGACCGATGCCGCCCGGGCCGAGTTGCCGAAGTTCGAACGCCAGATGGAGGATGTCGGCACGGCCATGACCGACCTGCTGGCGACGACGCACCACAATCTCTGGCTGGCCCTTGACGAATTCGAAGACGCCCTCGATGCCAGCGGTCTCTATGACCGGGTCTACGCCGCCCGCAAGCGCCGCGAGGGGAATGCCGTCGAGATCGTCCCCTATACCGAAGCCTATCGCAGTGTTTTCCGCGACCTCAATGTCGAATGGATCACGACCTATTTCGCCATGGAGCCCGAGGACTACAAGAAGCTCGACCACCCCGAGGCCATTCTCGAAGACGGGGGCGCTATCCTGATCGCCCTGGTCGACGGTGAGCCGCTCGGCTGCTGCGCCGTCGTGCGCATGGACGATACGACCTTCGAACTGTCGAAGATGGCGGTGTCGCCGAAAGCGCAGGGACGGCACGCGGGTTATCGCCTGGGCCTGGCCTGTATCGCCGAGGCGAAACGTCTGGGAGCGCAACGCCTCTATCTCGAGAGCAATACCAGTCTGAAGCCGGCCATCCGCCTCTATCACAAGCTGGGTTTTCAACGCCTGCCGGCGCGCAGTTCGCCGTATCAGCGCGCCAATATCCAGATGGAGCTTTTGCTTGCTGAGGCGGCGCTGTAACCCCGAGACGCTTGCCACGGCAAGGCTGCAGGGGCAGATTGGTCTCATGTCCTGGAAAGACCGCAGATTCTGGCCTCTTTACGCGTCCTTGCCTGTTCTGGCTGCCATGGTCGTTTGCGCTGTTACGCCGATCGTCTGGAACCTGAGCGGCAGACCTGCTGAGGCCTATCCGGAACTGGCCTTTTTTCTTATCGGTATTCCTTGGGCCATAAGCCTGGTGGTTGCTGCGGCTTTTATCGCTGCAAGAGGCTTCACTGTCACCGCCTGGGAAATTTCGCGCAACAGGCCTTTTGTCCTGTCGTGGGGGATTGTTTTGACCCTGCCTGGCTTGCTCATTCTGGCCGCCTGGGTGTCGCCCGATAAAGGCGCTTCCTTAATCATGGTCTTCACCTGGGGAATGCCCTTCGTCACCGCCGCCTCAGGGATGTTTGCCGTCACGAAAACGCCCCGGGGCGATCAAAGCGCTTGACCTGGCGGCGCGCATGCGACAAGCGAAGCGCCCATGAACATACTGCTGATCGGCTCGGGCGGCCGCGAACATGCCCTGGCGTGGAAGATTACTCAGTCGCCCCTCTGCGATCGCCTGGTCATGGCGCCTGGTAATCCCGGCATGGCTGCGCTCGGCGAGTGCCGGCCGGTCAAGGCGATCGATGTCGAAGGCCTTGTGGCCATTGCACAGGATATCGCCGCCGATCTCGTCGTCGTCGGTCCGGAAAATGCCCTGGCCGAAGGTATCGCCGATGCCTGCGCCGCCGTCGGCATTCCTTGCTTCGGCCCCAAAAAGGCCGCCGCCCAGCTCGAAGCCTCGAAGGCCTTCACCAAGGACTTCTGCAAACGCCACAACATCCCGACTGCGGCCTATGAGACCTTCGCCGACATCGCGGCGGCGCAAGCCTATTTGAAACGTTTCAAACCACCTTACGTTATCAAGGCCGATGGCCTGGCCGCCGGCAAGGGCGTAGCCATCCCATCCACCTATGAAGAGGCGGCCGGCGAGGTCGAGGCCATGCTGGGCGGCCGTTATGGCTCGGCCTCGGCCCATATCGTCATCGAAGAATTCATGACGGGCGAAGAAGCTTCGGTCTTCGCCCTGTGCGACGGTGAAACCGCCATGCTCTTCGGCTGGGCCCAGGACCACAAGCGCGCCTTCGACGGTGACACCGGCCCCAATACCGGCGGCATGGGCACCTACAGCCCGGCGCCGATCGTTACCCCCGAACTGCTCGATATCACGCAAAAGAGCATCCTGAACCCGACCATGGCGGGCATGGCCGCCGAGGGCAATGCCTATACCGGCGTCCTCTATGCCGGTCTGATGGTCGAGGATGGCAATCCGCGCCTCGTCGAATACAATGCCCGCTTCGGCGACCCGGAATGCCAGGTCCTGATGCTGCGCCTCAAGAGTGATCTCGTGCCCTATCTGCTGGCAGCGGCGACCGGCAAGCTCAAGGAGATGCCGGCGGCCGAATGGCACGACCAAGCCGCCGTCTGTGTCGTCTTTGCCGCCAAGGGGTATCCGGAAAGCCCGGTCACCGGCACGGTCATCACCGGAGCCGAACAGGACTTGGGCCCCGATGTCACCGTCTTCCATGCCGGCACCGCCGTCACGGATGGCACCCTTGTTGCCGCAGGCGGTCGCGTCCTCAATATCTGTGCGCGCGGCGATACCCTGCAGGCTGCCCGCGACAAGGCCTATGCCGCTATTGAAACGATTCAATGGCCGGGTGGGTTCTACCGCACCGACATCGCCTGGCGCGCCCTTTAAGCTCCGACTTTTGGCGTATTGCGGCGTCGGTGTCGCTTGCAGGTACGAAGTGTACCTGCGGTGCTCACCTCCTGGCACTCCGCTCAAAATTCAGGCTTAAAGGCGCTTGGTTCCGGGGGCCCGGCCTTGTGTGTGGGCGCTTTTCATATTGCCGTTTTGCCTCCTCAGCCTGCAACTTCTGAGGGATGTTTTTTATATAAGTATCAAGATATTACACTTTTACGTCGTCATATCATCAGATTACTCTTGACGAATTCCCGCCAGGATAGATAAGACTATTAACCAGGAGCGGTGATGGATCGGCTTTCAAGTGCTTGCCGAAAGTCGCCGTTCAATATGTTCTCTGCTCCCCCTTACTGAAAATTGCGTCTTTGCCAAAGTATTGGCAAGACATATGCGAGGTTTTGCCGCGTATTCGTCTGTGCATGTTTCATGCACGGCGCTGGAAGGATTGTGGCTGTATTTGCCTGGCCTCAGGCGTGATCCTTGAATAGGTGCGGCGGGGGGCATGCCGCGGCTGTAGCGAAGCGTTTGTGACGTGTGTTTTCACCCCGAAAGACTCTGCCCGAAAGGATCTGCCATGAAAACCGTATCCCTGTCCGAAAAAGCCGATTGCCGTACTCTCGACGCCGGCGAGATCGACGCCGTGTGCGGCGGGAGCCTTGCTATCAAACCACCCCGGGACGTGCCGACCGGAACAGGGCCCTACGCCCCCGGCGATCCGACCAGCCCGAACGATCCATACCATCAGCACGATATTTTATAGCCTTCGCCGCAGAGCGCCGGGCGGATTCCCTGGATCACATCGATCGGGAAGCGCCGGTACGCAAGGCATTCCACAGCTCCGGCCCCGTGGCCAGAGACGTCCCTGACGGGATGGTCATCTTCATTTTAGGAACGCGAACATGACTTCGATGATGTCTGAAGAATTGCTGGAACTGAGTGCGCAGGATATTGCCATGGTTTCCGGTGGCATGCTCAACCCGCCGCCCGAATTCATGGGGATTCCGGAAACCTCCCCCGGTTCGGGCGTGTACAAGATCGGTAACCAGGTCGTCGTCGTCCTGTATTGATGGCCGGGCCTTCACCTGCACGCCGGGCACCTGACCTGCCTTCGACGTGAAAAGCCCCGGACGTTATCGTCCGGGGCTTTTGCTTTTCAGCGAGGGCCAAAGCTTATGGGTTGACGACCGCGTTCTTCAGCGGCTCGACCCAGCCCTTGCCGGCGTCGTGGATGCCGAAGCCCTGGCTGCCTTCGTAGACCCACAGGGCGCGGGCAAAACCACGCGAGGCCGCTGCCTTGGAAACGGCCCGGGTCCAGGCGACACGGTCGCCCATGTTCTTGTTGATCTTGGCGTAGGAGCCGAACTCGCCCAGGAAGATCGGATGGTTGTTGGCCTTGGACCAGGCCGAAACCTTGTCGAAGACGGTGTTGATCGCGGTGACCTGATCGGCCGTGCCGGTCCAGCGCACATCGTGTGCCTTTTCAATCTCAGGACCAGCCCAATTGGCGCCCTGATGGGTGAATTCCATCGGCGAATAATAATGGAAGGTGACGATGGTGTGGCTATCGGCCGGCAGCTTCAGGGTGGCAAGCTGGTCCGGGCTGTTCCACATTACCGGCCCGATGATCAGGTTGCGCGTCGGGTTGGTCTCTCGGATCATGGCGACCAAATCCGGCAGCCAGGCATTCCAGATGTCGGCGTCGACCTTGCCGTTCGGCTCGTTCAGCAGCTCGAAGATGACATTGTTTGGCGCGTTGCGATAGCGCTGGGCCAGGTCGTACCACACGTTCGGCAGCAGCACGGCGCAGCCGTCGACATCCTTGGCGCACTCATTGTAGTTGTGCTCGTCGAGGATAATGTTGAGGTGGTTGGCGACGGCCAGGTCGATCAGGTGATCGAGCTTGGCCAGGTATTTGGGATCGAGATTGCCCTGGGTGTCGACGATCTTCTTGATGGCGAACAGAGGCACGCGGATGGTCTTGAAACCGGCGTCGGCGATCGTCTTGATGTCGGCGTCGGTGAAGCGGCCCGGCTTGCCTTCCCAGTACTCGTCCTCGCCTTCGAACAGGTTTACGCCGGCGCCCATCTGCGCCACCTGGTTGTCTGGCGAGATTTCCGTGAATTTTACGGCGTTGCTGTAGGGCTGGAAGCTGGCGGCATCGCCGTTCTTGACGAAGCTGTTATAGCTCTTGATCTGCTCCTGGGCCAGATCGGCATCACGGCCGGTCGACATATGGTCGGCATCCGGTGCCGCCGGATTGGTGGGAACGGCCTGGGCCATAACGGCTGGAGCGCAAGCGATCAGGGCGAGGGCGCTCAGCGCGCCGAGCAGGGTGGATTTCAGGCTGGTCATGGGACGTACACTCCTTGGAGTCGCAGCCGGCACTTGAGGCCGGAGATTAAGGTCAGGGCTGGGATTGTGGGATCAGGGCGTGGAGAATGGGTTCCACAAAGGCCTGTGTCTTGAAGTCGTAGAGGATAAAGTCGCTGGAGAACTGCCAGTAGGCGGTGGCGAAACCATGGGCTTCAGCGGCACGTGCAACGGTTCTGGTCCACAACACACGGTCATCCATCGGCGCCTTGTCATAGGCGCCGAACTCGCCGAGGAAGATCGGCCGGTTGTGCGTCTTGCCCCAGGCGGCGACGGCGTCGAAGTCCGACGACACCTGGGCGATCTCGGCCGGCGTGCCGAAATGAATATCGTGCCCGGCGGTTATTTCCGGCGGCGCCCAGCTGGCACCCTGGTGGGTAAAGCGGAACGGATCGTAATAGTGAACCGTCACGATCAAATGGCGGTCGCTCTCCGGCAATTGCAGCAGGTCGAGATCGTGTGGGCTGTTCCAATGCGTCGGGCCGACGATGACATTGCGTTCCGGATTGTCCTTGCGCACCACGGCCAGCAGTTGCGGGATCATCCGGTTCCAGGCGTCGCCGTTCAGGGCATCGTGCGGCTCGTTGAGCAGTTCGAACATGACGGCATTCGGCCGGTCTTTATAGCGCGCTGCCAGCTGTGCCCAAACGCCCTTCAGGTCAGTCAGGCAGCTATCTGCATCTTTCGAACAGGTGTCGAAGTCATGTTCGTCGATAATAATGTTAAGGTGGTTTTCCAGGCCGGTGTCGACGACCCAGTCGAGCTTCTTGAGCCACTCGGCATCCAGCGTGCCGTCGGCGCTGCGATGGGCAAAGGTAAACAGCACGACGCGCACGGTCGAGAAACCGGCCTCATGGATGGCCTTGAAATGCGCTTCGGTATAGTTGCCGTGACCGCCGGCCTGCCAATAAGGATCGTAGCCGATAATATTAACGCCGCGTTTCATGCCAGCGACCTGGGCCTGCGCCGACAGGGGCGTGAAGGCCGCCTCGGCATGAGCCGCGAAGCCTGCCGCAAAAAGCCCTGCGGCCCCGCACAGCACCGCACAGGTCCTCGCCATGGACCTTAGCCGCGATTTCCGCATCATATTCTCCCTGACATTTAATATGTCATTTTTTCTTATATATTTTCGCAAGAGCCTAAACCCTGCGTTATCTTTGTCAAGCGTGCCGGGATATCGCTACCATCAGGGCCGCGGCAAAGCCTTCTACATCATCGAATTGCGCCGAAATCGGCAGGGCAGTGACTCTTTCGCGCCACAGGGGCGCCAGGCGTACCCAATCCTTTTCGGTGGTAACCAGTTGCGCCGCATGTCGGTCGGCTTCCGCCAGCATGGCAATGAGATCGCTGTCCGGTACCTCCGCATGATCGGCATAGGCATGAAACGCGGCGATGGACAGGCCGGCCATGCGCAGGGTCGCTTCGAACTTCCACGGCTTGGCGATGCCGGCAAAGGCGACGACCGGGCCGGAAACCGCAACCTCGGCATTCAGCCGGGCGATAAATACCGGTTTCGAAGCCAGCAGGGCAAGCAACTCAGGCTCAGGGGCGGTCGAGGCATCCGGCAGCCACAGGACACACAGATCCGCCCGCGCCAATCCTTTTCCCAGGGGTTCGCGCATCGGTCCCATCGGGCAGATGGCGCCGTCACCGAAGGGCCAGCTGTTATTATGGGTATCGCCGTCGACCACCAGGATGTGCAGATCCTTGGCGATCTTGAGATTCTGGTGGGCATCGTCGATGACCGCAACCTTCGCCCCGTCTTCTTCCAGTCTTTTCAACCCGGCTGCCCGGTCCTTGGCGATCAGTATCGGCGCATGGGCCGCCAACATCAGCGGTTCGTCGCCGACCTCGGCCGCCGTATGACGCGTGGCATCGACCCACAGAGGGCCTTCTTCGCTCCCACCATATCCTTTGGACAGGCCGGCGACCTGTTGATCGGCCAGCAGGCGCAGGATTTCGCCGGCGATCGGTGTCTTGCCCGAACCACCCAGGGTCAGATTGCCGACGCTGATGACGAAAAGAGAGGAGCGGTAAGGCTTGGCGGTTTTGCGTTTGGCGTCATTGACCGCCTGCCACAGCCAGGACAGGGGCAGCAGGGCCGGTCGCCACCATGGCGCACCTAGGGCATTTTTCTTATACCACCATTGGGGCGTCTTCACGGTTCGGCCCCTTGTGGCAACAGGGGGGCCAGGGCCCGCCATACCCGGTCGAGTGTCCCGGCTTCTGCGCGGCTGACGGCGAGCGCCGCCGCATCGGATGCCGCCACGGCCTCGGGTGCGTTGCGCAAGTGCCCGACGACAAAGGTCAGTTCGGTCGGTCCAGCCACCTGCCAGCCGGCGCCGGCAGTCCGCAAGGATTGAAAAATGCCCTCCCAGTTGGAGATATCCGGCCCGGTGATGACACTCTTGCCAAGCCGCGCCGGTTCCAGCGGATTATGGCCGCCGACGCCGGTCAGGAAACTGCCACCCATCACGACCAGATCGGCGAGGCCGAAGAACAGGCCCAGTTCCCCGAGCGTATCGGCAAGATAGACTTGGGTTGTGTCGTCGATCGGTTCGTTTCGCGAGCGTTGTGCCACGCTCAGGCCCATGGCCTCGATATCGAGACGGATATCGCCGGCGCGGATGGGATGGCGCGGCACCAGGATCAGCAGATCACCATCGTGGACATACTGCCCGAGTGCCTTGGCAATGATATTGTCTTCGCCGTAGTGGGTGCTGGCGGCGACGATGACGTGCCGCGTCCCGACACTGGTGCGTAAGACATCCAGTGCATCCCCGTCGATTCGCAGGGGCGCTCCCAGGGTCTTGAGATTGGCCTGCGCAGCCGGCGTCACCCCCATGCGCCGCAACCGCTCTTCGGAGGCGTCGTCCTGGGCCATGACCAGGGTATATCCGCCCAGCAACTGCCGCATCGAGCCGTGAAACCGTTGCCAGCCGGCAAAGGTCTTTTCGGTAATACGGGCGCTGAGCAGGGCATGGGGTATGTGACGTGCCGACAGGTCCTGCAACAGGTTGGGCCAGATATCACTTTCGATAAAGAGGGCAAGTGCGGGGCGCCAGTGATCGAGAAAAGCCGCCACGGCCTGGGGCGTATCGATCGGGGCAAACTGATGAATGACACCCGTCGGCAGACGTCGCGACAGGATTTCCGCCGAAGTGGTCGTGGCGGTGGTGACCAGGACACCTGTCCCCGGACGCTGCGCCAACAGACGCTCGATCACCGGGATGGCCGACAGGCTTTCACCGACGCTGACGCCATGGAACCAGACCAGGTCTCCGGCGGGCCGTAGTGTGGTCGTGATGCCCAGCCGCTCCTGGAAACGCACCGGATCTTCCTTGCCGCGTGTGACGCGCTTGCGCAGCAGCCCCGGCGCAAAACGATGGAACAGCCGGGTCGCAGCGCTATAGGCCGCAAGCGCCGCGGTCATCATGCGGCGGCTACTCCATCATCGCCCTTATAGCCGGTGTGCGCGCCGCCACCCACGGCGTGCGGAGCACCGACAATGTCGTCAGCACGGTTGGTCGCGGCGGTCAGCATGGCCTCGGCCTCCTGGCGCAGGACTTCGAAGCGATCGACGGTGACGTCGGATGGGACGAGGTCCAGCACCCGCCACACCATGGCGCCACGGGTAAAGGGCAGGGGCAGGCGCATATGGTCCCAGGTATCGAACTGGACGTAGCGCCGCGTCGATTGGCCAAGGCACACCAGAGTGGCGCCGCTCATCTGCGACAGGCGCAGCGAGCCTTCGGTCATGTGGCGGGCCGGGCCGCGCGGGCCATCGGGTGTCGTCGCCACGCCCTTGTTGTCGCGCAGCCAGCGCAGCATGTCGCGAAAGGCCGGGGCGCCACGCTTGTCCTTGGCGAGATTGGTCTTCTTGGCCGACGAGCCGCGAATGGAGTGGCGGCCGAAGGCGTCTGTGACGTGGCTGATGACGTCGCCGAACTTCGACGTCGAGCTGAGGACGGCCACCGGCTGGGCGTTTTCCAACGGCCAGCTGGCATGGCCGAAGTGCAGTCGTTCGTGCCAGAACATCAAAACCACCGGGCCATTGCCGGCCCATACCTTTTCGACGTCCTCGCGACCTTCGCTGGTCCAGCGCGTGGTGGCGTAGCAGAACTTCAGGTAGGACGAGATCAGGGCGCCGATAACCCACTGTACCCAGCCGGCATCGAGGGCATTTTTCATGATGCGATCTCCGCAACGGGCACATGGCTTTCGCCGAACTGTGATTCGGCCAGGCGAGCGTAGAGACCGCCGGCGGCGATCAGGCTGTCATGCGTGCCGCGCTCGACGATTTCACCGCGGTCGAGAACCAGGATCTGGTCGGCGTGGCGAATGGTCGACAGACGATGGGCGACGACAAAGGTGGTGCGCCCGGTCATCAGACGTTCCAGTGCCTGCTGTACCTTGATCTCGGACTGGGTGTCGAGGGCAGATGTCGCCTCGTCGAGCAGCAAAAGGGGCGCGTCTTTCAGGAAGGCGCGGGCGATGGCGATGCGTTGCTTCTGGCCGCCCGACAGGCGCGACCCGGCCTCGCCGGCGCGGGTGTCGTAGCCTTGCGGCAGGTCGCGAATGAATTCGTCGGCGGCGGCATCCCTTGCCGCCTGTTCGATCTCGGCCTGGCTGGCGCCGGGACGGCCATAGGCGATATTGGCGCGGATAGTGTCATCGAACAGGAACGGATCCTGGGTCACCAGGGCGATGCGGTCGCGCAGGGCCGGAATGGCGATATCGCGATGGCTCAGGTCGTCGAATCGTATGGCGCCCGAGGTGAGGTCGAAGAAACGCGGAATAAGATTGAGCAGGGTCGACTTGCCCGATCCCGACGGGCCGACCAGGGCGATGCTTTCGCCGGCGTGCGCCGTAAAGCTGATATCCTTCAACACCGGACCGGCATCGCCATAGGCAAAGCGTGCATGATCGAAGGTGACGGCCTTGAAGTCGCGCGTCAGGGTTTTAGCGCCGGCAACTTCGGTAATTTCGGGTTCGATGTCGAGGGCAGCGAACAGTCGGCGCGCGGCGGTCACGCCGATGCTGAACGTTCCCTGCAGGCCCGCCAGTTGCCGCAAGGCCTGGCTGGCGACCCCGAGAGACGTGACGAAACTGAACAGGTCCGCGACCGTGAGATGTCCGGTCTGGGCGCGCCAGCCGACATAGGCCAGTAGCCCGGCCAGGAGGAAGGCGGTCAGGACCTCGCTGGCCGGGGCAGCCATGGAACGGGCATTGGCGCCCTTGATCAGGTGGTTCTGGCGTCGGGCGATGACGGCGCCGACCCGCGCTTCCTCGGCGGCTTCCTGATTGCTGATCTTGACGATCTTGACGCCATCGAGGCTTTCCATGACAGCGGTCGATAAGGACGAGGTTTCGGTCATGGCGCCCTGTGCCGCCTTGCGCGTCAGCTTGAGATATCGCCCCATGACGATACCGATGATCGGGCCTGCGATCAGGACGGCAAGGGTCATCGACCAGTCGGTGAAAAACATCCAGGCCAGATTGCCCATGACGATCAAGGCGCTCTGGATGTACTGGACAAGACCCGTCGAGGCGGCGTCGCGCACGAGGTCTGCGTCGTAGAGCACAGACGAAAGGTATTGCCCCGAGTGGGCCTGCTGCAGACGGCCGAGATCGGCGTGGACGAGACGGGAAAACAACTGGGTCTGTATACGCCCGACCAACTGGTTGCCGACATAGTTGAGCGATACGGTGAGGCCGCGCTGGGCCGCGAATCGAACGATCGCCGTTACGATCATAACCAGGGGCACGAACAGGATCGGATGCGAGATGACATAGGCCGGCAGCATCCGGGTGACCTTGTCGTCGGTGGATGCATGAAACAAAAGATTGATGGACGGCTTAAGCCACGCTGCGAGAATCGTTGTGGTCGTCGCCACGACGACGGCGCAGGCAACAGCAAGCGCGAGCAGCCCCTTTTGTGGTCGCAGGTACTGCGTCCAGACACGCCCCATCAGCGCAGAGGTGCGCATTTCGGCGGCAGGTGAGGCATCAGGAGGCGGGGCCATGGACAATCGGTAAGCTGGCAAAACAATTCTGCGGTTTTATATAGGCTTATGCGTGATTTGTGTAAGCCTGTCGCGTGGTTTTGTGTTAATTCGCCGCCTGTTCGTCCCACACGGGAATGC
The DNA here is from genome assembly GCA_965246725.1 of Asticcacaulis sp. Classification (GTDB taxonomy): domain Bacteria; phylum Pseudomonadota; class Alphaproteobacteria; order Caulobacterales; family Caulobacteraceae; genus Asticcacaulis. The sequence continues at coordinate 39,040 of CBDFFG010000021.1, forward strand.
AGGGAAGAGGCGTGGCGATCGGCGGGATGCCGATGGCGCCGGTCGTAGTAAAGAGGTTGCTTTGAAGCTGGTCAAAAAGAAGATGAATCGTCCGCCGTTCAAGACGGGGACGCGCTGGGACCGGTTCAAGACGCGGATGCATTTCCTGTGGGCCGACCACGCCTATCTGCGCCTCGGTTTTACCAACGCCCACTGGATCGACGACAAGATGCTGCGGACGAATCAGCCGTGGCCATTTCAGCTGGCGCGCTGGAAAAAGATGGGGATTCGCACCGTCATCAATCTGCGCGGCGGCGCCAGTTCCTTCTATTATCTCGAGGAATATGCCTGCAAGACGCTGGGGCTGGCCATGGAGAATTTCGGCCTGACCTCGCGCAGCCTGCCGACGCGCGACGAGATCATGGCGGCCAAGGCCCTGTTCGACCGTATCGCCTATCCGGCCCTGCTGCACTGCAAGTCGGGCGCCGATCGCGCCGGTATGATGAGCGTCCTTTACAGCCACATCCATCTGGGGCAGCCGATCGAGGAGGCGCGCAAGCAACTGAGCTCGAAATACCTGCACATGAAGGCGGGCAAGACCGGTGTGCTCGACTACCTGTTCGAGGTCTATCTGCGCGATATCCATCCCAAGGGCATCAGTTTCCTCGACTGGGTACAGAGCCCGGACTACGATCCGGTAAAGATCAAGGCGAGCTTCAATGCGTCGTGGTGGGGAACCCTGCTGACCGAAAAATTGCTGCGTCGCGAGTAGCCAAGAAACGGGGGATGGCATGCCCATCGAGAACGAACGCAAATACGTCCTGCCGGCAGATTTCGATTCCACGCGGGTGGCTGGCTGGACGCGCCACGATATCCGCCAGGCCTATCTCGATGACGGTCCGCGCATCCGTCAGAAGAATGCGCTTTGTCTGTTTACCTACAAGCGCTGGATTCCCGAAGTGAAGGAACTGGTCGAGATCGAGACCACGATCTCGCAGGACGACTTCAACCTGCTGTGGCCGCATTGCATCCAGAGCATCGCGAAGACTCGTTTCGAAAAGCAGGTCGGAGCGGCGGAATGGGTAGTCGATTTCCTCTATCGTCCGGATGGTTCGACCTATTTCGTCCTGGCGGAGGTCGAATTGCCGCGTGGCCAGATGCAACCAGACAGCATTCCCGACGAGATTGGCGGCCATATCGTCCATGCCGTCGATGCCGAAGACAACCGCTTTACCAACAAGAAGCTGGCGGATCCTGCCTATGCGCTGAAGCGTTATGCGGAACTTGTCTCAGACGTCGTCGAATAGGGCGTCGATATCGCGCATGCCGTGGATGATGGTAACGATGTCGAGACGATCGGGGTGGTAGCGGAAAAAGATAATGTAGCTTTTGACTGTTACGCTGCGCAGGCCGGGTTCCAACTCGTCGCGGGATCTGCCAAGTGTCCCAGGCAAATCACCCAACGTCTGGCATTTCTGTCGCAGCTGTCTTATCAGGCCCTGACCGATCTTCAGGCTTCCGCTTTCGCGCGTGACGTATCTGAGGATTTCAGCAAGGTCTCGATCTACGGTTGGACTATAGACAACACGCAGCATCAGTAGCCTTCTTTTGCCAGCTCTGCGGCAACCGCTTCGAGATGCGCGTCAAGCTCTTCGTCCGATACACTTCCGCCCTCGGCAATGGCCGCCTGGATATGCTCGCGCAATGCCTTCAGTTTCGTCTCGCGCTCTTCGACCAGCCGCAAACCTTCGCGGACGACTTCGCTGACCGAGCCGTAGCGGCCTTCCTTGACGATTAGTTCGACAAAGTTTTCCCAGCGTTCACCGACGGACACGTTCATAGCGACACTCCTTTGCTTTACGTTGAGCCTAACAGATAACAAAAAATGCGCAATTTTTGTTATCGAATGTCGACAGGCGTCAAAACAAAAACGGCGGGGAATTCCCCGCCGTTGCCGTATCGATATTTAGTCTTCGCTGTCCGGATTGATCAGCTTGTGCGCGTGGATGATGAAATAGCGCATCAGGGCATTGTCGACGGTCGACTGGGCCTTGGAGCGCCAGGCCAGTACGGCCTCGGCGTTGTTGGCATAGGCGCCGACGAACTCGACCTTCTTCAGGTCCTTGAAGGTGGTGCCGTTAAGGTCGGTCAGCTCGCCGCCGATAACCAGGTGGAGAAGTTGTTTGTCGCTCATCATCGTCTCGCAAAAGCTACATATGGATGCCGCGCTCTTACTGCGCGTCGGTTGCAAACGCAACTAAGCAAAGTCGCGCTTAATGTTTGTCTCGCTTCCTTTTCAGAAAGCGCTTTATGTTTCGTCGCACTTCTTGTCCGAAAAGCGGGAACCAGTTTGTCGGGAAGTGCTTAGAGATTTTCCAGTGACAGCAGGTGGGCACAGCGCCGGAGGATTTCCGGAAACAGCACCGGCCCTGAGCAGATCAGGCTGGTCTTCAGGCTATCCCTAGCATTGAAACCGTAAGAATTGCCTAAATGGTCCGAGACAACGGCACCAGCCTCCTGGGCGATCAGACTGGCGGCGGCGACGTCCCAGTCGCGTTTCGGCGTCAGGGCGATGGTGAAGTCGGCACGGCCGGCGGCAACGACACACATACGGTAGGCGACGGACGGTCGCGAAACCACGGTCATGCGCGGCCACGGCTCCGGCCAGATATCTCGACCGAACAGGCGCGAATCGCCAACGACCTCGGCCTCGGCCAGGGTGTCGCGTGTACTGACGTGGATGGGGGCATCGTTGAGCCGGGCGCCGCTACCAGCCTCGGCGCTGTACATCTCTGCGGCGTCCGGCGCATAAACGACAGCTGCCACCGCCTTGTTGTCTTCGACAATGGCCAGCGCGATCGTCCAGTAGGGACTGCCCTTGGACAGGCCCATGGTCCCGTCGATCGGGTCGAGCACGAAGGTTCGTGCAGCGTCGAGGCGTTCGGTGTTGTCGGGCGATTCCTCGCTCTGCCAGCCATAGTCCGGTCGGGCGTCGAGCAGGGCCTCCTTAAGCCACAGATTGACCTCCGTGTCGGCATTGGTGACGATCGAGCCATCGGCCTTGAAGCTGGTGATCAGGCCATTGGCCTTCAGGTGCTGCGCCAAAGCGCCGGCGCGACGCACCTTGTCGATGATCAGCTCAAGATCGGAGACCCGGTTGCCTCCCATTATTTGCCGCCTACGCTCAAGGCGTCGATCAGCACGCTGGGCGTATCCATGGTGCCCTTGATTTCCAGGTCGCTGGCAGGGACCATGCGGGCGAACATGTCACATAGATTGCCGGCCACGGTGATCTCATTGACCGGATAGGCGATGACGCCGTTCTCGAACCAGAAGCCCGAGGCGCCGGCAGACCAGTCGCCGGTATCGGAATTGACGCTGGGGCCGAACATCGAGGTGACGACAACGCCACGACCCGCACCCTTCAGAAGGCTTTCGACGCTTTCGCTGCCGGCCGACAGGGTAATGTTATGTGCCCCCACGCCCGGAGGGCTGGCCAAGCCGCGCGAGGCGTGGCCGGTCGAGGTCATGCCCAGTTGCTTACCGGCGGCGGTGTTGAGCAGCCAGGTCGTCAGCACGCCCTTGTCGATCAGTGCCGTCTGTCTTACCGCAACGCCTTCGTCGTCGAACAGGCAACTGCCCAGGCCGCGCACGCGCAGGGGATCGTCGACGATCGAGATAGACGAATCGAACAGCTGTGCGCCCATCTTCGACTTGAGGAAGCTGGAGCCGCGGGCGATCGAGGTGCCCGAAATGGCGCCGAGGAAATGGCCGATCAGGGATTTGGCGATCCGCTTGTCGAACAGGACCGGCAGCTTCTGCGTCTCGATCTTGCGCGCCCCCAGGGCATCGAGCGCCCGCCGGGCGCCGGTCGTCGCAATATCACCGACGTCAGGCAGGTCGGTTACGAACCGGACCGAACGGCCTTCGCCATCGCGCTCCATGGCGCCGTCGGGACCTTGCGCGATAAAGCGGCCTGACTGGAAGAACAGGCTGGTATGGTGGCGGCCCTGGAAGCCTTCGCTGGTCATCATATGCCAGCAGTTCTGGGCGTAGCCGGCATTGGAGGCATCGCTCTGCAGGCGCGGATCGAGATCCAGACCGATCGCCTCGATATCGAGGGCGCGGCGCTGCAGGGCCTCGGCCGACAGGGTGCTGTCGTCGTAAATCTGCAGGCCGTCCTCCACGCCGTCGCCGCGATAGAGCAGGGCAGGGTCCGCCAGGCTGGCATAGGGATCATCGGGACCAAGCTTCGCCATTGCGACGGCGCGCTCGACAGCACGTTGCAAGGTAGTTTGCGAGAATTCGGAAACCGATACGACGGCCTGTTTGCGGCCGACAAAGACACGCAGGCCCACATCTGCGGTCTCGTCGCGTTCGACGGCTTCAAGCTCGCCCTTGCGTACCCCGACGCTCAGGGCCCGGCTTTCGGCAAAGACCGCCTCGGCGGCATCGGCCCCGGCCGATCTGGCAGCCGCCAGCAGGGCGGCGAGACGCTCGTAGGGCGTGATGGTCTCGGGTTTGTTTCGCGTTTGCAGCATGGTTAAAACCTATAGGCTCGCCCCCCGGTCGGGGCAAGTCTCGTTTGTGACAAATCCATTGCGGCGGCATAATTGCCGAACTGCGTTATGTGCTCCGGTTAGCGCTTTCTTTAACTGTAACGCATATGGTCACGTATCAGTGCCGCGTACAGACTAGTGTCCGAATAAAACACAGGGTTTTCATCGTGTTGCCTGCGCTTTCCCAACTCGCCAAACGGTTTATCAGTACCGCGTCCGCCATTGCGGGGCGAAAGGGCGACGTAAACGAAACCGAAGTCGCGCGCCGACGCGCTGCGGAGGCAGACGCCATCCTGCCGATCGCCCGCCGCTATTGCCTGGTTATCGGCTGCTATTACGTTATCGTCCTCCTTGACCGGTTCCGAGTCGAGAGTGGTCTTGCCCTGGCCGTACTTGCCGGCCTGTCGGCAACCGGCATGGGATTGAGCCTGTGGCTTTATGCCGTCTATCTGCATCCCAGGGCCGGTTCCTTCGTGCGCGCCTTCCGCGGCAGTCCGTCGCAGCGGTCGACTGTCGCCTGCCTGGCGGTCAACCTGGTGCTGACGGCCAATCCGATAGCCTTCCAGCTTCTGCACTATGAACGCGAGCGTATGCTCTACTTTGTCTTCCTGGCCATGGTCTATGCCATTACAGGTGTTCGCCTGCGGGTAGTGCTGCCCAGCGTTCTGGCCACGCTTGCCGCCATGGCGGCGATCGCCTATGAGCACCGGTTGGAAATCTCGCAGACTTCGGTTGCCTTCGCCGTCCTGATTATTCCGGTCATTATCGCCATTGCCACCGGTGTGCGCCAGATCCTGTTCCAGGCGGTACATGCCAGGCTTGGCGCAGAAACCCTTTACACCGAGGCCAGGACCCTGGCCGACTGCGACGCCCTGACCGGCCTTGCCAATCGCCGCAGCTTCTTCCGCGCGGCCGACGCTGCCGTCGCCGGCACGCAGAGCGGTGACACGGGGTTCGATCTGGCCCTGATCGATCTCGACGGTTTCAAGCCGATCAACGACATCTACGGCCACAGCGTTGGCGACGACCTGTTGGTGGAGGTGGCGTCGCGTTTACGCCAGGTCTGCGGTCGTGACGGCTTTCCCGCCCGCATGGGCGGCGACGAATTCGCTATCGTCCTGCACGGCGACCGCAGCGAGGCCGCATTGCAGGCCTTCGGCAACGCCCTGTGCGAAGCCCTGCGCGAAACCTACCTCCTTGGCTCGGTCTCGGCCAATATCTCGGCCTCGGTCGGTTTTGTCCGCTGTCCGGCCGGCGAGGGCGCAGCATCCGTATCCCACCTGCTAGAACGGGCCGACTATGCCCTGTATTTCGCCAAGCAGAACCTGCGCGGCGCGCCGATCATCTTTACCGAAAAGCATGAGACGGAGATGCGGGACTTCAGCCTGGTCGACCAGACGTTGCGGTCATCGGACCTCAACCGCGAACTGTCGATCGTCTTCCAGCCGCAGGTCGACGTTGTGAACAATCGCGCCGTCAGTTTCGAAGCCCTGGCGCGCTGGAACAGCGCCCGTCTCGGCGCGGTGCGCCCTGACATCTTCATCAAGGCGGCGGAACGCTCCGGCCTGATCACCGAGATCACCCTGTTGCTCCTGACCAAGGCGCTCAACCAGGTCGCCACCTGGCCGGAGGACATGCGCGTGTCTTTCAACCTGTCGGCCCGCGACCTGCGCTCCAGCATCTCGATTGCCAATATCTGCAACGCCGTGCGCGCCAGCGGTGTCGATCCGCGCCGCATCGAATTCGAGATTACCGAGACGGCCATGCTGACCGACTTCGCCCAGGCCTGCGACACCCTGACCGTCCTCAAGGATCTCGGCTGCCGCGTCGCCATCGACGATTTCGGCTCGGGCTATTCCAGCTTCAGCTATATCCATCGCCTGCCGGTCGACAAGATCAAGATCGACCGCAGCTTCGTGGTGCAACTGGTCAAGCACGGCACGGCCATCAAGATCATCAAGACCATTGTCGACCTGTGCCGCAACCTCGGCCTGGACTGCGTCATCGAAGGCGTCGAGACGCAGGCCGAAATGTCCGCCCTGAGTCAGATCCGGGCCCGTTACATTCAGGGTTATCTGTTCGCCCGGCCCATGCCGGCGGGCGAGGTCCTGCCATACCTGGCCAACGAAAAGCTGCGCCTTGAGGCGGCGTCTTAACCACGTCGCTTAGGCTTGCGTTGAGGCTGTCGTGATAGCTTCGGATACCGGGATAATCCGGTTTCTGTAAGTGAGTACCGGTCACCCGGCAGTTGTGTAGCCTATGCGTCCTTCAGAGTTAGCCGTCAGTTCTCGCGGGATCGTTTCCCGCATCGCCGCCGCCCTCAACCGGGCCTGCGGCACTTTTATGTGGCGCCGGCGCCGGAACCGCGAGCAGGGTATAGATCCTGCCGTCATGCGCGCCGAAACGGCCGCCAGCATTCGCCCGATCGTCCGCTCCTATCTTATCGTCGTCACCTGCTATTACGCCTTCGACGCGGTGTTTTATCGCGTCCCCGGCGACCCCGGCTTCATCCAGGTGGCGGCTGTGGCCATCATGGCGGCCTGCCTTGGCCTGTTCGTCTACACGCGAAATACGCAGGACATGCGTCGGCTCGAAATCGCCGGACACGTCGCCAACCTGATGCTGTACGGCGAGGCCATGCTCGACATCTCGCTGCAGTACGAAGAAACCAAGCTTATCTATTTCGCCCTGTTGCTGCCGGTCTTTGCCGTGTCGGGCGCGGGGTTGACGGTTATCCTGCCCGGGGCGATCGCCTGTGTCGTTACCCTGTGCCTCGTCGCCGCCCAGCACGTGCCGTCGCAGGTCGACGACTATGTCTGGATCGCCCTGACCGCCCTGGTGACGGCGCTCGGCATGAGCGGCGTCATGCGCATGACGATCATGCGTGCGGTGCGCGCCCGCGTCACCGCCGACCGCCACCGCGACGAAGCCTCGGCCCTGGCCAATTTCGACGTGCTGACCGGACTGCCCAATCGCCGCAACTTCTTCGACGTCCTTGGCAGCGCCATCGACGCCGGACTGTCCTTCGATCTTGCCTTGGTCGACCTGGATGGCTTCAAACCGATCAACGACATCTACGGCCATGCCGCCGGCGACGCCGTCCTCATCGAGGTCGGCCGGCGCCTGAAGGCCGTCTGCGGGGAGGAGGCTTTCGTGGCGCGCCTCGGCGGTGACGAGTTCGCCCTGATCCTGCGCAATATGCTCGATACCGACCTGGCGAAGCATGGTGAGGAAATCTGCGATCGCCTGCGGCTGCCGTTCAACCTGGGCATGGCCAGCGCCAGCCTGTCGGGCTCGGTCGGTTTTGTTCGTTGTGGCAGCGTGGAGACCCGCGGACTGAACGGATCGCAACTGCTGGAACGGGCCGACTATGCCCTGTATCACGCCAAGGAGCATCAGCGCGGCACGGTGGTGCTGTTCGATTGCCGGCACGAACATGAAATGCATGACTTCAACCGCGTCGACCAGGCCCTGCGTGCCGGCAATCTGAGACAGGAACTCTGCGTCGTCTTCCAACCGCAGATCGACCTGCTGCGGCGGCGTACGGTCGGGTTCGAGGCCCTGGCGCGCTGGAACAATCCGCAACTCGGCCGGGTCAATCCGGACGTCTTCATTCGCGCCGCCGAACGCTCCGGGCTTATCACCGACCTGACGCCGTTCCTGCTGGAAAAAGCCCTGGCCCCAGCAGTGGATTGGCCGCACGACCTGCGCATCGCCTTCAACCTTTCGGTACGCGATCTTCACTCGCCGAAGTCGATTGCCCGTATCCGCGACATCGTGACGGCCAGCGGCGTCGATCCGCATCGCATCGAGTTCGAAATCACCGAGACGGCAATGATGACAGACTTCGACCAGGCGCTTGAGGGGCTGAATGCCCTCAAGGCCCTGGGCGTTCGCATCGCCCTCGACGATTTCGGTTCCGGCTATTCCAGCTTCAGCTCCCTGCATCGCCTGCCGGTCGACGTCCTGAAGATCGATCGCAGCTTCGTCACCCAACTGGCGCACACGCCCCAGGCCCGCCAGGTCGTCAAGACCATGCTCGACCTGTGTGCCAATCTCGGTCTCGACCATGTCGTCGAAGGGGTGGAAACCGCCGAAGAACTGCATATCCTGCGCGAGGTTCGCGCCCGTTACGTCCAGGGCTATATGTTCGCCCGGCCGATGGCGCCCGAGGAGGTTGCCGGGTTCCTGGCAGCGGAAAATGCCGCCGACATCGAACTGCGTGCCGCCGGTTAAAGGCTTCGCTGCTACCTATGAGAAAGTCTCATCGGCAACAGCCTTGACCTTGTTTGACAAACGGGGCAGCAGATGAGGCATGGACATCGTCATTATAGGCGGTGGTTTCAGTGGCGCCCTGTTTGCCCTGAAACTGCACCGCGCCCGGCCGGACTGGCATATTATCATCGTCGAGCCGCGGAAGGTCCTCGGCCGGGGTGTCGCCTATGGCGCCTGCGGGCCGAACCACCTGCTCAATGTGCCGGTCAGCCGGATGGAGGTCGGTCTCAACCCGACCTTCACGCAGTGGCTTGACGCCCGGCGCGAACGGATTGCCGACGCTCTGATCGAAAGCGGCGGGGATCTGGCTTCTGCCTTCGTCCAGCGCCGCCTGTTCGGCGACTATATGGAGGAACGCCTGTCGGAGGCGGTGCAACCCAAGGGGCGTACCGGCCTGACGGCGGTGCGCGGCGAGGCGGTCCGGCTTCTGGGCGACGGGCGTGGCGTGTTGCTGACCGATGGCCGCGAGATCAAGGCCGATACGGTCGTCCTGGCCATGGGCAATCTGCCGCCACGCCGCCCAGGCGGCCCGGATCGCTGGCTGTACGACACCGGCTTTTTCATTCCCGACCCCTGGGCGGTCGGTGCTTTCGACGATGTCGCGCCTGACGAACCGTTGCTGCTGATCGGCGCCGGCCTGACCACGGTCGATGTCGCCCTGCGTCTGACGCAGGACGGGCACACGGGCCGGATACTGGCCGTGTCGCGCCGGGGACTTGCCCCGAAAAGCCATCGCGGTGGCGGCGCATGGCCGGAATTCCTGCGCGATCGCATTCCGGCCACGCCGCTTGCCCTGTTACGTCTGATTCGCGGTGAGATTGCCCGGGCCGAAGCCGAAGGCGTGCCGTGGCAGCGCGTCTTTGACGCCGCCCGTCCGGCCGTGCCCAGTATCTGGAACGCCTGGGACGATCATAGCCGCCGCCAGTTCCTGCGCCACCTGCGGGTCCGCTGGGATATCCACCGCCACCGCACGGCGCCGCGTATTTCCGCAGCCATCGAGTGTCTGCTGGATATCGGTCAACTGGAAATGATCGGTGGGCGACTGGCGGGCTATCAGGACGACAGTGCCGAGGTGGAAACCCGTATCGCCTTGCGCGGGGGCGGGGAGCGTCTGTTCCGCGCAGGTCATGTCGTCAACTGTACGGGGCCGGGCGCCGACTTCGATCGCATCGCCATTCCGTTGGTCGCCGACCTGCGCGACCGGCGTCTGGCTATTCCGGATCCGCTCGGGGTCGGCTTCGAAACGGCCGACTGCGCCGTGATCGACGGCGACGGCAAGGCATCGTCCTGGCTGTTTGCCCTGGGCCCACTGACGCGTCCCGCCTGGTGGGAGATCACGGCGGTGCCGGAAATTACCCTGCAGATCGACCGGTTGGTGGCGCAACTTACCGCAGGCGCCGCAGCGCCGCGCCTGACGACGGCCGACTTTCTGGATATGGGAGAAGGTATTTAGCGCCTCAGGCAGACGCGCATGCGGTAAATGCCCGGATCGGCTACTTCCAGATCGGCTTGCCCGATCCCGGCAGTCCCATCTCCGCCCATTTCTGCGATACGCGGTCGATGACGTCCTGCTCCATATAGAGCTTCTCGCCCCACTCACGGTGCGTCTCGGGTTCCCACTTGTTGGTGGCGTCGAGACCGATCTTGCTGCCGAGGCCGCTTTCCGGCGAGGCAAAGTCGAGATAGTCGATCGGGGTATTTTCGACTACGGTGATGTCGCGGGCCGGATCCATGCGCGTCGACAACGCCCACATGACATCCTTCCAGTCGCGGGCATTGATATCGTCGTCCACGACGATGATCCACTTGGTGTACATGAACTGGCGCAGGTACGACCACGCCCCCATCATCACCCGCTTGGCATGGCCGGGATAGGCCTTCTTCATCGAGATGACGGCTATACGATAGGAACAGCCTTCCGGCGGAAGCCAGAAATCAACGATTTCCGGAAACTGCTGCTGGATCAGGGGGATGAAGACTTCATTTAAAGCTTCGCCCAGCACGCTCGGCTCATCGGGCGGCCGGCCCGTAAAGGTCGACAGGTAGATCGGGTCGCGGCGCATGGTGATGGCGGAAATCTTGAAGATCGGGAACTTCTCGACTGAATTGTAGTAGCCGGTGTGATCGCCGTAGGGGCCTTCATCGGCATAGTCGTCGAGCAGGACATGGCCTTCGAGGATGATCTCGGCCTGGGCCGGTACCAGCAGGGGGACCGTCTTGGCGGGCACCAGCTCGGCCTTGGCGCCGCGCAGCAGGCCGGCGAACTGGTATTCCGACAGGGTATCCGGCACGGGCGTGACCGCCGCCAGAATCAGGCCGGGATCCGCGCCCAGGACAGCCGCGGCGGGCAGGGGCTCGCGCTTGCCGCCGGCCTTCCAGCGACGATGGTGCTGGGCGCCGCCCCGATGGGCCAGCCAGCGCATGATCGTCGTGTTCTTGGACAGGACCTGCATGCGGTAGATGCCGAGATTATAATCGTCCTCGCGCGAATCCGACGGCCCCTTGGTGACGATCAGCGGCCAGGTGATCAGCGGCGCCGGTTCGCCTGGCCAGCAACCCTGAACCGGCAGTTTGGTTAAATCGATATCTTCACCGGTGAGGACAACCTCTTGCACGGGCGCCGATTTTACCGTCTTGGGTCGCATGCCCATTACGGTCTTCACCAGGGGCAGCATCCCCAGGGCATCCTTGAAGCCACGCGGTGGTTCCGGCTGGCGCAGGAAGGCCAGCAGTTCGCCGACTTCGCGCAGGTCCGAAGGCTGTGAACGCTCCTTGCCGTCGAGCGTCACGCCCATGGCGACGCGCTTTACATTACCGAACAGGTTGACCAGGACCGGCATGGGTGACGGTGTTCCGTCGGGCAGGGTGACGTTCTCGAACAGGACGGCGGGGCCTTTTTCTGCCAGCAGGCGGGTCTGGATCTCGGTCATTTCGAGGTGTGTCGAGACGGGCGTCTTGACGCGGACCAATTCGCCGGCGGCTTCGAGCTTGGCGATAAAGTCACGCAGGGATTTGTAAGCGGTCATGGCAATCTCACAGTTCGCGCCCGACATAGGCCGGTTTTGCCGTCAAGAAAAGCGGGAAACCGGGCCGGGGCCTTTTCGCCGCATCCCTGACCGGCAAAACCATCACCTTACCGTGCGGCAGCTTGTGAAATAACCACGCCTCCTGTTAGGGTCCGCCTCTTTTTACGGGAGACGGTATGGATTCGGGGCGTGACAATCTGCTGGTTATCGGGGCGCGCTCCCTGGTGGGGCGCCGCCTGCGGGAAGCTGTCGCGGGGCCGAATGGCTTCACGGGAGAGGTGCGGTTTACCTCGCGCCAGCAACTGGCCAATCAGTCCCTGGTTCTGGATTTCGACGCGCCCGAAAGCTTCCAGCCCGGCATGGACTTCGCCACCGTAATCGTCTGCACACCGGTATGGCTGGTCGGCGAAAACCTGCTGAGCCGTCTGTATGCCCTGGGCATGCGGCGCCTGGTCGCCTTTTCCTCCACCAGCATCTTCACAAAAGAAACGTCTGACAGCGACGATGAACGCCACGTCGTGCGGCAGTTGCTCGACGGGGAAAAATCAACGATTGAATTTTGTGAAAGTCATGGTGTCTCATGGACCATTCTGCGCCCGACCCTGATCTTTGATGAGGGGCAGGATGAGAATGTCAGCCGGATCGCCTCGATGATCCGCAAGCTGGGTTTCCTGCCCGTGTGCCCGCCGGCCAATGGTCTGCGCCAGCCGGTCCACGCCCGCGACCTGGCACTGGCTGCCCTGCAGGCTGCGCGCAACGCGGCGGCATATAATAAATCCTACAACCTGTCAGGTGGTGAAAGCCTGGCTTACCGCACCATGGTCGAGCGCATCTTCGCTGCCATGGGACGCAAGGCCGCGGTGGTATCGGTCCCGGAAGGGATCTGGCGCCTGGCCTTTGCCGTGCTGGACATCATCCAGCCACGCAAGGGGCTGAAGCGTAATATCAACATGGTCCTGCGCATGAACCGGGACCTGTGGTTCGACCATGCACCGGCGACCCGGGATTTCGGCTACGCGCCGGGGCCTTTCAGGCCGGACTTTTCGCCTACTTCGTCCAGCGCGCGCTGAGACGCAAGCTCTTGCCAGCGTAGCGGGCCGCCCATTGCGTCTTGTTGCCGGACTGACTGAGCCGGTCGGCGATACGCACCAGGGCCGGACCGAAACCATAGTCCTTGGGGGTCTCGGCAGTCAGGATGCAGTCGTCGAGGTCGCCGTCGGCCGTAAAGCGGCATTCGGTCGTCGCCGTACCGCCTACGCCGTCCTGCACGGCCCGTGGCGGGGTGATGCTGTCCGCCAGTTGCTGGAAATAGCTGGCCAGATCCAGGGTCTGAAAACGTGGATCGTCGCTGTCGACCGCATAGAGGATCTGGCCCGGCGAAATCTTCTGCGGCGTAATGATATTGCGCTCGATCGCCGCCATGGTCGTCATGGGGTTGGCCGCGAACCAGGCCTTGGCATCGGCATCGCCATTGCGCGCCAGGATATCGTAGAGACGGGCAGCTTCCGGAGCATCCGCCGTCACGCCGTCGCCGGTTTCCAGTTGCTTTGCCATGGCAGAGATCGCCGACATGGAGCCATAACGCGCCGCCATGCGCCGCCACAGATAGGCCTGGCTATTATCCTTCGACGCCAAAGTGCCATTGGCGTAACCTTCGGCCAGGGTCTCCATGGCCTTGAGCAGGCCGCCATTGGCGGCATTGCGGTAATTATCCAGCGCCTTGGCTGGATCAGCCGGCAGGCCGGTGCCGGATGCGTAAGCCATCGCCAGGGTATACCAGGCACCGGCATCGCCGGCCTGACCCGCCTTGCGGCAATGGTCGACCGCGCGCGTCCAGGCCTCGGTCGAGGCATCCGGTTTGGTCTCATCGGCGCACAGGCGCGAGAAGACGTCGCGATCGCCGAGGTCGGCGGCCGCCTGGTACAGGGTATCGGCCTTGATAAGGTCGCGTGTCACCCCGCCTGTGCCGCTATTGTAAAGTTGCGCCAGTTCGAAGGCCGCCGTGGCATTGCCGCCCTGGGCAGCCTTCTGCAGCCAGTCGACCGCCTGGGCGGCGTCGGCGGTGACGCCATCACCTTTGGCATAGGCGTGAGCGACGGCCAGGGCCGCATCGGCGGAGCCACCGTCTGCCGCCTTGCTGGCCCATTTGAAGGCTTCGGCAGGATCGGCGGTCAGGCCGTAGGCGCCCGTGCGATAGGCTGTGGCAACGGCCCATTGCGACGGTGCGTCACCACGCGCGGCGCGTCCCTTGAGGTCGGCAAAGGTCCTGGCGTCGTCGGGTTTGGCCGCCGCGGAGGCGGCCACGGGGAGAGCAAGGGGCAGGCCAAGCAGGGCGAAGGCGAGAATAGCGGAAGAGGGGCGCATCAGCGATCGGACCACACGGCCAGTTCGTTGCCCGACGGGTCGCTGAAGTGGAAACGCCGTCCACCCGGAAAATCGAATATGGCCTTCGTCACCGTGCCGCCATGGCTCTCGATGTCTTCCAGCGATTTTTCCAGGTCCAGGCTGTAGATGATGATCAATGGCTTCGCCGGCGCCTCGGCAGCATCCCCCTGAAAGCCGCCGTCAAGACCGGCATTTTCGGGCGCCGTGTAGGTCGGACCATAATCGGTAAAGGCCCAGCCGAAGGCGCGCCCGTAAAAGGTCTTCAGTGCGCTGAGATCGGAGCCTGGAAATTCAACATAATCAATACTGTTGTGCGTTTTGCTCATGTGGCGCAGGCGTCCTGTGCGGGCAGTGGTTCGGGCAGGAAGGTCCACACCGAAGCCGGTTTGATACCGGCATCTTCGATGTCGGCAGTCGTGATGATATCATATCCGGCGACGCGTATCAGGCCTTCCTTCGGGAAGTAGGTGCGGTGCGGGTCGCCGATAAAGACGCGCGACCCTAGCGCCGCAGCGCGGCTGAAAAATGTCAGCATGGCGCTGCTCATCGCTTTTTCGTAGGCGATATCGCCGGCGAGGAAGACATCGGCCTGCGGGGGCGTGCCATCAAGCAGGTCGGTTCCGTCGAAGGTCACGGCAACCCCGTTCAGGTCGGCATTGAGGGCCACCGCGGCTGCGCTGTAGGGATCGATATCGTTGGCTGTCACGTTGGCGGCGCCGGCCTTTGCCGCTGCGATCGCCACGAGTCCGGAACCGCAGGCGATATCGATGACGGTCTTGCCCCGGACGCATCCGGGATTATCCAGGATATAGCGCGCCAGGGCTTGGCCGCCCGCCCAGGGAAAGGCCCAGAAGGGCGGCGGCAGATCGTGGGTCTCCATGTCGTGCTGTGTCATTTCCCACAGGGGCGTGACCTCGGTCGCCTGATACAGGGATATGTCGAGACCCGGGACGGCGGCCATGACGGTATGGGCCTGAATAAAGGCGCGCCGGGCATCATCCGTTCCATATGCCATAAGGCTATTGCGACTCTTCGCTATCGGCTGTCGGATCGGTCAGAGCATTGTCCTTGACCGGATCGCCGCTGAACTGATCCCCGAAGTCGGGATTGATGACCGTCTTCAGGACGGTCTGCGGCACGCGGATTTCGTACGGGCCCTCGACATAGGGACCGACCTCATAGGGGGCATACAGGGCGTCGATTGCGCCGATCTTGCCCGTCGTCGTCGAGGGGATAAGGATCAACTTGCTCTCGGCGAATTTCGGGCAGGCGAAGCCCGAGCCGGACTGCGTCGTCGGCTCCTGCAAGCGCTTGGACCGTTCGCTTTCGATTTGATGGCAGACATAGGCGTCGACCGTCTTCATGTCGGCGCCGGGCGCAAACAGGCTGGCCGTATTGATCAGGTCCTTCCTGGCCTTGTCGTAAAGCCGGACCTGGAAGGAGCTATTGGGGTGGGCGCCGCCGGTATAGTCGTTTTCCTCGGCATAGAGCGACAGCAGGCGCGGGCTCTGGGCGGCAATGCTCCAGGCGATCGAATGCGAATAGGCAGGCACACCCATGCCTTCGGCCGCTTCGCCGGCACGGCCCTTGTGGGCGGAGGCCATGAAGGCTGTCAGCTGCTGCTGACCTTCGTTGTAGAGCTGGGTATGCAGTTCCGGGAACAGCTTGATCGGCTCGGGCAGGCTGAGGGTCACCGCCGAATCCGTGTCGGTCTTGGCGAAGGCCAGCGGCGCTACCGTCGCCGGTGGCTTGTCGCCGGCCTTGGTTTCGCTCTTGGGCTTCTGATGGCAGGCGTCGAGCGCCATCAGGGTTAATGCGGCAAGGCCTGCATTGACCGTCAGGAGCGCAAGTCTGTTACGCGTCGCCATGCGCCACTTCCCCTTGGGTTTGGATGGTATTCTCAACTGTTGATCGCGGAGCTCACATGCACCAGCAGCAGGCTTGCCACCCACAGCAGTCCGGTTGTCCGGTTGGATTTGAACAATTTCAGCGCCCCGGCGCCGTCATCGATTCTCATGCGTGCGACCTGGCTGAATAGATGCAAAGTCACCAGGAAAAGTCCACAGAAAAACAGCGGAGGCAGGCCGGCAAGATGGCCGGCGAAGCCTGTCAGGACAACGGCCAGGCCGTAGAAGATGCTGACACCGCTGACGGCATGACGGCCAAGTGCCCGGGCGCTAGACTTGACGCCGACCATGGCGTCGTCCTCGATGTCCTGCAGGGCGTAGATGGTATCGTAGCCGATAGTCCAGAAAACCAGCCCGGCATAGAAGACCATGGCGGGAATGCTCAATGTATGGGTCACCGCGGCGAAGCCCATGGGGAAGCCCCAGTTGAAGGTCAGGCCGAGCCAGGCCTGGGGCCACCAGGTGATGCGCTTCATGAAGGGATAGGCCGCCACCAGGCCCAGCGACGCCACGCCGAGGACGATGGCCAGCGTGCCCAGCTGAACCAGGATGCCCAGCGAAATCAGCGAGCAGACGACGATAAAAACGACGGCCTGCTTTGGTGTGATCTGGCCTGACGGAATTGGCCGGCCGCGCGTGCGCTCGACCTGGGCATCGATGTGGCGGTCGACCAGGTCATTGAAGGCACAGCCGGCGGCGCGCATCAGGGCGGCGCCGATGGCGAACAGGATAAGTTTGACGAGCGGGAAGTTGTGCGCCAGCCCTGCCGGATCGAGGTGCGCCCGGTCCGGATGCAGGCCGTCTATGGTGAAGAAGGGATGGGCGACGGCGAAGCACAGGCCCATGGCGCCCGGCAGGAACAAAAGCCAGATACCGACCGGCCGGTCGAAGCGGCCGAGCCGCAGCCAGGGACGCAAGAATACCGGCGCGCGCTGGTCGACCCAATTGGTCTTGGCGGCGTCGGGAAGAGGGGCAATGGACGGGGTTTCAGGTGTCGCGCTCATGATAGAGTCAATGAGCCCGGACTAGCGAAAAGTCGAGTTTTTTGTTATACCAACGGCCATCTTGGCCGTTGGTAATCAGCCAGCGCGCTTCTGGAAATGGAACTCGGTATCGCGGGTGCGCTTGGCTTCGCGCGCCGGGATGACGCGGGCGAACGGACGCACGCCGAACAGGCTTTCTTCCATGCCGGTCTCGAGGATATCGCCGCGCTTGGGCGCCTTGAGGAACAGGTCCTCCATCGGCGTGATGACGTAGAGGCCTTCGGGTGCGTAGACCAGGACCAGGCCTTCATTCTTCGGCATGACCTCGGACCACAGCTTGATCTGGGTATAGAAGGGCTCGCGGCGCCAGGCGTCGGGACGGTCGTGGTCGACATCGATAGCCAGGGTGGTGCCATTGGGCTCGAGGCGCAGGACGAAACCGGCATTGTCCGGACGCCACAGGCCATTCATGTCGTCGTGCTTCAGCCATAGACACTTGAATTCCTGGCAGACATTCGGATGCAGGCCCCAGACGCCGCAGCCGCCTTCAGGGCGGACATTATGGCAGGTATGACCAGGCTTCTTCTCGAAGTCCTCGATCTCGTAGACCTTGCAGCAAAGGGTGCAATCGCCGCACACCTTCAGATTGGCGCGCTTGGTCGCGGATGCAGCAGAACGGGGAGCGCTGCCCGGCACGGGAGACGTCATGGCGTATTCTGAACCTTCTGTTCGATACGCGGACACTTTCGGTCCGCGCTCTCTTGAGGTCGAATCGTGTCAAAACAGCGTCAACAATTGGTTACCGTAAGCGACGTGGTTACTGAAAAGTTTCGCCGAACGGTGGACTGTTTTGCCGCATCGGGGCGCGCAGCGCCTGTCATGGACAGGGATTGACTGCGATGAGAAGGGGCCAAAAAAATTTCCGCCATTTTTCTGGCCACTATCTGCCCGGCTTCACGCTGAACGCGATCTTGCGCGCATGTGTTGCATTGAGGTTAACTGGCAAGGCGAAAAGCTTATTTTTCCAGCGTCTTCTTGCCGTTAATGACAGCGTCATAGCTGAAGACGACATCGCTGTCCGGCGCCTTGACCGGAACGGAATAGTCCGGGCAGCCGATGACGGTCAGGACATGGCGGATGATGTTCTCGCGCGCCTTGGTCTTGGAGTCGGTCGCCACACAGATCCACGGCGAAGTTTCGGTGTGCGACCGGCGCAGCATCTCGTCGCGGGCGTCGGAATAGTCGCTCCACCGATCCTGCGCCACCTTGTCGAGATCGCTGACCTTGAGGCGCTTGCGCGGATCGCTGCGGCGCTTGTCGAGGCGTTCCTTCTGCTCGTCGCGCGAAATGTCGAGCCACAACTTGATCAGCGTGATGCCGCCGCGCTCCAGCATACCCTCGAAATCGGGGACGTCGCGAATAAAGGTTTCCTGTTCCTGCGGTGACGAAAAACCCATGACACGCTCGACTCCGGCGCGGTTGTACCAGGAGCGGTTGAAGATCGCCCATTCGCCGGCACACGGTAGATGGATGGCATATTTCTGGAACCACCATTCTGTGCGCTCACGATCGCTTGGCTTGGGCAGGGCGACGACGTGTGTCTGGCGAATGGACAGGGATTCCGTCAGGCGGCGAATGGCGCCATCCTTGCCGGCGGCGTCACGGCCTTCGAAAAGGATGCATATCTTGCGGCCTTTTGCCATGGTCCACAATTGCGCATCGACCAGGGCGATCTGCAGTTCCTGCAACCGGGCCTCGGCCTCGTCTTTTTTGCGCTGCTTATCGGAATCGGACATCGGGCTCTCCTGCATAATGCGGCGAGACTGCAGCCGTATGCGCTAAAAAAGCAAGACTTATGGCTGATAATGCTGCGAATGGTCAGCGCTGGATTAATCCCGGGAGCGTGTGCGCGACTTGAGGGGCTTTTTCTTGCGCACATACGCCAGCTCAATTCCGGCCTGATCGCAGACGGCCTCATACCATTTGAGCTCGACGCCCAGACAGTCGATAGCCCAACGCAGACCACGCCGCGCATGATCGGGATCGTCTCGCAGAGCGCGCCGCATGAACTTAAGATTCTCGATAAAATTATGAACACGGTTGCCGGCCAATCCCAGCCACGGGAACGGATCGCCTGGGACCGTGAAAATGGTCGTGCCGCCCCCCTTTGCGACGATATCTGCCGCTTCATATCCTTCAAGTCCCGCCAGGTTTCCCGGATGGACGGGTAGGAAAAGGTCGCGAGATCCGTACAACGTAATTCTGCCGGCCTTGTACTCAGGCGAGGTGTAGATCAGTGTGCTGATCATATGAAGCGCACTCATGGTCGCAGCCAGGCTATCCAGTCCAGTGGCTTCGATTGTACTCGTTCTGCTCAGACCAGTGATTCGAAACGGAGCCTTCCACAAGCTGGGCACGCTGTCAGGCAGAGGAAAAGCTGCCCATATCTCAGCCGTGATCTTGCCGGCCCCTTCCAGATCGAAGTCGCGAGAAATGATTGCATTTTCCGAATTGAGATCAGGCATATTTATCTGCTTGGTAGTGATGCGCCTGCAGCATACAAGCGCTGGATGACCATCACCTTAAGGCAGGGACATCAGGTCGGTGGCGCCTTATCTTTAGGGGCGAAGATCGACTTCGCCACCTTTATCTGCCGATCAGGCGATACGCTTGCCTTCATGGGCGACCAGCTTCAGATGGGCCGCCGGTGCCGTATGCTTCGGGTCCTGCAGGCGCGAGGCGACCAGGGTATATTGCCCGATCGAACCGATGGGGTTCCTGGGGGGTGTGCTCAGGGTCTGATAGATGCCGACAAAGCGGTCGACGATGCCGTCGCGATTGACCATGGGACACAGGCAGACCTCGAAGGTCACTGTCTCATTCCGGGACAAGCCGGTCTCGTCGAACCCGGTTGCCGGGTCGCGTGACCGCCACGGCGCCGATATGGTCAGGACGATCGGCTGCTGGCGACGACGGCTCATGATCAGGGCCGTCTGCACGGTGTCGGCATAGGCGTCCTGGAAAAGCGACAGGAAGGGCGTGTCTTTCAACTCATAGCCATGAAAAGCCACGAGAAATCCGCCGGACAGGCGAAACCGGTGGTTATGATCGCCATCTGCGATCATCATCATCTGCGGTATCAGGCTCTTGAGCCGGGCCGGGTCGAACAGGGCGCGCGCCGGCGCCTTGTCCGGGCTGTCCTGTAGCCCGCGCCAATAGCTCAGGAATGAAACTGTGCTGGAATGGGGCACGACGATCTCCTTGTCGCCGTCAAGTGGCAAGAAGTTTGCCGGAAATGTCCGAAATACTGGGTTTTTCGGTACTGGCTTAAGGAAAAGGCAAGTTTGCCACGGTATGGTTCTTGCTTGGTATGGCGAGAAAGCCATTGAGGAGCGTCTGAATGCGCGCATTTGTTTCAAAACTGGTCGCAGCCGTCATCGGTGCTGGCCTGCTGGTAGCCGCAGGCCAGGCTGCCGCATGTAATTCCGGCTGTGCCCCGCCTGCGCCGCCGACACCCCCGTCCAACCCGTCTCCCCCCAACATGCCCTGCAATTCGTGCGGCGGTGGTGGCCATCACGGCGGTGGTGGTGGCGGTGGCGACACCAACGTCAATGTCAATGTGAACGTCAAGGCCAGCAGCTCGTCGTCGAGCAGCGGCAATGTCTTCGCCAACAGCGGTTCCGGCTCCACCTATTACGGCGGCGGCTACGGCAACTGGTCGCAGACGCCTGGCAATGTCCAGTCGGTCGGCGGCCTCGCCGTCACGACCGGTGAAGAAGGTGCTATGGAATCTTATTCCGAAAGCAGCACCTTTACGCGCACCACGGTTCTGCAAGCCTCGTGCATCGACGATACCGGCGTGCCGCACCCGGCATCGCAGGTCTTCCCGGATCGTGCCGTTGCCAATGCCTATTCGGGCGAAGTCTATCGCTGTATCGCCGGCACCCACATGCAGGTCACAATGGCCGATTTCGGCGCCTGCCTCGACAATGCCGGCGGTTTCGGTGGTCGTGACAGCGCCTCGCACGTCGTGGAAAGCAGCTACAGCCGTTCGGAAAGCGAACATTCGTCTTCGGGCGGTTATGGTCATTCGGCTGGCTACGGCCAATCGGGCGGCTATGCCCATAGCGAAGAACACCATGAAGAACACGGCTCGGCCTCCGGTTACGGCGGTGCCCAAGGTGGTGCGGTGTGCGCCAGCAATATCGACTTCAGCCACATCAACTTCGATGGCGGCAAGACCATGACCTGCCAGAAGGGCGATGCCCTGTGGTTCCAGGGCGGCAACCTGACCTGCCGTCCGCAGATCCCGGCGCGCCAGTGCAATGAGCGCTCGCTCCTGCGCCGCTTCGGCGTCGGCCTGAAGGTCCTGACCGTCACCCGTACCGAAAGCATCACCAAGCAGCGCCAGATGGCTGCGAGCGCCAAGACCGGCTACACCTCGGTCATGGTGTTTGACGGCGGCGTCGGTGGTTTCGTCCAGTAAGATATTCCATAAAGTCGCGTAAAAACCTGAACCCCGTCGCGGTCTCCGCGGCGGGGTTTTTGATTGTATTTGGACTATCAAGCTTATCCTATTAGGGCACTCAGGAGCGCTCGATGCGTACTGTCGATATTGATGAAGTTGCTAAAAATCTGCTGTCTCTCATCGACGACGTGGCTAGCGGAGAGACTTTAATTGTCGAAAAAGGAGGGCAGGCCATAGCTAAGATCGTCCCCTTACGCGGCGAAGACCGGCCTTCCAGGCTGGGTTTCCTCACAGGCTACGGCCAGCTCCCAGATAATTTCGGTGTGATGCACGCTGAGGCTATTTCGGACTTATTCGAGAACAGGTAACGCCGAAGCGCTTTGATACTATGCTGCCATACTCTGGCCAGGCGTTTCTCGGTGAGCGTATTCAAAACAAAACCCCCGCCGCGGTACTCCGCGGCGGGGGCAATTATCCGCAATGAAGCAAACCTACTTCACCGCGCTGGCGTCGGCTGCAGGCTTGACCTGGATGCGCAGGGCCTTGCTCATATCGAGATAGGTGTTGGCCAGGGCCTGGATATCGGTCGCGGTCACCTTGTTCAACTGGTCGCGACGGGTCCGGATGGCGTCGAGCGTACGCGGATCGCGCGTGGCGCCCGGCAGGACCCGGTTCCAGTAGGCATTGGTCTTCAGGTCGTTATCGAACTTGTCGAGCGCCGGCTTGCGGGCACGCAGCAGTTCGTCGTCGCTGATCGGCTTGGCCTTCAGGTCGGCGACAATACCGGACAGGGCGTCGTAGAAGGCCTGGTCGTTTTCCGGCTTAACCTCGGCGGTAGCGCTGAGATAGCCGTAGCCGCTGAAGGTGTCCGAGGCATAGCTGCCGGCATTGGGGCTGTAGGCCAGGGCCTTCTTCTCGCGGACCTCGTCGATGAGTCGCAGGCTCAGGACGTTGGACAGCATTTCCAGGCCGCGCGAACGTTGGGTGTCGGCGAACAGGTCGGCTGTCGGCCAGGCGACCAGGCTGACATCCTGGTCGGCGCGGCCATGATGTTCGAAGGTCTGGCTAAGATCGGCCGTCGGGAACTTGACGACGGTGGCGTCGGCCGGTGCTGTTTCCGCTGTGCGCGGCGCCAGGGTGGCGAAGGTCTTGGCGATGACCGCCTCGGCCTTTTCCTCGGTGATGTCGCCGACTATGGTGATTTCGACCGGGGCCGTCTTGAGTTGATGGTCGATCAGGGCCTTGACCTGGTCATTGGTCGTCTTGCTCAGCACGTCCTGCGACGGCGTGCCGAAGCGCTGGTCGCCGCCGTGCAGGGCCGCGACGCCGTGCAGTTGCAGCACGCCACCGGGCGAGGCGTTGAGCGAGGTATAATAGTTCGGCAGGAAAGACTTGAGGCGATCCCAGGCGTCGGGGCGATAGGCCGCATCCGTGGTGAAGGCCATCAGCAATTCCATCTGCGTCTCGAAATCGGCAGGCGTCGTGCCGCCCGACAATTGCGAGGCGTCTTCGCCGATACCGAAGTCCATGCTGACGATCTTGCCGGTCAGGCTGTCCTTGATCTCGTTGCCGTCGAGCTTGCCGAGGCCGCCGTCCATCAGGTCGGCGATCGAGGCGGCGAAGATCGGCGGATTGGCGGCGGGTGACAGGGCCGTGTCGCCGCCGGCGAACTGCACCGTGACGCCGATTTCGTTTTCCTTGAACTTGGTCGACTTGATGATGGCCTTGACGCCGTTGGCATAGGTCAGTTCGGTGATGCCGAGATCCTTGATCTCGTCACGCTTGACCACCGCCGTCGGCTTGCCGAAATCGGTATAGGGCCATACCTTGTTGGCCTGGCTTTCGAACTTGGCCAGCTTGGCGCCCTGGACGGCGGCATAGGTCGCGCTCAGCGCCGTCTTGTCGAGGTCGCCGACATTAACGCCGGAGTGCCACAGCAGGGGACCATCGCCACCGAACAGCTTGGGGATGCCGGCATTGACGGCGGCCAGGGTGATCTTCGGCTTGAGGTCTTCGAAGAAGGCCAGGTCCTGCGTCGGGGAGGTGAAGACATCGGCCTGTTCGACCGCATCGACCAGGCCTTCGGCCAGGCCACGGTTATTGCGCGTCTTCTCGCCCTGGACACCGGCTTTGAAGGTGGCCTCCATGTCGGACAGGACGCGGTCGAGTTCCGGCTGTTCGGCGCCATAGGCGACGAACTGGCGTACCGTCGTATAGGCCTGGGTCAGGGCAGCCTTATCCTGGCCGTCCTTGGGCGTGATATCCAGCTGGATGCTGTCCGAGGTGTGTTCCGGGCCGAACTGATCGACGCCGGCGGCGGCGAAGGCGGTCTCCGGCTTCTTGGCCTGGCGCTCAAGGCGGTCGTTGAGGATGGCGGTGCGGACCTGGTTGAGGAAGTCCGCCGTGTTCTTGCCCTGCGACTGGTAGTGCTCGTCCTTGCTCTTCGACCAGGTCAGGGTGATGCCGTCGGGCAGGCCGGTTTCGGTATAGGTGTCGGCCGTGGCGGGCTTGGTCTTGTAGGCGCCGAAGTCGGTCAGGCGCAGGACCTTGTCGCCGGCAGGCTGCCAGTCGGAGAATTTGGCCTTGATCTTGGCTTCGATGGCGTCGACATCGACATCGCCGACAACAACGACTGTGCCGCGCTCGGGGCGGTAATAGGCATTATAGAAGTCGCGGAACTGCTCGGACTTGGCATTGGTAATGACATCGATCAGGCCGATCGGCAGGCGTTCCGGATATTTCTGGCCGGCGAAGGCGGCAGCGGACCACTTCTTGAACTGGTGCATGCTGGGGGAATCGCGCAGGCGCTCTTCTCCGAGGATTACGCCGCGTTCACGGTCGATCGCATCGGGTGCCAGGGTCAGGTTGCCCGCGGTCTCGCGCAGCAGGAACAGGCCGGTATCGATATCGTCTTCGCCGACCTTGGGCAGGTCCAGTTCATAGACGGTTTCGGAAAACGACGTGAAGGCGTTGGTGTCCGGACCGAACTTCAGGCCGTGTCGCTCCAGGATCTTGACCATGTCGCCTTCCGGCACATTCTTCGAACCGTTGAACGCCATGTGCTCGAGGAAGTGCGCCAGGCCGCGCTGCTGTTCGGTTTCCATCATCG
Source organism: Asticcacaulis sp. (assembly GCA_965246725.1). GTDB lineage: Bacteria > Pseudomonadota > Alphaproteobacteria > Caulobacterales > Caulobacteraceae > Asticcacaulis. Next base: position 63,731 of record CBDFFG010000021.1, read on the forward strand.
AGCCGCCGCCGATGCGCAGGCGCATCGACGCCGTGCCCGGAGGTGTGGCATTCTTCAGGATGGCATAGGTCATGCCGTTGGGCAGGGTGCCGAAACGTACCGCCGGATCGGCCTTGATGTCGGAGAAGTCCTGGGCGAAATGCACGCGCTTGGTCGGATCGGGCAGGGCCGGGGCAAAGCCTGCCTTTGCCGGAGCGGTCTTGGCTGCGGCGACCTTGGCCATGCCGGTCAGCGGCGTCAGCGCGGTAGAGGCCATGGCCACCACGGCCAGTGCGGAAATCAGGGTTTTCTTCGACAGCATATTTGCCCTCCTCGGGCACGATCTGCGCCCCCGTAAATGCGGTTAGGCGAAAGTTGCAGAGATTTTCAATCGGATAAAGCGAAAACTAGGTCTTTGAAAGACGGCTGCATTAACTTTTGGTAAGGTGGGACGCGTTTCACAGTGGCAGGTGCAGCTACACGCAACTTGGCGCCGGGCTATAGACTTTCGCCCGCCGCATAACTATCATTAGATGATAATTTCTGAGGTTCGTATGGCAAGCAGTTACTCTCTAGGATCGTATTTCGAGTCGTTCGTGCAGGGCCAGCTTGCCAGTGGACGTTATAATAATGCCAGCGAAGTGCTGCGAGATGCGCTTCGACTCTTGGAGGACAAGGAACGCAAGCTGGCCGCGCTCGACGCCGCCGTTGAGCGTGGCCACAAGGATGCTTTGGAGGGGCGAGGTAGACCCGCTGAAGAGGTTTTTGATCGCCTTGAAGCAAAGTACGCCGGAATGGCCAAAGATGTTCAGCCTCGGTGAAAGTCATTATCACGCCGGCCGCCGAGGCCGATCTCGAAACTATCGCCGACTATATTGCCCGGGATAATCCCAGGCGGGCCTTGTCGTTTGTTCGTGAACTCCGTGAAGCCTCATTGGCGTTAGCTGAATTTCCCGAGGCGTATCCGCTTTTGCCTCGTTATGAACTTTATGGTGTCAGGCGCAAAGTCTACGGCAACTATCTCGTCTTTTACGAAATCGTCGCGAGTACGATTTTTATCATCCATATCCTGAATGGCGCCCAGGACCACGGATCGATCCTGTTTCCTGACGACTAAAAAGATACAACGAAAAAGGGCCCCTTTGCAGGAGCCCTTTAGTCGTTTGTCGTTTGGTCTTCTTATTATTTGCTGCCGGACACGTAGTAGGTCGCGCTGTTGCCGACCGCCTTGGCCGAGGACACGATCGACCGGTTCGATCCGGTGGTGGTGACATTGCTGGTAGCGTTGACGTCGCCATTATTGGTCTGGCTGATAGTCGAGCTCAGGTTTGCCTGGCATTCGGCGCAGGCATAGGCCAGCGCCTGGTTGCCGTAGGCTTCGGCGCTGATGTAGGAATCATAGCCATTATTGCCCTGGAAGGCCGCGGTCACGTCGACCCCGCCGTCGGCGATCTGCGTGGCGTCGAGATTGACCGTCACGTCGTTATTGCCGGCGGCCAGCTGGTTGCCGATCCCGAGCGCCGAGACGTTGGCCGTGCCGTATTCGTCGGCCTGGATGTAGCCCTGCGCGTAAACCGGGCCACCTTGGTGCTGCTCGACCGTGGCGGCCAGCGAGCCGCCCTGGTTCTGCAGGTCGACAGTGTTGGCGACGGCCGTGCCTTGTGCAGCGACATTCCACATATTGCCGCCATAGACTTCGGCGCGCGCCTGGGTCTGGGCCGACTGGTCCTGGTGGACCTCGTGGTCCTGGCTGCCGCGGTCGTTGGAGTAGGCGCCGTAATAGTTGTTGGTGGCCGACGCCGTATAGAGGTTATCCGACGGCGAGTAGTGCACGGTCGCCGAGGTATTGGCGTTCGATTGCGACGACGAGGTTTGCCAGGCGGCGGCATTGAGGCGGCCGTTGCTGACCTGATAGGCAGCGTGGTTGACTTCGGTCACCGCATCGCCTTCGCCGCTGCCGTAGATGGCATTGTTCGGCGCCTGGACGTCAGTGGTCGCCGACACGGCCGAGCCGGTCGAGGTCTGGTGCAGGGTGACATCGGCATTGCCGTTGGTGGCGACATGGCTGGCATAGTTGCCAAGCGACTGCGTCGTCACATAGAGCGGCGTACCGAGCGAGATGGTTTCCGCACCGGTATTCTGGCCCAGGACATGGGCTTCGGTCGTGACCTTGCCGGACAGGGTCTGCGTGGCATTGACCGTGGCGGCAACGGTTTCGTTACCCCCCTGGATGCTGTTGCCGGCAGCCTGGCCTTCGACCTTCGTCAGGCCGTAGTTCTCGACGACGTTAAGAGTCTGGTTGGAGGTGACGTCGCCGTTGCCGGTCTGGCCGACGGTGACAACCTCCTGAGCCAGACTAATAGCGGGAAGCGCTGCCGTCAGAAGAAGCGCTGCCGCTGCGGCGGCGGTCATCGGTGACATCCTGCCAGCGGCCCGGATCTGCGCGCGTTGCAGCATTGTTCGTCTCCAGATTATCATAGGCGGGGGTAAGGCCGCCGGTCACGCCCAGGGTCGAAGGGGCATTGAGGAAGTCGTTGTTCGGCGAAAGGCAGACATCGGGGCCAGTGGCGCCGTAGAGATTGGCCATGAATTCCAGCGAGGCACGCTCGATCATGGCGCGCACGGCCAGTTGCATGGGCTCGAGAGCGCCCTGGCCGGCCGAAATGTCGAAGATGTTGCCGTTGAGGATGTCGAAGACGCCGGCCTTGACTTCCTTGCCGACGATCTGCTTCTGGTACGAGATCACATCGACCACTTCCAGCGTGCGGGTATCGACCAGGCGCAGATCCAGGGCGACATTCATCACCATGGTGCGGCCATAGGCCATGCCCTTGAGGCCGGTATCCTTGGTGTCGCCGGCATAGGCGTCGACGCCGGCCGAGCGGATATTGTAGTTCAGTTCGGTGATACCGCCGACGATGAAGAAGTCGGAGCCAGCGACCTGGCCGGCCATGATCTTGCGGTAATCGGCCGGATGGGTCGGGTTGGCGACCTGATCGTCGGTGATCAGCTTGTTATTGGCGTACTTCAGTTCCAGTTCGCCGACCGACGTGTCGAAACGCTCGACCTGGCGGGCGCCGGCCTTGGCCAGTGCGGTCATCGCCATCAGCGAGGCGCCCTGGGTGATTTCGCGGCCGCCTTCCAGCGATACCTTGCCGGTATAGTCCGAGATCCGGCCGACGGCCAGACGGGGCGAGGCGAGGTGGCGCGAACGGGCATATTCGCCCAGGCACACCAGGGCGTCGGAATAGGCCGTCGCATTGGCGGTCACCGGGGCGGTGCCGATCGGGTTCTTGTAATTGCCGTCGGCATTGACGCCGGGCGTGGTCATACAGCCGCTCAGCGACAGGCCGATCATGGCGGTGCCACCCAGCAGGAGCGCTATGCGCTTAAGATTTGGCCGCTTCAGGCTCGGGCGCTTGCTGGGCGCGGTTTGCGTTTTGCTGTTAGAAGCCATTGAGCGTTCCGTTCAAATCGGTTGTGGTTGTGCCCGTCGCACCCGTTGCCGTGCTGCCATTGGCAGTCGCGGTGACGTTGCCGTTATTGGTCTGGGTCGAATGGACGATCACCGTGTTGTAGCTGCCGTTGACAGTGACCTGGAGATTGTTGCCGATGGCGGTAGCGCCACCGAGTGCACCGGCTCCGGAGTAGGAGTCGCCGGCGCCTAATGTCTTGGAGTAGGCGTAAACGCTGTTGTCGGTCCCGGTGACCATCATGCCGTCGACCAGGACACGATTGCCGTTGGCATCGCGGGTCGAAGGATCGATCGGGTTCTGCATCTCGTTACGGGCAATGCCGTAACCGGTCTCATATGCAGCCGATGAGGTCGTCATGGTCTGCGCGTCCGCAGCCGCTGCGGCGGCAAGGCCACAGATAACCGGCAGAAGGACTGGCAGGACCAGGGATTTTGTAGACGGCATTTGACGCTCCTAACCTGGGACATTCACGCCACAGGCGAACCCCACCCCAGCAAATCGGATGCCACTGTGCTGCCAAACCCTAAAAATTAGGTATATTTCACGTTGAAATAATGCCTTATCGCCGTTTTGCGGTGCAAAAAGACCGGTAGAATTGGCTGTCCCCCTGTCAAAATGCCGATGCACTTGTCATATCGATTGTGCAAAATGGCACGACCCTGAATGCCTGCCGGAGAAATGAGTCCCGAAACATGACAGATCGCGACCCGACAAGACAGACTGGAAGGCAGGTTGGGGCCCGCCCGCCGCGCGAGCCCCTGTTGAATGCGCCGCCCCTTGCCATTCTTATTCCGGTCATGCTGATAACGCTTTATGGCCTGCAGGCATTGCTGCCGCCGGAAGCCCAGGGGGGCGTGATCGACAGTTTCGGCCTGTCGCCGCTTTTGCTGCGCAATGGCGACTATGAGCTCCTGGTCACCTATATCTTCCTGCATGGCGGCTGGGTCCATGTCCTGATGAATTCAGTCTTTTGTCTTGCCTTCGCCACGCCCCTGGTCCGCATCATGGCGCATGGGGTAGGGGGCGTCGTCTCCTATCTGGCCTTCTTCCTTGTCTGTGGTGTCGTGGCAGGGCTGGGTTATTGCCTCCTCAACTGGCATTCGCCCGTACCGGTGGTCGGCGCGTCCGGCGCTATAGCGGGGTTGGTCGGCGCGGCCATCCGCCTGCCGGAACGCGGCGGGGAGGGCGGGCTCAAGCCGTTGTGGGACATGCGGGTTATCGTCATGACCCTGACCTGGTGCCTGTTCAATGTCGCGACGGCCTTCGTCCCTGTGTCGATGGGGGGCGAAATGACGGTGGCCTGGCAGGCGCATGTTGTCGGTTATCTCTTTGGTTTGATAGCTATTTCACCTTGGCTTGCCCTGTTTCATCGCCGCGCCTTCACAACAAATTGACGTTTATGTCAAACTGACGTCGTTGCCAAAATCGGCTTTTACTGGGACCCTCCCTGTCTGGTGCTTAAATCAGACAACATGCCCGGATAACATCCGATGGGAGGGTGCGCCTATGCTGGTAAATCAGTTGTTGAATGCCAAGGGACGTCAGGTTTTTACAGTGGCTCCCGACGATAGCCTGTCTTCGATCGCCGCCTTGCTTCACAGTCGCAAGGTCGGTGCCTTTATCGTCACCGATCGTATCGGCCGCGTCGTCGGTGTCGTGTCTGAACGTGACATCATCCGCGCCGTGGCAACCACGGGCCCGGAGTCTCTTTCGCAGCCGGTCAGCGATTTCATGACACGCGACGTCATCTTTGCCTCGCATGGAGAAACCGTCGAGGCCTTGCTCGAGCGCATGACCGACCGGCGCATCCGCCATCTTCCCGTTATGGATGGCGCGCGGCTCATCGGAATTGTCTCGATCGGCGACCTGGTCAAGTCGAAGATCGCCGAGGCTGAGCACGAAGCGCATACGCTGAAGGCGTATATTGCCGCCGGGTAGGGAGCGTCTCCAAAACGCGACGCGTTTTGGCAAGGGCGACCGCCCGTACGAGCGGATGCGAGGAGCCATGCGGCGTTTGAGCTATAAGATCCACTCCAAAACGCGACGCGTTTTGGCAAGGGCGACCGCCCGCCGCCGCTCATGCATGTGCTCAAAGAGCGAAGCGTTAGCACGCTTCTAGCGAGCCGTGCGGCGTTTGAGCTGAAAGGCATACTATATACATGCGAGAAAACGACCGCAGGTGCGAACTGGGGATAAAAACCTTTTGTTTACATTTTACGCTTGCGTCGTCTGAGGGGGATGGCTAAAAGCCGCCTCCTCGCTGCACCGCAGCCCCTTGGAAAACAACGGCTTCCGGCGGAACGATCTGAAAAGATTAATTCGCACTTGAAGCTGGACCGAAAAGGGACTAGATACAGCGCCTCATCTGATTCCAGTCGGTTTTGACGGATTGTCCGCAAGATAGTCTATCGTTTCCTTTTGGCTTCTGGCCTACGAAAACCGCTTCAAACGGTCCTGTGGAAAAGAAGAAAAATTGGTTGACACGGATTGGTCGCTTCGGTAAATCAGCGCCTCCACTGACAACGGGTTAAGTTGTTACCTCGGCCGGCTCGGCTGACTGAGGGTGGTAACCTGTTCGGTTTATTCCGGGCGACGGTCTTTGACATTGTTATTTTATGGAAAGAGAAACGCAGGCGGCGGTAGTCTGGCGCACAGTT
>CBDFFG010000022.1:0-146561 GCA_965246725.1 Asticcacaulis sp.
CCCGGACCTATTTCGCCAGCGACGCCAGGTAGACGTCGAGTTGGTTGAAGGTGCCGGTAAAGCCCATCTGCATGCTGGAGTGGCCGGCGGTGAAGATGGCCCGCTCTTCCGGCGTGGCATTGATCGGCCATGACCGGCTCGACATCAGTGTTTTGCCATCAGCCTGCGCGGTCAGGGTCTGCACGGCCAGAACTTCCAGCGGCCACATCGGCGCCATCGGATGGCGGACCGGCTCGCCGGCCTCGTTGCAGAAGGAGACGACGTAGCTGATCTTCGACGGCGCCTCGATATCGCGATAGACCCATTTACCCCACATGACGAGGCCACCCGGCATCTCCATGCCATAGTGGAAGACGCCGCCCGGCGTCAGGTCGAGGCTCTTGACCTTCAGCGCGGTGCCGGCCGGGCCGAACCAGGCGCCAAGATGCTCGGCCTGGGTCAGGGTCGCCCACAGCAGTTCCGGCGAGGCGTCGAAGACGCGGTTGATCGTGAAGACTTCTGCTTCGGATAGGGGCTGGTTTTTGGGGGATTGGTCGCTCATAAGGGTCTCACCTCTGTAAAAATGCTTCGAGCCGGTCGAAGTTCTGTTCGTTGGCGGCGTGGATAAAGTCCGCCATGTCTTCGGGATCGAACGGGGCATCGCGGAACGGCGCGAACTGCATGCGCCACGTCAGGACTGTGTCGTCACCCGCATCTTCGAACCCCATGGTCATCAGGAAATGATGGATCGGCTCCAGGTGCTCATGGACGATCCGCTCGCCCGGCACGACGTCGATGAACAGCTTGCGGTTATGGAATGCCTTGCCCTCCGGGCTGGTCATGGTGACATGGAAGTCACCACCCGGCCGCAGGTCGAGGGCGGTCACCGTACTGGCAAAACCGTCGGGTCCCCACCACTGCGCCAGATGCTCCGGCGTGGCGAAGGCGTCATAGACGCGATCGCTCGGAAACGGCAGGCGGCGCGCATTGACTACATTGATGCCGGTAAAGACCTCAGTCATGGCCCGCCTCTTTCAAGTCGGCCAGATACAGTTCAAGGCGATCGAACGCCTCTTCCCAGAATTCACGGACAAGGATCAGGAACAGCATCAGTTGACCTCCCCATCGGGCTTGAGCGTCTTCAGATAGGCATCGAGCCGGTCGAAACGCGCCTCCCATAGCTCACGGTACGACCCCAGCCAGCCATCGACCTCTTTCAACGGCTCGGGCTCCAGCTTGCACGGGCGCCACTGCGCCTCGCGGCCACGCGAGATCAGGCCTGCCCGCTCCAGCACCTTCAGGTGCTTGGACACGGCCGGCAGGCTCATGTGAAACGGCTCGGCCAGCTCGGTCACCGAGGTCTCGCCCCGGGCCAGCCGCGCCAGTATGGCCCGACGCGTCGGATCGGCGAGCGCGGTCAGGGTCTGGCTAAGACGGTCAGGAGCGGCGGCGGGCGACATCGGCCTTAATAAACTTTCAGGTTAAATAACTCTTGGGTTAAATATCGTCGATATCGCCGCGAGTCAAGCGTGTGCCGCATGAAATATCGATCGGGGTGATATGGGTTTCTCCAAGGGATTTAGATCCTTTGGCAAGGGCGACCGCCCGCCGCCGCTTATGCGGCGAGCCATGCGGCGTTTGAGCTACAAAAAAACCCTATTGACGGCCCACTCTTCTCGCGTCTGGCCCCAGACATCGATCGTCATAGCGGCATAGGGATCCGGCAATTTTCCCGGCCCCTGCCAATAGCTGCCCAGGCTTTTCGCCACCGCCGCCGACCCGGCATTACCGGGCACAATGGTATGGACGACGCTGTCCCAGTGCAGGGTGTCGAAGACATGGTTCATCGAGGCGACCGCAGCTTCGCGGGCCAGACCCTTGCCCCAGTGGCTGGACAACAGCCCCCAGCCGACCTCGTGGCCGGGCCAGCCCCAGGGGTGCAGCGGACCGATCCGGCCGATCCACTGTCCGGAGGCCTTTTCGATGACGCTGAACATATGGAAACCGTCGAGATGCCAGGCGCCTGCCACCGCGCTCATCGCGCGCCACACCATGGCCGGGGACTGCACACCGCCCAGGTATCGCATGGCCTCGGCATCGGCAAAGAAGGCGCAGAAACCATCGAAGTCTTCGCGCACCGGCGGTCGCAGCCACAGGCGTTCTGTCTCCAGGGTCGGACCCAAAGGCGAATGAAGCGGTAAGGATGCGGTCATGCCCGTTCGATAAGTGCGCCGGCACGCGCCGTCAATCGACATCCCGATCGATAACACGCTGGCGCGACCGGCGATCGACATAGACATAACGCGTCACGACCCCGCCACCCCCGCCCCAGGCGCTGATGCCCAGAAGGAAACCGGCATCGTACCAGCGCCCGATATTGGGATAGGCATACATGCGGATCGTCTCGGAAAACAGGCTGAGGACGAAGCTGATCGGCGCCAGGAAGCCGTCGATAACACCGCGGATAAAGGCCGGATCGCCGCCATGGCCCATGGGGCGCTCGGCGCAGGCGGCCAGCAGGATGCACCCAGCTACGGCGATAAGGGCGAGACAGCGTTTGGACGTCATGACAAAGGCCCCGTGGTCGGAAACGACCCTATGACTGACCGATAAACGGACAAGGGGCAACAAAAAAGCCGCCCTGTCGCCAGGGCGGCTTTTCATGACTTGCCTTGAAGGCTTAAGCGAGCGCATTAAGCCAAAGACGGGTCGATCGTCTTACAGGCCGAGATCAGGCCCTGGACGCTGTTGACCGAAGCGTTGAACATTTCCGTTTCGGCGTCGTTCAGCGTGAACTGCAGGATCTTTTCCGCGCCGTCCTTACCGATGACCACCGGCACGCCGACATAAAGGCCGCGCAGGCCGTATTCGCCCGACAGATAGGCAGCGGCCGGCAGGACGCGCTTCTTGTCCTTCAGATACGACGTCGCCATGGCGACAGCCGATTCCGCCGGGGCGTAGAAGGCCGAGCCGGTCTTCAGCAGAGCGACGATTTCGCCGCCACCGCCACGGGTGCGCTTCACGATTGCGTCGAGTTCGTCCTGAGTCAGGAAGCCTTGCGCAACGGCGTCCGGCAGCGGCAGGCCACCGATCGTCGAGTGGCGGACCATCGGCACCATGTCGTCGCCGTGACCGCCCAGGGTCCAGGCGTGGATGTCTTCGACCGAGACGCCGGTCTTTTCAGCCAGGAAGTAGGCGAAGCGGCCCGAATCGAGGACGCCGGCCATGCCGACGACCTTGTTGTGCGGCAGGCCCGAGAACTCGCGCAGCGCCCAGACCATGGCGTCGAGCGGGTTGGTGATGCAGATGACAAAGGCATTCGGGGCGTAGGTCTTGATGCCTTCGCCGACGGCCTTCATGACCTTCAGGTTGATGCCCAGCAGGTCGTCACGGCTCATGCCCGCCTTGCGCGGCACGCCGGCGGTGACGATGCAGACGTCGGCGTCAGCGATGTCGGCGTAATCGTTGGCGCCCTTCAGGGCCACGTCCGAACCGAAGACGGCGGTGGCTTCGGCGATGTCGAGGGCCTTGCCCTGCGGCGTACCTTCCGAGATGTCGAACAGGACGACGTCGCCCAGTTCCTCACGCGCGCAGATGTGGGCAAGCGTGCCCCCGATCATACCCGCACCGATCAAAGCAATTTTCGCACGCGCCATGGGAACTCCCCTTAGAAGATTGCGGCCAAGAAAACACAGCCAGTGGTCCGGTGGCTTTCATGCCTGCCGGAAATCTGGCGGCCATCTAATCCCTAAGCGCGGGGACTGCAAGTCTTTGCTGCAATGCGGCTGGAAACGCGAAGATCACCTGGGCACATTTACCGGACTACGTGCCCGTATCCGTCGCAAAAGCCTGTCCGCTCGATACCTTTAGCCGCCGCTCGCCAGGCGGCTCATGACGATGGCCGTCTTGTGTCCCTGGACGTCGAGCAGGCTGCCGCGCCAGTAACCGTCTGCATCCTTGTGTACCTGCAGGATATTGGGCGAGCGCTGGCGGCCCGGCATATAGTTGATCTCAAGATCACGACCGGTCAGGGCGATATTCGAGACAAAGCCGGAATTGTTCATACCATAACCGGTCAGCATGGAGCGCCAGGCGCCGTCGAGCTGTCCGCCCGCATTATTGCTGCGCAATTCGAGGCCGACCAGGTTGCGGCCATCGGCGGTCGCGACGACCCATGAGCCTTCCAGCCCGCCCATCTGACCTTCCTTGGACGAATAGGCCGACAGGATACCGGAGTCGTAACGCGCCTCCTGGTCGGTCTGCGGGCCTTCATAGTTGCGATGATAGGAATCGACACCGACCGCGAAGGTACTGGTCTGGCCAGCCGACTGGGTGGCAGGGGCGGCGTCTTGGGCAACAAGGGCGGCGGTCAGGATCAGGGCTGGCAACACGGGCGCGGTACTCACTCTTGACGAAAAATGACGAAAGAAACGCGAACGGAGTCCGGCGTCGACGCGATACTGTAAATGTCGATCGCGGACCTTAAGAATTCATTCACCGCATCAGGGAACAACAGGAATTTGTCGAAGCTTTGACGCATTCCGCATCGAAACTTCGCACCTGCGGTGGTCTTTCGGGCCGCACCGCGGCCAAAAAGGCCGATTTCGGGGCAAAGCTTCATTGACATGCACGATTTGGGGTCTACAAAGACCCCAAAAAAGGCGCCCGATCACATTGGTCTCACGCCAAATTGACAGTTATTCGCAAGTAAACACATCGGGTTAGGCCACACCGAATGTCCCAGAGCACTCCTCCCCGCCCCCTATCGCCCCATTTGCAGGTCTGGCGCTGGCATGTGACCATGCTGAGCTCGATCCTGCATCGCGTCACCGGCTCGGCCTCGGTCGCCGGCATCATCGCTGTTGCCGCCTGGCTCGTCTGCCTCGCCGCCGGCGGTGATACCTACAAGATTTTTCTCGCGCTTGCGGCATCGCCGCTCGGCCTGCTGGTCTGGTTCGGCCTGTCGCTGGCCGGCTTCGTCCACCTGACCGGCGGCCTGCGCCACCTGATCTGGGACACCGGCAATGGCTTTACGCCCAAGGTAGCCGACGCCATCGCCACCTGGACCATGGTCCTCGGTGTCGTCCTGACCCTGGCCTTCTGGGCCGTCCTGTTCGCGACGCACAAGGTGATCCTATGAGCAAGACAGATATCACGCGCTCGGCGCAAAGCTGGAAGACGTCGTCGAAGCACGGCGCCGGTGAATGGGTGGCGGAACGCCTGACCTCGCTGGTGCTGATCCCGCTGACCCTGTGGGCCGCCTACGCCGCCTACCAGATCGCCGGCACCGGTTTTGCCGGCGCGCTGGCCTTCGTGAAATCGCCGGTCAATGCCGGCCTCATCGCCATCTCGATCATCGTCGCCGCCTGGCACATGTATATGGGCGTCAAGGTCATCGTGGACGACTATATCGGCAAGCCCGGCACGCGCGGCCTGCTCAACTTCCTGGTTTTCCTCATGAGCGCCGCGGTCGTCATCGCCAGCCTGGGCGCGCTCTACTTTGTGTACAAGGGGGCGTAACGCATGGCCCAAGCTTCCAAACCGTATAACATCATAACCCACGAATACGACGTCGTCGTCGTCGGCGCCGGTGGTTCCGGCCTGCGCGCCGCGCTCGGCGCCGGCCAGGCCGGTCTGAAGACCGCCTGCATCACCAAGGTCTTCCCGACCCGCTCGCACACCGTCGCGGCCCAGGGCGGCGTCGCCGCCTCGCTCGGCAATATGGGCGAGGACAAGTGGGAATGGCACATGTACGACACCGTCAAGGGGTCGGACTGGCTGGGCGACCAGGACGCCATCGAATACCTGGTGCGTAACGCCCCCAAGGCCGTTTACGAGCTGGAACACTGGGGCGTGCCCTTCTCGCGTACCGAGGACGGCAAGATCTACCAGCGTCCGTTCGGCGGCATGACCAAGAATTTCGGCGAAGGCCCGGTGCAGCGCACCTGCGCCGCCGCCGACCGCACCGGCCACGCCATGCTGCACACCCTGTACGGCCAGTCGGTGCGCAACAATGTCGAGTTCTTCATCGAGCATTTCGCCCTCGACCTGATCATGGACGACGGCGTTTGCCGCGGCGTCTCGACCTGGCAGCTCGACAATGGCGACATCCACGTCTTCCGCGCCCACCTGGTCATTCTGGCCACCGGCGGTTACGGTCGCGCCTACTTCTCGGCGACCTCGGCCCACACCTGCACCGGCGACGGTAACGCCATGGTGCTGCGCGCCGGCCTGCCGCTGCAGGACATGGAATTCGTCCAGTTCCACCCGACCGGCATCTACGGCTCGGGCTGCCTGATCACCGAAGGCGCCCGCGGCGAAGGCGGCTACCTGACCAACTCGGCAGGCGAGCGCTTCATGGAACGCTATGCGCCGTCGGCCAAGGACCTGGCCTCGCGCGACGTCGTATCGCGCTCTATGACCATGGAAATCCGCGAAGGCCGCGGCGTCGGTCCCAAGAAGGACCACATCCACCTGCACCTCGATCACCTGCCGCCGGAAATCCTGCACAAGCGCCTGCCGGGCATCTCGGAAAGCGCCAAGATCTTCGCCGGCGTCGACGTGACCAAGGAGCCGATCCCGGTCATCCCGACCGTCCACTACAATATGGGCGGCATCCCGACCAATTATCACGGCGAAGTCCTGACCAAGGTCGGGGAAAATGCCGACACGGTCGTGCCGGGTCTGATGGCCGTCGGCGAAGCGGCCTGCGTCTCGGTCCACGGCGCCAACCGCCTCGGCTCCAACTCGCTGATCGACCTGGTCGTCTTCGGCCGTGCCGCAGGCCTGCGCGCCAAGGAAATCGTCCAGACCGGCACGCCGCACAAGGCCCTGCCGGACTCGAACGTGCAGCAGCACCTCGACAGGCTGTCCCGCTTCCGCAACGCCTCGGGCAAGACGCCTACCGCCGTCCTGCGCGACAAGATGCAACACGCCATGCAGGAAGACGCCGCCGTCTTCCGCACCGGCGAGACCCTGCAGCAGGGCGTCAACCGCCTGGCCGAGGTCTTCGCCCAGTCGTCCGACATCGGCATCAGCGATCGCGGCCTGATCTGGAACACCGATCTCGTCGAGGCGCTGGAATACGACAACCTGATCCACCAGGCCGTCGTCACCGTCAATTCGGCGCTGAACCGCCAGGAAAGCCGCGGCGCCCACGCCCGTGAGGATTTTTCGGCGCGTAACGACGACGAATGGATGAAGCACACCCTGACCTGGATCGATCTGACCTCGGGCAAGACGGCGATCGATTATCGCCCGGTGCACACCTATACGATGACCAACGATATCGCCTATATCGCGCCCAAGGCGCGCGTGTACTAAGGGATCACAGATGGTAGAGTTAACCCTCCCCAAGAACTCGCAGGTCAAGCAGGGCAAGCGTTTCAAGGCGGCCAAGAAGACCAGGACGACGCGGACCTACAAGATCTACCGCTTCGATCCCGACAGCGGTGAAAATCCGCGCTGGGATACGTATGAGGTCGATTCCGCCGATCACGGCCCGATGCTGCTCGACAGCCTGATCTATATCAAGAACCACGTCGACTCGACCCTGGCCTTCCGCCGTTCATGCCGGGAAGGTATCTGCGGCTCGTGCGCCATGAATATCGGCGGGCGCAATACCCTGGCCTGCATCAAGGGCCACGACGAGTTCTCCGGCGATATCACCATTTCGCCGCTGCCGCACATGCCGGTGGTCAAGGACCTGGTCCCCGACCTGACCGGTTTCTACAACCAGTACGCCTCGATCGAGCCCTACCTGCAATCCAAGACGCCCGATCCGGAAAAGGAACGCCTGCAGACGCCGGCGGCCCGCGACAAGCTCGACGGCCTCTACGAATGCATCCTGTGCGCCTGCTGCTCGACCTCGTGCCCCAGCTACTGGTGGAACCAGGACAAGTATCTCGGACCTGCGGCCCTGCTGCAGTCCTATCGCTGGCTGGCTGACTCGCGCGACGAGAACACGAAGGAACGCCTCGAAGCGCTCGAAGACCCCTTCAAGCTCTATCGTTGCCACACCATCATGAACTGCGCGCAGGTCTGCCCTAAGGGTCTCAACCCCGCCAAGGCGATCGCCGAGATCAAGAAGATGATGCCCGCCAAGGGCTGACACCGGCGCCTCCGCCCGCAAGGACGGGGGCGACCTCCACCGTTCCTTTTAAAAGCCGCGCTCGGACGCAGGCATACCCCGGTTGAAATACGCATGGCCAAGATCACCTATATCGAAAACACCGGCGCCGAGCACGTCATCGAGGTCAAAACCGGCCAGAGCGTGATGGAAGGTGCGGTCAAGAACAACATCCCCGGTATCGACGCCGATTGCGGCGGCGCCTGCGCCTGCGCCACCTGCCACGTCTATGTCGACGACGCCTGGGCCGAGAAGACCGGCAAGGCCTCGGTGATGGAAGAATCGATGCTCGACTTCGCCCAGGACCTGCAGTCGACCTCGCGCCTGTCCTGCCAGATCATCGTGTCGGATGCCCTCGACGGCCTGATCGTCCGCATGCCGGAAAACCAGCACTAGAGTAAAATCCGATCAGGTTGAGGCATATCCATCGTGTCGGATGTAGGCATGCACTCCTCCTTTGAGTAGGTCTGAAGGGTCTGACTGATGCGCTGGCATAGGTCTTCGATTGTTCTTTTTGCTGCCTTTCTCAGATCGGCTTTAAGTTTGGCGAAGACCATCTCGATGGGATTGAAGTCAGGAGAATATGGCGGAAGGTACATCAAGCTTGCGCCAGCCTTTTCGATAATGGATTTGACCCTCGCCACTTTATGAGTGGCGAGATTGTCCATAATGACGATATCGCCCTGGTTCAGAACGGGCGCCAGTTCCCGCTCCAGCCATAGACAGAAGGTTTCGCCGTTCATTGCTCCATCGAGAAGCCAAGGGGCTACGATGCCATCCGCACGTAAGCCCGCGATAAAAGTGTTGGTTTTCCAGTGACCGTGCGGGACGGCGCACACCAGGGGTTTGCCTTTGGCAGAGCGGCCGCAGCGGCGTGCCATCTTGGTCGTCACACCGCTTTCATCCAGGAAGACAAGCTTGCTGACGTCAAGCAAGGGCTGCTTCTCGCGCCATAGTTTGCGAGCCTCCGCTACGTCAGGGCGGCTTTGTTCTTCAGCATGAGCTGTCTTTTTTTATATGTCAGACCAAGCCGCTTCAGCAGGCCGCAAACAGGACCATGCGTTGCCGTAACGCCTTGCTGTTCCAGTTTTTGACGTATCTCGGTGATGGTGAGATCCGGTGTCTCATAAATCCAGCCCAAAATAGTCGCGGCATGGGACGCAAGCGCTGACGAGCGGCGGTCACCTCCCATCGGTAAGGCTTTGGTCTGGTCATTCTTACGCTTAAGCCATGCCCACCTTACCGCTGTGGCACGGCTAACCCGAAATTGCCTTGCAGCTGTGCTCGCAGATAAACCGCCCTCAACAGCCTGCAAAAGCCTTATACGCAAGTCTTCGGAATAAGGTCTTCCCATCTCAATGCCTCCAAATGCATCGAGAGTGAATCACTGTTTGGACGCGACGGGAATCCCTGACGACTCAACTTGATCTGATTTTACTCTAGCTTCTAGGCCGGCTTGCGCACAAACAGGCGCTGTATACTGCTTTCATCGCCACGCGATTCCAGCACGCCCCTGTCGATCAATTCGTAGAGTCTTGCGATGGGAAATATGTCTCCGGTCTGCCAGACGGGGCACCGTCGGTCGTTGTCCAGCCATTGCGTGTCCGCCAGAAAGGTGCCGACGATGGAGGCAACTACCCGCCACGCCTCGTGCTTGGCGTAACTAAGCAGTTGATCATCGAAAACAGTTATGGGCGCCGATACAAGGCCATCCGCCACGATGATACGTACGGGGGCATTTTCCACTTGCAGACGGCGCCATAAATCCCGCCATTCCGTCATTCGGCGGCTATCGGCAGGCTGCGCCAGATCCCATAGGCCAAGCGCCACAAAGTCCTCGGCAGGTATAGCACTGAGAACCGGGCACACCTCAGTTTCCGCTGGATCTGCCCGGTTCGGCACCCGATGATCGGTGAGGTCGATCAGCAAAAACGGCTTGTCGCCGTTTCGCCGTACCCATTCAAGAAAAGCGCAATAGTGCGAAGCAGATCGTCGCGACAACCAGACATATCTTTGTCGGCCATCATCGAGGGCGGCACGCCAGAATTGCTGCAACTGCGGCGTCATGAAGTCTTCCCAGTCGTCCGACCCGATCTCCTCTTCTATCCACCTTGCCCGAAGGGCGAGGTCCGGCGGGTCGATGGGGCCGAATTCGAGGCTATCCGGAAACCCGATGACCTCTTCATCGCGACCCGCCATAGCCACAGCCACGCGCAACGAGCCACATGCCGACAGACCGAAAACAATGTGCAACGGCTTCATGTGCCATTCCCTTCAATTCACCCGTAGCATCTTTGTGGAGATAACCCAAAAAAGCCCATGACAATATTTTTGAACATTGTTCATTTTTGATATCGCTATCGCCATACGGGCGTGATACAACCCCTCTGACGGCATATGACGCCGTTTATAGCTATTCCCATGAGGGGGAATCCATGTCCGACACCGATCTTGCGTCCGACGCCACACCACGCGCCCCACGACTGCCCATCGTTAGCCGAAGCAAGGGCACCAAGCTGATCATCGTCTGTATCCTGGCCGTGCTGATGGCCATTCCAGCCCTGCTGGTCTTCGGCCTTCTGATGGAGCGCACGCACCGCGCCGACCAGGTCGCCGAGGAGATCGGCGGCCTGATGGGCGGCAAGCAGACCTTCCTCGGGCCCGTTGTCTCCGTGCCCTATATCGTGCCCGTACATACCGTCAGCGACGAAACCGGCCACCTGTCGACCGTCCCGGCCAGCACCGGCGCACTGATCGTCTTTCCGACCACGGGTACGGTCGACGCCAAAACGAAAAGCGAGGTACGTTCGCGCTCGCTGTTCCGCGTCCCGGTCTATACGTCCGACATCGCCTTTGCCGCCCACTTCGATTTTTCCGGCGTGGCGGCCGAGGCCCCTGCCGGCGCCACCCTGCTGTGGGAGCGCGCTGAACTGCTGACCGGCGCCAGCGACTCCCGCGGCGCCCGCTCCGATATCGCCGCCCATGTCGTCCACGCCGGGACCAGCGCCGACGCCGTCATGGCCCCTGCCAAGACCGGCCAGCAGACCTTTGCCGGCGCCGATGGTGTTGTCGGTACGACCATGGACATGTTCTCAGCGCCCGCCGCCGGCCTGGCCGCCGACACCCCTACCGACGTCACCGTGCGCATGACCTTTACCGGCGCCCAGCAGATCGCCTTCCTGGCCTTCGCGAAGTCGACCAGCGCCACCGTTTCCGGTGACTGGAATTCGCCCTCCTTCGGTGGCGGCTTCCTGCCGGCCACCCGCGTCCTGCCGCGCGACAAAACCGTTGCTCCGGTCAAGGGCGAGGTCAATGTCAAGAACGGCTTCTCGGCCACCTGGTCGATTCCGTTCATCGCCCGCGGCCTGCCGGCGGTGACCGACATGAGCAACTTCTCATCACTCGGTAAATCGGCAGTCGCCGTTGCTTTCGTCGAGCCGACCAATCCCTACCAGAATGTCGGCCGCTCGCTGAAATACGCCCTGCTGTTCGTCGGTCTGGTCTTCCTGACCTATTTCGTCTTCGAGACCACGTCGAAGAAGGAATTGCACCCGGCCCAGTATATCCTGGTCGGCCTGGCCCAGATCACCTTCTACCTGTTGCTGTTGTCGTTCGCCGAACGTATCGGCTTCGACGCCGCCTTTGCCTTAGCGGCGGGCGCCACCGTCCTGCTGATCTCTGGCTATGCCGGCCTCGTCTTCGGCAGCCTGTCGCGCTTTATCGCCGCCCTCATCGCCTTCACCCTGCTTTATGGCCTGATCTATATCCTGATGCGGCTGGAAGACTACGCCCTGCTGGTCGGCGCCGTCTCGGCCTTTATCGTCATCGCCACGGTCATGCTGCTGACGCGCAATATCAACTGGTATGGGAGTAAGACCGAGTAGATAAATACAGGGGCCGCAGGCCCCTGCACCCCGATACCGGGCGCTGTACAAATGATGGCCGGGTCCCTTGTGGTCCCGGCCATTTCTCATTAAGCCGAAACAAAAATAAAATATGGGGACCCGATGTTCGCCGCCTTCCTGCCTGCCGCCAGCACGCTTAGCTGGAAACACCGCTTGACGATCGTCGCCGGCGTCTTTCTCGGCATCGGCCTGACTGCCCTGATTTGCGGCGCCCTGCGCATCGAATTCAGCCAGAAGCTATGGCTGATGGCGCCCCTCGGCGCCACCGCCGCCCAAGTCTTCTCCGTACCGACCTCCCCCATGTCGCAACCCTGGCCCGTCGTCGCCGGCCACGCCCTGTCCGCGCTGGCCGGCCTTGTCGCTGTCCATCTTTTCGGCGCCACATCGCTCGGCTGTGCAGTGGCCGTCGCCCTGTGCGTCGCCCTGATGCTGCAGTTCCGCGCCATGCATCCCTCGGGTGGCGGCACCGCCCTGTTCGTCGTCATTTCGCATACGACCGACTGGGGCTTTATCCTGTTTCCCGTCGTCACCAATGCCATTGTCCTGACCGCCGCCGCCATTGCCTGGCACCGCCTCACGGGCACCACCTATCCCAGCCTGCAGCGCATCGCGCCGGCACCCCACACCTTGGCCCTGCACCGTTTCGTTCCCGACGATTTGGAGGCCGCCTTGCAGGGACAGGTGCTGGATATCAGCCGCGATGACATAGAGCGCCTGATCGAACGTACCGAAATCCATGCCTATCGCCGCATGGCCGCCGGCCTGACCTGCGGCACCATCATGACGCGCAAACTGCACACCATCGGCATGACGATGAATGTCCGCACGGCGGAAAAGCTGATGCAGCGCCACGATATCAACGCCCTGCCGGTTACCGATACTGGCGGACGTGTCCTGGGCCTGCTGCGGAGCGAGGATGCCCGTACAGCCGGGGCGGAAAAGACCGCCGGCGATGTCATGATGACCGACTATTTTCATCGTAAGCCAGAGGCGCCGATAGCCGACCTGGTCGACCTGTTCAGCCCCGGCGATCGCCGCTACGTCGTGGTGACCGATGCCGACGAACGACTGGCCGGCCTGATCGCCAGATCGGACCTGATGCGCGCCCTGTTCCACGCAGCGGCGTAGGGAGGTTAGGCCCCAATTTTCTAAGCAACGTCCTCGATGCCGTCGCCACTTTCCAGCCGATCCATCACGGCCAGGGGCGCAGCCACAGGCACGGTCTCTTCCACCGGCAGATCCTTGCCGGCCTGCGCCTGGTTCGGCAGGTGGATCTTGAAGCTGGCGCCCTCATTGGGTTCGGACTCCAGCGTGATCCAGCCTTCATGCAGTTCGACCAGGGCCTTCACAAGGGCGAGGCCGAGACCAGGGCCACCGCGTTCGCGACCGACATAGCGATCGAAGATATGGGCCTGGACGTGGTAAGGAATGCCGCGGCCGTTATAGGAGACGTCGAGTTCGAGATTGTCGCCGTCCTTGATCGCGGTCAGCTTGACCGTGCCGTCGGCGGCAGCATTGCGGATAGCATTGCCGAGCAGATGCTCCAGGCACTGGCCCAAGCGGCGTGGATCGACACGGACCATGCCGGTCTCGACCACACCCTCGTAGTCGAAATGGACGCCTCGCGCCTTGAAGGCCTCGGCCTGACGGGCGCCGGCCTCGGCGACGATATCGAGCAGGCGGACATCGGACACGCTGATGGACATCTCACCGGCATCGATCTGTGCCATGTCGAGCACGTCGTCGATCGAGCGCGCCAGTTCCTGCGCCGCCGACTGGATCGATTCCAGGTAGGCGCGCTGCTTGGTGTCCTGGCCCTTGTTCTGGGCATGCAGCAGGTCGGCATAACCGACAATGGTCGTCAGCGGCGTGCGCAGCTCGTAGGAAACATTGGCCACGAAGTCACGCTTCAGGCGCACCGACTCGTTCAGGGCTTCGTCGCGCGCCTCGATAGCCTTTTCCAGCTGGCGGGTCGCTGTGATATCGGAATAGGCGACCAGGGTAGCGCCGTCCGGCAGGGGCTGGGTGCGCCAGCGCGCCAGGCGGCCGTCCGAAATACGAATCTCACCTGTCTGCGGCGCGCGCGCCAGCGGATCGGTATCGGTGACCCGGGCCTTCAGCTCGGCCCAGAAACCGCGGTCGTGGACCAGGGGCAGGCACATCTCCGAGATTTCGGCGAAGTCCATGATCCCTGCAATGTCTTCGCTGCGCAGGTTCCAGAAGGTGTCGAAAGCCTGGTTGCGCAAGCGCAGGCGGCCGTCGCTGCCGAAGACCGAGACGGCGTCTGTCAACTGGTCGAGGGTCGACTTCTGGACCTGGATCAGGCTGTTGAACTGGGTCTTGAGCTTCAGTTCGCCGGTCTTGTCGCTGAACAGGATCAGCAGGCCGCCCAGCGGATGCGGCTGACGCACGATACGCATCGAACGGCCATCCGGCAGGGTCCACATCTCGTCGTCGGCCGTATGGGTCAGGCCGTAGAATTCCAGTTCGCGCGTCTTGAAGGCGCTGTAGTCCGAGGTCTCGGGCGAGCGGCGCTTCTGGCGCAGGCGATCGAGCCATTCGCCGTGGGTCGGCCGTTCGGCCAGCCAGGCGGGCTCAAGGTCCCACAGCTTCTCAAAAGCGCGGTTATGGAAGGTCAGCTGCTTTTCCGGACCGAAGATGGCGACGGCGTCTTCCAGGCTGTCGAGCGTCTCGTCGTGCGCCTTGGCGTGGCGCTTGAGCGCCTCGCGGCTTTCCTCGGCCTCGGTTACGTCGATGGCATAGGCGCAGGTATAGGCCTCGTTAAGCGGCTCGGCGATGATGTGGAATGAGCGGCGCTGTCCGCCGATGGTCAGCCAGCGGAAGCCTTCGCGGCGCGTGCGGCTGTCGATGGCTTCGCTGACCAGGGTGTCGGCGCTGCGGTCGAGGCTGACATTGTTCTTCAGGGCGTCGTCGAGCGTCGGGGTTTCGGTCGCTTTGAGGAAGGCGGCATTGGCCCACACCATGCGGCCGTCACGGGCGCAGATCCAGCACGGCGCCGGCAGGTGCTCGGCCATCTGGGCGAACGGGCCCGAAGATAGGGAGGCCTTGCCGCCGGCGATTGCCAGGCGGATCCAGGCGGTGGCGCCGGACGACTTGCCTTCGACCACCAGGGTCAGGCCGGGCGTGGCGTTAACGATACTGTTGGAGCCTTCGGCAAAGACTTCGAAACGGCACGAGCGGCCTTCAGCGATCAGACGCTTCAGGCTTTCGGCAGCCTCAGGCGAGGTATCGCTGAGCGCTTCGACGACGCTGGGGGCGAAGTCATGATCCGGCAGGTTGCGCAGGCCCAGGGCCTCGGCGCAGTGACGCAGGGTTTCTTCCCCCCAGACCAGGCGGACCGCATTGCCTTCGACGGCCAGGAAGGCCTCGTCGAAAGCCGACGTGGCCGCGTCCAGCTCACTAAGCATGGTGTCCTTGACGCCCAGGTCGACGCGCAGGATCTCACGCGAGTCGGAGAGCCTCCGGCGCATACGCCACGCCAGATATGTGGTGGACAGGGCGAGCGTCATGGCTCCCGCTGCCGCCGTGTAGGCTATCGACTCCATGGCCATATAAGCGCCAATCCCAAAAGCATCGAATCAAGGTTAACAATCAACTATAAAGCAAGTTGAATCCGTGCGCTGGGAAAAAAACTGACCTCACACGAGGTTGAGCGCGCGAGCCGCCAGATAAGAGTAGGCACAACTGATAATCACTATGCCTCCTACGATCGGTCGGCACCCACATCGCGCGGATTCCGGTCACCCTATGGTCCCGTCGTGGCTAGATGACGGCCGATTTAGCATCAGGCAATCATTTGCAGGTAATACTCCTGGATATCTTCACGATCTTTATCGCGAAAACCAAAGCCGGCGAAATGGCGGAAGGCGATCCACGGCGTCCCATCGGCCATGCGATAGCTTTTCAACAGAATACCGCTCTCCCCCGTCCGGTTCACCGTCTGGATGGCGGTAAGCCCATACAATTCCACGGCAAGATCCAGAAACAGCGGTGTAATACCTGGCTGGAAGACGACTTTCGGACGATGAAAATCTATGATCGCCAGATTGAGGTCGCGGCTTTCCAGCATCAGCGCCCTGATGCCCGCCGGATGAGCTTTCAGTGCGTTCAGGTCATGCGTTGAGTCATAGATCAGCTCCGCAAAGACAATCTGATGCGCATTGCTATTCGTTAGATTTGCGCATCGTGTTCGCCAAGCTTTTTCACTGGGGGTTATGCGCGGCACCTTAGTGCCATTGCCGTCGCCCGGATTGATGCCCATAACGATAGAATCAAGGGGCGTTGCGGCTTCGACATGAAGGTCAGCATCGTCAGCGGTGCTCCCGTAAGTCCAATTGCCATCACCGGCCGGGAACGAAGCACTTTCGCCACTGCCATGCCTTCGGCTATTGCATTGGTTTTTGTATTTCAGATTTTCTGCGCGAACCTTTTCCAGGCGACCATTCAATTCTAAATCCATCTTATCCCCTCCCGTTTAAGCGACTTAAGCGAAAATAAGGTAGTCATGCACGAACAATTTGCCAGGAACTGGCAATAGCGGCTATTGTGCATTCGGATCAAAACGTGAACGACAATGAGCCTTCCCCTGTATCCCATCGCCGCTGATGCCCATGTCGCCCTCGCCCAGCTCCGCAGCGGCGAGGCGAAGCGTGCCGCCCGTGAAAAAGAGGCCGAGGTCCTGGCCGATGATCGCGTCGCCTTTGTCACCCAGGCGATAGGGCCGCTCTATGCCACAGAGGCCGAAGCGCGTGCAGCCTATGCCGCCCTGCTCGATGACAGCCGGGTCTGCACGCTCAGCTGTCGTATCGCGGCTCCGCCGCCGCGCAAGCACAAGCCGACGCAGCCGGTATTCGAGGCCGGCGTGCGCTGGCCCAAGACACAGTCCCCGCCGCACAGCGTCTGGCAACTGGCCCTGAGCTATTGGAAGATCCTGCCGGCGTCGCGCTCTGCCACGGCCGGCGACGTCGGTACAGAACAAGCACGCAAGCTGCGCAAGGGCCGCCGGGGCCATGAGCTGACGCCCGAGCAGATCCTGGCCCTGACCGAAACACCAATGACCGCCGCCCGGCCGCAAAAGGCGCTCGACTTCGGACTCTTCGACTTTATCCCGCCAGACAATCCAGGCATCGTGATCGCCGACGAATAGTCGCGTTCAGAGTGCCAGATTGGTCAAGGCTGTCTTGAGCTGGATCAACTGGTTGGCCATCAACTGGTGACCGCGTGTCGTTGGATGGATGCCGTCCGCCGTATAGGTCTGCTTGACGATTTCCCCCGCCGGATGTGTGCGCGCGATATGCTGGATACCCGGGTGGTTCCAGTCATTGCCGACGATGGTTACGGCGTAGGGACCGCTGCCGGTGACCGAACGCACGACATAGGCGACACCGCCATTGCCATTCTCGCCGTTCACGGCATCGCCCGGCGCAATGACCAGGGCCATGCCGACCTCAGGCGCGTCATTGAGATAGAGGACATAGCTGCTGTTGACGGCTGTGATCGCACTGGCCAGCTGTGTCGAAAAGCTACTGACGCGGAATTTCGACGATGACGCTCCGCTGACGGCAGCGCTGACATCGAGGCCGATAATGCCGCCGGGATTGCCCTTGATCCAATCGTTGAAGCGCGAACGTGCCGATGGGTCGGGACCGGCATTGGCGGACAAATAGACCTGGTCGGCTTCGGTCGTCCAGAAGCTGGCATTGCCGGCGGATGCGATGGCCGGCGTTATGGTCGTCTGGGCAAACGGCAGGGTGCCGAAGGCGCCGTTTACCTGACTGCGCAGGCCGTTGACGCCATCCTGAAGGCCGCTGAACCCCAGCGCCAGGGCGTTGACGCCCAGTTGCGATATGACGCAGTTGAACGGCACGGTTCCCAGATCGGCACACACCGTTTTCAGCCAGGCGACGGTGCCCGATCCCGACTTGGCGAAGCCGTCGAACTTGGCCGAAGCCACCGTCATGTTCAGGCTGGGGATGCGACCGGACGCCTTGTCGTCGAGGGCAGCCTGCATGAAACCGATATTGCCGCGTGTGTCGGCCAGCTCGTTGTGGAAGCCCTTGCCGCGCGCGATACTGTCGCCAAGGATAAGCGCAACCGGGCCACTAATGTGGCCAAGGCCTACCATGGCAACAACGGGAGGATGGCCGAAATCAGCCTCCGCAGCCGTCGGCAGGACGCCGTCGACCGCCGCAGCAAGCGACACCGAACTGGTCGTAGTATATTCGGCGGCCTGGGTCAGGGCCATGATCCCCGACTGGACGCGCGTACCGCCAGTGGCGGTAAATACCGCGCAACGCAGCAGGACCGTGGTGTTTTTCGTCAGGGTGAGGCCCGTCAGGGCGTCGGTCCATACGGCTTCGCCCGACGCCAGGACCCGCGACCGACTGCCCTTGAGCGTAATCGGATGGAGCACCCCGTTGACTTCCAGAGCCATGGCCTCGACCGTCAGGGTCGACGCATTGGCGGTGATGACGCCGGCATCGCTGTAACTGTTGGCGATCAGAAAACGAGGCGCCGTCACATCCCAGTCGGGCAGGCCGACCACGGTCCGAGTAAAGGCGTATTGTTTGTTGCTGGCTGAAATGGACTGTGTCGTATTGGCTACCGCAAGTCGTGTCCCGGCAACCATATAGCCGCTGGCCACGGGCGTAACCGACGAACTGGTGGAACTGGAGCTTGAGCTGCTCGAACTGGAGCTGCTTGCGCTGGCCGAAGACGAACTGCTCGATGACGAACTGCTGGCGCTGCTGGACGAGGATATGCCCACGCCGGTGCCGCCGCCCGAAGACGATCCACCGCCGGAGCCGCCTCCTCCACAGGCCTGAAGCGCAGTCGCACTGGTGACGGAGGCGAGGACGAAAAGCGCCCGTCGTCGGGATAAAAAACTGCCGGTATCTGTCACGTGGTGCCGCTACTTTTATCTGTTGTTTGGCTGACCATAGCAGAAAGCCCGCCACAGTAGGAACTGTGACGGGCCTGAAATAATTATATCTTCGGACTGTGTCCGTGTGACTACGCCAAACTCGCCTGGGTTGAAGTCACTCAGGCTGAGGTCACTCGGTATAATACTTCTTGTACTGCTTGTAATAGTAGCCGCTGTCGCCATAGCCGTATTTCGACTGTTCGCGAACATCGACCTGGGTGAGAACCACGCCGCCGATACGGGCGCCGGCATCCTCGAGCAGCGAGATGGAGTTCATGACGGCATTGCGCTGAGTCTTACGCCAGCGAACCAGCATGGCCACAACGTCGGCCTTTCGCGCCAGGATACGGGTATCCGAAATCGCCAGCACAGGTGCGGTATCGAGGATAACCAGGTCGAACTTGGAACGCAGCAGATTCAGCAGGCTGTCCATGACGGACATGCCGAACAGATCCTTGGGGGTGTAGGAACCCGGGGCCAGCGGCAGGAAGTAGGTTTCCGAGGTTTCGTCCTTGACCAGGGCTTCTTCCAGCGTCGCCGTGCCGGCGAGGACCTCAAGAAGACCGACCTTGTGCTCGCTGCCGATGACATCCTTCACCGAGCGACGGCGCAGGTCGCAGTCGACCAGGACTACCTTCTGACCGGACAGGGCAGCGGTACGGGCGAGACAGACGGAGGTGGTCGTCTTGCCTTCACCAGGCAGGGACGAGGTCACCGCAACAACCTTCACCTCGTCACCGAGACGAGAGAAGAGAAGCGAAGCCCGCAGGGAGCGGAAGCCTTCCGCAAAGACCGACAGAGGTCGTTCGACGACATAGTCTGTCGGCGACATGTTGACGCTCTTTTCTACGGTCGACTGCAGCGAAGGGATGCCCGCGAGGTAGGGTTGCGACAGCACAGATTCGATTTCACTGCCGGTCGTCAAGCCGCTGTCGAGGGCGCGGCGAACCAGGACACCGCTGACCGAAGCCGCGATAGCACCGAGGAAGCCGAGAACCAGGGTCAGCGGAACCTTAGGCGCGCTCGGAGCGGTAGGAAGCGAGGCGTTGGACACGATACGGGCGTCCGTCTTGTCGAGACCTGCCTGCGACGAGGTTTGTTTAAAGCGGTCGAGATAGGACTGGTAGAGGCTCGAAACAGCATCGGCATTGCGTTGCAGTTCGTTGAGCTTGACCGAGGCCTTGTTGTTACCGGCCAGTTCACCCCGCGCCATCGAGACGCTGCCCTGCAGCGAACCGGTACGTTGACGCTGGACCTGGGCCTGGGCTTCGAGGTTGGAGAGGATACGCTTGATTTCCGCATTGATCTGGGCGTCGATGTCGTCCATTTGGCGCTTCGACTTGACGATGTCCGGGTGCAGGGGACCGTAGCGCGTTTCCAGGTCGGCCAGGTGCTGGCTGATCGTCGCCTTTTGCGTGCGCAGGTTCTTGATGACTTCCGAGTTCAGCGCTTCGCCGACGTCGTCGCCATTGGAACCGGAGGCCAGTTGCTTGCGGGCCACGGCAAGGCGGGCATCGCTTTCGGCCTGATCGACCTTGACAGAGGCCAGTTGCTGCTCCAGCGACGTGATCTGGGTTTCGGCGACCGAGTTGTCGTTGGTAGCGCTAAGCAGGCCGTTGGAAATCCGATACTGCTGGACAGCGGTTTCTGCAGCCTCGACCTGGCCCTTGAGATCACCCAGACGCGAGTTCAACCAGTCATTGGCTTCCTTGGTGGCCTGGAACTTTGTTTCAAGCTGCTGCGACAGGTAGAGGCGCGACCACTCATTGGCAATCTGCGCGGCCTTGACCGGCGAGCGCGAGGTAAACGACAGGGAGATGATCCGTGTCAGGCCGCTGCGCTTGATGGAAATGTTCGCCAGGACGTTGCGCACGACCTGTTCGTAGCGCTTTTGCTTGGCTGTCGCATCCAGCATCGCATCAGGCTTGGGCGCACCGCCGAACAGGCTCTGCTTAAGGGCAGAGTTGAACTCGGGATCCTGGTCGAGTTTCAACGACTTCACCACACGATCGGCGAGTGCGTCCGACTTCAGGACTTCAACCTCGGTATCGATGGTGGTGGTGTCTGCCGGCAGGCCGGACAATACGTCCTGGTCCGGAGACGCATTCATCGTCCGGGGATCGATCATCACGCTGGACGACGCCGTATATTCCGGCGGCCGCGTCAGCAAAGGCACGACGATGATCAGGAATACAATGACAAAGATGGCAAAGAAGAAACGGCTGAATCTACGAAAATCAGCAATAATGGCGTTCAAATCAATGGTGGGGGCAGGATTACCCTGCTCCTGGGAAGCAGGCATCTTGGAATACATCATTTAACTATCGCCGCGTTTTTAAAATGGACTAGCGCCCGAGGCCGGGGAGGGCCTCAGGCCTAGTTATTCTTAATACTACAGGCCTAAAGAAAGTCTGAAAGAGTTGTCTTTATAGCCAGGAATTGCCGTCGCACCCTTGGACGAGAACTTGCTGAACACATAGCCACCCTTGACGGCGACATTGCGCGAAACAAGATACTTGCCGCCCAGCGAGATGGTCGAGATCGTATCGCGGCGATCGGTGCCGTTATACTTGTCGTCGGTTTGCGTCAGGCCGGCACTGATGACGGCATTGCGCAGCAGTTCGTGGTCGACGCTCAGCGAGCCGGCCGTTTGCAGGTAACCCGAGGCCGTCGGCGACGGCGTTTCTTCGACGCTGCGATCGGCGACGGCAGTGATCGTCGTGATCTGGGTCGGGAAGTACAGCAGGCGGCCGTGGTACGAGACGCCCTTGACCGACTTGTAGGTCGTAGCCAGGACAGGCTTGTAGGTCTGCTCGAGATAACCGACCTGCACTTCGCCGCGCAGGAGATCGGTCAGGTCGAAGCTGGCACCGACGCCGGCATCGTAACCATGCGAGTTCGGACGCGAGGTCGCCGTATTCTGGATACGGTAATCACGCTTGTTGCCGGCATAGATGGCATAGACCGAGGTATCCGGGCTGACGGCATAGTCGAAACGGCCGGTGTAGACCCATGACGTGCGGTCACGGTTTTGCTCATCGATAAACGCCGGAACCGCCGTCTTGTCGTTCTTGGCTACGTCATCATAGTCGAACTTCGAATAGTTGACGCGGCCGGTGAAGCGCAGGCGGTTGCCTTCAGCGACGAAGCCGGCATTGCCCATGGTGGCGTCGAACTGCACCGGCTTGGCGGCGCCGAGCGGTGCCGACGGGCTGGAGCGTGGTTCGAAGTTCTTGCTGACGGCGAGACCGCCGAATGCATACGAATTGCCATGAATGTCGAGACGGCCGCCGACACCTGCGTTCCACGCCGTGGTGTTTTCCGAGTCGTGCTTCTGGAAGTTATCGATATCGGCGCCGGCCGAGAACTGCAACTGGTGGCGGCTCCAGTTTGAACGCGCGATCACGTTCGGCGACACGCTGAAGATGGTGTCGTGCGCCTTGCCCAGCTTGGCGTAATAGATGTTATCGTTGCCTTCAAGGCCAAGTTCGACACTCGGCAGCACGGTGAACGCGCCGGCATGGATACCCAGCTGTTCGTAACCGGTCGGCGTGCGCTCCGTCAC
Source organism: Asticcacaulis sp. (assembly GCA_965246725.1). Taxonomy (GTDB): domain Bacteria; phylum Pseudomonadota; class Alphaproteobacteria; order Caulobacterales; family Caulobacteraceae; genus Asticcacaulis. The sequence goes on from CBDFFG010000022.1 coordinate 22,521, forward strand.
CGCAGTGTTGCGATCACGGGCGAAGTTGGAGTTTGCCGCGCTGGCATTTCCCGCCAGCAAGACCAGAGGCGCGACGGCGGCCGCCGCCATGAGTAGAGCTTTAGACAACATATTAGACCCCCATTGCATGCAGCGACACACAAGTATGGTTAAAACGGCGAGACGAAAATCGAAGGGGCCGCTCCTATATTTCCAGGAGCGGCGATACACTTACAAAATCAGGAACCGCGGTAGTCGGTGCCAGGAACAACAGTAACCTGAGCCTGCGGCACGCTGCCGTCGGTGTTGCCGGCATTGTTGTTGCCGGTTGCACCCGGACCGGCGCCGCCGATCAGGGCGGCAAGGTTCTTCTGGGCGGCGCCAAAAGCGGCAGCCACGGCCTTGGACAGCTTGGGATCGGCAGCGGCCTGAGCCACGGCGGCAGTAATATCGGCTGGGCTGGCGCCAGCAGCGACAAAGGCCTGAACCTGAGCCGTAATAGCAGCGGTCACGGCAGCGCCGACATCGTCCGACGACTTGCCGGCAGCGCCAGCTTCGGCAGCATTGGCGGCCGAAACCAGGGAATTAGCCATATCCGTAACCGATTGGGCCGCGGGAGCGGTATCGGTCTTGGCAACATCTGCCGCGTAAGTGGCGGCTACAGCGATCGGGGAGGAGGCAAGGATTGCACCACCCAAGACAAGCGCTAACATTTTCATAACGCATCTCCTAAAAAATTAAATCCAGCAAAAACACACATTGCAGGGCGCTTCAAGCAATTAACACGCCAGATTACCGCACCTGCACAAAAATCAGCAAATTTATCAGACAAGTGAGGCTTAAAAGTAACGTTCTGCGATCCGAATAGTATCGCCCGGCTCGACCGGTTGACTGGAGGATAGCGAAATCTGTTCCTCCTTACCGTTGTTGATATGGCGGATATAAACCTTCTTCTGGTCAGCACGATAGGTAAAACCTTGCGCCAGGGCCACAGCCTTTACTACTGTCATGCCATTGTCGTAAGGGTATTCACCCGGCATCTTGACCTCGCCCAAAATATAAAAGGGGCGAAAGTTCAGAATTTCGACATTGACCTTGGGATCCTTCAGGTAACCCTGACGGTAGGCGTTTTCGAGGGCAGCCTGCAGTTCCGGAGCCGTCTTTCCGCCCGCCTGGACGTCCCCGATCAGCGGGACGGACACCTTGCCTTCGCCAGTGATGGTGAATTCACCGCCGAGGGCGTCTTCACCGAACACGATGACGCGGATCTTGTCACCCGAACCAAGGTGGTACGTATAGATAACCGTCGAGGTCAGGCCAGCCGTGTCATCAACCGGCGCGCCGGAAGCCACTGGCGCCGTATCGGCGGGCGCCGCCGCAGGAGCCGCCGCCGGAGCGGCGTGCACTGACGAAGGCGGAGAAACAACGGGAGGCTGAACCTGCGCATAGGCCTGCGCCACCGGCAGAATAGCCATCGCCAGAATAAGCGAACTCACTAATCCTTTTGTCGTTTTCATCGTTATCACGTGTGTGTCCCGTATAGCCTGTTTATATATTCTACATGATTGCGTAAAAAAACCAAGATGCCGACGCTTTACCGCTAACGCACCTCTATCAGGCGACGCTGATCCTGCATTAAGCGCACCGCCGTCAGCGCTCCGGTTGCGTAGGCGCCCGTATCGAGACCAATCCGCCAACGCTCGTCACTGGCCAGTTCCTGCGGCGTATGGCCGTGGACGACCACGTAATCGCAAGACTTGCGTGACTGCAAAAACGGACCGCGAATCCACAAGAAATCTTCTGCACTCTGCATTTCCAGAGGACGATCGGGATTTACCCCGGCATGGACGAACAGATAGTCTTCATCCTGATAGATGAGGGACATATGCTCCAGCAACGCAGTATGTTCCGGCGGAACGGCCTTGACGAAGGCTTCATGGACATCGCTCCACGCCGCAATATCGCTGCGCAGGGCAGGCGCCGGAACGCCGTAGGATGCCAGGGTCGTATTACCGCCGAACTCGGTCCACACCTGGCCATAGCCGGGATCGACCATGAAGCGCATCATCGCCTCTTCGTGATTGCCCAGCAAGACCACCAGCTTGCACCAGTCGGCAGCCTTTAACTTCAGAATACGATCAAGCACACTGCGCGATGCCGGCCCACGGTCGATATAGTCGCCGAGCAAGACGATCGTCGGCGTTTCCCCGACAACGGCCGCATCGCTGCGAATGCGCACGATCATTTTTTCAAACAGGTCATCACGGCCGTGAATATCGCCGATCGCATAGGTCAGCGTTCCGATCCGCGAGGGTGGCGCGGTTTCGGCAGGCTTGAACAAGGATTTCAAGGCAGCGAGCATTCTGACTACATACGTTCCGGATAAAGACAAACCATATTCTTTTGCACTGCACAATTCAAGAGGCACGCACCGACGGCAGCTTCACAATTCGTGCCGAAATGTCTCCTGTCTGGCGAAATCGACAGCTATATTCAGCGGCCTTCATTCACATCGACACTCTGCAGGTGACTAACCCGTATTTCTGCCTGTTTTTGCAGCAGATTTACGGCCAATGAAAGGCGAGCACCCGGATCCCGGACCTGAGGGATCAGGGAGCGGATATATTTCCGACCGGTATCGCGCCGAAGATATTGCAGGACCTCTGCATTGGCTTCCTGGTGGACATCTTTCGGCAGCAACGCCCAGTTCTGATAGATATAGGACAGGCGCCAGTCATGGGCATCCGGAGACAACGGCGCTACGGCATAGGACTGGCGGATAGCGTCTATGACCCGCGGCGTAAGTTTCTTGTCTGCCGTATGATAGGCATAGGCCAGCAGCAGCCAGTTTTCCGCCCGCGCCGGCGCAACCTTGATGGCTTTTTTCGCCCAGACGACCTTTTCGTCGGCCGACGCCGTTTCGAGAGTCCGCGCCGAATAGGTTTCCGATAGCGGGAACACCAGGGGCGCCGTCACGGGCGCAGCCACCTGCCAGGCACCAAGCCCGAAAGCAACGGCCGCGACCACGCCGGCGCCGGCGATGACTAACCTGATGGCGGAGAATTTTTGTTGTGCCATCTGAGTTACTTACCACACTTAATCATGGTCGTCACCGCCCCCTCCGCGTCCCAGGGACAGACTTTATTGCGCATTCGCAACATAGACCGTCATCGGACGCATGGCCGGGGCGTTGTTCGCCGGGGCCAGCGAAACCCAGGTCAGATCGTCGCCCGGCCCCTGACGCGAAATCCAGGTATAACCTGCACGGCGCCACGGCCGGACGTCAAAGGTGAGATTGTCCAGCACGTAGTCGCCGGCGGTCGTCGTGACCACAAGGACGGCGTGCTCCTCATCGCGACGAGTTCGAACGATGGCGATGCTCAGGGCTGCGGCCGGTACGCCATGTTCGATCAGCATACGGCGCTTTTCCAACGCATAGTCCTCGCAGTCACCCCGTACGCCATTGGTCAATGCCGGATCGTTCCAGTAGTCGCCGATACCATAGACTTGCTGGTCGGTTGCCGCCCGCATCGTGCCATTGACCTGGTCGTTTACAGCCCGGATCAGCATCAGCGCCTGCCCCGTCATGTCGACGCGGTAATAGTCGCGTACCTGTGCGCGCTGTACGAACTGCGTCGGCACCGCCGTCACGGCGCGAACTACAGTCGACGCCTGGGCCGAAGCGTCAAGCTGCGACCCGGACGGCATGCCCTTGGCGCCCCAGCTCAATACCTGGCGGGACTGCGACACAGCGCCGGGCGCCGACGCGTCGCCGGCATCGGCCAATTCTCCGGAAGTACTGGAAACCACTGGTTGAGGATTCTGAACCTGGGCAACCGACAGGTCGACGAAACTACCGAGGCGATGCATGCCGCCGCTGACAAAGCCGCCGACGACCGCAGAACTGTCGATCACCGGAGCGGCATTCGCCGCGACCTGCTCGGCTGGCTGCGCATCACCGTCATTCGAGATGGCAGCGACGCGCATCTCCGTATCGGCGCCCAATACTCTATCCTGGCCCCTATCCTGGTCATCTCCCGTATCGCGACCGCCCGACATGGCGATGCGATATTTGCGCGCCATGTCTCCGCGGGCCAGGGTACGGATGCGTTGTGGATCGTAATCGTTCGAGTGCGTGCACTCGATCGGCGAACGTGAGCATAATTCGAGGAAGCCCATCGGCGTTTCCGCTCGGCCGGCATAGGGCATGGGGTCCGAAGCCATGCCGCCCGACAGGGATACCAGACGGACAGTCGCCTGCGGCACCCGTGCCGTGTCATAGCTATTGAAACCATCACTTACCATACGGGGGGCAGGCCCGGCTGCCAGCGAGGCCGGCGCCGCACCATCGACCGATGCGCACGCACCAAGTCCCAGCAAGGAAGCCGCCAGGCCCAGTTTGGAAATCGCCCTACCCAAGGCCGTATAGTTATGTAAGCTCATAGCATAAGCCTCACTTTCGAGGCCTAATGTCCCACATAAAATTGAATTAACGCATAATGTACATGATTAAAGGCAAATGTACTTCCTTAGTTAATTGCCATTATCTATAGAAATCATGATAAATGATAGATAAACACGTATAGTTACTGCTGAATTAACAAAAAACCGTCGTGAATTACAGGGCCGAAATTTTACGCAATCGACTGATTTTTCTAAATTTTTCAAATACCCAACATAGAAAAACCACGAACACCATTCGGTATGCGTGGCTTCAATGTGTATCGTTTCGAGGCAAATGACCGGTGTACCACCCGGCCCTACACCCAGTCAGTAAGCGTTGCTATCCTTGAAAACCAGCGGAATGGTCTTCAGGATGGTGGTGACATCCAGGGCTAGCGACCAACGCTCGATATATTCGATATCGCTGTCGATACGGCCCTGAAGATCCTGAGCCGACATGATCTCACCACGATAACCGCGAACCTGAGCCAGTCCGGTAAGGCCGGGACGCGCCTGGAAGCGGTCATTATAACGCAGCGCCGACTGGGCGAATTCACGGTCGTGGGCCAGCGCATGCGGGCGCGGACCGACAAACGACATTTCACCGCGCATGATATTGATCAGTTGCGGCACCTCGTCGATGCTGGTCTTGCGCAGTATCTTGCCGACGCGGGTAACACGCTGGTCGTTGGCCTTGGCCTGGACAACCTTGTCACCGTCGTCGGTCACGGTCATCGAGCGGAACTTGTAGATATGGAACAGCTTGCCGTTCAGACCCGAACGACGCTGCAGGAAGAAGACCGGGCCTTTGGAGTCCAGCTTCACCAGGATAGCCACCACGATCAGGATCGGGGACAGGAAGGCCAGCGCCATCAGCGCGAAGGCCAGATCGAATGCTCGTTTTGCTATGCTTTTCGAGGCGCCCATATTTCTGCTGCCTTGATTAATCGTTTCAACGTTTGGAACGGTGCTTGCGTGTGTAAACCCGGTACCTTCGAACATGTCAGAACCTCATCACGCGTAATACTTATTGATAATAGCCTGAAGGCAATAATGACGGACTATGTCTCAAAATCAACCGTCGCACGGCGGACCTGCAAATAAAACGCCACAGATCGAACATCTTTGGTTTCGCGATGTTACAAATGCGCACCAGGGTCGATGACGTAACCTGCAAAAACGCAGATGCACATCAACCAGACGTACCGGCGTCAGGCTTTTCTAACCCGACAGAACGCTGAGACATACAGAAGATAGAGAAAGAGTACGGGACTTACTACAGCCAGGATAACAGATCCGACCACAAGACTAGAGACTTTGCAGCCAAAGGTGTCGTTTAAAAGAGTTTTTGCCATCTCAGCGCCCACTCCCAAGATTCGACCCGTTGCCATATTTTGTCAACAGATTGTTTCAATTTGACCGGTTTTACACCCGTCAGGGGAAAAATGGCAACCTTGATTGCAAGCACTTGTTTACCACACTGATGATCGCAGTGCAAGAAAATGCTGCTATGCAAACAAAAAGCCCGGCGAGGCACGCCGGGCTTCCGTAATCTAGACTCTTTCAGCTCAAATGCCGCGTGGCTCGCCGCATAAGCGGCGGCGTGCAGTCGCACGCTCCTAACGGCCGATGAGACAAAATCAGCGGCCGTTAGTATTAAATCCTGCCGATCAGAAGGCAATATCGATCGTCGCCCGGCGATTTTGCGGTTCCTTGACACCATCCGCCGTCTGCACGGCCGGATCAGTTTCGCCCTTCCAGGTGGAAGAAACGGCCGCTTGCGGCACCCCGTAGGCAATAAGAGCCTTGGCGGTAGCATCGGCGCGACGTTGCGACAACTTGATATTGTAGGCGGCAGACCCCGAGGTGTCGGTATAGCCGACAACGGACACCTGCTTAAGACCGCTAGCCGCCGTCGCATAGTTGGCGGCAGCCCGGACCACGGCCTCGGCATCGGGCGTCAGGCCCGATTGGTTAAAGCGAAAATAGACTATGAACTGGCGCGGCATCATCACATCGGGCCGCGATGCGGGGGAGGCAGCCACAGGTGCCTGCGCAGCTGGAGCCGCGACGGGCGCGGCCGGAGCAACGGGAATTACCGGCGCAGGCGCTGCAGCTGCAGGCGCCGGAGGCGTTGCGTGACCCAAGGCATACCGCAGGCCAATGGTCAGGGCCTCGTCGTTAAGGTCACCTTCGAACGCACCGGGATTAAGTGCGCCGGAAGTCGTCGTGGCGTATTTGACCTTGCCGGCATAGGTCAGGCGGTAGGTCAGGTCGATGCGCAGTCCGCTGCCCACGACCTGAGATACACCCAGCAGAGCCTGGGCCGCCGGTACGGCCTTGTGCCCCTTCAGCATGACAGACTGGTTGGCCTGGGCAAAGCGGCCTGAGACAGAGCCATTGATATAGTCGACACCGATACCGAGGCCGACATAGGGATGCAGGCTGTATTCCGGGAAGGCGTCGTAGATGGCGTTGACGAACAGGGTCGTCTGGTCGATCTTGCCGCCGGGCTGGGAACAGATGCCCTTTACCGCGCCGACCGTCGCCGTGACCGTGCCACAGATGGCATCATCCTTGAGCCCCAGGCCGTAATTGGCCTGCGGACCATGTGCCGCATTGACCTTACCGGGACGATAACCACCCTCGAGCTCGACGCGGAAGCTGTCGTTGAAACGCCACCCCAAACGGGCGAAGCCGGCGGCCTGGTCCTTGGTCGACAGGCGATAGGCAAATCTCTGGCTGTTGCCGGAACCGATCAGGTTCTGCGACGTCACCTGCTGGTCGGATTTCCAGTTATAGCCGACATCCGCGGCAATATAAGGCCCCGGCGCCTGTTCGGCAAACGCCTCCGAAGCGCCCAGCAATCCTGCCAGCACGCCCACCGCAATCACAATCGACTTCATAATCCATCCCCGGCTTGTCACATCAATGCGCGGCAACCCCTTGCCGTTTTACGCATCGCAATATGACAGACCCTAAGGGAAACGGTGTTTTTCGAAAAGACATAACGCCAATATCGGGTAAAAACCGGTTTTATATCATGACTTTACCTAAACAGTGCGACATATAGACAACGTCGTTCGCCGAACCGGTGAATTTTTTCACCCCTACTATCATCGCAGTTGCAGCGTATCTATAGGCCACGCACATCCGTGGCGAGATTACAGGGCGAGGCTTAGCTGGCGGGTGTCGGCCGGTTCATTTTCTTCGAACGACGACACGGTCACACCCAGGAGCCGCACCCCCTTCTGTACAGGGAACACGCCCTCCAGAAGGGCGAAACTGAAACGTTGCAGGTCTTCAAGGCTGGTGACGCCGGCGCGTTCGGTACGCGAACGTGTCACCTGTCGGAAATCCGAGAACTTGACCTTGAGCGTCACGGTGCGGCCATGCAGCCCATTGGCTTCGCAATGGCGCCATACCTTTTCGATCAGCGGCGCCAGCCCTTCCCTGGCCGGCTCCAGCTCCGACAGGTCGTCGAAGAAGGTCGTTTCGGCGCCGACCGACTTGCGCTCGCGGTCGGGCTTGACCTGGCGGCGGTCGACGCCGCGCGAAATCCAGTAATACCACTCGCCCGAAGAGCCGAAGTTCTGCGACAGGAAGGTCAACGACTTGGCGCGCAGGTCGGCGCCGGTCTCGATCCCCAGCTTTTGCATGCGTGCCGCCGTCGCCGGGCCCACCCCGTGAAACTTGCGCACCGGCAGGCTTTCGATAAAGGCGGCGCCGTTTTTCGGTGTGACGACAAACTGGCCATTGGGCTTATTGTAGTCGGAGGCCAGCTTGGCCAGGAACTTGTTGTAGGAAATGCCGGCCGAGGCTGTAAGCCCGGTCGTCTCGAGGATACGCTGGCGGATTTCCAGCGCAACCTCGGTGGCCGAGGTCATGCCCTTGAAGTTGGCGGTGACGTCGAGATAGGCCTCGTCGAGCGACAGGGGTTCGACCAGGTCGGTATAGTCGAGGAAGATATCGCGGATCTGCCGCGACACTGCCTTATAGACCTCGAAGCGGGGCTTGACGAAGATCAGCTCCGCACACTTGCGCCGGGCGGTCACCGACGGCATGGCCGAATGGACACCGAATGTGCGCGCCTCGTAGGACGCCGCTGCGACGACCCCACGTTCGCGCGCGCCACCTACCGCCACAGGCTTGCCACGCAGGTCGGGATTGTCGCGTTGTTCGACAGAGGCATAGAAGGCATCCATGTCGATATGGATGATCTTGCGCGCCGGCACATCCGCAGACCCGTTTTCCGAAACAGGTGCATTTGGCAAATCGTCGGATTGTAAGGGCGCTTCGGCGGACATGACGCAGGCGAGGTTTAAACGGACGAACGTCAGTTTACGTCATCAGGAACAAATTGTGAACAGGCTATTTTGCCGCCGGGTTTCTCTCAGCCGCGTTACGTGAAGCGCCCCCGGAAGAAACGGACGACATCCGGCCCCAGAAGCCACTCGCGGCGGAAACGAAGATACGCGTCATCTCCACCGGCGTAGGAATATGCAAGCCGGCTGCGGAGGTCAGCATGACGGCGGCATTATAGGTGGCCAGGGCCAGAAGGCGCTGCCGCGCCATCAGTTCGATCGCCGGCGCCGGGGCGGTGTCGCTGGCCTTGTGCGCCAGCCAGGCCTCGTCCCAGACGCCCGGCAGGCGATCGAGCTGGACACTGCCCTTTGCGCCGGAGCGATGGACGCGGGCCGTCATGCCGATCATGGCGACCATTTCCGGCAGGAAGGCGCGGTTGTTGCTGCGCCCCTCCATGTCGAGCGTCGCCAGGATCTCGACGGCCGAGCGGACGCGGACCGCATCGTTTGTCCGAAAATGTTCCGGTACATCGGCGCGAAGTTCAGCCAACCGGGTCTGGTACGCATGCGACAGGTCATCCATGGCAATCACCGTTCGATAAAGGCACAGCCGGCCGCGCCGGTTGTCATCGAACCTTCAAAAAGGGTGCCACATCATGATCATGCCGGCACCGCGAAATGACGACGTAAAAACGTCTCGAATGTGCTGCCCGTGTCGCGCAGGCGACCGGGCAGGGCGAAGCGCGGCGTAAACAGGGCAAGGGTACGGCGCGGATCGAAACCGCTGAGCGGGATACGTACGACATCGGGCGCATTATAGGAGTCAGGCATGACGGTGATACCAACGCCAGCCCCGACCATGGCCAGGGCGCGTTCATCCTGCGCTGTGCGATACACCAGCCGCGGACGAACATTGCGGTCGGTAAAATGCCGGCTGGTTTCGCTGAGGACTTCGCAGCGCGAGCGCACGACCATACTGTCGTTGGCCAGGTCCTCGCCCTGGATCATCTCACGGTCAGCGAGACGATGATCGCGCGGCAGGGCCAGTTGATACCCCTCCTCGAACAGCGGGAGACTGGTATCGTCGTCGACCCGGCGGATCGACACGGCATAGTCGACACCGCGCTCGTCGAGCCGGTTAAGCAGTTCCTGCTCGGTGCCCTCGTGAAGATCGAAGCGAATGCCTGGCGCCTCTGCAGCGAACGCTTTCAACGCCGCGGCAACGAGGGCCGCCGGTATAGTCTGCAACACGCCCAGCCGCAGGACATGGGCCGTCTCCGCCTCGGCCAGTTCCGCCGACGCCATATTGACCTCATGCAGGATGGCCTTGGCACGCGGCAGGAAGCGCGACCCGGCCGTGGTCAGGAAGACGCGTTTGTTGTTGCGCACCAGCAGATCGACACCCAGCTGTTCCTCCAGCCGCTTTATACCGGCGGACAGGGTCGGCTGGGTGATCAGGCAGGCGGCGGCGGCCTTGGTGAAACTGCCGGTTTCGACCACCGCCAGGAAATACCGCAATAGATAAAGCTCCATCATGCATAGATAACATCTATGCATTGAATTGTTATTATCGATTTTTGCAATGATCGCAGATGGCGTAAATTGGCCTTGAGCCAACGGACACGCCCTAACCCGACTGACATGACCCAGCTGACCAGTGAAATCGATACGGCCGATGCCGACTTCGCCACCAATGTCACCCGTATGCGCGGCCTGGTCGACGACCTGCGCGGCCTGTCGGCGCGCATCGCACAGGGCGGTCCATCCGCCGCCCGGGACAAGCACCTGACCCGCGGCAAGCTATTGCCACGCGACCGTGTCGCCGGCCTGATCGATCCGGGCTCTCCCTTCCTGGAATTGTCACCGCTTGCCGCCCATGGGGTCTATGAAGACGACGTGCCGGCGGCCGGCATCATCACCGGCATCGGCCGCATCAACGGCACGGAATGCGTTATCGTCTGCAACGACGCCACGGTGAAGGGCGGCACCTATTACCCGCTGACCGTCAAGAAGCACCTGCGCGCCCAGGAGATCGCCCAGCAGAACAACCTGCCGTGCGTCTATCTGGTCGACTCGGGTGGCGCAAACCTGCCCAACCAGGACGAAGTCTTCCCGGACAAGGACGATTTCGGCCGCATCTTCTTCAACCAGGCGCAGATGTCGGCGCGCGGCCTGGCCCAAGTCGCCGTGGTCATGGGCAGTTGTACGGCCGGCGGCGCCTATGTCCCGGCCATGTCGGACGAAAGCATCATCGTCCAGAACCAGGGCACCATCTTTCTCGGTGGCCCACCGCTGGTCAAGGCGGCGACCGGCGAGGTCGTCTCGGCCGAGGACCTTGGCGGCGGCGATGTCCATGCCCGCATCTCCGGCGTCGCCGACCATCTCGCCGCCAATGACGCCGACGCCCTGCGCATCGCCCGCCGCATCGTCGGCAATCTCAACCGCAAAAAGACGATCGAGCTGGCGACACGGCCTGTGGCGGATCCGCTGTATGCCGCCGAAGAACTCTACGGTGTCATTCCGGCTGACACGCGCACACCGTACGATGTCCGCGAGGTCATCGCACGGCTAGTCGACGGCTCCGAGTTCGATGAGTTCAAGGCCTTGTACGGCGACACCCTGGTGTGCGGCTTTGCCCATCTCTACGGTTATCCGATCGGCATCGTCGCCAATAATGGCGTGCTGTTTTCCGAAAGCGCCCTGAAAGGCGCGCACTTTATCGAACTGTGCGCCCAGCGCGGCATCCCCCTGGTCTTCCTGCAGAACATCACCGGCTTCATGGTCGGGCGCAAATACGAGAACGAAGGCATTGCCCGCCACGGCGCCAAGATGGTCACCGCCGTCGCCTGCGCCAATGTCCCGAAATTCACGGTCATCATCGGCGGGTCGTACGGCGCCGGCAATTACGGCATGTGCGGCCGCGCCTATGATCCACGCTTCCTGTGGATGTGGCCCAATGCCCGCATCTCGGTCATGGGCGGCGAACAGGCGGCCAATGTGCTGGCGACCGTCAAGCGCGACGGCATCGAGGCCAGGGGCGGGACATGGGATGCGGCCGACGAAGAGGCCTTCAAGGCGCCGATCCGCGACAGTTACGAAGCCCAGGGCCACCCCTATTACGCCTCGGCCCGGTTGTGGGACGACGGCGTCATCGATCCGGCCGATACCCGCCGCGTGCTGGGGCTTGGCCTGTCGGCGGCCCTCAACGCCCCGATTGCCGCGACGCGCTTCGGCGTTTTCAGGATGTAATGCCATGACCACCGTCACCACAGACATTTCCAACGGCATTGCCCGCGTCACCTTCCAGCGCCCGGAGGTGCACAATGCCCTCGACGAGGTGATGATCGCCGAGACCACCGGCGCATTTATACGCCTGGGCAATGACCCGGCGGTCCGCGTCATCGTGCTTGGCGGTGCAGGCAAGAGCTTCAGCGCCGGCGCCGATCTCGGCTGGATGCAACGCGCGGCTACACAAGGCTCTGCCGAAAACGAAGCCGACGCCCTGCGCCTGGCCGCCCTGTTCACCGCCATCGATACCTGCCCTAAACCGGTTATCGGCCTGGTCCAGGGCGCCGCACTGGGTGGTGGCGTCGGGCTGGTCGCCTGCTGCGATATCGTCATCGCCCACAGTGCCGCTACTTTTGGCCTGACGGAGGTTCGCATCGGCCTGATCCCGGCGACCATCTCGCCCTATGTCGTTGGCAAGATCGGCGTGAGTCAGGCCCGGCGCTATATGTTGACCGGCGAACGTTTCGGCGCCGACACGGCGCAGGCGATCGGACTGGTCCATATCGTCACCGACGATCTTGCCGCAGCCGCCGAACCGGTGCTTGCCGGCCTGCGGGCCAATGGGCCCGAAGCCATGGCCGACACCAAGGCCCTGATCCACGGCGTCACCGGTCAGGCCATAACGCCCGAACTGACCGCTCTGACCGCCCGCCGCATCGCCGCCCGCCGCGCCTCGGATGAAGGCCGCGAAGGCATTGCTGCCTTCCTGGGCAAGCGCAAACCCGACTGGAGCCACTGATGTTCCGCAAGATCCTGATCGCCAACCGCGGCGAAATCGCCCGCCGCATCATCCGTACCTGCCGCCGCCTGGGCGTGCGCACCGTCGCCGTCTACAGCGAGGCCGACCGTCACGCCGCCTTTGTCCGGGAAGCCGACGAAGCGGTTCTGATCGGACCCGCCGCGGCGTCGGAGTCCTATCTGCGCGGCGACCGCATCATTGCCGCCGCGGTCAATCATGGCGTCGAGGCCATCCATCCCGGCTATGGCTTCCTGTCGGAAAACGCCGACTTCGCCGAACAATGCGCCGAGGCCGGCGTGGTCTTTATCGGACCCCCGCCATCGGCCATCCGCGCCATGGCGCTCAAAGGCGCCGCCAAGAGCCTGATGTCGAAGGCCGGCGTCCCCGTCACGCCCGGCTATCACGGAGATGATCAGACCACGGACGGTTTACGGTCTGAGGCCGATCGCATCGGTTATCCGGTCCTGATCAAGGCGGTCGCCGGCGGCGGCGGCAAGGGCATGCGGCGTGTGGATGCTTCCGGCGAATTTGCCGATGCCCTGCTGTCGGCCCAGCGCGAGGGCCAGAACGCCTTTGGCGATCCCAAGGTGCTGATCGAGAAATATATCGAGGTGCCGCGTCATATCGAGATCCAGCTGTTCGCCGACAGCCATGGCAATGTCGTCCACCTGTTCGAGCGCGACTGCTCCCTGCAGCGCCGCCACCAGAAGGTCATCGAGGAGGCCCCTGCCCCCGACCTGCCCGAGCGTATCCGCACCGCCATGGGGGCCGCGGCCGTCACGGCGGCGAAGGCCATCGGCTATCAGGGCGCCGGCACGATCGAATTCATCGTCGATGTCTCGGGCGGGGTCGCCACGGCCGACTTCTATTTCATGGAGATGAATACGCGGCTGCAGGTCGAGCATCCGGTGACCGAGGAGATCACCGGCACCGACCTGGTCGAGTGGCAGTTGCGCGTCGCCGCCGGCGAGCCCCTGCCGAAGACGCAAGGCGAGCTGTCCATCACCGGCCATGCCATCGAAGCCCGGCTCTATGCCGAAGACCCGGCCAACGACTTCCTGCCGGCGACCGGAACCCTGCAACGCCTGGAATTCGCCCCCGAGGCCCGCATCGAGTCGGCGGTCGAGCAGGGCGACGCCGTCAGCGTCTTCTACGACCCGATGATCGCCAAGATCGTCGTCCATGGCCGTGACCGCACCGAGGCGCTGGGCAAGATGCGCGCGGCCCTGATCCATACCCGTTTGAGCGGTCTGGCGACCAATCTCGGCTTCCTGCGCCGGGTGGTGTCGGACGCCGACTTTGCCGCCGGCCATATCGATACCGGTTTTATCGCCCGCCACAGCGACAGCCTGCTGCAACCCTGGCCGGATGTCGAGGCGCCTGCCCATGCCGTCACGGCCGATCCCGGCTCGCCATGGAACGACGTCACCGGCTTCTGGCTGGGCCTGCCGCCGCGCGCCCACCTCCATCTCGACAGCGGCCCCGCCCAGGGCGCGACTGTCGTATCTGGGACGATCGTCGCCCCCATGCCGGGCAAGCTGATCGATGTCTTCGTCAAGGCGGGCGACACCGTCGAAAAGGGCCAGAAGCTGCTGATCCTCGGCGCCATGAAGATCGAACACACCATCAAGGCTTCGCGCGCCGGTACCGTCGCCGCCGTCCATGCTGCCACCGATGATCAGGTCGCCGACAAGGCCGTGCTGGTCGAGATTACGGATTAGGAGTCCGCCATGATCCACTTTCCCCATCTGTCGTTTGGCCATGGCGAAGATATCGACCAGTTGCGCGACGCCGTCGCCAAGTTCGCCACCGCCGAGATCGCGCCCCTGGCCGCCGAGACCGATCGCGATGACCAGTTCCCGATGCACCTGTGGCGCGCCATGGGCGAGATCGGCGTACTAGGGCTGACGGCGCCGGAAGAATTCGGGGGCGCCGGCATGGGTTACCTGGCGCACACCATCGCCATGGAGGAGATCAGCCGCGCATCCGCTTCGATCGGCCTGTCCTATGGCGCCCATTCCAATCTCTGCGTCAACCAGATCACGCGCAACGGTACCGCCGACCAGAAGGCGAAATACCTGCCGAAGCTGATTTCGGGCGAACATGTCGGCGCCCTGGCCATGAGCGAGACCGGCGCCGGCTCGGACGTCATCTCGATGAAACTGCGCGCTGACAAAAAAGGCGATCGTTATGTCCTCAACGGCAGCAAGATGTGGATCACCAACGGCCCCGATGCCGATGTCCTGGTCGTCTATGCCAAGACCGATCCCGCGGCGGGCTCGAAGGGGGTCACCGCCTTCCTGATCGAAAAAGGGTTTGCCGGATTTTCGGTGGCGCAGAAGCTCGACAAGCTGGGCATGCGCGGGTCGCATACCGGCGAACTGGTTTTTGCCGATTGCGAGGTGCCCGAGGACAACGTGCTGGGGGCCGTGGGCCGCGGCGCCGGTGTTTTGATGTCTGGTCTCGACTACGAAAGAGTCGTCCTGTCCGGTGGGCCGCTGGGCATCATGCGCGCCTGTCTCGACACCGTGATTCCCTATGTCCACACGCGCGAGCAGTTCGGTGCGCCGATCGGCACCTTCCAGCTGATGCAAGGCAAGGTCGCCGACATGTATGCCACCTGGGCGGCGTGCCGGGCCTATGTCTATGCCGTGGCCGCCGCGTGCGATCGGGCAGAGACCACACGCAAGGACGCCGCCGGCTGCATCCTTTATGCCGCCGAAAAAGCAACCTGGATGGCCGGCGAGACTATTCAGGCCCTGGGCGGAAACGGCTATACCAATGAATACCCTGCCGGCCGGCTGTGGCGCGACGCCAAGCTGTACGAGATCGGCGCCGGCACGTCGGAGATCCGCCGCATGCTGATCGGTCGTGAGCTATTCGAGGAAACCAAATGAATCGGGAAACCAAGTGAAACCATCGCGCGTTACCCTGTACGAGGTCGGCCCTCGCGACGGTTTGCAGGCCGAGACTCAGATCGTGTCGGTCGCCGACAAGATCGCGCTGATCGATGCCTTGTCGGCGTCTGGATTGAAACAGATCGAGGCCGCCAGTTTCGTGTCGACGAAATGGGTGCCGCAGATGGCCGATGCCGCCGCCGTCATGACCGGCATCGCACGCGCGGACGGCGTCACCTATCCGGTATTGACGCCGAACCTGCAGGGTTATGAGGCGGCGCGCGATGCCGGCGCCACCACCGTCGCCATTTTCGGTGCCGCATCGGAGACGTTCAGCAAGCGGAATATCAACTGCTCGATCGCCGAGAGCCTGGAACGCTTCGGCTTCGTCATGGATTCGGCAAAGCGCGACGGGATTGCCGTGCGCGGCTACGTATCGACGGTTATCGCCTGCCCGTATGAGGGCCGTATCGATCCGAAGGCCGTCGCCGATGTGGCACAACGTCTGCTGGACATGGGCTGTTACGAGATAAGCCTGGGCGACACGATCGGGGTCGGCACACCGGGGGATATTGCCCGGATGCTGGATATCGTGCTGGCGGCGATACCGGTCGGCAAGGTCGCATTGCACTGCCACGACACCTATGGCCAGGCCCTGGCCAATATCGTGACGGCGCTCGACTATGGGGTAAGCGTCTTCGACGCTTCGGTCGGCGGCCTGGGCGGTTGTCCTTATGCGCCGGGCGCCTCGGGCAATGTGGCGACCGAGGACGTGCTCTATATGCTCCAGGGCATGGGCATCGAAACCGGCGTCGACCTGGATGTTCTGGTTTCTGCCGCCTGGCAGATTTCCGATGTTCTGGGCAGGGCGCCGCGCTCGAAGGTGTCTGTCGCGAAAGGACAGTAACGGGGTTTGGGGCCTGCGGCCCCATAAATCTTCCCTTTCTTTCTTCCCCTTCGCCCATAAGGGCGAGAGGGAAGAAAGAATAGAAAGGCTTGGGGTCACGGACCCCAAACCCCGTTACTTGACTTGCCCGAGAACCCTGAGACCGAGCACTGCCACATTGGCTGCAATAATCGCCGCAACCGTACCCCAGGCCATATCGATAAAACTCAGGCCCTGAGGCCAGTTGCGTATAACCGCGAGCCCCGTCAGGTCATAGGTCCCGAAAGCCACCAGCCCAAACAGAGCGGCGCGCAAGCTCAGGTCGACAAGGTTGATCCTTGCCTCGCCCGATACGGCCGGCAGAACGATCAGCCAGCTCAGCCCGAAACCATAGAGCAGATAGAAGCCGATCGCCGCCGGCATATTGAAGCTGGTGCGCAACAACTCGCCCATGGCCGGGCGATACAGCATTTCCGTCGTCAGACCCAGCCAGACAAAGTCACCGGCAGCCAGGGCGAGCAGGACAAGGACATAGACGATCACCAACTTCACCGTTGACCTCCCTTCAATTTAGCTCAGTCGCCGCACGGCTCGCCGGCTAAGAAGCGTGCTAACGCTTCGCTTCTTGAGCACAAAGCGTGGCTGCGTGCAGTCGCACGCTCCCAACGGCCAAGATGCCCGTTGGTATCAAATCCGGGCGAACGGTTGCAGCAACTTGCCCAGCAGGGTCTTGGGGCGAATCGGCGCGTTCTGCCATACCAGGCAGAGGCAATCCTCATCGGCGGCGATCGCCGGCGAATGGCTGATCTCCTGATCCCAGACCGTCAGGTCTCCGACCCGGTATTCGCCCATCTTGTCGCTGAAATGGCCCTTGAGAACCAGGGTCGCCTCGATGCCGTGATGGGTGTGTTCCGGCATGGCCATGCCCGCCTTGACGAACATCAGGAAGGTCATGTCGGTTGTCTTGCCGCCGGCAGCGATAGGGGCCATCCATACACCGGGCGCTGCCCAGTAACGGCCCTTGATCGCGGCGTCACGCACCGCGTCGGGCAAATCGAAACCGTCGAGGAAGGCTGGCTGTTTGACAGTCGACACCACCGGCGCCTCTTCCGGCCGTTCGATGCGGGCGAGCGCGAGGTCGAGGGCACTGTCGGACATTTCGACACCGTCCATGGTTTCCAGCATGGCGCCGCCAATCTGGTCGAACAGCTTCAGGTCGTCGCGGCAGTGCGGACACATCCTGGCATGAGTCGCCACGACCAGTTCCATACCCGGTGCAAGCGCCCCACGATGATAGTCCCACAGGACATCTTCGCCCGGATGGTGGCCAGGATCGTACAGGCCGCTCATGCGCGACCTGCCGCGGCGGCAAGACCCGCTTTCAAACGCGCCATGGCCAGGCGCAACCGCGACTTCACGGTGCCGAGCGGTATAGCCAGCGCCTTGGCGATATCGCCATGCGACAGATCTTCGTAAAACGACAACTTCAATATGGTCTGTTGCTCCACAGGCAGGGTGCGCATCAATACAGCGATCGACCGGGCCTGCTGGCCGTCGATCATCTCCTGGTCCGCCGACTTGGCGCCGTCGCCCTGCCACAGATCCTCAGGCAGTTCGCGAACGCGCTTGGCCTTGCGCGCGGCGTCGATGCGCAGGTTACGGGCGATGGAATAGATCCAGGTCACGGCGCTGGCCTTCGACGCATCGAACATGTGCGCCTTGCGCCAGACACTGAGCAAGGCTTCCTGCGCCAGGTCCTCGGCCTCCTGCGCCGACATGCCCTGGCCCATGACGAAGGCCTTTACCTTGGGTGCAAAGCGGGTAAAAAGGGCGGCATAGGCCTCGCGGTCCCGGCCCTCGGCAATGCGCGCTATTAGGCGCTCCGGCGTCACGTCGGGCGACGACACAGACAAGGGTGCGGGTTCCGTATTCATTCCGGACCCAGCTAAACCGATTAGAACTCCCTGGTCAAAGCGCATTTCTTCACTCTTACGTTTTCTCGCCTGTGTGTCCGGCGCCGGACAATCGTACGATTACCTGATACCTGCCCGTCTTACGGTCTTGTTAGTTTCTACGAACAAGCCGTATCCCTGGATCACTCACCGTTGCGTGTACGGTCGCTTTTTACAGGTGTGATCCATCGGCACGAGTTGCGCGTAGACGTTACATAAGTTCGGGAGAGCCTTGCATGTATACGATACCTGACAGTGATGGAGCCTTTCAGCGTCCAGGCGTCGCGCGCCGTAAGGTCGCGATTATCGGTTCGGGTATCGCCGGCCTTTCCGCCGCCTGGCACCTCAATACCCACTGCGACGTTACCGTCTACGAGAGCGAAGACCGGGCCGGTGGTCATAGCCACAGCGTCAATGTCGGTAGCGAAAGCGATCCCCTGTGGATCGACATGGGCTTCATCGTTTTCAACGAGCCCTGCTACCCCAATCTGGTTGCCCTGTTCGACCATCTGGGCGTCTCCCATCAGCTCAGCGACATGTCGTTCGGCGTCTCGATCGACAAGGGCTCGCTGGAATATTCCAGCCTCGGCCTCAAGGGTCTGTTCGCGCAAGGCCGCAACCTGTTCCGCCCGCGCTTCCTGTCCCTGCTGTACGATATCATGCGCTTCTACCGTGAAGCCCCGCGCGATACCGCCGCCCGCGCCCGCGACGACTATCGCCTGGGCGACTACCTGCGCGATCGCAACTACGGCCGCGCCTTTATCGACGACCACCTTCTGCCCCAGGCCGCCGCCATCTGGTCGACTTCGGCCGCCCAGATCCTCGACTACCCTTTCCGCGCCTTTATCGCCTTCTTTGAAAATCACGGCCTGCTGCAGATCACCGACCGCATCCTGTGGCGCTCCGTGATCGGCGGGGCTCAGGCCTATCTGTCCGAACTGACCCGCCCATTTGCCAGCTGCATTCGCACCAATGCCGCTGTCAATACAGTCGACCGCCTGCCATCCGGCGTCGTCCTGACCTTGCGCGACGGCTCGCAGGAAACCTTCGACGAGGTCGTCTTCGCCACCCATGCCGACGTCACCCTCAAGATCCTCGGCAAGACCGCGACGCCTACCGAAAAGCGTACACTCGGCGCCTTTACCTATACCGCCAACGAGGTCGTTCTGCACACCGACACCTCCTTCATGCCGAACCGCAAGGCCGCCTGGTCGAGCTGGAACTATCGCGGCGAACGCTCGGCCTCCGACGAACAGCAACTGTGCGTCACCTATTGGATGAACCTGCTGCAGGTGCTGAAGACGCAGACAGACTATTTCGTCACCCTCAATCCGACCCATCCCGTCGCCCCGGCCAAGACCCTGAAGCGCGTCGTCTTCGACCATCCCCTGTTCGACACTGCCGCCATCGCCGCGCAAGCGGCACTCCCCGCCCTGCAGGGCGTCAATCGCAGTTGGTTCTGCGGCGCCTATTTCGGCTCAGGCTTCCATGAGGACGGCCTGCAGTCAGGCCTGGCCGTGGCAGAAGCCATTTCGGGTTTCCGCCGCCCCTGGAACTTCGACTGGAGCCAGAGCCGAATTCAATATAATCCGTGGACGGATCAATCTGTCCTGCAGGCGGCCGAATGATGGAGGCCGGCCTCTACAGCGGCGAGGTCGTCCACCAGCGCTTTGCGCCCAGGCCGCATCGCCTGTCCTATCATATCTTTCAGGTGCTGTTCGATCTCGACCATCTCGACGACCTGAAAGCCTTACGCCTGCTGTCGCGCAACCGCGTCAACCTGTTCGGTTTTTACGATCGCGACCACGGTCCCGACCAGGCGGACCGCGACGCGCCCCTGCGCGATCGCGTCGCCGCCATGCTCGGGAAAAAAGACCTCTACATTCCGGGCGACCGCCTGTTCCTGCTGGCCATGCCCCGCATACTCGGCTTCGTTTTCAACCCCATCAGCCTCTATTTCGTACAGACCGCCGATGGTTCCCTGCGGGCCGTCGTCTATGAGGTCAACAATACCTTCGGCGACCGTCATTCCTATGTCCTGCCCGTCGAACAGCCCTCAGGCCCTATTCACCAGCACAGCGACAAGCGCCTGCACGTCTCGCCCTTCATGGATATCCGCGACATGGTCTACGATTTCGACCTGATCGCC
Source organism: Asticcacaulis sp. (assembly GCA_965246725.1). GTDB lineage: Bacteria > Pseudomonadota > Alphaproteobacteria > Caulobacterales > Caulobacteraceae > Asticcacaulis. The sequence goes on from CBDFFG010000022.1 coordinate 43,158, forward strand.
CCCGGCAAGACCTTCGCATTGAAAATTGACCTGACCCGCATGCACAACGGCACCCCGCAACGCATGCTGTTCGCCGGCTTTACCGCCGTACGCCAGGCCTTGACGGACAAGGCCCTGTTGCGTCTCTTCTGCGCCATGCCGCTGATGACCCTCAAGGTCGTCGCCGGGATCCATTGGGAAGCCTTGCAAATCTGGCTCAAGGGAATCAGTCTGAAACCCAAGCCGCCGACGCCCCGCTCCAGCGTGAGTATCTGACGAAAGTGCCGATCGTGACCAAACGCCGGTTTTTAAGCCTTGTCGGCCTGGGCGGCATCGCCTCGGCGCTCGCCGCATGCAATACTCTCAGCCTGTTCAACACCTTCACCCCCAAGGAAGGTAATGTCCGCCGTATCGCCCACGACGTCGCCTTCGGTGACGATCCGCGCCAGCGCTACGATGTCTACGCCCCGACGAACGCTAAAACGGCCGCCCTGCCCCTTCTGGTCTTCTTCTATGGCGGCAACTGGGCATCCGGGTCGAAGGCCGACTATGTGTGGATGGCCCACGCCCTGGTTGCCATGGGCTATGTCGTCGCCCTGCCCGACTACCGCATCGTCCCCGCCGTCCATTACCCGGCCTTTCTTGACGACGGCGCCCTGGCCGTGAAGCATATTTTGGCCCACGCCGCCGATTACGATGCCGATCCCTCACGTCTGGCCCTGATGGGTCATTCCGCCGGCGCCTATAACGCCATGATGCTGACCCTCGATCCGCGCTATCTCGGCGAGGTCAAAATCTCCGCCACGGTCGGCGTATCCGGCCCCTACGACTTCTACCCCTTCGATGTCGCCGCTTCGCGCGACGCCTTCGGCCAGTGGCCCCATCCGGCCGAGACCCAGCCTATCACCTATGCCCGCAAGCTCGATACCCATATCCTGCTGCTGCAAAGCCGCGCGGATACGATCGTCGGCATCCATAATGCCGTAAATCTCGACGCCAGGCTGAAGGCCGCCGGCGACGATGTCCGCCTCAAGCTCTATGACGGCCTCAGCCACCAGGACATGGCCGCCGTCTACTCCCTGCCCTTCCGTCACAAGGGTTCCATCTACGCCGACACCCAGGCCTTCCTGCACGAAACCCTCTAGGCAGGGGCACAGCCCCTGCACCCGGCTTCGCGACGGTGGTTATGGAGTTTCGACACCCACAGTAGGAGCCTTGCAATGGTGCGCGATATATTGCGCATGGGTCGGCAATGACGCCACCGTGTGGTCGAGGATATCCTTCACACTGGCAAAGTATTCGGTCAGGCTGGCCTCGTCGATATTGTCGGTCAGGGGTGAACAACCCGCCGGCATGACGCCCTGGCCCAGCATGACCTGGATCCAGCTCATCTCCTTGAACAGGTCGTCCTCCTCGATGATCACCCGGCCGCGCTGGGAAAAATGGTCGATCTTGCGCGCGAGCCTGTCCGGTACTTCCATAGTCCGGCAATGGTTCCAGAAGTCGCTGTCGTCACGGCGCGTCGCCTTGTAGTGCAGGACCAGGAAATCGCGGATCAGCTCATATTCATGCTGGGTGGCGCGGTTATACTCGGCGATCTCCGCCGGATTAAAGCCTGTATCCGGGAAAGCGAAGGCCAGGCGCTGCAGGGCCGACTGCACGAGATGGATGCTGGTCGATTCCAGCGGCTCCATAAAGCCGGCGGCCAGGCCGATGGCGACACAGTTCCGAACCCAGCTGCGCCGGCGCCGGCCGGTGGTGAATTTCAGCAACCGCGGCTCGGCCAGGGCCTTGCCGTCGAGAGTATCCATCAGGATGCGCGTCGCATCGTCGGCATCCATGAAGCTGCTGCAGAAGACGTGGCCGTTGCCCGTGCGGTGCTGCAAAGGAATGCGCCATTGCCAGCCGGCCGTATGGGCCCGCGCCTGGGTATAGGGCTTGAGCTCACCAGCCGAGGCACACGGCACGGCAATGGCGCGATCGCAAGGCAGCCAATGGCTCCAGTCATCATAACCCGCCTTGAGGGCACCTTCGATCAGCAGCCCCTGGAAACCCGAACAGTCGATAAAGAAATCGCCAGGCACCACCGCTCCATCGGTCAGGGTCAGGGATTCGATAAAGCCGTCATGACTGCGTAGGTTGACGCCCGACACCTTGCCTTCGCGGCGGATTATCCCGTTACGCTCGCAATGTCCGCGCAGGTATTTCGCCAGCAGCCCGGCATCGAAATGCAGGGCATAGTTCAGCCCGTCCATCTGCGTGTCAGGAATGCGTTTCATGCGGGCGAAGCGATTAGCCTTGGCCGCCAGGTCATTTAAGCTGTAGTCCCACAGCGATCCGGTGCGCTGCGCCGACTGCGGGCTGTGCTGCACCTGCTTCAGCCAGTACTGGTAGAAGGGCAGGATGCCGAGCGGATTGCCGGGACCGCCGAAGGTGTGGGTATAGGCATGGTCCTTTTCGGTCCAGTCGATGAACTCGATACCCAGCTTGAACGTCCCCTGGACGTGGCGCATCAGGTCGTTCTCATCGAGACCAAGGAAGGTGAACATCTTGAGCAGCGGCGGGATGGTTGCTTCGCCGACGCCGACCGTGCCGATTTCGTCCGATTCGATCAGGACAATCTCAATACGCTGCTCGAGGATCTTGTTGAGCATGGTGGCGCTCAGCCACCCGGCGGTTCCCCCGCCGAGGATTACGATACGCGATATCGGACGCGCGGCCGTAACCGGAGTCATTGCAGGCCAGATCCTTCCCGGGGACGTGACTGTATATAAAAAAGCACCTGCCGACTGGGGCGGCAGGTGCTGTATTTTTCAGCTCAAGCGCCGCATGGCTCCTCGCATAAGCTCGGGCGTGCGGTCGCACGCTCCCAACGGCCAAAAATAGCCGTTGGGAAGACGGTGCTTTTGTTCTAGTAGCGGTAGTTGATACCGAACAGGTAGCTGGTGCCGTACTTCTCGGTGCGGATGGTGTGATCCTTCAGACCCTTGCCCTGATACAGGGTAAAGGGTTCGTTGGTCAGGTTCTGCGCCGACAGCGACACCGAAACACCCTTCAGCGTCCCCGTATTGAACGAATAGCCGAGCTGGGCATCGACAACCGATTCCGAGTGCACCCACTGGTTTTCCAGCGAATTGGTGTAGTTCGGAACTTCGCCGAGGAAATCGCCGCGGTAACGGTCGCTGATGCGCGCCGAGAAGCCGTACTTTTCGTAGTAGAGGGTCGTGTTGATGACCTGCTTGGACAGGCCCGGCACGTCGATATTGCTGGAGCCGGTCGGGTTGATGCTCGACTGGTTGAAGGCCGCCGATACAATCACGCCGAAGCCATCGAGCGCCGGCAGAACCAGTTCACCCGGCAGCGAGGCCGTCAGTTCCAGACCTTCGATATGACCACCCTTGCCATTGGCCTGGGCCGTCGTCAGGCCAACACGGTTGGCGTCGGCCTGCGTACAAACCTGCTTGCTCGTCGTCGTCGAACCAGTCGTCGTCGTAACCGTGCAGTAGCTCGGCAGCGGCACGCCCGTGTAGTCGTGAAGAACCGACTGGTTGAAGATGAAGGTCGTCAGGTCCTTGTAGAACAGGGCTGCCGAAACATAGCCCTTGCGACCGAAGTACTTTTCAACCGAGATGTCGATATTGTTCGACTTCCACGGTTTGATCTTCGGGTTACCGCCACCACCGGTCCAGTAGATGGCCTTGCCATTGACGGTCGAGCCGGAAGACGCACCGTCGGTTGTGACGCTGTAGCCCGTACCCGCAGCCATATCGTCCATGCGCGGACGGGCAACAGACGAACCGATACCGAGGCGGACGGTCATGTCGTCGGCAGCCTGCCAGTTCAGGCTCATCGACGGCAGGATGTCGGTATAGCTGGCACCATCCGAAATCGGAACGAGATCAGTCGAGGCGCCCGAACCGCTGGTGTAAAGTGAGACGGCTTCCTGCTTCACGTGCTCGGTCATGACACCTATATTGCCGGTCAGCGGCTTACCCAGGAAGGTCGAGTCGATGTCACCGCGGATGAAGGCGTAGTCGATCTTTTCGTTGACACTCCAGGTCTTCTGCAGCGACGCCGTGGTGTAGTCCTCGACGAAGTTGAAGAAGCCGGAATTGTACAGGCCGAGCGCGTCATACGAGATGATGCCCGATGTGTTGCCCAGGAACGAGCCGTCGGTCGTGCCGGTGCGATAGTCGGTCGGTACAACGGCGGTCGAGCCGCTCTTCAGGCCGAGATAGCCTTCGAGACCCTTCTTGGCCTTGGTATGGTCGGTATGGTTGAAGCCGAAGGTGACGTCACTGAAATTGCCACCCGACAGCTTGCGCGTCGCGGCCAGTTTGATCGCCTTGATTTCGTCGGTGATATGCGGAACCTTGACATAACCCGCACGGTTGGTGATCGGGCCGCCCCAGCCGCCCGGATCGGTCAGGAAGACCTTGCCGAAATCGCTGTAGTCGAGGACGCCATTCAGATTGGTGGTGCCATCGGCATTCTGGCTGAACTTGATGGTGTCGGTCGCGCCCGAACCCGAGGCGCCGGTGCCGGCGGTCGATTCGATCAGGGCGTCGTCACGAGTGACCTTCGAATAGTTGGCATCGCCGACCAGCGACCACTGGTCGTTCAGATCGTAGGCGACATTGGTGCCGAACGAATCGAGCTTGGCCTTGCGCTGGTTGATGTAGTTTTCCACAACCGACTTGACATTGGTGAAGGTGCCGCTCTGGACGTAGCCATTTCCGGTCGTATATCCCGGCTGCAGGTTGTTGGACCCCCAGGCCAGCGGATATTCGATACGGGCAATACGCTGAAGTTCGGTGAAATCCGAATGATAGGCGTCGAGCGTGATATGCAGGTGGTCGGTCGGCTTGAATTCCAGCACGCCCATATAGCCATCGCGCGTCAGGTTCGACGAGTCGACAGCGTCCTTTTCGCCGCCGGTAACCAGCAGGCTCTGATCGGCCGGCTTACAAGCCGAGCAGGTCGGGAAACCCCAGGATTCCTTCTTAAGGGTCTGGTACGGCGAGTCGGTGTGGGCATAACCCAGGGCCAGGCCGATCTTCTTGTTATCGAACTGGTCGATATACATCAGCGACAGGCGGTTGCCGCTATTCTTCATGCCGCCGATGGCAGCCTTTTCGCTGTTCTGTTCGCCACGCAGGTTGATGGCGAAGGCGCGCTTGCCGAAGGCCAGCGGACGGACGGTCTGCAGGTCGGCCGTACCGGCCAACCCTTGAGCCACCATGCCGGCGTTCGGCGTCTTGTAGACGACGACCTGGCTGATCAGTTCGGACGGATACTGGTCGAATTCGACCGAGCGGTTGTCATTGGTCGAAACCTGCTCGCGGCCGTTCAGCGTGGTCAGGGTGAAGTCGGGGCCAAGGCCGCGGATGGACAGGGTCTGGGCGCGGCCATTGGTGCGCTGGGCGGCGATGCCCGGCAGGCGCGCAATCGATTCGGCGATCGAGGCGTCCGGCAGCTTGCCGATGTCTTCGGCCGAAACGGCTTCGACGATCTGCGACGACTTCTTCTTGGCGGTGATGGCGTCCTGGATACCCTTGCGGATGCCGGTGACGACGACGGTCTGGCTGTCACCGCTATCGGCGGCGGTCTTTGCGGCCTGGGCCATGGCTGGCGCCGACAGGGCGCAGGCCGTCAGCAGGGCCAGCGTGCCGCCGCATGTCAGCAAGCCTTTTTTCAGCGTGCCCGCACGCGGGCTCGCCTGGGAAATGTTAAGCATGTGTGTTCCTCCTGGTAACGTGTGATCTGCGCGGCGCGTCTTGTTCGTTCGCGGCCTAACAGCATCTCAACCCTTGTGGCGCTCTTTTGGTCCGGCGCCTGGTTCCACTATCTACCCGAGACTTTCGTTTTTGCAAGACCATGCAAAATTTTGCAGGCCTGGGAGTGAACAATTTGTAATATTGTGGCTTCCGCGCTACGCATTTATGGCGCTGATATCGGTTACACGACAAAATGTATTACTTATTTGGCAAAAACTCGCCTGTAAGTGGGCCTGAATCCAAATTTTCCTTTTTGACAAAAAATGTAAAAACTTGCAAAAATATGTAATGAAATGCAAAAAGCATGGTGCACAACGGGTGACAGCGCTTACCTGAGGCAGGTTTTACCGCTTAAGTCGAGTGACAGCGCTGGTCATGGAAAAGCTAGACCCTTGCGGGCCGAAGTTATGCGGGAAAGTTGCAATACGTGGCTGGAGCGGTTTAGCCGCCGCAGGATTCGCGCACGACCAGTTCGGTCGAGACGATTTCCGAATGGGTCTCGTCGTTGGAAATCGAGCCGATCAGCTTCGACACCATCAGCTTGCCGGCGCGGGCCAGGTCCTGCGAGATGGTTGTCAGCGACGGGTGCGTCAGGGCAGCCAGCTGGATATTGTCATAGCCCACAACGGAGACATCTTGCGGCACGCGTTTGTCGGCGCGGATCAGGCCGCGGATAGCGCCGAGCGCAATAATGTCAGAGCAGGCGAAGAGGCCGTCGAAGGCGATCCCGCGCGTCAGCAGCGACATCACGGACGCCTCGGCGGAAGCCAGTTCGAAATGGGTAGGCACAACCAGGCGCGGATCGAAGGCGATGCCGGCATCGGCCAGGACATTGAGATAGCCCTGGTAGCGCTGCTTCATCTCGGTGCCCTCGGTCTCGCCGAAATAGGCGATACGCTTGCGGCCGAGACGAACGAGGTGACTGGTGGCGCGGGTGCCGCCCTGCAGGTTGTTGGAGCCGACGGTGCAGTATTTCTGGCCAGGCAGTTCCTGGCCCCAGACGATGAACTTGTTGGTATTTTCGGCCAGGTGGTTGAAGCGGTCGTGCAGGTAGGACTGTCCCAGGAAGATGACGCCATCGGCCTTGATATTCTGCATCAGGGTGACGAGGTCGTTCTGGTTGCGCGGCGTCAGATGCGACAGCAGCAGGTCGCAGCCCATGTCGCGCGCGGCTTCGCCGACGGCTGAGATCAGTTCCTGGTAGAAGGGGTCGGAAAAGCGGCCTTCGCGCCCGTGCGGCGGCGGGATGACGATGGCGATGGTGGCCTGGCTGCCCGACATCGACATCGGCATGTCCTGGTTAAGGACGTAATTGTGGTCGCGGGCGATCTTCCAGACACGGCGTTTGGTGACGCGGTTGACGGCGGGGGAGTCGTTGAGGGCGCGGGATACCGTCGCGACGGAGACCCCGGCGATGCGCGCCAGATCTTCGAGCCGAATCTTGCCCTTGGTGCCGTCCATGTCCCTACCCTGTTCTTGCCCATAGGGAACATATTTAAGCGTGTGAAAGCAAGTGCTTTCAGGAGTTCTGCAAAAACTTATGGGGCGTGGGGTCTGTGACCCCACAAACCTTTTTTCGTTCTATTCCCTTGTCCCAAAGGACAAGGGAATAGAAAGACAGGAAGACTTGGGGCCACGGGCCCCAAACCCCATTATTTATACAGCACGAACCGCATCACCACATCCAGTCGCTTGCGCCAGTCGATCTCACTGTGCTTCGCGCCCTCATAGACCGGCGCGGCAAAATCGACGCCATCGCGCCAGCACACCGCCGCAAAAACCGGCACGATCGCCGTCTCGTACGGCGTAAACTGGCCATCCAGCTCCACCGTTCCCTGGTCGGTATAGATGCGATTCCGCCCAGGCCGCATTTTCGTGCGCTTCAGCCACATCGCCCACGCCGTCTTCAGCACCGCCGCATCGGCCGCAATCCGCACATCGTCCTTCGCCGGCGATGCCATCAGCCACGGCATCGACACCGACGCCGAAGCCCCGAACACCTGTGGATACTGCCCTTGCGCATAGAGCGCGATATGCGCCCCCATCGAAGATCCGATGATCGACGTGCTTTCCGGCCCCGTCTTCACAGCATAGGTCCTGTCGATAAACGGCTTCAGCTCCGTCACCAGGAACGACAGATACGCGTCCGATTTCGGCGGCTGGCCATCCTCGAATGCCCGCACCCGTGCCTGATAATCCGCCGGCAGCAAATCATAGACACGCTGTGGCATATATTCCTGCGTCCGCTCGGCCGTATTGTCGACCCCGACGACAATGGCCGGCGGCACATCCCCCGCCGCAATCAGCTTCGGCAGGGTCTCCGCCACGCCCCAGTCGGCGCCGCTATATTGCGACGGCGTGAACAGGTTCTGGCCATCCATCATATAGACGACCGCACACCGGGCATTCGCCGCCTGGCATTCGTCGGGCACGAATACCGTCACATCGCGCGCAGCGACGAAATGCGACGGCATCTTCGGATAGTGGTCCAGTCTCGGCTCCGCTGCGGCCGGTGTGACCAGCAACAGGGCCGAGAGAGCAACCCAGCGCATCACTTGCGCTTCTTGGCGGACTTGGCCGGTTTACCGGCCACGAAACGGATGGCCTCGCCACCGCCTGGCGCCAGCTTCAGCGACAGGGTATCGGCCGAGGTCACCGGCTTCGACTCGATGACGATGTCGAAACGGGCATCACCATGGTAACCCGCATTGTCGCCATCGCGATAGATCTGCGCCGTATAGGTCCGGCCCGGATCGAGGAAGCTCAATGGCAGGCTCAGCGTATGGGCATTCTCGTCACCGACCGAACCGACATACCAATCGTCGGAATTGCGGTCTTTGCGCGCGATCGTCGCATAGTCGCCGGGCTCGCCATTGATCATGATCGACTGATCCCAGTCCGTCGGCACGTCCTTGATGAACTGGAACGGCTTCGGATATTTGGCATAGTTCTCGGGCAGGTCGGCCGCCATCTGGATCGGCGAATAGAGCGCAACATACAGGGCCAGTTCCTTGGCCTGGGTCGCCTGGATTTCCTGGCCATTACCCTGCAGGCTGAGCACGCCCGGGGTAAAGTCCATCGGCCCCGACAGCATGCGGGTGAAGATCAGGTTGGCCTCGTGCTCCGGCGGGTTGGGCGGCTTGCCCCAGGCATTATATTCCTGACCGCGTTCGCCCTCGCGCGACACCCAGTTAGGATAGGTCCGGCGCAGGCCGGTATCCTTGATCGGCTCGTGGGTGTCGATGGCGACGTGATACTTCGCCGCCGTCTCCGTCACCTTCTGATAGTGGCGCACCATTTCCTGGCTGTCGTTCCAGGTATAGTGGACCTTGCCATCGGTGCCGCGCACCTGAGCACCGCCGGCGTCGGCGACATAGCCAGTCTTGATACTGTCGACGCCGTACTTCTCTGCCTGGGCGAAGCCAGCCTCCATGCCGTCTTCATAGTGGGCAGCATTGCCGCCGGTCTCGTTATGGCCGACCAGGTGCACGCCCTTTTTCAGGCCATAGGCCGAAATGGCCGGCAGGTCGAAATCGGGATAAGGCTTGGTGAAGCTGAAATGCCACCCCGTGCCGAACCAGTCGTCCCAGCCCTCGTTCCAGCCTTCGACCAGCACGCCGCGGAAACCGTTCTGGGCGGCGAAGTCCATATACTTTTCGGTATTAGCCGTCGTCGCGCCATGCTTCGGGCCGGCCTCCCAGCTGCTGATACCCAGATGCATGGCCCACCAGATGCCGACATACTTGTACGGCTTGACCCACGACACGTCGCCCAGCTTGTTCGGCTCATTGAGATTGAGCTCGATGTTCGACATGTACAGGGCCGGCGCATTGTCGGTGATGATGATGGTCCGCCACGGCGTCGGGAAGGGTGCCTCGCGCTCGACACTGGTGCCGACCGAAGACGGTGCCAGGCGCGTCTTGAGACGCTGGCCATCCACCCGGCGCAGCCACATGGCCGCGTAGTCGACCAGGGCCGCCTCGTGGAACGACATGTAGAGGCCCTTGTCCGTCTTGATCGTCATCGGCGTCTGGGCTTCGCTGACCTCTTTCAACGGCGTCTTCTGATAGAGATATTCCTCGCGGTTCCATTCACCGGCGACGTCCCACCAGGCGGTCGCCGGATCGACGACGGCGAACTCGGTCAATTCGTCGCTGATCTTGAGATTGTGAAGTTGCGGCTGGTCGGGGAATTCGTAGCGGAAACCGATGCCATCGTCGAACAGGCGGAAGACAACCGTCATCTTGCGGTTATCGAAACCCTTCTGCACGACGGTAACACGCAGTTCGTTGTAATTGTTGCGGACATAGCGGCGCTCGCCCCACGGCTGCTCCCAGGTATCGTCGTGGCTCGAGGTCGACTGGCTGTCGAGCGTAAAATAGCGATCGAGCTTGGGCGCATTGGCCAGGATGAAACCCAGGCGCGACGGGGCGATGATCTCGGCGCCCTTGCGCTTGACTTCGTAGGCGAGATTGCCGTCGGTCGTCAGCGAGACGTCGACACTGAGATCCTTGTCCGGCGAAGCTGCCGTCGCAATGACCTGGTCGGCAAAGGCTGTCGAAGCAGTCCCCAGGCCCGCCGTCAGTGCAAAGGCCAGCAGAGATGCCCGCAGGCGGGTGAAAGGCAGCATGGCGATGTGTTCCCTCAATTATGTTTTGCCGATATGCTTAAGCCAAGATACCGGCGCACAAAAGCCCTGTAAGGCCGCGATCACGCATCGCTGAACGGGCACTTTTTGCAAGAGACTGAAAATCAAGCAGTTACAGGCCGTTTACAGGCACGGCCGAAAATATTTACAGGCATGAATACGTATACCGCGCGACGGCAGCGATGCTTTTTGCCATAGATTGCAAAAATCGGCGGACATCCGCCTGGCAATTGCTCCCGAAGACCGCGTGACAACAGACGGCCAGGGAGAGGGAGAAGATTGATGGCATATTCCGGCAAGGCCCGTGTATCTGGGTTAAAAAGCGCTTCGTGCGCCGTCCTGGCGCTGTGCGCCGGGCTGGTCGTCGCCTCGCCGGGTATTGCCGCGCCTCTTGCTGACGAAGGCTCGCCGGCCGTTACCCCCGCCAACCATAACCCGACCCTGAATTCCGGTGGCAAGGCCACCAACGGCCCGGGCCAGGCTTCGGCCTGGTCCTATTCCGGCAAGCAGGGCATCGGCGCGTCTTACGAAGCCTACAAGAATTATCAGTACACGGACAAAGCCTCGACGGGCGTGGTTTCCAAGGTGTGGTTCTCGCTGGCGCAAGGCATTGTGACCGAGACCATGTATGGTCGTATCCACGAAGCCCAGATCCGCGAACTCAAGCTCGCCATCACCGGTGAGGGATGGACCGCCTTCGAAGACACCGACACCACCAGCGTCGTATCCTACATCGATACCGACGCCGACGGACGTCCGCTGTCGCCCGCCTACCGCCTGACCAATACGGACAAGCAGGGCCGCTTCGTCATCATCAAGGACATCTTCACCGACCCGGACCACCAGAGCCTGATGATGCGCGTCACCGTCAAGGCGCTCAAAGGCCCGGTGACCCCCTATGTCATTCTCGACCCGTCGATGGCCAATACCTCGGGCGACGACGAGGGCCACGCCAACGTCACAAGCCTGAGTGCCTGGCAGGGCGATGTCGCCCTGTCGCTTCGCGCCAGCGCTCCCTTCAAGAAGGCCACGGTCGGCTATACGGGCGTCTCGGACGGCATTGCCGACCTGACCGCGCATCAGACGCTCGGCGCCCTGCATTCCAGCCTCGACAAGGGGAAGGGCAATATCGTCCTGGCCGCCCAGTTGCCGATCGTGACGACGACTGAAACCAGCGATATCGCCGTCGGCTTCGGCAAGACGGCCGCCCTGGCCGACGTCCAGGCCGCGGCTACCCTGAAGACCGGCTATACCGAGGTTCTGGCCCGCTTCAACGGCACCGGCGCCCGCATCGGCTGGGAGGATTATCTGGCCTCCCTGACCGAACTGAAGAGCCTGGTTCCGGTATCTGAAGACAACGGCAAGCTGCTTTACGCCTCGGCCATCGCCCTGAAGGTCCAGGAAGACCGTACCTCGGCCGGCGCCCTGATCGCTTCGCTCAGCAATCCCTGGGGCGACGAACTGAAGACCGATATCTCCTCGACCGGCTACAAGGCTGTCTGGCCACGCGACTTCTACCAGGTCGCCATGGCCCTGGCCGCCCTGGGCGACAAGGAAACCCCAGTTGCCGCCTATCGTTACCTGCCGACCGTCCAGGTGCGCAAGAATACGCCGGGCAATACCGGCGCCACCGGCTGGTTCCAGCAAAAGTCGCATGTCGACGGCACGGTCGAATGGGCCGGCGTCCAGCTCGACCAGACCGCCATGCCGATCCTGCTCGGCGCCCGCCTGCAGCAGCTCGGCCTGATCTCGAAGACCGAACTGATGTCGTCCTACACAACGATGCTGAAGCCCGCCGCCGATTTCCTGTCCAATGGCGGCAAGGTCGGCCTCGACTGGAACCACAGCGTCATCACCCCGCCCTACAGCCAGCAGGAACGCTGGGAAGAGCAGGAAGGCTACTCGCCCTCGACCACGGCCGCCATCATTGCCGGCCTGGCCGTTGCCTCCGATATCGCTACCCAGGCCGGAGATACGGCAGGCGCCAAGCTTTATGGTCAGAAAGCGGACGAATATTCGCACAAGCTCGAAGGCCGCCTGGTGACCACATCGGGCAAGGTAATGGGCGACGACAAGCCGGCCACCTACTATCTGCGGATCTCGCGCACCGAAGATGCCAACAACCCCGGCACCCAGGACGAACGTAACGGCCATGCCGGCCTGCGCTCCGACCTGATGGTTGACGCCGGCTTCCTCGAACTGGTGCGGTACGGCGTTCGTCCGGCCGACGACACAAACATCGAAGCCTCGGTCAAGGTGGTCGACGACCAGGACCTGCCGGAAAACCTGCGCGTCCGCTACGACTTCCACTTCCCTGGTTCCGACGTCACCGTCCCCGGCTTCCGCCGCTACGGCAATGACGGCTACGGCGACAAGATGACCGGTGGCGACTATGCCGTCAACGGCACGATGAGCCCGGACCAGCGCGGCCGCGTGTGGCCGATATTCACCGGTGAACGCGGCCATTATGAACTGGCCCTCGACAACCTCAAGGCCGGCGGCGCCACCACCGCCGACATCGACGCCATCCGCGGCATCTACGTCAAAGGCATGGAACTGTTCGCCAATGACGGCTTGATGATCCCGGAACAGGTCTTCGAAGGCGTCGGCTCGAACGCTCCGCACGACTATGCCGTCGGCGAAGGCACGGACAGCGCCACCCCGCTGGCCTGGAGCCATGCCGAATATATCAAGCTTCTGCGCTCCCTGCGCGACAAGACGGTCTGGGACCGCTCCAATGTCGCCTATGCGCACTTCGTTCAGGTCAAGGAATAGGTCTCAACCCTTTGACCCAACTGGAGCCCCTGCCGAAGTCTCCCAGGCAGGGGCTTTTTTCTTTTCTGCTGTCAGATTGACACCTCCTAGCCCCCCTTTGAAGGCTAGGGGATTCACACACTTCGTAGCAAAATCGCAGAGCATTGAAATTCAAGCTCTTTTAAATCTCCCCACCTTTGGTGGGGAGGGGGACCGCACGAAGCGCGCCGCTCCCGATAATGTCGTTTAAGCTCTCATGCATTCGCCGCGCGAGATGTGGTGGTGGGGTTTCTTGCTTGAGCCACAAGCACGTACGCCACAAGCGCATCTATAGAAACTATTGATTATTCGAGCCTTGTAAAAGCAAGAAACCCCACCACCACGAGCCAAGAGGGCTCGCGGTCCCCCTCCCCGATCAAGTCGGGGAGGTTTAAGAACCGCGATACCATTCGTCGAAAGTGCATATTTAAGCCTGCAAACCCCACTCCCAAACGCATTCGGCCCGCTGCAAGCAGCGGGCCGAAAACGTATTGGAACCTGGTATCAGGATCAGAGCGTACGCTTGATTTCCTGGACCGTGAAGCATTCGATGAAGTCGCCGGCCTTGAGGTCCTGGAAGCCGTTGAATGCCATACCGCACTCCTGGCTGACCACGACTTCGTTGACCTCGTCCTTGAAGCGCTTGAGCGTCGACAGGATGCCCATTTCCTGGATGACCACGTCGTTGCGCAGGATTCGGATGCGGGCGCCCTTCTGGACGCGGCCTTCGGTAACCCGGCAGCCGGCGACCTTGCCGACCTTGGAAATGTCGAAGACCTCGAGGATTTCGGCATTGCCGAGGAAGGTTTCGCGCTGGATCGGAGCCAGCATGCCGGACATGACGCCCTTGATGTCGTCGATCAGGTCGTAGATGATCGCGTAATAACGGATCTCGACGCCTTCACGTTCGGCCAGGTCGCGCGCCTGCTTGGAGGCACGGACGTTGAAGCCGATGATCGGCGAGTTCGAACCCTTGGCCAGTTGCACGTCGGACTCGGTGATACCGCCGGCGGCCGAGTGAATGATCCGCGCACGGACTTCGTCGGTACCCAGCTTTTCCAGCGAGCTGACAATGGCTTCGGCGGAACCCTGCACATCGGACTTGATGATGAGCTGAAGTTCCTTGGCCTTCTTGTCGGCCAGCTTCGACATCATGTCGGTCAGAGACACGGCACCGATCGGCGCAAGCGTCTTTTCACGGCGCAGGCGTTCGCGATATTCGGTGATTTCGCGAGCACGGGCATCGCTTTCGACGACGGCGAAGGCTTCACCCGGATCGGGTGCACCATCGAGGCCGAGGATTTCGACCGGCATGGACGGGCCGGCATCGGCGAGTTGCTCGTTGCGCTCGTTGATCAGGGCGCGAACACGGCCGAAGCTGGAGCCTGCCACGACGATGTCGCCGCGCTTCAGGGTACCGCGCTTGACCAGGACAGTCGCCACCGGACCCCGGCCCTTGTCGAGCTTGGCTTCGATGACAACGCCCTCGGCGGTGCGGTCCGGATTGGCGCGTAGGTCGAGCACTTCGGTTTGCAGCAGGATGGCGTCGATCAGTTCGTCGAGACCGAGGTTTTCCTTGGCCGAGACCTGAACCACCTGGGTGTCGCCGCCGAGGCTTTCGACGACGATCTCGTGCTGCAGCAGTTCATTGATAATGTTCTGCGGCTTGGCACCCGGCTTGTCGATCTTGTTGATCGCCACGATGATCGGCGTCTTGGCGGCGCGCGCGTGGTTGATCGCTTCGATCGTCTGCGGCATGACACCATCGTCGGCGGCCACGACCAGGACGACGATATCGGTCACATTGGCGCCGCGGGCACGCATGGCCGAGAAGGCGGCGTGGCCCGGGGTGTCGAGGAAGGTGATGCGATTGCCATCCGGCAGGCGGACCTGATAGGCGCCGATATGCTGGGTGATGCCACCGGCTTCACCGCCGGCCGTATCGGTCTTGCGCAGGGCGTCGAGCAGCGAGGTCTTGCCGTGGTCGACGTGACCCATGACAGCCACGACCGGCGGACGCGGTTGCGTATCGTCGTTGTGATCGTCATTGTCGATGAAGCCTTCCATGACGTCCGATTCCGACACGCGGCGAACCGTGTGACCGAATTCCGAAGCCACCAGTTCGGCGGTATCGGTATCGATGACGTCGTTGATCTTCAGCATCAGGCCTTGCTTCATCAGCATCTTGATGATGTCGACGCCACGCACGGCCATCCTGTTGGACAGTTCCTGCACGGTGATGATGTCGGGAATGATGACTTCACGGGCGACACGCGCCTGTTCGACATGGCTGCCCTTGCGCTTTTCACGTTCACGTTCACGCGCCCGGCGGACCGAGGCCAGCGAACGCATGCGATCGGCGGAGCCCTCGTCGTTACCGACAACGGCCTGCAGGGTCAGGCGGCCTTCACGACGCTTGGGCTCGCCACGCGTCTGCGACACGGCCTTGGCCGGTGCACCGGCCTTGCCGCGCTTTACGCCGCTACGATCGTCTTCGTCACGGCCAGCGCCTGTCTTTACCGGGCCCGCGGTACCGCGGCTGGAGCGGATACGATCGACTTCGGGGGTCGCCGGCGCGTTGGCAGAAACACCCGGAGCCGCACGGGGCGGACGCGGGGAGTTGGCGCTGTAGCGAACGGTCTCGCCACGCTCGCCACCTTCACGGGGCGGACGCGGGGCGTTGGGATCGCGCGGCGTGTAGGGACGGTTCGGATCGCGCGGCGGACGCGGCGGGGCGTTCGGGTCGCGCGGCGTGTAGGGGCGGTTCGGGTCGCGCGGCGGGCGGTTGGCGTCCGTACGGGGGCCGTCGCGGTTAAACGGCGGGCGGTTCGGATCGCGCGGCGCCTGACCGTCGCGGGGCGGATAAGGCGGGCGCTGGCCATCGCGGGGCGGCTGGCCATCGCGGTTGCCGTCACGGTTGAATGACGGGCGCTGACCGTCGCGCGGCGGCTGGCCGTCACGGGGCGGATAGGGCGCGCGCTGACCATCGCGACTTTGGCCGTCGCGGTTTTGCTGGCCGTCACGGCTCGGAGCGCTATCGCGGTTGTTGTCGCGATTGTACTGGCCACCGCCTTCACGCGGCGCACGCTGGTCGAAACGCGGCGCACGTTCGTTGCGGAAGGTCGGCGAAGCCGGCTGAGACGGTGCGGATTGCGGACGCGGTGCCGGTGCGGCGGCCTGGGGTGCCGGGCTGTGAAGCGTCGGGCTGGCGGCCGGAGAAGCGCTTGTCGTCGGAGTCGGAGCCGACGGCTGAGCGGGCGCAGGCGCCTGTTCGGCCCGGGGCTGTGCCGGTTGCGGCGCAGGTGCCGGTTGAGCTATGGGCGCGGGCGCCGATGCGGCCGGGGCGGGCTGTTGCGGTGCCGGCTGAGCCGCGGCACGCGCCGCCGCAGCGCGCGCATCGGCGTCGCGGCGTTGCTGTTCCTGCAAGGCCACCTGGATGGCGCGGGTGCGGGCGTCCTGCTCTTCCTGACGCAGGCCACCACCGGCCGATTGCGGGCGCGGGCCGTTGTTCGACGACTGCGGGCGCGGTGCCGGGTTCGGGTTGGGATTCGGGCGCGCCATATTGGTGTCGTGGGCCGGACGGTTCGGCGTGCCCGGCGCACCTGCCGGCGGCGTACCGATACGTCGCTTGGTTTCAACCACTACCGTCTTGGACCGGCCATGGCTGAAGCTTTGCTTGACGGTGCCCGTCGAAACATTGCCACCAACCCGCGGCTTCAGCGTCAGCGGAGCCCGCTCGCCGTTACGGTTCTGGTCGTTCGTCTTATCGTCTTTCGCGTCGCTCATACGGCTTGCTTAACTCTAACCCTTGTGAAGCCCGCCGGATGCGGCCTTCTGATTTCAAATGTACTCGGTGAACCGGCGACCCACAGAAGCGGGGCACCATAATAAACTGTTGCGTCGATCAGGACACGTTTATCCGGGCGGCCCCGGCGGCGGCTCCCAGGCCGAAGGCATCAGCGCTTCGAAGCCGGACAGCCGTTTCATCTCCGCCGACCAGCGCCCGACGCGCCGCCCCGGCAGGAGCGCAGCGTGTATGGCATTTTCCAGTCCTAAAGCCAAACTTAATTCGGCGTTGGAGAAGCTTCCGCAAACTTTTGTGTCACCACCGACCGCGCGCCGGACTGCCAGAATGCGATTGCGGCCGTCTTCGGCGCCATCGGACGCTTCGATCAGCCAGGCAGCCTTGCCGGACTTGGTGGTGGTCAGAACTTTTTCGTAGCCGCTGACTAGCGCGCCCTCACGGCGCGCCAGACCCAGCAGATCGAGGCAACGGCGGCGCAAAAGGTCGTGAACCTGATCGCTCAGGCCGGGCGCGGCCCGAACCTGACGCTTTGCCGCCTTGGCAAATATATTCTTCTTTACCGCCAATTCAAGACTGGAGCGGTCCGATCGCAGCCAGATTCCGCGTCCGGGCAGCTTATGCGCCACATCGGGAACGACAAAACCCTCCGGAGAGACGACAAACCGGACCAGATCGTCCGTGTCTATCGTTTCGCCGGAGGCAATGTCGCGACGCTGTTTCGGCAACTTGCCGGCGGGCGTCTCGCACACACATCCTGTCTCCGCCTCGTCAGAGGCGGAGAGGACGTCATCGGGGGTTAGCGAAGAGGGCTCATTGTTCTGTGGTGGCGACATTCTCGCCCTCCTCTTCATATTCACCGTCAGCCGGCGTTTCCGCCTGCGTGTCGAGTTCCTGCTCATCGCTCGAAAGCTCTTCGCCCGAAAGCTCGTCTTCCGACAGCTCTTCAGGCACTTCCTCGACGACCGGCGCTTCGATCCAGCCCAGAGCAACCCGGGCGTTGAGGATCAGGGCTTCGGCATCGGGGACCGACAGGGAGAAGGACTCGAGCGCGCCCGGTACGCGAACACGTTCGCCACCGCGTTGTTCGAAGCCACCGCGGATTTCATCGGTGGCCAGGTCGGCCACGTCTTCGACCGTTTTGACGCCGGCTTCGCCCAGGGCGACCGCCATCGGCAGGGTCAGACCCGGCAGCGACAGCACGTCATCCTCGACACCGAGCTCGGTACGCTTGCGATCCTGTTCGGCCGCTTCGCGCTCCAGGAAGTCGCGGGCACGGGCCTGCAGTTCCGAAGCGGTGTCTTCATCGAAGCCTTCGATGACGGCGATTTCGTTCTCGTCGACATAGGCAAGGTCTTCGACCGTCGAGAAGCCTTCGGTGACCAGCAGCTGGGCGATGACTTCGTCGACATCGAGCGCTTCCTGGAACAGCGCGGTGCGCTCGGCGAATTCCTTCTGGCGGCGCTCCGAATCCTGGCTTTCGGTGATGATGTCGACCTGCCAGCCGGTCAGCTGCGAGCCGAGGCGGACGTTCTGGCCGCGGCGGCCGATGGCCAGCGACAGCTGCTCGTCCGGCACGACCACTTCGACGCGGTCTTCCTCTTCGTCGAGCACGACCTTCGACACTTCGGCCGGGGCCAGGGCGTTGACGATGAAGGTCGCTTCATCCGGCGACCACTGGATGATGTCGATCTTTTCGCCCTGCAGTTCGGCAACGACCGCCTGGACGCGCGAACCGCGCATACCGACGCAGGCGCCGACCGGATCGATCGAGGAGTCGTTGGACAGGACGGCCATCTTGGCGCGCGAACCCGGGTCACGGGCAACCGACTTGATTTCGATCACGCCATCGTAGATTTCCGGCACTTCCTGCGCGAACAGCTTGGCCATGAAGCCGCCATGGGCGCGCGACAGCATGATCTGCGGGCCCTTGGTTTCGCGGCGTACGTCGTAGATGTAGGCGCGGATGCGGTCATTGACCTGGAAGGCTTCGCGCGGGATCGACTGGTCGCGGCGCATGATGCCTTCGCCACGGCCCAGGTCGACAATGACATTGCCGTATTCGACGCGGCGCACCGTGCCGTTGACGATTTCGCCGACGCGGTCCTTGAACTCGTCGTACTGGCGCTCGCGCTCGGCTTCGCGCACCTTGTGCGTGACGACCTGGCGGGCCATCTGGGTCTGGACGCGGCCCAGTTCGAACGGCGGCAGGGTTTCGACATATTCCTTGCCGACAAAGGCTTCCTTGTCGGTGCGCAAGGCGTCGCTCAGCGACTTTTGCGCGTATTCGTTCTCGACCTCTTCGTCGTTGGCGACGGTGACGTGACGGGTGATCGTCATTTCGCCGGTGCGCGGATCGATATGGACGCGGATGTCGTGGTCGGCGCCGTAACGGTTGCGGGCAGCCTTCTGGATCGCTTCCTCGATGGAGGCGATGACCACGCTCTTGTCGATCGACTTTTCGCGCGCGACGGCCTCTGCGATCTGCAGCAGTTCCTGACGGTTGGCGCTAATCCCGGTGAAGCTCATTGTCGTCTTCCTTAGTTAATCGTCGTTCAGTATTTTGGCGGTAAATTCTGGCAGTAAATTTTGGGCGTATCAGTCGTCGTTGGCGTGGGCATCGTCGTCATCGAGGTCTTCATCATCCTCGAAGTCTTCGCCCAGGCCGTCGTCCCGTATCCTCGTCGCCATCGTCGTCGTCTTCGAGCTCCGGCTGGTTGGCACGCTTTTCGGCGCCGCGCTTGAGTAGCTCGTCTGTCAGGACCAGCTTGGCGTCGATAACCCAGGCAAACGGGATCATCGCGGTTTCTTCCTCGCCGTCGAGATCGATGGCGATGTGTTCTTCCTCGGTACCCGCCACGATGCCGCGGAAGCGCTTGCGGCCCTCGGCCAGGCGGTCGAGCTCGATGCGCGCCTCATAACCTTCGAAGGTATTGAAGTCCTCGAGGCGCGTCAGCGGCCGGTCGATGCCGGGCGACGACACTTCCAGCGTATATTCGCCTTCGATCGGATCGGCCTCGTCGATATATTTCGAAATGGCGCGCGACAGGCGGGCGCATTCGTTGACATTGATATCGTGGTCGGACTTGCGCTCGGCCATGATCTGCAGGCGGCGGGCGCCGCCGGGGCGATTCGACCCCATCAGGCGCACGCGCACGATATCCAGCCCCAGTTCTTCGGCGATGGGATCGAATATTTCCAGCAGCTTGCGGTCTTCGGACGTCTTTGCGCGCATGATCTCAGATAATAAAAAAGGCGGCGAGCCGTTGTGGCCGCCGCCGTTGCCTTTCGGCAATCGGACGATTGTTGTCGTCTATATAGGAGCCTTTTTCGCCCCTGCCAAGATGTTTTTAAATCAGGGCCTTGCGGCGTCCGCGGCGGGGGTCGGCGCATCCGAACCGTTCACCGGTTTTTCGGCCGGCGGGGCGCTGTCGGCGGTGGCCGGGCTGGACGGCAGGGCATCCAGTCCCGGCGCTTCCGCAGCCGGGGCCGCGGTGACCGGCCGGCCGAAGACCTCGGCATAGGCATCGGGCACGGTGACAGGATACAAACGGCCCGAATACATCCACAGGATCAGGTAGGTGACATAGAGGCCGCCGCCGAAGACCACGACCAGGCAGGCCCAGCCGATACGCTTGTCGGTCTTCTTGAAGATGTCGTAGGCGATGCAGCCGATATGGGTGAACAGGGCAACGATAGCCAGGCCGTACAGCGGCAGGAAAATCCACGACCAGGGCGCCGTCATCAGGGTCGCCGAGACATAGTCGAAATTGGTGTCGAGATTGAGCACCATGCGCCCGACAAACATCCACGCAACGTGCAGGACGACGAAGACGGCCAGATAGGTGCCCGACGCCGCCTGGAACTGGTGGATGATATCCTTCTTCTTCGTCCAGATTTCCCGCGACAGGGCGATGCCGGTAATGATCTGGATGACGAAGGCCAACAGCAGGATGAGCTCGACCACCGGATGGCGATAGACCAGGCGCGCCGCGTCGAGGAACTGCTGGTGCGCGCCTATGCCTTCCAGACCGATCAGGTGATTGGCGAAATGCAGGCAGATAAAGGCAAAGATCACCCCCGCCGAAACCTTGTGCAACCGTTCCATACGCCATTCCCCCGGAATATCAGGGTTAACAATGCCTTAATTCGGCCGTCTTGGCTATAGGGACGATCACATAGTTGTCATTGCATAGACTACCGGCCGGGCTTGGGCCGAATAACCTTCGGCACCTTGAGGCGGCGGCGGCTGATGTGGGTATCGGACGCCTTGACGCCCTTGAGCTGCTCACCCGACGTGTCGGGGCGCTCGCCCTTGAAATAGAATTTCTGCCAGGCTTCCTTCATGGCTTCGGGGTTGCGCGCCGTCAGGCTGTCGTTGAAGGCCTGGCGCGTTTCCGCCCATGCCTGGAACTGCGCCTTCAGGTCCGGATCGCTTTCCAGCCGCTTGATCACCGGCTGGACCTCGTCCTGCGACTGGTTCTGCACCACCTGGATGAAGCAGAAGGGTTCACCACGCTTGAAGCTGACCATGCCCGGCCGCGTCATCAGCCAGTTCATGGTGAAGGGAAACGGCAGCCAGTCGGTTTCGACCAGGCCCGACAGGGGCTGGATGCCGTCCTTGACGTGGTTGGGCGGGCCCATGGCCAGGACCGAATAGCCCGGCGGCGTACGGAACATGTAGCCGGTGTGGAAGGTCAGCACGCCGTGGGTGAAGTGCGACTGCACCAGGTGTTCGAGATTGAAATCGGGATCGTCGTCGCATGTGACGACCAGGTCGTTCTTGCCGGTGCCGCCGTTCCACACCACGGTGAAATTGGTCGGGCACAGGATTTCCCAGCCGGTCGTGTTCGCCATGGTCAGCGGCAGGCAACGATAGGGGAAACGCGCCATGAAGGCGTCCATCCAGTCGCGGTCCGGCCGGCCGGGCACGATTTCCGGCGGGTAGGTCGTCATGACAAAACACTCAAGTTCCATCGCAGGGCTCTTCTCTTATGTCGTTACGCTGGCTTGCTATTACCGAGGAATATCGCCAATTTACGGCCGTCATGACCGAACCGCTTTACACCCCGGAAAAACTGCTCGAAGCCTTAAATGATTTGGGCCTGAAAACAAGCACCCTGCACCATGAAGCGGTCTTCCGTGTCGGAGAAGGCGACGACATAAAGTCGCAACTGCCCGGCGCCCACACCAAGAACCTGTTCCTCAAGGACGACAAGGGTCAGCTGTGGCTGATCTCGGCCGAGCAGAACACCCAGATCAACCTCAAGACCCTGCCCAAGGTAATCGGCTCCGGCCGCCTGAGCTTCGGTTCGGAAGAGCGGCTTTACAATGCGCTGGGCGTTCGTCCCGGATCGGTGACGGCGCTGGGTCTGATCAACGATCCCGACAAATCGGTGCGCTTCATCCTCGACAAGGTCCTGGCCGACGCCGACATCGTCAACTTCCACCCGCTGACCAATACGGCGACAACCGCCTTGAGCCAGGCCGATTTCCGCGCCTTCCTGGCGTCGCTGGGGCGCGAGTTGAAGGTCGTCGACTTCACGGCGGCAGGATAGCGCCCTAAAAAACGCCGGGCGTCCCGCCGCACGATTCGCGGATAACCAGCTTCGTCGGGATGCGCGTCATCCTGACCGCCTCGCCGTCGATCAGGCGGGCCAGGGTATCGACCAGGACCTTCGCCGCCGTCGTCGTATCCTGGCGGACGGTCGACAGTTCCGGATTGATGCAGGTGCAGACCCACAGGTCGTCGAAACCCATGACCGAGACATCACCCGGCACAGTCAGCCCGCTTTTCTGCAGGGACTGGACGGCGCCGATGGCAAGCAGGTCGGTGACGGCGAAGACAGCGTCGAAATCGACGCCCTGTTCGCGCAGGCGCTGGACGGCGGCGGCCCCCTCCTCGCGCGAGATAAAGCAGTCGACGGCCAGGGCGGGGTCTATCGCTATGCCGGCATCGGCATGGGCGCGCTGATAGCCCTTGAAGCGCTCGAAGAATTCCGAGTGCCGCTCCGAGGCCTCGCCGAGAAAGACGATGCGCCGGCGGCCGAGCGCCAGCAGATGCGCCACGGCGGCATAGGCGCCGCCCTCATTGTCGGAACCGACGAACAGGTCGGGATCTTCGGCCATGACCGGGCCGAACACCACCCAGGGCTCACCGATTTCCCGCAGGCCTTCGATCTTCTGCTTGTAGGTTTCGTAGTCGCGGTAGCCGAGGAAGATGATGCCGTCGGCCCGGCGCGAAAAGCCGTAGTCGGCGCCCCAGTCGCTGCTCTGCTTTTGCAACGACACCAGCACGTCGACGCCCTTTTCGCCGGCATAGTCGAGGATGGACGAGATCAGCGGCAGGAAGAAGGGGTTGATGCGGCTGTCGTCGCTGTCGAGGTCTTCCGAGACCAGGACGGCGATGGTGTTGATCTTCTTCGAGCGCAGCTTGCGCGCATTGATGTCGACCGTATAGTTGAGCTTGGCCGCCGCCTCGAAGACGCGCTTGCGCACCTCTTCGCTGACCGGATAGGTGCGGCTGAGCGCGCGTGAAACCGTCGCCTGGGAAACCCCGGCCAGGGCGGCAATGTCGAAGGATGTGGGACGCTTCATGGCTTATTTTCTTTTATAACACGCACAATGCCATGAAGGCCCTGGTTTCTCAAGCTATGTAGGCCGTCATGACCTCGGCGATCCAGTCCATGAAGGCGCGCACCCGGCGCGCCTGATGGCGGCGGCGCGGATAGACCAGGGCCACCGGCAGGGGTTCGGCATGGTACTGCGGCAGGACCGCGACCAGTGAGCCATCGGCGAGATTATCCTTCATACCCGCCGCCGGCGCCTGGATGATGCCCAGTCCGGCCACGACGGCGCTGTGATAGGCCTGGGTATTGTTGACCGAAACGACGCCCCCGACGCGGCGGGTGCGGTAGGCGAAACCATCCCAGTATTCGAAGCCGTCCGGCTTGGCGCCCAGTTGCATGACATAGTGGACCAGAC
This sequence comes from Asticcacaulis sp., assembly GCA_965246725.1. GTDB lineage: Bacteria > Pseudomonadota > Alphaproteobacteria > Caulobacterales > Caulobacteraceae > Asticcacaulis. Next base: position 67,141 of record CBDFFG010000022.1, read on the forward strand.
GGTGACGATCGAGGTCGTCGAGGGTTTCCGGCATGCCGAAGCGAGCGAGATAGGCGGGACTGGCGAAGTTCTGCATGCGCATGACGCCGATCGGGCGGGACATCAGGGCGGAATCGCCCATGGTGCCGGCGCGCAGCACGCAGTCGAAACCCTCCGCCACCACGTCGACGCGGCGGTCGGTACACGACAGCTCGATCTCCAGTCCCGGATGGCGATCAAGAAACTCTCCCAGGCGCGGAATGATGATGGCGCGCGCAGTCGCCACCGGCATGTCGACGCGCAAGGTCCCGTTCAGTTCGCCGACATCGTGCTGGAACAGGGCGTCCATGTCCTCCAGGTCGGCGATCATCTCGCGCGCCCGCTCGTAATAGACCTGGCCGTCATGGGTCAGCTGGACCTTGCGCGTCGTGCGATACAGCAACTGGACCTTGAGATGCGCCTCAAGCTGCGCCACGGCCGCCGATATGCTCGACTTGGGCAAACCCAGTGAGGTGGCCGCCGCCGTGAAGCTGCTCAGTTCGGCGACGCGGACAAAGGCGGTAATGGCATCGAGCCGGTTCATTGTGCGAAAAATCCGAACAGTATTGTCGTTTCATCGTGATTTATCGCGAATGCCGAAAAGCGTAAACCGTCATTCGTCATCACCCTAAGGAACCAGACCTATGAAAATCGCACTGATCACCGGCGCCAGCCGCGGCCTGGGCCGCAATATGGCCCACCATCTCGCCGCCCGCGGCGTCGACATCCTGTTCACCTATCGCTCGAACACAGCCGAGGCCGAGGCCCTGGTCGCAGAGCTGGCCCTGATCGGCCGCAAGGCCGTGGCCCTGCAACTTGACACCGGCAAGATTTCGGAATTCCCCGACTTCGTCGCCCAGGTCTCGGGCGCGCTCAAGGCGACCTGGGGCCGCGACCGCTTCGACTACCTTGTCAACAATGCCGGCATCGGTATCCATGCGTCTTTCGCCGACACCACCGAGGCTCAGTTCGACGAACTGATGAACATCCATTTCAAGGGTGTCTTCTTCCTGACGCAGGGCCTGCTGCCGCTGATCAACAATGGCAGCCGTATCCTCAACCTGTCGTCGGGTCTCGCCCGCTTCAGCAATCCCGGCTATGCCGCCTATGCCGCCATGAAGGGCGCGGTCGAGGTGCTGACACGCTACCTGGCCAAGGAACTGGGCGAGCGTCGCATCAGCGTCAACACCCTGGCGCCGGGCGCCATCGAAACCGATTTCGGCGGCGGCGCGGTACGCGACAATGCCCAGATCAATGCGGGCATCGCCGGTCTTACACCGCTTGGCCGGGTCGGTCTGCCGGACGATATCGGCGGGATTGTCGCCTTGCTGCTGGCCGACGAGGCCGGCTGGCTCAACGGCCAGCGGATAGAGGTCTCCGGCGGGATCTTTGGTTGAGCCTTTTGTGATAGCCCTTAACCTCCCCTGATATCAGGGGAGGTCGTCCTTCAATCCTATCGGATTGGAGGGCGGGTGGGGTTATGCGCGGGTGCGGATTAATTCGGGGCCCTTACCCCTCTTCCGGCGTTCCGTCGGGCTCTTCGCGGGTTTCGGAAGGGATTGAAACGACCACAATTTTATCCTCCATCCGAACCTCCGGCACATTCTCCGCCGTAAACAGCAGATAGAAGGTCGGGCCCTCGACCGGGCGGATATCGAGCAGGTCGCCGGCGCCGAAATTATCGACATTGACCACCGTACCCACCGCCGCGCCGGCGGTGTCGATCACTTTCATGCCGATCAGGTCGGTGATGTAATATTCGTCTTCGTCCGTGTCCGGAAGATCGGCGCGATCGACATAAAGCTTCATATTCGTCAGTTTTTCGGCCGCCGTCCGGTCGGGCGCTTCCTCGGCGCGGACCAGCAGGGCGCCCTTGTGCTCACGCGCCGTGGTAATCGACAGGGCAGGTTCGCCCTTGTCGTTGAGCAGCGGATTGTGTTCCAGCACGCTGACCGGATCATCCATATGGCTGATCAGCTTGAATTCGCCCTGGACGCCGTGCGGGGCACCGACCTGGGCGACGAGGATCAGATTGGGTTTTTGCGACATACGGACTCTCGTGGGGATAATACCAGATACAATAAAGGGCCAGATACAATAAAGGGCCGGGAATGCACCCCGGCCCTTTATCGTGATTGAATAATCGCGGAAATTATTCCGAAGCGGCGGCGTCTTCAGCCGGGGCTTCTTCAGCAGCAGGCGCCTCTTCGGCAGGAGCTTCTTCAGCGACCGGAGCGTTCTTGGCAGCTTCAGCTTCGGCCTTTGCAGCTTCTTTGGCGGCTTCGGCTTCAGCCTTGGCAGCGGCTTCGGCGTCGAGGCGGTCCTGTTCGCGCTGGGCGCGTTCAGCCAGACGCTCTTGCGCCTTCTTGCCCGGGGTACCCTTTTGCGGGTTGTTGCCGTGTTCCCACTTCACGAGGCCTTCTTGCGACAGGAAGCGCGCGACGCGGTCGGTCGGCTGGGCGCCCTTCTTCAGCCATTCGGCGATGCGCTCGACCTTCAGGGTAACGCGCTGGGCGTCCTTCGGCAGCATCGGGTTATAGGTGCCGACCTTTTCGATGAACTTGCCATCGCGGGCAGCCGTCGCATTGGCAACGACGATGGTGTAGTACGGGCGCTTCTTGGAGCCACCGCGGGACAGACGAATCTTCAGCATTTTTCAGTTCCTTTAAGATGCTTATTTCTTGGTTGGGTCGAACGGCTTTGCTCCGGGAAGTCCCGGAAGGCCACCGAACAGGCCCGAAGGAGGTTTAGCGCCCAGACCGGGTAGACCACCCGGCAGGCCACCACTTGGGCCGGCGCCCAAATTCTTGAGTTTTTCCAGGTCTATGCCGCCTGGGCCGCCAGGACCACCGGCGCCGCCCAGGGCATTGGGATCGATGCCCATCTTCTTGGCCATCTCTTCCATGTCGGGGGGAGCGCCACCGCCGGCGCCCATACCGAACATCTTGGCCATCTGGCCCATCATGCCGCGGCCGTTGGAGCGCGACATCGCCTTGAAGGTATCGGCCATCTGGCGATGCTGCTTCAGCAGGCGGTTGATTTCCGAGACCTCGACGCCGGCGCCGGCCGCAATACGGCGCTTGCGCGAGGCGTTGAGCAGGTCGGGCTTCTTGCGCTCGATCTTGGTCATCGACGAAATGATGGCGACCTGGCGATCGAATACCTTGTCGGTAATGTTCGATTCGTCGATCTGCTTCTTCATCTTCTGCACGCCCGGCAGCAGGCCCATAATGCCCGACATGCCGCCCATGCGCTTCATCTGCGACAGCTGGTCGCTGAGGTCGTTGAGGTCGAACTGACCCTTGGCCATCTTCTTGGCCATTTGGGCGGCCTTGGCGGCGTCCAGTTCCTGCGCCGCCTTTTCGACGAGGGCGACGACGTCGCCCTGGCCGAGGATGCGGCCGGCGATACGGCGGGCATCGAAGACGTCGAGGGCTTCGACCTTTTCGCCGGCGCCGAGGAACTTGATCGGCAGGCCGGTCGTGGCGCGCATCGACAGCATAGCGCCGCCGCGGGCGTCGCCGTCGGCGCGGGTCAGGATCAGACCGGTCAGCGGCAAGCGTTCATGGAAGGCGGCGGCCGTGCGCACGGCGTCCTGACCGGTCAGGCTGTCGGCGACCAGGAAGGTTTCGACCGGATTGGCGATCTTCGCGATGTCGGCGGCTTCGGCCATCAGCGCTTCGTCGAGCGTGGTGCGGCCGGCGGTATCGAGGATCAGGACGTCGAAGCCCTGCAGCTTCGCCGATTGCAGGGCGCGGCGAGCGATGTCGACGGCGCTTTGGCCGGCGACGATCGGCAGGAAGTCGACACCGACCTGTTCGGCCAGCAGCTTCAGCTGCTCCATGGCGGCCGGACGACGGGTGTCGAGCGAGGCCATCATGACCTTCTTGCGGTCGAACTTCGACAGGCGAAGCGCGAGCTTGGCAGAGGTCGTCGTCTTGCCCGAGCCTTGCAGACCGGCCATCAGGATGACGGCGGGCGGAACGGCATTGAGGTTGAGCGGCTCGGGCTCTTCGCCGCCCAGCATGTCGATCAGGCCGTCATAGACGATCTTGACCACCTGGTCGGCCGGCTTGACCGCCTTGATGATCTCTTCGCCGGTGGCCAGCTCGCGCGCCTTGGTCATGAACTGACGCACGACCGGCAAGGCGACGTCGGCCTCGAGCAGGGCGACACGCACCTCGCGCAGGGCTTCGTCGACGTCCTTTTCCGACAGGACGCCGCGACCCGACAGACGGTCGAACAGACCCGACAAGCGCTCGTTCAAGCTATCGAACATGCCAAATTCCCAAAAAATGCGCGACCGCTTCCCGCCTTCGTCGCAAACAGAAAATCCCCGAGGGCGCAACGCGCTGTCGGGGATCCTTCCAATCCTCAGGACGCCTGGCGTCACATGTGATTGCGAAGGGTTCGGACAAGGGCGCAAAACGGTTTTGCGCGGATGTGGCGGGTCAAATGACCGAAAAGCCCACCAGAGTCAAGCTTTCAGAGTCTGGCTTTGAGAGTCGGGCGGCTTAGCCGAGACTGCGCATATGACCGACCAGCCGGGCCAGCAGGCCGCGAAGCTGGTCGCGCTCGGCCTCGGACAGGACGGCCATGGTCTCCTGTTCGGCGCGATAGAGCTGTATCCCCACCGTCTCGAAGCGGCGGGCGCCATCGTCGGTCAGATGAACGATATAGGCACGCCGATCGGTCGGATGGCGGCGGCGCTCGACCCAGCCGCCTTTTTCCAGGGCGTCGAGAAACAGGACCAGCGATGATTTTTCGATGCCACTTAGGGCCGCCAGGCGCGTCTGCGTCATATCCATGGCGCCATCGAGGGCCCTCTGGGCGCGCAGGGTCGCCAGGATGAGCACCTGGCCGAGATGAAGACCGGACTCGGCAATCGCCCGCGCTGCCCGTTCGCGCGACAGACCATGCGCCTGCCCCAGCAGGTAGCCGAGGCTCTGGTTATGGATGGCGATAATGTCTTCGTCTTTGGTCACATAAGGCTCCGTTCTCCAGCCATAGGGCGCTAAACACGCCGGCGTCAAGGCAACTCAGAAAATCCATTTGCAGATTATCTAATATTAGACTATTTATTTCAAGACGAATTTCATTTCTTGGGAGGCCGCCATGTGGCGTCGCATCGTACCTGTCGTTTCGCTGTTTTTCCTGTCGCCGCTGATTGCAGAATACCTGCTGGGCAGTCTGCCGATGTCGATGATCGCCATCCTGCCGGTGATGGCAACCATGTACGGCTCCGGCGCCCTGCTGATCCGGGAGATCGCCCGGCGCACCGGCGGCGGCTGGATCGCCATCGTCCTGCTGGCCACGGCCTACGGCCTGATCGAAGAAGGTTTCGTCACCCAGTCCCTGTTCAATCCCAACTACCTGCACCTGCGCCTGCTCGATTTCGGCTTTATCCCGGCGCTTGGCACCGGTCTGCCGTGGCTGGTCTTCGTCATCAGCATCCACGTCATCTGGAGCATCAGTGTGCCGATTGCCCTGAGCGAGACGCTGTTCGGCAATCGTCGGGCAGACCCATGGCTCGGCTGGGTCAGTGCGCCCATCCTGATTCTGCTGTTTGCCGCCGGCTGCGCGATGGTCGCCACCTTTACCTACAAGTCCCTGCCCTTCATGGCGACACCGGCGCAGTTCATCGCCACCGGCATTGCCGTTCTTTTCCTCGTCGCCGCCGCCCTTGTTACCCCGAAGCTTCGCGGCAAACCCTGCGGCGAAACCTGCACCCGGCCTGCGCCGCACCCCGCCACCCTGGCCATCCTGGGTTTTGCCGCTGGCTCGCTCTTGATGCTGATCCAGCACGTCGCCGCGCAAAACCTGCACTGGCCGTGGTACGCCTGCTTCACCGGCATGATCGCCGTCGAGGCCGGCTTCGTCGCCATCATGATCTTCACGACGCGAAACCGGGTGTGGACGCCGATCCGGCGCTTTGCCCTGATGGCCGGCGGCCTGGCCGTCTATATGGTGTTCGGGTTCCTAACCGATGTCGACCTGCACGGCAAGGCCGACCTGCCGGCGCACGCCGGAATAGCCGTCCTCTTTGTCGTCCTCATGGGGCTGGCCGCATGGCGGGCAACCCGGACAACATATCCGCAGCTTAAAGAAACTGATTGAAAGGCAGGGCGCCCAGGGCGCCCGATTGCCAGGGAATGTGCAAATCCCGAATGGCCTGGCGACCGGCGGCGCCAAGGGCCCGGCGCTTCGCCGGCTGGTCGACCAGCTGCCGAATGGCCTGTCCCGCCACGTCGAGATCCGGATCGGCCCACACCTGGTCCGGATCGTTTTCCAGGCGGGTATAGGGTCCATCGACATCGCTGATGCGAATGGGTTCAGACGGGATCAGGCAGGCATTTTCAGCCGTCATGAAGTCGGCATTGCCTGAGCCACCGGTAGCCACAACCGGCACGCAGGCCGCCATCGCCTCGGCCAGGGGCAGGCCGAAGCCTTCCGACCGATGCAGGGAGACAAGGATATCGAAACTGGCAACGAAACGGTCCATGTCCTCGTCGCTGAGCCGGTCGGCAAACAGCCGGATATCCTCGCGGTCGCGCAGGATTGCCGCCAGCCGATGTTCTGTCGCCCTGTCGCCACTAAGGTCGCTGACCTTGAGGGTGAGACGCGCCGTCTCGGCCGGGATGGGAAAGGCCTTGATCCAGGCGTCGATACTGCCCCAGGGATTCTTGCGCACCGCCGACGACTTGGTGTCGAACAGGGACAAGACCTCGACCAAACCACTGAGCAGACCGAAATCGTCGCGAAAGGCACTGCGTTCGCTATGGCCCTGAACGGGCGGCACAGGCACCGGATGCGGCATGACACGCACCCGCTCCGTCAGGTCCTTGCGGCCTTCGGCGGCAAAGGCGGTCGCCAGGGCATCGCGGACATAGTAGCTGGGCACCCAGATCTCATGCAGATAGTCGGCGGCCCACACCCACAGGGCCGGCGCCTTGGGCGTTTCCCAGGCCCAGTAACCGATGCGATAGCGATCGGCCCAGCTTTGCGGCGCATGCGCCATCAGCGCCACCAGCAGTTCGGACGGATTGGCATGGATATACCAGACACCCCCCTGGCCAGGCAGCTCGGCGCCACCGGTCAGGAAACGACGAAAGGCAGGACGCAAATCGTGTTGCGTAATGAAATAGCCGGCATCGGCAAAAGCCTGGGCCGATAGCCGGCCCGCGCGGCCGATACCCAGGGATTCGTTGAGAAAGGAAGATACGACGAAATCGCCCGACCGCAGTCCGTCGGTGCCCCGCGCCAGGGCCCACGCCTTTGACCGCCATTTGGCAAGATGCCACAGGCCGCCATGGATCAGGGGCAGGCGATAACGAAGGGGAATGTGCCGGAGGCGCAGCATACGGGAACCAGGGTTCGGGGAGCTGCGTGACCCTACAGGGAGTCTATAGCGGCTTCAAAGCCTTAAAATCAAAGACCCGGCTGTCTTTGTTAGAGACCTAACCAGGCGCGACGCTTGGCCCAGTAGGCGCGGAACTGATCGGCCTGGGCGACGGTGTCGAAGGTGACGACCTTGACCTGGCCATTACCCTGCGTATCGGCGCGGACGGACAGGGAATCGGAATCCTGAATGGAGGCAGCTTCGACAAATTTGAAAAACGCGCCGAAGAAGGCATCCTGTTCCGACGCCGTATCGACTGCAAATTCTACACTGACCACGCTACACCTCTTGTCATAGACAACACCGGACAGGATTGGCGCCTAAGGCCCCAAACGGTCGATGTGAAGTCCGCGCAAATAATGTCAAGTTTCTGCAAATAGTGTGCACTGCACAATAATCAGTGAACCTTAAAACACCGTTGCTGTCAAAGCTTAACAGCGTCTTTTTCGTTCAAATCACGCGGGTGTGACCCGATTGTCGCAAAACTGCAAAAAGCTCCGCAATCATAGGACAATTAAGGGTTTCCGTTAGGAAAACGCTGTCAATCGACAGGTGCCCGAGCACCCTTTTTCCCGTCTTCCCTCTTATAATCAGTGCGTTTGTAATAACAGTCATGCGCTGAAGATGAACAGCGGTCCAAGCCTTGCGCAGCAATTTATGACGCTACGCACCCTTCTTTCCAAAGAGCTCAGGCGATTTTCGCGGCGCGCTTTTGCTCTGCCGGTGTTTCAGGTTGCAGAAGCTTCTTGATGTTGCGCGCCGGCTTTAAACGATTTTCGCGGCGCGCTTCTGCTCTGCCGGTGTTTCAGGTTGCAGAAGCTTCTTGATATTGCGCGCCGCTTGGCGAATGCGGTGCTCGTTCTCGACCAAACCGATGCGGACATAGCCTTCGCCATATTCCCCAAAGCCGAGGCCAGGCGCGACGGCGACATGCGCCTCCTCGATCAGCAGCTTGGCGAATTCGATCGAACCCAGGTGCTCGAACTTCGGCGGGATCTTCGCCCAGGCGAACATCGATGCCGGCGGCGGCGGGATGTCCCAGCCGGCGCGCTTCATCGAGTCGATCAGCACATCACGGCGCGACTTGTAGGTGGCGCGGATTTCGTCGACATTGTCCTGCGGGCCGTTGAGGGCGGCGGCCGCGGCAACCTGGATCGGCGCAAAACCGCCGTAGTCGAGATACGATTTGACGCGCGCCAGGGCAGCACAGATCTGGGCATTGCCGACGACCATGCCCACGCGCCAGCCGGCCATGGCATAGGTCTTGGACAGGGAGTTTATCTCGACACTGCGCTCCATGGCGCCTTCGACCTGCAGCAGGGATGGCGGCGGATTATTGTCGAAATAGATTTCCGAATAGGCGATGTCGGACAGGACCAGCAGGTCGTGTTTCTTCGCGATACGGATGACCTCCTTGTAGAAGTCGAGGTCGACCCATTGCGCCGTCGGATTGGACGGATAGGAGACGATCATTACCGACGGGGTCGGCACCGAGTGCTTGACCGCCTTATCGATGCCCGACAAATATTGTTCGGGCGACAGGGCCGGCACATGGCGGATCACCCCGCCGGCCATCAGGAAGCCGAAGGCATGGATCGGGTAGGCCGGATTGGGGCAGATGACCGTATCGCCCGGCGCCGTGATCGCCATGGCCAGGTTGGCGAAGCCCTCCTTGGACCCAAGGGTCGCCACGACCTCGGTGTCAGGGTTGAGCTTGACGCCATACCGGCGGTCGTAATAGCCGGCCATGGCCTTACGCAGACCCTGGACGCCCTTCGACACGGAATAGCCGTGGGTCTTGGGCTTTTTGACCGTCTCGACCAGCTTGTCGACAATATGCGGCGCCGTTGCCATGTCGGGATTGCCCATGCCGAAATCGATGACATCGACGCCTTCCGCGCGCAGCTTCGCCTTGACCTTGTTGACCTCTTCAAAGACGTAGGGCGGCAGGCGGCGGATACGATAAAAATCACGCATGGCGGGCGATAACCTGAGAGAACAAAACGGAAGGAAACGTCATATGGCGCATGTTTTGTCGTTTGTCATCTCACGAATCGAAGATTTTTCGGAAATTTTTGCGTCATGTGGAAATTTATTGCACGACCCTTATGCATCTCGACTTACGAATTTTCCACCCGGATCCGCAGGTTTTCCAGACGGGTATCCCACCGTTGCGACATGGCCTCCAGATACTGCCGCACAGTATCCAGGGTCTCCCGATCGAGTTGCCACAGGCTTTCACGTCCGGCCCGCGCCTGATGCACCAGGCCGGCGCGATGCAGGACCTGCAGGTGCTTGGTGACGGCCTGGCGGCTCATGCCTGCGCCGTCGCTCAGACGCACGATCGAGGCCGGCCCGTCCTCGCCCAGGCGCTGGATCAGGCCAAGCCGCGTGGCGTCGCCCAAGGCCGCGAATACCTCAGCGTGCACAGTAGAGCGCGATCAGGCGCATCTGCGCCGTCCAGCCGCCGTCATTCATGCGCAGGGCTTCGGCGCGACGATGTTCGGGAATATTTTCGAACCCGGTCTCGGTCAGGGTCAGGTGCGTGCCGCCCTCGACCTCGGCCAGGACAAAGGTCACCAGGGTCTTCGGCTCCTCGCCGTAGTCGGTATTTTTGTCGACGGCATAGGGATGCCAGCGAAACGCGAAACGCGTTTTCGGTTCGATCGCCTCGATGATCAGCGCCACAGGCGTGCCGACATGCGGGGCCTGCGCCGCGGCGACCTCGGCATCGACCGTCGTCGGCGAAATGGCGCCCGTCACGGTCTTGCCGGCGACAAAGGGGCCGTCGATGCGCATGCCGAACCAACTGCCGAATTCCGCGGAATCGCTGATGGAATTCCAGACGCGATCGAGCGGCGCCCAGAGGGTAATCTGTTTTTCGATCCTGTCGCTCATACGCAACCTCCTGGTTGCCTATGGTCTATGCCGTCGCCGGCAAATACGCAACCATAAAGTTGCCTATGAGCGGCTTGACACGGACACAAAAGAAGATGATTGCAATTGAAACAAAAAAAGGGACAGGATATGAAAACGCTTGAAGAGCTCAACAGCTGGAGCCAGGGCACCCTGCCGGGCCACCTCGGCGTCGTCATCACCCATTGCACCACGGGTGAACTGCACGCCGAGTTGCCTGTCCAGCCGCAGGTCATGGCGCCGAACGGCTATCTCCATGCCGGCACCGTCGTCAGCCTGGCCGATACTGCCGCGGGTTACGGCTGCATCTCGTCCCTGCCCGACGGCGCCGCCAACTTCACGACCATCGAGCTGAAATCGAACCATCTCGGCACCGCCCGCGACGGTACGCTGAGCGCCGTCGCCACGGCCGCCCATATGGGCCGCACTACCCAGGTGTGGGACGTCACGGTCAGTCACAAGGAAACACAGAAGACGATCGCCCTGTTCCGCTGTACCCAGATGCTGATCTATCCGAAGGCCTAAACCGGCCGATCGAACATTTGCGCCCACCCGAAGGCCTCGGGCCCGTGCCCCTCGCGCGTCACCTGACCGAGTTTCGCCATAGCCTCGGAGGCGGTTGGAATGTGGCCTTCCGGCACCCACCACATGACCATGTAGGGGATAGACAGCTTTTCGAACCATTCGTGCCGGCGCTTCATGAAGGGCAGGTGCTCGGGCGACGACATGAAGGCGCGCAGGGCAGCCACGTCGCGCCAGACAGACATATTGGCGATGATATCGTCGCCGAAATCGCTGTTGTCGGTATTGTCGCTGTCGGCATAACCCGTCAGCCGCCAGACAAAGCCGTCGCTACGATCGGCATGCGCGTTGACCGCCTCGAGATTGTCGACAAAGTCGCGCATGCGCGGATCGTCGAGCGGATACAGGGTCCGTCCGATATTCAGTTGTGCCAGTTGCCAGGTCATGAAGCCTCCCCTTAGGTCAACCTATATGGGAAGGGCGAGAAGGACCGCAACATTACGAGGCCATATCAAGGCGAGTCAGGCGTCGACAAGCGCCCGGCACGTAAGACTGCGAATGGCCGGCCGGAAGGATAGTCCGTACTCGGACGAAACGTCGGATGGCGATTTGATCGCGAATTCGAACAGTCGGCAGAAGGTTCTCACAGCCGTCGCCAGTTCGGCCTCTGCCAGGCGCCGGCCGCCGCAGGCCCGGGGTCCGGTCAGGAAGGGCAGGTAGTGGTCGCGATGGCGTGGATCGTCATATTCCGCCCGATACGGATCGAACTGCGTCGGGTCCCGCCAGAAGGCGGAATAGTGCAAGCCGAGGACCGAAACGAGCAGCGGCTCACTCGCCACGAAGCTTTCCGCATTGACCGTGATGTTTTCCGTGGCAAAGCGGGTGACGAAGGGCACCGGCGGATACAGGCGCAAAACCTCGCGCACGAAGGTTTCCGCCGGCAAGGCGCCGGATCGCACCGCGGTTTGCAGGTCGGGCTTAAGGCCCAGTATGGCGATCGACCACAGGACAGTGGCGGCCGTCGTCTCGCTCGAGGCGATAAGATTCTGGATCAGTTCCTGGACGGGATCGAAATCGGCTATGCCGCCGGCCTTCGCCCTGAAGCCGTCCAGCAGGGCAACGATGTCCGGGCGCCCCTGCCAGACGGCGGCGATTTCGGAGCGCAGGGCGTCGATCTTTTGCTGGACCGCGTCGAAATGGTTTTGGGTGGTACCGTAGAACCCGATCCATTGCCGCTCGCCCAGGGTGGTGCGAACCCTTTCCGCCCAGTCGTACGACCAGGGGACAGGCCGTTCAAGGCCAAGCGCCGTCGAGACCACCGCGATGGCGACATCGATCACCGCGGCGCTGATCCGGTCCGGCGTGACCTTGCGCAAGGCGGAAAAGGCCTGGTCGTACAGCGGCTCAAGGCGCGCCGTATCGCGCAGGAAATCGTTACGGCTGTAGCTCGGCTGGGTAAGCGCCATCCGTTCCGGCCAGGCATTGCCATTCTCGGAGAAACGGCCGTGGCCCAGGGCTTCGAGAAAGGCATAGTTCTTGGGAAAGCGGTCCGGTGCGGCACAGATCTCCTTTACCGTCGCAGGATCGTCGACGATGCGGATCGGTACTGCCGACCGGGGCGACTGGCCCAGGGCGACACTCCAGACCGAGCGGGCAAAGGCGCCCAGTTCGGCCGGATTGCCCGACCTTAACGGCAGGGTGCCCGCAGACTGGCGCCCGGTAATGGGCTTGCGCCGGCGCTCGTCGCGGCCATCTGTGAAAACCCGCATGCGGTAGACGGGAACACCGTCGCAGGCCCGGGAGATGCCGCGCAGCAGGACCGGCAGATCACGCGGATCGTCGGCGATGATAATGGTCGAAATGGCGGCCTCGCCATTGTCCCAATCGGGCGCAGGGATGTCACTGTTGCCGGCCCGCCAGGCTTCGGCTTCGGCCTTGCTGACCCTTATCCAGCCAGCATAGGCGACCAGATTGCCGTCGCGCAGACCCATCAGACCACCGCCGTGACGCAGTTGGTCCATGACGGCATTGACCATCACCGCAAGGGAATAGGTTCGGAACGGCGGATGATCGGCCAGTTTGCGCAATACTGCCGAAATGACGACATCATGCGGTATGCCTGGCTCAAGTACCAGCTTGCTCGGCTTGGATGTTTTCACGAAACACACGAAATCCTGGCTACGATTCGCCTGTAACGGTAGCCACCTGGCTTCCTGCTGTCGATAAACGTGTTGGTGAGCAGTCTCCCGGCCGCCTTGTGAAGCGGCCGGGAGTGCAGGCAGATCTGGTCCTAAGGCTGGGTCTTGTCTTGGCCATCGCTGTTGCCGTTGGCATTCGCACCGCCAGCATCACCATCCGACACACCACTGGGCAGCCTGATGCCGCCATCGGCGATCGAGAAGGTCCGGCGATAGACCAGGGTATCGCGCGACTGCATCGAAGCGATGCCGCCGTCGACCGAACCGCCCGACGTCTGGGTCGAAACCCCGTTGTCGGACCCGCCGGTGCTGGTCGCCGCACCGCCCTGGCCGATGACCGCGGCATAGGTACCCGTGCCGAAGCTGGTCCCCGGGGCTGGCGTGGTATTGGTCGAGGTCGTCGCCGCGCTCGATACGGCCGAGTCATACGCCGGGTTGGTGACGGCGACGATCTCACCGAAGTTAGCGCTGACGGCCCCGGTTACCAACTGGTAGTTAGCCAGGTTGGTATTGGCGCCAGCGACATAATTCGGCCCACCGAGCGTGGCGGTAACCGTCTTGCCGGTGCCCGGCGTCGCATCGGCGAACGATCCGGTCACGCCCGTCATGGCGATATTTTCACCTGCGACGAGACCGCCGAGGCTGAAGTTCGACATCGTCAGGGCAACCGTCGTGGTACCGTCCGCCAACTTTTTGATCGGCGCGACCAGCGACACATTCAGGCTTGCCTTGCCGACATTGGCGGTCGTCGAGCCGCTGGCGGCGAAGGCATAGTTCTGCACATCGGCGCCCGAGGCCGTGTAGGCGACATTGACCGCCTTGGCCTGGCCGGCATTTTTGTCGGCCAATGTACCTGAACCGGCAAAGGCGACCGTGTCGCCGGTCACGACGCCGGACGAGGCGACGGTGACACCGACCGTGGCGGAGCCGTCATAGGTCTTGTCCATAGCGGTCGAGGTCAGCGTCACCGTCTTCTTGCCGATATCGGCCGTTGCCGCCGCGGTGGTATTGTAGGCATAGTTTTGCGCGTCCTCGCCCGAACCTGAAATGCCCGAGACGGCGACAGCCTTGCCCTGGCCGGCAGTCTTGTCGGCCATGGTTCCGGTGCCGGTAAAGGCCACCGTATCGCCTGACACCAGGCCATCGCTGGCCAGGGTGACGCCGACCGAAGTCGTGCCGTCATAGGTGCGGTTGCTACCCGTGCCGGTGACTGTAATCACCTTCTTGGCAATATCGACTGTGGTCGCCGCTGTGGTGTTATAGGCATAGTTCTGCGCGTCCTCGCCCGAACCCGCAATGCCCGTAACAGAGACGGCCCTGCCCTCGTCGGCATTTTTATCGGCCATGGTGCCGATACCGGTAAAGGCCACCGTATCGCCCGACACCAGGCCATCGCTGGCCAGGGTGACGCCGACCGAGGTCGTGCCGTCATAGGTCCGGTTGATGCCGGTACCGGTGACCGTGATAACCTTCTTGGCGATGTCGGCCGTAGTCTGTGACGTGGCGTTATAGGCATAGTTCTGCGCGTCATCGCCGGAACCGGTAATGCCCGAGACGGCGACAGCCTTGCCTTGGCCGGCATTTTTATCCGCCATGGCGCCGGTGCCGCTAAAGGCCACCGTATCGCCCGACACCAGGCCATTGCTGGACAGGGTGACGCCGACAGAGGTCGTGCCGTCATAGGTCCGGTTGGTGCCGGTGCCCGTGACCGTGACCGACTTCTTTGCAATGTCAGCCGTCGTCGCAGCCGTGGTGTTATAGGCGTAGTTCTGTGCGTCGTCGCCCGAGCCCGTAATGCCCGAGATGGCGACAGCCTTGCCCTGGCCGGCGTTTTTATCGGCCATGGTCCCGGCGCCGGTAAAGGCGAGCGTGTCACCATCGAGGATACCGCCCGCGGTCAGGTTGACCGCAACCGCGGTCGTGCCGTCGTAGGTGCGATTGGTGCCCGTACCCGTCACCGTAACCGTCTTTTTCGCGATGTCGACCGTACCCGCAGCCGTCGTATTGGCGACAGTGTAGTTCTGGGCGTCCTGGCCGCTTTCTGCGATATTGCTGATGGCGACACCCTTGCCCATGCCGGCATTCTTGTCGGCCATGACGCCGGTGCCGGTGAAGCTGAGGCTGTCGCCCGTCACGATGCCATCGCTGGCCAGGGTGACCCCGACCGAAGCCGTGCCATCATAGGTGCGATTGACACCATTGCCCGTCACCGTGACCACCTTTTTGGCGATATCGACCGTGGTGGCAGCCGTGGTGTTGTAGACATAGTTCTGCGCGTCGTCGCCGGAGGCTGAAATACCCGAGATGGCAACCCCCTTGCCGGCGCCCGCAGTCTTGTCAGCCATGGCGCCTGTGCCGCCAAAGGCAACCGTATCGCCGTTGAGGATATCGCCGGACGTCAGGTTGACAGCGACAGAAGTCGTGCCGTCATAGATCCGGTTGGTGCCGGTACCCGTGACCGTGACAGTCTTCTTTGAAATGTCGGCGGTCGTGGAGGCCGTCGTGCTGAAGCTATAGTTGGCGAGATCGGCGCCGGAGCCGGCGATGCCGGTAACCGAGACCGACCTGCCAAGACCGGCATTCTTGTCGAGCGTATTGCCTGAGCCGGTGAAGCTCAGATCATCACCGCTGATGATACCGGACGATGCCAGGGTGACGCCGATGGCGGTGTTGCCGTCATAGGTCTTGTTCTGGCCAGTCGCGATCACGGTTATCGACTTCGGCGTGATGGTCAGCGAGCCCGTATTGACGAAGGTGATATTGTAGCCCTGCTGGTCCGAATACATGCCATAGAGGTCGGTATAGGTACCGGCATTCTTCGACGTATCGTAGTGCAGGTTGCCGAAGATATGACCTGACGTCGCTGCCGAGGGCGTGGACCAGGTCAGGTTCGAAACGCCGTCGGTCTTGCCCTGGCCATTGTAGACGTACGAGATGCCGGCGTCGGACACGGTGACCGTGACATTGGTCAGCCAGGCCGTCAGCAACGGCGCCGCTGAATTCTCGTAAACCTTCCAGACACCACCGCTTGAGAAGTCGAAGCCGGCATAGCTCGATTGCGTCTTCGACTGGGCATTGGTCAGGGCCCCGCCACCCGAGATCGACGAGAAGTCGTACTGGTAGCCGTAGAGATTTGCTTGGCCGGTTGCGTCGGAATTCCAGTAGGCGTCGTTGACGACCGCGGAGTCGATATAGCCGATGACGCCGCCGATAGCCGAACCGGTGCCGGAGACGTGACCGCCGGCATAGACGCGGTCCAACTCGTTGCTGCCGCTACCCAGCGTGCTGCGGCCGGTTATGCCGCCGACATTGCTGTGACCCGAGACATTGCCCGTGGCGTAGGCGTCGCTGATACCACCGCTGTTAAGGCCGACCAGGCCGCCGACATCGTCACCCATGGACGTGCCGATGACATTGCCCTGGGCATAGGCGACACTGATAGTACCGTCGTTATGGCCGAAGAGGCCGCCGGCGGACAGGGCGGTTTCGCTGCCCGTCGCGGTAACATCGCCGGTGGCATAGACCTTTTCGACACTGCCGGTATTGTCCCCGCCGAAGCCGCCGATCGTCTGTTCACCGGTCACCGTGCCGCTGGCGTGGGCATTGGTGATCTGGCTGGTATTGGCGCCGACAAAGCCGCCGGCAGTCTGCGTACCCGTAACCGCGCCGGTGGCATAGGCCGTGTCGATGCTGCCTGCATTGCTGCCGGCGAAACCGCCGACCTGGCTATTGCCGCCCACCGTACCCGTAGCCGAGGATTCATGGATCTGGCCGGTATTGCGCCCGACCAGGCCACCAACTTCGGTATCGCCGGATACGGCGCTCGATGAGGTAGCCTGTTCGATCATGCCTTCGTTGATGCCGATAAAGCCGCCGGCGGCATATTGCCCCTGGCCGAAGGAAGTGACGGCGCCCGAGGCCGTGTCGAGGGCAAGGACCCCGGTCGAAGCGGTGTGGCCGGCAAAGCCACCCACCGCGTTGACGCCGCCGACTGTACCCGTCGCCTGAGAGAAGACGGCGATACCGGCATTGTCGCCGACAAAACCGCCGACCGTGTTACCGTAGCCAGTGACATTGCCATGAGCCTCGCTATAGGCGATGCCGCTATTGGCACCGATGGCGCCGGCAAAGCCGCCGACCGTGCCGGAGCCGCTGACATCGCCGCTGGCCGAACCATTGAGGATGATGCCGTACTGCAACGTCTCGCCGATAAAGCCACCGACCGTTTCGGCCCCCTGGACCGTAGAGGTCGTGCTGGAATCGGTGATCTTGCCGTGGAAATCCACATCGACATTGCCGTTGGATACGGCGGTCAGGTTGCCGGCAAAACCACCGGTGACATTGCCCGTCGCCGTGACGCCGCCCGAGGCGCTCGACGTGGCGATATTGGTAAATTGGGCCGAGCCGATAAAGCCGCCGACGACCGTATCGCCGTTGACAGTAGCGGACGTGGCCGCATCTTCGATGGAGGCGAACTGGGTGTCGCCCGCATCATTGACCCACTCTTCGGCGCGACCGACAAGACCGCCGACATTTGCGCCGCCGCTGACAGTTCCACCAGACGACACACCCGACAGGGTGCCGTGCAGCAGGCCGACCAGGCCGCCGGTATTGTCGCCGCCCATGACCGAATTGCCATAGGTCACATTGCTGACCTGACCGGTGAACGTACCCGTCAGGGTACCGTCGAGCTGGCCGATCAGACCGCCGACATTCTGGTTGCCGGTTACGGTGCCGGTCGCGGTGATGTCCGACAGGATGGAGTTTTCACCGGAGAAGCCCAGGACGCCGCCGACCGTAGAGTCGCCGCTGACATTGCCGGAAGCGTAGGACGAGGTGACGTGGGTCGGGGTCAGGCTGTCCTGGAAGTTGAGGAAGCCGATCAGGCCGCCGACATTGCTGCCGCCGTTGACCGCGCCGGTGGCATAGGAGCCGGTGATATCGCCCCAGCCGTCGCCGATCAGGCCGCCGACCGAGTCGGAGCGGCTGGTGCCGTCGACCGCACCTGTCGCATAGGAGTTCTGGACCAGGGACGCCGACGAGCCGACAAGACCACCCAGGGCCCAGGCGTCGTCACCGCGGCGATTAAGGTTGGCGGAGACGTCGCCGGATGCGTGCGAGTCGATGATCGAGGTGCTGTCATACATGCCGCCGGCCAGGCCGCCGATGGACGAGACACCCTTGGTGTTTTCAGAGCTCGAGCTGTTAGTCACCGTGGCGGTGCCATACATGGCCCCGACCAGGCCACCGATATCTTCCGAAGATTGGTACCGCGTGACAAAACCGGTCACGGAGCCGCCGGCGACACTGTTGACCTCACCCGACGAACTGTCGCTGATCGTGCCGCTGGAACGGCCGACCAGACCGCCGACGGCATTCCAGCCCGCCACAGCACCATTGGCATGTGAAGTACTTACGGTACCGTCGTTGGAGCCGACAAGACCGCCGATATTGTAATTGTTGCCACCATTGTTGACATTGCCTGTAGCCGTCGAATTGGCGATGCTGCCGCTGGTATCGTTGTGGCCGACCAGGCCGCCTTTGAAGGTACCGCCGCCGGTCAGGTTGCCCGTGGCGGTGACCGTATCGATCGTACCGGAATTGTAGCCGACGGCACCGCCGGCATAGTTGCCCGTGGCCACGTCACCCGTCGCATTGGACGTGCCGATATAGCCGCTGTTGTCGCCGACCAGGCCGCCTGTGCCCGTGCCGCTGGTATTGACCGTACCATGCGCATCGGCGCCGTTGATCGTGCCGCTGCTGGAACCGGCAAAACCACCGACATTGCCGGCTGTCGCCGTAACATCGCCGGATGCAGTAGCCGTATCGATATTGCCTTCGTTGCGACCGACGAAACCGCCGACATTGGCGTTACCGCCTACCGCCCCCGACGCCGTGCTGCCGGCGCTGATAGAAGATCCGTAAGTGTTGAAGCCCATCAGGCCGCCGACATAGTCGGTGCCGCTGACATTGCCCGTCGTATACGAGTTGGATATCGAGCCGTCATTAAAGCCGACCAGGCCGCCGACATAAGCATCTGTGCCCGTAACCTGGGCATAGCTGTGCGAATCCGAAATCGTACTGAACTGAGCCTCACCGACCAGGCCCCCGACGTTCGATACGCCGGAAACTGGCACGGCTGTCCACGAGTTGGAGATCGTACCGACCTTGTTGAGACCAACCAGGCCGCCGACATCGTGATTGCCCGAGACCATTCCGAACGACGACGAATCGCTGATCGTGCCGACCTTGTTCTGGCCGACCAGGCCGCCGACATTATCGTGGCCGGTGACGTCGCCAGTGGCGAAGCCGTTGGCGACATCGGAACCCATGCCGATGAGGCCGCCGACATTGTCATAACCCTGGACCGTACCGTGGGCCTGGCTGTTGGTGACGACGTCGCTCGACTGGCCGGCGAGCCCGCCGACATAGCTTCCGGTCGACAGGACATTACCGCTGGCATTGGAGTCGGTGATAGTGGCATTGCTGTTCCCGACCATGCCGCCGACGGAATCACCCGTGCCGGTGACCGCGCCCGTCGTGTAGGCACGCAGGATCGAGCCATAGGTCACGCCGGCGAGGCCACCGACTTCCGAATTGCCTTCGACCGTACCCGAGGTAGAAACGTCGGTCATGCTGCCATTGCCGTAACCGACCAGGCCGCCGACAGTGCTGCCGCCGGCGGAGACATTGCCGATGGCATTGCTGGTGTTCATGGTCCCCTGGAAGGAGCCGATCAGGCCACCGACCGTGCCGCCTGCGCCCGTTACCGTGCCGTGGGCATTGGTGTTGAGGACCGTGGAGTTCTCGGTCGCGCCGATCGCGCCGCCCAGGGTCGAATCCCCCGAGACATTGCCGTCGGCCGTCAGGCCCTTCAGATAGCTGTTGACACCCTTGCCGAGGATGCCGCCGATAACCGTTCCGCTCTGTTCGTCGCCGTTCTTGACCTCTGCCGTCGAATTGGCGAAGTCGATCGAGCCGCTGTCGATATAGCCGACCAGGCCACCGACATTGCTTTCGCCGCGCACCGTCCCGCTGGAACTGATATTGCGGAACTCGGTGGGGGTATTCTGGGCGTCGGCAAGCGCGCTGCCGACAAGTGCGCCGACGTTCACACTGCCGTTGATGTCGGTATTGGCCAGGGTGATGTTACGGATGGTGGCGCCCGATACCAGGCCGAACATGCCTGTGTACAGGACGCGGTTGGTGTAGAGACTGCTGACCGTATGGCCAAGACCGTCGAACTTGCCGGTGAAGATGCGCTGGACCTGAGTCTGGGGGTCAATGGCGCCGGTGCCGATCGGGTTGAAGCCCAGATACTCGCTTGACGCATGATTCCATGTGCTGGTCGCCGATGCGTCGATATCCGAGCCCAGGACATAGAGACCGGCCAGATCGCCGTTCATGCCCTGCAGGGTCGTGGCGTTTTGATCCATGGCGCCGCCGAGGCTGTTGATCACCGTATAGGTCAGGGTCTGGCCGGCAGACCCCTTTTTGGTCGAGAAGTTCTGGCCCGATGGCAGGTTGATCTTGGGTCCTGTGACGGCCAGATTGAGGAGCGTGTAGTCGAAGCCGGCGCCGTCGATGGTCGACTGACCGTATTCCAGCGCCAGTGCACCCGTACCCGACGCCGTCATGTCGCGGGTAATGGTGATATTGGCCTGGGCGTTGAGCGTCAGGGTATTAGCCGACCACGACACCGTGTCATTGACATTGATGTCGCCTGCGGTGCCCGAGGCGCCGGAGGTCGACAGGATGGTGACATTGGTGGATCCGAGGGCCGTCGCCAGGTCGGCGCCGGTCATGTCGCCGCCCGAGGCAGCGATGGTGAAGTCGACCGGGTCGATCAGGTAGGAACCGGTCAGGCCATTGGCGGCCTTCGTCGTGACGACGGCGCCGGTGTCGATATGGACATGGGCACCGGAGGTTTCGATGCTGCCGCCATTGCCGCCGGACGGAGCGGACGCATTCAGCGTGCCGCCGACCGTCGTGGTGCCGGTCTGCATGTCGCCGAGCAGGATGATCTTGCCGTTCTTTTCGCCGACGGTCAGGGCTTCGATGACGCCGGCATTGCTGACACTGGCCTTGGCAAAGGCGTCGAGCGCATCGGCGGTCAGGTAAATCCGGCCGCCATCGGCCTTGATGACGCCATTGTTGGCGACGAGCGCGTCATAGGCGCCCTTGTCGATCGCCAGTTCGGTCAGGCCGCCATTGTCGAGACGGATGGTGACGTCCTGGGCGGCCGCCAGGCGGACATCGCCGAGATTGGCGGTCAACGAACCGTCGTTGACGACATTGGCGCCGACCAGGACGATATAGCCGCCATTGGCCGCGGTCAGCGATCCCGCATTGGTTATCGTAGCCGTGCTGGTGCCGGACAGAACGTACTTGCCTGCCATGAAGTCGGCGACATTCATGTCGCGCGTCGACGCCATGATGCCGGCGGCGGAGACCTGGGCACCCTTGGCAAACAGGACTCCGTTCGGATTGACCAGGAAGACCTGGCCGTTGGCCTGCAAGGTGCCGTAGATCTTCGAGGCGTCACCGCCGAGCACACGATTGAGCGCAATCGCCGAGGTGCTCGGCTGGTTGAAAATGACCTTGCCCTCCTGGCCGATATTGAAGCTCTGCCAATCGATTGCAGCATTCTGCGAGGTCTGGGTGATGGTCTCGGTCTTGCCGTCGACAGCAATAGACGCCTGGCCACCGACGACGATACCGCCGGTCGGCAGGGCGACCGATGACGGCTCGATACCGCGCATGACCGGCACGATCGACACCGAGGTCGCTGGTCCAGGGTCGGCTAATGCGCCTTGCGCCGCGGACAACAGGGCGAGCGCGGCAGCTGCGAGGGTCGCAAAGACGCCGCCCTTGCGCTTGCCGCGCTTGTTGGAAACTTCGGGGATGGGAACATAGGCCTGCTTGGCTTCGCTCCAGACAAGCCGATAGAAACGGTTCATGCCGCCGTGATCGTACATCGTGGTATCCTGTGGTTACGGGTTGCGCGCTCCGCGCGCCTGTATTTTAGAAATGACGGGATGAGAGGATTAGAAGCGGTAGCCGACGGAGGCCCAGATGACCGGGTTGCGGTCGGGCGCCGTGACGGCGCGCTTGTCGCCATGCAGGGCCAGGGTAATGCGGGCATTGACCGGGCCGCGCTGGCCGGCAACGGACACGCCGTAGCTCGACAGTTGCTCAGCGGTCTTGCCGGGGGCATAGGCCTTATGGTTGTAGTCGACGCCGCCGATATCGTAGAAGGCCGACAGCTGGACACCGGCCCGGGGCTGGTGGCGCAGTTCGATATTGGCCACCCAGCCATTGTCGCCGGCGCCTTCGCCCTGCGGATAGGCACGAACGCCGTAAATGCCGCCGATGACGAACTTTTCCGACGAGTCGAGGTTCTTGCTGGCTTTTTGCGCCGAGGCCTGCACGAACAGGCTGGTCTTTGGCGTCAGGGCCTGCAGGCGCGACAGGTTGGCGACGATCTTGGCGTAGGTTCCATTGGTGCGGGGGCCGGCCTGGTCGGTGACCACGGCGGCCGGCTTCTTGATATCCAGACTTCCGGTAATATATGACAGGCTCCAGGTCGAATAACCGCCGCCCCACTTCGCATCGACGACATCGCCATAGGCCTGCAGGGTCAGGACATCGGCCGACTTCTTCGTCACCGTGCTGACCGAGACGATCTTGTCTTCCAGGGCGCGCGATTCGAGATTTCCGGTCAGCCAGACATTGTGGTTCAGGCCGCGGATGACAGGGTAAAGGGCATAAAGACCGTAGGTGTCGGCGGTGCCCGACGCATCGAGATTGGCGAATTCGGCGCCGAGCTGATAGGTGCTCGAAGATATGGCGCCCCCGACGCGCAGACCATTGCCGCCGATCGGCAGGTCGTAGGCGGCGCGGCCATAGAGCATGTTCTCGTCGGTCAGGGTGGCCTGGGCGCTGAGGCGGTCGCCGTTTCCGGTCGGGCTGTTGATCTCGACCTGGCCGTTGAGGCGGTTACGGCCGGTATAGCGGTTGCCGTAGTCGTCGACGCTGATGCTGCCGTCGACACGCTGGCCGGCATCGGCGGTGACGATCAGGTTGGAGGTGCCGACCTCTTCGCCCGGCTTGAGCTTGCCGGCGACCTTGCCGACGCTGGGCAGGTCGGCCATGATCAGCAGGCCGCGGTCGGTTGTAGACGAGGCAATGACCTTGCCGTGCAGGTGCTGGGCATCGAGGATGCGCTGCAGCACCTTGCTGTTGACGGCGGTGTGGTTGACCACATCCGATCCGACCAGGGTGCCTTCCAGGATACGCACGACGACGGCACCGTCGGTGATTTCCTGGGCCGGAATAAAGGCACGAGCGACGATATAGCCGTGCTCACGGTAATAGGTGGTAATCTTGCGCACACCGGCACGCAGATCGCTCAGGGACTGCTCCTTGCCTTCACGGTCGGCGACCAGCGGCTTCAGGACCGACAGCGGGAGATGGACATTACCCTCGATGCGGATCGACGATACTGTCAGGCGCTGTGACGGGTCCGCCGCCGGATCCTTTTCATCAGGGACCGAAATCGTCGGCAGGGTTGCAGGTTTCGCCGGTAGTTGCACGGGGCGCTGGGTTTCGCGAAGAGTCTGACCCGCGTCCGGCGGCGTCGTCTGTGCCGCGGCGATACCTGTCATCAGGAAAGGCAGGAGGCTGAAGGTCGTTGCCAGCAATCCCCTGCGCTTGAGATGGGACCGCTTGGCGTCGGGACGAAGGTGTTTCATGACTCTTACTTTCGGTAGGAAATTGGCGGTATTGAACTTGAGACAGGGGGGCGCGCATCCCCGCCTCCGCGGCCAGGTCGCTCAAGGCGGGCTGCAGGTATCGGGAAAACAAACGATTGCAGGGTAGAGCCGGTTAAACCGGATCAACCTGCTGGGCGGAAAGAAGGGAGGAATGGAGGCCAGCGCAGCAATGCGCTATCAGGGCGGCGATGCCCGGGTTTGCCGGATCGGTAAATCGCTGCGCATCCCGCCGGCGATTCACGATTCTTTTAATTGGCCTTTTTAGCGGGGCCTTTTCAGGCACCTGACCCAATAACGCGGTACGCAACATTACAACCTCACAGAGCGCTTAGTCGCGCCACTGTCGAGTTAGATGCGATCCTCATGGTTAATAAAACGTTGTAATAAGATTTCCAAATTTACACATATACTCTGAAATTGATCGAATAATTTTCATATGACTTGTCATTGTGTGCAAGTGCACATATAAAACAGAAACTCAGATAGTAATAGCAAGCTCAAATTAGCCATACCTATCCTGATATCAAGCGTTTTAAAGCCTTCACATATGAGGGTATGGCCATAAGTAATCCTGGTATTACTGTAAAGTATGACCTGATTTTTCTTATTACAACAGATATGCCAGTCCGTTTTAACGTGCCTTTTCGCCTCCGCACAGCCGTCGGATACGGTATATTTTTTTGATAAATACACAGACATTTTTGGGGCAATACACCGTCTTCGGAATGCCGGCGGGCTAGATCGAACGACGGCGCAGGACATCGACGCCGGGATGATAAAACCCATGGCGGCACCCGCTGACGCTCGATATGACGCTGGCGAGGCCACGATTCACAATAGCTCTTTCAAGGTAAGGGAGAGCGTGCGGCCACCGATCGTTACCTCCATGCGGCTGCCTGGATCCTGCCTGAGCTTCGCCTTTATATCGTCCCGGGTCATCTTGGTCACCGGCGTACCGTCGATCGCGGTGATCGCCTGCCCCACCTTCATCCCTGCCACGTCGGCGGGGCTGGCATCGTAGACATCTGTCACCCGCCCGGCGGCATCGATATCGAAACCGGCGCGATTGAACAGCCGCATCCGGCCATAATCGCTGTTCGGTTCGAGGATGATCCGCTGTCGCGGATAGTCGAAGGTGACTGTGAACTGCTCGAGGATACCGAGGCCGATATTGCCCGAGACATTGCGATTGGCGTCGAAGCCCGAGACCTGCGTCGATATGCGCGTGATCGGCTTCGATATCGTAATCGCGGGCCGGCCATCGGGCCCATCGAGCGTCACCTGCCCTGCCCGCGCCATCAGGCCATGGGTTTCGGTAACCGCCTGACCGCCATATCGGATATAGGCATGATATTTCTCGACCAGGCCGTAATGGCGGGCAAACGGCGCAATCAGCAACAGATCGTCATTGTCGCCTGTATCGACAGCAAAAAGCCCCGCAACACCGTCGACCGTTCCGCTGACCTCCGGCTGGTTGTCCTGGAAATGCAACGGGACGACCTTGCCCTTGCCATCCCAGGAAAAAGCATCCGGCCGCGTAAGGGTCAGGGTATGGGCGTCGAAATCGATACGCACCACCAGGCGCTGCAGGGCCTCCTGGCCGAACAGGGCCATGGTCGGTTTGTCCGGCCAGAAGGCAAAGCTCGAAAACGGCTGGTCGGCGATAACGACCCCGCCAATCATCATTGTACGGACAAATCCGTTGGACGCCGTAACAGACCCCTCACCCCCGCCGCCCTCACGTGTACGGCCATGGTCCACCAGCGCCAAGGCCTTGACCGTATCGGGCTGCAGGATGAGATTGCCGCCCGAATCCAGTATGGCGTCGATCGGCGGCTGGCCATCGATGCTTATGGGCACGATGATCAGATTGTCCTCGAGGCGAAAGGGCAGGGTCACCGAGGATTGCCCGTCCGGGAAGGTGATATCGGACGGCTCCGAGGGCGGCAGGTCGAACAGGGTATCGGGCATGTCCGCATTGACCGCGACATGGGTCACTGTTTCGATCGCATCGTCGCCTGCGGCCTTGGGCGCGTCCGCATCGCCACGGCGGATGGAAAAGGGCAGCATCACGCCTTCGACCCGCCGGTAATCGCTGAAACGCGTCATCACCGTCTGTTCGGCCTGTTGTTCGATGATGCGGTCGGCCAGGTGCGTGTGCCGGTCCAGCCATAGCGTGAACGGCCGGCCGCCTTCGGGGGTTATCTCCAGCCGGTCGAATATCCTTCCCTCTTCGTTTATCGTTCGCAGTTGTGCGACAGTGCCGGCAAGACGGTCGCGGTACCAGATCGCGCGAGCGACGCGAAAGGCCTCGTCGGCGGCATTAAGCCGGCTGTCGAGATCGCCAAATCTATAGGCGATCCCGCTTTGACCCCGTGTCCATGGCGACACGCCATCAAAGGCCTGAATATAGTCGCGCGGCGGAATACGCGTATGGACGATGAAGCGCCCTGTGCGGACATCTTCCCAGTGTTCGGTCGTGCCCGCTTCACCGCCACCTTTACGGTCGGCCGTGTATTGAAGGCTGCGGATCTGGTCCCAGGCCTTGCCGCCGGACGCCATATAGGCAGCGTGCAAAAGGCTGTCGGTGGTTTGCGCGAAGGCGGGTGAGACAGCGGCCAGAAACAGGCCGGTGCCGGCGAACAAAAGAATCTTCAGGGTCATGTGGCCGATCTAGCGGCGAACGCACAGCCTGTCTTGAACGCGGCAAGCGCCTGTCACCCTACAAGCTTTTTTTACTGCATCCGGCTTTTGCGCCAGGCGGCCGGGGTTGCACCGGTATATTGCCGGAACAGGCGGGTAAAATGGCTCTGGTCGGCAAAACCGAGATCAGCGGCGATATCGACGATGGTATCGTCGCTGTCCAGCAGCAGTGTCCTGGCGGCGTCGATGCGCAGCTTGCGAACATAGTCGCCGATGCTGCAGCCGAACTGCTGGCGGAATTGCCGTGTGAGGTGCATGGGGTGGACGCCGGCCAGCGAGGCCAGATCCTCCAGGGAGTGACTGTCGGCAGGCATTGCGTGCAGACAATCCTGCACCTGGCGCAACCACACCGGCATGGCGCGCGTCGACGGATTGTCGAGACGTTGGGCGCAACGCTGGGCCGCCCCCAGGCATTCCAGGACCAGGCCTTCGACGACCAGGGCCGAGGCGTCGTCTGCCCGCGAAAATTCCCTGAGCAGGGTCAGGCACAGCTTCTGCAGACGCGCCGCCTCCAGGGCATTCGGCTGATCGAGGACCGTGGTGACATCGCGCAAGGCTCGCAGGCGTTCCTCGGAAAACTCCACGGTCAGCAGCCGGGTGACCGTGTCGCCATGGCGGTCGGAATGGTGCTCACCCTCGGGGTGCAGGATCATCGTCCCGGTACAGCATTCGCGGTCGTGGCGTTCATAGGTCTCGTCATAGCCGCCTTCGACCACGAAACAGAAGCTGGCATGGCGATGATCGTGGCGGGGAATGGCGAGATTGGGCGGATAGTGGCCTTCGGTCACCGTCATCCCGGCCAGCCGGCGCTGCTGCCGGCGAATACCGAACAAGTCCCCGATCTGCCGCTGCGGCCCTTCAGTCTGCGAAAGCACGATCCATCCTTCCCGTAACGGCCCTCAGGACCGTTACCCGATTAAGGCGCAAACCCGCGGAACAGGCAAGTCATTGTCGGCAGATCATCTGCGAAAATCGAGCATTATCAACGCCCGAGCGACCACCCCGTCGGCGAATTCCGGATCAAGCGGCAAATGCCGCACAAGCAGGCGATAGAACAGGGGCGCATAGATCATGTCGAGCAGGATTTCGGTATCGCCAGGCGCCGTAATCTCCTGCCGCGCGACGGCGGCGGCGATCAGCTGGCGGCCCATCTCCCGGCTCGACAGGATGACGCGATTGCGGAAGGCCTTGGTCATTTCGCTCTCGGGGTCGGACGCCGCCAAGGTCAGGGCGATCTGCCGCCCGCGCGTCGTCGCAAAGGCCGTGACCAAGCCACGCATCTGCCCGTGCAGGGCACCGGCCAGATCGGGACGGCCGCCACCAGGGTCAGCGACGGTATCCAGCATCAGCGCCGCCATGGCCAGTTCGCTGGCATTGGCCCAGTTGCGATAGATGGTCGGCTTGCCGACACCCGACCTTGCGGCAACCGCTTCGATGCTTAGCCGCCCGAAACCTTCCTGCATCAGGATGTCGTGGGCGGCACGCAGGGCGCTGTCGCGGGCCGCCCGGCTGGGCGGCCGTCCCTTCGGTCGGGTGACGGATTCGGCATCTTGACTCATTTCTTTACGAGTCGTAACGTAATTAAAATGACTTTTCAAGGATCGATCATGCCGTCCGTCATGTCAGTCACGCCGCATATCATCGCAAAAAACGCCGAAGCGGCGATCGCTTTCTACAAGGCCGCGTTCGGCGCCGAGGAAATCTTCCGCATGACCGACCCGGCGGATGGGCGCATCGGCCATGCCGAATTGCGCTTCGGCGAAAGCGTCGTCATGCTGGCGGACGAATATCCGGATTTCGGCGCCGTCAGTCCGGATACGATCGGAGGCTCGCCCGTTACCCTGCACCTGGCAACCTCTGCGGTCGATGCCCACGCGGACAGCGCGGTCCGGCACGGCGCGACCCTGCTGCGCGCACCCACGGACCAGAGTTTCGGCGAACGCACCGCCCTGGTGCTCGATCCCTTCGGTCATCGCTGGATGCTGTCCCAGGCCATAGAGGTCGTAAGCCCCGAAGATATGCAGACGCGCTGGGATGCGGAGACGACGGCGTGAGCATAGATGCGCACACCTTCCGCGCGATGGCCCTGTCGTTCGAGGGGGTGACCGAGGCCCCGCACTTCGATCGCATTGCCTTCAAGACAAAACGCATCTTCACCACCCTGGCGCCTGATCGTGCCTCGGCCAATATCTGCCTGCGGCCGGAAGAACAGGAATTCTATATCGGCCTCGATCCGGCCGCCTTCAGCCGCCTGAAAAATGCCTGGGGCGATCGCGGCTGGACCTGCGCGACCTTCGCCGCCATCGATCCGGACATGTTGCGCGCCGCCCTCCAGGCGGCCTGGCAGGCCACTCGGAAAGCAAAACGATAGCCCCTACCTTAGCGGCAAAAAAAGTTCCACGACGATTTCATGCGCCGACGTGTCGGGGATAGGTGAGAGACTACGCCGGCTATAGATCGGGAAGTCCCGCACCTCTTCGCCGCTGGTGGGAAGCCACTCGTGATAGAGGTAATTGGCGGCGGGTTCGAGATTGTGGGTATTGCCGGGATAGCGAAGCACGGCGCAGCGCCCGCCGGGAATGGTGCCCGCCTTGACGGGCGCATCACCAGCCTCGACCGGCCGGCTTAAAGGGAAGCACAGGTCAGCACTGTAATCGGCCGGATTGGCGGGCTCCCGTTCAGACCGGAAAACCATAAACATCGGGCTCATCTCCGGCGACAGTCCGAACGCCTTGCGGCTGTCGATGAATATCTGCCGCGTATCGGCGAAGGTTGCGCGGTCGCCGCGATGTTCTATGACCGCCACCGCTGTATCCGGTACGTCCTGGATGATCACATCGTCGTCGCTAAAGGTAATCTGCATCAGCTTGCTCCTGGCAATGTCGAGAGGCCCGAAGGCCGCAAGCCACGACGCCCAGTCGGGCGCCTTCTGGAACGATGATGGCGATTGCCCGACCCGGCGTCGAAAGGCGCGGGTAAAGGCGTCCGGTGCTTCATAGCCGGCATCCATCGCTATGTCGGTGACACGGTCGCTATCCCCGGCCAGCCGGTGCGACGCACGCTGCAAACGCGCAAGCTGGACATAACGATAGAGCGGCATTCCGAAGATCGCCGTGAACTGGCGGTGAAAATGGAACCGGGAGAAGGCCGCTACGCCGCTTACCGTATCCAGGTCGAGATCACCGTCGAGATTCTGCTCTATATAGTCCAGCGCCCGCTGCATCCGGGCGTTATAGGTTTCGAGTGCCGCCTTCATTGTTCCTCCGTGGCGGCACCATCTACTCGCTCTCAGCCCAAATGCGCTCGACCGATCTTGCGGTTCGAGTCAATATTTAAGGACGAATTCGGTATATAAACCCGACCAATCCGTGGTTCAGAGAGTTTAGTTTATTCTTCGCCTTGTTGACCATGATTTGCATCTTCAAGTAGGCTCCAAATGAGCGCCGCCACCCAGCCTAAGAAGCTCCAACCAAGGAGAAGATTGAGCGCGGCAATAGCCTTGAAATTGCGTTTTCGGCGAATAAAAGCAATGACGCTCGGCACAAAGTAAAGAATTGCAGCGCCGATGAGCATAATCTTTATGATGCTCATAATCCCACCTGAATGAGATGGATCTGCTATTTGCGACTTAAGCGTATCAGGCGCGGAGTCAACCGTGACATCGGCTGTCAATGCCGAAAGCGATTGTGTCGCAGACTCATGCTCATCACAATAGTCTGGGTTGCCTTGCAGCTCTCCAACGGCTGCCTCGTCACCGGCCAGAGCCTTACCCACTGTCGCACCACATTTCGATTCCGGGTGCTTAATGTATATATCCGCTGCGTTACCGGCACATGCGCTGCACATGCCGATATTCAACAGCGCGTTGTCAACATCGTCCTCTTTTAGGTCAGCAGCAGAGTTCTTGGATCTATCAACGTCAACGTCGTAGGTTATAGTGTCGTCATCAATACCAAGAATAGCAGTTTCGACAGATCCAATCTTGCAATTGGTAAGCCTGAGCGCTTCAACCTTTTGACCATTTTTGACGAGATATCTCGGATAGCAATAACCACCGTGAGAGCAGAACACAGCATCACCGGTCTTTTTATTGACTTGATATTCGGTGACGGCGTCGTCGAACTCGCCCTTTTTTAAGACGCTACCAGACGCATCGGCGGGAGCTCCCCCTCCCCAATCCGGCACATCCACAAGAGCGACAGCATTACAAATATCTGCCGCTCTTACCTGAGAAGATGCAGCGCCAATGCCTACAATAGCTAGAACAAGGCTAACCAACAGTCGAGTTAAGCCCAAATTACCGGTCGACCGGCAATAAAATACGCGAGTTCTCCCCATAGCCCCGGTATCCTTTAGCTGGCAATTGAATTTAACCGATGCAGCCGGTTGACGCCTGATTAACGTAAGATAGCTACACACCCTGACTTTGGAAAGGCGAATCATCTCCACCATTATGCGGTGGCTATCGCACATGACATTTGCGTACCGCACAGTTAACCCGCCTCTCCCCGCTTGAGGGGAGAGGAAAGGCGCGTAGCGCCAAGGTGAGGGGTAATTCGTCGGCAGTTACGCGTGCTGAAAGTACGGTAAAACCCCTCATTCGGCCCTTCAGGCCACCTTCTCCCCTCAAGTGGGGAGAAGTGAAATTAGATCATATATTTATTGTCCATATGCGATAGCCTCGCATCACTGGCGCTGGCCTATTCCACCGTCACCGACTTGGCGAGGTTACGTGGCTGGTCGACATCGGTGCCCTTGTGGACGGCCGTGTGGTAGGCCAGCAACTGGATCGGCACGGAATAGACCAGCGGGGCGATGAAGTCGTCGCAGCTTGGGGCGCGGATGATCTTCAGCACCTTGGCGGCGTCTCCGGACAGGGCGGGGACCTTTTCCGGCGCATTGGTGATCATGATCACCCGGCCGCCGCGCGCCGCGACTTCCTGGACATTGGATGCTGTCTTTTCGAACAGGGCATCGTCGGGGGCAATGACGACGACGGGGGTCTTTTCGTCGATCAGGGCGATCGGCCCGTGCTTCAGTTCGCCGGCGGCATAGCCTTCGGCGTGGATATAGCTGATTTCCTTGAGCTTGAGCGCGCCTTCCAGGGCCAGCGGGTACATGCCGCCGCGGCCGAGATAGATGACGTCGCGCGCCTTGGACAGCTCATGGGTGATGCGGATGATGTCGGGATCCATACCGAGCGCCTGGCTGATCAGGCCGGGGGCCTCGAGCAGGACCTGGACCAGGTGCGCCTCTTCGTGGGTGGTGATCTTGCCACGCTGGCGGGCGGCGGCCACGACCAGGGACAACAGCGCCGACAGCTGGGCGGTAAAGGCCTTGGTCGAGGCGACGCCGATTTCCGGCCCGGCATGGGTCGGCCACATCAGGTCGGCTTCGCGGGCCATGGTCGAGGAATGGACATTGACCAGGGCGGCGGTCTTCAGGCCCTGTTCCTTGCACCAGCGCAGGGCTGCCAGGGTATCGGCGGTTTCGCCCGACTGCGACACGGCGATGGCCAGGGTACCCGGCGTCATGGCCGGACTGCGGTAGCGGAATTCCGAGGCGACCTCGACATCGACGGGCAGGCCGGCCAGCTTCTCGAAGGCATAACGGGCGATCGAGCCGGCATAATAGGCGGTGCCGCAGGCGATGATCTGCAGGCGGGTAATGGCGGCGAAGTCGATATTGGCGGTGATGTCGGCCTTGACCGTACCGGCGACCGGATCGAGATAGGCCGACAGGGTGCGCTGGCAGCTGTCCGGCTGCTCGTGCACTTCCTTTTCCATGAAGTGGCGGTAGGAGCCCTTTTCGACCAGGGCGGCCGAGGCCGAAACGTGGGTGACGGGGCGATTGACGAGGAAGCCCTGCGCGTCGTGAACCTCGGCACCATCGCGAGTAAGAATAACCCAGTCGCCTTCTTCGAGATAGGTGATGCGATGGGTGAAAGGTCCGACGGCCAGCGCATCGGAGCCGAGGAACATTTCGCCGTCCTCGCCCCAGCCAACGACCAGGGGCGAACCACGGCGGGCGCCCAGCAGGGTTTCGTCTTCACCGGCAACCAGGATGGCCAGGGCATAGGCGCCATGCAGGCGGTCGAGCACGCTTTTGAAGGCGTCCTTCAGTTTTTTGCCGCTCTTGACGGCGCCGTCGAGCAGGTGGGCGATGACCTCGGTATCTGTGTCGGAATCGAAGGCCTGGCCGGCGGCGATCAGTTCGGCCTTCAGCTCGGCGAAGTTCTCGATGATGCCGTTATGGACGACGCTGACGGCGCCATAGGCGTGCGGATGCGAGTTGCGCAGGGAGGGCGCGCCGTGTGTCGCCCAGCGGGTATGGCCGATACCGACAATGCCGGGCAGAGGCTCTTCGGCGATAACGGCCTCGAGATTGCGGATCTTGCCGGCGGCGCGGCGGCGTTGTGGCCCTTCCGGCGTTTGCACGGCGATACCGGCAGAATCGTACCCGCGATATTCGAGGCGGCGCAGGGATTCGAGCAGACGAGGCGCGACGTCCGAATTGCCGATAATACCAATGATGCCGCACATGAGGTTGTGTTCCGTGAGATGACTGCGTCGAGGCAGCTCCCATAGCAGACTGTGTGTGGAAGACACGTAAATTGCCATGACAAAAAATTTCACTTCTTCGTCAAATCTTCAACAAAATCAGATTTTAATGCGTTGGCCGTAACAATAGGCACGAAGATGTGACTGCACGGGAATCACGGTGTCGATTATAAGCGCAGGTTAGCGTATTCGCGCTTTTCCCGAATAATACCAATTCGTTGGGCCCTCGCAGGTCCGACCTGTTTAATGAAACCAGGATGAGTAACTCCTCTATGACTGAGCGCAAATACTTCGGCACGGACGGGATCCGCGGCCGTGCCAATGCTTTTCCGATGACCGCCGAGGTCGCCTATCGCGTCGGCATGGCGGCCGGGAAGATGTTCATGTCCGAAACCGACCGCCGCCACCTGGTGGTTATCGGCAAGGATACGCGCCTGTCGGGCTATATGATCGAGCCGGCCCTGGTGGCCGGGTTTACCAGTGTCGGCATGGATGTGCGCCTGTTCGGGCCGCTGCCGACCCCGGGCGTCGCCATGATGACCCGCTCCATGCGCGCCGATCTCGGCGTCATGATCTCGGCCTCGCACAATGCCTTTGCCGACAACGGCATCAAGCTGTTCGGCCCCGATGGTTACAAGCTGAGCGACGAGGTAGAGCTGGCGATCGAAGCGCGCATGGACGGCAATATCCTCGAGGGCGTTGCCGAGGCGCACAAGCTGGGCCGGGTTGCCCGCGTCGACGATGCCCAGTGGCGGTATGTCGAAATCGCCAAGGCGACCTTCCCGCGTCACCTGACGCTCAACGGCCTTCGTATCGTCATCGACTGCGCCAATGGCGCCGCCTACAAGGTCGCGCCCCTGGCCCTGTACGAACTTGGCGCCGAGGTGTTTTCGCTGGGTGTTACGCCGGACGGCATCAATATCAACGAAAAGTGCGGTTCGACCCAGCCCCAGGCCATGGCCGAGAAGGTCAAGGAGCTGCGCGCCGATATCGGCATCGCGCTGGATGGCGACGCCGACCGCCTCGTTATTTGCGACGAACACGGACAGATTGTCGATGGCGACCAGATCATGGCGATCATCGCAGCAAACTTTGCACAGAAAGGTTTGCTGAAGGGCGGCGGAGTCGTCGCAACCGTCATGTCGAACCTGGGACTTGAACGTTTTCTTAACCATCGTAAACTGAAACTGGAACGCACCAAGGTCGGCGACCGCTACGTCATGGAACGCATGCGCGAGGGCGGTTTCAATCTTGGCGGCGAGCAGTCGGGCCACGTGATCCTCAGCGACTATGCCACGACCGGCGACGGTCTTCTGGCGGCGTTGCAAGTCCTGGCGGTGATGGTCGAGACCGGCCAGACGATGAGCAAGCTGGGGCATCAGTTTGATACGGTGCCGCAACTGCTGAAGAATGTACGTTTCACGGGCGCGTCTCCGCTCGACTCCGATGCCGTCAAGCAGGCGATCAAGGAGGGCGAGGCCATGCTCAAGGGGACCGGCCGGGTGCTGGTTCGTCCGTCGGGCACCGAACCGCTAATCCGCGTCATGGCCGAGGGCGATGACGAGAAGCAGGTGAAGACGGTAGTAAACACCATTTCGGCCGCAATCAGCGGCTAGAATGGAAACAGTCCAGGGGCAACCTTAAAGGCGATTGAGGAAGTAGCGTATGGTAACGGAACAGGGTGATCAGATAGGGGCAGGGGCGCAGGCCCTCAATCCGCAGGTCCCGGACTTGCTGGCTCCGGACACGCTCGTTCCCGATGCGCTAGCCTTCGATCCGCGCGTCATGACCCGGCGGGCGGGTTTCAAAGTCGCCCTTGGCGGCCTCGCCCTGCTGGGCCTTGCCGGCAGCGCCGGCAAGGTGGTGCAGATCGCGACCCAGCCCCGCGCCGCTGCCGTGCCTGCACAGGCGAAGATCGAACAGATCGCCGCCGCGCCGATCAAGTCCGATCTGAAGGCATGGCCGACGCTCGATGCGCTCGGCGAAAATATGGTTAACCGCAAATTGACGCCCGGCGTATCGCTCAGCGTCATGCAGAACGGCACCCTGCTCTATTCCAAGGGGTTCGGCCAGGCCAATGTCGAGACCGGCGCCGCCATGACCCCGACGACCGGATCGCGGGTTGCTTCGATCACCAAGCAGTTCACCGCCGCCGCCATCCTGCTGCTGGCGGAACGCGGCAAACTGTCGATCGACGATCCTCTGGCGCATTTCCTGCCCGATTTTCCGCGGGCCGCCGACATCACCCTGCGCCAGATGCTGAGCCACACGGCGGGTCTCAGCGACTATATCAATGGCCAGAACCATGAGGTCCTGGTGGCTGCGCAATCGCGTGACTACACCACCGATCAGCTTCTGCCGATCATCCGCAGCCGCACGCCGCTCTATCACTTCCAGCCGGGAACATCGTGGCTGTACAGCAATTCAGGTTTTGCCCTGCTGGGCATAGTCGTCGAAAAGGTGTCGGGCCTGGCCTTTGCCGACTTCTGCCAGCGCAACCTGTTCGCGCCGGCCGGTCTGGCGTCGACGACGATCGACAAGACGTGCACGATTGCCAATGTCTGCAACGGCTATACGCCGAACTACCATTCACCGCACGGCTTCGACCTGAACATGCCGGTATCGCCCAGCTTCATCGGCGGCGCCGGCGCTATCCGCTCAACGACAGAGGACCTGTGCCGCTGGCACTGCGCATTGCTGAACGGCAAGGTGCTCAAGTCGCAGAGCGTGCTGGCCATGACGACGCCGACCCTGCTGAAGAACGGTACACCGGCTTACGAACACCGCGGTCCCGAGGCCATGGAATATGGGCTGGGCATGGGCATCGGCACGGTAAACGATGAGCTGAAGGTGATTTCGCACGGGGGGCGCGTCAACGGCTTTACCGGACATCTGCGCAGCATACCGCAGGCGAAGCTGACGGTCGCGATCCTGTACAATTCGGATGGCGGCGGGGCCCCTGGCTTTACGGCGGCGCAAAAGGGCCTACGGACCGAGGCGACGAAGCTTGGGCTGATCGCGACAGGTCTGATCTGAAAGTCCGGGGCGTGGGGTCTGTGACCCCACAAATCTTTCTTTATTCTTTTCTTTCTACGGCCCCACGGGGCCGTAGAAAGAAAAGAAAGAGAAGGCTTGGGGCCATAGGCCCCAAACCCCGAAACTTACAGAATAGCCATTTTACAGGATAGATTGGCCGGTCTTCGCCCAGTCGGCCAGGAAGGTTTCCAAACCCTTATCCGTCAGCGGGTGCTTCACCATGCCCTTGATCGTCTCGGGCGGGATCGTCGCCGCATCGGCGCCGGCCAGGGCGGCCTGCGAGATATGGGTCGGCGTCCGCAGCGAAGCCGCCAGGATCTCGGTGTCGAAATCATAGTTGTCGTACAGCTGGCGGATGTCGTGGATCAGCTGCATGCCATCGGCGCCCTGGTCGTCGAGGCGGCCGACGAACGGCGACACGAAGGTGGCGCCGGCCTTGGCGGCCAGCAGCGCCTGGTTGACGCTGAAGCACAGGGTGACATTGGTCATCAGGCCTTGCGACGAGAATTCGCGCGTCGCCTTCAGGCCTTCGAGGGTCAGCGGCACCTTGATCACGACGTTCGACGCGATCTTGGCCAGCTTTTCGCCTTCCTTGATCATGGTCGGCGCGTCGGTGGCGGCGACCTCGGCCGAGATCGGACCTTCGATCATCTCGGCGATTTCCTTGATCACCTCGGCGATGTTGCGGCCCGACTTGGCGATCAGCGTCGGGTTGGTGGTCACGCCGTCGATCAGACCGGCTTCCTTGAGTTCGGCCAGGGCCTTGGTGTCGGCGGTATCGGCAAAGATAAGCATTGGAACAGTCCTTCCGGGGTTGCACGCGAACCTATCCCGACTATTTACGTCAGGAATTGGCTTTCAACGGACGCGAAATTTCGATATGGGAGGCCATACAACAAAATGCCCGCAAATGAACCGGGGATTTTGCCGCACGGCGCATTTTTCGCTCTGCGAACGAAATGACACCCACCCTTGCTTAACCCCTAGCCGAACGCGTTTGCCGTATGAGTGATGTTGCTGTGAAATCCGAAGCCCCCAAGGTGGGGTTCGTCTCCCTGGGTTGCCCCAAGGCCCTGGTGGATTCCGAACGCATCCTGACGCGCCTGCGCGGCGAAGGCTATGTCACCGCGGCCGACTATGCCGGCGCCGACGTCGTCGTCGTCAACACATGCGGTTTCCTCGATTCCGCCAAGGAAGAAAGCCTCGACGCCATCGGTGAAGCCCTGGCGAAGAACGGCAAGGTCGTCGTCACCGGCTGCATGGGCGGCGAAGAAGACATGATCCGCGCCCGCTTCCCCAATGTCGCCGCCGTCACCGGCGCCCATCAGTACGACGCCGTCATGGACGCGGTACATACCATCGTGCC
Organism: Asticcacaulis sp.; assembly: GCA_965246725.1. Classification (GTDB taxonomy): domain Bacteria; phylum Pseudomonadota; class Alphaproteobacteria; order Caulobacterales; family Caulobacteraceae; genus Asticcacaulis. The sequence continues at coordinate 104,634 of CBDFFG010000022.1, forward strand.
GCCGCGCCCCGATCCCTTCCGTCCGCTGGTGCCGGAAGACGGCCCGGGCGTGCGCCTGACGCCGAAACACTATGCCTACCTGAAGATTTCCGAAGGCTGCGACCACCGCTGTTCCTTCTGTATCATCCCGTCGCTGCGCGGTGACCTGGCGTCGCGGCCGGTGGCCGAGGTCTTGCGCGAAGCCGAGACCCTGGCGAAGTCGGGCGTCAAGGAACTGCTGGTCGTCAGCCAGGACACCTCCGCCTATGGTCTCGACATCAGGTATGCCCAGAGCGAATGGCGCGGGCAGAACTGGGACGCCTCGTTCGAAGACCTGGCGCGTGGCCTGGGCGAACTCGGCATCTGGGTGCGCATGCACTATGTCTACCCCTATCCGCATGTGAACAGCGTCATCCCGCTGATGGCCGAGGGCAAGATCCTGCCCTATCTCGACATCCCGTTCCAGCATGCCAGCCCGAAGATCCTCAAGGCAATGAAACGCCCGGGCAACCAGGACAAGACCCTGCAGCGCATCGAAAGCTGGCGCGAAATCTGCCCCGACATCACCCTGCGCTCGACCTTCGTCGTCGGCTTCCCCGGCGAAACCGAAGCCGATTTCAACCTGCTGCTCGACTGGCTCGAAGCCGCACAGATCGACCGCGTCGGCGCCTTCGCCTACGAAAACGTCGAAGGCGCAGCCGCCAAACTCCTGCCCAACCATGTTCCGGAAGAGGTCAAGCAGGACCGCCTGGCCCGCTTCATGGCCGTCGCCTCGCGCATTTCGGCGCAGAAGCTGCAAGCCAAGGTCGGCCGGGTCGAAGACGTCCTGGTCGACGATATCCGCAATGACGGCACCGCCATCGCCCGCACCAAAGGCGATGCGCCGGAAATCGACGGCCATATCTTCCTCAAGGGCTTTACCGGCCTGAAGGCCGGCGATCTCGTCAAGGCGCGCGTCACCAAGGCCGACGCCTACGACCTGTGGGGCGAACCCGACGGCCTGATGAAGCTGAATCGCGTCCCCGGCGTCGCGCGCAAGCCGATGCACCGCATCATCTCGCGTTTCTGATCAGCCCGCAGAAAATTCCGATGTCTCCGGCGCCTGGTAACGCCCTTCCATGGCATCGAACATCTGCGGCGTGACGACGAGGGCAAAGGTGTCGCCGCGGTCGACATTGCGCTGTGCCACCCTCTGGCGCCGGATGTCCACGGGCGCCGTGACAGGATGCAGCCGCCAGCTCAGGCCGGCCGTATCCGCCAGGTGCCGGAACCGAAGGCGATCCGCCGCGGTCATAAAACCTATGTCGAGAACGGCGCGCCCACCGGCATGAACCACCGCCTGCGCCAGTTGCCATATCAGGTCTTCGCACCGCCTGACGCGCGCCATGATCCAGCCGAAATCCGGCGGCTGCGGCAGGTCAGGCCCGTACAATTGGATCATCCAGTCGTCGATAGCGAAGACCACCGCATCCAGTTCGGTCGCGAGCTTGCGGGCACGGGTCGACTTGCCGGCCCCTTGCGGCCCGCAGATAAAATGCAACTGTTCCATATCAGCCCGCCTTCAGCGCGGGGACATCCCCGCCTTCGATCGCGATGAGGCTGGCCTCGATACGATCGATCGGCCAATCCCACCAGCGGATAGCCAGCAGGTCGGTAACAACCTCATCGCTGAAGCGCTGCCGGATAACGCTTGCCGGATTGCCGCCGGCAATGGTGTAGGCTGGCACATCCTTCGTCACCACCGCACCGGTAGCGATGATGGCGCCGTCGCCGATAGCCACCCCCGGCATGATCACGGCGCCGTGGCCGATCCATACATCGTTGCCGATCGTCGTGTCGGCAAACGGCAGGTCGATATAGGCCATCATCGTCTCCGGCCTGAACACCCGGAAGGGATAGGTCGAAAGCCCGCCCATCGGATGATTGGCCGACGAGGTGATGAAGAGCGTGCCGTGGGCGAACTGGCAAAAACGCCCGATGATCAGGCGCTCGCGGCTGATCGGGAACAGATAGGGGGCAAGCGTCGCCGCCCAATCCTGCGGGCAGGTGAAGTTGGAGGCATAGGAATAGTCGCCTACCGTCATGCGCGGATGACTGATGACGTTTTTCAAATAGATGCAGGACGGAACGACGGTGCCGTCAGGGGTACGAATGGGATGCGTTGCACCGCGATCGAGAAGAGGCATTTGCAAGACCTTTGATGACAAGATTCAATGACGGCCAAAGCGGCGTTCGAGCGAGGCGGTGATGCGGGCATGTGCTTCGCTCGAGGCAGGCCTTGCGAAGTCGTGACCGATATCCCTCCAGTCCGGATGATCGTCTTCGAAGCCCAGGCGCCCCAGTATGGCCAGAGAGCTGACGAAATAGTGGTTGCGATAGGGCAGCAGGATGCCGCCGTTGGCGATCTGGTGCGCCCTGGCCTCTTCGTAATTGCTGAACCACGAATTGAGACTGTCGCGAATGCTGGGGCCGCCAAAGAACGCGCTGAAATCGAGCTTTTCGATGCTGGCCTTGAGGTCGGTCCACGACGCAAAGCCGGACTCGCGCGCCACGACGGCGAGTGCGTGTTTGAGCTGAAGCTGGCCGGTATCGGCTTTGGACTGAAGCTGGCGGGCGAGGCGTTGCTCTGCCTCCGTGCGCGTCCGTTCATCGTCGCCGCGCAGGGCCTTGAGCAGGCGCGTGGCATCGCGTTTGTAGGCAGCCAGAGGTCTGGAGGAAGGTTGGGGTTTGAGAGAGGTCATGGAGACTCCTTTGTCGAACGGCCCTTCCCCAACACGGAAAGCCACAAAAGAGCAGATTGTACGGTCGCAGTATCCAAGCGTCAGGATGACCCGGGGTCTGTCGCGGGGCCACGCCGTCCTGCCGGCGTGATGGCGCCCCTATAATCGCATCGATGCCGCAGTGCAAGCGCCCGAGAACAAGCCGCGACGGACGGGCGACAAAAGACAGGCAGTCAGGCAATAAGCGCCACACGCCGCGCAGCCTCGTCAGAAACCGGCTCCGCTGCCCCGAGTTCAAGCTCGGCCCATGTGGCATAGCCGGCTTCAAGGGCGACGACATCGCGGGCATGTACCAGGGTGTAATCGTCCGGTGTCAGATGCAGGCAAAGGCGGGCAAAGCGCTGCAGGGCCAGGCTATGGGCATGATAGTCACGGCTTTTCAGGCCCGCCAGAAGGGCCGCCGCCAGGTTGCGGCAGGTAGAAAGTAACGGAATGACCGGGACGGGTGTGCACATGCGGGCGGCTCCAGTAAGCGAATACAGTCCCCGTACAAGCAGGCAATCACAAGGCTTGCGCCCGCACGGGGTATGGAGCCTTCCCGTAAGCCCATACTCTCGTTATAGCGCTAACATGGCCTCCAAACAAGCACGCGAGGCGTGTATGGCTCGCCTTATGGCATTACAAGCCTTTGTTTATAAGACGGTTTGCGTATTTATTGCAGATGCGCACCGGCCATTACGGCGTCACGACGGCCATTTTCCCGCAACAGGCGGCAAGGCATGCATTTTTTACGCGCAAAGATCGAGATTTGCTGTAAAGAATCATCTGTTAACCGTATTTTTTTCACCCGGCAGGTGGTGTCGTGATCAGTCTGAAACCGTCTTCGCAGCAGCAGGCGAACTTTACGCATGAAGCGGCGGAGCAGCAGCACCATACCGAGCGCGGCCTGCTCATGCGCAAGCCGCCGGCCTTTTCAGACCGCTGGTGGTCGGCTAATGACGGTGTGCGCCTCTATGCCCGAGACTATCCGGCCAGCCCCGGCCGCGTCCGTCTGCCTGTCATCTGCCTGCACGGCCTGACACGCAACAGCGCCGACTTCGAAGAGGTCGCCCCCTATATCGCCGCCCTAGATCGCCGTGTCATCGTGCCCGACATCCGTGGCCGCGGCCTGTCGGAAAAGGACCAGGACCCGACCAACTACCATATCTGGACCTATGCCCGCGACATCCTCGACCTGTGCGACTCCATGGGTATAGGCCAGGCCATATTTGTCGGCACCTCGATGGGCGGCCTGATTACCATGGTGCTGTCGACCCTGCGCCCGACCCTGATCAAGTCCGCCATTCTCAACGATGTCGGCCCGGTCCTGTCGCAAAAGGGCCTGAACCGCATCTCCGGCTATGCTTCGCAGGCGCATACGGCCTTCAAGAACTGGCATGATGCCGCCGTCTTCATTGCGGAACAGAACAAGGGCGCCTTCCCCAACTATACGCCGAACGACTGGCAGAAATTCGCCAAGCGCGTCTTCATCAAGGGTCGCGACGGTATGTTGCGCCTGGCCTACGATCCGCGTGTCACCGAAACCTTCCGCAGCGTGACGGTGACGTCGAGCACCTATGACATGGCGCCCTGCTATATGAGCCTGGCCACCGGCCGGCCGATCCTGCTGGTGCGCGGCGCCCTGTCCGACCTGCTGGAAAACAGCGAGGTCGACAAGATGGCGATGATGTCGACGGACTTGCGCCGCATCGATATCGACTATGTCGGCCATGCGCCTATGCTGACCGAGGCGCCGGCGCGCGCCGCCATCACCGATTTCCTGGAAAGCCAGGGCTAGGGCGCGGCGATGACGCGCACCGTGATTTTCGACAGCCCCTACCTGCTCGGTTTCGACGATATGCGCGCGCTGATCGAACGGGTCAGCCGCAGCCACGACAACTATCCGCCCTATAATGTCGAGGCCCTGGGGCCCGACCATATCCGCATCAGCATCGCCGTTGCCGGCTTCGCCCGCGACCAGCTGCGGGTAGAGGTCAAGGGTGCCCACCTGACCGTCATTGCCACCAAGGAACGCCAGGGCGAGCCCGACAGCCGCGAATACCTGCATCGCGGTATCGGCCTGCGCAGCTTCAACCGCGCCTTTGTCCTGAGTGATGGTTTCGAAGTCTGTTCGTCCAGCCTGGCCTACGGCCTGCTACATGTCGACCTGATCCGGCCGACACCCAGCGACCAGGTTCGTATCATTCCCATCGAGATGGGTTGAAGCGTCGAATCCTACGCGGCGTTGGAATCGGCAATGCCCGTCAGCAGGGCATAGATGGCGTCATTATTGTCGATCAGCCGCAGCTGTTCGCGCAGGTCTTTCTGACGCAGGACGCGTGACACCTTGGCGAGCGCACGCAGATGCTCGGTACCGGCGTTTTCCGGCGCCAGCAGGGCAAAGATCAGGTCCACCGGCATATCGTCGATGGCTTCGTAGTCGATGGGATCTTCAAGACGGATAAATACGCCATACATGCGGTCGAGGCCGGCCAAGGCCGCATGCGGCACGGCGACGCCCATGCCGACACCCGTCGAGCCAAGCTTCTCGCGCTCGAGCAAGGCAGTATGGATAGCAGCGGATTCGATATTGAGCTGGCGAGCCGCCATATCGGCAACCACCTGAAGGGCCTGGCGCTTCGACTTCACGCTGACAGTACCGTTGAGGGCATGCCGGTCGAGCAAACTCGTCAAGAACATAGGAATTCCACAGTAAGCGGCATCATCGTGCCTACCACCCCAAAGGCCATCCGCCAGCCATTAGCCGGACGGGTTGAGTACGTCAACCCGCCCGTCTCCATATGGTTGCTTCGGAAAGGGCTTATGCCCGATTCAATTACCCGATAAGCCCAAAGTTAAGGACTGGGTCAGTTGGTCTGGCGCGCTTCGAGCCCGCCATGATCGCCCTTGCCATTCATCTGGCCATTGGCCTTCAGCTTCATCTGGGCAAGGGCGCCAGGTGCCGTGCGTTCCGGATCGATCCAGCCGATATTGCCATCGGGGCGGCGGTAAATAACCGACAGGCCGCCATGGCCGGCATTGCGGAACATGATGACCGGGTAGTTGGACAGTTCCATCTCGGCAACGGCTGCCGACACGGTCAAGGTGCGCAGCGATTGTTCGGTTTCGGCGATGATCATCGCCTGCGGCGGCGACGAATGGTCCATGCCATCGTCGAAATCGTCGATATCGATGTCGGAATCGTTGTCATAACTGCGCAGCACGGTGACATTGGCGGTCTCTTCCTTGACCGGCGTACCGTTATGGTGTTGCTTCAGGCGGCGCTTATAGCGGCGGATACGCTTTTCCATATGGTCCATCGTGCCGGTAAAGGCCGAATGGGCGTCGCCACCGAAGGCATGGGAAACAAGAATCTGGCCCGAGGCAAGACGCACCCAGCAGTCCGCCTTGAACATGTATCCCTGCTTCGACAATGTGACTTCGGCCGTTGTACCGCCGCGGTCGAAATACTTTTCGATACCCGCCGTCAGTTCCGTCTCGATGCGCTCGCGCAGAGCATCACCGACTTCACACTGTTTGCCATTGACTTGAATTTGCATAGCGTCTCACGCTCCGTTCTCTGGGTAAGAACCGCGGCTTGCAACCGAAGACCGGCTGATAATACAAGCCGCTTGTCCCCTCGGGAAGATGCCCTGGGGCCCTATGACTGTACGCCGTTCTTGCCCTGTGGCCAGTCACTAATATGTGTAATCGAAGCGTCACAAAGTCACATTTCGAACAATGATTAATGAACCATATCAACGGCTTGCCGCCGAGTAAGAAATCCGTTGCGGAACGCGGCGGATTGCCGCTATTGTCCTTGCGTCGGGGCGCGACACAAGGCGGGGGCCTTCATTGAAAACCTGTAATCTGGTGCTCAAGGGCGGCGTCTCGTCGGGCCTTGTCTATGCCCGCATGATCGCCCGCCTTTCCGCGACGTATCGTTTTACCGGCCTCGCCGGGGCATCGGCCGGGGCTATCGGAGCGGCCTTCGCCGCGGCCGCCGAACAGGCCCGCCAGCACGGCGACGATGACAGCTTCCGCCGCCTCGGCAACCACGGCAAGACCTTAAGTGCACGGCTGCCGACCTTGTTCCGTCCGTCTCCGCCGTTTCGCGCCCTACTGGCCTGTGTTCAGCATCTGGCACCCGGATCGGGACGCGCCGACTATATCGCCGCCTTAAGCTGTTTCGCGCCCGGCCTGGCGATCGGCGCTGTCTTCGCCATGATGATCACCGCGGCCGTCTATGCGACGATGGGGCTTATGCAATGGCAATGGGCACTGCCGGCGCTGATACTGGCCGGTGTGCTTGGATCAGTCATCGCCCTGCTGGGCAGTCTTGCCAGCCTTATCATTCTGGCGGCCCGGCGTTACAACTTCGGCATCTGCGACGGCCTGGCGATTACCGAATGGCTGCACGACACGCTGCAGGACATTGCCGGCAAAACCGGTGTCCTCACCTTCGGCACCTTGCAGGAATCGGGTATCGACCTGCGCATCATGACCAGCAATCTGTCGCTGGCGCGGCCTTTTGCCTTGCCGGACACTGAACATCCCCTGTGGTTTGCCCCCTATGTCTGGCGCCGGCTATTTCCAGCGGATGTCATGGCCCATCTGGCAGAGGGGCAAGAAAAGAGTTCCGGTCTCTGGCGGTTGCCGGACGCACATGACCTGCCCGTCATCGTTGCCCTGCGCATGAGCATCGCCTGCCCGGGCCTGCTGGAGCAGGTGCCCGTCTATCTGTCCCAGGTTCGGGCGCCGAAAAAGGGGCTCTACCTGTCGGATGGCGGATTGAGCCGCAATTTTCCTTTCGACATTTTTGCCGGCGGTACGACGCCGACCTTTGCCGTCGATCTCGAAACCCTGGCCCAGGATGCCGACGATACCTGCCGCGTCTGGCCGATCGCCGCCGAGGCCGGCTGGCAACGCATGCCCTTTACCCGGTTGCCGGGCCCGCTGGCCTTTTGCTGGGCGGTTATGCGCACCATGCGCGAAGGCCATAACCGCGCCGCCATACGACAGCCGCCAGCCAACATCCATGTCTACCGCATCGGACTGAAATCCAGCGAAGGCGGCATGAATCTCGACATGGGTCCGGCGCAGATCGAGGCCCTGATGGGCTATGGCGAGGCCGCGGCCGACCTTATCCTGGAGACACATCCATGAAGATCGCCAACCTGTTTACCGGCCTGCGTATCGTCCTGATGGCGCCGCTTTTCTGGCTGTTGCTGCAGGGGCCGGGTTGGTGGACGCTTTTCGTCTTCCTGCTGGCCGGCCTGACCGATATCGCCGATGGCTATCTGGCCCGCCGTCTCAACCAGGCCTCGCGCTTCGGCGCCTTCTTCGACCTGCTGGCCGATCGTATCCTGACCCTGGTCGTCGGCATCGGCCTGATCATCGCTCAGCCACATAACCTGCCGCTCATCATAGCCTGCATCGTACTGATCGGCCGCAATTCCGTAGTGGCCGGCCTCAACGAAGCGCTGCCGGGAAAGCTGGACATCAAGGTAAGCGCGTTGGAAAAGGTAAAGATCGCCGCCAACTTTATCGGCTTTGCCATGCTGATGACTCCGCCCCTGTTCGCACGCGCAAGCCTGACGTGGAACGATTGGGGGACGCTGGCCTTAAGTCTCAGTGCCGTATTGTGCCTGGCGACGCTTGGCGACTATTCGAGCCGGGCCTGGCGCGCTTTCCGCGACACTGGCGCGTAATTTTAGCGAATGGCGCGCTTGCGTTCGACCGAGGACGGAATACGCAGGGCTTCGCGGTACTTGGCGACGGTACGGCGGGCGATATCGACGCCGGCCTCCTTCAGGATTTCGACGATGCGGTCGTCGCTGAGGACTTCGCCCGAGGCCTTTTCGCCGTCGATCAGGCTCTTGATCTTGTGCCGCACGCTTTCGGCCGAGTGGGCTGCCGTGCCGTCCGACGAGGCGATGGACGAGGTGAAGAAGAATTTCAGTTCGAAGACACCGCGCGGCGTGGCGATGTACTTGTTCGAGGTGACGCGGCTGACGGTGGATTCGTGCATGCCGACGGCCTCGGCCACCGTCTTCAGGTTCAGCGGACGCAAATATTCGACACCATAGACAAAGAACGCATCCTGCTGGCGAACGATTTCCGACGACACCTTGAGGATTGTGCGGGCGCGTTGGTCGAGGCTCTTGATCAGCCAGTTGGCCTGGCTGAGACACTCGTTGAGATAGGTCTTTTCGGCATCCGAACGGGCGGCCTGCGACACACGCGCCTGGTACTTCTGGTCGATCAGGACGCGCGGCAGGGTGTCGGCATTGAGGTCGATGCGCCAACCGCCGGCAGGATCGGGCCGCACGAAGACGTCGGGCACCACCGCTTGCGATGGCTCGGCGCCGAACTGGGCGCCGGGACGTGGATTGAGCGACTTCAGCTCCGAGATCATCTCGGCCATGTCTTCGTCATCGACGCCGCACAGCTTGCGCAGGCCGCTGAGGTCGCGCTTGGCCAGCAGTTCGAGATTGTCGAGCAGGATGCTCATCGCCGGATCGAAGCGGTTACGCTCGATCAGTTGCAGCTTCAGGCATTCCGGCACGCTGGTCGCCATGATGCCGGTCGGCTCGAAGCCCTGGCAGGTCGTCAGGACGCTGTGGACCAGAGAGAGCTCGCAGCCCAGCCGGTCGGCGATCTCGTCGAGGGAACTGCGCATATAGCCGGCGTCGTCGACGGCATCGATCAGGATATGGGCGATGGCCATTTCCGGCGCCGAGAAGTGTGCGATCAAAGCCTGGTCGGTAAGGTGTTCATGCAGGGATTTTTCACGCGTCAGCGCCCGTTCCATGCTGTCGTCGTCGCCGTCGAAGCCACCGCCGCCCTTGCCCGCCTTGGACCAGTCGACCATGGGGCCTTCGCCGGCATCGGCATTGACGGATTCGCGCACCTCGACACTGGGCGAGTCGTCGCCATAGACGTCGGAGGAGGTAGCGTCGAGATCGTTATTGGCGGCCATGCTGTCGCGGTCGCCCAGCTCCAGTTCACGATGGTCGTCGCCGCTGTCGGACGCGGGCGCGTCGGATTCCTGTGTCGCTTCGGCCGGACCGTCGCCATCCTCACGCTGCAGCAGCGGGTTGCGTTCCAGTTCCGTCTCAATAACGGCTTCCAGCTCAAGGTTCGACAGCTGCAACAGCTTGATAGCCTGCTGCAGCTGGGGCGTGATAACCAGCCCCTGTCCCTGTTTGAGTTCCAGCCTTTGTCCGAGCGCCATGCCATAAACCTGTGATCGATGCGGTGCATACTGCCCGACATAGGTCACCAAAGTCTTGCTTAACGGCAATTTTTCTAAATCACCTGCCTGTAGCCATTTGTGACCCGTCCGGGTGACACAAAGGTTAACGGCCAAAGGATTCCTCGTGCGATTTAGTGGAAAGAGTCGCCGAGGTAGACGCGGCGGACTTCCGGGTCATGGGTGATCTGGTCGGCGGTGCCTTCGAACAGCACTTCGCCGGAATGGATGATCGAGGCGCGATCGACAATTTCCAGGGTTTCGCGAACATTGTGGTCGGTGATCAGGATGCCGATGCCGCGGCCCTTGAGATAAGTAATGACATCGCGAATATCGGTAATCGCCAGCGGGTCGATACCGGCAAATGGCTCGTCGAGCAGCATAAAGGACGGCTTGCCGGCCAGGGCGCGGGCGATTTCGACGCGGCGGCGTTCACCACCCGAAAGAGCCGAAGCCGGCGAGTTGCGGATGTGAGTGATGCGCAGATCTTCAAGAAGGCGGTTGCAGTCTTCCTTGATCTTCGTCTGGCTCTTCTCGCGCAATTCCAGCACGGCCAGGATGTTCTGCTCGACATTCATCCCGCGGAAGATCGAGGCTTCCTGCGGCAGATAGCCGATGCCGAGACGGGCGCGCTGGTACATGGGCTGATGGGTGATGTCCTGGCCATCGAGCATGATCGTGCCGTAATCGGCTTCGACCAGGCCGGTAATCATATAGAAGCAGGTCGTCTTGCCGGCGCCGTTCGGGCCCAGCAAGCCCACGACCTCGCCACGCCCCAGCCGCAGGCTGACGCTCTTGACCACGGCACGGTCCTTGTAGCTCTTGCCTATGCCTTCGACGGTTATACCATCGGCAAGGGCAAGCTTAGGGGCGGACAGGATGGCGTCAGCGGCACTCACGGGCGGGACTTTCGAAACAGGATCAGTGGGCGGCCGGGGCCGCGGAATTAGCCGCGGCCTGGTTCGGATAGAAGACGCCCTTGGCGCGGCCGGGGCCATTCGCCGTCTTGGCGTCGAGCGTGGTAATGCCCTTGGATACCTGAGACACCAGGCGGGTCCCGCTCATGACGCTCTGGCCCTGCTTCATGACGACATCGCCGGTCATGACCATGGTGTCGTCGGACTTGTTATAAACGGCGTTGTCGCCGCGGATGACCGTCTGCTGGTTCTGGGCGTCCGTGGTGATGTAGTAAATATTGCCGGTGGCTTCGATATGGCTGACATCACCGCCCTGGGTGGCCTGCATGATCTGGGCATGATCGGCGCGCAGACGCGCCTGGTCCTGCTGGATCTCGACACGGCCGTCGAGGAAGATGGTGTTGGTGTTCTGGTCGGAGTGGACCTGGTCGGAACTCCACTGCACCGGTCCGCCCTGGCGCGATACCTGCGCCATCACGGGCGCGACAACGGCGGCCGCCGCGATTACGGTTAATGCGGCTACGCCTGCCAGCAGTCGGTAAGTCATCTGTGCCCCGTTCTCAGTGCCCATTGATCGTTCCTCGCAGCGGCGTGTTGTTGTGGTTGAGCACGCCATGCGCCTTAACATCGCCGCGTCCCCGGAAGACAACATCGTTGCCGTTCTTTGAAACCGCGAAGGATTCCCCGACTATATGACCCATTGAGCCATCGCCTTCAATGTGTTTGTCGCCGGAAACCGTCAAATCCTTCAGATTGATAACCGCCTGTTCGGTGCGAAATGTCATGTCCGAACCGCTGGAGACCATGACGACATTGCCGTCGAGTCGGAAGGTCTTGGCCTGGGAGTCGTAGAGTCCGCTGGCGGCCGAAATGTGGGTCGACTTGTCGCCATCGCCCTTGAAGTCGATGGCCGGCGCCTTCAGCGTCGCAAACGTCGTGTCGCCGGCCTTCTTGATAAGCTCCAGGCCGCTGACATTAAAGGGGGAATTGGACCCGCTCAACCCCGAGAACCGCGGATTGGTCATACGGATATCCGCGCTCTTGGTGTCGTAGACATTGAGCGAACCGATAATGCTGGAAATGGCGATCCAGCCGACATTCAACAGGCCCAGGGCAATGATCAGCGCCGGCAGGGCGGTGCGCAACAGATGGATACGTTTGGAACGGCGACGCACGGCCGTGACCTGCTGCGCCAGGGCGTGGCGCCGCTGGGCCGCTTCGCTGTCGGCGTCTATCCCGGGTTCGAAGCGGGCATTGATGTCGGAAATGGTGTCCATGGCCTGCAAGATGGTTCTGCCGCGCCCTATGCCCAGCTATGGGCGAAAATATCGCAATCTTCCCATCCTGCCAAATCCAGTTTGACGCGGTGCGGTAAAAAATCGAAAGCGCCCTGGGCCAGCTCGGTGCGGCCTTCGCGCGCCAGCATGGCGTTGAGCCGATCGCGGCAACCGTGCAGGTGCAAAACATCGGACGCCGCATAGGTCAACTGGTCCTGCGACAGGGTGCCGGCACCCCAGTCCGAGCTTTGCTGCGCCTTGGACAGGTCGACGCCCAGCAGTTCGCGCACCAGGTCCTTCAGGCCATGTCGATCGGTATAGGTGCGCGCCAGCTTGGAGGCGATCTTGGTGCAATAGACCGGCGTAGTGACGACGTTGAGGTGCAGCAGGAACATGCCGATGTCGAAGCGGCCATAGTGGAACAGCTTCAGTACGGCCGTATCCGTCAGCAGGCGCTTCAGGTTCGGGCAGTCGTAGGTTTCGCGGTTCATGCGCACGACATGGGCATGACCGTCGCCCGCCGACAGCTGGACGACACACAGGCCATCCCGACGGAAGCGCAGGCCCATGGTTTCGGAATCGATGGCGACGACCGCGCCGAGGTCGAGGCCATCCGGCAGATCGCCTTCGTGATAGAATACAGTCAAGGTACACGCCTTCTCTGAATAACAGGCTCCCGCCCTAGGCCCAAACCGGTAAAAGGTCAATTACCGGAGATCTCTTCACTTGTCCGGACCCGGATTATTAAGGTTCACCCGTGGGCTTTAAGAAACGGAATCATCCGGTTCCAGGCTGCCTGGGCCGCTTCGGCCTTATAGACTTCCGGGCGCGTGGCGTTGAAGAAGGCGTGGTCGGCATCGTAGCTGTAGAATTCCGGCGGATTGCCGGCGGCCGTCATAGCCGTCTTCATCTCTTCGACCACGGCCGGCGTGATCCAGTGATCCTGTGTTCCGAAATGGCCCTGGAACGGAACAGTGATGGCAGCCGGATCGGCAAAGGCTTTCGGCGGTACACCGTAGAAACAGACGCCGGCGGCGAAACCCGGCAAGCGAACGACGGCGCCGATGGTCAGGGCGCCACCCATGCAGAAACCGGCGATCGACACCGACGCGCTTTGCCCGGCCAGCCACTCCTTTGCCGCGGCGATGTCTTCGTGGACGGCGCCCGGGAAGTCGAGCCCATCCATCATGTGCGACGCCTCGTCGGCATCGGCGGCGATGCGGCCGTGATAGAGGTCCGGCGCCAGGGCATTGAAACCTTCGGCCGCGAAGCGATCGACAATGCTCTTGATATGGTCGTTGAGGCCCCACCATTCCTGGACGACGATGATGGCGGGCAAGCCCGGCTTGATGTCCGAGGCATAGGCGTCGAGCGTACCGCCATCGGGACGGGTCAGGGTGATCATGGCCATCGGGAGTCTCCTAAAATTCGACCCCGCTTATAAGCCGCTTTCCCCGCGATCGGCAACCGTGACCGTTACAGCTGTGTTGCCATGTTCAGCACCGTATCGAGAAGCCCTGGAAAGGCCTTGTCGATTTCCGCCTTGCGCAGCCAGTTCTTGGCCTCGCGGCCGCTTTTCTCGGTCCGCACCAGGCCGGCCTCACGCAGCAGGCGAAAATTATAGGAACAGGTCGACTGCGGCATATCGACAATACCTTCGGTCGCCTCGCTGCAATTCAGCGCTACGCCGGCCGCCGCATCGAGGTTGCGCAGGATATGCAGGCGATTCCTGTCGCCAAGAACGTACAAGACCATTTCCAGCGTAACGTCTGAAATGGCGGGGTGGGTCAAAACCTTCATGGCCCGATCATAGCGTATTGACGGCGAAATACCAATACATTAATAAAGCTGATATATTGTTGTTTTGGCCTCCCTCCCCCGAAAAGGCCCCCACCATGAAACGTGCCCTCTTTTCCCTGGCCGCTGCCGCCTTCGGCATCGGCACCACCGAATTCGTCATCATGGGCCTGCTGCCCGATGTGGCGCACGACCTGCGCGTCTCCATCCCGACCGCCGGCGCCCTGATCACCGGCTACGCCCTGTCGGTCGCCCTTGGCGCGCCGCTTATGGCCTTCGCCACCGGCAGGCTGCCGCGGCGCTTTGCCCTGCTTCTGCTGATGGCCATCTTCATCGTCGGCAATGTCCTGTGCGCCATCGCGCCCAGTTATGGCATGCTGATGCTGGCGCGTATCGTCACGGCCCTGTGTCACGGCGCCTTTTTCGGCATCGGATCGGTAACGGCGGCCAGCCTGGTCGAGGACAATAAAAAGGCCTCGGCCGTAGCCATGATGTTCATGGGCCTGACCCTGGCCAATGTCATCGGGGTGCCCTTCGGCACCGCCATCGGCCAGGCCCTGGGCTGGCGCACCACCTTCTGGATCGTTGCCGGCATCGGTGTCGTGGCGCTTGCGTCCCTGTACCTGCTGCTGCCGAAACAGACACAGGCCGGCGCTGAGACTCGCGACAATCTCGACGCCCTGAAGTCGGTGCGGGTGTGGACGGCCATGCTGGTCACCGTCTTCATGAGCGCTTCGATGTTCGCCCTGTTCACCTATATCGCGCCGGTGCTGGAAACCGTCACCGGCATCACGCCGCAGGCCGTGACCTTTACCCTGCTGGCCATCGGTATCGGCCTGACGCTCGGCAACTATGTCGGCGGCCGCCTCGCCGACTGGCGGCTGAAGACCGCCCTGGTCCTGGTGCCGGCCACGGTTGCCGTCATCCAGGCTGCCTTCTATTTCGCCAGCACTTCGGTCATTCCGGCCGAGATCGTCCTCTTCCTGTGGGGCTCGGCCGCCTTTGCCGCCGTCGCCATCCTGCAAACCAATGCGATCGCGCAAGGGCGAGACGCCCCCGGCCTGATCTCTACCCTGAATATCGGCGCCTTCAATGCCGGCAATGCGCTCGGCGCCTGGGCCGGCGGCATGGTCATCAGCGCCGGCTTCGGCCTGCGCGCCGTCAGCCTGTCGGCGGCGGCCCTGGCCATCGCCGCCCTGTGCGTCGCCCTTATCATGGTGCGGATTTCCGCCACACCCCAATCCGTTCCTTCCCAGGCTTTAGGAGAATAAGCATGGAATTTCGTCGTTTAGGTAATTCAGGGCTCAAGGTGCCCGTCCTGTCGCTGGGCACCGGCACGTTCGGCGGCAAGGGTGACATGTTCAGCAAGTGGGGCAGCAGCGACGCCGCCGACGCCACGCGCCTGGTCGATATCAGCCTCGAGGCCGGCATGAACTTCTTCGACACCGCCGACGTCTATTCGGCCGGCGCATCGGAAGAAATCCTCGGTGCCGCCGTCAAGGGCCGTCGCGATGACGTCATGATCTCGACCAAGTCGACCTTCACCATGGGCCCGGGCCCCAATGACAAGGGCTCGTCGCGCTACCACATCATCAAGGCGGCCGAGGCCAGCCTGAAGCGTCTCGGCACCGACTATATCGACCTGTACTTCATGCACAGCTTCGACGCCCAGACCCCGATCGACGAGACCCTGTCGGCGCTCGACACCCTGATCACTTCCGGCAAGGTGCGCTATATCGGCGCCTCCAACTATTCCGGCTGGCACCTGATGAAAGCGCTGGCGACCTCGGAAAAGTATGGCCTGGCGCGTTATGTCGCCTATCAGGGTTACTACTCCCTGCTCAGCCGCGACTACGAATGGGAACTGATGCCGCTGGCGCTCGACCAGGGCGTCGGCACCATGGTGTGGTCACCGCTCGGCTGGGGTCGCCTGACCGGCAAGATCACGCGCAACTCCCCGCCGACCGAGGGCCGCATCGCCCAGGGCGGCGAGGCCGGCGGCCCACCGGTCGATACCGAAAAGCTGTTCACCATCGTCGACGCCCTGCAGGAAGTCGCAGAAGAGGTCGGCAAGTCGGTGCCGCAGGTGGCGCTCAACTGGCTGGCCAGCCGCCCAAGCGTCAGCAATATCGTCATCGGCGCCCGTAACGAAGAGCAGTTGCGCGCCAATCTCGGCGCCGTCGGCTGGACCCTGACGGCCGACCAGATCGCCAAACTCGACGCCGCCAGCTCGACCACGCCGAGCTACCCCTATTGGCACCAGCGGACCTTCGATCGCAATCCGACGCCGACCAACTGGTTCTAACGTTTTTACACCTGGCAAGACCAAAAACCCCGCCGGTACCAACCGGCGGGGTTTTTGTGCGCGCGAAGCGCCTTCATATCCGGCAGCCGGCACAGCCGGCCGGATGAACGCGGATAATCTGTGCAATCTGTGTAATCTGTGGATTCTCGTTATTTTTGAAAGGCTTGCACGTGTGAAGACTTCGGCAAGATGAATCCACAGATTACACAGATTGCACAGATTATTATTGCGCAACGGTCGATGACCGCACGCGTCTCTTGATCCGAAAGGCGCTTCGCGCCACGTCACTTGCATACTATTGGATCGCGTGCTAATACTGAACCAAATGGTTCAGTATGCAACACATCTCGACGCCTCGTTCACAGCGCTCTCCGATGCCACCCGGCGCGGCGTGCTGGAGCGGCTTGGCCGGACGGATGCCTCGATCACGGACCTGGCCGAGACCTTCCACATGACCCTTACCGGCATGAAGAAGCATGTCAGCATCCTGGAGCACGCCGGTTTCGTCGTTACGGAAAAGATCGGGCGCGTGCGCACCTGCCGGCTCGGCATGCGCCGGCTCGAGGACGAAGCCGCCTGGATCGAGAAATATCGCCAGCGCTGGGCCGAACGGTTCGATGCGCTGGATGCGATTGTGGAAGAATTGAAACAGAAGGAGATGTCCGATGGCACACCAGGATAAGGCCACCAAGGTCGAACGAAAGTCGGAGCGCGAGCTCGTCATTACGCGCAGCTTCAATGGCCCCGCACGCCTCATCTTCCAGGCATGGACGACACCGGAACTGCTCAAGCGCTGGTGGACGCCCAAGTCGACCGGTGCGACCCTGGTGTCCTGCGAAGCCGATGTCCGCACCGGCGGCACATATCGTTTCGAGTTCGCCCACCCGTCCTCGGAAAAGATCATGGCCTTCTTCGGCCAGTATCTCGAAGTCGTGCCGAATGCCCGCATCGTGTGGACCAACGAGGAAAGCGAGGACGGCGCCGTCTCGACCCTGACCCTCGAGGAAACGGACGGCAAGACCGTGCTGACCCTGAGCGAGCTCTATCCCACCACGGAAGCCCGCGACATGGCCGTCGAAGGCATGGGCGAAGGCATGCCCGAGCAATTCGACCAACTGGACGAACTGCTTATCGAACTGGATGCGGCGTAACGCTTACGGAAAACGGACGGTGACTTCGATGGGGCCGACAATGGCCGCATTGAAGGCATCCAGATCCTCGGCGGGAATCCAGTATTCGCTGTGTTCCCG
Source organism: Asticcacaulis sp. (assembly GCA_965246725.1). Classification (GTDB taxonomy): domain Bacteria; phylum Pseudomonadota; class Alphaproteobacteria; order Caulobacterales; family Caulobacteraceae; genus Asticcacaulis. Next base: position 122,173 of record CBDFFG010000022.1, read on the forward strand.
CCCACCCGCGATCTCGACCGGGTATTTATCGAGGAAGGCCTTGTCGACGGCAAAGCGCGTCACGAAGCCCGAACCACTTTCCGGCACATTCCAGTCGCGGGCGATCTTGATGGCATAGGCCTCGGTCGTCACCGGATAGAAGATCGGCTGCTCCGGCAGACGCGGCGGAAACGCCGTCATACCCGTCGCCTCGATCAGTTCCAGTTCCTTGGGCCCCACCGGCCGCCACAGGGTGACGGTTTCCATCTTCATCTCCTCAGCCAACGGGTCTTGTGCCAGCGTTTGGCATACTTACCTTATGCATAGGAGGATTTTGGTAGAGTCAAAACCCTCCTATGCAATTTTCTTTTTGACGCGCAATTTAGCCCGAAAGTGGCGGCCACTTTTGGGATTGCGCTTATACGAAGGTTCAATAGGTCCTTCCTGTAGCGTCTGTATAGTCCCCCGTACCCGCCAAAGGAATTCACATGGCCCTGTCTGCCGGCGCCAAGGCGCCCGACTTCACCCTGCCCGCCACCCCCGACCAGAAGGTCTCCCTGTCTGAGTTCAAGGGGCGCAATGTCATCCTGGTCTTCTATCCGGCCGACTGGAGCCCGGTGTGCGGCGACCAGCTGGCCCTCTATAATGAACTGCGCGAGCAGTTTTCCGGCTTCGACGCCGACCTGATCGCCATCTCGGTCGACGGCATCTGGTGCCACCTGGCCTTTGCCAGGGACCGCGGCTTTCATTTCACCCTGCTGTCCGACTTCGAGCCCAAGGGCAGCGTTGCCCACAGCTATGGCGTCTATCGCGAGCTCGAAGGCACGTCGGAACGCGCCCTGTTCGTCATCGATGGCGAGGGCATTATTCGCTATTCCTATGTTTCACCGATCGGCATCAATCCCGGCGCGGCCGGCATCATGAAGGCCCTTCAGGCCCTGCAAACGGAGACGACACAATGAGCACGGGCGACGACAGCACTCTGAGCGAAGCCGTATCGGCGACCGATCACAGCCAGGGCCCGGAGACGGCCCCCGTCACCCTGGTGGAATATGGCGATTACCAGTGCAGCTACTGCGGCGAGGCCTATCCCATCCTGAAAGAGGTGCAGGCGAAGATGGGCAAGGGCTTGCGCTTCGTCTTCCGCAACTTCCCCATCACCCAGATCCATCCGCAGGCCCTGATGGCGGCGGAAGCGGCCGAGGCCGCCAACCTGCAGGGCAAGTTCTGGCAGATGCACGACATGCTTTATGAAAACCAGTTCGACCTCAGCGACGAGTCCATCCTGGTCTATGCCGAAAAGGTCGGTCTCGATACCGATCGTTTTGTCGCCGACATCAATGGCGGCGCACTCAACGCCCGTATCAAGCACGATTTCCAGACCGGCGTGATGAGTGGCGTCAACGGCACGCCAAGCCTGTTCATCAATGGCGAGCGGTATGACGGCCCGCGTGATGTGCGGTCCCTGGTCGAGGCATTGAAGGCGGTACAGGTCGCCTAACGCGTAAGCCATTCCCACGGTGGCGGGTCGTTATCGACGACCTGTGTTTCGCCAAGCACCTTTTCCAGGGTAATGCGGTTGGTCGCCTTCGCCGCCTCGAGCGCGGCGACCAGTTCGTGCGAGTGCGACACGACCAGGATCTGGCTGCGTTCCGACGCCCGGGCGATCAGACGGCCCAGCGCCGGCAACAGGTCGGGGTGCAGGCTCATCTCGGGTTCGTTAAGCACCATGAAGGCTGGCGGCCGCGGAGACAGCAGGGCTGTCATCAGCAGCAAGTAGCGAAGGGTACCGTCGGATAGCTCGGCCATGGACAAGGGACGCAATAGTCCTTTCTGCCGCATCGCGATTTCACACAGGTCGACATCGTAGACATCGATGGCCGAGCCTGGGAAAGCATCTTCGAGCGCTTCCTCGAAGTCTTCCCGCTGACCGATCACCAACAGGGTCTTGACGGCCGCTGCCAGATCGCCGCCGTCGCTGGCCAGGACGGGCGTATAGGTACCAAACTGAGGATGGCGAGCCGGAGCGCCGCGATCGGAGCGGAAATGATCGTAGAAACGCCAGCCGCGCATGGCTTCGCGCAGGCGCAATAATTCGACGGCATCGCGAGGATCGCTGGCATGGGTCATCATGCTGTCATAGGGCGAAAGTTCGGTCAGGGTCTGAGCCCATTCGCCTTTTTCGCCACGCACCTTTACCCCAGCGCCCCTGCGGCTTGCAATCTCGTTACGCTGCCTCAAAACCTGACCAAGCCAAAGGCTTTCTGCCTTGATAAATGGGTCGCTGATGAAAGGAGACATCCCCGGAGACGGCAAACCCAGATCGATGGCATAACCGTAGTCGTCGGTGGCAAAGCCAAGCTTCAGGCTGACGGACTCTTTCCGTACCAGCCCCTGGATGGGTTGCGAGCCGTCCTTCATGCCGCGCGAGAACTTTTCGGGTCCGGCCCACAGGGTCGAGGACAGGCCGCCCTCGGCCGCCAGCGCACCGATAATACGACCCTGGGCGATATCCGCCAGCAGTCGCAGGGCGCGATAGAGGCTGGACTTGCCTGCACCATTGGCCCCGGTGACCACATTCAGGGGTTCAAGCGCCAGCACAACGTCGCGCAGCGAGCGGTAACCGGAAATGGCAAGTGTCGTAATCATGCGTCCCCCAGAGGACGCGTGTCAGACCAGCAGCTTGTGATATTCGCTGTGACGGCGCATCCAGGCGGCAGCATAGCCGCAGATCGGTACGATGCGATAGCCGTTGTCCTGCGCCAGCTGCGCAATACCTTCCATCAGCCGGCCGGCCGCGCCACTGCCACGCAGTTCCGGCGGTGCCTCGACATAGTGGATATGCAGGCTTTTCCCATCCAGGCTGTAGTCGGCAAAGACAGTCCAGCCGTCGACCTGCAGCTCGAAGCGCTTGTCGTCGGCATTGTCGATAATGGGATCGGTTTTCACGTCAGGCATGATCTATCCTCCTGAAGAAGGATATAGGTCGTCACGCATAAAAGCGAAATACGGAGGCCTTTAGTTTGCCGAAGCGTAGACCTGCGAGGTGCGCGGCGATGCATCGAAGCGCGGGCGCGGCGCGAGGGTCGCGCTGCGGGCCACGGTCTGCATCGAAATGGCCGGAGCCACCGAGCGAGCGCAGGAAATCCAGTTTTCACCTGTCGTTTTTTTCATAGCCATCACCATGATTTATATCGTCCTGCACGCCCACCGGCGGCAGCACCTTTTCTTAGGCCTTCACTATATCAAGATTCGATAAGGAATGTGTAAATCGCGACGAAAAGACACAATCCTGCGACGAAAAGAACACGGTAAATGAAACGAGTTTCGCGTTAAGGATGCAGGGTGCGGAATGTATTGGGGAAATTGTGGGAGCGCTTTGTCGACAAAGCGAACAAGATGTCTGGCTAAACAGTTTTTGTTATCTACGCGCATTTTTGCTACGTGTGGCCAGCACCCTTAGCGGAGTGACGCGCCGCGTTTTGACGCGGCTTGCCCTTCGGGTGCCTTCGGCGTCGCGCGCCCTTTCGGGTCGCGCCGAACCGCGCGGTTCGACAGCGAAGGTTCACCATTAAAAAACCCCGCCGAAGGGGCGGGGGTTTTTAATGGTGGAGCTTAGCGGAGTCGAACCGCTGACCTCTTCAATGCCATTGAAGCGCTCTACCAGCTGAGCTAAAGCCCCATCTTAAGGATGGTCCCGGGTGGGTGTCCCCGTCCGAGGCGGCGACTTCTATTTCAAGGCTCGCCCCCGTGCAAGCGCTTTTTCGCACTTTTTTTGATTTTTGTTGCTGACAGATGTGGACAGTCCGTCTTGCCATGGCATTACGGGCAAAACAGCAACGGAAACAGGCATGAAGGCCAGCAATTTCACCCTCGACGCCTATCTGGCGCGCATCGGCTATGAGGGCGAACCCTGCCCCGATCTGGCCACCCTGACACAGCTGATGCAGAAACAGCTGCGCAGCGTGCCGTTCGAGAACCTCGATGTCCAGGCCGGAAAGACGGTGTCGATCGTGCCTGAAGACATCGTCGCCAAGATCCTGCCGACCCGGCGCGGTGGCTATTGCTACGAGGTCAACAGCCTGTTCGCCATGGCGCTCGAGGCGGTCGGCATTCCCTATTACCTGGCCGGCGCCCGTCCCATGGGTTTCCCGACCCGGCGTGCCCGCACCCACATGGCCGTCATTGCCACCGTGGGCGAAGAACAGTGGCTGTGCGATACAGGATATGGTCGCCTGGCCATCCGCCGGCCCATGAACCTGGCCATCCTCGATACGGAGGTGCTGCAGGATTTCGACACCTACCGCCTTATCATCGACGATCACGGCGACCATGTCGTCCAGGCCAGCATGCCCGACGGCTGGGACAGTCTTTACGGTTTCAGCCTGGCGCCATTCGAGCTTAGCGACTTCATTCCGGCCAACTATTACAATTCCAATTCACCGGACGCCATCTTCACCCAGGTGCTAATGATCATGCGCCACACGCAGACCGGCCGGCATATCCTGGCCGGGCACAGCCTGAAGACCTACGAAGACGGGCACCTGACCGAAAGCCGCCTGGACGACGATCAACGCCGCCAGGCCGTCCAGGACCTGTTCGGCATCGCCCTGTAACGGTACGCAACGAAAAAGGCCGCCGGATAAACCGGCGGCCTGTCTCTTTTAGATATTGTCTTCGTCGTCGGCGCCGGGGATGCCTTCGATATCTTCATCGAAATCATCATCCTCGTCTTCGAGGAACGGCACGTCGTCGGCATCATCGTCGCCGAGGTCGGCGTCTTCGATATCCATGTCGACCGTGTCGGCGCCGCCACCGACGCGGGCCGGATCGGCCGGGTCGAGGTCTTCGTCTTCTTCGGCCAGGATGGTGTCGTCGGCGACCACTTCGTCGATTTCCGGCGTCACCACTTCGGGCTCTTCATCTTCATCATCGGCCTGGGGCTTGCCCTTGACCTGATCTTCGGCTTCCTCGTCCGTATCCTCATAGTCGGGAGCGGTGGTGCGGACGCGGGCGCGACGGGTACGAACAGCCTCTTCGGGGTCGAATTCGAAGGCGCAACGCGGGCAGTGAGCGGGGCGATTGTTCAGGTCGTAGAATTTTGCCGTACAGTTAGGGCAAATCTGTTTGGTACCAAGGGCAGGATCAGCCACGAGACGTCCTTATCGATCGGAATAGAAAAAATACATTTGCGATTGGCCCCCTTGCCACTAGATAGCCCTCCTGTCAAAAGCTTAAATTTCGTCCGGCCTCAAATTTTCTTGCTTGAGGGTCCTCGCGGCGGAAAAACCAGGACCTATTTTCGACGCGTCATGACCTCCAGCCAAACCCCCAATCCGTCGAACGCCGTAAGACTTGTGCCACTGCCACAAGGGATCTCAGGGCAAATCGCCCTGCCCGGATCGAAGTCCATCACCAACCGGATCCTGCTGATCGCGGCGCTGGCGCAGGGCAAAAGCCATATCAGCGGCGCCCTCAAAAGCGACGACACAAAATATATGTCGGTGGCCCTGGGCCAGCTGGGCGTGGCCGTCACCGATGCCGGCGATACCGACTTTGTCGTTGAAAGCACCGGCACCCTGATCCCGTCGCAAAGTCCGCTGTTTCTCGGCAATGCCGGTACGGCCGTGCGCTTCCTGACGGCGGCCGCCGCCAATATCGACGGCACCACCGTGCTGACCGGCGACGTCCATATGCAGAAGCGTCCGATCGCGCCCCTGGTCGAGGCTCTCAATACGGCTGGTGTTGAAGCCGTTGCGCCGACCGGCTGCCCGCCCGTCACCGTGACCGGCACGGGTGGTTTCACCAACCGCTCGATCGAGGTCGATGCCAGCCTGTCCAGTCAGTATGTCTCGGCCCTGCTGATGGCCGGAACGCAAGGCAGCGCGCCGTTCAACCTGCGCGTCAAGGACGGCGACATCGGCGCGCTGGGTTATATCGACATCACCCTCGCCTGCATGCGTGCCTTCGGAGCCGAAATCACCGCGACCGGCCCCTTGAGCTGGCAGGTAGCCAACACTCCCTATCAGGCGCGCGACTACCGCGTCGAGCCGGATGCCAGCGCCGCGACCTATATCTGGGGCATCAATGCCCTGCTGGGCGCCGACATCGATATCGGTATCGCCCCCGGCGACATGATGCAGCCGGACGCCAAGGCCTATGACGTCATCTCGCAATTCCCCAACCTGCCGGCGGTGATCGACGGCAGCCAGATGCAGGATGCCATTCCGACCATCGCCGTGCTGGCCGCCTTCAACACCACACCGGTGCGGTTCGTCGGCATCGCCAATCTGCGCGTCAAGGAATGCGACCGGATCAATGCCGTAGCCACGGAACTCAACCGCATCCAGGCCGGCCTGGCCGAAGAGATCGGCGACGACCTGCTGATCACGCCCGACCGCAGCCTGATCGGCGGCACAGTCTCGGCCGACATCACCACCTATCACGATCACCGCATCGCCATGGCCTTCGCCCTGGCCGCCCTGGTCGTCGACGGCGTACGCATCCTCGATCCCGGCTGCACGGCCAAGACCTATCCCGGCTACTGGCGTGACCTGCAGAGCGTCGGCGTCGAACTGGCGTTCGAATAGCTATTTATTCAGGGGCTTTTTGAGCTTGAGGCCTTCAAGGCTTTTCTTCAGGTCGACGAAGCCCTGGCGCTGGGCGCGGAAATCGACGCAGACATTGTCGAAGTCGTGGATCAGCATGTTGACGCCCAGCGGGGAACCGCCGGCCTCGCCGCCTGAGACCAGGGTAACGAGCTGGCGCAGATGAACCTCGTCGAGGGTGCTCATCAGCTTGCGCACGCTGTTGTCATAGCCAAGAAAGCGGATCAGGGCGTCGTAATTGTGCTCCATGACGAAGTCGTGGAAGATTTCGGCCTTATGGACCACGTCCTCGGTGACGGTCCGGCTGACATAGAGGTCGGAGTCGATACGCAGCTGGGCGCACTTGACGCGATAATCCATCGGCAGGCGCACCGGGATCAGGCGAAACTTGAAGCGCAGGTAGCGGTCGCCGAACAGGATATGCTTTTGATTGAAGGCAACGACGACCTCGCCCAGCTCGGTATAAAAGGTGTTGAGCTCATCGATCGCCGTCCCGGTCGCCTTGATCAGGGCAAGGCGGTTTTTCTCGGCGTCCTGGCGCGCCGAGGTGTCGTCGCCGAACAAGGACGCGATCGGGGTATACCGTAAGGCTGCAGCGGCCGCCACGCCCAGCAAGACTATCCCCGCTAAGATTGAATACAGTCCATACATCCGCCGCCCCTAACCGTGTGCGCGGACATTAACCTTTTTTGTCTGCTTTTCAAATACCCCTGCCCTTGCTAAGCCCTTTTTGCTTCGCCGTTGCATATTGGCCGTACCGATCATGACCTCTTCCCCCCTGCTTATCGCCTTCGACGGCCCGGCCGCCTCCGGCAAGGGCACGCTGGCCGCCGTCATCGCCGCCGACTACGGCCTGCCCGTCCTCGACACCGGCCTGCTATACCGCGCCATCGGCCACCTGGCCTTTCACGACGACGTGCCCCTGAGCGAAACCCATGTCCTGGCGGCTCTCGCAAAAGAGATCACGCCCGAACTGCTGGCCAACGAGTCCTTACGCGGCCGCGAAGCCGGCGAGCGCGCGTCGCAGGTCGCCGCCATTGCGCAGGTGCGCGCCGCGCTCAAGCAGTTCCAGATCGACTTCGCCAACCAGGCCTCGGGCGCCGTGCTCGACGGCCGCGATATCGGCACGGTCATTGCCCCGCATGCCCCGGTGAAGCTGTTCGTCACGGCGGCGCCCGAGGTCCGCGCCCACAGGCGCTGGCTGCAGCTCGGCAAGCTCGATCCGGACCTGACCTTCGACGAGGTGCTGAGCGATATCCGCATCCGCGACGCCCGAGATTCGGGCCGGGCCGACGCCCCGCTGGAAATGGCGAAAGATGCACTCTTGCTTGATACGTCCGACTTGGGTATAGAGGCGGCCATCGCGGCTGCGCGATCCCTTGTGAAAGACCGTTCTGGCACCCCGTAAACGGCGCGCCAAATCCACAGACCGGTCTCTTGAGGCAAGCCACAAGACTCGTCCCCGGGCAGGATTCCTGCCGCAGCGCACTGAATGGGCTGAAACGCCCGAACCCCGTACATTCAAAGCCGCACCCCCGCGCACCGTCCCCAGAGGCAATATGCCTCCATTTGGCTTTGGGGAATCACGATCCGGGACACGCGCCCACAAAAACAAAGAGACTATATGAGCGATTACAATCCCTCGCGCGACGACTTCGCCGCCCTGCTTGACGAGAGCCTTCAGGGCCGCGACATGCTCGAAGGCCAGGTTGTTCACGGCCTGATCGTCGCCGTCGAAAAGGACTACGTCATGGTCGACGTCGGTCTGAAGACCGAAGGCCGTATTCCGCTGAAGGAATTCGGCACCGATGGCGCTGCCCTCAAGGCTGGCGACACGGTCGAAGTCTACCTGGAACGCGTCGAAAACGCCATGGGCGAAGCCGTCATCAGCCGTGAAAAGGCCCGCCGCGAGGAAGCCTGGACCCGTCTGGAAGCGATCTTCAACCGCGGCGAACCGGTCATGGGTACCATCGTCGGTCGCGTCAAGGGTGGCTTCACGGTCGATATGGACGGCGCTTCGGGCTTCCTGCCCGGTTCGCAGGTCGATATCCGCCCCGTCCGCGACATTGCGCCGCTGATGAACAAGGAACAGCCCTTCGCCATCCTGAAGATGGACCGTCCGCGCGGCAATATCGTCGTGTCGCGTCGCGCCATCCTGGAAGAAGCCCGCGCCGAACAGCGCACCGAGCTCGTCGGCCAGCTGGCCGAAGGCGAGATCCGCGACGGCGTCGTCAAGAACATCACCGATTACGGTGCGTTCGTCGACCTGGGCGGCATCGACGGCCTGCTGCACGTCACCGATATGTCGTGGAAGCGCGTCAGCCATCCGTCGCAAGTGCTTAACGTTGGCGACCAGGTTCGCGTCCAGATCATCAAGATCAATCCGGACACGCAACGCATCAGCCTCGGCATGAAGCAACTGCAATCCGACCCGTGGGAAAATGTCGACGTCAAGTATCCGGTCGGCGGCAAGTTCCATGGTCGCATCACCAACATCACGGACTACGGCGCTTTCGTCGAACTGGAATCGGGCGTCGAAGGCCTGGTTCACGTTTCGGAAATGTCGTGGACCAAGAAGAACGTCCATCCGGGCAAGATCGTCTCCACCTCGCAAGAGGTTGAGGTTGTCGTCCTGGAAGTCGATGCCTCGAAGCGCCGCGTCTCGCTCGGCCTGAAGCAAGCCCAGGAAAACCCCTGGGATGCCTTCCTGTCGGCGCACCCGGTCGGCTCGACGATCGAAGGCGAAGTCAAGAACGCGACCGAATTCGGTCTGTTCATCGGCTTCGAAAACGACATCGACGGCATGGTCCACCTGTCGGATCTCGACTGGAACCTGCCGGGCGAAGAAGCCATCTCGAAGTACAAGAAGGGCGATGTCGTCAAGTCCAAGGTCCTCGACGTCGACGTCGAGAAGGAACGTATCTCGCTGGGCATCAAGCAGCTCGGCAACGATCCGATGACCGGCGACACCTTCAAGAAGAACCAGACGGTCACCGTCACCGTGACGGAAGTCACCTCGGGCGGCATCGAAGTCAAGTTCGGCGACGACGATGCACCGATGTCGGCCTTCATCCGCAAGTCGGACCTGTCGCGCGACCGCAACGAGCAACGCGTCGAGCGTTTTGCCGTCGGCGATCGTATCGACGCCCAGGTCACCAATGTCGACAAGGCGGCCCGCAAGGTCTCCGTTTCGATCAAGGCCCTGGAAATGTACGCCGAAAAGGAAGCTATCGAACAGTACGGTTCGCAGGACTCGGGCGCTTCGCTCGGTGACATCCTGGGCGCCGCCCTGCGCGACAAGGCCGGTTCGTAAGACCCTGCCGTGAGCCGGCCGTCCTTCGGGATGGCCGGAGCCGCCTGAAAATCAAGCCGGAACCTGGCAACGGGTTCCGGCTTTTTTTGTGCTCTTTCCTGAAAATTATTTCCGGGCTTATGTCGATAACCGATACCGGCATTCGTTCTAATACAGCGACAGGGAACCCGTCATGCATTACGCCATTCTTTGCTACGACTCCGAAGAGGCCATCAGCCACTGGAGCGCCGAAAAGGACGCCGAGGTCTTGCGCGACCTCGGCATTGTCCAGTCGCGGCTGGTGGCCGAAAAAACCCTCGGCCCCGTCGCCCGGCTAATGCCGACCACCGCCGCCGTCACCCTGCGCAAGGGCCGCGACACGGCGGTTATCGACGGCCCCTTCGCCGAGACCAAGGAACAGCTGCTCGGTTTCTATATGGTCGAGTGCGACGATCTCGACGGCGCCATCGCCGCGGCGAAGCAGCTGGCCGCCGCCAGTGGCTCGGCCGGCGCCTATGAGATCCGTCCCGTCATGCTGTTCAATCCCGATGCGCGTACACCTTAACCCAGGCACAAGGAACAAGAGACCATGAGCGAAACCGACACGATCGACCCCGCCCTGTTCACCGGCGTCATCCCCTATCTCAGCCTCGAGGGCGCCACCGACGCCATAGCCTTCTACCAGAAGGCCTTCGCCGCCGAGGTGCTGCGCCATATGCCCACGTCCGACGGCCGCGTCATGCACTGCCACCTGAAACTGCACGGCGGCTCGCTGATGGTGGGCGACACGTTTCCGGAGTACGGCCGCGGCCATCAGCCGTCGCACAGCTTCACCATGACTCTGGTCGTCGATGATGCCGACCTGTGGTGGGACCGTGCCGTCGCCGCCGGCTGCGAGATCACCATGCCGATCAAGGTCGAATTCTGGGGCGATCGCTATGGCGAACTAAAGGATCCGTTCGGCGTCCGCTGGGCGATCAATTCGCCGCAAAAGCCGGATTAAGGTTCCAGACCATGTGGACAGGCCTGTAGCGGCGGTTTTCGCCAGGCCAGCGGCCACAAGTGATTCGTAATATGAACAAGCCCCCGTCAAACAACGGTTTTTTGGCGAAAATCGCCTGACGGGGGCAGTTGTCAGGCCATTTGCCCCCAGGGTTGAAGATTTTTCTGCCTGTTAGCGCTATCAAAAGCGTTAATATGTGAACAAGCCCTTGATCGCTTTTCATTTTTCGGACATGTTTGCAAATCTGAGACGTTCACGTGTTGGGGGATACAGCAATGTTGAAATCAGAACTTATCGAACGACTGGCGTCCGAGTATCCACACCTGACCCAAAAGGACGTTGAACGCGCCGTCAACCTGATCCTGGAGTCGATGATCGGCACCTTGGAAAAGGGTGGACGGGTCGAGCTTCGCGGTTTCGGCGCCCTGTCGGTGCGCTCCCGTCCGGCCCGTGCCGGTCGCAATCCGCGCACCGGCGAATCCGTCAAGGTCCCCGCCAAGCACGTTCCCTTCTTCAAGAGCGGCAAGGAACTGCGTGAGCGCCTGAACCTCAGCGGCGACGACAACGAAGCCGAATAAGTTCTTTAAGGCTCAAACCGGGAGGGGCTACCCATGAGCATTGTTTCCGAATTCAAGACCTTCATGATGCGCGGCAATGTCGTCGACCTCGCGGTCGGTGTCGTTATCGGCGGCGCCTTCGGCAAGATCGTCACCTCGCTGGTCGACAATATCGTCATGCCGCCGATCGGTTATATCACCGGCGGCGTCGACTTCTCCAGCCTGGTGCTGAAGCTGCCGAAGCTCGACCAAGCCAAGCCTGAGGTCGTCATCTCCTACGGCCTGTTCATCAACACCGTCATCCAGTTCCTGATCATCGGCGCCGCCATCTTCCTGGTCGTCAAGGCGATCAACAAGCTGATGCCGCCGCCTCCAGTCGTGATCGCCGAGCCCGGACCTACAGAGGTCGAGTTGCTCAAGGAAATCATCGCCGAGCTGAAAAAGCAGAACGGCACCAAATAAGCAAAAGGCCGGGAGCAATCCCGGCCTTTTCTTTTAGTCAAACAGGGTCTGCAGCCCGATGATTTCCAGATCGCGCGCCTGGGTGCGATAGACGGGGATTTCTTCGACATAGCCGCTGAGGCGGCCCTTGTCGGCGTAACGCTTGCAGAAGGCCTCGGTGTCGAACATGTCGCCCAGCAGGTCCATCAGGTCGCCGGTAAGATAGATACCGCCGCGGGCGCCGAGGATCAGGCCGACATCCGACGCCATGGCCGCCAGCCAGCCGGTGCACAGGGCGACCGTCTCGACCGCCAGCGGGTCACCGATCGCCGCCAGGGCGATGATTTCTTCCGGCGTATCGGCACGCACATCCTGGGCGTCGATCTCGGCCAGGGCGTGGAAAAGTTCGACCAGGCCGTTGAACGAGATGACGAATTCGCGCGCCACATGGCCATGTTTGCGGTGCAGGGCTTCGAAGACCTGCCATTCGCGTTCCGTCGTAACCGGCAGATCGGAATGGCCGCCTTCGCAGGGCATGGCCGTCCAGCCGCCCATGCCGTCAGGCGCCAGGGCGGCAAGACCGAGACCATGGTGGGGTCCCAGCACGGCGACAACCTGTTCTTCCATGGCGTCACCGCCGCAGATACGTACGCGTTCGGCACCGCGCAGGCGCGGAATAGCCAGGGCGCGGGCGACGAAGTTGTTGACCAGGTTGACGCGTTGCACGCCCAGCAGTTCGCGCAGGTCGTCGCGTCCGAGTGCCAGGCTTTTTTCCGGCAGTTGGATCGACCCCTTGCGTTCCCAGCCGCGCGACGACAGGGCAGCGCCGATCAGACGCGGTGAGCCCTGGGCGGCCAGGAATTCCAGCACCGCTTCGTCGAAATCGGCCTTGCTGTTGCATGAATAGAGGGTGGCGTCGCCGGGCCGGGAGCCCGGCGTGCCGATCGCCAGCTTCATGTACGAGCCAAAAGAAAAGTCACACAGCAGTACGTGATCCGACATTAAGTCTCTCCGGTCCAGTACGCGGACCTCTATACGAAGCGAACAGGGTTAGTCGAAAAGTGTAGCCAAACCGATAACCTCCAGGTCCGGCGCCGTGGCGCGGAACACAGGGATTTCGCTGACATAGTCGCTGAGACGACCCTTGGCGCGATAGCGGGCGACAAAGGCGTCGGCGTCGAACAGGTCGCCGATCATGTCGAGCAGGTCGCCGGCCAGGTAGACACCCCCGCGCGCGCCCATGATCAGGGCGATATCGGATGCCATGGCGGCAAACCAGCCCATGCTGAGATCGATGGCCTGACGCGAACGATCGTCCCCGGCCGAGGCCATGGCGATGACCTCTTCCGGCGACGGCAGGCGGGCGTCGTCACGGGCAATCGCCGTCAGGGCCTGCCAGATATCGACAATACCCGGGACGGAGATGACGCGTTCGCGCGAGACGTGGCCGTATTTCTGTGTCAGCCAGCGCAGCACAGCGGCCTCGGTCGCAGTCGTCGGCGCAAGATCCGAGTGGCCGCCTTCGCTCGGCATGGCCGTCCAGTTGCCCATGCCGTCGGGCGCGAGCGCGGCAACGCCCAGGCCCGTATGCGGGCCGATGACGGCGATGACCTGGTCGTTCAGGGCGTCGGCGCCGCACAGCTTCTGGCACTCGTAGCTTTCGAGACGCGGAATGGCGAGCGCCTTGGCGACGAAGTCGTTGACGATGTTGATGCGCTGGACACCCAGCATCTGGCGCATATCGTTGCGTTGGATGCTGAAGCCGTGGTTCGGCAACTGCACCAGGCCGTCACGTTCCCAACCGGCAGCCGAGATCGCCGCGCCGGCGAGACGCGGTTGACCCTGCTGGTCAAGGAAGTCGCTGATCGAGGCCTTGAAGCCATCGAGGTCGTCGCAGCTATAATGTGTCGTTTCGCCGGGCCGCTCTCCCCGCGGCGCCAGCGCCAGCTTCAGGTACGACCCGTTACTGATATCGCTTAGGAGAACATGCTCCATTGGTTACCCTTCGATTGTACGCGTTTCCCATAATTTTTCTTTTTCATTTTATTTAACAAACGACGGTAGGCGTAAATTCTTGCTTTTTCCTAAAGCCCGGCGTTAAGCCCTGTCACATGTCGATCCAGGCCAAGATTTGTGGAATTTCTACCCGCGACGCCGCACACGTCGCCCTGACCCATGGCGCCGATTTTCTCGGCTTCATCCATTTCGGCAAGAGCCCGCGCCACCTTAGCCTGGACCAGATGGCCAGGTTGATGCAAGGGCTTCGTAACGACTGTGTCACAAAGCCCCTGGTAAGCGTTGTCGCCGATCCGGACGACGACCTGCTGCAATCCCTTCGCGACACAGTAAAACCCGACCTTATCCAGTTGCATGGCAAGGAGACACCGCAGCGCGTCGCCGAGGTGCGCGACCACCTTAACATTCCCGTGATCAAGGCCCTGAGCATCTCCGAGGCCGGCGATCTGGTTGCCGCTGCAACTTATGATTCGGTTTCCGACTATCTGATGTTCGACGCCAAGGCGCCCAAGGACGCGGTCTTGCCCGGTGGCCTGGGCTTAAGCTTCGACTGGACCCTTCTGCGCGGGTACCAGGGCCAGAAGCCGTGGTTCTTGGCCGGCGGACTGACACCCGAAAACGTTGCCGAGGCCGTGACGATCAGCGGTGCCAGGCTGGTCGATGTGTCATCAGGCGTCGAGTCCGATCCGGGCGTCAAAGACCCACAACGCATTTCCGACTTCCTAAATGCGGCAAAAGCTCTATAAGTCCGGCTCCCATAAGCGTTTTCCCTAAAGGGAAGCGCTGTCCACGAAAGGATTTTGTGCGGTGAACGACGCCTCTGTTCGACCCAACACCTATCATCAACCCGATGCCAATGGCCGGTTTGGTGAATTCGGCGGTCTCTATGTCCCTGAGACCCTGATGCCGCTGGTGCTGGAACTGACCGAGGCGTGGCAAAGCGCGCGCAATGATCCCGAGTTCTGGGCGGAATACCATTCGCTGCTGAAATTCTTCGTCGGCCGGCCGTCGCCGCTCTATTTCGCCGAACGCCTGACCGAGCATTTCGGCGGGGCGAAGATCTATTTCAAGCGCGAAGAACTCAATCATACCGGCGCGCACAAGATCAATAACTGTATCGGCCAGATCCTGCTGGCCAAGCGCATGGGCCGTACCCGCATCATCGCCGAAACCGGCGCCGGCCAGCACGGCGTGGCATCGGCCACGGTCTGCGCCCGCTTCGACCTGCCGTGCATCGTCTATATGGGCGCCAAGGACGTCGAACGGCAAAAGCCGAACGTCTTCCGCATGAAGCTGATGGGGGCTGAGGTCGTGCCGGTGACCAATGGCAATGGCACGCTGAAAGACGCTCTCAATGAGGCCCTGCGCGACTGGGTCACCAATGTCCACGACACCTATTACATGATCGGTACCGCCGCCGGCATGCACCCCTATCCGGAGATGGTGCGCGAATTCCAGACGGTCATCGGCAAGGAAACGCGCCAGCAGATCCTGGAACAGGAAGGCCGCCTGCCCGACGCCGTCATCGCCTGCGTCGGCGGCGGATCGAACGCCATCGGCATGTTCCACCCGTTCATCGACGACGACGGCGTCAAGATCGTCGGCGTCGAAGCCGCCGGTCACGGCCTGGACGTCTATAACGGTCACGCCGCCTCGCTCAACGGCGGCCGTCCCGGCGTGCTGCACGGCAACCGTACCTACCTGCTGCAGGACGAGGATGGCCAGATTCTCGAAGGCCATTCGATCTCGGCCGGCCTCGACTATCCCGGCATCGGTCCCGAACATGCCCATCTGTTCGACACCGGGCGCGCCCGCTATGTCACGGCGACGGACAAGGAGGCGCTCGACGCCTTTGCCCTCACCTCGAAGCTGGAAGGCATCATCCCGGCACTGGAATCGTCGCACGCCATTGCCCGCGTCGGCGACCTGGCAAAGGAGATCGGCAAGGGCGGCATCGTCGTGCTCAACCTGTCCGGCCGTGGCGACAAGGATATCTTCACCGTGGCGAGCGCCATGGGCGACACTCTTTAAAAGGCGGATAGACCCATGCCCGTATCCCGTATCGATGCGCGCTTTGCCGCGCTCAAAACCGACAATAAAGCCGCCTTCGTCGCCTATATCATGGCCGGCGATCCCGATCTCGAAACCGCGTTCGAGACACTGAAGGGCCTGCCGGCGGCCGGCGCCGACATCATCGAACTCGGCTTCCCCTTCTCCGACCCCATGGCCGAAGGCCCGACCATCCAGCGCGCCGCCGAACGCGCGCTGAAGGCCGGCACGAAGATCAAGGACGTCTTCGAACTGGTCCGCCGCTTTCGCGAAATCGACCAGGACACGCCGATCATCCTGATGGGTTATATGAACCCGGTGGAATCGCGCGGCTACACCGCCTGGTCGGCCGCCATGGCCGAATGCGGCGCCGACGGCCTGATCGTCGTCGACTGCCCGCCGGAGGAAGCCGGCGGCCTGACCGACGCGCTCGACGCGCAAGGCCTGGCCCTGATCCGCCTGGCGACCCCCACCACCGACGATAATCGCCTGGCCACCCTTGTGCGCCGGACCAGCGGCTTTATCTACTATGTGTCGGTCGCCGGCGTCACCGGCGTCAAGGAGGCCGATGCCGATGCGGTTGCCGGTCCCGTCGCCCGTATCCGCACGGCGAGCGGGCTGCCGGTCGCCGTTGGCTTCGGCATCCGTACCCCCGAGCGCGCCGCCGAGGTCGCCCGCGTCGCCGACGCGGCCGTCGTCGGCTCCGCGCTTGTCGATGAAATCAAGAATTCTTTACCCGAAAATGGCATTATCCCCGCAAAAGTGCTGGAAAAGGCCAGGGAATTGGCCGAAGCTGTGCATTCGGCGCGATGAACGATCGGTAAAGAGCATTATTGCCAGCGTAAATTGGTGCAGGAGTAGCAAGACAGATGGCTATGGCTGATTCAACAAAAGGCCCGAAACTTCCCCCCGCTGCCAAGACGACCGAGCGTCGTGAACGCGGCGGCTGGCTGGCCAAGATCGCCCCCGGCGTCTCCAAGCTGGTAAACCGCCGCGGCGACACACCGGAAAACCTGTGGGTCAAGGATCCCGATACCGGCGATATGATCTATCGTTCCGACCTCGAAGCCGCCCTATGGGTGACCCCGTCCGGCCGCCATATGCGCATCGGCCCGGTCGCCCGCATGAAGTTCACCTTCGACGACGGCAAATTCGAAAAGCTGCCAACGCCGGAAGTAGTCGAGGATCCGCTGCAGTTTTCCGACGGCAAGCCCTATACCGAACGCCTGAAGGCGGCCCGCGCCGCTACCGGTGAACGCGACGTCATGGCCATCGGCTATGGCAAGGTGCAGGGCGTCGACGCCATCGTCCTGGTCCAGGATTTCGCCTTCATGGGCGGGTCGCTCGGTATGGCTGCCGGCGAAGGCTTTATCGCCGCCGCCAAGGCTGCCGTGGCACGCAAGTGCCCGATGGTCATCTTCACGGCCGCCGGCGGCGCCCGCATGCAGGAAGGCGCCCTGTCGCTGATGCAGATGGCGCGCACCACCCTGGCTATCCAGGAACTGAAGGCCCAGCAGCTGCCCTATATCGTCGTGTTGACCGACCCGACGACCGGTGGTGTCACCGCCTCCTACGCCATGCTGGGCGATATCCACCTGGCCGAACCCGGCGCCCTGATCGGTTTTGCCGGCCCGCGCGTTATCGAGACCACCATCCGCGAAAAGCTGCCGGAAGGCTTCCAGCGTTCGGAATACCTGGTGGAAAAAGGCATGGTCGATCGCGTCGTGCCGCGCGCCGAGCTGCCGGAAGTGCTGGGCGCCCTGATGTCGATGCTGATGGGCGGCCGTCGCAAGGCGGCGTAAAGTCCCTTCTAAGGGCGGCGTAAAGTCCCTTCTAAGGGCGGCGGAAATGTCCTAAACATCGCGGCATGACCGACCGCCTCTTGCCCTTCGATGCCCCGCTGGAGCGGCTGAAAAGCCTGCATCCCAAGCTGATCGACCTCAACCTCGATCGCATGCTGCGGGTGTGCGAGGCGCTGGGGCGGCCACAGGACCGCCTTCCCCCGACCGTGCATGTCGCCGGCACCAATGGCAAGGGCTCGACCCTGGCCATGCTGCGCGCCATGGCGGAGGCGCAAGGCTTGCGCGTCCATGCCTATACCTCACCGCACCTGGTGCGCTTTGCCGAACGTATCCGCCTGGCGGGAAAGCTGATCGACGAGACCTATCTCAGCGATGTCCTGCACCGGGTGGAAGAGGCCAATGCCGGCCAGCCCCTGACCTTCTTCGAATCCACGACCGCAGCTGCCTTCCTGGCCTTCTCCGAGGTGCCGGCCGATCTGTTGTTGCTGGAAACTGGCCTGGGCGGCCTGCTCGACGCCACCAATATCGTCAGCCATCCGAAGCTGACCGTCATCACGCCGATCGACTACGACCACCAGGCCTTCCTCGGGACCGAGCTGAACCAGATCGCCCGCGAAAAGGCCGGCATCTTCAAGCGCGGCACCCCGGCCATTTCCGCGCGCCAGCAGGACGAGGCGCGCGCCGCCCTGGAACGCCAGGCGCTCAAGCTCGGCATCAGCCTGACCGTCATGGGCGAAGGGTTCGACGCCTGGCCGGAAAACGGCCGGCTGGTCTTCCAGGACGAGGATGCCCTGCTCGACCTGTCCTTGCCGCGCCTACCCGGCGAGCATCAGATTGCCAATGCCGGCGTAGTCATCAAGGCGGCGCGCCTAATCGGCCTGACGTCTGACGCCATCGATGCCGGTTTGCAGAGCGTTACCTGGCCCGGGCGGCTGCAGGCGATCAAGGCGGGGCCGTTGTTTGCCGCCCTGCCCGACCCGGCATCTGAGCTGTGGCTCGACGGCGGGCATAATCCGCACGCGGCGCGGGCCCTGCGCGCCTATATCGACGAACTGCAGGTACGCGACCCCAAGCCCCTGACGGTGATCTGTGGTCTGATCAATACCAAGGATTCGTCCGAGTTCTTTACGGCGTTCGACGGTATCGACGCGAAGTTTGCCTGTGTGGGGTTTACGTCGGATGCGGCTATCCCACCGCAGGAACTGGCGGCGACCGCTCAGGCGCATGGCCTCGATGCCGTGGCGGCGACTTCACCGCTCGACGTCATCGCGGCTCTGCCCGGCGATGCCCGGCGCGTGCTGATCTGCGGGTCGCTGTACCTGGCCGGGGATGTGCTGGCGATGAGCCCGGATACCTGGCCGGTTTGAGGATGAACATTTCAATCCGGATTGGTTGAACCCAAAACCCCACCACCACGAGCCTAAGTGGGCTCGCGGTTTCCTCCCCTGATTTCAGGGGAGGTTCATAAAAAACCCCGCCGGATCGCTCCGGCGGGGTTTGAAACGTTTCAGTCATCATCCGATCAGGCGACGCCGGTTTCCTTGAGCCATTCAAGCAGCTTGGCCTTGGGCATGGCGCCAACCTTCATGGAGGTCATCTGGCCGCCCTTGAACAGCATCATGGTCGGGATGCCGCGGACGCCGAAGCGCGACGGCGTCATCGGCGAATCTTCGATGTTCAGCTTGGCGATCTTGACCTTGTCGCCCAGGCCTTCGGCGACTTCTTCCAGGATCGGAGCGATCTGCTTACAGGGACCGCACCACTCGGCCCAGAAATCGACCAGGACCGGCGTGTCGGAATTCAGCACGTCGCTTTCAAAGGTTTCGTCGGTAATCTTGTGCGTAGCCATGGTGGCATCCTCTTCTGGCGCGAAACATACTCATGCGCCCAACGGTATCGGTTGTGCAATATGTAAGTGCACCCGATACAAAAATCAACGCGCCCCGATTTCCAGGAGACGGAGATTTACTAACGTCTCGCTTAAGGGGGTCAGTTTCGGGCCGTCGGTCCACAACAACGCCGCTTCGATACTGCGATCCGGATAGATCTGGCGCAGCAGGGCGACATAGCCGGCCATCTGGCGCTGATAGGCAATGGCGGCGTCCTCGGCCCGGTCGGGCGCCGGGCGGTTGGACTTGTAGTCGATGACCACCACGCGATCGGCGGTGACGACCAGGCGGTCGATCCGCCCCGACAGCATGACCGGCGCGCCGCTTTCGGTCGTGGCGATCTGCCCGGCCAGGGCGACCTCGGCGCGCGAATGGGGTCCGAAGGCTTCAGCGAAACGGGCATCGGTCAGGACGGTCATGACCGCCCCGCGGATCTCGGCGCGCTGGTCGTCGCGCAGGTCGGTCTGGCGTTCGAGGTAGCGCGTCGCCACAGTCTCCCGGTTGGCCGGCGACACTTCGGGCAGCATTTCGAACAGCTTGTGGATCAGATTGCCGCGGCGATAACGACCCAGCCCGTTGTTGGTCTCGAGCGGCGACGGCGCGACTTCCTTTTCCTCGCGATCCTCGTCCCCCATGTGCGAGATGGCCTGCCAGCGCTCGGACTCGCCGTCGGACTGCGGCACCGGCGCCGTGATCCAGTCGGGCAATACCACCTGCCGCGCGCGCACGCCGGCGTCCGGCGTCAACCGCAGGGCGGGCTCGCCGAAGACACGGTAGACGGCTTCCCGGGTGCGGAACTCGTCGTCGAACGGCGCCTTCAGCGCCATGACCTCTTCGGTGGTTTCCAGCCGGCCGAAGCCTTCGACGGCGAGATCGTACCAGCCGGGGAAGGTGCCCTGTGGCGGTTGCTTCTTGCCGGCATAACCACAGATCGTCAACCGGTCGCGCGCCCGGGTCAGGGCGACGTACAGCAGCCGCAGCGATTCCTGGTCGTCCTTGATCAGGTTGGCTTCGCGCAACGTGCTGATAGCGGCGACATCGGCCTTGCGGCCGCCGGCGACGAGATAGAGTTGGCCATCCGATGCGGTCAGCAGCAGGTCCTCGCGGCGGCTGGATCGGTGCTGCGGGCCGATCGGCACGATGACCCACGGCGCTTCAAGCCCCTTGGAGCCGTGCACCGTCATGACACGGACACTGCGGCCGCCCTCTTCCTGCTCGCGTTTGATTTCCGAGGCGTTGAACTCGAACAGGTCGAGCGCCGCCGACAGGCCCGAGCGCCCGGCGCCTTCGCCCTTCAGGGCCAGTTGCAGGGTTTCGTCGAGCACGTCCTCGCACTCGTCGCCGAGGCGTGTCAGGAAACGCTGCTTGATGCTGCGGCCGGCGGAATCCCGGCGATTGAGGACCCGTGACAGGAAGTCGAAGGCGGTCAGGCGTTGCGACGCACCGATGGCCCACAGCAACAGGACGCGGGCGTCGGCAAAGACACCCTCCTCGCCGCCGATATTGATCAGGGCCTGCCACAGCGAGCTGCCGCGGCCATTGGCCAGGGTGAACAGGTCGTCTTCGCTCAGGTCGCACAAAGGGCTGCGCAGGACGCAGGCCAGGGCCAGGTCATCCCGCGGCGTCAGGCAGACGCGCATCAGGGCACGCAGGTCCTGGAAGGCGATATGCTCGCCCAGCTTAAGCCGGTCGGCGCCCGACACGGCGACGCCGGCAACCTTCAGCTCACGGATGATATGTTCGAACAGCAGGTCGCGCTTGCGCACCAGGATCAGGACATCGCCGGCGTGCATCGGCCGCTGCTGCCGGGTCGAACGATCCCAGACGCTGCGGCCACCGTCGATCTCGGCGCGGATAGTGGCGGCCAGCTGGCGGGCCAGGCGCTTGGCCGGGTGGGCGCGACCGGGCTCGTCCAGCGCGGCGACATCTTCTTCTTCGGCCGAGGCCTCGGGGGCATCGATCGGCTGGGCCAGGGGCCACAGCTCCACACAGGCTGCCGCCTCGCCGCGCCGTGGTTCGTGTTCGACCACTTCGCCGGTGAAGTTCAGCGCCATGGACAGGTCGGGCATGTCGAAGACGGCGTCGACGAATTTCAGCACCTGCGGCAGGGAACGCCAGCTCTGGGTCAGGGCCGGGTCGACGAAACGCTGTCCCGCCTCGGTCACCTTCTGCTTGTAGCGGCGCTTCTCATCGAGGAACTGCGCCGGGCTGGCGCCCTGGAAGCCGTAGATCGACTGCTTTTCGTCGCCGACGGCAAAGATGGTGCGCGGCAGGACCTTGGATTGTCCGTGTCCGGAGAAAAACTCCCCCGACAGAGCCTCGACGATCTTCCACTGGTCTTCCGACGTATCCTGGGCCTCGTCGACCAGGATATGTTCCAGGCCGCCGTCGAGCTTGAACAGCACCCAGGCCGACATCAGGTCGCGGCCGAGCAGCTGGCGCGTCCGATTGATAAGGTCCTGGAAGTCGAGGGCGCCCTCGCCCTGCTTGGCCGTGGTGTAGATCCGGCTGAAGATCAGGAAGAGGCGCAGGCCATCCAGGGTATTGGCGGCGATGTCGACGGCCTTGAGCTTTTCGGCCAGGGCGATGACCCCTGCCGACAGGCGATCGAGCGCCATGGCGTCTCCGGCCGATGTCTCCTTGGCATAGGGTGCCTTGCGCAGCTCGCCGGCCTTGGTGAAGAAGACCGCCTTCAGCAGCTCGAAGTCGAAGGCACCCCTCTGGTGGTAACCGACATGCAGGTCGAGCAGGGCCTGGCCCGCCTCGCGATTGGTTTTGGTCGAACCGTTGCTCATCGTGCCGGCCAGGTCGCGGATGATCTGCCATTCGAGACGATCGGCATAGGCGTCGAGACATTCATGCGTCGTACAGATGCCGTCGAGACCAAGGCTGTGGAACAGGGCCGTCTGCCAGTCGTCGCCGCGCGTCATCAAGGCGGCGAAGGCCTCGGCGATATCGTCGTGCTGATTGACGAATTGCCCGAGCAGCTTCTCGAAGCCCGATACGCGCAGGCGCACGATCAGGCGGTCGCGCGCCGCCATGGTGTCGGCCAGCTCGGCATTGTCCAGGGTCAGCAAGCCGGAACTGGCCGCCTCGGCGATCTCCTGCCCCTTAAGGTCGTCGAGGACCTGGAAGGCCGGCGACAACCCGGCCTCGAGCGGAAAGCGGCGCAGCAGCTTTTCGCAGAAGGCGTGGATGGTCTGGATCTTCAGCCCGCCCGGCGTCTCCAGCGCCTTGGCGAACAGGGCGCGCGCATTGCCGAGGTCGGTCGGACCCTCGTCTATGCCCGCCAGGTCCTTGGCCAGCGCCGCATCGTCGGCAACGGCCCAGTGACCGAGACGTTCGAACAGGCGCGCCTGCATTTCGGCGGCGGCCGCCTTGGTATAGGTGACGCACAGGACGTGTTCCGGCTTGGCGCCACGCAGCAGGACGCGGGCCACGCGGTTGACCAGGGTCGAGGTCTTGCCCGAACCGGCATTGGCGGTCAGGAAGCACGAGGCCTGTGGATCGGCTGCGACATTTTGTGGGTTTATAGTCCCGTCAGCCATCATGTGCCCCATCCGCTTCCGGCTCGCCGGTCTCATCGTCCCCCAGCACATACCATTCGTAGAGGCCGCGCCAGCTGGTCGTAATCGCCGCCGCGGTTCTTGAGGAATTGCGGCGCCGTCCACGACAGATAGGCCTTGTCCGCCTTGCCATAGGCATCAAGCCGGCGCCTGAGGCTGGCCAGGGCCGCCTCGGCCAGGTCGTCGTTCGGCATGCCCTTTTCATGGACCTTGCGTTCGCTGACCGAATCCGGGGCGACCCGGACATACATCATGTCGCCGATATCGCGGGCGGTGATGCCGTCGAAACCGCCGTGGCGCAGGATGGCGGCGGTCAGGGTCAGCTGCGGATAGAAGCCGGCCAGAACCTGTTTCAGCGACGCCGGATAACCGGTCTTGAAATCGAGGATATCGACCAGGCCGTCGCGGACCTCGAGGCGGTCGGCCTTGGCGATCAGGGTGAAGGCGCGTCCGCCGGCGGGAAAGCTGATCTGGCCCTTGCCTTCGATGACCAGGCGCGGGCGCGCGGCCCGGCGTTCCATCTCGAAATCGACAAAGGCGCGCGCCATCGACGGCAGCAGGGGCCGTTGCAGAGCAATCTGCGCCGGCGACATGTGGGTGTTGGCGAGTTCTTCGACGAGCAGGCCGTTGAGCACCGTGACGCCGGCATCGCCGAGCGGCGCATTCTCGACGACGAAGCGCTCCAGGCTCTTGTGGATGGCGGTGCCGCGCTGGCGCGCCTCGACCGGTTCGTTGGGCCGGTCGAGCGGGCGCAGTTTCAGCACACGCTTGGCGTAGATGGCATAGGGGGTCGCGGACGAAGACCTCGACCTCGGTCACCGACAGATTGTCGGGGCGGACATGGACCGGCGGTCGCGGTTCCGGGCGCTTGGCGGGCTTCAGGCTGGCCGGCTTGTCGGGCAGGCCGCAATCGAGGGCGCGCGCCCAGTCGAGGACTTCGGGCCGGCCCGGGATCTGGACGCCCGCGCCTTCGCACAGGGTCTTAAGACGCCACAGCCAGCGCGACTGGACCTGCGGCTCTCCCTCACGACGACGACGGGTGACAAGATAGGCTTCGGGCCGAGGCGGCGGTCTGGAGGAAGTCATGCGCCGACAGGCCGGTGCGGCGCTCCGGCGTCGGCAGGCCCAGCGACTGGCGCATCGGCCGCGACAGGAATGGATCGAGGTCCGGCGCCTGCGGCCAGACA
>CBDFFG010000023.1:0-26747 GCA_965246725.1 Asticcacaulis sp.
CGACGGGGAGCAGCTGGAGTGCTCGCCGCGCTTCCGCCTCTTCCTCCTCACCACCGCCGCCAACCCCGCCTTCTCCGCCGATGTCTTCACCCGCGTGGCCGTTGTCAACTTCACCGTCACGCCACACGGCCTGCAGGAGCAGCTGCTCACCCAGACAATGGAGATCATCTCGCCCGAGACAGAGAGGGCAAAGCGGGAGAACATCGAGCGCATCGCCGGCTTCCGTCAAACCACAGCCGAGCTCGAGCGGCGCATCCTCGACTTGCTGGCCGACTGCGAGGTATCGCCCGTGGAGGACAGCTCGCTGGTCACCGCGTTGGAGAGTTCGAAGGCGGCGGCGGATGAGGTGAAGGTCAAGCTCGTCGCCATGGAGGAGCTGAGCACGGACATCGAGAGGAAGAGAGAGATCTATGCGTCTGTGGCTGAGAGGGGCGCGCTGCTCTTCTTCGTGCTGCAGGAGATCGCGAGCGTGGATGTGATGTACAGGTACTCGCTGACTTATGTTGCTGGGCTGTTCGGCCGCGGGGTGAGCGAGGGCTGCAGCTGGCCATGCGGTCCCAGTCGGCGGATGTGCAGCAGCGCGTTGCTCTGCTTCAGTCGATGGTCACCAAAGCTGTCTTTAAGAGCGTGACGCGCGGGCTGTTCGCCGACCACCGCACGACCTTCGCCCTGCTCGTCGCCGCCCGTCTCGACATCCAACACAAAAGCCTGCTTCCCGCCCAATGGGAGCTGTTCCTGCGCGGAGCACCAGCCGAGAAGGAAGGGACGCGCCCGCCCGCCGACCGCAGCCCCGTGCCCGACGCCGGCCGCCCGCTGCTCGCCGCCTTGCAGGAGTACCCGCTCTACCGCGCTGTCGCCCAGTCGATCGAGGCGCAGCCCGACGAGTGGCGCCGCTTCGCCGAGAGCGACGAGCCCTTCAAGCACAACTTCGACAAAATGGTGCGCGGGCGCGTTGGCAGCTTCGACCGCGTGCTGCTGACACGAGTGTTCCGCCCCGAGAAGCTGCTCGGCTGTCTGCGGGAGTACACAGCGACCTTGTTGGGGAAGTGGGCGGTGCAGGACGTGGCGGGGACGCTGCGCGAGGCGTGGGAGGAGACGGACACGCGCACGCCCATCATCTTCCTCATCTCGCAGGGCGCGGACGCGGCAGGGCAGATCAAGGCGCTGGGCGAGGAGCGCGGCTTCGCCGTCTATGAGCGGCTGTGGCCTGTATCTTTGGGGCAGGGGCAGGGCGAGCGGGCGGAAGGTCTCATCGAGCGCGGAGCCGCCTCGGGCTTTTGGATCCTGCTCGAGAATTGCCACCTGGCCAAAAGCTGGCTGCCGGCACTCGCTCAAAGGGTAGCGGAGCTGCAAACGCGCGCGGATCTGCACCCTGACTTCCGCCTACTGCTCACTTGCACACCCGTTGACTACTTCCCCCTCTCCGTTCTCCAGAACAGCCTGAAGATCACGACAGAACCACCCCGCGGCCTGCAGGCGAACCTCACCCGCAGCCTCGAGTCAGTGCGCGGGGAGTCACTCGACGTGGGGTCTCTCCGCCCCGCCTTCTGCAAGATGACGCTCGCCGTGTGTCTCTTCCACGCTGTGGTGCAGGAGCGGCGCAAGTTCGGCCCGTTGGGCTGGAACACGCCTTATGAGTTCAACGACTCCGACTTGGCGGCTGCGCGAGAGATTCTCGACAACTTCCTCACTGGGGCGAGTGGGCGCGAGGACATCTCGTGGGACGCGCTCAACTTCCTCATTGGGCAGGTGACCTACGGCGGGAGGATCACCGATGAGCACGATGCCCGGCTGCTGCAGACTCTGCTGGACCGCTTTCTGCCGCCGCAGGTGATTGAGGACAGGTTCAAGTTCTGCGTGGCGGAGGAGTACAAGCTGCCGCGGGTGATGAGCAAGGAGGCGATGGTGGGCTACGCGACCAGTCTGCCTGTTGTTGATGACCCGGAGCTGTTCGGGTTGCATCGCAATGCGAGCATTTCGCAGCAGACAGCCGAGGCGGACAAGGTGATGGCGACCATTGCTGGCATCGCGGCTGGTCGCGATGCCTTCGCCGATCCGACCAGCGACAAGCGCCTCTTGGAGCTGGTTCGCAGTTTGGCGGAGGATGGAGTCACGCAGCCGCTGCTGCGCTCCGCCGGCCACCGCGAACTCCTCCGGCCAGAACGCAACGGTCTGCTGCCACCGCTCACAGTCGTCCTTCTGCAGGAGATCAGCAGATTCAACGCGCTGACTGAGCGCATTCGGGAGTCACTCGCCGCCTTGGAGCTGGCAGTGCAGGGCAAAGCCATCATGACTGCTGAGCTCGACCGGCTGCAGCTCAGTCTGCTGGCCAACCGCGTTCCCGAGAGCTGGCAGGCTTTGTCTTACCCGTCGATGAAGAACCTTGCGGGCTGGCTCACCGAGCTGAAGCAGCGCATCGCCTTCTTCGCCAAGTGGCTGGAGACTGGCCAACCCGCGCATTTTTCCCTGCCTTCCTTCTTCTTCCCGCAGGGTTTCCTGACTGCGGTGCTGCAGGCTCATGCGCGCAAGGCGAACATGCCCGTGGACAAGTTCGCCTTTGGGTTCAAGGTCACGGATTTGGATGCGAGTGCTCGCTCGCCGCCGGAGGAGGGCGTGTATGTGTCGGGGCTGAGCCTCGAAGCGGCGGCTTGGGACCGTCGGCGACGGATGGTGGTTGACGCTCCGCCCGGCCAGACACTGGTCGCCATGCCGTTGATACACTTTATCCCCAAAGAGATTGCTGCTGCTCCGCCGAAGGGAAGCTTCTATTCGTGTCCACTTTACAAGCTGAGTTCGCGTGCTGGGTTGCTGTCCACAACTGGTCAGTCGAGCAATTTTGTGTTGGACATCTCATTGCCATGCGATAAGACAGCTGAGTTCTATTGTCATTGAGGTCGTAATCGGCGCCCAGGGTGGCGTTTTGCGTCGTGCGGCGGATAAAGACCCGCGACTGGGTATAGTTGTCGCCGAAGTCGCCCGACAGCGGGTCATGCCAGGCCAGGTCGGCCTGGCGGAATTTAAGCGAGGCGTCGCGGCGGACCGAAACGCTGCCGTGCAGGGACAGCTTGTTGCGGGTATAGTCGCCCGAACCGTTGATATTCCACAGGCCCTGATCGCTGGCATTGCCGCGCACGGTGGCGTGGCCGCCGGGCTTGCGGTCCTTTTTCAGCACGATATTGACGATGGCCCCGCCATTGGCATTGTAGGCCGCGGACGGGTTGGTGATGACCTCGACGCTGGCTATGTCGGATCCGCCCATGGTTTGCAGAGTGACGGCGCGGCTTTCGCCGGTCAGGGCGGCCGACGGCTTGCCATTGACCAGGACGGTGACATTGTTGTTGCCCTTGACGGAGATGCCACCGTCGGCCGTCACAGACAGGGTCGGCGTCGCTTGCAGGACGTCCTGGGCGGTGCCGGTGTCGGCGTGAGGATTGTCGGCGGTGCTGTAGACCGTCTTGTCCAGTTTTTTGGTGACCGGCTTCTTCTTGCCATTGACGACAACGGTGGTCGCCGGGTCGCTGTCCTGGGTGGCTTGGACGTCCTGTGCACTTGGGGCGTCTTGAGGCTTTTGGACGTCTTGCGTCCTGGCGTGACCCGGCCACAACATCAGGGCGGCGCCGACCAGCAGGATGGATTTAAGGCTCACGAGTCCAGGCTCCCTCGCCGTCATAGGCCAAAGGTTAAATTTGGGGTTCAGTATCGACCCGCCACGGCGCATTGTGACGGTACCTTGTGCTAACAAGGCTTCCGCGTTAACGCAAACGATGATAACTCAGGACAGGTATTAGAAAAATTTGGGCCACGGCCCAACCCTCGGAAAAACCATGCCGCGTCCGCCCCTGCCCCTGAACGCCCTGCGCGCCTTCGAAGCCGCCGCCCGCCACCTGAGTTTCACCAAGGCGGCCATCGAGTTGTGCGTCACCCAGGCGGCGGTCAGCCACCAGGTCAAGCTGCTGGAAGAACGGCTGGACGTCGTCCTGTTCACCCGGGTGCCGAGGGGCCTGAAGATCACCGCCGAGGCCGAGGCCCTGTTGCCGGTAGTGACGGAATCGTTCGACCGCATGGCCGACCTGCTGGACCGTTTCGACGGCGGCTATATCCGCGAAGTGCTGAACCTGGGCGCCGTCGGCACCTTCGCCGTGGGCTGGCTGTTGCCGCGGCTGGCGCGATTACGGGAACGCCACCCGCATATCGAGGTCCGCCTGTCGACCAATAATAATCGCGTGGACCTGGCATCGGAAGGCCTGGACTATGCCATCCGTTTCGGCAACGGCGCCTGGCACGGCACCCATGCCCTGCCGTTATTCGAAGCGCCCTTGTCGGTCCTGTGCGTCCCGGACATGGCAGCGACCCTGCGCAGCCCCCAGGACCTGCTGGCGCACAACCTGCTGCGCTCCTATCGCGTCGACGAATGGCCGGGCTGGTTCGATGCCGCCGGGCTGGGCAGTCCGCCCCTCGCCTCGGCCATGGTGTTTGACTCGTCCCTGGCCATGATGGAGGCAGCCTTGCAGGGCGCCGGCATTGCCCTGGCCCCGCCTTTGATGTTCGAACGTCTGCTGGCGGCGGGTTCGATCGTGCAGCCGTTCGACATCTATGTCTCGCGCGGCAGCTATTGGCTGACACGGCTGCAGTCGCGGTCGGAGACGCCGGCGATGGTGCATTTCCGGGAGTGGCTTCTGGACTCGCTGCCGGTCGGCTAAAAAGGGGGAACCACGGATGAGGCACGGATGCCGCTTCGCGGACACGGATAAAGACACGGATGCTTTGCGTTTCTCACGTCGGCGCGAAGCGCCAACCGTTTCCCGGTACCATCCCAAACTTGTGTTGCCCTTCGGGCAGATCAATATCCAGAAGATCGGACATCCGTGCCCTTATCCGTGCCCGCGAAGCGGCATCCGTGCCTTATCCGTGGTTAAATACCCAAGCCATCTCAAACCTTGTCGATCGCCGGTTGAGGTTCGGTGAACCACCTGGCGCCTGACTCCGTCACATACATATGGTCCTCGAGACGGATGCCGAAGCGCTCGGGCACGACGATCATCGGTTCGTTGGAAAAGCACATGCCAATACCAAGTGGCGTCTTGTCGCCGCGCACCAGGTAGGCCGGTTCGTGGATGCTGAGGCCAATGCCGTGGCCGGTGCGATGGGGCGTGCCGGGCAAGTTATAGTCCGGACCCAGGCCGTGTTTTTCCAGCACCACACGGGCGGCATAGTCGACGTCTTCGCACGGCAGGCCGACGGCGACGCGAGCAAAGGCGGCGGCCTGGGCTTCCTTTTCGATATCCCAGATGCGTTGCTGGTCGGCGGTGGCACGGCCATAAATATAGGTGCGGGTGATGTCCGAGGTATAGCCCTGGACGTAGCAGCCGGTATCGACCAGAACGAGGTCGTTTTCACACAGGCTTTGTTCGCCAGGCAGGCCATGGGGATAGGCTGTGGCGTGACCGAACTGGACGATGACGAACGAATTGCCGGCGGCGCCCAGCTTGCGGTGAGCGGCTTCGATAAAGTTCTTCACTTCTGTCGTGGTAATGCCGTCGTGCAGCATGCGCGCCGTCGCCTGGTGGACCTGGAGCGTCATCGACTTGGCCTGCTGCATCAGGGCCAGTTCCGCCGGCGACTTGTACATGCGGCAGCCATTGATGACGGCCGAGGCCTCGATGATCTCCAGCCCGCTCTCGCGGCCCAGGCGATGGACCATCTCGAAGCTCATGGCCGGGTCGACCGCCAGGCGCGTCACGCCCCAGTCGGCCATGGCCTGCCTGATCAGGGCGTGCGGGCTTTCGTCCTCCTGCCAAAGGCGCAAATCGGCTTGGATAAGCAGGTCGGCCTCCAGCGAGCCGCGTTCGAAAAACGGGCAGATGATGACGGGGTCGCCCTTGGCCGGCAACAGCAGGGCGACCAGGCGCTCGGACGCGCCCCACGGCACGCCGGTGAAATAGTTCAGGCTGGCCCCCGCCCCGACCAGCAAGGCATCGGCGCCCAGGTCGTGCATCAGCCGCCGAGCCTTGTCGATGCGTCCCAGGCGCTCGGCGACGGTGATGGCGGGCGCGGCCGGCGGCGGCGTCAGGCCGGCCAGTTCCTTGTCGGCGGTCGAGGTGGCAATCATGGTAAGGTCCTATTTGAAGCGCTTGAGATCGAAGGCCGTTGGCCCCTGCCCCGCCGCCACCATGCCGGCGACGATGTCACCCGTTGCAGCGCCAAGGGTCAAGCCAAGATGGTTGTGACCGAAAGCATAGTAAAGATTACCGGCCCCTACGCGACCGATGGCCGGCAAATAGTCCGGCAGGGTGGGCCTGGCGCCCATCCATTGGGTCACCTTGCCTTCGAAGGGCAAGCCGAGATCGGCGACATGGCTTTGCAAGCGGGCCCATTTGCGGGGATCGGCCGGATCATCGGCGCCGGCGAATTCGACGAAGCTGGCGGCGCGCAGACCGCTCTCAAAGCCTGTGACGATCATCGACCTGTCTTCGAAGACGACCGGCGGCAGGCCTTGGGGCCAGGCGTTTTGCCCCGCCTGGATATGATAGCCGCGCTCGGCGATCATCGGCACCTTGTGCCCCAGCGATTCCAGCAGCGGTCGCGACGCCACGCCGGCGGCGACGACCACGGTATCGGCGGTCAGCATTTCGCCGCCGCCCAGCACAACCTTGGTCACACCGCCCAGGACCTTCAGCCGCTCGACGCGTTCATGGAGGACGCGGCCGCCGCGCATGGTAAAAGCATTGGCAAGGGTGTCGAGGAGGCGGTGGGTATCGGTGATCTGGCCGGTATTTTCAAAACGGACGGCGCCATGCAGGGTCTGGCCGGTGATCCGCGATAATTGCTGCAATTCTTCCCTGGTCGCCGGCCGGCAGCGCGCCGTTCCCGTGTCGGCCGCGGCCCAATGGGCAGCCCCCTTGCGCGCCGTATTCGCGCTTTCCCAGACGACGAAATGACCGTCCTGGCGCAGCAGGTCCCCGGCGCCGATATCGGCCAGGCGTTTCTCCCAGGCCGGCATGGCGTCTTTCAACAAACCTGACAAGGCCGCCTTGCCGGCGGCAAAGCGTTTGGGTGCGGCCGCCTTCATCATGCCCAGTGAAAACGGCAGCCATTTTGCGATGGCGCGCGGCGGCAGGGACAGGGCGCCGCCGCGCATGAACCAGCGTTTCGGGGCGCTGCGAATCGTCGCCCACGACGCCAGGGGCTCGGCCTGTTCGATGGCGATATGACCGGCATTGCCATAGGAGGCTGCTGTGGATTGCCGCTGGGCTTCAATAAGGATAACCTCGTCGTGCGTTGCCTGCAAAGCCAGGGCGACGTTCAATCCGACCACGCCGCCACCGATTACCAAAGCCTTCATTTCGTTCCACAATCCATTTGCATCGCACTATCGGATATTGTATACGGTATATGTTTTTACGCAAGCTTCAGGAGCAACCGACATGAAAATCGATTGGCAAGGTGTATTCCCCGCCGTCACTACGCAATTCAGGGAAGACCTTTCCATTGATGTCGCCGATACGCAACGGGTTGTCGATGACCTGATCAAGGACGGCGTCACCGGTATCATCGCCATGGGCACCTGCGGCGAGAACAATTCGCTGGAAGCCGATGAAAAGCGCATGCTGCTGACGGCCATCGTCGAGGTCGTCAACGGCCGCGTGCCGGTCGTGACGGGCGTGTCGGAACTGACGACCGGCAAGGCGATCGCCTATGCCCAGGACGCGGAAAAGATCGGCGCCGACGGCCTGATGCTGCTGCCGGCCATGGTCTATGTCCCCAAGGTCGAGGAACTGGTGGCGCACTTCAAGATGGTCGCCGACAGCACCGCCTTGCCGATCATGCTGTACAACAACCCGACCTCGTACCGCGTCAATATCGGCATCGATGCCCTGGAGGCCCTGCGTCCGGTGCGCAATATCGTCGCCGTCAAGGAATCGGCCGCCGATACGCGCCGCTTTACCGACCTGTATAATGCTTTCGGTGATCGCTATGCTTTGTTCGCCGGTCTCGACGACGTGGCCTTCGAAGGCCTGCTGCTGGGCGCCCAAGGCTGGGTGTCGGGCCTGACCTCGGCCTTCCCGCATGAATCCGTCATGCTGGTCAAGGCCTTGAAGGCCGGCGACATCGCCACGGCGCGTGAAATCTACCGCTGGTTCCTGCCCTTGCTGCACCTGGATGCCGAGCATGACCTGGTCCAGTCGATCAAGCTGGCCGAACAGATCATGGGCCGCGGTTCGGAACGCGTCCGTATGCCGAGATTGCCTCTGTCAGGTGCTCGCCGCGCCGAGGTTACCGCCATGGTCGAACAGGCGGCAGCTACGCGCCCGAGCCTGAAGATCATCAAGGCGGCTTAGCTTTTATTCAGAGGTTATCCAGAGGTTTATCCACAGATAAGCCTGATCAAGGTAGGGTCATTGGTGCTTTAAAGTAAGCAAGAAACCCCACCACCACTTCGCTTCGCTCGCGGTCCCCCTCCCCAAAATGCTGAAGAAGCATTTCAGGGAGGTAAGAACTACTCCGGACCTCTTACCTCCCTGATTTCATTCTTCATGAAATTGGGGAGGGGGACCGACGCGCTCTTGCGCGTTGGTGGTGGGGTTTCTTGTTTTCTTACCTCAAGAAGAGATTATCCTAAAATCCACCACTACCCCAACACCTGAGTCCTCCCATGCGCCACACCTTCTTCTGTATCGATGGCCACACGGCCGGCAACCCGGTTCGCCTCGTCGCCGGCGGGACGCCGCTGCTCAAGGGCGCGACGATGAGCGAGCGCCGCCAGGACTTCCTCAGCCGCTTCGACTGGATCCGCACCGGCCTGTGTTTCGAGCCGCGCGGCCACGATATGATGTCGGGCGGCTTCCTCTATCCGCCGACGCGCGACGATACCGACGCCGGCATCCTGTTTATCGAAACCTCAGGCTGCCTGCCGATGTGCGGCCACGGCACGATCGGCATGGTCACCTTCGCCCTGGAGAACGGCCTGATTACGCCGCGGACGCCGGGCCGGCTCAAGCTGGAAGTGCCCGCCGGCCTGATTGATATTGTCTATACAAATGACGGCAACCGCGTCACCTCGGTCAAGATCACCAATGTCCCGGCCTATCTGGCGAAAACCGGCATCGAGGTCGACGTCCCGGACTTCGGCCGTCTAACGCTGGACGTTGCCTATGGCGGCAACTACTACGCCATTATCGAGCCGCAAGGCCCCTATACCGGCCTCGACGACCTGGGCGCCGCGCGTATCATCGAGCTCAGCCGCACCATTCGTGAACTGGTCCGTGCGCAATATGAGCCCGTTCACCCGGTCGACCCGACCATTCGCGGCGTCAGCCATGTCCTGTGGGCCGACAAGCCCAAGGTGGTCGACGGCGACGACGAACCTGCCCATGGCCGCAATGCCGTCTTCTACGGCGAACGCGCCATCGATCGATCGCCGTGCGGCACCGGCACCTCGGCGCGCCTGGCCCACCTGCATGCCACCGGGCGCCTGAAAAAGGGCGAACGCTTCGTCCACCAAAGCTATATTACCAGCCGCTTTATCGGCTGTGTCGAGGACGAAATCGACCTGGGCGGCCAGCCGGCCATCATCCCGTCCATCCAGGGATCGGCGATTGCAACCGGCTTCAATACCATCTGGATTGACCGCGAAGACCGTTTCTGGCAAGGATTCCAGGTTTTATAGGCAAAACGACCGGGTAAATCGCTGCAACGCAGCGGTTGTACCTTGCCTGTTAACGGTTTTGATGGTCAGATGGCGGTATACTTTATAAAAAGTGCTTCGAAATCAATCTAGGTAGGGCAATCCATGGCCATTGTGGTCCAAACGCTTTCCGAACAGATATTCTCGCTCGTCCGCGACCGCATCATTTCCGGCCAGATTCCCGTCGACGCCGCCATCCGCCAGGACGCCCTGGCGGCCGAACTGGGGGTCAGCAAGATCCCCTTGCGCGAAGCCCTGGCGCGTCTGGAGACCGAAGGCCTGCTGCTGTCCCAGGCCAATCGCGGCTTCTTCGTCCGCCCGCTCAGCTATGATGAGGTCGAGGAGGTCTATGCCCTGCGCCTGAAGCTGGAACCCGAAGCCGTCGGTATCGCCTCGACCATGGCCAAGGATGCCGATCGCCGCGCCGCCCACGATGCCCTGATCGCTCTGGACCATGCCGCGGCGTCGGACAAGGCCGAGGTCGGCCAGTTCAACCGCGCCTTCCACATGTCGCTGGTCCGGCCGTTGCGCCGCCAGATCACCATCCAGATCATCGAGCGCCTGAACATCATCTCGGAACGCTATGTCGGCAAGCACCTGGAACCGGCCGGCCGTGACGACCGCGCCCACAAGGAGCATACCGGCATGTACCAGCTGTGGGCCGCCGGCAAGGCCGACGAGGTCGCCGCCATGATGTCGGATCACATTGCCTCGACCTTGGACGATCTGCGCAAGCAGTTCGAGTCGGAAAAGGCTTCGGCCTGAGTTTGTGGGTCCGTTCGCTAAGGATTTGTCCGCAGATTAACGCAGATTAGGCTCCGCTACCGCTTCGCCGATGCGTCGGCGCCAATGGACATGTCTGACGCGCAGCGTCGATCGCACAAAACCTTGGAAAGACGCTTCGCGTCGGAGTTGGCACACAGTCGGCCCCGCACCGGCGAAGCGGTAGCGAAGCCTAATCTGCGTTAATCTGCGGATCACCTTCTCTTACGAACTCTTGGATTCCTTGCGCAGGCGGCTGTTCCAGCGGCCGAAGCAGAAGTAGAAAACCAGCCCGGCAACCATCCAGATCAGGGTGAAGACCTGGCTTTGCACCGGCAGGCTGAAGAAGATGAAGGCGCAGCCCAGTATGGCGACCAGGCCGACCAACCAGTAGACCGGTGTCTTGAAGGTGCGCACGGCGTCAGGCAGCCTGCGGCGCAGGATGATCATCGACAGCGACACGGCGATAAAGGCGATCAGTGTGCCGGCATTGGACAAGGCGGCGATCTCTTTCAGCGGCACGAAACCGGCAAAGAGGGCGACAAAGATGCCCGTCAACAAGGTGATCAGGGCCGGCGAGCCCTTGGCATTGACCTTGGCGACCGCGGCCGGCAACAGGCCGTCGCGGGCCATGACGAAGAAGATGCGGCTCTGGCCGTACATCATGACCAGGATGACCGACGGCAGGGCGATGATGGCGGCCAAGCCGACCAGACCGGCGACCAAAGGATGATCGATGCTGCGCAGGATATGCGGCAGGGGCTCGCCCGAGGCGGCGATCTCCTTGAACGGTATCACCCCGACGGCAACACCGGCGACCAGCATATAGATGACGGTCGAGATAGCCATGGAGCCGATAATGCCGATGGTCAGGTCGCGGGCCGGGTTCTTGGCTTCCTCGGCCGACGTCGATACGGCGTCGAACCCGAAGAAGGCAAAGAAG
Organism: Asticcacaulis sp.; assembly: GCA_965246725.1. Taxonomy (GTDB): domain Bacteria; phylum Pseudomonadota; class Alphaproteobacteria; order Caulobacterales; family Caulobacteraceae; genus Asticcacaulis. Next base: position 11,391 of record CBDFFG010000023.1, read on the forward strand.
ACGATGGCCGCCGCCGCCATGATGCCGACCTTCTGGCCGCCGATCTGCTGGCCGATAAAGCCATAGGGCGCGAACGGGTCATAGTTTCCGGACTTGATGGCCGGCAGGCTGAGGACGACAAAAGCGCCCAGGGCGACGATCTTGATGATGACCAGCACGATATTGATCGTGGCGCTTTCCCGGGCGCCGACCAGCAGCAGGCCCATGACCGCCAGCGAGACGAAAACCGCCGGCAGGTTGACCAGGCCACCGGCATAGGGACCGGCCAGCAGGAAGACCGGCAGGTGCAGGCCCAGCCCGTCCTCCAGCCAACCGACAAGGTGGGCCGACCAGCCGACCGCGACGCTGGAACAGGCCAGGGAATATTCGAGGATCAGGGCCCAGCCGACGACCCAGCCAGCGATCTCGCCGATGGCCGAATAGGTATAGGTATATGCCGATCCGGCCGTGGGAATCAGGGTCGACATCTCGGTATAGGCCAGGGCCGCGCAGGCGCAGACGATACCGCAGATGGCGAAGGACAGGATAACGCCCGGACCGGCCAGGCCGGCGCCGACGCCGGTCAAGGTATAGATGCCGGTGCCGATAATGCCGCCGATGCCCAGCGCCATCAGGTGCGGCCAGCTCAAGGTTTTCGCCAAGGCTTTACCGTCGTCTTCCGCCCTCACCAGAGGTTTCAGCGGCCCAAATAATCCCATCTTGTCGTCCCTTCTGTGAATGAAGTCAGTGCTGTACTAATCGAATTCGTGGCTACAATGGCTTCGGCAAAGACACCCCACCACCACTTCGCTTCGCTCGCGGTCCCCCTCCCCGCAAAGCGGTGAGGAACAAGATATTCTGCGCCTCACCGCTTTGCGGGGAGGGGGACCGCGAGCCTCCTTCAGGCTCGGGGTGGTGGGGTGCCTTGCTTGTCGTCAATCTGTCATTGCATCAGCCAATTGGCGTTAGTCGGCTTTCGGTGTTAGCTCAAGAGTCGTTTCATTTGTACCTAGTTTGACGACATAGGCGCCGCGCGTCATGGCCGCGGCGGCCGTGTAGGGCTTGCCGGTCTTCGTCGTAGTGGCAACATTCAGCCAGGCCTCGGGCGTATGGGCGTCGGCGGCCTCGAAGGTCATGGTGACTTTGCCGGAGGTGGGATCGTAGGCGACGGCGGCGAACTTGCCGGCGTCCAGGGTCAGCCACAGGCCGGCCGGGGCGATGAAAACGCGCGAGCGGGCGCTGTCCTTCGGCGCCAGGGTCACCGTGCCGCTGCCTTGCGTGATATTGCCGCCCATGCCGACCCAGCCGAAGGTCGGGTCGTTGACCAGGTAGCTGGCGGCGCCATAGGCGTGAGCGAAGAAGCTCATGCCATAGTCGCCGTTGATGGCGTCGAACTTCATCATGTCGGGGAACGAGTGGAAGGCGGCCGAGCCGAAACCGTCAGAATCGATATTGCTGAGCGAGCCCATCAGGCCGCCATAGGCGACGCGCAGTTCACGGAAGTCCGTCGGGTTCTGGCGATAATCGTCGAACAGAGGCAGGGCATTGTTCGACGAGCCATAATGGTGCAACTGGCGCTCGATGCGCGACACCTTGCCGGCATAGAGGAAATCCCAGAAGCGGCGGGCCGAGCCATTATAGCCCCAGCTCGGGATCGTCGGATCATAGGCCAGGATGACGTCGCGCGTCGCCGCCGCCTTGTCGTCATGGCCGAAATAACGCATCCAGGCATAGACCTCGGTCTGGCCGGTCGAATCCCACGGCATTTCCGAGCCGAAGGGATATTTTTCCTGGGCCCAGGCGTCGGCCCGGCCCTTCATCAGGCCCTCGATCTCAACAGCATCGGCGGCCATCGCCGGATCCGCCGCCCCTTCCCGCTTCAGGTCATCCAGGATGGAAACAAAGACGCTGCCTTCCATCTGGCCGAACTGGGTGTAATACGGCGCGTCGCGCATCATGGCCTTGATGGTGCCGCCCGCCCGCGTGAGATAGTCTTGCCAGGTCTGCTGGGTCGCCAGGCCGTCGTGATAACGCGCCAGCTTGTACAGGGTCCACCAGCCGGCGGCGACGTGGACATAGTTGAACGAGCGGCCCAGATCGGCGGCGTCATTGGGGTTCCACGCCGACCAGGTCTTCCAGTTCAGGCTGGGGTCATAGGTGCCGGCGGGCATGTGGTCGGGATCGTAATAGAACAGGCTCTTGTGGACGCCGTATTTGTGGTCGCCGTCCGATTCCTGCAGGTGGCCCCACAGGGTGGTGTTGGCAAAGGTCTCGAACTTGGTCACCTCTTCCGGCACGGGATTGTCGAGTTGCTTCATGATGGTGGCCAGCCACGACCCCGCCCCGCCCTCGTCGCTCAGGCCGGCAATCCAGACGCGGTTGTCCTGGGTGATGATCTGGTTGCTGTCACGGTCATAACCCATGATCGACGGACTGCGGTGGAATTTATCATCGGGATTGTCGTACCACTGCTTCGTGGTCAGGAAATGGCCCATGTCGGCGACGACCTGCTGTTCCGGTTTGGTCACCAGGTAATGCACCGTCTGGACGGAGCCGTCGGCATAGGTCAGGGTCAGGCGAGCGCGGCCATCTTTCTGGCCGTGGATCATGTAGCGGCTCCAGCCCGCCTTGGCCGGTTGAGCGGCAGTGACAGTCAGGGCGCCTTCCGGCCAGATGGCGATCGACTTGACCGGGCTGGGCGTGTGGACAAACAGCGAGACATCCATGTCGGTCGGCACGACATAGCCCGGCAGGCCGACGACGACAGGCCGGTCGTTCTTGATCAGGGTCGGTTCGATGTCGTGGATCGACGGCGACAAGGCAAAGCGCACGCCGACGGTGCGGCTTTCGCCGGGCTTCAGTACCAGGGAGGTGGTGGCGTTCCATTCCTCGACACCCTTCCAGTCGGTGTCGGCAAAGCCCTTCGACGCCACCATCCAGTCGTAGAAGCCTTCGAAGGTCATGTTGCGCGGTTCGGGATCGCTGTAGATTTTCAGCGTCTTGTCGGGATTATGTTCGTTGAGGATCGGCTTGTAGAGCTCGAACGGCGTGTTCTTTTCCGGCAGGACCAGCAAGGCCGGGCCGGCGCCGTTCAGGCGCGCGACCTGGAGATAGCCGCCGTCGCGGCCGACATAGGGATCGTAGAAGGAGGCCTTTTCATGGGCTTCGTTGAGGTCGCGGCCGCTGATGATATTGTCGAACACCATGGGAATGCCCAGCCCGCCGATTTCCACGGCCTGGCGGGTGGGGTTGCTGAGCGTATAGCGCAGGACGACCTGGCCTTTGACGACCGACCAGGTGCGCGTGACCTTCAACGGCATGCCGGTGCCCAGCGACGCGGTAATGTCGGCGGCGGCCAGGGCGCCTTTGACCTTGATCGGCGTTACCTTGACGCGCCTGTAGGCGGTGGAATAGTCGCCCCAGGCGTCGCTGCCGACATTGCGCAGGCGCAGGTCGAGATCGCCCAGGCGATAGGCGCCATTGCCCAGGCGCTGGGTGAAGCGGTTGGAGGGGGCGAAATCGAAGCCGTCCTTTGCCGCCTTGGGCGCCAGTGACACCAGGGTCTGGGAGCTTTGCTGCAGGGACAGCATGAAGTCCGGCGTATCGAAGACCTGGATTTGGGCGTCGTCGCTGTTCCATGGATTTGCAGGCGCTGGCGTCTGGGCTGGCGTCTGGGCTGGCGTCTGGGCTGGCGTCTGGGCCGGGGCCGCGCCGGCCAAGGCGCCTGCCATGAGAAGCGAAAGGACGACGGATGCAGGGAGGGACTGGTTCATGGTGTCTCGTCAAAAAAAATCCGCCGGGGAGGCCTCTACAGGCCGTCTGCCCGACGGACGCTTCAGTTTATCCCCACGCGGTCCAGGGAGGAGCGGGGCGCGGGAACCAGACCGGAATAAGGGATGGCGGTTGATCAGGACAACCGGCCGGGTCATGCCGCCTTCCGCGGAACGGCATCACCCACGATGAGCTATCTAAAGCACGATCATGACAGGGCGTCAAATATAAATTATACGATTTTTACGCCAGATGTATATTGAGATATTTTTCAATAGCTTGCTGTAAATTTGCGTGGCACGTCAGGCCGGAGATTGACCTCGGCGCAGACATATCTTGCGCTTTTCGGTATCCTCGCCTATGCATACCGTATACGATTTATAAGGACAGATGCGATGAAACCCTGGCTCCCGCTCCTGCTCATCCCGGCCCTGATGGCGTCCACCGCCCTCGCCCCTGTTGCCCTGGCCGCGCCGCCGACCGGCGCCTGGGTCTTTGATGAAACACCGGACATGCCGGGCTTTACCCGTCTGGTCGTCACCGAACAGAACGGCCAGTACAGCGGCACGGTGACCTCGCACTGGTATGGCGATCTGCCGCTGAAGGACATCTATGTCGATGGCGACCGCATGACCTTCCATCTGTTCAACGGCAATATGCGTGTGCCGGAATATCCGATCACCCTGTCGCTCGATCCGGACAAGGGTGACGGCCACGTCCGCATGAAGGGCCAGGTATGGGACGCCGTCTTCGACCTGCCGGCCCATGCCGGCACGGCGGCTGAGCTCACGGCGCTCGACTTTCCCGCCTCACCCCTGCCCCCGCGCCGTGTCGTCGCCCCCAGCACGCCGGGCGCCACGCCGCCCATGGGCTGGAGTTCGTGGAACAAGTTCGCCACCGATATCGACGACAAGACAGTGCGTGAGATCGCCGACGGCCTGGTCAGTTCCGGTCTGCGCGACGCCGGCTATATCTATGTCAATATCGACGATGGCTGGCAGGGGGCGCGCGACAAGGACGGCATCCTGCAACCCAATGCCAAGTTCCCCGACATGAAGGCCCTGGCCGACTATGTCCATGCCCGCGGCCTGAAACTGGGCATCTATAGCTCGCCCGGTCCGAAATCGTGCGCCGGCTACGAAGGCTCTTACGGCCATGTCGAACAGGACGCCAGGACCTATGCCAGGTGGGGCATCGACTATCTGAAATACGATCTCTGTTCGGGCGAGGCCTTTTACCATACGCCCGAGACCGTCTATGCCGTCTACCAGCAGATGGGCGAGGCCCTGGCCGCGACCGGCCGGCCGATCATGTACAGCCTGTGCGAATATGGCCGCTTCGATGTCGGGTCATGGGGCCGCGATGTCGGCGGCAATCTGTGGCGGACGACCGGCGATATCGAAGATAAGTACGACGCCATGGCGAAGATCGGCTTCGAGAAGAATGGCGTGCCGAACCATACCGGCCCCGGCGGCTGGAACGATCCCGACATGCTGGAGGTCGGCAATGGCGGTATGAACTTCGATGAGTACAAGACCCATATGAGCCTGTGGTCGCTGATGGCGGCGCCCTTGATGCTGGGCAACGACGTACGCACTATGTCGAAGGAGACGCTGGAGCTTTTGGGCAATCGCGAGGTCATCGCCATCGACCAGGACAAGGCCGGCGCCCAGGGCTTGCCGGTCAAGAAAGACGGCACGACGGAGATCTGGACCAAGAAACTGGCCGATGGCTCGACGACGGTCGGTATCTTCAACCGCGGTGAAACGGAGATCAATCCGGGCATCGTGTGGAGCGAGCTTGGCCTAGAGCCAGCCAAGATCCGCGATGTGTGGAACCATGCCGATTTGGCCGTAGACAAGGGTCAGGCCTTCGTCGTACCCAAGCATGGCGCGGTATTGCTGAAGGTCACGCCGGCTTCTTAAGGAAGCCAGAAAAGGCATTATCCGCAGATTGGCGCAGATTTAAAGAGGTGATTTTTCACAACGCGAAGGGCTAAGAGTTGGGATAGGCTTGCTTTTGCCGCGGGCGAGGCCCGCACTCATCCTTGGCCGTGCGCCTCAGAGTCAGATATGAAACTCTGAAAAATCACCTCTTTAAATCTGCGCTAATCTGCGGACACCCGCTTCTCGCCCTGTCTCGCTCTACCCTTCCACCGGCTGATGATCATTGACGCCGCCGGCCCAGCCCTTGACGAAGAACGACAGCGCAAACAGCACCACGCCGAAGACGATCACCGCCAGGCCGATGGCGTTGAAGACCGACAAAGAGCGCGCCAGGGCCTGGGACGGGTCGGCGACCTGGCCGCCAATGGTCAATGAGCCGATGCTCTGGGTAATCAGCCCGCCAAGATACTGGGCCCAGGCCGTGCCGGTAAACCACAGCGCCATCATGGTCGAGACGGTCAGGGCCGGCGACAGCTTGGTTTGCTGCGATAGGCCGACCGGCGACACCGTCATCTCGCCGATGGTGGTGAACATGTAGTTCAGCACCAGGAAGATCAGTGGCAACTGGAACAGGGCATTGTGCAAGGGCGCCGCCCATACCAGGATGAGGAAGCCGAAGCCGGTGGCGACGATGCCGAAGGCGAACTTTTTGACCGGATCGGGATCGGCGTTACGCTTGCCGAGATAGGTGAACAGGGCGGCGAAAATCGGCGCGAAGATCAGGATAAAGCCGGTATTGATGGTCTGGGTCTGGGCGGCGGTCAGGCCGACATCGATCCACAGGGTATGGGCCGGCAGGGTGATGGCGGCCAGTTGCGCCCGCGTTGCCAGCACGACGTCCTGCCCCAGGACATGTAGCCATACCGGCGCCTTGATGAGCTCCAGATCGACATTGCGGTCCGCGAACAGACTGAGCGCCGAACCTGCAAGTTCTTCCAGGGTGAAGAAGACGATGGAGGCGAAGCTCAGCAACAGAGCCAGGCCAATGCGGAAGTTTTGGGCGCGGTCAAAGCGGCGGATCATGGTGACCACGACATAGGCCAGCATCAGCACGGACAGGCCCAGCAGCACGAAAAACACGATCGAGTTGCGTTGCACCAGTCCATAGATTACGCCGACCCCGGCTATGGCCAGAAGATAGATCATCATGTCACGCGGCAACAGGCCGGCAATCTTCGTTTTCAACCTGGCGGGATCGGGCGCCTCGCCTCGCCCCTGCAGCCACGACTTGCCAAGCAGGAAACCAACCAGGCCGGCCGCCATGCCAAGCCCGGCGGCGCCGAACCCGGCCCACCAGCCGACGGTTTCGCCCAGATAACCGCAAATAACCGCCGCCCAGAACGAACCGAGATTGATGCCGAAATAGTAGAGCTGGAAGCCTGAATCCCGGCGCGGATCGCGGTCGCCGTACAACTGGCCGACAATGGTTGAAACATTGGGTTTCAGGAAGCCGACACCCATGATGATCAGGGAAATCGACAGGTAGAAGGCGCTTTCGGCCCACGGCGTGACAATGACGCGATTGATGGCGTAGTCAGCCTTGGCCAGGGTGGCGGGCACCGGCGCCGCCGCCGGCAGGCCCTCGATGATCAGATTATCCTTGTCATCCGCATGCCAGGCATAGAGGCCGTCCCCGACCTTGAGGCGCGGTGCGTCGGTACCCTGGCGCACGAAGTCGTAGGTCTGGCCGTGGACACTCAGGGTCTGTTCAGCAGGCTTGCCCTCCAGGACCATGCCGCAGTGGCCGGCGACCAGCAGTACGGCGCCGAAGATAACGGCACGCCGCGTGCCGATCCAGCGATCGGCGATCAGGCCGCCGACCAGGGGGATCAGGTAGATCAGCGTCATGTAGGACGCATATTGCTGGCTGGCATGGCTGTCGGTGAACAGGAAATGCTTGGTCAGGTAATAGATCAGCAGGCCGCGCATACCGTAGAAAGAGAACCGTTCCCACATCTCGATGAAGAAGCAGACAAACAAACCTTTCGGATGTTGACGCATCTGCAGAAAGACGGGCACTGCCGTACACAGGGTGACAATAAGGCCGGCAATGAAGATGAGGTTCAGCATGACGACTTTCGCAATTCCCTGTTGAGACCGCGCACTCTAGCATAAAAAATGAAAGGTGCTTTTGTTACTATTACGGTGTCGGCGGCGTTTCGCCTAGCAGGTTTTCGGTGAAATAATCGAAATGCTTGCGCCAGAAGTACGGCGTGTAGGTATCGTGGGTGCGGTTCGGCATGATGACCAGTTCGTGCGGCTTGCCGGCATCGATCAAGGCCTTGTCGAGGCGCAAGGTGGCGGCAATCGGCACATTGTCGTCGATGTCGCCGTGCATCAGCATCAGCTTTCCTTTGAGATTACCGGCGACCGAGACATTGGAATTGCGTTCCCAGGTCGCATCGTCGGCCAGGCCCATCGACACTTCCGGCCACCATGCCTTGTCCAGGCGCAGGTCCTGGTTGCCGGACGAGGCGATGCCGACCTTGTAAAAGTCCGGCCGGCGCAGGACGAAACGCGCGGTATCGTAACCGCCGGCCGAATGGCCGTAGACACCGACGCGTGTCAGGTCGAAATAGCTGTATTTCGCCTTCATCGCCTTCAGCACCCAGATATGGTCGTCAATGCCGACCTCGCCCATATTTTGGAAGGCCGGCAGGCGGAAGGCCTGGCCGCGTTGCGACGTGCCGCGGCCGTCGATCGTCACCACGATAGCGCCAAGCTGTGCCATGGAGTTGATCGTCCCCGACAGGCCCATGCGGTAGGACGAGGCGTCGATATGGGTCGTCGGCCCGGTATAGACATATTCAATGACCGGATAGGTGCGAGTCGGGTCGAAATTCTTCGGGCGGTAGATAAGGCCGTACAGGGTCACCTTGCCGTCTTCGGACGGGGTCTGGAACATTTCCGGCGGGGTAAAGCCGCTGGCCAGCAGGGCGGCCGGATCGGCGTGGCCCAGGTCGGCGATGATATGGCCGTCATCGCCGCTGCGTAAGACGGTACGCGTCGGTGTCGTGGGGCTCGACATCTGGTCGATGATGTAGCTGCCATTGTCCGACACCGTGGCGTCGTGGTTGAGCGGTTCAGGCGTCAGGTCGCGGATGGCGCCGTCGAGGCCGACACGGTAAAGGCTGTCGAAATAGGGATTGACCCCGGCTTCGCGGCCATTGCCGGTGATGAGAACATGGCCGTCTTCCGCCACATAGTCGATCTGGCTGACTTCCCAGTTACCCTTGGTCAGGGCCTTGCCGCCGGCGGGGTCGCTCCCCTTGGCAACATAGTAGAGCTGCGCCCAGCCGCTGCGTTCAGAAATGACCAGGTCGCCCTTCAGTTCCGGCGCCGGGCGAATGGCGGTCGAGGTGACGGTGACAACCGGCTTGACGGCTTCGTGGACGCGGGTGGTGACGGTATTGGTCGCCGGGTCGATGTCATATTCGTCGACCTCGCCATAGCCCCGCTTGGTCCATTGGTAGAGGACATGGCTGCCGTCCCAGGACAGGTCGGGATCGCCCGGCCACAGCAAGGACAGGGACGGCACGGCCAGTTCCTTGATGGCTGGATGGCCGTCCTTGATCGTTGCGGCAGCATCGATGACGATCGGCACAGCCTGGGGCACGAATTCGGCGCCGGCCGTCGGATAGACATAGTCGAAGCTGCGCGGGAACTGGCTATGCGGCGGGTTGGGCTGGACGCCATGCCAGATATAGCTGCCGTTGCGGTCCATGCGATAGGTCACAATCTGCCTGGAATCCGGCGACCATTGCACGCCCACCGGCATGTCGGGCGTTTCGCTGTTGGCGGCGACCATGTCGGCGAACAAGGGATAGTTCATGCCATAGCGGTGGTCGTAATCGCCATCGGCGGTCAGTTCGGTGACCGCACCCGTCGCCACCTCGACCAATTTCAGATTGTAGCCGCTGTGTTCGACGCGGTAACGGCCGTCGGGCGACAGGACGCCGTCGGGCGCCTTGGGCTCATCGGGCGCCGTGCTCAAAGCCCCGCTTGTGGTGACATACAGCCAGGTCTTGCCGGCAAAGGTGATTTTCAGCGTCGAGTTTGCCGGATCGAAATCGAGCGGGGCGATCTTGCCGGTACCTGTCTCACCGGCCGCCGCCAACTTGGCCATCAGGTCCTGCTGGCTGACCAGTTCCTGCATCTTGCCGGTGGCCGTGTCGGCCAGCCAGATACCGGCCTGGCCCGTGGCCTCGCGGCGGAACAGGACGCTTGCGCCATCGGCGACGAAGCGCGGCTTCTGGTCGAGATCGATGACCTGTTCGGCGATCTTGCCGTTCACATAGGCATTGGCCGTGGCATAGCGATCGGCAATGGGCGGCAAATCGCCGGCCAAGGCGCCATGGGTTGTAAAGCACAGCACCGCGGCGCCGGCCAGGAGGAGGGTTCTGCGCATGGCAAACTCGTTGGTAAAGGATTATTGAGCAGGTACGTCCGTGATGGTCACGTCAATCTCGCCGGTATTGTCAGCATAGACATCATCATTGATGCCGAACTGCAAAACCTCGGCGCCATCAGGCACGGTGATCGTCATGTTGCTGCCCACCGGAAAGGGTGACTTGACCATCTTGCCGTGGCTGTCGGCAAAGGCCGCGACCAGTTCATTGAGGTGCGTGGGATAGAAGGCGTGGTTCATATACATGCTGGGGAACGGCAGGCCGGAACCGCCCGGATGGTCGTCGGTCACAAATTCAGCCTGGCCATTGGGATCGAAGGACCCGCCACCGGCGACCGTTGTCGTCGATCCCGTCGCCGTCATGTGGAGGGTCGTGCCGGCCTTGACTGCAAAGGTCGCCGCCGGAGTCCCATCGCCCTTGCTGTAGGGAATGTCCTTGTTCTTCTTGAGGTTCCACGGCATGGCCGTGGCCGCGACCTTGACGGTGGCTTCTGCGGCCTGGGCCGGCTGGGCCAGGAGTGCCGCAGCCATCAGCATGCCGGTGACCATAAGTTTCGCTGTCGCCATCGCCCGGCTCCCCTGCTACATAACGGTCCCACTATCCGCACATATTGTCGGACTAGTCAAATATTTTATACAGTATACGAATGCTTGACAGGACATTTGTGCATAACATAATGGCCTGAACCGGCACTTCTTTTCGTGTCAGCGACAGCAGGACCTTGATGCCATGAATGACAGCCGAATCCGCAATGTGGTTATTGTCGGCGGCGGCACCGCGGGCTGGATGGCAGCCGCCGCCCTGGCCAAGGTCATGGGCACGCAGCGCTACGCCATCAGCCTGATCGAATCTGACGAAATTGGCACGGTGGGTGTCGGCGAAGCCACCATCCCGACAATCCAGGTTTTTAACCAGATACTGGGTATAGACGAAAACGCCTTCATGAAGGCGGTCAACGGTACCTTCAAGCTGGGCATTGAATTCGTCAATTGGTCCGAACCGGGCAGCCGCTATTTTCACCCGTTCGGCGTCTACGGCATCGACATGTCGGGGATCAACTTCACACATTTCTGGCTGCGCGCGCTGAAGGCCGGCGGATCCCCGGACTTTGGCCTCTATAATCCGCAAACCCTGGCAGCACGGCAGAACCGGTTTGCCCGTGTCCAGGAAATCGATCCCAATATCCCGGCCGTCAATTACGCCTTTCATTTCGACGCCAGTCTCTATGGCCGGTTCCTGCGCAGCTATTGCGAAAAGCTGGGCGTCGTGCGCCATGAAGGCAAGATCACCGAGGTCAAGCAAGATCCCGACAGTGGTGACATTCTGTCGGTCGTGCTGGCGGACGGGCGCGCCGTCGCGGGCGACCTGTTCATCGACTGTTCGGGGTTTCGCGGCTTGCTGATCCAGCAGACCCTCAACAGCGGCTACACCGATTGGAGCCACTGGCTGCCGTGCAATCGCGCCGCCGCCGTGCCCTGCGCCAAGACGGGGCCGACCACGCCCTATACCCGGTCAACGGCGCAGGAAGCCGGCTGGCAGTGGCGGATCCCGCTGCAGCATCGTATTGGCAATGGCTATGTCTTCAGCGACGCCTATCTCAGCGAAGACAAGGCGTGCGACCTCCTGCTGCAACGTCTTGACGGTCAGGCCCAGGCCGAGCCGCGCGTGCTGAAATTCGTCACCGGCCATCGCAAGCAGATGTGGTCGCACAATGTCATCGCCATGGGCCTGGCCAGCGGCTTTCTGGAACCGCTGGAATCGACCTCGATCCATCTGGTCCAGGAAGCCGTTCTCAAGCTGATTAAATATTTTCCGGGCAAGGGCATAGATGACAGCCTGCGCCGCAATTTCAATCGCGACATGCTGGCCGCCTATGACAACGTCAAGGACTTCCTGATTGCCCACTATAAGGTGACTCAGCGCGAGGACACGCCGTTCTGGGCCTATGTCAAACATATGGACATCCCCGACAGCCTGAAGGCACGCATGGAGATATTCGGGCAGCATAACCTGCCCCTGGTCCAGGATGAGGAATTGTTCAAGGAGGCCAGCTGGTTTGCCGTTCTCGCCGGACAGGGCCTTATGCCGCAATCTTACCACCCCATCGCCGACACCATGGCGGCGGACGAATTCAACTGGCGCATGCAACGTGTACGTGAGGGCACCCTGGGGCGTGTTACCATCATGCCCGCTCATGACGCCTATGTATCCCGGGTCTGCCCCGCGCCCGGCCTGGTAAGCCTGTGACCGGCTTCAGACGCGTCCGTTGCGTTGACAAGATCGATCGCGCCAGTTTCGACAGTGATATCCGCTTTGGTGGAATACCTGTTGTTCTCAAGGGGATTGCAGCCGACTGGCCGGCCGTTACGGCGGCCAAAACGTCCCCCCAGGCTCTCGGCACCTATCTGCGCCAATATGAAACCGGCAAGCCTGTCAGCATGTCGGTGGCGCCCAAGGAGGTCAGGGGACGCTTTTTCTATAATGGCGACCTCAGCGGCCTGAACTATGTGACCCACAAGCGGACGCTCGATTTTCTGGTCGGCTGGTGCCTGGCCATCCAGGGCCAGCCGGATAGCGAAGCCGTTTACCTGCAAGCCCTGCCCATCGATGACGTCGCCCCGGGCATGGCGGCCGATCTCCCCATGCCCTTGCTGGAAGGGGCCGTTCGGCCGCGACTGTGGCTGGGCAATACACTCGTCACCCAAACCCATTTCGACTACACAGCCAATATTGCCGTCCACGTCGCCGGCGACAAGACCTTCACCCTGTTTCCGCCAAACCAGACCGCCAACCTGTATCCGGGTCCTCTCGACAAGACCCCGGCGGGTGTCCCCGTCAGCATGGCGTCACTGGAGGAGCCCGATCTTGTGCGCTATCCGCGTCTGGCGGAAGCCTTGGCCCACGCCGTCACTGCCCGGCTTGAACCGGGCGACGGCTTGTTTATTCCGCCTTTATGGTGGCATCACGTCGACACCCGCGGACCGCTCAACATGCTGGTCAACTACTGGTGGGAAGAGAGCCAAGCCGATCTTATCGATCCCATGGTGACGTTGAATCTTGCCGCCCTGGCCTACAAGAGCCTGCCCGAACAGCAGCGCCTGGCCTGGCGCGACATGCTGGACTATTTCGTTTTCGAAACGGGCGGCGATCCTATCGCCCATCTGCCGGCGAATTTGCAGAGCATTTTCCGCCGAGACATGAGCCCGGCGGAAATGGATCGCTTCAAGCATGCCCTGATCGCCTTCCTGGCCAGGGGCTGATCTCGCCACATCTGCTGAAGGACTCGCAGCCTACCCCTGCCAGCCGGGCGCATCAGCTTAGCCGTAGTTGGCAAAAAAAGCCCGCTGCCTTTTGGCAACGGGCTTTTTTGCGTTTGATCGCTATGGATCAGTAGCGGAAACGCGCGCTCAACTGGAATGTCCTGGCCGCGACCCGCACACCTTGCGGCAGAAGATTATTCGCGCCGTAGTGAGCGTGTGAGTTATCTTCCAGCAGGTTTGTCCCTTCCAGCGACAGGGTTACCGTCGGAATGGGTGTATAGTTCAGCGCCAGGTCGAGACGTGACGTCGGCTCGAAATACGTGCTGTAACCCAGGGCGGCATAACCGTCGAGATTGGCGCGCCAGGTATCGCGATAGTTATAGGCCAGGCGTGCGCTGTACTTGTTAGACTCATAGTACAGGGTCAGGTTGTAAGTTAACTTGGAGTTGTTTGGCGCGTCGAAGATGCCGGGAATAGTGTCGATTTGATCCTGAGTAAGCGGCACACCGTTGTAGTTTTCAAAGTAGATCTTGGCCTTCGTATTATAAGTCAGGTTGGCCTGTGCACCCAGATTGTTCCACGGCGCCGGCAGGAAATCAAAAAAGCCTTGGGCATTCAGTTCGAAACCCTGGAAGTCGCCGCCGCCAGCATTCACGGGACGCCCAATCGTGTAGGTGACGCCATCGAAGTCCTCTTTCGTCGAACCGTAAATGACGAAGCCGTCGGGCTTTTTCTCGTAGGCTGCGGCCGACAAGACGCCGCCACGACCGAAATAATATTCCAGCGACGCATCATAGCTGGTTTCCTTGTTTGGCTTCAGGTCCGGATTGCCCCCCCAACCGCATTTACAGCCGTTGGTATCGTAGAAGACGAAGGAACTGGCGTCGATGAAGTTCGGTCGTTGGATATTGACAGTATATGCCAGGCGCAGTTGCACCTTCGGAGTAAAATGGACCGTCGCTGTAGCATTTGGCATGACGTCCGTGCCATCACCGGGCAGTGTGACGGGAACCGGTACCGCGACGCCACCCGGTGCGATGCGGAGATTCGTCGTTGTGCTGGTGCCCCAGGTACGTACAACACGCGTACCGATAATGCCGTCTACAGGGAATTGTCCGGCATTGAAACCATAGGTGAACTGCCCGTAGATCGCTGCCGTCTTTTCCTTGGAGGTAAAGCTGCTGATCAGTTCCTCGGTCGAGACAATCTTGTCGTCCCAGTCGCCGGATCCACCATTGTAGTCGCGCTTTGTAAACAGGTACTGACGAATGGCATCATAGTTTTGCAAGAGGCTTTCACGCGAAATACGATACCAGCTCGGTTGATTTGCGCTGCCGGTATCGCTCTGCACCATCTCTGCGCCGTTCCCGCCCGGGAAATCGCTCAAGCTTACAGGGGACGAAGAAGCCAGCGTAACGATAGCCGTAGGCGCGGCTAGCGTCACGATCACTGTGGCGGACGCCCGTCTGGAAGCTACGGAAGAACTTGTCGTCGCTGAGGCGATAGGTGAGATCGGCCTGCCAGACGGTTTCGGTGCTCGATTCGAAGCCTTTGCCGTCTTCCCATTCTTTAACGCCATAAGCGCTGACGTTGGTCGGATCAGCGCCGATATACTGGACAACAGGACCGCCACCATCGACCTTATCGGAATTCATATCGATGTTGAAGCCCGTGAGGCCTTTCAAACGAAGGGTTTGGGTGATCCATTGATTGTTAAAATCGTTCTTGTCGCGATAGATTGTCGCAGTTAGCGTGGTACGATCGTTATGCCAGTGCATTTCAAAGTTGACGCGGTTGTTCTTGGCAACATTAAAATCGTCACGCGACGTCGGGCCGACCGGTAAATAATTTGTGTCATTTGGATTCGGATCGGTTTCAGTGACCGAGATAACGGTATGCCCATCGGCGCCGTAGACAACATTCGACAGGACGCCGGGGCTGTCCTTGAGGCGGGTGTTCAGTGCGCTGTAGGAGCGATTTTCCCGAGAATTG
>CBDFFG010000024.1:0-64815 GCA_965246725.1 Asticcacaulis sp.
TTGGGCCCGAACCGCAAAGCGTCGATCTTCGTGCGATAGCGCATCGTCACCGGCATCGCATCGCGCGGCGCCGGCCACACGCTGATCTGCCCGGCCGCCACCGTGTAATAGATCGGCGGCCCGAATGCCGGGTTCAGCCGCGCAAACGCCGCTACCGGCTTGAACGCCAGGCCATTCGACACCGACACCACGCCGTTGAAATCCTCCGGCAAACTGTGCGTCCCCGACGTGAAGGTCAGGGTCACCTTGCCGACCAGGTTGACATTGTCGCACAGCGCCCGGTTCAGCCGGTTTTCCGCCAGGGCGATAAAATCCGCGATAAAATCGCCTAGGTCCGGCCGGTCCAGCCACCTCGCCACCTGCTCCCGGATATCCGCATAGGATGCCAGACTCATCGGATGCTCCCATCCTGCTGCAGCGCCACCCGGCCGCCGCCGGTGCGCAGATAATGATAATCGAGATCGTTCATCTTCCTGACCAGGCGGTCATTGTGCTCAGGTCTCCGGCAATCCCAGCCCTCTTCGACCATCCACTTGATGCGCACACCCTCCGGCACGCTCATCGCCCGCACCATGGTCCCGCCCATCATCCGCCCCGACGTATGCTGCCGGGCCTGGTGGTTGTGATCCAAAGCCGCCTGCAAGCCGGTCATCGGCGTCTCATACCTGACGGTGACCTCGCCCTTGTCATCGAACCGGATCCACCGCGCCACGCCGCCCATCAGGTCGGGAAACCGCACCCAGCCATAATCCTGTGCCTGCATCATCGTGCCTTCGGCACCGGCACCGGCGCCGGCACGATATCGACATAGTACCGGGCCTTCAGTTCCTTCGCCGTGTCCTCATTGACCGAGAACGTCTCACCCGTGGCATAACACTGCTCACCATCCCGGCCATGGTGTTTGCCGGTGCTGATCTTCCCATGACCTTCCTCGCGCACCTGCACATGGACCTTCACCGGCTCCACCACCGGCCCCTGCTCGACTTGCTTCTTGAATACAGGCATGCTCTCGCTCCTTAAAACTTAACAATTTCAATAATTTGACATATCCACACCGCCCTCTTACCTCCCTGATTTTGCTCTTCGCAAAATTGGGGAGGGGGACCGCGAGCCTTCTTCGGGCTCGTGGTGGTGGGGTTTCTTGCTTACTTTCAAACCCACACGGCCGGTTAACCGGCATCCACTTCCTCCTCCTCCCTTGCGAGCGTCTTCGCGACGCGGGGGAGGTGGCGCGGCGCTCGCCCTTCTTCAGGGCGAACGGGGCCGCCCGAGCGGTCCGTGACGGAGGGGGCCACAGACGAAGCCAAAACCCTCAAACATCAAAAAAAAGGGAGATCCTCACGAACCTCCCCGCACCAACCTACGACAGGTCCGCAATCAAAGCCGACGACTTCTGGTTCAACGCCTTCAACGTCGCTTCCGCGACCAACTGCTTGCGGTCGCTATCGCCTGTCTTGGCCAAAGGCTCCGTCCGCAGCGGATCCAGATAGGCCAGCTCCCAATAGGCCGGATCGATGATCAGCATATCGCGCGTCAGACCGAACTGCACCGGCACCGTCGTGATCTGGCCGAAATCGCCGATATAGGTATCGGCCGCCCCGACAATGGTCGCCTGGCCCGAAGCGCCGGCGTCCTTGCG
This sequence comes from Asticcacaulis sp., assembly GCA_965246725.1. Classification (GTDB taxonomy): domain Bacteria; phylum Pseudomonadota; class Alphaproteobacteria; order Caulobacterales; family Caulobacteraceae; genus Asticcacaulis. The sequence continues at coordinate 1,640 of CBDFFG010000024.1, forward strand.
GATATCGGCAATGCCGGTAAAGCCGGAAAACACGCCCTTGTGCGTCGCCGACATCAGGGCCAACTTCGGCCCCGACGCGCCATTGGTAAAGGCCGACGCCAGCACCGTCTTCAGCAGAGTCTCCGTCAGGTTTCGCTGCGTGCCATTGGTCGCCGCGCCCTGGCCACCGGCATACGAACCCGACGAACCGCCCGAACCGCGCGACACATTCGACGTCATCCACGCCAAAGCGCCGGCCAGTTGCGGTGCCGTCGTGTCATCGCCCGTCACGGCGCCCAGATTGGCCAGTAACGACATCTCCATGTCGTTCAACAGGTTCTCGCCCTTGTACAGCACCTGGAACGACATCTCGTTCGGGCGCCCGGCGGAATCGACCTTCTGCTGGGTCCGCGTTACCGAAGCGCATTCCTTGAAGATCTGCGTCCGGTTGCCGATGCGCGACGTCGTCACCGCCGCGGTCGCCGCCGTGTCATCGCCCTGGACCGCTTTGTTGGTGGCCACGGGCGTGCGCAGCTGCGACGTCTGCCATTCCGGGAAGGTTGCCTTGCAGCTCCCCTTGCGGATATTTTCCTGGAACGGCCGCATCGTCGTGGCGATCTTGTAGATCACCCCGGCCAGGTCTTCACGATTGCCGGCCGATTCATAGGTCGCCAGCGTATTGGTGGGAAAAGCCATATCTTAATATCCTAACTTGCTGATCAGGCTGGCCGCGTCGTCGATCGATCGCGTCTGGGCCAACCGGTTGCGGGTCTCCTGGACCGCGCGCTGCTGGGAAGTGCCCGCCGGACGCACGCCACCTTGCGGCGCAATGCGGGCGGGCGTGTTTTTCGACTGTGCCGATGGCGACCTGGCCGCAGCCTTCGCCATCATGTCGTCATAGAGACGGGCCTTGTTCAGGATCACCAACTCGTCCGCACTGGCCATGCGATAGGCCTCAGCCGGTATGCCGGTGCGTTGTGCGTAGTGACCCAGGGCCCTCAGACTGTCGGGATTACCGATCAGGTCCGGCGCGATTTCGGCGAACCTGGTCGCCTGCTCCCGCGCAAAAGCGTCCTGCGCCACCGCGTCGGCCTCGGCCTTGGCGTGCAGGGTATTTTCCAGCGCCAATCGCTCGGCGCTGTAGACGGCCATCCACTGGTGATAGTCGTCGGGATTGTCCGCCGCCCATTGCGGCATCTGCTCCCAGTCGATATCGCCATATTCCGACTGGAACCGGCTCAACCGGTCCGGAAGGATACCGCCAATCCGTTCGCTGGCCGCGCGCACGCGGTCAACCTCGGCCATGGCCGCACGCCGGGCATCCTGGGCGTAGGCCTTTTCCTTCTGCACGACGGCTTCGCGCTTGTCCTCCTGGGCCCGGACAATCGCCTGGGCCTCCGGCGGCAAGTCGGCAAAATGCGCTTGCGCATCCTTGTCCCACCATCGCGGCACTTCGATGACGGAACCGGCCTCGGCCTCCCCGTCATCACTCACTTCCGGCGCAAAACCTTCGGCCTCAGCCTCCAGCCCTTCGCCGGGAATCTCTTGTCCCGTCCCCGCCGCCTCGGGGCTCTCCAGAGCCTCCACCATCTCGGCGGCCTGTTCCATCGACATATCGCTCATGAATTTTATCCTTATGATTCAATATCAGTCACCCGACCGCCGCCCACTCGCATTGGCTTGCCACGCCGTAGCTTTAGCGAAGGCGGGTGGGATTTCTTGCTGTCTTGTCTTGCTTACTTGTCTTGTTTGCCACGCCGGGCGGGCCTTACGTTCCCGAAGGCCACGCGCCCCCAAAAGTATCCATCCTTCCCCCTCGCCCCGTGACCACGGGGAGAGGGTGGCGGGCTTCAGCCCGGCTAGGCGCCCCCGCCGGGTGAGGGGCGTGTTTGAACCTGAGGGAAGAAGACCTTTTGCCTCCAAGGCCAACCTTGCACTTTTGTCAGCAGTGCATCCACGTCCGCCCCAACCGCACTCTGAAAAATCACCGCTTAAAATCTGCGCCAATCTGCGGACATCTTGCTGACTTCCTTCTCCTCCCTTGCAAGCGTAGCGCAGCGGGGGAGGTGGCGCGGCGAAGTCCGCGACGGAGGGGGCCACAACAACAGCCAAGCCCACCAGCCAAACTCAGCCAATCTGCAGACAAACCCCTAATTCCGCACCCGCTCCGAAAACACATCCATGGCCTCGGCCACACTCTGCCTGCGCGCATAAACCTCGACCATGGCCACAACCGCATCCAGCCCCTTGACCGCGTGATAGAAGTAGTCCCGCGCCTCCTGATCCCCAGGCCCGGACTGGATAATCTGATCTACCAAAGCCTCCCGCACCTCCGCGCACGCCTCCTTCAACACCGGCAGGGCATGCACAGCCCTTTGCGCCCGCGCCTGAGCCTCAGCCGCCAACGGCCGCTCTTCAACCTCGGCCTTCCACCATTTCCACGCCATCACCCGTCTCCTTGCCACTCAATCGCCCGCCCCTCCCTTCCCTCTTACCTCCCTGAATTCATTCTTCATGAATTTGGGGCGGAGCGTCGCCGAAGTACACCTCGGCAGCGACGGGACCGCGAGCCTTCTTCAGGCTCGTGGTGGTGGGGAATCTTGCTTACTTGTCTTGCTTTCTTGCTTGTCACCGAACCCGCCAGCTAAAACTTCCCTTATACCGCCCCTCTCGCAGTGGCTTGCCACGCCGCAGCTTTAGCGAAGGCGGGTGGGGCCTTACTTGCCCTTAGGCCACGCGCCCTCGAAATTGGCCATTCTCCCCCGCCCCGCTTCGGTGCCAAGGGACTCACACATCTAAAAAACCGCAAACTAATCAACACCTTCCCCCTCGCCCCGTGACCACGGGGAGAGGGTGGCGGGCTTCAGCCCGCCGGGTGAGGGGCGTGTTTGGGCTTGGAGGAAGAGAATATTTGCCTCGAAAAGCTAGTTTCGCGTCTTTGTCGACCTCGCCAGCCACGCCCCGCTTCGGCTGCCGCCTAAACTCGTGATCCCTTGCTCCCCGCTTCTTGTATCGCCATCATCCCGGCTCCCCGCCCAAATGCACATCCGAAGCCCCAACCCCGTCATACCCACTATCCACGGGCACGACTCTACGCCCCAACATCATCCGCTCACGATCCAGCTGCGCCTGCGTATCGATACGATACTTCTCCAGGTCCAGCCGCGAACTCACATCGGCGTGCTTCAGCGAAATCTCCGCCTCCAGCTGCGCCTGCTTGCGGTCCAGATCCCTCTGACTGACCGCATGCTCGGCCTGCAGCTTCACCATCACCGGATCCGGTCCCGGCGGCGGCATGGCCGGCGCCTGGAACCGTGCCGGATCCGACACGAATGCCTCCGGCGCCTTGAACCCCATCCGGTCCAGCACCATGATCGCCGAATTGTACAGGTTCTCCTTGCTGACCAAAGGCCCGTCCGGCATGCCCTGGGCCTGGATCAGCTTCTCCTGGATCATCGCCAGCTGCTGCCCCATCATCACGTCATGGTCGCGCCCGCCGGCGCCAACCCCGATGGCAATCGTCATGTCATCGCGCTGGCGCCAACTCGACGGATCGATATCGACCCAGTCATTGCGCATGCGGATCGTGTCGCGCATGCTGGCGCCGTTCTCGCGGATCGTCGCATGCAGATTGACCAGGAAATCCTTGTAACCCGTCTCGGCAAACGTCCTGGCAATCAACCGCAACCGCTTCTGGGCATTGTTGTTCAACAATTCCAGTCCGCCGCGCGTGTCGTGCAGCGTATCCGGATTCAAACCCTGGGCATTGCGCACGATCCCCGTCCGCTGTTCCGCCACGGTGCTGAAATATTCCAGATGCATCAACGGATCGTAATTCAACGCCCCCGAAGCCACCGGCGTCACCGTCCCCGGCCGCTTGACCCGGATCGGCCGCCCCGGCTCGTTGTTCAGCAGGTCGTCGATCGTATAATCGCCACAGCCATTCTCATCGACCTCCATGCGCTGGTTCAACGCAAAATAGCCGCTGTCCAAAGCCATCCGCATCAGGCTCGACTTGATCTTCTGGATCTCCATCAACTTGTCGGCAATCGACTCGCCGTAGAACCGGTGCGGATTGATAAACGGCGTGATCGCCGCCAACTGCACCCGGCTGACCTCCTGGATATCGACCAGGACCCCCGTAAAGCCCTTGCCGCCGGTCACCACCTGATACAGCCGGAACCGCCCATCATGGTCGTCGCGCACACGGATATAGTGGCGATAGATCTCGACCTGCCGCAAAGCCTGCGGCGCCGCCGCAATCCCCGCCGACTCCCCGACCGTATCGCGCGCCCAGCCATCGACGCCGGCATTCGTCCATGCCGGCAAACCGTCAACCGCCTCGGCGTCATACCCGATGGCCAGCAGATCCTGCGCCCGCGGCCTCTGCCGCACACAGCAATAGGTCGCGCTCTGCAAGGTGCGCGTATCGGCGGCAACGGCCAGGTCCTCCGGCGCAATCGCCTCGACCACAATCCGCCCGCGCGCATTCCGCGCCCGCTGCGACCAGTTGAAACTGACCTCGCCCGTCTCCGGATCCAGCACCTGCTCGATCGACGCCCGATCGACCTCGCACTCGGCCATCGCCCGCTGCAGTTCGCTTAACGACCGTCCGCTGCACTGTTCGGCTACCGGCGCGTAATGACCTTCCCACCGCCAGGAAAACACACCGGTCTTGCACGTCAAGGCGTCCTTGAACGCCTCATAGACCGCCATCCACCCGGCATTGCGCGTAAACAGGATATGGCGCAGATAATCGCCCTCCTGTTTGGCCGCGGCAACATCCTCGCGCCCGATCGGTTCGAACACCACCACGTCGTCGCTGCCGGTGAAGATGTCCATCAGGTCCGGCATCGCCGTCTCGATGGCGTCGGCGACATCGGTCGACACCACCTTCGACCGCCCGGCCAACTGCATGACCAGGTCCGGCATCTCGCCCTTGGCATATTGCAAGGCCCGCTCGCGCTGGTCCGTCAACTCGCCGGCATTGACATTGTCAAAGCCGACCGCCGCGGCGCACTCCGCCTGGACCAAACCAAGGATGACCTCGATCCGGTCTTGTGAAATCTCTGCTGTGTCTGACACTCAAACGGCTCCGTAGCTCGGCATGGTGATAATCGTCGCGCGTTTTTTCGGCATCTCATAGGCCACGCACAGCAACCCGAAGGCATCCGCCCCGTGCGATGACCAATCATGTTCTGGGCCCAATCCAACCTGGCGGGCCTCGTCCTTCTTCTCGTGGTACCACCCCAAAGCCGCGCGTCCGGCCTCGGTCGTCGCCTCGTTGAACCACATGACGGGCAATAACCGCCGCACCGCCTCGATGCGCAGATTGGCCGCGCCCTTGCCCTGGTTCGCCACCACCTCGACCTTGAATCCGGCCTGGTTCAGCGCGCTCTCGAACGACACATCATAGACCTTGTCCTGGGTCGCCCCGTCATGCGGCAACACGCACAAGGCCTTGTCGTAACCCCGCCCGCGCAGCCAATGGACATGCGCCGCCAAAGGCTGGCCCTGGGCCTCGTAATAGTCGATCACCCGGATCTCGCGGCCGATAAACTGGGCGATCCAGATAGCGCAGGCATCCGCCCGCGCCCCCGTCCCGCCTATGTCCCAGAACGCTCGCATCGTCATCAACGGATCGCTGCCGACCCGGCCAATCCGCCCCTGCTGCCTTGCCTCCAGCAACAGCCTGGCAAAATAGGCGCCGGCATAGACCCCGGCATAGTCCCCGTCCCAGATATGCCCATACTGTTCCGGCTGGTCGCGCGCGCAATCCTTGCGCTCCTGCTCCAGCACGGCGGGAAACCACGGATTGTCGCACCAATTGGCGCGCACCACGATGGCGTCCGTCGGCAACCGCTCGCCGCGCAACAGCTTGTCCACGGCATCCGACTTGCGATTGGGATTCCACGAAAACCAGATCTCCGATCCCTCCTTCCGCAGGGTCGGCCGCAACAGGGTCAAGGACCGCTCGCTCAGGGTCTGGGCCTCCTCAACCCAGGCACCATCGAACCCTTCCAACGACTTGATACTGTCCGCCGTATGGTCCTGCATGCCTTGAAATATGATAAGACCGCCATGCGGCGTCCGTATCCGGTCGGTCAACACCTCGAACATGTGCCCGACGCCCAAAGCCTCGATCTTGCCCTCGATCAGCTTCTTCGCCGATTGCGCCAGGGTCTTCTGCACCTCGCGGATACACACCCACTCGGTCCGGGTCTCCAGGCACCGCACCACCAGCCTCTCGGCAAAGAAATGCGACTTCCCCGACCCGCGCCCGCCATAGGCGCCCTTGTATCGCGACGGCGCATATAACGGCCCGAAGACCTTAGCCGCCTGCAGTTTCAGGACCGACAAGCCTGACCTCGATTCTGGTAAATTGTTTGACCTCGCCGGTCACCCCGACATCCTGCCTGGGTTTGCCATAGGCCCTATCCAGGATCGCATTCGCCGCCGATACCCTGACCGCATTGCTGTCGCTGTTGCGGATAACTTCAACCAGCGCCTCTATCGCCATATTGGCAAAGGGCTGCGCCTTTGCCCGCACATCCGGCATAATTTTCCGACTAGCCACCCGCTCCTCCTTTGCTAATCTTACCTCCCTGATTTTGCTGTCGACAAATTGCCAGGGGATCTACTCATCTCAAAACCGCAAACTCATCACTGACTTCCCCTCTCCCCGTGACCACGCCAGGGGATTCACACATCTAAAAACCGCAAACCAATCAATATCTTCCCCCTCGCCCCGTGACCACGGGGAGAGGGTGGCGGGCTTCAGCCCGCCGGGTGAGGGGCGTGTTTGGGCCTGGAGGAAGAGGACTTTTGTCTGGGAAGGCTAGTTCGTGTATCTGCCCCCGGCGGCCCGTCACTCTCGCACGGGCCACCAACCTACTCAGCCGGCACCGCATACCCGACATACACCGTACACACCCCCGCGGGAGCACTCCCACCCACTGCCGCCAGCGTCACATAAACCGTTCCCGCCGACGCCGTATTATCGAACCCCGCCACCACGACGCCCGGCGTATGGCCCTGGGCCTTGACATCCATCGCCGCTACGATCTGCGCCCCGGCAGCCGCCGTGCCCACCGACAGGTTGATATTGGTCGGGCTCCCGCTGAATGCCGCCGGCACCTCCGCCTGCACGGTCAGCCTCTGCGCGCCCACCGGCAGCACCAGGCTCGCCGCCACAGTCGTCCCCGCGACCATTGTCAAATCGATGCGCTTGTCGACGCGCACAAAGACATTGCTGCGGTCACCACCGCCAAAGCGCGCATATTCCGATTGATCGACAGTGGCCATGGGCGAAACCTTTCAAATTGAACGACAGACAGCAAAAAGCCCCTCCGCGGATGCGTGGGGCTGTTCAGACGTGGGTTTGTCACGATGTAATTAACCTACCCTATAGCTTGCGCCTTGTCAATGGGATTATTCCTATTTTTATAAAAAAGTTGGTTTATTCCCATTTTAACGATCCACGCCCTGGCCAGGCCCCCAACCCTTGTAACGCGCTCAACCCGTGCCATGCTCGCCAATATTGCAAAGGGCCGCCATGATCAAACACATCATTCTCACCGTTCTTCTACTGACCGCCGCCCTCGCCTCACCGGCCCTCTGCCAGACAACCCCAGCCCAGGCTTCCGCACCATCATCACCTCCAGCGCCTGCGACGGACGCGAACTATGCCGCCATGGTGCAACGCTATCAGAATGCCAAATGGACATTTGCAGCGGGCGACCACATGGCCGACCTCTATCCACCCAACGCACAGAGCCAGGGAATGGGTGGCATGGCAAAAATCGCCTGTGTCATCGACCCCGATGGCCACTTGAACCGATGCGCCGTCGTCGATGAATCACCCGCCGGCTACGGCTTTGGCGAGGCAACGGCCATCGGTTTTGTCCGCTACACCAGGGTCGACCCCGCAACCGTCACGGGCGGCATCCAGCCCGGCGACATCAAGGTATTCGTCTACAAGTGGGTCCTGAACTAACGATCTTCTCTTCCCTTGCAACCGCAGCGGGGAGCCGGCCGACCCGACGACCCACCGCCCTCCCCGACATCCCTACCCGAACAACGTGCTCAACCCGATCATTTCCGGTTCCTGCGTCTTGACGACATACACCGAAATATCCGCCATATAGCGACTCAACCGGCCCTTCTCGGTAAACCGCTTCGCGAACGCCTCCGCGTCGAACAGATCCCCCAGCACGTCGAAGAACGACCCTGCCAGATAGATCCCGCCACGCGCCCCGACACACAACGCCGTATCCGACGCCGTCGCAGCCAGCCAGCCGACCACCATCTCCACGGCCTCGCGCGCATGCGCTTCACCGGCCCGCGCCATCTCGACCACCTGGGCCGGTGTCACCTTCGCCACCTCAACCCTGTCCAGGGTCCGCAATCCGTTATAGACCTCGACCAGCCCGGCCGTCGACACCGCACGCACCCGCGACACATGCTCGTATTTTTGCAACATCAACCGCAAGATGCCCATCTCGCGCTCCGTCGTCGCCGGCAGATCAGTATACCCGCCCGCACACGGAAACGCCGTGCTCTGCCCCAACTCGTCGGTCACCAGGCAGGTCGTCCCCAGGCTGCGGCCGATGGCAATCATCGCCTTCATCTGGGTCGGCTCGTCCTGCCCCTGCAACACCACGCGCCGTTCTGCCCCATCCAGCCGATCGATCGCCAGCGCCGAAGCGACGCAGTCATTGATCAGGTGCACCCGGCTGATATTAAGCCGGTCCTTGATCCACGCCCGCTCGATGCGATAGCTGTGATTGGGCATCTCGAAAGCCCCGTCGCGTTCCCACCCGCACACCGACAGCGCCGCCGCAATCAGGTCGGGATTTTCGCGTTCTCCCAGATAGGCGCCGATCGCCCCATCCAGATCCCCCAACGAATCGCAGTGATAAAGCTGCGACTCGGGCGGCCGCCGCCCGGGCTCCGCCATGCTCATGCGCACGCTGTTGTCAGCACTGAAATCGACGAAAAGAACCTGGGCACTCATACAAAATCCGATCACTCTGGCGTCTGCCAGCAACCTAGTTTCATATGTTCTGACATTTGGTTAAGAATGTTGCACCGCAAGACAAATATCCGGTCGCACCTATCCCAAAGTGCTTTCGTCCCACTTGTGCGCGAAGCGCCTAAACTACCCGCCCCGCAAGATCAATTCCTGACCCTCGCGCACACGCGCATCCACCACTCGAATTTTCGTGTATTTTTCTCTATTTTTCGTGCTTTTCGTGGTTAAAATCTTACGCTTCAACCGCCTCCGTCGCCTCGTCCTCGCGTTTCGGCCGGTTAACCGTCACGATCAGGGCGGCCACCGCCGTCAGAATACCAAACAGAAGCATGTCCATCGGCGTGCGATGCCAGGCATGGTGATTGGTGATAAAACAGATGATCCCGTAGACCAGCCACCCCGTGAACACCCACGACAGCACAAACGTCAGCAACTTGCCGCCGGCGCGATGCACCACCATCATCAACAGGGCCGCATAGGGCACGATCAACACCATGTCATAATCCAGCAGCCGCGGCGTCATCAACGGCACCAGGCCCATCCCCAGCACCAGCCGCTCATCGCCACTCAACCGGCCCCACCGCGCGATCGCCATCCCCGACAGCACCATCACCGCCATGAACCCGACCGCCAGCTCGACATTCAGATGCGACGGCCCCGGCACATGGAAAACGAAATTGGTCAGTTCGAACCACCCCATGCCGACCTGCCGAGCCATGGTCACCGAATGCAGGGTCTTCTGCCACGCCGGCCCGAAATGCCCGTCGGTCTTGATCATCAGATAGACCAGGCCCACCCCCACAACCACGCGCGCGGCAAAGTTCAATCCCCGCCGCCACAGGGGCTCGTCGTCCAGCAGGAAGATGACGAAATAGGCCAGGAAAGTCGGCTTCACCATCGCACACAACAACACCACGATCGTGAACGGCCATCGTGTCTTGCGGAAAAAGAACAGGCTGGCCAGGACCATGGCATGCATGACCAGGCCGACATTGGCACACACAAAGGTCATGGCGGTCAGCGACGCAAACGCCAGCAGGCGATAACGGATATCGACATCGGGCAAGGACTTGACCAGGGCGAACCACAGCATGAACAGGGTCGCCGGCGCCAGGATCAGCCACACGAACAACCACCGCGTCGTCACCACGCCCAACGCCTTGATAAGCGGGATCAGCGGCCGCGCCACCTGCGGCGCATAGACATAGGCCGCTGGCCGGTCGCCGGCGCACTCGGCCGGATGGATGGCATAGGGCGAATGGTTGGCGGCCAGGGTCTTGGCGCCGCACAACACCGCATCGATATCCATCAGCATCCACGCATGATGCGTGAACATGAAATACAGCCCGGCGCACACAGGCCACGCACAGAACACGGCGAACAGGCACAACAACGGCTTGAACCGCGTCAATGCCCGCAGGACGGACAAGGCATCCATCACCAACTCCCCCAAACATACCAGCCGCAACCATCCGCAAAAAAATGCGGCACTGTCAAGGCAGCCCACCCGCTCCACCGACACCATGAATACGTCTATACCGCCCCACCTTGGCTGCCGCCGAGGCTCGGGCGGGGAACCGACGCGCTCTTGCGCGTCGGTGGTGGGGCCTTAAAAAGCTTGCCCAACGCGATCTGCTTTTCATGATCATGACAAGACGCCGGACTTTTGTTTTCACCCTTGTCGTGGCATCGGTCGCATTACGCCCCCTAAGGAGTTTGCGCCATGAGTATGAACCTGTCCCTGAAACGTGCCTCCGACGGCGACATCGCCAAACTGCACGAAACGCCCAAAGCCATTCACGCGTTCATCAAGGAGAATCGCCAGCGCAGTCCCGAACTCGAAGCCGCGCGTGCCGCCATGATGGCGGAAATGGGTCTCGCACCGCCACCTGTGGTGCACGCGGATTTTGACACCTATACTTTCGACGATAAATACAACGCAAGAAAGCTATGGCACGGGCTTCACTTTCTCCTGACAGGCACAGTCTATGAAGGCACCTTGCCGGCGGCCTACCTCCTGGGGGGCACCCCTATAGGCGAGGAAGACGTCGGTTATGGCCCGGCCCGTTCCATCAGCGCTGCCGAAACCAGGATATTCAGTACCTACCTCGATGGATTGGACCGGACCGAATTCCTCGATCGCCTCGACCCTGACCGCATGCAGGCATTGGATATCTACCCGCAAATCTGGGACGAAGACGCTGAAGAGCTCAAGGAAGAGCTGGGCGACACCTTCGACGCCTTACGGACCTATTGCCGCAAATGCGCGGAGGTAGGACTGGGCTTGGTCGCGACATTGTCCTGATGCCGGATTGCGGCTTCAGATCAAGGGCTCCGCTTAATCTGTGCAATCTGTGTAATCTGTGGAGAGCCTTCTTTGGTATCCTCCACCCCGGACACTGCTGAGCCAGCCGACCTTACTGTCCGACAATTGTGCCCGCCATGCCACAGCCGTCACGTCTCAATTCCCCACCCTCAAATTATACTACAATTATATGACAACCATGTTATGACTATCCCGTTGAGACCACGTCCAAGGGAAAGGGACGTGCGGCACGCATAAAAAAACAAACCGGGGAGCGGCGGAAAAGTCGATGACGAACGTCTTAGATACAGGCGAGGGGCGCAGGGCGCTGCTGGCCTTCGTGGGTACGCAGATACTTCCGCATGAAAGCGGCCTGCGCCAGTGGTTGCTACGGTTGGGCGTGAAGGCGCATGAAGTCGATGATATCGTCCAGGACGTCTATTGCCGCCTGCTGCGCCTCGAGCGCTTCGACCACATCGAGGACCCGCGCGCCTATCTCTTCCGCTGCGCCCGCAATGTCCTTTTGGAACAGGTCCGCCGCAACAAGGTGGTCGCCATCATGACCGTACACAATCTCGATGACCTGGGTGTCGCCGACGCCGCCCCCAACCCCGAAAGCGCCACCGGCACGCGTGACGAACTGGCCCGCGCCCTTGCCCTGATCCAGGGCCTGCCCGAACGCTGCCGCCGCGTTTTCGAACTGCGCAAGGTCCACGGCCTGTCCCAGGCCCAGACCGCTAAGGCCCTGCACCTCAGCGAAAACATCGTCGAAAAGGAAACCGCCCGCGGCCTGGGCCTTATCCTCACCCGCATGGCCGACGCTCTTGTCGTTGTCGCACCCGAAGCCATCCCCAAACGAACAAGCCCGAGGTTGCATGTCGCGGATTGACGACGAAGCCACCGCCTGGGTCGCCCGCCTGAATCGCGACAAGAACGGCGACAGAGATGCTAACCTGCTTGCCCAATTCCAGGCCTGGCACGACGCCCACCCGCGTCATGCCGGCGCCTTCCTGCGCGCCGAAGCCGCCTGGACCCTGCTGGACCGCGCCGGTGTCATGAGCCATGGCGATGCCGGCGTCGCCGACCGTGCCCTGAACACCAGGGTCACCAGCCACCATCGCGCCGTCACGCGCCGTTATGTCCTGGGCGCCGGCATGGCCGCCTCCGTCGCCGGCGCCGCGGCCATCGCCATGACCCTGGCCTCGCGCCCCAGCTTTACGACCGGCGTCGGCGAATTGCGCAGCATTCCTCTGCACGACCGCTCCGTCGCCGAAGTCAACACCGACAGTCATATCGACGTCGACATGAACGCCACCCTGCGCCACGTTGCCCTGGTCAAGGGCGAAGCCTGGTTCGCCGTCGCCAAAAATCCCGACGCCCCCTTTGTCGTCTCGGCCGGCGATATCCGCGTCCGCGCCGTCGGCACAGCTTTCAGTGTCCGCAAACACCAAGACGGCGCCGATGTCCTTGTCACCGAAGGCACGGTCGAAGCCTGGAATGTCCACGACATCTCCCGCCGCGTCACCCTGACCGCCGGCCATGAGGCCTTCGTTCCCGCCGCCACGTCACCGGACAAGGACGCCGTCGCCGTCAGTTACCAGCCGGACGAAGTCACCCGCCGCCTGGCCTGGCGCGAACGCGAAATTATCCTGAAATCCGAAACCCTGGCCGAGGCAGCGGCCGAGTTCAACCGCTACAACACCCGCCAGATCGTCATCAATGATCCTGCCCTTGCCGGCGAACGCCTGGTCGGCGGCTTCCACGTCGACCAGCCCGATACCTTCGCCCGCGCCGTCCATGCGGCCCTGAATGCGCCCGTTGCCATCAGCGACGACCGTATCATAATTGGCACACCTGATCCTGCCGTTTAAGAATTGTAGTACAATTCGGCGGAAATTTCCCGGCCACACATCTTGGTTTCTGAAGGCCACAACAACGGCCTCGCAAACACCTTAGAGACAGGGAACACAATGTCATACTGGAATAACGCCTTCCGCGCCGCCCTCATGGGTTCGGTCGCGGCCGTCGTCATCGCAGCCCCGGCCCACGCCCAGGCGATCAAGACCTTCAATATCCCGGCCCAGGACGCCGTCACCGCCGTCCCGGCCTTCGCCCAGCAATCCGGCCTGCAGGTCCTGGCGACCGCCGCCGACCTGGCGGGCATCCGCACCAACGCCGTCACCGGCACCCTGGCCTCGGCCGACGCCCTGCAACAACTGGTCGCCAATACCGGCCTGACCATCAAGACCGCCGATGACAACTCGGCCGTCATCGTCCGTACCTCGGCCACCGACGCGGCCCCCGCCCCCGCTGAAGACCCCCAGGAAGTCACGGTCGTCGGCATCCGCAAAAGCATGCGCGACGCCCTGGCGACCAAGCGCGCCGAACCGGGCGTCGTTGAAGTCGTCTCGTCCAAGGACATCGGCGTCCTGCCCGACGTGACCATCGCCGAAACCCTGGCCCGCCTGCCCGGCCTCAACACCACCCGCGACCGCGGCAATGACAGCCAGGCCGCCATCCGCGGCCTCGGGCCCCGCATGGTCCTGGGCCTGATCAACGGCCGCGAAATGGCCTCCTCGGAACCGGACCGCAATGTTCGCTGGGAAATCTTCCCCTCCGAAGTCGTCTCCGGCGTTGAAGTCTACAAATCCTCCGAAGCCAAGCTGATCTCCGGCGGCATTTCCGGCACGGTCGACATCCAGACCATCCGTCCCCTCGATTACAAGGGCCCGGCCCTGACGGTGCGCGCCGGCCTGGTCTCCTATGACGGCGGCTCCAGCCTGCCCAACTACGACACCATGGGCTACCGCGCCTCGGGCGCCTATGTTACCCGCCTGACCCCGACGCTCGGCCTGGTCGTCGCCGGTTCCTACCAAAAGCAGCAGAACGGCTATGAAAACGTCATGGGCGGCGGCTGGAACAACGCGGCGCCCGGCGCCGTGACCGAAGGCGGTCCGCTGGTGCAAAACCCGTGGGGCGCCTCGTTCGAAGAAAAAGCGATCACCACCGAACGCTCCAGCATTTCCTCCAGCCTGCAATGGAAGCCGACCGACAGCTTCGAAGGCCGCTTCGATATCCTGGAAAGCGATATCAAGATCAAGGAACAGGACAACGGCGGCTGGTACACCGACTGGGGCAACTGGGGCGGCTACGAAACCGGCACGGCGGCCAATCCTGGTTTCACCAACAACGTCGTTGAAAACGGCGCCTTGGTGAAGACCGACATGACCTTCAACTCGACCTACCACCCCTACGTCGCCAACTACGTCCAGGACATGAAGCTGTTCGCCACCGGCGCCAACGGCAAGTGGAAGTTCGACGACTGGACCGTCGTCGCCGACGTCGCCTATTCCCAGGCCGAGCGCTACGGCCTGTGGCAGGCCGCCGAGATGTACAACGACGCCGGCAAGGCCTCGTACGACTATCGTGGCGCCTCGCCCTCGATCACTGTCCAGCACAGCGCCTGGGACCAGGTCCAGGCCGGCAACCTCTACGCCAATACCGGCCAGGCCGATGTCAGCCACCTGAAGGATACCCTGAAGACGGCCAATCTCGACTTCAACCGCTCGCTGGACGGCTTCTGGACCAACCTGAAGTTCGGCGCCCGCCTGTCGGATCGCGCCAAGCTCGACGACGAACCCGGCACCGTCGCCACGGCGGCGCCGCTCGACAACTGGGCCCACCCGATCAGCGCCGACCTCGCCAAGTCGCTGTTCACGCCGTGGAACTACAAGAACTTCAACGTTCCGACCTTCATCTCCGGCAATTTCAACGACGTCGCCACCGCCCTTTACGGCGCGGCCGGCGCCGCGGCCCTGTCGCCGGACTACAAGCACCAGCCGTTCGTTTCCGAAGTCGATGAAAAGGTCGCCGAAGCCTATCTCGAAGGCACCTATGAAACGACCTTCATGGGCAAGCCGCTGGACGGCAATGTCGGCGTTCGCGTCGTCAGCGTCGACAGCTCCAGCACCGGCCCCAGCAACGGTTCCATCGTCACGGTCGGCCAGAAATACACCAAGGTCCTGCCTAGCGCCCTGGCCCGTATTGAACTGGACGACGGCAAGTACCTGAAGATCGGCGTTTCACAGGCCCTGTCGCGTCCGCCGCTCAATGACCTGCGCGTCGACCGAACCTACAATGTTACCACGGTCCCCTATTCGGGCGGCGGCGGCAACCCCTTGCTGAAGCCCTACATGGCTGACCAGCTGGATATCAGCTACGAGAACTACTTCCGCAAGGACGGCCTGTTCGCGGCGGCCTTCTTCGTCAAGAACATCTCCAACTATATCGGCTTCGATACGCGCAACATCGTGCCGACCGGCGTCACCATCCCGGCGCCCCAGACGACGATCCCGTTCAGCTCACCGTTCAACGCGGCCAAGCACGGCACGCTCAGCGGCGTGGAATTCACCTTCCAGACCCCGTTCTACTTCATCCCCAACTTTGAAAAGTTCGGTATCTATTCGAACCTGGCCCTGACCTCGTCGACCATCCACGAAACCGGCCCGGCCGGCAATCCGTTCCCCATGAACGGCGTCGCCAAGACCACCGGCACCCTGGACCTGTGGTATGCCAATAGCGGCTTCGAAACCCGGCTGGGCTTCAAGTACCACTCGCCGTTCACCATCCTTTACACCTGGTCGTCGGGCGCCCTGTCGGCCGTGCGGGCGGAAACGACGATGGACTATAGCGCATCGTACAACATCAACAGCCACATGACGGTCCGTTTCCAGGCCGCCAACCTGCTCGACACGCCGCTGCGCACCTACATCAACAACAACCCCAGCGAAATCGAGCGCACCGACAAGTACGGCCGCCGCTTCCTGCTCGACCTGACCTTCAAGTACTGATCCCACCTTTCCTCAATCTCAGTGGGCTCATTCCTGGCCGGCTCCCTCGCGGAGCCGGCCTTTTTTGTTCTATCACGAAGAAAGGTTGACCACGAAAAACACGAAAAATAGAGGAAAAGTCACGAAAATTCATGGTGTCTTCGCGCGCAGCGCATCATCTCATCCGTCAACGCATACTATAGGTTGCTCTTCGGGCCACGACCTTGATTACAGCTCGAATTTTCGTGTCTTTTCTCTTATTTTTCGTGCTTTTCGTGGTTAAAACCTACCCGTCCAAACTCGCACAATGTTTCCGGATAAACGCCTCATGTCCCGGCATATGATCGCAGCACTCATCGATCACCGTCCGCGTATCCCGCAACCATCCGGCAATATCATCCACCCCCACAGCCCCTGTCATCGGATCGCAATCCCGCGGCCGCAGCCCCTGCCCCCACATCACCGCCAGCCAGCTCGACAAGCCGAACTGCTCGCCCTTCTCCTCGAAGATCCGCCCGCGGCTCGCGAACAATCCCATCCGCTGCTCCAGCCGCTCCGGCACCGCCATCTCGCGGCAATAATCCCAGAAAGCCGAATCCGTCCTCTGGCTCAGCTTGTAATGCAGGATGATAAAGTCGCGGACATCCTCATATTCCTTCGCCGTTTCCCTGTTAAAAAAAGCGATATCCGCCGGCTCGAAACCCTTGTCCGGAAACAAGACATGCAATCGCGCAATGGCGTTCTGGATCAAAAAGATCGACGTCGATTCCAAAGGTTCCAGGAACCCGCCCGACAACCCGATCGCCACACAGTTCCGCACCCAGGCCTCACGCCGCCGCCCGGCCCGAAAGCGCAACAGGCGCGGCTCGGCCAAGGCTGGTGCATCCAGGTTGGCCATCAGGATTTCGCGCGCCCGGTCCTCCGCCATGAACGCACTGGCAAAGACATGACCATTGCCGGTGCGATGCTGCAAAGGGATCCGCCATTGCCATCCCGCCGCGTGCGCCGTCGCGCGCGTAAACGGCAACAACGGATCCTGCCTGGGGCATGGCACGGCCCAGGCACGATCGCACGGCAGCCAATGCGACCAGTCGACAAAACCGGCCTTCAGGGTCTCCTCGATCAGCAACCCGCGAAAGCCGGTGCAGTCGATAAACAGGTCGGCCGCCACCGCCTCGCCGTTCTCCAGCACCACCGCCTCGATAAACCCGTCGTCCGGCCGCAGCCTGACCTCGGCCACCTTGCCCTCGATCCTCACGACGCCGCATCCCTCCGACAGCCGGCGCAGATAACGGGCATACAGAGAGGCATCGAACTGGAAGGCGTGGGTCAGGGTTGCCAGCGGCGAATTGCTGCCGGTCGGGCGCATGAACTTCGCCTTCAGCGCCGCCTGGGTTTGCAGATTATAGGCGCCCAGCGCTTCGGCCTCGTCGGCCAGAAATGCTTTCAGCCACCAGGCATGAAACGGCAGGCCGTTCAGCTCACGCCCATTGGGCCCGAACGAATGATGGTAGCGGTTGCCGACATGGCCCCAGTCGACAAACTCGATCCCCAGCTTGAACGTGCCCTGGGTTTCGCGCACGAAGTCGTCTTCGTCGATCCCCAGCCAGCTATTGTATTTGCGGATCGACGGAATGGTCGCCTCACCCACCCCGACCGTGCCAATCTCGTCCGACTCGACCAGGACGATCTCGTCTATCTGACGCCGCATGACCTTGGACAGCCATGCCGCCGTCATCCATCCCGCCGTGCCGCCGCCAATGATCGCGACCTTGCTGACCCGCCCGCTCATCGGCCCTGCCCCAGGCCGCGCAGGAAATCTTCATGGCTTGGCATAGCCGCCACCGCCTGGTCCAGCCGCCGGCGCGTCTGCACCATCTGCGCCACAACCTCATCTTCCGGCATGGGCTTCAGCAACGGATCGTCATCGCGCGGCAATGGCCCCTGACCCAACAGAACCGCCAGCCAGCTCTGCGTCGTGAACAGGTGCTCCGGCCGCATGGTCAGCCGCCCCTTCGCCGCGAACAGGTCGATGATCGCCTGGACCCGCTCCGGCACCACCATGTCGCGGCAGTGCCGCCAGAAGGCCGTGTCGTCGCGCTGGGTCAGCTTGTAATGGGCAATGAGGAAGTCGCGGATATTGTCGTACTCCTCGTCAGTCTGGCGGTTGAACTCGGCGATCTCCACCGGCTCGAAGCCCTTGTCGGGAAACAGACTCAACAGACGCAGGATCGAGGTCTGGATCAGATGGATGCTGGTCGATTCCAGCGGCTCCAGGAAACCCGCCGCCAGGCCCAGCGCCAGGCAATTGCCGTTCCATACCCGCTTGCGCTTGCCGGTAACAAAACGCAGACGGCGCGGCGCCGTCGTAGCCGCCCCGTCCAGTTGCGCCAGCAATCTGGCCTCGGCCTCGTCATCGCCAATATGGGCGCTGCTGTAGACATAGCCATTGCCGATACGGTTCTGCAACGGGATGCGCCACATCCACCCGGCGGTATCGGCGGTCGATCGCGTATAGGGCACGGGGATCTCGCCGCCTTCACACTGCACGGCAATGGCGCGGTCGCACGGCAGTACGTCACTCCACGCGTCATAGCCGGTATGCAGGGTCTGCTCGATCAGAAAACCGCCAAAGCCACTGCAATCGATAAAGAAATCACCGGCAATCTCCTCGCCCGAATCGAGACAGATCGCCTTGATATGACCCGTCCCGCCATCCTGGCGCGCCGCCACCGCCTTGCCCTGGGTCCGCACGACGCCGCGTTGTTCGGCGTAGTCACGCAGATACTTGGCATAGAGGGCGGCGTCGAAATGAAAAGCGTAGTTGAGCGGCCCGACACCGGATCGCCCGCCATCGCCCGCCGCAAACCGTCCCGCCCGGGCCGCCAACGCCCCAAGATTATAGGCGTCGATCCTATCCGTCCCGCCGGCATGGGCGTGCTTCAGCCACAGCCGGTGAAAATGCGGCTGACCGGCGCCGTAGGGCGTAAACGGATGCATGTAGCGCCGGCCCAGCCCGCCCCAGTCGACAAACTCGATCCCCAGCTTGATCGTCGCCTGGCAGCGCCGCATGAAGTCGGCCTGGTCGAGACCCAGCAGGCGGTTGAACTGGTGAATGGCGGGCACCGTCGCCTCGCCGACCCCGATCGTGCCGATCTCGTCGGACTCGATCACCCGAATGCGGACATCCAGATTTTGCAGCGCCCGGGACAGGGCCGCGGCCGCCATCCATCCGGCCGTACCACCGCCCAGGATGACGATGGTTTCGATAGGGCTCCCCGAAGCGTTCATTTTTGGCACTCAATTCCGCAGACACTGTAAGTCATCTCAAAAGATGCACCACCGCTGCTTTTCCGCCACCTTCATATTTATACACATATTATTCGTATCTTTTTACGATATAAATTGCTTTTTGATTTTAATTCGTCATTATTAACGACTTAAATAATCACATTCTATATCGTTATTTTTTACGAATTGAATGTATTTTTAACCCCATATCGCTATAATAGACGACTTATGGAACAGATACTTTCACCCATCGACGACACCCTCTTGCGCGATCTGGGTGACCGCCTCACCCGCTATCGCCTCAACAAGGGCCTGACCCAGGCCGCCCTGGCCGAACAGGCGGGAGTGTCCAAGCGCACCGTGGAACATCTCGAAGCCGGCGACGGCATCCAGCTTCACAGCTTTCTGCGCATCCTGCGCCATCTCAACCTGCTCGACAATCTCGATCGCCTGGTGCCCGATCCCGGCATCAATCCCCTGGATGCCGTGCGGACGCAAAAACGGCAAAGGCAACGCGCTTCCAAACCACGGCAAAAGGCAGACAGCGCGGCCAGGACCTGGACTTGGGGCGATGAAACGTGACCACCGCCGCCGAGGTCATGTTGTGGGGCCGCCGCATCGGCGCGGTCAGCGTGGAAGACGGTGATGACGTCGCCGCCTTCGCCTATGACCCGGCCTTCCTGACCAGCGGCATCGAGGTGGCGCCGCTGATGATGCCGTTAGCCCCGGCCATCTACCGCTTTCCCGATCTCGCCCCGCGCAGTTTTCATGGCCTGCCCGGCCTGCTGTCCGACGCCCTGCCCGACAAGTTCGGCAATGCCCTGATCGACGCCTGGCTGGCGACCCAAGGCCGCACACCGGGCAGCTTCAACGCCGTCGAACGCCTGTGTTACACCGGCACGCGCGGCATGGGCGCCCTGGAGTTCCGCCCGGTCTCCGGCCCGCGCCCGCGCCTGCCCGGCAAGGTCGATATCGACGCCCTGGTCGCCCTGGCCTCCGACGTCCTGAAGACGCGCAGCGACCTGCACGCCGATTTTACCCCGACCGGCCGCCACGACGCCCTGAAAAGCCTGCTGAGCATCGGTACATCGGCCGGTGGCGCCCGCGCCAAGGCCGTCATCGCCTGGAATCCCGCCAACAACGACGTCGTCTCCGGCCAGGTCCGCGCCGGCACCGGCTATGGCTACTGGCTGCTGAAATTCGACGGCGTCATCGATAACCGCGACAAGGAACTGGAAGACCCTCAGGGCTATGGCGCCATCGAATATGCCTACTACCTGATGGCCACCGCGGCCGGCGTCACCATGAGCCCCTGTCGTTTGCTCGAAGAAAACGGCCGCCGCCACTTCATGACGCAACGCTTCGACCGCCGCGACGGTGGCGACAAGCTGCACGTCCAGACCTTGGGCGCCATGGCGCATTTCGACTTCAACCAGGCCGGCGCCTACGCCTATGAACAGGCGATCCTGGTCATGCGCCGCCTGGGGTTGCCCATGGCCGCGATCGAGCAGCAGTTCCGCCGCGCCGTCTTCAATATCGTCGCCCGCAATCAGGATGACCACGTCAAGAACATCGCCTTCCTCATGGACCGCCGCGGGCAATGGTCCCTGTCGCCAGCCTATGACGTCAATTACAGCTATAATCCAGCCGGCGCCTGGACACACCAGCACCAGATGTCACTGAACGGCAAGCGCGACGGCTTCACCCGCGCCGATATCAAGGCCTTCGCCGACAGCGCCCTGATGAAACGCGGCCGCGCCGACAAGATCCTCGACGAGGTCATTGCCGCCGTCCGCCATTGGCCCGACTTTGCCGCCCGGGCCGGCGTCAACAAGCCGTGGCGCGACTCCATCGCCGGCAACCTGCGTATGGACCTGTAACACTCATGGGTGTGGTTGGCCTTATGCCAGCCGCCTTTTGAGTCAACCTCGCCCCCTCCCTGACACCTCCACGGCCGGCGTCGCCGCCCACAGGGTTCGCCGGGACTCTTACCAGACGATATGGCTCAGCAAGGCGGTATCGGTTGCCATCGTGTTCAGGATGGTAATAATATTGCCGTCGCCGAGATCGATCGTCGTGTCGCTGCCGCTCTGACTGAGATAGGCGCCATGGACCGTGCCGTGCGTATAGGCACTGACATTGATCACATCGCCCTGTCCAGCCGAGAAGTCGGTGATGGTATCGACACCGCTGGTGGCAGCGAAGACGAACGTATCCGCACCCAAACCACCCGTCAGCACGTCGTGGCCCTTGCCACCGGTAATCACATTGTCACCGGAATTTCCAATCAGGATATTGTCGCCTGACGTACCGGTGCCGTTGATGTTGGTCGTGCCCAGCAGAGTCAGGTTCTCAAGGGCTCCACCCAGGGTGTAGGTGATAGTGCTGAAAACACTGTCGGTGCCCTGGTTGGAATATTCGACGATAACGTCATCCACATTGTCGACATAGAAGGTGTCGTTGCCGAAACCACCATACATCTTGTCTGCACCCTTGCCGCCGTCGATAATGTCGTTACCGTCGCCGCCGTGGAACAGGTTGTTGCCGATATTGCCTGTCAGGTGATTGTCCAAGGCATTGCCGGAGGCATAGTAGTCGTGCGTCCCGACCTGGATCAGGTCCTCGACATTGGCGCCCAAGGCATAGTTCAGGGTCGTGACGACCGTGTCGTGACCTTGATTGGCATATTCAGTGATGATGTCGCCGGTATTTTCAACATAGTAGCGGTCGTCGCCGGCGCCGCCCTTCAGGGTATCGGCGCCCTTGCCGCCGTCCAGCACGTCATTGCCCAGGCCACCGCTCAGTGTATCATTGCCGGCAAGACCCGACAGGTGATTGTTGCCGGCATTGCCGATCAGGACATTGGCCAGACTGTTGCCGGTGCCGCCCATATTGCCAGTGCCGGTCAAGGTCAACTTCTCGACGTTGCTGCCCAGGACATAGGTCTGTGCGGTGATGACAGTATCGACACCCCCACCGGCCAGTTCAGTGACGACGTCACCGCTATTGTCGACATAGTAGGTATCATTGCCCGTCCCACCGATCATGGTGTCGGCCCCCGCGCCGCCGTCAAGCGTATCGTTGCCCAGGCCGCCGGTGAGGATATTTTTCCCTGTATTGCCGACGAGCCGGTTGTTGAGTTCGTTGCCCGTGCCGTTCAGGGCCTGGGAGCCGATGAGGCTGAGGTTCTCGACATTGGCGCCCAGGGTATAGGATATAGCTGACTGCACCCCGTCGATACCCTCACCCGGATTTTCTGTAACGACGTCGCCGATGGCGTCCACCACATAGATGTCGTTGCCGCCGCCGCCGATCATGACGTCCGCGCCGGCGCCGCCATCAAGGAAATCGTTGCCGGCGCCGGCAGCGACATAGGGATCGAAAAGATGCTGGATGTAACTGCCGTTTTCGGAGGCATAGGGCACGAAGCCATGCGCGGCGGCATCGGCCATCAGCATCTGGCGCTGATCTTCGGTCAATGCGCCGCGTTCGACGGCCAACAGCGGAATGCCGCGATCGCCGAAATGTTTTTGCGCGCTGAGCTGGCCCCAGGCGTCGCCGCCGCCAAAATAGGATTCCGCAAGAAAGGCGTCGACGGAGGCATAGTAGGCAGCGTCCTGGGCCGTATCGACCGAGCCGGAAATATCGGCGTGGTCGATTATATCGGGCGCGCCGTTGATAATGAAGGCAAAGTGATTGCCGGCGCCCAGCTTGTCGTTGACATGGGCTTTGAGTGCGACCACCAGATCCCGCATGGCCTTGGCATTGGCGGCCAGTTTCGGCCAGTTTGCCGAATTGGAAGGGTCGGGCGTCTGGTTATAATATTCAAGCATGTCGTCCAGGAAGACGCCATTGAAACCCTGGGCGATCATGGCGTCGATTCTGTCGAACAGAATCTGCTTCCAGGCCGGGTCCGACAGGTTGCCAAGATAGCCGTTTTGCGATTCGCCGCTGGTGTCCTTTGCGCTCAGCCATGACACGGTCGGATTGCCATGTGAGTCGACCCAGCTGCTGTCCCAGTTGTCGCGATAGGTGTTGATCTTGGCAATACTCATATAGCCGATCAGAAGCTTGCTGCCGCTGGTCTCGATATCGTGGATATCAGAGGCGCTCCACAGGCTTTCGCCATGGACCTTGGTGGTGTCGATCGATTGCGCCATGTCGATGATCAGCATGTCGTGCGCCGCCGCCGTCAGGTTCGACTTGGTGTAGTCCTGGAAACCGTGTGCCGGGTCATTACCTTCAAGAAGGCCGAAATTGCGTATGCCCAGCCTGGAATAGAGACTTGAGCTGGGGTCTGCTGCGTCACCATACAACGTGTCGTTGCCGCCTTCGCCATTCAGGCTGTCATCGCCGCCCAAGCCCGACAGAGTGTCGTCGGCGGAGCCGCCGTCCAGGGTGTCGTTAGAAGCCGTTCCCAGAATGGTCATGTTGCCCCCTCCAGTGTGTTGCAAAACCACAGACATGTGTAGAGCGAGATTATGCCACCCCTACTTGTGGAGTCAACGATCGGATCGTTATCTTGCCTTCACTTTTTGACCGTGCGCTATAGCTCGCTGATGAAGCCGTGGCTTGTGCTCTACCATGGAAAGGCAAAGCATTGCGACCGGCTGACGACAAGCCGTGGCGCGACACCATCGACGGCAACCTGTGTATGGACCTGTAGCCACTGAGTCCACACAAGACGCCGCAGACTATCGACAGGACTCAAACGTCCTAAGACGTCCGCTCGTGGCTCAGCAGCATCTCCATGGCGCGCGCCATAGACCCGGCGGCCGTGACCGCGCCGCCACCGACAAAGAAGATCTCGTCGGCGTTCTGGATGGTGTTCAGCCGGTGCGCGATGATCACCCGGGTGGTGGTCGCCGGCAACCTGGCCAGCACCTCCTCCAGCAACTGTTCGGTGACCGTGTCGATATTGGCGGTGGCTTCGTCCAGGATCAGGATCTCCGGTTCGCGCATCACTGCCCGTAAGAAGGCCACCAGTTGCTTCTGGCCCAGTGACAGGCCATCGCCGGTGCCGGAGACCGGCGTATCGAGGCCGCTTTCGCCGAACCGTGCCAGAAAACCCGACAGGCCCAGGACGTTCATCCGTTCCGCCAGGGCCTCGGACCCGGTCTCACCCAGATCCGGGTGACCGTAGACGATATTGTCGCGGACCGTGCCGGCCAGCAGAAACGGGTCCTGCAAGATGAAGCCGATCTTCGCGGCGCGTTCGGCGGCGGTAAAGGTGCGGATATCGCGGCCATCCAGATAGACGGCGCCGCGCGTCGGATCGTAAAGCCGCGCCATCAGCATGGCGGTGGTGGTCTTGCCTCCGCCGGTCGGACCCACCAGGGCGTAGGTACGGCCGCGTTCCAGGGTCAGGTTGACCTTGTCCAGTACCGCCTTGCCGGTCGCATAGGCGAAATCGACGTCTTCGAAAGCCAGCAGGGCGCCGGGCTGAGTAGCTGCCTTGCCCGTGCCTTTAGGCATTTCAACCAGGTTGTTCTCCAGCTTCAGCACTTCGGATACCCGGTCCATGGCCGCCATCATGGTCTGCAGGCTGGACCACACGGTCGCCAGTTGCCGCAGCGGATCATAGAAGGATGACACATACAGCAGATAGCCGACCAGCAGCCCGACGCTGAGTTGGCCGTGCAGGATAAGCCAGACGCCCAGCCCCAGCACCAGGATGGAACCGGCGCTGCCGGCCAGGGTGTAAAGCGGCGCGAACAGGCCCGACGCCACGCCGGACGCCACCGAAGCACGGTAGTTGCGCTGGTTGGCGGCATCGAACTTTTCGCGGAAATAGTCGACGCGGTTGAAGGCGACGATGACCTGGAAGTTAGCCAGGCTTTCCGAGACGTCGCCGGACAGCGCCCCCAGGCTTTCCAGGCTCTTGCGGTTGGCGCGCTTCACCCAGGGCGACATCAGTTGCGTGATGATCAGCATGGCCACGGCCGGCGCCAGGGCGACCAGCCCCATCTTCCAGTCGAGGACCAGCAGCAGGATGCCCGCCCCCATCACCCGGAACAGACTGCCGAACATCTGCATCAGGGCCTGGGAAAAGAACTGGTTGATCTTGTCGGTGTCGCTGTTCACGCGTGAGATGACGTCGCCGGCGCGGTTCTGGGCGAAGAAGGCGATCGGCAGGCGCGACAGCTGGGCGAACAAACGGCCGCGCAGTTTGAACAGAACATTGCGCCCGGCCGTGCCCATGCGCAGGGTCTGGACATATTGTGCGGCCAGCCCGACAAGATAGACGGCCGCCAACAGACCGGCATAGCGCAGCAGCAGCCCATAATCGCCGTGCTTGATGGCGGTATCGATGATGCGCGCTGTAATCACCGGCCCCAGCAGGTTCGCGGCCGTGCTGACGATCACGCAGGTCACGGCGATCGCGATGTGGCCGCGTTCGTCACCCAGCAAGGGCTTTAAAGCCCGCCATGCCGAACCCAAGGTTTCGCGGTTCTCGCCGGCCGCGGCGGTTTTCAGAGCATAGTCCATCACGCCACCTCATAGGCTTCGGTCGAGCGTTGCGAGCGCAGGATCTGACCGTATTCGGGGCTGGAACGGGCCAGTTCGTCATGGGTGCCGACCGCCAGGACCTCGCCTTCCATCAGCAGCATGATCTGGTCGAAGTCCTCGACGGGCGCGATTTTCTGGGTGATCGAGATCAGGGTCAGGTCGGGATAGTTTT
This sequence comes from Asticcacaulis sp., assembly GCA_965246725.1. Classification (GTDB taxonomy): domain Bacteria; phylum Pseudomonadota; class Alphaproteobacteria; order Caulobacterales; family Caulobacteraceae; genus Asticcacaulis. The sequence goes on from CBDFFG010000024.1 coordinate 27,760, forward strand.
GGCGCACATTGGCCAGGATACGGGCTTCGGTGGTCATATCGACCCTGGCGGTAAAGTCATCAAGGAACAGGATTCGGGGATTCAGCGCCAGGGCGCGCGCCAGCATGATCCTCTGCTTCTGGCCGCCCGACAGCGACAGGCCGCGTTCGGCGGCCACCGTCTCCAGCCCCTGGGGCAGGCCGGCGATGAAGGCCTGCAGTTCGGCCGTTTCGATCGCCTTGTTCAACTGGGCCTCGTCGACCCTGGTATTGAAGGCTATGTTTTCGCGCAGGGTCAGGTTGAACAGTTGCGAGTCCTGGAAGACAAAGCCGATCTGGGCATACAGGCTGTCACGCGTATAGGCGTCGATCGGCTGTCCGTCATACAGCACCTGTCCGGAGGTCGGCGCCAGCAGGCCGGTCATGGCATAAAGTAACTGCGACTTGCCGGCCGCCGTGGGGCCGACGATCGCCGTGCGCGTCCGCGGCGCAATCTCGAACGATACGCCTTTCAGCACCTTGCGCTCGCCATAGGCCAGGACGAGGTCCTTCACCTGGAGCGCGCCGGTCAGCAGGCGCGCCGTTTCGCCCCGCGCCGGCGGTGGCGGCGCGTTCAGGACCATGTTGATGCGCATGTACGACGCCTGGGCCTGGCTGATCGACATCGAAGTGAAACCGATGACGATGATCGGAAAGACCAGCAGGACCAGATAGGACAGGAAGGCCGACAACTGGCCGATGGTCATGGCGCCGGTGATGACGAAATGGCCGCCCAGGCCAAGAATGATCAGGACGGCGACATTGGTCAGGAAGGTGATCAGCGGGATCATCGACGCGAACTGTTGCAGGATCTTCATGCCAATGGCCCGCGAACCTTCCGCCGCCGCGGTGAAACGCGCCGTCTCGCGCGCTTCGGTATTGACCAGGCGGATCAGGGGAGCGCCGACAATGGTTTCGGTCAGCACCCGGTTCATGACGTCCACCATGCCCTGGATCTGGCCGAACAGCTTGCCCACCCGGCCCATGATCACCATGAAACTGACGGCGATCAGGGGCAGCACCGCCAGCACCGGCAGGGCCAGCTTCCAGTCCAGCCACAGCAGCAGGCCGCCGGCGCCGAGGATGACGAACACCGAGGAGATCAGGGTCGGCGCCGCCTGGGCGACAAAGGTCTTGATGGCGTCGATGTCGGAGGTGAAATTGGTCAGCAGTTTGGCCGGGGTAATCGTCTCGATGGCGGCGTAGGTCTGCCCAGCCACCACGCCGGCCAGGCGGGTGCGCAGGTCGCGCGCCACCCGTTCGGAGGCCGTGGTCTGGACCAGGTTCTGCAGGATGCCGAACATAAATGTCCCGATGGCCAGCGCCGCCAGGGCAATCAGGGAGCCATCCAGGTTAAGGTGGCCGGTCGTGAAGGCGTCGATCGCGTCAGCGGCCACTTTCGGCACAGCCAGGTTCAGGGCATTGCCCGCCGCGGTCAGCACCACCAGCATGACCATCTGGCCCTTATAGGGCTTGAGCAAGGGCAAAAGGCTGGGCATGCGCGGCCGCTGCGGCTTCGCTGGACGTTTCGGCTTGTCGACCAAGTTTGTTCCCCGTCTTTGCGCCCGCACGTCGAGGTGCGGCACCTATGAACAGATGCCGCAAGCTAGTTCAAGGCGGGCCGACACACCAGTCTTGAAAATAAAAACTTCGCCCCCTGGCATATAGTGACGGGTCATGAACGGGAAAGGTCGCCTTTGCCCCCTAAGCGGACGAAGCGGGGAGCGATACGGAATAAGGTCAGTATCTGATCGATGTCGGCATTCAGGTAATTCATAAACTTTCCCCGAAATGCCCGCCCGCAATGCCCGAGATTGCGTAGCCCGCAGCTCAGCGCCCTTAAATTGCAAATTGGCAAAAGCCGGAAAACATTTTTGATCTTGACTGCCGGAAGCTTTCACCTCGCGTTATAGTACCATACGGGTAGGTGGGCAATGGCGGCGGGGTTCATGATGTACGGGTTAGATGCCAGGTTTATTCGTAAACATGTTCGGACGTTAAAATTAAGCCGCTTGCTGACGGCAACCTCCTTGCTGGCTATCGGATGGCTTGGCGGCGGCGGGGCTTTTGCCCAGTCCGTTCTGCCCACTGGCGGCAGGGTCGTTTCGGGCCAGGCCACGATTACAACCAGCGGCGACACCACCACCATCACCCAGCCTTACTACCCCAATACCGTGGTGGATTCGTCGAACAAGGCCATCATTACCTGGGACAGTTTTTCGATCGGCAAGGATCAAACCGTCCAGTTCAACAACGGCGACGGGGCGACGCTCAACCGTGTGTTAACGGGAAACCTGTCGACGATTGACGGCACCCTGTCGGCGACAGGCACCGTTTATCTGATCAATCCCAGCGGAGTCGTGATCGGCAAGTCGGGCATTGTGAACGTCGGCGGAACCTTTGTCGCCTCCACCCTCGACACCCCGAGCGTTAACTTCCTTGGCGGGGGCGATAAGACCTTTACGGGCGTGACCAGCACCAGCGTGGTGAATCTGGGTCAGATCGGCGCCCTGGGGCGGCAATGTCGTGCTGCTGGCCAGCAAGGTCGAAAATCAGGGTTCGATCAGCGCCGCCAATGGCACGGTGGGGATGTTGGCCGGGCAATCCATTATCATGCGCGATACGGCTTTGAATGACGGTCTGTTCAGCGTCGCCGTGGCGAGCCCCGACAGCACCGTCACCGATACCGGTTCGATCAACGCGATCAATGTCGAACTGAAGACCAATGGCGGCAATATACTGGCCCTGGCCGGCAATGCCGACACCTTCATCAATGCCACCGGCGTAAGCAGCAACGACGGCCACATCTGGCTGACGGCCGGCGACAACGGCACCTTGACGGCGGCCGGCGCAATCAGCGCCCAGCAAGGCAGTGGCGACGGCGGCACGGTGGTGACCTCCGGGGGTCACCTCAACTTTGATAACCTGCTGGTCGATACCACGGGCACGACAGGCGTATCAGGTAACTGGCTTATTGCGTCGCCGGACCTGACCGTGGAGGGTGATGCAGCCCATGCCGTGTCTGATAATCTGTCGACCACAAATGTGAAGCTGAGCGCCACAAGTTCCGGCACGGGGAATATTACGCTCAATGCCCCCCTTTCCTGGAGCACCGCCAATAGTCTGACCCTGGATGCCACCCATCGCATCACGATCAACGCGCCCATTACCGTCGCGGGAAACGCCACCGTGTCGTTGATTTCAAATGATCTCAATGGTGACGGCCTTACCGCCCAAGGCAAGAGTGATTTTGGCTTTGGCCTCACCAGTTCCGGATTTAGCGGTTCTCTTGATTTCACCGGTACGCCCAATGGCGGGCAAGCCCTGAACATCGATAATCACGCCTACACCCTGCTATATTCGATGTCGGACCTGGCGGGCCTGAGTGACCCGAACGGACATTACGCCCTGGCTACCTCCCTTGACGCCACAGGCACCAACTATACGTCATCGGTCCTGCCCGTCTTCGACGGCACCTTGTCGGGCCTGGGGCATACCCTGTCGAATGTACACATCACGTCCGGCGCCAATACGACGGACCTGGGTTTGATATCGACCCTCGATACAGACGGCACTGTCAGAGATCTTGGCCTGGCGGGTGCATCGGTTACGACCGGTGCCAACAGCCAATATGTCGGCGCGCTGGTCGGGAACAATAAGGGCACGCTCTTTGATGTTGCCGTGGTGGGCGGGTCCGTCATGGCCGATGCCGGCAGCCAATATGTCGGTGGGCTGGTCGGCGCCAATAACGGCACCATTACCAATAGCCTTTCGTCGACGGATGTCAGCGCGGGCGGCATAGGGCTTGACGTCGGTGGTTTGGCGGGGACCAATTTCGGCAAGATCAGCACCAGCTACGCAACAGGCAGTGTGTCGGTGGGCGACGGTGGTTCTGAGACAGGCGGCTTTGTCGGCGTCAATCTCGGCACGATTACCAACGCCTATGCCTCAGGATCGGTGAACGGCGGCGACGACAGTACAAAAACGGGCGGGTTTGCCGGTCTTAATCTGTCTTACCTGACAAACGTTTTGGCCACGGGTTCTGTGACGGGAGGATCAAACGCGACCGAGCTGGGCGGTTTGGTTGGCCTCAATTATTTTGCCACGATCACGAACGGCTATTATGATTATCAGACGACCGGCCAGGCATCGGGCCTACAGGACAACGGTTCCAATGGCCTGTCGACGTCAGCTTTGCAAGGCACGCTGCAGACGGGATTTGCCGCGGGCACCTGGGTGACCGGGCCCGGATTCTATACCTATCTTGATGCGTTTGGCGCGCCTGCCAATGCACAAAAGCTATCGGGACATGTCTTTACCCCTTACGGCGCGGCTGCCGGCGCCTCGGTCACGCTCTACTCGGGCGGGTCCTCGCTCGGAACGACCCAGTCAGCGGCCAACGGCTACTACGCTGAGCTGGTGCCGACCGGCACCGTAAATGCCACGACCGGGCTTGGCGGCAGCTTGACTTTGTCAGGTGACCCAGGCCCGACAGGCGCCGCCTATACGGACAGCCCTACCCTCATTTCAGGCAATGTGTCGGGGTTTGTGATAAACTCCGGCAGCTTTGATACCGCAACGTCGAATACAACCTATTCAGGTCTACAGGCCGATATGGCGGCCAGCTTTGGGTCCAGTACCCTGGCCAGCCTGACGACGGCTTTGAACACAACACCTTTTACCATCACGGCCCGAAATGGGTTCATCGTCGATACCGCCCTGGCCCAAAGCACGGACATCACGATCAACAGCCTGGGCGGGGATCTGACGATATCGACGCCCTTGAGCTTTGATACCGCCCAAAACCTGACTTTCAAGGCCCAGGGTTCAATCTATATCAATACCCCGATCAGCTGGGATAGCGGGACGCTCACCCTGAACGCGGCGGACACTGTCACGGACGCCTATGCGATCAACGGCGGCGCCCACAGTGTGTTTAACCTGCAAGGCGGAAGCTGGAGTCAAGTCGGGGCGGTGCTGCCGACATTCAGCGTCAATGATTTCCAGCTTCATGGCGGCACATTCGTGCGCGCCCTGTCGGGGAATGGCTCCAGCGCCTCGCCCTATTTGCTTACCGACATCTACGGCATCCAGGGCATCACGACGCAATTGGGCGCGAACTACAGCCTAGCCAATGATATAGATGCCACGGGCGTCCTGAATTGGAATGGTGGCGATGGTTTTAACCCCATAGGCACGGTCTATACCCCCTATCTGGGGACCTTTGATGGCCAGGGTCACACCCTGTCGAATTTCCAAATTCACCGGCCAAATACGGATTATGTCGCGCTGTTTGTGGCCAATTCAGGCACGATTCAAAATCTCAATCTGGTCGGCGGCAGTGCCTATCCTGACTTTATAGGCGGTCTGGATACAGCCAGCCTGGCCGTTTTCAACAGCGGCGCCATTTCCAATGTGAATGTCACGGCAATCTTTAGCGATCAAAGAAGAACCATCTCCTATGATGGCGCTCATTCGATAGGCGGGATGGTTGCCACCAACTTCGGTTCCATCGACCACTCCACCAGCCATGTCTACATAGGTTCCCAGTCGACCCGGATAATAGGCGGTATGGTGGCGACCAATTATGGCACCCTGACCTATGATAACGCGAGTGGAAGTATTAGGGAATCGACCGTTGTGGGTGGGCCCGTGGGCGGCCTGGCCGGGATTAATTACGGGCCGCTCATTGATCATGATTATTTTACGGGCAGTGTCCAGGGCAGTTCAAATCAAAACGGCCAAAATGCCACCGGAGGGCTGATTGGCTTGGCAACCACCAATCTGCCAAACTACGAAAACTTTGGCGGCGTGAATTTGGGGCCCGACAGCTATTATTCCGCCGCCAGCGCCATGGTGATTTCAAATTCATCGACTTACGCCAACGTAAGCAACGGCATGCCACTTGGCATCGATGCCACTCACTCGGCCGTTGGCGGTTTGATCGGTTATACAGATGGTCAGATATGGCATCCCAGTATTGGCAGCCCGTATATTGCCGCATCCAGTCCGCCCATTACGCTTATCCATGACCATGCCGATGGCTTTGTGTCGTGTACCAGTTGCGAAGCCGGTGGATTGGTCGGAGGGGCGCAAAGGACCAATATTGACAATAGTTATGCCACAGCCTTCGTGGGTTCGAAGGCATTTGCCGGCGGGCTGGTCGGATATTTTAACAATGTTTATGATGTTTCTCTGTCACCGTCTCGGCCAAATATTTTTACCCAGGCGAACACTGGGGGCATTACCAATTCCTATGCTACAGGCAATGTCGGTGGCTACTTCAATTCCGGCGGCCTTGTCGGCTATCTGGAAGGCTCTATCAGCAACAGCTACGCTTCAGGCGAGGTCTATGGGTTTGACGGTCTGGGTGGCCTGGTCGGCGTATCGCAATTTTTCTCAACGATCGACAATAGCTTCGCGACGGGATCGGTAACGGGTATAAGCAATTTGGGCGGACTGGTTGGGATAAATGGCGGTTATTGTGTTGTTACTTGCCCAGTTGTCGCTACCATTAACAATAGTTACGCCAGCGGCGCTGTGAGTGGCTTCGATCCGCAATATTCCGATTCCGTTGGTGGACTGGTCGGCAGCAATAATGGCGACATAAGTAATACCTATGCCACCGGATGGGTCTATAGTGCCAACCAACGCAATGTCGGCGGCCTGATTGGTAAAAACCAGGGCGGATTTTCAGGCCTGCTTAACGGCGATCAACTTCAGGCAGCCGATACGCTTTACAACGCCTGGGGCACCGTAACCAACAGCTATTATGACTTCCAAACCACGGGCGCGGCGTCGGGTGTGCAAGCTGACGGATCGACGGGATTGTCGACGGCCGCCTTGCAAGGCGCGCTGCCGACGGGATTTGCCGGGGCTGGCTGGAGCACCGCGGAAGGGTTGTATCCCTATCTCACGGCCTTCTACACCACGACGCCGCAGGCGATTTCCGGGTCGGTCTACCAGTCCGGACAAACGCCCTCCGCGGGCGCCAATGTCAATCTGTATCTTGCCGGCAATTTATTGACGACGACAACATCGGGGGCCAACGGCTATTATTATTATCTGGCGCCGGCGGGCACGGTATCTGGGACGACAAAGGTCGGAGCGACAGTCTCCGATGGCTGTGCGGTCGTTGGCTGCTTCTACGGCGTAAACGGGGCGGGCGTTGTCAACGGGGTGACCTATGGCGACGGTTCGCCCCTGACCCAGGGCAATCTGGCCAATTTCGATATTCACGCCGCCACCTTTAGTGCCCGTACGGCCAATACCAGCTATTCCGGCCTTATGTCCGATATGGCCGCGACCTTTGGGACATCGACCCTGACCGACCTTCAAACGTCCATGGCTGCGGCCTCACAGGTCATTACGGCGGCCCACGGCTTCAGTCAGGACGTCACGCCGTGGGGGACGGGCGCCTTGAGCCTGAAGACTCTTGGGGGGGATTTGACGATCGCTGCGCCCCTGACCTTTGGTGGCGCAAATGGCGTCAGCCTCGATGCCTATGGCTCCGTCTTTATAGATGCCCCGGTCACGATTTCCGGCACGGGCGCCGCCGTGATCACGACCAATGACGGTGGCACAGGCGGTGACTATGGCTTTGGTCTTGGGAGTTCCGGATTTACCGGATTCTTGTCGTTTACAGGCGCGCCCAATTCCGGGCAGTCCCTGACCATCAATGGCAATCCCTACACCCTGATCTACACGGCTTCGGACCTGGTTGGTCTCAATAATGCTACTGGCCGCTATGCCCTGGCCAATAATCTGGATCTGACGGGGACCTATAGCAACGCCGTGATCGGCACGCTGAGAGGGACATTCACCGGCCTGGGGCATCGTCTGTCAAACCTGACGGTTACGACAACCTCAGGCCTTTCAGGCTTTGTTGGCGTCAACAGGGGGACCTTGCGTGACCTGGGCCTGACGCAACTCAGTGTCACCGGTGGTTCTTCCAGCACGAATGTCGGCGGCCTGGTTGGATATAACCTGGGGACGGTTACCGACGCCTCGGTGTCCGGCACCATCAGCGGCGGCAGCAATGTCGGTGGCCTGGTCGGCTACGTCGCCTCTGGCTCGGTCACAAACTCAAATATCCTTTTGGGTTCATCGGTATCAGGCTCCGGCAGCAATATCGGCGGCATAGCCGGCTATAGCAAGGGCACCTTAAGCGCCGATAGTTCGGCGGCTGATGTCAACGGCACAGCGGCCTCGCACAATGTTGGCGGCTTGGCGGGCGAGACCACAGGTCTTGTCGATCAGTCTGATGTGTCCGGCTCTGTGAGTGGCGGCAGTAATGTGGGTGGCCTGGTGGGTTATGTCGCCTCGGGCTCGGTCACAAATTCCAGCCTTGAAGCGACCTCTATCGTTTCGGGCTCTGGCAGCAACATCGGCGGTATAGCCGGCTATAATAAGGGCACCTTAAGCGCGGATCGTTCTGGGGCCGATGTCAATGGGGCGGACGCGTCGCATAATGTTGGCGGTATAGCCGGCTACAATCAAGGCACCTTAAGCCTGGATCATTACACGGGCGATTTACAAGGCGGGTCTCAATCCATCAACATCGGCGGATTGGCGGGCTATAGTACCGGCAGTATCGATCAGTCAGATGTCTCGGGCTCGGTGAGTGGCGGTGGCAATGTCGGCGGCCTGGTGGGCTATGTCGCCTCCGGCTCGGTAAGCGGCTCAGATAGCTTGACGGGTTCGGTTGTTACAGGATCGGGCAACAACATTGGCGGCATAGCGGGATATAATAAGGGCACATTGAGCGGGGATAGCTCCCTGGCTGAGGTCAATGGCGCCGCCGCATCGCATAATGTTGGCGGTATTGCCGGCTACAATCAAGGCACCTTAAGTCTGGACCACAGCCTGAGTACTGTCCAGGCCGGCTCCCTATCCGCCAATATCGGTGGCTTGGCGGGTTACAATACGGGCAGCATCGATCAGTCGGATGTCTCCGGCTCCGTCAGTGGCGGCAGTATTGTTGGCGGCCTGGTTGGCTATGTCGCCTCTGGTTCGGTGACCAACTCCAATGCCTTGACGGGGGCATCGGTAACAGGTTCCGGCAACTATCTTGGTGGCCTTGCCGGCTATAACAAGGGCACCTTAAGTTCGGACAGTGCGTCGGCCAATGTCCATGGCCTGGTGGCGAGTTCCAACTATGTCGGCGGTCTTGTCGGCAAGAACCTCGGCACGGTTGACGATGACCACGCCACGGGCAATGTCACGGGTCACAAATATGTCGGCGCCATCTTCGGCTATTCCACGACCTTGGCCACGGCAAGCACCGGCACCGGGACAGTCAATGGCCATTAAGGTGCCGGTTCACGGTAGCACGGCGGTCGAAAGACATTATTAACCAAGGCTGGTCGTCACACTCGTTCTGCGTCATAATACCATATAGTCAGATGTATAATTTTGATGGGGTCAAGGATGTTCAGTGTAAATGTCAAGCGCGTTCACGGGCATGTACGGAGATTAAATGTAAGCCGCCTCCTGGCCGCCACATCGGTTTTGGCGATCGGATGGCTGATTCACACCGGGGCTGTGGCGCAGACAATTCTTCCCACGGGAGGCCAGGTCGTCGCGGGGTCTGCCACGATCACAACGAGCAACGACACCACTACCATTACGCAGGCTTACACGCCGGACGCGTCTGATTCCGCCAACAGGGCCATCATTACGTGGGACAGCTTTTCGATCGGGAAGGATCAAACGGTCCAGTTCAATAACGGCGCCGGCGCCACCCTCAACCGTGTGCTGACGGACAACCTGTCGACCATCGCCGGCACCTTGTCGGCGACGGGATCGGTTTACCTGATCAATCCCAATGGGGTCGTGATCGGCAAGTCGGGAGTTGTGAATGTTGGCGGCACCTTCGTGGCTTCAACCCTCGACACCCCTGATGCCGCCTTCATGGCCGGGGGACCCCCAGACATTTACCGGCGCCTCCAGCCTGAGCGTGGTGAACCTGGGTCAGATCGGCGCCCTGGGCGGCAATGTGGCCTTGATAGCTTCCAATGTTGAGAATGATGGCGCCATCTCCGCCCCCAAGGGTGATGTTGGCCTGTTAGCCGGTCGAAGCGTGCTGGTGCGCGACACCTCTGTCAATGATGGCCTCTTCTCAATCCTTGTGGGTGGCCCGGATACCTCCCTCACCCATACGGGCACAATCGAAGCTGCGTCGGCCGAACTGCGTGCCAATGGCGGTAATATTTACGCCCTGGCGGGTAATTCGGGGGGGATGATCAATGCCACAGGCGTCGGCATAAACGATGGCCATGTCTGGCTAACGGCTGGAGATACAGGCACCTTGACGGCCAATGGCTCCATCCGTGCGACCCAATCCAATGGTGATGGCGGCAATGTTGAAACCTCGGCTGGCCAGGTCAATTTTGACGGGTTGAGCGTCGATACCACAGGCACCACGGGAACGACGGGTACCTGGCTTGTTGATCCTTACGACCTGACAGTGGATACTTCGGCTGCCAGGACCCTGTCGGCCAATCTCGCCACCACCAATGTCACCCTGCAGACCACAGCCACCGGCGCCTCAGGTCCGGGCAATACGGCATCCGGACAAGGCGATATCATCGTCTCGGCTCCCATCAGTTGGAGTTCTACCAATAGATTGACGCTTGATGCCTATCACACCCTCACGATCGCCGCGCCCATCACGGTTGCGGGCGCAGGTGGGGTCGTCCTGCACTATAATGATGCCGGGACAGATGGCGGATACAGCTTTAGTACGCCGGGCTTTACGGCCGGGTCACTCACCTATACGGGAACGGGTGGCAGTCTAAACATAAACGGCAATGCCTATACATTGCTATATTCCGGCCAGCGATATAGACGCTACGTTTACAAACTTTACAATCGACAACACTTCGTACCGCGGCATCGGCAATGGCTATTTCGCCCTGGCCAATTCTTTGGACTATATCAGTTCGCCAGGATATAATAACTTACTAACAAGCCCTATTCCCATTTTAAAAGGCACGTTTGATGGCCTTGGCCACACCGTAGAATACGATATATACCAACCTATTTCTATTGCTGGCTATGACAGTAACGTTGATGCTTATGGTTTTATCGGTCGTAATTATGGTACAATTGCCAATCTTGGCGTAGGCGGCCTTATCAGCATCACTGACGTTTTAGGCACGGCGACCGGGGCACTTGCAGGCGCCAACTATGGCACCATCATAAACTGCAATAGCGACGCCGAAGTGCAGGTACAGGGCGGTTTTGTCGGCGGGCTTGTGGGCTTTAACAGTGGAACGATAAAGCGCAGCTTTTTTGACGGCAGCGTTACTAACGCTAACGTAAGCGAGCGTGCTTTTTCCTATTCCGACCTGCCCAATGCCACTGGCGGACTGGTTGGCAACAACTATGAAGGCACGCTTATTGATGTTTATTCTGCGGCCACCGTTGCAAATGTTGCGACCGCTTTAGAGCATGGCTATTATACGCATTCGAATGCTATTGGCGGCCTGGTAGGACTCGACGAGTTGGGCAGCATTAGCCGTGCCTATTCGACCTCAAACGTCCAAACGATATCACTGGACGTCAATCAGGGCCCATTCTGGTTTGGGGGATTGATAGGCGCCGATTATTTCGCCTCCATGTCCGATGTGTTTGCCGCCGGAACGTTAAACGTGTCGCCTGCGCAAAATCGTCCTTACTTCAGGGTGGGCGGGCTGGTTGGCGGTGGTTTGGCTGAAGGGTTCGATAATCGCAATTCCATCGTCAATGGATATTATGACGACCAGACGACAGGGCAGGCGGCGGGGCTTCAGTCTGACGGCTCCGTGGGACTATCTACCGCAGATATTCAGGGCACGCTCCCCACAGGCTTTGATCCGTCGAACTGGGTAACGGCCTCGGGTCTTTACCCTCACCTGAAGGCGTTTGGCACGCTGCAAACCATTTCGGGGACAGTTCACAAAAGCGATGGTTCTGCAGCAGACGCCAGCGCCTATCTTGGTCTTTCGAATAATGGCATTGGCATACCCGCGTCTATCGGCGCAGGGGGAAGCTATACGGTCACGTTCCAGGGCACACCCCTGCCATCGCATACCGCGCTAGGCGCGATCGTTGGCGACGTCTCCGGTGGAGTCATTACGCGCTTTGCAGGCGTGACCTATTCCGATAGCGTGACGCCGTCGTCCGGCAATGTGACCGGATTTGATGTTACCTCAGACAGTTTTCAAATTGACACGGCCAATACGACCTATTCCGGCCTGCAATCCGATCTGGAAAACACTTTCTTTGGGTGGACTGATTTCATTCAACCCTCACTTAACACCCGCTCTGAGTCGATCATAGCCGCGAACGGCTTTACCCTGGATACGGCGATCAACCGAACATCCGACCTCAGCCTGACGACCACGTCCGGCGATATCAGCCTGACCGCCCCCCTGACCCTCACCGGGCACGCGCTCACGCTCAATTCAGCAGGGGCAATTTTTGGGGACACGAGTGCGATCACCGTCGCCACCTTGACCGGAAGTTCCGCGGGAGGCGCGTCTTTCAACAATGTGTCGAATGCCATTGGAACGCTCGGCAGCTTCAGCGATTCCGGGGACGGAAACGTCACCATTGCCGATTCACAGCCGCTCCACACGACAGGCTCCATCACGGCGGGCGCAGGTAACATTGTCATCAATGCCGCAACCATGCTCGGGGCCGACACGACCTTTACCGGCGGGAATGTCACCTTTGGTTCCACGCTGGACGGTGCCCACGTCCTTGACATCACGGCTTCCGGAGTCGTGTCCTTCCTGGCGGACCTTGGTGGGACAACGCCGCTGAGCGGCCTGACGGTCACGGGCTCGGAGGTCGACTTACCGAATTCGGTGGCAACGGGTGCGGGCGGCGTGTCGATAACGGCGACGCAAGGCGACCTGACGATCGATCAAGCGCTTTCCACCACTGGGAATCTGGCGCTGGCGGCCAAGGGCGGTAATCTGACCCTGGCCACGCCGATAAGCTTTGGGGGATCGAGCGGCATCAGCTTCGATGCCTATGGCTCGGTCTTCATCAATGCCCCGGTCACAATTTCAGGCACGGGTGCCGCGGTGATCACGACCAATGACGGGGGTACAGGCGGTGATTATGGCTTTGGTCTTACGAGTTCCGGTTTTACCGGTGCCCTGTCGTTTACGGGCGCGCCCAATTCCGGGCAATCCCTGACCATCAATGGCAATCCCTATACCCTTGTCTATACGGCGTCTAACCTGGTTGGCCTGAATAACGGGCTGGGCCACTATGCCCTGGCCAATAATCTGGATCTGACGGGCACGACCTATAGCAATACCGTGATCGGCACCCTGAGAGGCACATTCACCGGCCTGGGGCATCATCTGTCCAACCTGTCCATAACGACCACAACAGGCCTGTCAGGCTTTGTTGGCGTCAACAGGGGCACCCTGCGTGACCTGGGCCTGACGCAACTCAGCGTCACGGGTGGTTCGTCCAGCACGAATGTCGGTGGCCTGGTTGGGTATAATCTCGGGACCGTCACCGACGCCTCGGTGTCCGGCACCATCAGCGGCGGCAATAATGTCGGTGGCCTGGCTGGCTATGTGGCTTCGGGTTCCGTCACAAACTCAAACATCGTGACGGGTTCGATCGTTACAGGATTCGGCAACAATATCGGCGGCATAACCGGCTATAACAGGGGCACCTTAAGCGCGGATAGTTCGTCGGGGGACGTCAATGGCGCCACCGCATCGCATAATGTTGGCGGTATAGCCGGTTTCAATCAAGGGACATTGAGCCTGGACCACTATACCGGTGACCTCCTGGCCGGTTCGCAATCCTATAATATCGGCGGATTGGTGGGTGACAGCACAGGTAGTGTCGATCGCTCGGATATGTCCGGCACGGTAAAGGGCGGCGGGAATGTCGGCGGCCTGGTGGGCTATGTGGCGTCAGGCTCCGTCACAAACTCAGACACCCTGACCGGTTCGATCGTCACGGGATCCGGCAACAATATTGGCGGGATAGCCGGCTTTAATAAGGGCACCTTGAGTTCGGACAGCTCGGCGGCCGACGTCAATGGCGACGCGGCATCGCATAATGTCGGCGGCGTGGCCGGCTACAATCAAGGTACGTTGAGCCTCGACCACGATACGGGCAACGTCCAGGCCGGCGCACAGGCGTTCAATACAGGCGGATTGGCGGGCTACAGCACGGGTAGTATTGACAGGTCGGATGTCTCCGGCTCCGTCAGCGGCGGCAGCATTGTGGGCGGCCTGGTCGGCTATATGGGCGCCGGCTCGGTAACAAACTCAGCGACCCTGGCGGGCGCTGTGGTGTCGGGGTCCGGAAACTATCTTGGCGGGATAGCGGGTTATAACAAGGGCACCCTGACATCGGACAGAACGTCGGCCGATGTCCTGGGCCTGGCGGCCAGTTCCAATTTTGTCGGCGGTCTTGTCGGCAGGAATCAAGGCACGGTTGATGATGACCATGCGACAGGCAATGTCACGGGCCATAAATATGCCGGCGCCATCTTCGGATATTCCACGACCCCGGCCACGGCAACCACCGGCACCGGGACCGTCAATGGCCATTAAGATCAGGTCGCGGCTGAGGGCGTACAAGACCTTGCTCCTATCCACCTGTCTGGGTCTGGCTCTGGGATTGAGTGTATGTGTGAACGAAACGGCCTGTGCCCAGGCCGTCGAGCGTCACTTGCCGACCCCGCCCCAGGGTAACTCAGCGCCTGTTGCCACCCCTGAGGCTGTACCCGATCAGCAAGATGACACACCGATCGGGCCGGCGCTCAGGGCCCTGGTCATACTCGACAAGGACAGCGCTATACGCGTCACAGCCAGGGACGGCATTGACGTCTCACCGGTCGCCCGGCTTTGGCGCATCCAGGACCAGATGACGTCTGACTTGACGCCCTATCTCGGGCGCAAATTGTCCCGTAAACTGATCGCCGAGATCGAAACGACGATTGCCAAGCGCCACCGGGCGCTGGGCTATCCGTTTGTGGCCCTGTCAACGCCTGAGCAGGAAATCACCACCGGCGTCTTGCAAGTGCGTGTGCTTGAATACAAGCTCGGCGACATCAGGATCACCCATACCGGCAAGGGCTCTGCGGCCACCATCGCATCACAGCTCAGCCTTAAGCCCGGTGACTATATCGATGCCAAGGCCTTGTCGGACGACCTGAGCTGGATTAACCGCTATCCCTACCGAAACGTGCAAGCCGTTTTTGGTCCAGGGAAGGCCCCGGGCGATACTGACCTTGTCCTGGCCACGGGTTCCGTCAGGCCGTGGCAGGTCTATGGCGGCCATGACAACAGCGGTTCATCTGAAACGGGCCATGACCGCTATTATATGGGCGGCTCGGTTGGCAATCTCCTGGGCACGGACAGTGTCTTGTCTTACCAGGGCACCGGAACGCGCAACGCGGTGCAGGGCAGGAAAAACCCGACCTATGTGTCCAATGCCCTGAACTACAATATCCTTGTCGGCCACCATGCCTTGCTGGAGGCAGGCCTTGACCAGGTCGAGACCAACCTGAGCAGTACCAACGGCTTTTCGATCAAGGGCAAGATCTATGAAGCCAATCTCGACATCAGGCTGGGTGTCGCGTCATGGGTTGACCTTCCCGGGCAGACCGATGTGCGGTTTGGGATCAGCGCCAAGCAGCAGGAGAACATCATCTTCTTTTACGGCACCTCGGTGAATGATCTGTCGATGCCGGATTACGCCGCCTATCTGGGGTTCCATCACCTCGACCAGTCGCAGGCCTACAGCCATGTGGTCGATCTGGTTATTCACAGCACACCCGGCAATATTGGCGCTCACGATACCGATGTGAAGGCCGTACTGTTCAGTCAGGGCCGCCAGTCCAAGTCCGGCTACACCTATGTGAGTTTGAACTATGGTCGCAAGCAAGCGCTTGCCCATGGCCTTATGTGGACAACCCAGGTCATCAGCCAGTTAGCGACCGAGCCCTTGCCACGGACAGAACAGGCCGGCCTGGGTGGTCCCTCCCTGGTGCGTGGCTATAGTCTTGATGATGGCGCCTATGACAGCGCCGCCATCCTGAAAGACGATCTTCTCTTCCCTGTCCTGCAAAACCCAGGCTTTACCGTAAGGCCCTATGTCTTCGTCGATATGGGAGCAGGTAGAGACCTGGCGACACATCAGGTCAAGAAACTCGCGTCAGTGGGCGTGGGAGGCACCCTGTCTGTGACACGCCACATAAGTCTTACAGTAACTGTCGCCGACGATTTGAACAAGTCGGCGACGGCCAGGGCCGGGGCGACGGCGGGATATGTGAGTCTGAATCTTAGCTATTAATGAAGGGCCGTCACCACCCATTCTGCCGCCGGCCAGGCCATGGCTATGACCAACGACGACGCCCTATCACGGCGTGACGCCGTACTCCTTGAACGTATCGTCGATCGTCGCAAACACGGTGCGCGCCGCGGTCAGGTCGGCATTGCCCTCGGCCTTCATGCCCTTGCGCAGCTTGGCGATGCCGCGACCGTACAGCGATGCCGATAGTTTTGGTTCCTTGGCCAGCACCGCATCATAGTCGGTGATCGCCGCGTCGTACTGGCCCAGCCGCAATTCCACAAAAGCGCGGCTGTCGAGGATATGGGCGGTATCGGGTGCTGCCTTCAGTGCCGCCGCGCAGAGCTCGAGGGCCTTGTCGAGCTGGACATTGCTGATGGCCCGCGCCCAGCAGGCATTGTTGAGATATTCCGCATCGTCCGGATGCATGGCCAGGACCGCATCATCGTCTGCCATGGCTTCCTCAACGCGTTTCAGCTGAATATAGACCTTGGCGCGAATACTGAGCGCCTGTTCGTCCTTGGGGTTGATTACCAGGGCCGCATTGACGTCGGTCAACGCCTTGTCCCAGTCCTTGTCACGAATATAGATGGCCGCGCGCACCATCAACGGAATCGTGTCCTTGGGGTTGAGCTTCATGGCCGTGTCGAGGTCACCGAGCGTCGCCATCCGGTCGGCGGCGGAGCGGTCCTGGGCCCGCATGGCGTAATCATAGGCGCTGGGCTGCTTGGCGATGATCTGGCTATACAGCGGCACGGCCGCCACCTTGCGCGCATAGCAGTCATCCGTGCTGAGATTGCGGCAGGTCTCGATCACGCCGATCTTGACACGGATCAGGGCGAGGTTGTCGGGATCCAGGGCCAGGGCCTTGTCGACCAGGGCCATGGCGTCGTCGGACTTGCCGTCCATCATGTCCAGTCGCGCCATGATGCTGAGCGCCCACGAAGCGGTCGGGTCCAGGTCCAGCGCCGACTGGGCGTCGGCCCGCGCCTTGTCCTTGTCGCCCGAAGCGCCATAGGCCGCGGCCCGCGATTGCAGCCCCCAGATATTGTTGGGATAGATGGCCAGGGCCTGGGTCAGGGCGTCGATCGCTTCCTTGTTCTGGCCCTTGGCGGCATAGGCCTGGCCCAGGCAATTATAGGCGGTGAAGGAGGTCGGGTCGGCCTTGACCGCCTGTTGGCAGTCGGCAATCGAGGCATCGAACTTGCCACGCGACAGGAAGATGATCGCCCGGCCCTGCAAGGCCTTGGAATTGGCAGGGTCGAGGCGCAGGGCCTGGTTGAAATCGGCCAGGGCCGGGTCGATTTCATTGGCGCTCAGGTGTTTGCCGCCGCGGGCGACGAAGTCATCCGCGGTTACCGGGTCACCGTCGCTGACGACGGGCGCCTTCGCTCCCGTCCGGTAGGCCAGGGGCGCCACCAGGTGGACGGAGTCGCTCCACATCTTGGTCAGGCTGTCATTGGCCTTCATCGCGTCGGCATAGCTGATTTCCGGGATCAGCGAACGTTTCGACGCCTCCAGTTTAAAGACATTGCCTTTGAGCGACACGGTGCGGTGAAATTCCGTGCTGGCCACCGTCTTGTCAAAGCCGTCGCCCGTGACGGTGAAGCCCTTGCCACCCTTGGGCAGGTCGATTTCTTCGCGCGTCAGATAGTCGTTGGGAAAGTTGATCACCATCGGCGCTTCGCGATGCACGCCCGGATCGCGTTTCAACGGCGCGCCCCATCCGACGGGCGTTTCATCGGTCTCGTACTGCCAGCCGTCGCCCGTATCGTCCTGGCTCCACGCCATGACCGCGTCGCCATCCATGACGAAGGTTTCTTCGCCGGTGGCTTCGTTATAGCTGGCCGAGACCTTGGTCGGGGTAATGAAACTGTATTGGCCGGTCCAATAAGTTTTCAGCGTCTTGTCCTGGTCAGCCGCGCTCATGGCCAGCAAGGATTGGTTCGCGCCCACGGCGCCGTCATAGCGGAAGATGGTTTCGACATGGGCCCGCGCCGGCAGGTTCAGCCCCGCGCTGGCGTCAAGTTTGATCGAGGTCTCCGTCGCCGGCCTGGCGTAAGGCAGTTCCTTCAGGGGTTCGAGATCGGCACCGTCGTCGCTGAGCGGCAGCGCCCAGCGGAAGGGCGGCACGCGCAGGCTGTCGAGATCGCGATCGCCGAAGCGGGTGCCGTCAAGCCAATAGACCTGGCCGGCCAGGGCCACGCGCACGATGACATGGTCGAACATGCCCAGTTGCGGCAGATGGGTGTCCAGGCCGTCGCCATTTTCGGTGCTGACCATGGCGGCCTGGGCCGGAATGCCCAAATCGTGCAACAGGGCCAGCAACAGGGCGCTCTTGCCCTTGCAATCGCCGAAGCGGCGCTGCCAGGTCGTGTCGGCCGGGGCCGGCGTGTAACCGCCCTGGTTCATGCCCAGGAACAGGTAACGGACATTACCCTGGACCAGTTTCAAGGCCATGGCGGCCTGGACCTTGGGGTCGGAACTGGCGGCGCGGATGCGGGCGATTTCGGCCTTCAGCGGTGACGTAGCGGGCACCACGGACGCCGTGTCGTACAGCGGCGCCATCAGGCGCGAAATATCCTTCCACGACGCGAACTGCGAAAACTCGACAAACCCCGCCTGCGAAAAGCGGGGCGGCGCTTCATCGGGCGCCGTCGGCGACTTGGCATTGACGGCGGTGATGCTGTAGTCCGTGCCGGTCGCCATGGTGGTCACCCGGGCGGCCGGCAGGTCATCGGCGGCGCGGTAGCGGATCGGCCGGGTCTTGTCCCAGATGGCGCGGAAATTCAGCTGACCGATGGCCACGGCGGGGGATTGAATCGTCTCCAGAGATTCGACGGCCCCGTGAAAAACCGGATCCTGACGACGTATGGTCATGCCCAGGTCGAGAATGTCGCCGACCTGGAGACCTTCGGGCTGGAGCACCCCGGTAAGGACCCCGTCCAGCATCGAAAGCTCCATATTGTTCTCGCGCCGGGCCACCGTATAGGTCTGGCCGGCCTTCAGCAGGTCGATGACCTGGCCGTCACGGATAATCGTCGCCTTGTTGATGATGGCGGTGTCGAAATCCGGATTCCACGTCACAACGGAATGGGCTTGCTGCAGACCGGCGACGGTCTGTACGCGTATGGCGTATTCGGTGTAGGTGGTGACACCGTCGTCACCAAACTTCATCTGGGTATTTTCGAGCAGAAACTGGACCGCGCCGTCCGCCTGGGCCGGATCGGGCTTGGGCATGTCCACCGGTTTTACCCACGCTTCCACCGGCGCATATTGCAGCTTGTCGTCGGCGCGGGCGATGCCGGCACATAGCGTAAGATTCAAGGCAAACAGGCTGAGCACGGCCAGAGATGCGCCGTGGAGTCCGTTTTTACGCTTTGTCATGATCCCCACCATTCCCGGCGCCAACCTCAGGTTGGACCGCCGGTCGAATATTAGGTCGGGGTTGCCGGAAAGCAAGGGGAATTTGCACCGTGTGCGGCCGCATTGCGTCCTTGACATCGCGGCCGGCCGTGAACCAGGGCCGGAGGACGACGTCTGGCGTGCGTCATCTCCGGCACCTGGGCTTGGCCCTGTCCTGTTACGGCTCCAGGGACACGACGGTGACCGATTCCGGCGCCAGTTTCAGCGCCAGGGCGCCGTTTTTCGCGGTTGCCGAGATCGCCTTCGGTGTCACGGCGTCGGGGTGGTCGAAGTCATTGACCGCATCGATTTTGGTGGCGGCCAAGGTCTGGCCGGTCGCCGATCCCGCCTTGAAGCCCAGGGCCGCCAAGTCAACTTCCAACGGCTGGTTGGGATCAAGATTGGTCAGGGACAGCCAGATCTTGCCGTCGGCGCCCTTGGCCGCCACGGCGTCCAGGCGGGGTAAGGTAACCTTGCCCTTGGTATAGGCGCCGGCGTCATAGGTAACCGGGATAAAGGTCGCGTCCTGGAACGGCACGTACATGTGGAAGACATGATAGGTCGGGGTCAGCACCATCTTTGGGCCGTCGGTCAGGATCATGGCCTGCAACACATTGATCATCTGGGCGATATTGGCCATGCGCACCCGGTCGGCGTGGCGGGCGAAGATATTGATGTTTAGCGCCGCCAGGACGGCGTCGCGCTGGGAATTCTGCTGGGCCAGGAAGCCTTCCTGGCTGCCCGGCGTCTTGGCGTACCAGGCGCCCCATTCGTCGACGACCAGGGCGATCTTCTTGTCCGGGTCATACTTGTCCATGACCGCGGTCTGCTTGTCGATCAGCGGTCCCATCTTCAGGGTTTCACCCAGCACATTGGCATAGGCCTGTTCATCGAAGCCGGTCGCCGGCATGTGCGGCGGCCAGCCATCGTAAACCGTGTAGGAATGCAGCGACATGCCGTTGATGTCGAAGGACCAGCCGTGGCGTTCCTTCCACGTCTTCATGACCTCCTCGGTCCAGGCGGTATCGTCCGTGCCGGGCCCGACGGCAATCTTCTGCATCGGGACGGCGGGATTGAAATTGTTGACGAAACGGCCGTACAGCCGCATCTGGGCGCTGTATTCCTGGGGCGTCATCAGGCCACCGCAGTCCCAGCTTTCATTACCGATGCCGAGGAAAGGCACGCCGTAGGGTGCCGGATGGCCATTGGCGGCGCGCTCCTGCTCCAGCGCCGTCGGCTGGCTGGCCGTCATGTATTCGGTCCAGTCGGCGGCCTCCTTGACCGTGCCCGAGCCGATATTGACCGAGACATAGGGATCGGCGCCGACCTGGGCGATGAAGTCCATATATTCTTCGGTGCCGAAATCGTTGCTGTCGATCACGCCGCCCCAGCTGGTATTGACGCGGGCGTTGCGCGTCTTGCCGATGCCGTCGCGCCAGTGATAGTTGTCGGCATAACAGCCGCCGGGCCAGCGCACGTCCGGCACCTTGATCGCCTTCAAAGCGGCGACGACGTCATTGCGGATGCCGCGGGTATTGGGAATGGGCGAGTCCTTGCCGACCCAGATGCCGCCATAGACGCCACTGCCCAGATGCTCGGCGAACTGGCCGAAGATATGGCGGTCGATCTTCGCGCCCGGGGCTGAGGTATCGACCTTAAGCTGGATGGCTGGATCGGCCGCGTGGGCATAACTTGCTGCCATGCCAGCGACGGCTACGGCGGATAGAATCGTCCGGGTAAGATGACGCATAGGAATTCCCTGTTGTTGCAGGCCAGGTTAGGCAGCGCCAATGTCTGCAGTCCCGCACCCAAATGTCTGAGTTTTGATAGCGCTACCACATCGAATGATCCTGCGCAACGCTGATGGCTGGAGACGTTGGCATCGATCGGGACACCGGATCTGCTCCCAGGGAGCCCGGCCCCTGTCACGATTTTGGTTTCCTCCGGCGCGGTCGCCGCCTAAGAAAGATGTCAGGTTTCGAGGGCATACGCGCATATGGGCTATCATGAAGGCATGACGATCATCGGCAGCGTATGCGTCGTCATGCTGTTGCTGCTGGCCGTCTTCTTCGCCACCGTGCGCCCAAACCTGGCGCTCAGCAACCGGCTGTTCGCGGGCTTTTTGCTGCTGACCGCGGCGGACCTGAGCAGCTGGATAGCGTGGCCCGGTGTGCTGGACGGCAACGCCATCTCGGTGGTGCGGCTAAGCCTGACCTTTCTCCAGATGCCTGTGCTGTTGCTCTATGTCACGTCGGCGTGTTTTGCCGACTTTCGCCTGCGGCCCGCCCATCTGTGGCATGCTGTGCCGTTCCTGGTCGTCCTCCTGCTGCTGTGTCGCGTCCCCCCGGCCCCTATGGCCGCCGTCCTGGCCGCCCTGCACCTGCAATTCTATGTCTATATCGCCGCCGCCTTTTGGCAGCTGTGGCGGTTTCGCCGTATTTTCAGGGACAATTTCGCCGATCCGTCCAGCCGGACCTTTGCCTGGCTTTTTCAGCTCTGCCTGGCCTCGACCGTGGCGCATACGCTTTTGCTGGTTAAGGCCGGGGCCGGCCTTGGGACGACTTCGCTGGCCCAGGTGTTCAACATCCTTGTCCCCTTGGCGGCCCTGATGATTACGGTGGGGTTCGCCGCCAAGGCCTTGTACCAGCCTGACCTGTTTCGGAGTGTCGAGGCGCAACAGGAGCCGGACGCCACATCCAGCCGTGCTCGCGCGCCGGCGTCCCAGGCGGAACTGGACCGATTGCTGACCCACATGCGCACGAACATGCCCTTTGTCGACGCCAATCTCAGCCTCAAAAAGCTGGCCAGGCAGATGGCCATGCCCGCCCGCGACCTGTCGGAGTTGATCAATGACGGGCTGGACCAAAGCTTCTTCGAATTCGTCAATGGCTACCGCATCGACCGCGCCGCGGACATCCTTGGCGATCGCACACACGCAGACAGGTCCGTTCTGGACGTGCTGTACGATGTCGGCTTCAATTCCAAATCGTCGTTCAATACGGCCTTCAAGCGCCGCACGGGGCAGACACCGTCGGACTATCGCCGCAAGCACATGAAATAGGTTCGAGTTCGCGTATCCGGTCGAATTGAGGCGGCGAACAAAGTACCGGGTAGCCCTGATTTCAAGATAAGGGCCACCTTCATGCGTCTCCCTATACTCGCCGCCTTCAGCCTATTCCTGTTGGGCGCCGGCCCCTGTCGCGCCGATGCGCCACCACCGGCAACCAATGTCTGCCGGAGGTAGTTATGTCTGTGTTGCTGGAGCTAATTTGCCGCGCGTCACTCTGCTGGCTGGTGACCGGCAATACTGGGTCGGGAGGTGCCGCCCCACTTCTCGAACAAGTCCGCGTCAGCCACCGGTCCGCCCGACAAAGCGGTTCACACGCTCTCGTGCCGGACCACGGTAGAGGCAACGTTCCCAGCTAAGTCGGTAATCGCGGAGGCGAGATACCTACGCCGCGACGATCTCGTTCGCATGTGCATCGGCACAGATGGCGAGTGGGACAACGATCTGGAACTCAGTCGGGGGGTGGCGCGGGGTGTTATTGCGTACCTGGCAGGGCGGTAAAGTCGTTTCGACCGCCGCGATGCGTGAGGCGACTTCGGACTTCCGCTCATTCAGCGACGCGTGGCTCGAACTGCTTGTCGATCAACTCGGGCCGGACGGGGAAACTATCGACTACGACCGATTGATCGAGTCGTCGCAGCAACTGGTCACAGCAGAACCAACGCGCCTCGATGGGTCGCCGTGCGTCAAGGTCGTCGTTGAACTCCGCACATCTCGTGGCGAGGCCATCGTCCGAACCCTCTGGCACGATCAATCCAAAAATTATCTCGTCCGGCGGATCGAAAACCACACTGCTGCAGGGCGGCTTCTGAACTGGCAGTCGGTCACGGAGTTCACTGAAGCGCAGCCCGGCGTGTTCGTTCCGATAAGGTGCGAGCGGTCGTATTTCACTGACGGAGGCGACTTGCGCCACTCCCGAGTCGCCGTCTTGAGCGAAGTTTTGGTCAATCAACCCCTTCCGCCCGGCGCCATGGACATGCCGAAGCTTTTGCCGGGATCGGAGCTGCGGGACGCAATTAAAGGGGTACGCGGGCCAGTCGATCCAAACTGGAACCCAATGGCGGCGATGACTCCGTTCCAGTCGAAGGTGTACGCCGTGGCCCCTGGGCGCGAGTCCGAACCGGCCGCAGGCAGCGGGTCGCCGACTCAAAGCGAACCTCATTCCCTCAGTTACTGGGTCACGCTCACTTGTCTGGCCTCGGCGAACTTCAGGTTGCTGCTCCTGTTGCTTCGATCCCGACTACAACGCTCTTATGCGAACCGAGGCTAGAGAACCGTGGATACTCTCAGATGGGTTGTGAGAGTCGCTGCGGCACTGGCGGCCGTCGGCATCGGGTTAGCCCTCTCGGGCCGGCCGGCGCCAAAACCGCCTGTTGTCATCGCCCCAGGTCTAATCGACCTGGGTGATCGATACCACGGCGAACTCGCTACCGGCCGCTTTGCGATCCGCAACGCTGGCGGCTCCGCACTGCGCGTCACCAGTTTTCGCCACGAGTTGCTCGTGTGCCGGTGTTGAGCGCGCCCTCGGCGGAGAACTAGCGAGGCTTAAGTTTCTCGTTGTCGAACCCGGTGAGGAGATCGAACTCACCGTCCGTGTCGTCACCGGTGCGAAGGTCGGCACCGAACAGCATGTCCACATTGGGTTTACTTGTAACGATTCCCGCGAAGCCGGTCGGAGACATCGAAGTCGTCATCCCCCGCGTCAAGGGCGGCGTCTACATCCAGCCGGCGGCGGCTGTGTTCGGCGAAGTTGCACTCGGCAAATCCGAGCCGATTACGCTGGCGGTGTTCGACAACGGCATCGCCAGCCGCCGCGTCGCGTCCGTTAAAAGCCTCAACCCGGATCGCTTCGCGGCCAAGCTCGTGCCGCTGACCGGCCCGCCGGCCAGGCACGCCACGGCGGGGACGCAAATTGCCAGCGTCGAAGTGACCCCGATGGCGGGCGTGGCCGGGAAACTCGACGGGCAAGTCGAAATCGCGGTCGAAGGCGACGGCGGCAAACTCGCCGCGCCGGATCGGGTCGATGTCGTCGGCGAGGTGGTCGGCCCCGTGTCGTGCCGGCCCGATTGTCTGGTGCTGCCGCGCACGGCCGGCGGGAGGTCGGTGTTCGAGGGCGAAGTCGTCCTGAGTGGGCGCGACGGGCTGGCCATCCGCCCGGCCGTGGGCCAACTGCCGGAAGGCGTGGCGGTCGAACTGCGCCGAGTCACCGATGGCGAGTTCATCGCCAAGGTGCGCGTGACGCCCGGTAGCACGGGTCGCAAGGTCGTGCCGTTCCGGGCGAACGGCGGCGCGGTCGAACTCGTCGTCCTCGCCACAGGGAGTGCCCCGCAATGACCGCCCGCCCCCGGCCGGCCGTCACGCTGGTCGAAGTCCTCGTGGTAATCGCGGTCATCGGCATCCTGGTCGGCATGATGATGATGGCGGTGCAGTCGGCGCGGGCGGCGGCGGCGCGGGTCAGTTGCGCCTCGAACCTGCGACAGGTCGCTCTCGCGGCGATGCACTTCGAGTCGGTCCACCAGACTCTGCCGAGCGCGAGCGACAACCCGAGCGGCATTGCCCCGGCTAAGTTCAGCGGCCTCACCTGGCCTGTGGTGCTGCTGCCATACCTCGAACAGCAGCCGCTCTACGACCGGGTTCTCGCCGCGATGCGCACGACCATCGTCACCAACAAGAACCCGCCGCACGACCCGCTCACGACGGTGGTCAAGCTCTACACCTGCCCGGCCGACGGGCGCCTCGCGGAGCCGATCACCGACGATAAGGGGTTTCTCGGCGGCGTATGCGTCCTACATGGGCGTCGGCGGCGGCACGACCGTGAACCTCGGCGGCGGCAGCTACCGGGGCGCGGGCGACGGGGCAATGGGAGACTCCGGGCAGGCCAAGCGGGGCGTGCGCCTCGCCGCGATCACCGACGGCACGAGTTCCACACTCCTGATCGGCGAGCGGCCCCCCTACGGGAAGTACCTCGACGGCAACTGGTACAGCATCTGGACGGTGTTCGGCCCGCACAGCCCCTACGGCGTCGGCGTCACCTCGATGGAAGTGGCCGACGTATCCGAGAGCCACTACGCCTGCCGAGGCCCGTTCCGCTACGGCCCCGGCCGGGTCGAGAACCTGTGCGACTCGCACCACTTCTGGTCCCTCCACCCCGGCGGCGCCAACTTCGCCTTCGCCGACGGCAGCGTGCGCTTCCTGCCCTACTCCGCCGAGCCAATCATGGTCGCGCTCGCCACGCGTGCCGGCGGCGAGGTCGTCGAACTCCCCTGAGCGGCGGCGCGGTTTTCCGGCGGCGCCCCCGCGCGGCGTGTTCTACACTCCGACCGGATGCCCCCGAACCCGCCACCCGGAGCGACCCCCGTGCGCCCCCGCCTTGCCGCCTGTCTCGTCGTCGCGCTCGCCCTGTCGGCCGGCTGCCAGCCGACCACTAGCCCCGAGTTGCCGACCAACGGACTCAAGCCGCTCCTGAAGATGCCGGTGCCGCGATACAAGGCCGGGTCGCCGGCCTCGACCGAGCAGGAAGTCGCGTTCAAGACCCTCGCCGCGAGCCGCGAGCAGTACCAGACCGCGACGGCGAGTCTAAAGGCCGACAGCCAGCCGGGGGACGTGGCGGCGGCGCTCGAGGCGTACTCGGCCGCGCTCGAGGTGATCGACGCCAAGGGGTCGCCCATTCGAGTTCAAGGGGGCGTGGAACCGCTACCTCAAGGCGGTGAAGGTCGCCCAGACGGCCGTCGCGCGCGTCCCGAACGGCGTCTTCGAGGACGTGGAGTTCATGGAACTGCTGCAGGCGCAGTTCAACGGCAACACCGAGAAGGCCAAGCCCCTAGGCGGCGAGGTCGCCCAACGCGGTGGCGGCACTGCTCAAGCAGCACTCGCAGCTCTACAGCGTGGCCAGCACCGAGGCCGGCGTCGCGGCCGACTCGGCGGCGAAGTAGCCGGCGGGCCGCTGCGGCTTTCCGAGCGGGGGGTGTGGTACGCATCCGAGGTGAGGGCTTCCCGGCGAGCCGGCGGGCGTCGGCCCCCGGTTGCCCGCCCAGCAGAGAGAAGCAGTCGCCCCGCCGGGCCGCTCGGGCCTACTGGCGAGGGCAACCGGGGGCCGACGCCCGCCGGCTCGCCGGGAAGCCCTCACCTCGGATGCGTGTCACTCACTTGGCGCCCGCCCGAAGTGCCGGACTGGCTCGGGGGGCTGACGCCCCCCGCTCAGGACGGAGCCGGCAGCTCTCAATTGGGACGCGAATCATACGCATCCCCTTAAAAATCCTGGACGACGCGCCCCCGCCCCCCGGCGTGCCGCGAACCCCGTCGCAACCCGGCCCCTCCGTGCGGTGAACCCGACGCGCGAGGGACGCCCCGTGGCCACCAGCCCAACCAGCGACGAACCCCCTCGGCGACCGCATGAAGCTCTACGAGCGCGCCGAGGCCGGCCGGCGGCTCATGCCGCTGGTGCCGGCGCTGGCCCGCGTCGATGGGCGCGGCTTCTCGCGCTTCGCCAAAGGGCTGGCGCGCCCCTACGACGAGCGCCTCAGCCGCCTGGTGGTGGCCGTGACGGCGTGGCTGGTCGAGGAAACGGTCGCCCGCGCCGGCTACACGCAGTCCGACGAGATCACCCTGACGTGGCTGGCCGACTCGCCGAAGTCGCAGATTTTCTTCGACGGCAGGGTCCAGAAGATGACCTCGCAACTGGCCGCACTGGCCACGGCGAAGTTCAACTGCCTCTTGCCGGGGTACCTGCCGCCCGAGTACGCCGCCCGGCTCCCCACCTTCGACGCGCGCGTCTGGGGCGTGCCCAACGTCGAGGAGGGGGCGAACGCGTTCCTGTGACGCGAGATCGACGCGGCCAAAAATTCGGTGTCGATGGCCGCGCGCACGCTCTACAGTCACGCGGCCCTGCGCGGCCAGTCGGGGCCGCAGATGCAGGAGCTGCTGTGGCAAAAGGGCGTCAACTGGAACGACTACCCGGCGTTCTTCAAGCGCGGCACCTTCGTCGCGCGCCGCACCGTGGCCCGGCCGTTCGACGCCTCGGAACTCGACAAGTTGCCGCCGAAGCACGGGGCGCGGCGGAACCCGGAGCTAGTCGTCGAGCGCCCCGAGGTGCGCGGAATCGAGGCGCCGCCGTTCGGGCGCGTGGCGAACCGGGCGGGGGTAATCTACCGGGGCGAGGAGCCGGCGGCTGCGGGCGATATCACCCCGCCAGGCGCCCCAGCACCGCCGCCGCCGCGCCGCTCGTAATACTCTCGCGCGCCCGCGCCACCCCGTCACCCAGGCTCGGCACCGCCCCGGCCGCGAGCAGCGCCGCCGCCGCGTTGGCGAGTGTCAGGCGCGCCGCCGGGGTGTCGTCGCCCGCCAGAACGCGCCGGATGATCGCCGCACTTTCGCCGGGGCCGTCGGCGCGCACTTCGTCCAGCGTGACCGTGCCGAGGCCGAATGAATCCGGCGCCCACTCGGCCGCGCGGAACTCGTCACCCTCCACAATGCGGATCGCCGTGGGCGCGGCGAGGCTCACCTCGTCCAGCCCGTCGAGGCTCGCCACGAGGATCGCGCGGCGGACCCCGAGGCGGGCGACCGCAGCGGCGAGCGGGTCGAGCAGTTCCAACTGGCCCACGCCCAGCAGTTGGTAGTCGGCGCTCGCGGGGTTCGCCAAGGGGCCGACGAGGTTGAACAGCGTGCGGAAGCCCAGTTTCCGCCGCACCTTGCTGACGTGCGCCATGCCGGAGTGGAACTGCGGGGCGTAGCAGAACGCGAAGCCCGCCCGCTCCAGGCAGCGCTGCGCCCAAATCGGGCCGGCGTCGATGCGCACGCCCAAGGCTTGCAGCACGTCGGCACTGCCGGATCGGCTCGACACCGCGCGGTTGCCGTGCTTGACCACCGGCACCCCCGCCCCGGCCGTCACCAGTGCCGCAGCGGTGGAAATGTTGAACGTACTCGCCCCGTCGCCGCCGGTGCCGCAGGTATCGACCACCGGCCCCGAGACCGGCACCAGGCGCACCATCTGCTCGCGCAGGGCCAGCGCGGCGGCGGCGATTTCGGCGGCGGTCTCGCCCTTAGCGCGGAGTGCGGTCAGCCACGCGGCGGCGAGCGCGTCATCGACCCGGCCGGCGAGCAGGTCGCGCACCGCAGCCGTGACCGCGCCGGGGGCCAACTCGCGCCCTTTGAGGAGTTCGGGCATCGACTCGGCGAACCACACCGGGCGGGGGAGTTCCACGGCGCGGCTCGCTTCCGGTGCAACTGGGGTGACGGTCGGGGTGCGGCAGCGATTAGACTACGGAAAGTCGCGCGGCAAAGGAAATGGCCGTTGCAATCTGGACAAATAGTCGCTAGCCGGAGTTTCAGGACTGGACAAACGTCCCGAACGCCGAATACGATACCAGCACTAGCCCCCCCTCCCCCACCCGCCGCGAGGCCACGCCGATGTCGCCGCCCAGCTTTTCGCCCTCGCCCGACCAGCCCGCGCTGACGGCCAAGCAGCAGAAAATCTTCGAGTTCATCGGCCGCTACATCCAGGACAACGGCTACCCGCCGGCGATCCGCGACATCGGCAAGGCGTTCGACATCGTCAGCCCCAACGGCGTGATGTGCCACCTGAAAAGCCCTGCAGGCCAAGGGCTACATCCACCGCGACGAAAAAGGCGAGGACCGGGGCGGCCGGGCGCGCTCGATCACCATTCCCGGCGTCTCGGCCGGCGGGTTCAGCCTGCCGATGCTGGGTCTGGTCGCCGCCGGCCCGACGCTCGAAGCCACAGAACAAGCCGAGCGCGTGGACTTCCGCGACCTGTTCGACGGCGACAACGTGTACATGCTGAAAGTGCGCGGCCGCAGCATGATCGACAGTCAAATCGCCGACGGCGACTACGTGGTGATTCGCCGCCAGGAGTCGGCCGACAACGGCGAGACGGTGGTGGCGATGGTCGATTCCGCGATGACCTTGAAGAAGTTCCACCAGAAGGGCGACAAGGTACGCCTCGAACCGTGCAACGACTCGATGGAGCCGATCATCGTCGATGCGCGCAAGCAGAACGTGACGGTGCTGGGGGTGCTGGTGGGCGTGGTGCGGCGACTGGCGAAGTAGCGATTTCGGCTCGAAATATGTGGTTTAATCTGGCGCGGCCGACTTTCTTGAGTCGGGCCGCGTTTTTTCGTTGACCCCGGTTTTCGATGGGTTACTCTCAGTGTTGGATTCGGACGATCACCCATCTCCCCTGGGAATGAGTCATGAGCCGCACTTCCGCCGCCAAGCGTTCGCCCTCGATTTTCCGCTCTGAACTCGAACTGCTGGAGCGCCGCGACACGCCGGGTAGCCTGCTCGGCGACTTGGCCGTATTGCTCGCCCCGCCGCTCCTCGGCAACGCGCTCGGCCGGCTTGGCGTACTCCCAACGATTGGCACGACCACTTTCGGCGGCGGCTCGGAGTCGAACGCGTTGCCCGTGACCTTCGTCCCCTCGGACGATGCCAAACCACTCACCGTCACCACACCCGTGCAGTCGCAGGCGTCGGCACCCACCGGCCTCGGCGTCGGCACCGTGTCGGGCGTCGTAGCCGTGTCCAGCCTGGACGACTCGCTCTTGAACGTCGCGTTCGCGTCCGGCTCCGGCGTGTTCGTCGGGACTGTCGCCCAGAGCCAGCCGCGCCCGGCCGCCGCCGACGCGGGGCAACTCCTCGCGCCGTTGCCGGCGTCGCAATCCGACACGCGGCCGGCCAGCAGCGGCGACTTGGCCGGTGCTAGCGTTTCGACGCCCGTCTTCACTGGGGTAAACTTCGACACGTCTGCCCAGGAAAATGCTCCTTCGGTTTCCCAGTTCAACGGCCCGCCGACCCTCCGCATGACCGGCTTCACTATCAACAGCTCGAATGCGAGTTCACAGTACTTAAGTGGGCAGCGGTACTCCAACTATGCTGCGCACTCAGTCCCGGCTATCAACGCGCTGGGTCGCCCGAAGGTGGGGGTGTACTACCTCGAGCCGCAGCCGGCGTACTCGCTGACGGTGTCGGTGTCATCCGGCATGCTGATGCGCGGCATCCCGAATGCGGGCGGGTTCGAGGTCCAGCACGCGCCTTCGTTCACGTTCAGCGGCCTGGTACCGGATATCAATTACCTCATCTCGACGCAGTTGTGGTTCGTCAATCCGGCCAAGGATTTCTCTGGCTCCGTCACACTGAGTGTGACGGGGGAGGAATGGGACTACAGGCCGACTCCCGGCAGCGTTACGAGCGTCGGCCAAGTCACACGCACGGCGACGTGGCAAACGAGGCCGTATGACGATGGCTCGTGGCTAGCAACGCGTGAGAACTTGCACACAGTAGGAGTACAACCTAGCTCCCTGGCTGCTCCAAGCTCTACGCTTCAAACCTCACCAAGCAACACGTTAGCTGTCCAACCGACCGTGAATAAACAGATCGTTAAAGGTATCGATCTAAATTATATTAAGTTTTCATACAACACCACTGCAAGCGGTGAGGCACCGAACGGGACTAAATACACAGTCTATGGCAGTGTGTGGACTGCCGATACGTGTAAGGGAAGGCAGATCAAACTTTTTCAGGCTAACACCCTAGCGTTACAGCCCGCATCCAGTCAAACTCAGTTAAAAAAAGCTGGAGCCGAGGACATTACATATAACTGCCATGGCTACACATTTGGCTTATCGAACGTCATGGTCGGTGGTGTCAATCGCAGCTTTGAAATTGCGGACGCCGGTAGCGTGACAAAACTCGTCGAGGACGCCCTTACTGAAGTTTCAGTTAGTCCCGCAGATGGTTCGTTCCCGCCCGTGCCTGCACCTACGCGCAACCAAACTGTATTTGTGTTCTACAATGACGGTCGCCCAGAGCATTCCTGTGTCCTCTACGGCGACACCTACAACATCAGCAAACCGTGGCGTGGCACCTGGGCTCTCGACCCAGATGCCACGCGCGTTGTCACCAAGAATAATTACGCCCCTCTTAAGGGTATGGATGGAACCGTAACTATCAAAGCGACCGTCGCAGAAAACCCAGGCACTACCACCGGCAACGTTAAGATGTATATATTTCAGGAAGATGCGATTCCGCCATCTTGATTATATGTTATACTTATAAATTTATTTTCCCTCGCCGCATGCATGAGTCAGCAGTAGTTAGAAATGCGGTGCGTGTGGCTCCAACGGATTTTCCCGCATGAGTTGCCAACGGCCATGGTACAAGTGGTTGGCGCTTCTAAGCAGCGCGATAACAGTGGTCGCTGGTATCGCCATTGGCCTGCTGTTCCACCCACCGGTGACCTACCCCGTTAACGTCCGCATCCACCCCGTGCCGGCTCACGAACACCTGCGCGCCGGGCGGAGCTTTGCGCCGAACCCGCTGATCGACGGCGACAAGCTGTTCCGGGTCGAGGTCACCAACACCTCGGGCACGACGGTCCGCGTCACGCTGGCCGTGCCGGACGCGCCCCGGAAGGTCGATGGCACCACCCTCGCGGCCGTGTTCGACGCGCGGGGCGAACTCGTCTCCCCCGGCGCGCGGTGTAGCAACAGTCTCAAGCAGATACATCTCGTCGGCGAGCCGGAGCCGGTGCTGCCAGTCATCGAGTGGGCTGCCGACGAGCGGCTCACCGAGAACCTTGGGCTGAGCGGGTATAGTTTCGAGGCGTTAGAGGGCGAACACCGCACGGTGCGGCCCGGATGGTACCAAGTGCGGGCGAGTTTCGACTACCGCAACGGCGACGGCGCTCAACAAGTTGCCGTGTCGGCGCCGGTGTGGGTGAGAGTTTCGGCTCGCCACGTCGCGGAGTGGCGGGCACTGCTGGGTAAGTGAAGAAAGCCCAAGGACACCCGCCCCTGGGCTTTCAACTTACCGCAAGCTCACCGCCGGTGCGAGCTTAGTACATGTCGTCGTACCCGCCCGCGACGCCGGCCTTCTTCTCGCCGTCTTTGGGCGCGTCGGCTACCAGCGCGTCGCTGGTCAAGAGTAGCGTCGCCACGCTGGCGGCGTTCTGCAGGGCGCTGCGCACCACTTTGGTGGGGTCGATGACGCCTTTCTTCACCATGTCGGTGTACTCGCCGGCCCTGGCGTCGTAGCCGTAGTTCTGCTCCTTGTTGCGCAGCACCTCGTTGGCCACGACGTTGCCGTCGTCGCCCGCGTTCTCGGCGATCTGCTTGATCGGGGCTTTGCAGGCGCGGACGATGATGTTGTAGCCGATGGTCTCGTCGCTCGAAAGGTGTTCGGACTTCAAGCCTTCGCTGGCCCGCAGAAGCGCCACGCCGCCGCCGGGGAGGATGCCCTCTTGGTTGGCCGCGCGGGTGGCGAACATGGCGTCCTCGACGCGCATCTTCTTCTCCTTGACTTCGCTCTCGGTGGCGCCGCCGACGTTGATCTTGGCCACGCCACCCTGCAGCTTCGCCACGCGCTCGCTGAGCTTTTCTTTGTCGTAGTCGCTGGTACTCTTGTCGAGTTCCTTCTGGATTTGCGCGACGCGGGCGGTGATGGTGCCCTTGGTGCCGGCGCCCTCGATGACGACCGTGTTCTCTTTATCGATCTTGACCTTCTTGGCGCGGCCCAGGTCTTCGAGCTTCACGCTTTCGAGTTGCACGCCCAAGTCCTCGAAGATCGCCTTGCCGCCGGTGAGGATGGCGATGTCTTCGAGCATCGCCTTGCGGCGATCACCATAGCCGGGGGCTTTCACCGCGCACGCCTTAAAAGCGCCGGGGTTCCGCATCTTGTTCACCACCAGGGTGGCGAGCGCTTCGCCATCGACATCCTCGGCGATGATGAGGATCGGCTTGCCCTGTTGCAGCACCTTCTCGAGAATCGGCACGAGGTCGCGGTTGCTGCTGATCTTCTTCTCGTAGATCAAAATATACGGGTCATCCAGCTCCGCTTCCATCTGCTCGTTGGTCACGAAGTACGGGCTGAGGTAGCCCCGGTCGAACTGCATGCCTTCGACGAACTCGTGGCCGGTGTCGATGGTCTTGCCTTCCTCGACGGTGATGACGCCGTCCTTGCCGACCTTGTCCATCGCCTCGGCGATGATCGCGCCGATCTTGCGGTCGCCGTTCGCGGCCACGGTGGCGACGTTTTCCAAGTCCTGCTTCGATTGAACGCTGATGCTCATCGACTGCAACTTGGCCACGATGTCGGTGACGGCCTGCTCCATGCCGCGCTTCATGAGCATCGGGTTGGTGCCGGCCACAACCGCCTTCAAGCCTTCGTTAAAGATCGCTTCGGCGAGTACAGTCGCGGTGGTGGTGCCGTCGCCGGCCACGTCGCTGGTCTTCGAGGCGACTTCGCGCACCATGCGCGCGCCCATGTTCTCGTAGTGGTCGGGGAGTTCGATTTCCTTGGCGACGGTCACGCCGTCTTTGGTCACGGTGGGCGAGCCGAACGACTTCTGGATGATGACGTTGCGGCCCTTCGGCCCGAGCGTGACCTTGACGGCGCGGGCCAGTTTCGAGATGCCGCGCTTCATCGCCTCGCGGGCTTCCTGGTCGAACGCAATCTGCTTGGCAGCCATGATGAAACCTCGTGGATCGTGGGTCGTGAATCGTTGAAGACGTTAGGAGATGACGGCGAGGATGTCGTCTTCGTGCATGACCAGCACCTCGCCGCCCTGCGACTTTTTGGCGTCCTTGAACTCGTCGCCGGCCCACGACGTGAACAGCACCTTGTCGCCGACATTGATTTGGAGCGGCGTGCGCGTGCCGTCTTTTTTGTTCAGCTTGCCCGGCCCGACGGCCAGAACCTTGCCGCGCTGCGGCTTTTTCTGGGAGTTGTCGGGCAGCAAGATGCCGCCGCTACTCTTCTCGTCGGCCAGTTCGCGCTCGATGATCACGCGATCACCGATGGGGACTAGGTTCATGGTCAACGCCTCAGCATAGGGGACAGCCCGGCCTTCGCGGTGGGGCAAGGCAACTTGCGTGCCTACGGGTGAGGGTTGGCGGAAGCCGTTGACGTGGTAGGAGTTATGGCAAAGCTGGGTGGCGGACGGATTAGCGGGTGATGACAGGATGGCCAGTCGGCCGAGGTGCGGGTGTCGGAATGGCAGGAGGGAAGAGTGTCTCACGCAGGGCCGCAGAGGCGCCGAGAGAAGAGGATGAAGAGTTTTGGCTCGGAAAACACACTGCTCCTGTCTTCTCCCTCTTCCTCCTTTTCTCTCGGCGCCTCTGCGGCCCTGCGTGAGACACTCTTCGCTTCCTCACCCCCGCTTCGCCATCACAATCACCCGCCCCCCGTCAGTGTGCGTCACCTCGTCGAAGAACGTGCGGATCATCAGCAGTCCCCGGCCGCAGGCGCGCTCGATGTTCTCCGGCTCGGTCGGGTCCGGCAGTGCGGCGGGGTCGTAGCCGCGCCCCTCGTCGCGCACCGTCACTTCGAGCAGCGGCTCGCGCGTGGCCCGGATCGTCACCGTCACCCGGCGGTCGCGGTACGGCGCCTCCCCGGAGCGGCGCTTCACGAGCGCGTGGTACGCCTCCCAGTCGTTGAGCTTCAGGTCGCTCGACACTTCGAGGTTCCCGTGGACCACCGCGTTGACGACCGCCTCGTGGACCGCGATGCCGAGGCGCATCTGGGTCGCCTCGCTGAACGCGCCGAACTGCTTCAGCACGCCCTCGACTTGCCCGACCACCTGCGAACTCAGGCTCGGGTCGTTTTCCAGGACGAAGCGGTACTCCGCGCCGGTCATGCGGCTGAGCAACTTCGACTGCTCGGCGCGCATGGTGCCCACGGCCAGCAACTCCTCGGCGAGGTTCACCAGGTCGCGCGCGAGGTACCGCTTCGGCAGGTACCCGCTCGCCCCGGCCCGCAGCGACTGCACCGCCAACTCCTCGCTGCCCCGGTCGGTCGTCATCACCACCGGCACCCCTGGGAACTCGGTCTTGAGGACGCTCGCCAACTCCAGCCCGCTCATGCGCGGCATGTGGAAGTCGGTCAGCACCAGGTCCGGCGGGCAGCGGCGGATCGCCTCAATCGCCTCGGGGCCGCCGGGGACCACCGTGCAGGCGTGCCCGGCGCCGGCGAGGATGAACTCGACGTGCCGCGCCTCCACCGGCGAGTCTTCGACCACGAGGATGCGGGCCATGACATCACCCACGCGCGAAGTTCGGGCCAATCTGACATCAGTCTAATCCCCGCCCGCCCCGGCCGCGAGGCTATTTCGTGCCCCCCCCAGTCAGGAACGCCTCGAACCCCGCGATGTCGTTGATTTTGCCCTCGCCGTAAGTATCGACCACCCGCACCGCCCCGTTCGCCTGCGGCTCCAGAATCACGTACAGCGGCCGCTGGATGTTCTGGAACGCCGTGTCCTGCAGGCGCAAGTTGTCCTGGGCCATCGCCTCCAGGAGGTCGGCCCCCGGCGGCGCGCGGAACAGGCCCGGCTCGACCGTGTCGGTGTAGAGTTGCACGAGGCGATACTTCTTGAGCGCGGCCGTGATCTCGGGTCGCGGGAAGACGTTGTCCTCGTTGAGCTTGCAATTGGAACACGTCACGCCGGTGAAGTCCACGAACACCCGGCCCGGCGCCCCCGGCGCGGCCGAACGGGCCTGCTCCAAGGCGTCAACCAAGTCCGGCGACCACGGCAACTCGCGCTCGTCAGCCGGCCCCCTCGGCTTCGGCTCGGGCAGCAAGAACGCGTTCACCCACGCATACGCCCCCCCCGCCGGCCGGTGGCCGGCCAGCCCCGGCGCGAGGTACACGCCCAGCGTGAGGAACGCCAGCGCCACCACCAGCCGCCCGACGCCGACCTGGCCGGTTTCCTCGTAGTCGTGCGGCAGCCGGAATCGGCCGAGCAGGTACAGCCCGCACACCAGCGCGATCATCACCCACGCCGCGAGGCATAGGTCGTAGGTGAAGATCGTGGCGCTCCCGGACACCTTCAGTTCGGCGGTGCGGAAGAACTTCAGCGCCGCCGCGAGTTCCAGGAATCCCATGACGGCCTTGATGGTGTCGAGCCAGCCGCCCGACCTCGGCAGCTTTCTTGGCAAGTCCTGGGAACAGGGCCAAGAGGAAGAACGGCGAGGCGAACGCGGCGGCGAAGGCGAACCCGGCGAGCATCAACTCGCCCCGCCCGAAGCCACCACTCTGCAACACCCCCGCGAACCCGCCGAGGAACGGCGCCACGCAGGTGAAGCTCACCAGGCTAAATGCGAGTGCCCCCGCCACGGTGCCGATCACGCCGCCGGCTTTTTTGCCGCGCTCGGTGGATTGCAGCAGGCTCGACTCCAGCCGCGTGACGCGCCCAGTGATTAGCAGGTAGCTGAGCAAAGATAGCAGTGGCAGCACGACGA
>CBDFFG010000025.1:0-55439 GCA_965246725.1 Asticcacaulis sp.
CCGAATACCGCCGCATCGCCAAGGGCGGCCGCGAGGTATGGATCCGCGCCACCTATAACCCGATCATGGGCGGCGACGGCACACCGCTGAAGGTCGTCAAGTTCGCCGTCGACGTCACCGCCGAAAAGCAGCGTAATGCCGACTTCCAGGGCCAGATCAACGCCATCAACCGCACCCAGGCGGTCATCGCCTTTACGCTGGACGGCAAGATCCTCGAGGCCAACAGTAACTTCCTGGCGGCGACCGGTTACGCGCTCGAGGAGATCGTCGGCCAGCACCACAAGATCTTCGTCAAGCCGGGCTATGCCGAGAGCGAGGAATACCGCACCTTCTGGGCGCGCCTGCGCAAGGGTGAGCCGGTATCGGCCATCTATCAGCGCTTCGCCAAGGACGGCAGCCCGATCTGGCTGCAGGCCACCTATAACCCCATCCTCGACAGCCTGGGCCGTCCGGTCAAGGTCGTCAAATACGCCATCGACATCACGGCCAGCATGGGCGCACGCTCCCGCGCCGTCGAGGCCGCCGAAGACACGCTGAGCAATGTCGAGACCGTCGCCTCGGCCGCCGAGGAGATGAATGTCTCGGTCGGCCATATCGCCGACGGCATGATCCGTACCAAGGAAGCCGTCGACCAGATCCACACGCGCACCGGCGTCGCCGGCCGTTCGACCGGCGCCATGCGCGAAGCCGCCCAGGCCATGGACGGCGTCGTGCAACTGATCGCCCAGGTCGCCGGCCAGATCAACCTGCTGGCGCTCAACGCCACCATCGAATCGGCGCGCGCCGGCGAGGCCGGCCGCGGCTTCGCCGTCGTCGCCAACGAGGTCAAGGTGCTGGCCGCCCAGACCAGTTCGGCCACCAAGCGCATCTCCAACGAGATCTCGGGCATGCAGGCCCTGTCGGACGAGGTCGCCGCCGCCCTGGCCTCGATCACCTCGGCCGTCGACGAGGTCCAGGGCTTTGTCGACAATGCCGCCCATTCGATTCAGGAACAGAGCGCCGTCACCCAGGAGATCTCGTCGAACATGCAGGTCGCCGCCGGCGGTGTCGCCAGCATCGGCCGCAATCTCGACGACTGGATCATCGGCATGGAAGAACGCCGCTTCGATGCCCGCGTCCGCACCGCCAAGCCCGCCATTATCGTGCTCGGCAACGGCACCCGCCTGCCCTGCTCGCTCCGCAATATCTCCAGCAGCGGCGCCAAGCTGGTCCTGAACAGTTCGACCGGCATCCCCGACATGTTCCTGCTCGAAATCGACGGCGAACAGGGCAGCCGCCGCTGCAGCGTCGCCCGCCGCGCATCGGAGGAAATGGGCGTCCGCTTCCTGCAATAAGCCCAACGACGCCGAACTTCTTCGCATCGTCTTCTTATCCCGCATGAATACGATCGTGCCGCGACTTTATGGCTCCGCTGCTAGGCTGCAGACATTGAATCCTTTCGTGGAGCGCGCCATGCCCGTCGACAGCAGTACCGTCCAGGTCAGATCGGAACTTGCCAGCCTGATCGTCGATTTCATGCTCGAGACGCCGGACGGCGAAGGCATAGCCCTCGATATCGTCGAACTGATTGCCCTGCGTATGCCGTCGCGCGAAGATTACCCCGTTGCCGTTCTCGGCTTCTTCGTCCGCGGCAATCTTCTCGGCCTGTCGCGCGGCATGGTCACCTATCCCGACGTCCTGGAACGCCTGACCGCGGTGGCGCGCGACGCGCCCCTTGGCGATGTTGCCGTAACCCGCACGATCAAGTCGGTTATCGGTCTGAACGAATAACAGGCGGATGGGTACGGGTTTGCGTCCCGCCCGCGACGTGCCATGCTGGGACGTGATTCTCCGGAGCGCGTACATGCCCCAATCCGATCTTCCTCTTGATCTCATCGGCCGCCGTGTCTTGGTCGCCGAGGACGTTCCCATGATCCGCGACCTGATCGAGATTCTGCTGATGCGCGAGCAGATCGTCGCTACGCTGGTCGAAAACGGTGCCGAAGCCGTGGCCCAGGCGCAGTCCATTCCGTTCGACGTCATCCTGATGGACATGCAGATGCCTGTCATGGACCGGCTCGAAGCGACCCGGATGATTCGCGAATCCGATGCCGCCTCGGCGCGGACGCCGATCATCGGCCTGACCGGCAATGCCATGACCGAACACCGCGGACAGTGCCTGGCGGCGGGTATGACTAGCTATGTCAGCAAGCCCTTTGCCCCCGAGGCCCTGGTCGGCAAGATCCGCGAAGTACTGAAAGCCGCAGCCTGAACACGTCCTGGCAGCCAGTTAAGCCTCCGTTAACTGCAATCGTTTGTAATGCGGTAACGCTGCTTTCCCTGCGTTATGCCGCCCTAATCCAGAGGACCTGCCGTGGCCGCGCGTATCTGTGTCTGTGATGATGATCCCGTGATGACCGCCCTGCTCAGCCTGGAGCTGACAACTGCCGGTTTCACCGTCGACGAACCCTTGCACAGCGCGCCGCAGGCGATAGCCGCCCTGGTCCTGTCGCAACCCGATATCCTGTTGCTCGACCTGCACATGCCGCTGGGCGGCGGGCTCGACCTGCTGCAGGACCTGCACGATCGCGGCCTGCTGGACGCCATGCGCGTCCTGATGCTGACCGGCGACGACGACATCTATTACATGGATCGCGCCAAGCGCCTCGGCGCCAGCGGTTACCTGACCAAACCGATCGGCATCGCCCCACTGGTAGCGCGGGTTTGCCGCCTGCTCAGCGACCGCCGCGTGCGCTGGATGGACGATATCTCGACCCT
Source organism: Asticcacaulis sp. (assembly GCA_965246725.1). Classification (GTDB taxonomy): domain Bacteria; phylum Pseudomonadota; class Alphaproteobacteria; order Caulobacterales; family Caulobacteraceae; genus Asticcacaulis. The sequence continues at coordinate 2,758 of CBDFFG010000025.1, forward strand.
GACCAGCCCTAACCTGCACGCACCTGTTTCCGCGTCTGTTGTAACCGCTTCTAATTCCGCGACGCTCAATCCGACCGTAGCGCAGCTCAGCCGCAATTACGGCAAGGGCGCCGTCGACCAGTTGCTGGTCTCCCTGCTCGGTCACTTGACCGCCTTCGACAGCGTCATGCCCGAGGTCCCCGAGCTCGAGGCCGCCGCCCATGCCGTCAAGGGCGCGGCCGCCTGCCTCGGCTTCACCACGGTGTCCGAGGCCTGCTTCTCGCTTGAGACGGCGTGCAAAAGCGGCCAGATGCTGGAACTGCCCCTGCGCAACGCCCATGCCGCCTGTACCTCGGCCCGGGCGGATATCAGCGGGTACCTGGCGCAGGCGGCCTGAGACCTCAGGCTACAAAAGCTCATAACGCCTTTTACAAAACTCGTTTTTCCGCAAGGCTTCGGCGGCCTAACCTGACAGCATCTCCCCTTGTCAGGATCCCAGCCATGCCCCAAACCTCACCCCACCAGTTGAAGCTCGGCGCCATTCTCGAAGGCGTCGGCATGGAGCATAGCGGCTGGCGCAGCGGCGCCGTGCCGGGCGATGCCAGCATCGATATCGACTGGTATATCGAAAATGCCCGCCTGGCCGAATCCGCGAAGTTCGACTTCGTCTTCATCGTCGACAGCCCCTACATCACCCCGGACTCGGCGCCGCATTTCCTCAACCGGCTGGAGCCCCTAACCCTGTTATCGGCCCTGGCCGTGTCGACGCAGCGTATCGGCCTGGTGGCCACCCTGACCACCTCCTACTGGGAGCCCTATAATGTGGCGCGCCAGTTCGGTTCGCTCGACCTGATCAGCAAGGGCCGCGCCGGCTGGAACGTGGTCACCACAGGCCTGGAGGGCGCCGCCCAGAACTACGGCCGCGACGCCCACTACGACCACGCCGTGCGCTATGCCCGCGCCCATGAATTCGTCAAGGTGACGCAAGGGCTGTGGCATTCCTACGAGGACGACGCCTTTGTGCGCGACCGGGAGGCAGGCCGTTTCCTCGACCCGGCAAAACAGCACAAGCTCAACCACAAGGGCGAATTCTTCTCGGTCGCCGGTCCGCTCGCCCTCACCCGCTCGCGGCAAGGGCAGCCCGTCATCTTCCAGGCTGGTGACAGCGATGCCGGCCGCGACCTGGGCGCCCATATCGCCGACGCCACCTTCACCACGGCGGAATCGCTCGACGAGGCCAAGGCCTACTATGCCGATCTGAAGGGGCGCGCTGCAGCCCTCGGACGCGAGCCCGACCAGATCATCGTCACCCCGGGTATCGACCCGATCGTCGCCGATACCGACGAAGAGGCGCACGCCATCCTGGAAGCGCGCCGCGGCGCCTTCGATCTCGACAAGGCCCTGGTCATGTTGGGGCGTCTGTTCAACTATCACGACTTCCGCCAGTATCCCGTCGATGGTCCCTTCCCCGACACCGGCAAGTTGACCCTCAACAGCTACAAGGGGCATGCCGAGCGTGTCATCCGTGCCGCATGCGCCGGTAATCTGACCCTGCGCCAGGTCGCCCAGCGTTTCGGTGTCTGGCAGTCGGGTTTCGTCGGCTCGCCGCAGACCGTGGCCGACGCCCTCGAGCAATGGTTCACCGAGCGCGGCGCCGACGGCTTTATCCTGCGGGTCAGCCAGCCGGAGGCCTTCGCCATCTTCCGAGAGAAGGTCGTACCCATCCTGCAGGCCCGCGGCCTGTTCCGCACGGAGTACGAGACGACGACCCTGCGCGGTCACCTCGGCCTCGACATCCCCGAGAACCGCTATACGGTCGCACGTCGCTCGCAGGAAACCGTGGCGGCGGAGTAGCTGCGCTTCCCTGAAGAACTCTCCCTTTTTAAGGCAGGGGTATCACATATCGCAGGGGCTCTTCTTTCTCTTCTCCCCGCGTGCGGGGAGAGGGTGGCCCGTTAGGGCCGGGTGAGGGGCATAAGGACAGTTGTGTAGCCTGGTTGTCGGTTATTTTACTCTTTCCCGCCCGGCCGAAGACGATATCCCGGTATCATATGGAATGTCGCAGCCTGTTGTTGACCGTTTTTGCCCCTCACCCGGCCCTCCGGGCCACCCTCTCCCCGTAAACGGGGAGCCGAACTCACATATAACAGCCCCATCAAAATCGCACATAATCTATTTAATTCAGCGCCTTATATTCCATATGCAATACCCCTGCTTCAAACGGGAGTTCTGAAATCACCCCCGCTCCCACGTCGGATCGCCGCGAAAGGCCTCGCTCAAGAAATCCACCATGACCCGTACCTTGGCGCTGAGATGGCGGCGGCTGGGATAGATGGCCAGGATATCGATATCGGGCAGATAATAGTCCGGCAGGACCCGCACGAGCCGGCCGGCGCGCAGGTCGTCGGCAACGATAAAGGTGGCCTGCCAGTTGATACCGATCCCGGCAAGCATGGCTTCGCGCGCCGTCTCACCGTTATTGACGCGCATGACCGCCCGCGGCCGCGCCAGGTGCTCGGTCCCGTCTGCGTCGCGCAAACTCCAGGTATCCGGCGCCATCGAATGCTGGTTGATGATGCAGGCGTGATGGCCAAGATCGTCGGGAGTCTGCGGCGCCCCGTGCCGGGCGATATAGGCCGGTGAGGCACAGACGACATTGCGCGACGTGGCCAGCTTGCGCGCCACATAGGCGCTGGAGCCCCCGCGCGAGATCCGCACCCCCATGTCGAAACCCTCCTCGACCAGGTCGACGATACGGTCATTCAGGGAAACATCGAGCTCGATATCGGGATAGCGCGCCAGGAACTGCGGCCACAGCGGCGCCAGGTGCAGGATGCCGAAGCTCAAGGGCGCATTGATACGCAGCCGGCCGGCCGGTTTCAGGCTGCCGGCGCCGGCGATCGCCTCGGCCTCGGTGAGGTCTTCGAGGATCAGTCCGATGCGGTCGGCCAGGGCCTGCCCGGAATCCGTCAGGGACAGGCGCCGCGAGGTGCGATTGAGCAGGCGCACGCCGAGATGCGCCTCCAGTTCGTTGACATAGCGGGTAACATTGGCCGGCGAGGTGTCGAGCGCGTCGGCGGCGCGCGTAAAGCTGCCGCGCGCCACGACGGTGGCGAAAACTTCATAAGCACGCAAACGGTCCATGAATATCCAATCATTCAGCTTAACTGAACGATACAACCAGTTTAGCCTACTGTCTCTATCAAATTCGGAGGCGTAAACACGTCGTCATTCGCCGCGCCGCTTCCGGCCGTCACCGAATTGACAACCAACGATCGAAATTCAGGAGAAGTTCCCATGTCCCGTTTAACCGGAAAAGTTGCTATCGTCACCGGCGCCAGCGCCGGTATCGGCCGCGAAACGGCCCGCCTGTTCGCCGCTGAAGGTGCCAAGGTCGTGGTCGGCGCCCGCCGCCAGGCCGAGCTCGACAGCCTGGTCGCAGAAATCACCGCTGCGGGTGGCCAGGCCATCGCCCTGGCCGGCGACGTCCAGGACGAAGCCTATGCCGCCGCCCTGGTCGCCCGCGCCGTCGAAACCTATGGCCACCTCGATATCGCCTTCAACAATGCCGGAATCATCGGCGAAGCCGGCCCGTCGACCGGCGTGTCCAAGGCCGGCTTCGAGACCACGCTCAGCGTCAACCTGACGGCCTCCTTCCTGGCCGCCAAGCACCAGATCGGCCAGATGGTCAAGAATGGCGGCGGCTCGGTCATCTTTACCTCGACCTTCGTCGGCCACACGATCGGCTTTCCGCAGGTCGCCGCCTATGCCGCCTCGAAGTCCGGCCTGATCGGCCTGACCCAGACCCTGGCGGCCGAGTTCGGCCCGCAGGCCGTGCGCGTCAACGCCATCCTGCCGGGCGCCGTCGACACCGAAATGTACCAGACGATGAACAATACGGCGGAATCGAAGGCCTTCCTCGAAAATGCCGCCGCCCTCAAGCGCGTTGGTACCCCGAACGACCTCGCCAAGGCGGTCCTGTTCCTCGCCTCGGACGATGCCAGCTTCGTCACCGGCACGGCCTCGCTCGTCGACGGCGGCATCTCGATTACACACTAGGCAGCTCAGTCGCCGCATGGCTCGCCACCCATAGAAGCGTGCTAACGCTTCGCTTCTTGAGCACAAAGCTGGCGGCGTGCGGTCGCACGCTCCCACGGCCCTATGGGCCGCTGGAATGGGCAACAGTGTGCGACCGGTGGGGTGGGCGGGGAGCCCGCCCCACCGTCCTTCCCTTACGGTATCTTTGTCAAACAAGCTCCCTTGCCTGCGGCGATCCGCATGCCTTTTGCGATACACCCTTGTCGAAATCCCCTTATCGCAAAAGGAACACATCATGCCCGACTCCCCCAAGCCGTCCGACGCCGCCAACGCTGCCCGCGACACGTTCAATGCCGGCGCCAATGCCGCCCGTGACGGCGCCCAGCGCGCCAGCGCGCAATTCAACAATATGGCCGGCCGCTCCGCCGACCTGGGCCAGCAGACGATGAACGCCTATGTCGAATCCGGCAAGCAGGCCTCGCAACTGATCGGCGACGTCAACAAGGCCATGACCGACGCCTATTCCAAGTCGCTGGCCGACTATAACGAGCTGTCGAAGCAGGCCCTGAGCTGCCGCACCGTGCAGGACGTCGTGACGCTGCAAAGCAATGCGATGCAAGCCTTCCAGGACAATTTGTCGGCCATGGCGCAGATCAACCGCCTGTTCGTCGACGGCTTCACCAGGGCCATCCAGCCGGTCGCCTCGCGCGCCGAAGCCACGGTCGACCAGGCCGCGGCCCAGACCAAGGCCACCTTTTCCGCTTAATACCCAAGTATAGGAACGCGGCCGGTATTTCCGGTTGCGTCCCGCCTGACCTGGATTACCCTCGCCGCACATCTTGCTGCGAGGGTTTTCCATGTCCGATATCTTCATCGCCTCAGGTCTGCGCACGCCGTTCGCCAAGGCGGACGGGGCGCTGGCCGCCTATGATGCCATCCAGCTGTCGGTGCCGGTGGCCCAGGCCATGACGGCGCGCCTGAAGACGGGAACGCGTCCGGACTTCGCCGTCTGGGGCTCGGTCGTGCCCAGCCTCGGCTGGAGCAACATAGCCCGCGAAATCTGGATGGATGCGGGACTGGATGCGACCGTCCCGGCCTATTCCCTGGTCCTGGCCTGTGCTTCCAGCCTGACCGCCGCCCTGTCGGCCGGCGGCATGTTGCAGGAAGGCGTGCGCGACCTGGCCATGGTCGGCGGCGTCGAGAGCCTCAGCCGGGTGCAGATCGGCCTCGACCAGTCCCTGTCGGTCTGGCTCAAGCACTTCCTGCAGGCGCGCTCGATCGGCGCCCGCCTCGAAACCGTCAAGGAACTGCACTGGCACGATGTTCGCCTGCATATCCCCGCCATCGTCAACCGCACCTCCGGCAAGAGCATGGGCGAACATACCGAGGAGACGGCGAAAGAATGGCGTATCGGCCGGGAAGCCCAGGACCGCTGGGCCCTGCTCGGCCATCAACGCGTCACGTCTGCCCGCACCGCCGGTTTTTTCGACGACCTGATCGTCCCGGTCGGCGACGTCAAACAGGACGCTATTCCGCGCGCCGACAGTTCGCTGGAAAAACTGGGGAAGCTGCCGCCCGCCTTCGACCGTACCAGCGGGCAAGGCACCCTGACCGCCGGCAATTCGTCGCCGGTGACCGACGGGGCCGCCGCGTGCTGGGTGGCGACACGGACCGGCCTTGGCCGCCTGCCCGACGCAACCCCGTTTGCCCGCCTGGTCGATTACGAGCTGGCCTCGGTCGACCTGCGCACTGAGGGCCTGCTGATGGCGCCGTCCTACGCCATTCCGCGCCTGTTCGAACGCCATGGTATGCGCTACGACGACATCGCCCTGTGGGAGATCCACGAAGCCTTCGCCGCCCAGGTCCTGGCCAATGTCGCGGCCCTGGAGGACCGGCAATGGATCGCGCAGAAGACCGGCATCACCCGCGACTTCGGCGCCTTTCCGTGGGAGCGCACCAATCCCAATGGCAGCTCCATCGCCATCGGGCATCCGTTCGCCGCCACCGGAGCGCGTGATCTGAGCCAGTGCATCAAGGAGCTGTTCGCCCTGCCGTCCGGGTCGCGGGCCGTGGTCAGCGTCTGCGCCGACGGCGGACAAGGCGTGGTCGCCCTGCTGGAGCGCCCATAGGTATTATAAAAGCGGTTATTGCGGTAAATTGTCGTGCGGACGTCTGGCAAGGCAGGCAAAGTCGGTCTATACCGATGTTATATAAAACCGATAATTTCCGATATTTTCCCCCATGCCCAATATTCTGCTGATAGACGATCATCCGATCTTCTGTGACGGCTTCATTGCCTCCTGTCGCAGCCTGCGCCCGCACCTTACCATTACCACGACCAATACCGCCGCCGCCGGCATGACCCTGATGGCCGGCCCGCAAAACTTCTCCTGCGCCCTGATCGATATCGTCCTGCCCGACGGCGACGGTTTCGACACCCTGCAACATCTCGCCGCCATCAACCCCCTGACGCCGCGGGTGATGATATCGGGCCGCGACGACCGGGCGGTCCAGTTGCGCGCCCGCCAGGCCGGCGCCTCGGGCTTCCTGTCCAAGCGCGCCCACCCCGAACAGATCATGGCGGCGCTCGATCGTATCCTGGCCGGCGGCGTCCATTTCGACGACTTCAGCGACGCCGCCAACGACGATGGCGAGGACAGCCTGTCGCCGCGCCAGCTCGAGGTCCTCGACCTGCTGGGCCAGGGCTCGGCCAACAAGGAGATCGGCCAGCACCTCGGCCTGGCCGACCGCACCGTCCGGGCGCACATGACCGTCATCTTCAAATATCTCGGCGTCCAGAGCCGCGTCCGCGCCGTCATGGAAGCCCGCAAGCGCGGCATGATCGGCTGATGGCGCAAACCGGGGGGATAGAGGTTCGGGGTCCACAAGACCGGGGACCACAAGATCGGGGAAACGATCCCATAACCCTGGAATGCATCCTGACCCTGTACAAGCAGGTGCCCAACTCCTTTGCCGCCGCCGGCGTGGTGACGATCTTTATGATCTTCACCGGCTGGATCTTCGCCGACCATGTCGAGATCCTGCTGTGGCTGGGCGTGCAACTGATCAGCCAGTTGGCGCGCCTTGCCCTCTACCTCGCCTATCGCCGCCGTCAGCCGCAAGGCGCAGACCTGCTGCCATGGGCCCATTATTATACCCTGTACATGCTTGCGGCCGGGGCCATCTGGGGCGCCACCGTCTTCGGCTTCATCGTGCCGGCCCATCCGGTGACGACCGCCCTCACCCTGTGCGGCCTTTACGGCATTTCCGCCGGCAGCATACCGGGTAATGCCTATAACCTGCCGGGCTGCTACGCTTTCGTTGGCACCATCTTTACCCTGGTCCTGGTGCGCACCCTGATGATGGGCGATATCGGCTATGTCGTCCTGGGCCTGGCCTCGGCCCTGTTCGCCGTCATCATGATCCTGTTCGCCCGCGTCCAGAATCGCACGTTTCGCGACGGCTTCGCCATCCGCTTCGAGAATATCAAGATCCTGGCCGAGATGAAGCTGGCGCGCGAACGCGCCGAGACCGCCAACCTGGCCAAGTCGCAATTCCTGGCGGCGGCCAGCCACGACCTGCGCCAGCCCCTCTATGCGCTCAGCCTGTTTTCCGGGGCGCTGGACCGTTTCGCCCTGACCGACGAGGTCAAGCAGGTGGTCGGCCATATCCAGGATAATATCGCCGCCATGGAGGGGCTGTTCAACGGCGTCCTGGACCTGTCGCGGCTCGAGGCCGGCGCCGTCAAGACAGCCGCCGCCGCCTTTCCGCTGCAGCCCCTGTTCGATCGACTCGACCATGTCTTCGGTCCACAGGCCCTCGACAAGGGCCTGTCGCTGCGGCTGCGGCCGACGACCGCATGGGTGTTGTCGGATGAGGTGCTGACCGAACAGATCCTGATGAACCTGGTCGCCAATGCCGTGCGCTACACCCAATCCGGTGGCGTGCTTGTCGGCGCGCGCAAACGCGGCGGCCGCGTCGTCATCGAAGTCAGCGACAGCGGCGAAGGCATAGCCGACGACGATCGCCAGCGCATCTTTCGCGAATTCGTCCAGATCGGCAATACCGAGCGCGACCGCACCAAGGGACTGGGGCTTGGCCTGGCCATATCGGCAAGGACGGCGGAGCTTCTGGGGACCTCCATCGAACTGGTGTCGCGGCCCGGCCACGGCTCGCGCTTCGGCCTGGCCCTGTCGCCCGCCCAGCCGACGGCAAACCTGCAGCCTGTCGTCCTTGCGGGCGAAAATCCGATCGGCTGCCTGCGCGTGCTAATCCTCGACGACGACGCCATCGTGCGCGATGCCCTAGCCCTGCTGCTTGGGGGCTGGGGGGTCGACTTCACCCTGGCCGAGGATATCGCCACGGCGCAGCGCCATATCGCCGAAGACGCCCCCTATCAGGTCATCCTCAGCGATTATCGCCTGCGCGAGGGCCACCAGGGCATGGACTTCCTCGCCGGCCTGAAGGACTTGCCGGCGCGTCCGGGCCTGGCTCTTGTCACCGGCGATGTCGATACCGAACTGATGCGGCGCGCGGCGGCCGAGGATATCTTCCTGATCCACAAGCCGGTCGACCCTGCCCGCCTGCGCGCCCTGCTCAACCACCTGGCGCGCGGGGCGTGATGACCGGCAACAAGAAGGGCGCCGGCAAGCCGGCGCCCTCAGTTTCAGCCACCGCCGTTGGGACACGGCGGCGCCTCAGACACCTCAGTACCGATAACGCAGGCCGACCGTGACCTGGCGGCCGGTCGAGGCGTAGCTGGTGACGACCGGATTGGCGACGTAGCCGAATTCATTGGTCGTCTGGTTGGTCAGGTTGAGACCTTCCAGGGTAAAGGCCAGGTGCGGCGTGTAGTTCCAGGTGATCTTGGCGTCGACATTGGTTGTGCCCTTGGAGCCGATAAAGTCGTTCATCAGCGGCGAGGTGCAGTAGGCCTGTGTCGATGCCGTCGTCTTGGTCGGATCGAGGCCGGCCGAGCAGTTGCCCGACGAGATCGGGAAGGTCTTGTAGAAGCTCGAGCGGTTCGACACCGAGATCCGCGCGTCGATGGCATCCGTCGAATAGTACAGGGTGGCGTTAAGTGCGTCAGGCGACGCACCGAGCCACGGACCTGCGCCATAGGTCGGCGCGACCGCTGCGGCCGAACCATTGGCGACCTGGCCCGGATCGAGGATATAGGTCAGCTTCGAATAGACGTGGGTCAGGTTGAGCAGCAGGCCGGTATTCTTCAGCTTCCACGGCAGGAAGTCGAAGCTCTGCTGGTAGTTCAGTTCCCAGCCGCGCAGGAAGCCGCCCGGCGCGTCGCGATACTGGCGCACGGTGACGGGCGAGTCGGCCTGCAGGTAGGACAGGTAGGTCGCATTGGTCGAGTTCGAACGCAGGGCCGCGATTTCATCGGCATTGAGCAGGGTCGACAGCTTGGCCGAATAGCTGACCACCTGGGCGAAGGTGGCGATCTCCTTGTAGAAGCCGGCGACCGACAGCAGGCTGTTCTTGCTGAAATACCATTCGGCGGCGATGTCGTAATTCTTCGACCGGATCGGGTTGAGGCGCGGATTGCCGAGCGTCATCGAAGCGGTGGAACCATCGGTCGCAACGGTCAGGGCGCCGATATTCGGCGACAGGTTGGACAGTTGCGGCCGCGCCATGGTCTTGGCGACGCCGAGGCGGATATAGAGGTCGTCGATCGGGCGGTAGGTCAGGTTCAGCGACGGCAGTGTGTCATTGTACTTATTGCTGTCGGTGACCGTATTGTTCTTCGAATCGCGGCCATTGGAAATAGTCTCCGTCTTGACCTGACGGACGCCGAGATTACCGCTCAACTCTCCAAGGGCCAGGTCATAGTCGAAGCTCCATTCGCCGTAGACACCGAGATCGCGCTCCTCGACATTGAACTGGTTGCCGCCGGGCTGGCTGGTCGAGACGACATTGTCGGTCAGGCGCCAGTCGCCGTACTTGTTGATGCAGTTGCAGTCCAGCCCCATGGCCGACTTGAAGGCCGCCAGGTTAGGGGCGAAGAAGCTGGTCGGGGTGCCGGCCGGCAGGTCGAGCCCCTGGCCGAACTTGATGACCTGGCCCAGGGAAGCCACCGAGACGCCCAGTTCCTTTTCGGTGGGGATCATCAGTTCCAGGTTGTTGCTGCTGGTATTGTTGCGCTGGAACTGCACGGTCGAAAAGGTGTAGCTGCGCGAATTCAGGCCGAACTTGAAATCGTTGTGCTCGCTCTTTTTCCAGTCGAAGTCGAACCGGGCACTGTTATACTTGTTCTCGACGGTACGCTTGTAGTGGCGCATAACCGAGAAGCCCTTGACGATGCTCCACTTTGACGGATCGTCGAGATTGAACCCCGGCGTATAGACCGGCATCGAGCCGCCGCCGCGGGCGTCGTAGATGAAGTGGCCCTGTTCGTCCATGTCGTCGAACTCGACCAGGAACCCTTCGCTGTCGTTGCGCGAATCCGACAGGCCGATAATGCCCTCCATCTTGAAGGTGTCGGAGAAGGTATGGTTGATGTCGAGGGTTACCTGGCTGAACGTGGTGTCGTAATTGCTGGTGTCCTGGTTGGTGCGCCAGTCGACATTGCTCAGTTCCATATAGTCGACGACGCCGTTCGAGACATTGGCGTTGAGGATCTTGGTTGACGGCCGGCCGATCAGGGCCAGCACTTCGCCCAGGCCGTTCGGATCGGCGATATAGCCGACCGAGTTCGGGTTGTTGTAATAGTCGTAGGCTTCGAGATTGTTCGGATTGACGCTGAAGATATTGGTGCCCAGCACCGCCTTCTTGCCGTCGCTGCCCGTGGCGAAGACCGGCGTCGTGCCATAGAGCGACGCACCGCAATCGACCGGGATGGTGGTCGTCGAACCGGCCGCCGCCACGCAGTTGGTGCCGGTATAGAGGCCGCGCTTGGTGGCGATCGACGTGCTTGCCGCATATTGCGACGGCGTCGAGAAGGTGTTGTTACGGTTCAGGCCGATCGGCGAGACGCCGTAATTGTCACCGAAGCTCTTGAAGTCGGAATAGAGCATGTCGATCGAGATCAGGGTCTGGGCCGACGGCCGCATCTGGAACGACCCGGTCAGGCCCAGGCGCTCGGTGCGCAGCTCCTGGACACCGATGGTCGGCAGGGCCGGCATCAGCACCGTCGAGTCATCGTACCGGCCGGGCGTGGCGTAGCCCGTCGGGTAGAGGGCGTTATAGGCCGCGGCGTTAGAGCCGGTCAGGGCGGCGATCAGCTGCGGATTGGTCGTATAGGCCGTGTTCGCCGTCGTGCCGGTCAGGTTGTTGGTCACCGTCTGCGGGAAAGTCGTGCCGGTCGGGGCTGAAAAGCCGCCGCGCTGCGGGTATTCGTTGCCGTTGAAATTGGCGCTGCGGAAGACGTAGTCCGAGGCGCCGGCAGCCCGCGAATAGCTGGAAATGCTGGTCTCGCGCTTCTGATAGGCGACGGTGCCAAGGAAGCCGAGCTTGCCGTCGTCCCAGCGCTTCGACACCAGGGCCGTGACGCGCGGATCGTTGTGCTTGCCGTTCTCGTAATAGGCATCCTGGATCGAGAAGGCGTACTTGTCGGTCTTGTAGTCGAACGGCCGTGCGGTACGCAGGTCGACCGTGGCCCCGAGCGACCCTTCGTCGGTCTGGGCGTCTGCGGTCTTGCGCACGCTCAGGTTCTGGAACAGTTCCGAGGCGAAGGTGTTGAAATCGAAGGCGCGCGAACGGTTCGGGTTATTGCCCGAGGCCGTCGAGTCGCCGGCGGTCGACAGGGCTTCGAGCCCATTGATACGGACCCGCGAGAAGTCTGGTCCCAGGCCGCGCACGCTGATCTGCCGGCCCTCGCCGCTATCGCGCGAGATCGAGATACCCGGGATGCGCTGCAGCGATTCCGCCAGGTTGGCGTCCGGGAAGGAGGCGATGTCATCGGCGGAAATGGCGTCGAGCATGACGTCGGCGCGGCGCTTTTGTGTCAGGGCGCTTTGCAGGGACGCCCGGAAGCCGCGAACGACGACGACCTGGTCGTCAGCCTGGGCGGGTACGGCCTTGGGCGCCGCGTCATTTGGCGCGACTTGGGGTGCGGCTTCCTGCGCAACGGCAGCCGATGCCGCCAGGCCGATGATAACCGCCGTGATGGATACTCCGGCGCGCAGACCTCCGCGCGCCATGTTCGAAAAGGACATGACCTTAGCTCCCTGGAACTTGTAATTTCCGCCGCACTTATGGGTCTGCCGCCTCTTTTGTCGGGCGACAGTTGAAGACCAAGATACCACTTATGATCGTGACACCGGTGTCTCTTGACCGTGAACATATCCGATCGGATCGGATTATCAATGGAAATATTTTGATCCGTAATAAATGTTTCACAGGTGTTGCATCAGGCCCCCACCCCCGGAACACGCAAAACGCCGCCGGCACGGGCCGGCGGCGCAGGAGATTTCCAAAGGCTTTTGTAGCGGCTATGCCTTGGCCGGAGAGCGGAAACTGGCGGCAAAAGCATCGGCAATAGGCCGGTTTTGCACGGTTTCCCCGCTGGCTGCGGCCAGATGCCGCACCGTCTCTTCCGCCTCGGCGACGATGGTATCATCGACCGGCACCGTGTGCGGCCGGGTGTCCTTGACCATGGCCAGGGCGATATCGACCGGCAGTCCGGTGTCGCGCGACAGGGCAGCGGCGTAGTCTTCGGGGTGGGCGCTGGCCCAATCATAGGCTGTACCGAGGCGCGTGATGAAGTCCTTCAGCTCGGCCGCCTTGCCGGCGATGGCGGCAGGCGTCGCCACCTGGTAGGCGTGGGCATTCATCAGCCCGCGCCCGTCGATCAGGATCCGCGCCTTGTCGCGCAGAACGGCTGTCGTCGAGAACGGCGCCCACGTTGCCCAGGCATCGACATTGCCCGAGGCAAAGGCCGCCTTGGCGTCCGACGGCGCCAGGAAGACGATCTCGACATCCTTGGTCGTCAGACCGTTGGTTTCCAGGGCCCGCAGCAGCAGGTAATGACCGACCGAGATCTTGCCGGTAGCGACGCGCTTGCCCTTCAGGTCGGCGACCGAACGGATCGTCGAGTTCTGCGGAATGACGATCGAGGTCGAGCGGCCGTCGCCATAGGCAATGGCCGACACCACCTTCAGCGGCGAACCGCCGGCAAAAGCAAACAGATAGGGGGCGTCGCCGACCAGGCCGACATCGACCGCTCCGGCGCTCAGGCCCTCCAGCAGGTGCTGGGCGGCCGGGAATTCCGACCATTCGACGGTGTAGGGCGCGCCTTCCAGGGCGCGCGCCGCCGTCACCAGCGACTTGACGGTGCCTTTCTGGTTGCCGACCTTGAGGATGGTCTGCGCCCTTGCCGCCACCGGGGCCTTGCAGGCGGACAGCGCCGCGGTTGCGGTCAGGGCCGCCGCGCCGGTCAGCAGCAGGCGCCGCGAGGGATTCCATGTTGTCATGTTCGTTTCCTTGAAGTCGGTTCACTGGCGCAAATGGGCTGGGGCACAGGCCAGACCTGCCTGGGTTTGCCCCTCACCCGGCCCTCCGGGCCACCCTCTCCCCGCAAACGGGGAGAGGAAGGTTTAGGCGATTACAGGTCGGCGTACAGCGGTTCGTCCTGGATCAGGATACGTTCCAGCACGCGCGGATAGTCGCCGTAGTTGCGCACGGCATAGTGGACGGCGGCGCGATTGTCCCAGAAGGCCACCGAGTTGGGCTGCCACGAGAAGCGGACCTGGTATTCCGGATTCTTGTAGTGGTCGAGCACGATGTCGAGCAGTTCCTGACTCTCGCTGAGCTCCAGGCGCAGGATCTGCGGATGCTGGCTGAAATTGACCCACAGGATCTTCTCACCGGTTTCGCGGTGCGTGCGTACGATCGGATGGGCGACGATGGGGTATTCATGACCGGCACGCGCCAGGGCGCTGCGGAAGTCGTGGGTGACATAGCAGATTTTCGATACGCTGCTTGATGTCGTCCGGCAGCGAACGATAGGCCAGGCCGGCATCGACCCAGATGGTGTCGCCGCCCAGTTCCGGCAGGTCCACCGCGCGCAGGACCGCACCCCAGGTCGGCACCAGGCGCCAGCTGGTGTCGGTATGGTAGGCGTCGCGCAGGGCCTTGGGAGTCACGTCCGACAGATACTTCTTGGCCTCTTCGGCGCTGATCTGGTGGATCGATGCGTGATCTTGGGATCGTGACGCGTGCTCGGATGGGTATAGAGCGGGCCGAAATTGCGGGCAAAATCCGCGTGTTCGTCATTCGTCAATGGTTGATCGCGGAAGAAAATAACCTTGTATTTCAGCACGGCGGCGCGAATTTCGTCGCGGACGGCGTCGCTGATCGGCTTCGAGAGATCAACGCCGCTGATCTCGGCGCCGATCGTCGGCTGCAGCGGGCGGATATCGAGCAGGCTCGGGGAAAAATCGTAGCCGGCATAATCGACCTTAAGTGCAGATGAGCTCATGATAATCTCCTATTGGTTGAGTTAAATCGAGATTTACGCTACCGGAACAAAGGCTTGGGGTTAAAACTTCACACCGAGACGGGTGTAGTAGAAGCCGCCTAGCAGGCCGAAGGGCGAAGCCGTGCCGTAGATGCCGCCACCGCTAAGCGGCAGGCCGTAGGCGGCCAGGGTATAGCCGGGGGCGCCCGTCAGGACGGAGTCGACATTGGCGGTCTTGGCCAGGACGTCGGCCGGTACGCGACTGGGATAGACGTTGAACAGGTTGTTGGCGCCGACCGACACGGTGATGCGCGGGGTCAGGGCGTAGGAGACATCGAGGTCGGCGACCCATTTCGGGTGGAAGATCTCATCCAGCGTATTGTTCACCGGCTCGGAATAGCGGCCGTACAGGGTATCGAGCCAGTGCACCTTCCACTTGCCGACGCTCCAGTCGGCGCCCAGGGCCAGGCGGTAGCGCGGCGTCTGGTTGGTCAGTTGGCGGCGGGCCAGCGGCGTGAAGTTGGCGGCGCTGGCCTTGACCTCGGTGATCTCGGTACCGTTGCCGGAGTAGATGGCGCTCCAGGTGACATTGCCGTAGTCGGTAAAGCTCTGCTGGTACTCGGTGACGATGTCGATACCCTTGGTGCGACTGTCGACGCCATTGGTGAAGAACTGCGCCGAGGTCAGGCCGGGAAAGCCCAGCGCCGCAACCTGGGTCGGGGTCAGGCTGAAGTTCGGCGCCGACTTGACGATGCGGTTCTGCAGGTCTGTCTCATATGCGTCCACGATGATATGGAAGCGGCGCGTCGGTTCCCAGGTTATGCCGACAGATGTGTTGCGCGAGGTTTCCGGCCGCAACGGCGTAGCGCCCAGAGCCAAGGCAATCGGGCTGCCGACAGGCAGGAATTTCGACTGGGCCGATACCCCCTGGCCATTGACGACCACAGTGGTGTTCTGCGTCGTCGAGAACCACTGCTCGGCCAGGGACGGCGCATGGAATCCATTATTGATTGATCCGCGAATGGCCAGGCCCGGGGCGATTTCGAAGCGGCTGGTCAGCTTGCCGCTCAGGCTGTCGCCGGAGCTGTCGTCATAGTGCTCGCCGCGGGCGGCGACGCCGACATACCAGCGCGAGGTCAGGTTGGTGCCGATATCGACATAGGCGGCGGCATTGCTGCGGCTGTGGCTGCTGGCGTCGGCCGGCGACGTGCCGGTGAAGGACTGCAGGCCGGCCTGGGTGTACTTGCCGTGGTAGAGGTTGCCGTAGGGCGTGCCGTCATTGGGAACCTGATAGCCGCCATTGACATAGGCGTTCAGCTCGCCGGCGACCTCCTGGAATTTTTCCCAGCGCTCTTCCAGGCCCCAGGAGACGTCGAGCGGTTTGGCCAGGCCGACGTCGAAGCTGCGGGTGACGTCGAGATTGGTCGTCCACTGGTCGAAGATCTGCTTGCCCATGAAAAAGCGGGTTTGCGTTACCGTCGGCCCAAGCGAGGCGTTGAGCGTGTGCGACGCGCCAAGCCCGGCGTCGTCGCGACCGTAGGTGGTCGACAGGTCCCAGTCCCAGCCGATCAGGCGGCCCTTGATGCCGGCAGCCACCTGGCTGTCGACCTCGCGCACCAGACGGTAGGCCTGGAAGCCATCGGGATAGATCTGCGGCAGGGAGGCCAGGTCGTCGGGCCGGAAGGCGCCGCGGGCATCCTTGATATTGCGATAGCTGAAGGTCGAGAAGCTGTAGGCCGTCAAGTCGTCATTGAGCGGCACCGACAGGTTATACGACAGGTTGACACCATCGCTTAAGGTCGAACGTCCGTAGGAACTGCCGTAATTGGTGTTGCCGGTGGCTTCGCGCGGATCGGGGGCGCCGTTCACCAGGGGATATAACAGGCCGCTCGACGCATCGTTGGCACGGGCGGGTTCATTATGCACGGCCGACAGGGCGAAGTGGACGGCGCCCTGCCCCAGCTTGGCGCCCCAGTCGGCATCGACCTTGGCCAGTTGGCCGGCCGAGCGGTAGCTCTGGCCGAAGGTGGTGTCGATCTTGCCGCCTTCCGCATCATCCTTGAGGATGATGTTGATGACGCCGGTAATGGCGTCGGAACCGTACTGGGCGGCGGCGCCAGCGCGCAGATATTCGACATGGTCGATGGCGCCCGGCGGGATCAGGTCGAGATCGACCGGGGTCGAGCCGCCGCCGATGGTCGCCAGGTTGTTGATCAGCGCCGTATTGTGGCGACGCTTGCCGTTGACCAGGACCAGGACATAGTCACCGGTCAGGCCTTCGACGGCATAGGGCTTGACGCTGGCAGAGGTGCCGCCGCCGTTTTGGGCGGGGACGCTGAGCGACGGAATGGCGGTCGACAGGATATCCTTCAGCCCGGCCTTGCCGGTCGAGGCCAGTTGCGCGCCGCTGATGATATCGATCGGCACCGGGCTGGCAGCGATGGCGCGCGGACGGCCGCGAACGCCGGTAACGACCAGCTCGGTGACGGCGGGCGCCGCACCTGCATCGGCGGCCGAGGCGGAGGCCGTCACCGGCGCCGCCGTAGCGGCCGGCTGGGCGGCGTCGGCCGCAGGCACGGCAGGACTGGGGAGCGTCTGACCGATAGGAAGTGTCTGGCCGATAGCAGGAAGAGTGGTAGCAGGAAGGGCGACGAACGCCGACCCGGCCAGCAACAGCCGTTTAAGAAGATGAGTACCCCGGCGCTCGAACATTAGCCCTCCAGATGTCGATGCTGCGGACCGCTGCGATAGGACGCGGCCCTAATATAAAACAAAGACAATAGGAATTTGTGCGCCGCCGCAAATGAAAAGGCAGATTCAAATTATGACAATCTCTCATAGGCTCAGCAGGGCTTTTCGCACTCTTGAGAATTTCTGATTCACCGCGAAACGAAATCATTTGAAGCCGGCGTAATTCCTATTAATTTAATACCATATTCTTACGGAGCCCCTGATGCCTCGCCATCCCCTGCCCCCTGATCCCCTGTCCCCTGGCCGTCAAACGGACCTGGCTGTCGACCCCCTGTTCATCTCGCGCTGGTCGGCCCGCGCCCTGACCGCCGAAGCGATCGGGGATACCGACCTGCTGACCTGCTTCGAGGCTGCCCGCTGGGCGCCATCGGCCTTCAATGCCCAACCGTGGCGCTTTATCTATGCCCATCGCGACGGCGCCGACTGGGAGCGCCTGTTCGGCCTGATCAACGCCAAGAACCAGATCTGGGCGCACCGCGCCGGCACCCTGGTCTTTGTCATCTCGCGCAAGGATTTCGTCTTCCAGGGCCAGACCGTTCCGGTCGGCAGCCACTCGTTCGATACCGGCGCGGCCTGGAGCAATTTCGCCCACCAGGCCCATCTGCTCGGCTATTCGACCCGGGCCATCGGCGGCTTCGACCGCAAGGCCGCCCCCGAAGCCCTGGGCCTGCCGGGCAATTACCACGTAGAATCGGTCATCGCGGTCGGCCGTCGCGGCCGCCTCGAGGACCTGCACGAAACCTTCCACGCCCAGGAGACGCCGTCCGAACGCCGGCCCCTGTCGAGCTTCGTCTTTGCCGGCCGTTTCACGGAGGACGCCGAATGACCCATTTCTCCATCCCGCTGGTTCCGTCGGATGTCCTCTATCTGTCATTGGGTGAGGACATCGCCGGCGCGGTGTCCGCGGCCGTCGCCAGCCTGGTCACCCCGCATGGCTTTACCGTCAGGGACCTGGCCGGGGCCCGCGATCCGCAGCTACGTGCGCAGGCCCTGACGCACGATATCCGCAACCTGCTGCGTGAAACGCCCGCCGAGCCAGCCCTGCACGCCTTCGCCACCGGCCACGACGGCGCGGTCATCGTCGGCATCGCCAGGGGTACGAACGGCTATCGGCTTGTCACCCTGCATCGCCACTTCGTCAGCGACCATCCGGACCTGGCCGCGCGCTTCGTCGCCATCCTGGCCGATCATCTGCCGGGCCTGTCTTTGGATACGGGCCTGATCGATGGCGTCCAGGCCCAGGCCGATGCTGTCCTGGGCGATGGCGTGGTCACGATCCGCGATCGTATCGCGCGCATTCCGGCGGTTCATGCGGAAAAAGCGGTGGCCTGAAATACGACATCAAGAAAGAGAGACCACAGATTTCACAGATTTCACAGATTATTTTTGAGTATCCGACCCTTTCCGTGACCGATCGGGCCGCGCGAAGCGCAGTCATAATCAGTCACTGATACGTCTCTGACGCGACAGATTCGGAAGTAATCTGTGAAATCTGTGAAATCTGTGGTTCCATTTCCTTTTTTTGCAGGCGCAAACGCCTTTAAATCCAAGTATATATGCCAAATTGCAAAAAGGCCTCCCGTTTCCGGGAGGCCTTTTCTTATCGCCCAATAGCAAATCTTACCCGGCCAGGGCCGTGCCCAGTTCCAGGCGGCGGGCAACCTTTTCGCGGGTCAGCGGGATCAGGTCGCGGCCATACTGGATCGAGTCGCCGAGCGGATCGAAACCGCGGATGAGGAAGTGGTCGACACCCAGCTCGTAATAGTCGAGCAGGGCATCCGACACCTGTTCCGGCGTCCCGACCAGGCCGGTCGAATTGCCGGCGGCGCCGGTCAGTTGCGCCACACCGGTCCACAGGCGGCCGTCACGGCGGCCGGCCGAGGCCGTTTCCAACAGGCGCTGGGCGCCGACATTGACCGGGGCGTGGCCGCTGATCGGCAGGCCCGCCTTGAGACGGTTTTCGCGGACGATCTCGACGATCTCGTCAGCCTTCTTCCACGCCGCCTCTTCGGTATCGGCGATCACCGGACGCAGCGACAAGGAGAAGCCGAGGCCCGAGCGACCGTGCTTTGCCGCCGAGGCGCGGACGCGGGCGATGATTTCGCGCGTCTGTTCGATCGTCTCGCCCCAGGTGGCGTAGACGTCGGCATGCTTGCCGGCAACGACGATGGCCTCGTCCGACGAGCCGCCGAAGAAGACCGGCAGGTTGTCCGGCTTGACCGCCGAGAAGGCGCCCCTGGCCTTATAGAAGGTGCCTTCGTGATCGAACGGCGTCTGCGCCGTCCATTCCTGACGGACGACATCGAGATATTCGTCTGTACGGGCATAACGTTGCGGCTTGATCGTATGATCGCCGTCGCGCGCCATCTCTTCATCGACGCCGCCGGTGATGATGTGGACGGCGACACGGCCGCCGCTGAGCTGGTCGAGCGTCGCCAACTGGCGCGCCGCCAGGGTCGGCTGGGTGAAGCCCGGACGGTGGGCGACCAGGAAGCCAAGCCTGGTCGTGATGGCCGCGGCATGGGCGGCGACGATCTGGCTTTCCGGCGAGTTCGAACCGAAGGGGATCAGGACGCGGTCGAAGCCGCCTTCTTCCTGGGCTTTGGCGGCCGCGTCGACATAGGCACGGTCGAGGCTGCGCGGCCTCTGGCCGTCGCCGCCACTGAGGATATTGCCCGCCGGACCTTGCGTTTCCGAGCTGTTGTTGAAGCCGATATAGCCGATAAATTTGACGGACATGATGCCCTCCTTAAATGACGTAGAATCCGTGGGTTGCGTCGCGCGCCAGCTGGTCGACCAGGCCATATTCCCAGTCGAGATAGGCCTGCATGGCGGCAGCCTTGTTTTCCGTGCCCTCATAGGGGCGGCGATAGCGGCCTTCCGGTCCGCGCGCCGGCGGTGCAGCGTCGGGGCCGGTCACCAGGGGCCCGTCGAAACCGCCATCCAGGACGTAGACCTCCCAGCCCATCTGGGCCAGCCACGAGGCGCTCATATCGGCGCGCGGGCCGATATCGTCGCTGAGGACGATGCGGGCGCCACGCACGGGGGCGTAGTGGTCGGTCTCCTGCACCAGCTGGCCGCCGGCGACATTGACGAAACCTTCGACATGGCCGGCGAGATAGGCGTCGGCCTGGCGCACATCGAAGCGATAGAGGGTGCGGCGGATATCCTGTTCCAGCAGGCGCAGGTCGTCGATGGTGATGCGTTTCACGCCGGCGCGATAGGCGACATTGCGGGCCGTATCGCGCGCCACGTCGTCGACCCCGGCATCGCGTTCGGCCACGAAGCCCTTGCGGGACTGGCCGGTGTCGAGCGCCTGGCCCTCAAGGGTCCAGCCGATCGTGCCGTTGCGCAGGGCGACGACCTTGTTGGGCACACCGGCATTTATCAGCGACTGGGTGCCGATAATCGACCGGGTCCGGCCGGCGCAGTTGACGATGATGGTGGTCTCGGGATCCGGCGCCAGGGCGCGGGCATTGAGCACCAGCTCGGCGCCCGGCACCGACACGCTGGTCGGGATCGACATGGTGTTGTATTCATCGAAACGCCGGGCATCGAGGACGACGACATTGGCCTTGCTGTCTATCAGGGCCTTGACCTCCGGCGCCGTCAGGGACGGCGTGTGGCGGCGGTGTTCGACAAGTTCGCCGAAGGCCTTGCTGTAGGAGTTGACGTCTTCGAACAGCTCGTGGCCGGCCTCGCGCCAGCCCTGAAGCCCGCCCTTCAGCAGGCGGATATGCTCGTAGCCCAGGTCCTGGAAACGATCGATCGCCTGCTCTGCGAGCCCCTCTCCGTTATCGTAGACAACCAGCAGGACGTCGCGGCGCGGAATGCGCCAGTGCGCCTCGGTCTCGACCCGGCGCAGCGGGATCTGGGCGGCGAACAGGGGGTGGCCCAGGGCGAACTCGGCCTCCTCGCGCACGTCGATAAAGGCGATTTCCTCGCCACGCAGCAGGGCGGAGCGAACCTCCTGAGGGGTAATGGCAGTCATGATATGGAAGCATCCCATAGATTTGGCAGGGTGGTATTGGCGTAGCCGGAGATAAAGGTTTTGGGCGTGCCGTCGGGCGCATAGGTCGCGCGACGGACGACGCCGATATTGGCGCCGTAGACATGGATCGAGACCGAGACGCCGTCGGCGCCGTTGCTGACACGGTGGATGTCGCCGATACGCGGGCTGACGGCATCGACCTCGCCCGCCTTAAGGATCGCGGGCGCCCCGTCGACGACCAGGCCGTTGCGGCCGTTGCGGCGGAAGCTTTCGACCTGTTCGGCGCCGCGCAGGACCCCGACCAGGCCCCAGACCGTATGGTCGTGGATGGGCGTAGCCTGCCCTGGCCCCCAGACGAAGCTGACGACCGAAAAACGCTGGCGGCTGTCGCAATGCAGCAGGTACTGGCGATAGCGATCGGGACCGGCTTCCGCGTACGCATCAGGCAGCCAGTTATCGACGGCGATCAGGCGCTTGAGCAGGACCTCGCCGGCGGCCAGGATGGCGGCCTCGTCGGCCCCTTCCTCGATCACATCCGCCAGATCGCCGACGAAGGTACGCAGGCGGGACAGATTATTGGCCACGGCAATGGGGGCGTGCACGGTCATGGCTGGCTACCGGGCGAAGGGATCGGACGGCGAGAACGGAATATTCGGCTTGTCTTCGAAGACGGCGGCCAGGTCGGCATCTTCCGAAATATGGCCGGTGCCCAGGAAACTGAGCAGCTTTTCGCGCAGGGCGGCGGTCAGGCCCAGGCGCTCGCCGCGCGGCACGGTCATGCGCTCCTCGGCGACGATGCGACCCTTGTCGAGCACCAGGATACGGTCGCTGAGGGCAATGGCCTCGTCGACATCGTGGGTGACCAGCATGATGGACGGTTTGTGCACCGTCCACAGGCGCAGAACCAGTTCGTGGACGCGCAAACGGGTCAGGGCGTCGAGGGCGGCGAACGGCTCATCCATCAGCAGCAGTTGCGGCTCACGCACCAGGGCACGGGCCAGGGCGGCCCGTTGCGCTTCGCCGCCCGACAAGGTCAGGGGCCAGGCGTCGAGGCGATGGCCGAGGCCGACCTCGCGCAGGGCCTTTTCGGCGCGGCCGCGGACGTCGCGGCCCTTGAGACCCAGGGCGACATTCTGCCAGACGCGTTTCCACGGCAACAGGCGGGCGTCCTGGAAGACGACGGCCCGGGCCGACGGGATGGCGACATCCTGGCCGACGGCGCCGTCGAGGCCGGCCAGCGTACGCAGCAGGGTGGTCTTGCCGCTGCCCGAACGGCCCAGCAGGGAGACGAATTCCCCGGGCGCCATCTCGAGGTCGAGGCCTTCGATGATGGCATTGTCGCCGAAGCTGCGGGTGAAGTTGCGCAGGCGGACGGCCGGTGCCGGCTCTGTGACCTGTCCCGCCTCGTGTCCGGCCGGGCCTTCGGCGCGATAGAGCGGATTGCTGTTGCCGATCACCGACTTGGCGAAGCGGGCGTTGGAAATAAGGGCGTTCATGCGCGTTGCTCCACCAGGTTGGGACGCCAGGACAGGGCGCGGGATTCGAGAAGGCGGACCAGGCCGTCGGCCAGCAGGCCGAGAATGGCGTAGACCAGCAGGCAGACGACGATAATGTCGGTGCGCATGAAGTCGCGGGCATTGTTAATCAGGTAGCCGAGGCCGGCCGTGGCGTTGATCTGCTCGGCGATGACCAGCAGGATGATGGCGATTGACAGGGAGTAGCGCAGGCCGGTGAACAGGGACGGCAGGGCGCCCGGCAGGACGACATGCCAGACAGTTTCGAGGCGGCTAAGGCCGAAGCTGCGGGCGGCGTCGACCAGGCGGACATCGACGCCGCGAATGCCGGCATAGAGGTTGAGGTAGATGGGGAACATGCTGGCGAAGGCGATCAGGGCGATCTTCGGCGTCTCGCCGATGCCGAACCAGACGATGAAGAGCGGCGTCAGCGCCACCACGGGGATGGTGCGCTTGATCTGCATCAATGGATCGATGGCCGCCTCGCCGGGGCGCGACAGGCCGGCAACCAGGCCGAGTACAGTGCCCAGCGTCACGCCGATACCGAGGCCGATGGCTGCGCGGCCGAACGAGACCAGCAGGTTCGACGGCAATTCCCCGGACACGATCATGCCGAACAAGGTGGTGATGACGGCGGAAGGGGCCGCCAGGGTGCGGGCGGGAATCAGTCCGGCACGCGACCCGGCCTCCCACAGGGCAAGCAGCAGCACCGGCGACAGCCAGCGGGCCTGGCTGAGATGCCGGCCCCATCTGGAAACAAGGTTTGGGGAGGGTGACATGCGCTGGGTGTCCGTTGTTGATGTCGGGACATTACGGCGGCAATTTCCTACAAGTTCAAATGAGATTTAATCGCCGAACATATGAGCGAAACTCATTTTGGTCATGCGGGATAAGGACCGGGCGATATTGAATTCATATGAAATTAGTTTTGTTAAAGCCTGGGAGAAGACAAAGAGGTTTGCCCTTGCGCCCCCGTCGGGCCACAAGGGCACTCTAGTTGCGACACCCGAAAGCCCCCTTATGCCGGTCAACCTGCCCACCACCTTGCTGCGAAGCTTCGTCGCCATCGTCGATACCGGCTCGATGCTCAATGCCGCCGAGCAGGTCTTCGTCACCCAGTCGGCCCTCAGCCTGCAGGTCAAGCGCCTTGAGGAGCTTGTGCAGCAGTCCCTGTTTACCCGCGACGGCCGCCGACTGGCCCTGACGCCGCCGGGCGAGGTCCTGCTCGACTATTCCCGCCGGGTCCTGAGCCTGCACGACGAGGCCGTGGCCGCGGTCAGCAGCAATGCCTTTGCGGGTCCGGTGCGCATCGGCATGGTGCAGGACTTCGCCGACACCCTGCTGACCGGCCTGCTGGCGACCTTTTCCGCCCTGCATCCCGAGGCGCAAATCTATGCCCGGGTGGCCGGCACGGCGGAACTGCAATCCCTGCTGGAACGCCGTCAGCTCGACATCATCCTCGGTTTTTCCAGCCACAGCGACGCCAACGCCATCGTGACGGCGCCGATGAAATGGTATGGCTCCAGCGAACTGGCGCGCAAGACGGTCGTGCCGCTGGCGGTCATCGAGCAGCCGTGCCGCTTCCGGGAATCGGCCATTCGCGCCCTGGAGACCGCCGACATTCCCTACCGGATTGCGGTCGAGACCCCCAACCTGTCGACCCTGAAGGCCGCGGTCCAGGCCGGTCTCGCCGTCACCTGCCGCACCCACCTGTTCCTGCGCGACCTCGATCCGATCGAGAGCAACACCCTGCCGCCCCTGCCCAATATCGCCTGTATCGTCGAGACGGCCGAGGGCCTCGATGCCTCGGCCCAGCGACTTGCCGATCTGACGCGAGGCCTGGTCCGCGACCTGTGACGTCCATCACACGCTATAGTTTCAAAAATTACCCGACGACACTCCGTTAACGATACCTCATAACTGAAGATTATCGCGCATAGGGTACAGTTTCCGTGTGCTGCACACCGAACGCCCTGACCAGATAACCATACCGACTGCCGGAACCCGGGCAGCCGCATCCGCCTGCCGCAAGGCGTTGAGGTCGTTTGGCCAATCGTTTGCCTGGTTCTGTGCCGCGCTGCTATTTGCGCTGACGCCTAGCCTGGCGCCGGCCGCGGATCGATGGGCAGTCTATTCGGACGAGACCTTCCAGCACATTGCGACGGAAAACAACGCCCCGATCAAGAACCCCACCAGCCTGGTCCGCGACGGCGATGGCTTCCTGTGGATCGGCTCGCAGAGCGGCCTGGTCCGGTGGGACGGCTATCGTTTTCGCCCTTACCGGCCGACAACAGATTCGACGACGAGCCTGCCGGACAACGATATACGTACCCTTAGCACCGACGATGCCGGACATCTGTGGATCGGCACCGGGTCCGGCGGCCTTGCGCGCTACAATGCCGACCGCGATACCTTCACGACCTATGGCGCCGGCCCGCACGGCCTGAGCCATGTCAACATCACGGCGCTGACTTCGGATGGCCGCGGCGGCCTGTGGATCGGCAGCCTGGGAGGCATCGACCATTTCGATGGACGGACGGGGCAGATCCGGAAGGGCCTCAACGCCGGACTGCCCTCCCCCGAGGTCGGCGCGCTGTTGCGTGACCGTCAGGGATCGCTCTGGATCGGAACCAAGGGCGGCCTGGTGCGCCGCTCGACGGATGGCCGCCAGACCCGCATTGCCCTGCCTACCCGCGACGGGAGCGTGGCGCAGATCCGCCAAATCTACGAAGACAGCGCCGGGCGAATCTGGATCGCCACCCAACGCCAGGGGGCCTTCTACATCGCGTCCGGGGCAGACGAAGCGCACGCCATTGTCGGCACGGATGCGCAGACCGCGACCCTGCAATCCGAAGGCATCAATACCATCGTCGAAGCCAGCGCCAATCTGATCTGGCTCGGCACCTACAGCAACGGCGTGGTCGTCGTCGACGCCACGACGATGCAGACCCACGGCATCGTTCACAACCCGCTGGTCGCCAACAGCCTTCTCTATGACGAGGTCTGGAGTCTTTATCGTGACCCTTCGGGGCTGGTATGGATCGCGACCGGACAAGGCGTCAGCCACTGGGCGCCGGAACAGGCCGCCTTCCGCGCCATTCCCGGTGCGACCGGCCACAGCCAGGACATGACCGAGGCCGGCGCCCTTTCCATCACCGAAATGCCCGACGGCCGTATCTGGACGGGCCTTACGCGCAAGGGCATCGATATCCTCGATCCCGCCAGGGGACGCGTGCGCTCCCTGCGCCCCGACCCCACCCACCCGGAAACGGCCCTGCCGCAAACCTATGTCTGGAACATCGCCGCGTCTGGGGAATTCCATGACGACGCAGTCTTCGTCGCCACGGCGCAGGGCCTGTACCGCAGCGACCTTGCCGGGACAGGCGTGCACCGCATCCATATCCAGGGGCGCGACCCGAGTGCCTATACGATCACCACCCTGGCTGACGGCGACCGGATGTGGGTGGGGGGCTATGACGGCCTGTGGCGCTTCTCGCCGGATGCGCCCGGACAGGCCTCCCGGCATTTCGACAAGCTGACCGATGGCAGGGTCCGGACCGTGGTCAAGGGACCCGACGGTTCGCTGTGGGTCGGCACAGAGAATGGTCTCAACCGGCTTTCTGCCGATACGGTCGCCGGCAAATCTGACGCGATCGAACAGATTGCGGCCGACAAGGCCGATCCGCACGGGCTGAGCGCCGGCTATATCGCCTCGCTCCTCCTCGACCGCCAGGGACGGTTATGGGTCGGCACGTCCGGCGGCGGCATCAGCGTGATGACCGGCCGTGACCGTTCGGGACGCCCGCGGTTTCGCCATATCGGCGTAGGAGATGGCCTGTCCGACCCGAATGTCGACAAGCTGCTGCTCGACGGCCAGGGCCGGGTCTGGGCCAGCACCGACTCCGGCCTGGCCATCATCGATCCCGTGCACTTCACCCTGCGGGCCCTCGGCCGCGAAAGCGGCCTGTCCATCCTCAACTACTGGGTCGGGTCGGGTACCGTCACGACACGCAACGAGATCCTGTTCAGCGGGGCGACCGGCATGGTCGTTATCCGGCCGGACCATATCCAGCCCTGGACCTACGCGCCGCCGGTCGTGGTCAGCAGCATCCATATCGGCAAGGACGAAATCCTGACAAACCGGTTCGGCCCTTCCGGAGCCGGCACCCCGCTTGTCGTTCCCCCCGGCCAGGCCCTGTCGATCGAGTTCTCAGGCCTGGACCTGTCGGCGCCGGAGCAAAATCGTTTCCGTTACCGACTGAAGGGATTCGAGCGCGAGTGGAACGATTCCGATGCCGGCCGCCGCGTCGCCACCTATACCAATCTCATGCCGGGCCGTTACAAGCTGATCGTCCAGGCCTCGAACCGTGACGGCGTATGGTCGCCCCATACGCTCGACATTCCGATCCATGTCCTGCCCGCCTGGTACCAGAGCTGGTGGTTCCTGGGGCTGTCGGCCATCGCCTGTGTGGCGCTGCTGGTGACGATCATCCACGCGCGGACCACCTATCTGCGCCTTCGCGAAAAGCAGCTGGCACGCCTGGTCGACGAACGCACGACGGAATTGCGCGAAATCCAGTCTCAGCTGGAGCACATGGCCTATTGCGATGCCCTGACCGGACTGCCCAACCGCCGCATGTTCGGCGACGATTTCCGCAAGCTGATGTCGCTCGGCCGCCGCGAAAAACGGACCTTCGCCCTGCTGCTGATCGACCTGGACCGTTTCAAGGATATCAACGACACGCTGGGCCACGACGCCGGCGATGCCCTGTTGCAGGAAGCCGCCATTCGCCTGCAGACCGTGCTGCGCGACAGCGACTGCATTGCCCGCCTCGGCGGCGACGAATTTGCCATCCTGCTGGCCACCGGGACGACCCGGGCGGATGTCGACGCAGTCTGCGGACGCATCGTCGAGGCTTTCGCGCCGGACGTCCTGTTCCGCAATCACATCCTGCGGACCAGCCCCAGTATCGGCGTCGCGCGCTATCCGCTGGACGGCGAAACCGAAGAGGCCCTGTACAAGGCCGCCGATATCGCGCTTTACGACGCCAAACAGGCCGGGCGCAACACCTGGCGGCACCATGAGGCCGAGCAGCCGGAGCCTGTGCTGTAAAAAAATACGCTCGCCGCGACGGAAACGCCGGCAGCGATCCTCTATGGTATCGAAAGCAGCCGGCGTACCGGGCGGCAGGAAACTTCAGGCAAATCCGTTTGTTACAGGCGCCATGTCGATGTGCGTCCCGCGCGCCTGTGCCTTGGGCCGTTCCCGCTTTCGCAAAAAATGGAGAGAGCTCATGGGACCTATACGGAAAATCGGCGCCTGTACTTTGGCAGCAGCCCTGCTGACAGGCACTTACGGCGTTGCCTCGGCCACCACCCTGCAATTCGGCGGGCATACCTGGACCATCCGCCCGAACGGCGTCGGCGGACCGCGCAACAATACCTGGTGCCAGGCCAATGCCTTCCTCGACGCATCGGGATACCTGCATCTGAAGCTGACCCAGACGGCGACCGGCTGGTGTTCGGCCCAGGTGTCGTCTAACGACCGTATGGGCTTCGGCACCTATCAATGGCAGTTGAACAGCCGCGTCGACACGCTCGACAAGAATGTCGTCTTCGGCCTGTTCCATTATCCGACCGCCGATGTCGGCCCGGACGGCACCAATGAAATCGACGTCGAATTCACCAAGTGGGGCAATGCGGCGGCCAATGGCCTGAACTACACCGCCTTCCCGACCCTGGCCTCGGTGGCCCTGACGACGCAAAACTTCCCGATCGCGATGAACGGGGACTACAGCACCCACCGCTATATCTGGGGCTCCCGCTCGATCCGCTTCCAGGGAACCAACGGCCACTACGACACCAATCCGTTGCCGATCGCCGACTGGACCTATGCGCCCAGCGACTATCCGACACGCATCAGCCAGTCGCCCATGCCGGTCTATATGAACCTGTGGATCACCGCGCCGCCGTCGGACGGCAAGCCGGTGGAGGTGATCATATCCAGCTTCAAATTCACACCGGCTTCGTAAGCTTCCCCGGCAATCGGAGAAAAAATTACGTTTATGTGACGGAATCGGCGGGCACGATCCTCTATACTGCGGAAACAGGTCAAAATGACCGGCAGGAGCCAGGCGTGACGCAGACCCGGAGCGAGATTGTCGCTTGGGTGGGGAGCAATATTGTTCCCCACGAAGCGCGTCTGCGCGCCTGGTTGCGCGGCATGTCCCTGTCCGAGGACGACATCAGCGACATCGTCCAGGACGCCTATGTCGCCATTGCCCGCCTGCCCCGCGTCGACCATATCCTCAACGGCAAGTCCTACCTGTTCCAGACGGCCAAGTCTGTGCTGATCCACAAGATCCGGCGGTCGCGGATCGTGCCGATCGGGCAGCTGACGGAATTGCAGACGGCCAGCCTGATGCACGAGGACCCCGATGCCGAACGCCAGCTCAGCGCGCGCCAGCAACTGGCCCGGGTGCGCACCCTGGTCGCCGCCCTGCCCGACAAGTGCCGGGCGGTGTTCGAGATGCGGCGCATCGAAGGCCTGCCACAAAAGGAAATTGCGCGACGCCTGGGCATCAGCGAGAATGTCGTGGAAATGCAGGCCGTCAAGGGATTGAAACTGATCCTGAAAGCGCTTGAGACAGATGAAGGCGATAGCCTTCCCGGGTCAACCCCGGGAAAACGTCGCAAACCGGAGACTAACAGTGAAATCGCCAGTGACCTTTAGCCCGCCCGAAAAGGACGCGGAATACTGGGCGATCCGGTTGGATGGCGGCAGTCTCGATGCGTCGGAACAGACAGAGCTCGATGCCTGGCTGGCCGGCGACCCGCGCCACGACGGCAGCCTGCTGCGCGCCCAGGCCACCCTGGCCTACCTCGATCGCGGCCGCGCCCTGCATACCCAGGATAATGTGCCGGCGCAGGCCTTGAAGACCCGACGCAATATGCTGATGGCAGTGGGCGGCGGACTGGCCGCCGCGGCCACTGCAGGTGCCGTCTTTCTGCTGCGGCCCCGCGGCGAGACCATAACCACCCGGGTCGGCGAGGTCCGCCAGGTGGCGCTGGCCGACGGATCGACCGCCGTCGTCAATACCGACAGCCAGGTGACGGTCCGCTTCGAAGGCCGCGAACGCCGCGTTGCCTTGGCCGGCGGCGAGGCCTGGTTCCAGGTCGCCCA
The DNA here is from genome assembly GCA_965246725.1 of Asticcacaulis sp. Classification (GTDB taxonomy): domain Bacteria; phylum Pseudomonadota; class Alphaproteobacteria; order Caulobacterales; family Caulobacteraceae; genus Asticcacaulis. The sequence goes on from CBDFFG010000025.1 coordinate 32,625, forward strand.
CGACAAGTCACGGCCCTTTATCGTCGAGGCCGGCGATGTCCGCGTCCGGGCCGTCGGCACGGCCTTTTCGGTCCGCCGCCACAATGGCAGCGCCGAGGTCCTGGTGACCGAAGGCGTGGTCGAGACCTGGCGCACAGGTGATGGCCAGCAGCCGGTCCGTGTCGCCGCCGGCGACCGGGCGACCGTGACGCAAGGGGCCGGCGGCATCGTGACAAAACCCGATCCGGCGAAGATCAGCCGGGCCCTGTCGTGGCGTCGCGGCGAACTGGCCCTGGCCGGCGAGAATGTCGACTACGCCGTCGCCGAGATGAACCGCTACAATGCCAAGCAGATCGTTGTCGATTCCCCGCGCCTGGGGCGTGAGCCTCTGGTCGGCTATTTCCGCACCAACGAACCGGAGAAGTTCACCTCGGCGGTGGCGGCCCTGATCAATGCCCGTGTCATCGACGACGGCGCGCGTATCCATCTCGTCAGTCTCGACTGAAACAGGATTATGGATGACGCGGGCGAATCCTATGGCAGTATGTGAATTCAATGGCCAATGTGGCCATTGCAGCGTGCGACCGCACGCCGCCGGCTTTGTGCTCAAGGAGCGAAGCGTTAGCACGCTTCTGTGGGCGGCGAGCCATGCGGCGTTTGAGCTGAAAAAACATGTGACAATGGTTCGATAGGGAGACGGCATATATGGGGGCTTTCCGTTGGCATGCGTTGCGCCCCAGGCTGCTCGCGTCCGCCGGCATGGCCGTCGTCCTGTTGACCGCCTCACCTGCCTTTGCCGCCGCTCGCGCCCCTGCCCTGGTCTTTCATGTCGCCGCCCAGCCGGCCGACCGCGCCATCCCGGAATTCGCCCGTCAGGCCGGCGTGCAGATCATCGCCAGCGCCACCGTGGTCCAGGCTGCCCGGCTCAACGCCGTATCCGGTCCGTACAGTGTCGGCGACGGCCTGGCCATCCTGCTCAAAGGTACGGGGCTGGAAGCCGTCGGTTCGCCGCCCGATATCATCGTCATCCGCCGCATTGCATCGACGGATGCTCCCCCGCCGCCCGAGAGCGAGCCGACCGTCATCGTCATGGCGCAGAAGCGGCGCGAACCGCTGCAAAGGGTGCCGGCCTCGATCCAGGCGGTTTCGGGCGCGCGCATCAACCAGCAGGATGTCGACACCTTCAAGGACATCATCCAGATGATGTCCGGCGTCACGGTGCGCGAACACAGCGACCCGCGCAATGTCGGCCTGGTGGTGCGTGGCGTCGGCTCCAACCAGTCCTTCACCGGCATCGAGCCGGACGCCGCCGTCAATATCGACGGCGAAGTCATGTCGCGCAGTTCTGTTTTGTACAGCGACATCAACGACATCGAATCCGTCGCCGTGCTGAAGGGGCCGCAGGGCACCCTGTTCGGCAAGAATGCTGTCGCCGGCGTGATGCAGATCCGTACCCAGCGACCGTCCCTGGCCGGCGACAGCGGTTCGGTGCGCCTGCTGGCCGACCAGGGCACGACCGAGACCTTCGGCGAGATCGGCCTGTCCTCGATCTATAACCACGTGCTCGACCGGGATTCGGCCATCCGTCTCAGCCTGTTCGGCAAGCGCGATTCCGGCTGGGTCAAGAACATCACCGGCGGCCCGAACGGCGGCAGCACCCGCGGCTCCGGCGGCCGCCTGCAATATCTGCGGCGTTTCGGCGAAGACACGGATGTCCTGCTGCGCACCGACTACCAGGATACCCGCTTCGGCCCCAGCACGCGCGTCTACCTGCAACGCGACGATTTTGTCGTCGGCGACGGGTTCGGCCAGATCCCCGTCGCGACGATCGACGCCCTGCACCTGACGCCGGCGCAACGCACGGCGTTATTGACGACCAACCTCCAGACGATTTCGCAGACGCCGGCGGGTCCCGGCAATCATGAGACCTCGGCGTCGGCGGCGCGCAGCTATGGCGGCACCCACACCTTCGGCACGTCGGCCGAGGTGGTGCATCGCAACGGCGACGGCAGTGAATTGAACTGGTCGACCTTCTACCGCGACGAAACCCTGACCAGCAACGACGACAGCCTGGCGACCTGGGTCAACGCCTTCCCGCTCAACTTCGCCGGCCCGGTGCGCAGCAAGACCCTGCAAAGCGAACTGCGGCTGTCGTCGCCGGTCGGCGGCCGGATCGACTATGTCGCCGGCGTCTTCGCCCTGCATTCGAAGATCCATCGCGACCAGAAGGTGCTGGCCTGCCAGGATCCGGGGTTGGACAATTCCGTCGTCGGGCCGGACGGTACTGTCATCAGTTGCGGCGGCTACGCCTTCGGCTGGGGCATAAACAATGACGGCGTCACCGGCCTGAGCGACCTGATCTACAATCGCGAAATCCGCAACAACAACCTGGTGACCGACAATGCGGCGGTCTTCGCCCAGGCGAACCTGCACCTCGACCCGAAGCTGACCCTGACCCTGGGCGGACGCCTGCTGCACGAATGCCAGCGCTTCAGCCTCGATATCCGCGACGACGGCCAACCCAATGTCGATACCCGGCCGACCCTGTTGTGGATCTTCGACGCCGACGGCAACCGCGTCGCCATCGACGGCAATCGCCTCTATGTCGCCAATCCGTTCTACGGCCAGGTCAGCAGCAATCCGGCGATCAATGCCGATGTCCGCAATCCCGCCTCGCCCTTCCGGACGGCGGCCAAGAGCAACAGCGACACCGCCTTTACCTACAAGGCCGCCCTGCTCTACCAGCCGACGCCGGACATCATGACCTATGTCAGCTATTCGACCGGCTACAAGGGCGTCGCCTGGTTCACCGATTCCGACGTCAACCAGGCCACGCTCGACAGTCAGTATCCCATCCCGCCGGAGACATCGCAGAATTTCGAACTGGGCCTGCGCGCCCAGGCCCTCAGCCGGCGCCTGACCTTCAACGCCACCCTGTTCGACACCACCTTCTACCACTACCAGGAACGGCTGATGACGCTGGACTACAGCCTGTGGCCAACGGTAGGCGGCGGCTTGCAGAACATCGCCAATAACCCGTCAGCGTCGGGGCAGCCCATCCGCAAATACGCCATCATCGATGCCGGGGATTTGCGCACCAAGGGGATCGATATCGAGCTCGACTGGAAGCTGTCGGACCGATGGCGGATCAGCGCCAATTACAGCCATGTCGATGCCCGCTTCGGCGATACCGATGTGCTGATCACCTGCGGAGCGGCGACGCGCAACGGCGCCGATGCGTCGGCGTGCACGGCGCCGATCAATTACGGCGAGTTCTTCGACTATACCTTTCCGCGGCGCGGCCGGTTCTTCAGCCTGAAGGGGGCGCAACTGGCAAATGCCCCGGCAGACACATTGTCGTCGGACGCGACCTACGATTTCCATATCCACGACTGGACGGCCAACCTGCGCTGGAACTATCGCTTCACGGCGCAGCAATACACAAACCACGGTGGCAAGGCGAACAACGACTATTCGACGACGACGCCCGCCTACGGCATCCACAACCTGTTCCTGGGGGTAGCCTCGCCCGGTGGAAAGTACCGCTTCAGCCTCTACGTCAAGAACCTGTTCGACACCCACTACTATGTCTACAAGACCAATTACGGCGACGGCCTCAACGAACAGGCAGTCGGCGGGTCGCTGACGACCGTGCCGGAACTGGTGGGGGTGGTCCAGGCCTATCCGACCTATGGCGGCGTGCCGACCGGCAAGTTCTTTCGTCAACGCGCCGAGAATGGTAATGTCCTGCGCGACTTCAGCAGGTATGTCGGCGCGACGTTCGAGATTGCGTTTTAGGGCGCTTTTAGAACTCCCCCTTTTGAAGGCTAGGTGATTCACACATCTCAGGCACTGAGGTCGTTCTTTCTTAAACCTCCCCGACTTGATCGGGGAGGGGGACCGCACGAGGCGGCCCCGCTCAGGTGGCGTCGCAATTACGCAGTCTTATCAGGGCCGGCGAGATGTGGTGGTGGGGTTTCTTGCTTAGACAAGGTAACTCCCAAGGTGCCTACGGGAGGAGCGTTTTTTGCAGTTCGTGTGGTGTTGCGGTGAGTGTGTCGAGCATATTTCGCCCTTGTTTTCGAGCTGTCGACAAGACTGACCTTAGGGTGGCGAAGGTTTGCGCTCCCTTGAAGGACCTGAATGACCCGGAGATTTTCATTTTGACTTTCATCATGCGGATATCCTGCTCCGCCTGATTGTTGGTGAAGGGAACATTGAAGTCCGACAGGAATCTCAGGGCTTCGGTTTTGTAGGTTTTTAATCGCAGAGCCAGGTTGTGGCCGGGTCTTCTGGCGCGGCTTGGCGGGGCATCAAGTTTCTGTTTCATCGGCGGCAATCGCTGGTGCAGGTCCAACCCCTCTGCAACGAGTTGGTCATAGGCCCGATTGAAGTGCGCCAACCACGCCGGGTCAAGCTTCGCTCCGTCGCAACTGGGAACGCTCTGGACAACACTTAAAGCCGCCTTCAGCAAATACGCCATATTTTGTGCCCAAAGCTCTTTGCCGTTGTCGGTCAGGTCCTTGAGTTCACGCAGATGGTGGGCATTACACAAGGCATGCTCGACGCCCGCGATGGTGTAGTAGGACTTGAAGTGGTCATGGATGATTACCCCGCCGTCCAATCCTTTGGGCATGTCTCCGCGCGTTTGTGAGGCCCGATAAGATGTGAGCTGCGACGTTGAGGCCGTATGTAGCCATTGAAGACGACCGGCAATACGAAAGCCGGTTTCATCGAGGTGCCGCACAGATGCCTTCGCTATAGCTTGTGCAATCTCGGTTTGCAGTCCAGCCAAATCATGGGCCTTGGTGCGACACCAGGTCATTATGCTGGCAGGACACAAGGACTTCGCGGCAAAAAGATCGGCAAGGGTCTCGCTGACGCGATCCTCGGGCATCAACTGGTAAGCTTGAAGGTAGATGGCCGTCGCACGCAGGCGAGGACCATATTGAACAGGGCCACAAACCCCATTCGGGAAAGGTGCCTTCGTCGCCTGGCCACAGCCAGTGCAACGATAGATACGGGCTTGATGCTCTGTCACCTCAAGACGCGCGACGGGAATATCAAAAACCTGGCGCCTCTCTATCCCAGTTGCCATTGTCGCCGACAACGCTCCTTGGCAATGCCGACAACGCCATGCCTCGTGGACAACCACTTCATTGGGATCCGCTGCAAACCGCAGAGTATCGCCCTTATGGCCAGGTTGACCGCCACTCTGCTTACCAGAACCTTCACGAAGGCTGCCCAGAACGCGCGGCTTCTTCTTAAAACCATCACTTGAAGGCGGCTGGCTGCTGTTCAAACTGTCCTTGTTCAACTGGCGACGAAGATCAGCAACCTCCTGCTTCAGCGAAGCTATCTCAGCTCGCAGAGCTTCAATCAGAGCAAGCACTTCGGAAGACATATCCATCTTCACCTTGACTCATATCCAGCGAACAGCGGCAACTCACAATTGCCTTACCCATACCTTGGGAGTTACTAGACAAGAGCTCGGATAATCAACAGCTTCCATAGACGCGAGTGTGACGGCTGTGCTTGTGACTCAAGCAAGAAACCCCACCACCACATCTCGCGCGGCGAATGCATGAGAATTTAAACGACATTGTCGGGAGCGGCGCGCTTCGTGCGGTCCCCCTCCCCACCAAAGGTGGGGAGATTTAAAAGAGCTTTAATTTCAATGCTCTGAGACTTTACGTCAAGATGTGTGAACGACGTAGCTGTTGAAGTGGAGTTCTTTTAGCTAGGGTAGAATCAAAATTGGTTATGCACGCAAGAGTACCAATTTCAGTCCTATTTGACCCCAATTGAAAATAAATTGGCCGATTTGTGACGGAACCGTGACCGCCGCTCCTCTACAGCCTCGAAGCCAATGCGGCTGGGGCATAGAGGAGAGATGTGTATGGGGGCTTTTGGAACACTAAAGGCACGTTCGTGGCTGCTGGCATCGACGGCGCTGACCGTCTGCCTGGCGACGGCGACAGGGACATGGGCACAGACGGCACCGGCGACCCAGACCGCGCCCGCCGAGAGCGAAGTCGTCGTCGTTACGGCCCAGAAGCGCAAGGAACCGCTGCAGAAGGTCCCGACCTCGATCCAGGTCATCTCCGGCGCCAAGATCGACCAGCAGGCGATCGACACCTATAAGGACGTCATCCAGATGATGTCCGGCGTGACCATTCGCGAACACAGCGATCCGCGCAATGTCGGCCTCATCATCCGCGGCGTCGGTTCCAACCAGTCCTTTATCGGCATCGAGCCCGATGCCGCCGTCAATCTCGACGGCGAAGTCATGTCGCGCAGCTCGGCCCTGTTCGGCGATATCGGCGACACCGATTCCATCGCCGTCCTGAAGGGCCCCCAGGGCACCCTGTTCGGCAAGAACTCCGTCGCCGGCGTCCTGCAGATCAAGACCAAGCGCCCGTCGCTTGCCGGCAATGAAGGTTCCTTCCGCCTGCTGGCCGACCAGGGCACGACCGAGACCTTCGGCGAGCTCAATGCGTCGGGCATGTACAACTATGTCATCGACAAGGACTCGGCCATCCGCGTCAACCTGTTCGACAAGAAGGACACGGGCTGGGTCGAGAACGTCACCGGCGGCCCCAATGGCGGCGCCACCAAGGGCTATGGCGCCCGCGTCCAGTACCTGCGCCGCTTCGGCGAGGATACCGACCTGCTGCTGCGCGCCGATTACCAGCAGTCGACCTTCGGACCCAGCACCCGCGTCTACCTGGTGCGCGACGACTTCGTCGTCGGCAATGCCTTTGGCGATATCCCGCAGTCGGTGATCGACAGCCTGCACCTGTCGCCGACCGACCTGCAAAAGCTGCTGACGACCAACCTGCAATACACGTCGCAGACGCCGGCCGGCCCCGACAACCACAAGACCTCGGCCTCGGCCGTGCGCGACTACGGCGGCACCCATTCGTTCGGCCTGTCCGGGGAAATGACGCACCGCTACGGTTCGGGCTTCGAGCTCAACTGGTCGACCTTCTATCGCGACGAAACCCTGACCAGCAATGACGACAGCCTGTCGACTTGGGTCAATGCCTTCCCGCTCAACTTCGCCGGTCCGGTCCAGAGCAAGACCTTCCAGACCGAGCTGCGCCTGGCCTCGCCGATCGGCGACAGGTTCGACTACGTCACAGGCCTGTTCTACCTGCATTCCAAGGTGCGCCGCGACCAGCGCGTCCTGGCCTGCCAGGACCCGGGCCTCGACAATTCGACCATCGACGCCGACGGCAATGTCACCAACTGCGGCGGCTATGCCTTCGGCTGGGACGTGGTCAATGCCGGCGTCACCGGTCTCAATGACCTGATCTACAACCGCGAAATCCGCAACAACAACCTGGTCACCGACAATGCGGCCGTCTTCGCCCAGGGTAATTACCACTTTACCGACAAGCTGACCCTGACGGTCGGCGGCCGCCTGTTGCAGGAACACCAGCGCTTCGCCCTCGATATCCGCGACGACGGCGTCCAGAATGTCGACGTACGCCCGACCCTGCTGTGGATCAACGACGCCAACGGCAACCGCATCGTCTTCCCGACCGGCCGCTTCAACGTCCCCAATCCGTTCCTCGGCCTGGCCAGCAACAACCCGGCGACCAATCTGGACGTGCGCAATCCGAACACGCCGTTCCGCACCTCGAGCAAGGGCAGCAGCGACACCGCCTTCACCTACAAGGCCGCGCTGCAGTTCCAGCCGACGCGCGACATTATGAGCTACCTCAGCTACTCGACCGGCTACAAGGGCGTCGCATGGTTCACCGACTCGGATGTCGGCCAGCAGAAGCTCGACAGCAAGTATCCGATCCCGCCGGAGACTTCGCAGAACCTGGAACTGGGCGTGCGCACCCAGTGGTTCAACCGCCGCCTGACCTTTAACGCCACCCTGTTCGACACCACGTTCTACCACTATCAGGATCGCCTGGTCACACTCGACTACGACCTGTTCCCGATCGTCCACGGCGGCCTGCAGAATATCGCCAACGACCCGCTGGCCAGTGGCCAGCCGATCCGCCGCTTCGATATCGTCGATGCCGGCAACCTGAACAGCAAGGGCGTCGATATCGAGATGAACTGGCGGGTGATCAACCACCTGACCCTCAGCGCCAATTACAGCCATGTCGATGCCCGCTTCAGCAACACCAATGTGCTGATTACCTGCGGCGCTGCGACCCAGAACGGCGCCAGCATCTCGAGCTGTACCGCCCCCCTGAACTATGGCGAGTTCTTCGACTACACCTTCCCGCGCCGCGGCCAGTTCTTCAGCCTCAACGGCGCCCAGCTCGCCAATGCGCCCAAGGACACCCTGGCGGCCGACGCCACGGTCGACTTCAAGATCTACGACTGGTCGTCCTATATCCGCTGGAACTACCGCTACGCCTCCGAGCAATATACCAACCATGGCGGCAAGGCGAACAACGACTATTCGACGACGACTCCAGCCTACGGCATCCACAACCTGTTCCTCGGCGTCACCTCGCCGAACGGCAAGTACCGCTTCAACGTCTACGTCAAGAACCTGTTCGACAAGCACTACTATGTCTACAAGACCAATTACGGCGACGGCCTGGCCGAAAACGCCGTCGGCGGTTCGCTGACGACCGTGCCGGAACTGGTCGGCGTCGCCCAGGCCTACCCGACCTACGGCGCCGTGCCCAATGGCCAGTTCTTCCGCCACCGCGCGGAAAACGCCAATGTGCCGCGCGACTTCAGCCGTTATGTCGGCGCCACCTTTGAAATGTCGTTCTGATATCGGCGGCCGGTTCCGGCCGCTGGTACAACCCCCTTGCACCGTGCGGAGGTCCTTACCCGAGGCCTCCGTTCCAGACACGGTGCGATCGGCGGCGCGTCCGGTTTTCCCTATTGCCGGATGCGCCGCGCATTATTCTTGACGGACGGACCGGGAACAGTCGACCCTGTCCGCGCTGCACTCTTCCTCAGGTCACTGCATGTCAGAGACACCGGCGCCCGCAGGCGCCCGAAAACGCGAACTCAGCCCGCCACGCCAGGAACGATACCTGGCGCGCGCCCGTGCGCTTGCCGGCGACGACCCGTTCGAGAGCCTCGACCAGGTCCATATGCTGCTCGACAGCGGACTGGCGACGCCGGAACTCTTCAGTTTGCAGACCGAGCTTCTGATCGCGCTGGGTTGCGGCACCTTTGCCGCCCAGGCCGCCGAGCGCGGCCTGAAGGCCGGCGGCGATCCGATGACCTTCCTGCTGTTGCTGCTGAAGGCCCACCTGACCGCGTTCAACCGCAAGCCCGCCGCCGCCATGATCGACCGTATCATGGCCCTCGGGGCTCTCGAAGACGCGGCAAAGGCAGAGGTGGCGCATGCCGCCCACGAACTGCATCGCTACGATATCGCCGAGCGTCTTTATGCCGAATTGCTGGCCACCGACCCGGACGATGTCAAATCCTGCGTTAATCTCGGCTTTGCCCGCCATAAGCTCGGCCGCATGACCGAGGCCCGGGACCTCTATATCCACGCCGTCACCACCCGGCCCGAAGCGGCAAATGCGATGCGCCTGCTGGCCGATACGCGCAAACAGACCGCGGCTGACAATGACCGCGAAATCATCCGCGGCGCTCGTGACCGGCTGACATCCGGCTCCGAAGAATTCGCCACGGCCAGCTATGCGCTGGGCAAGGTCGAGGAGGATCTGAAGGATTTCGATGCCGCCTTTGCCGCCTTCGGCGCCGGCGCCGCCATCATGCGCGCCAGGACCGCCTACAGCACGCAGGCCGCCCGCCAGAGCTTCGAGGCGACGAAGAGGTTCTTCGACCGCCCGTCCCCGCAACCTGTCGCAGCATCCGCAGGCCCTTGCCCGATCTTCGTGCTGGGCATGCCGCGCACTGGCAGCACCCTGGTCGATCGCATCCTGTCCAGCCATCCCGACGTGACCTCCATGGGTGAGCTCGGCTGTTTCAAGGAGGCGATGAAGGTCATTACCGGCTATGGCGGCGGCGAAGGCTTCCACGACCATTTCTACAGCCGGACGGACCGCGACATCGACTATCGCCGCCTCGGCGACACCTACCTCAGGGCCGCCTCACCTGGTCACGATATCCGCTATTTCATCGACAAGTATCCGCTGAATTTCATGGACCTGGGCCTCATGGCCGAGGCCCTGCCGCAGGCCAGATTCATCCACACCGTGCGTCATCCGCTCGACACCCTGTTCGGTAATTTCAAGCAGCTGTTCACCCTCGGCTTCTACCCCTATTCCTACGACCTGGCCGAAGCCGCCGAATACTATCTGCTCTATTGCGACCTCATGGCCTTCTGGCAGCAGCGTTTCCCGGGCCGTATCCTCGATGTCGTCTATGAAGACGTCGTTGCCGACACCGAAGGCAATGCCCGCCGCCTGCTCGACCATCTCGGGCTCGGCTGGGACGCACGCGTGCTGCGCTTCCACGAGAATGCCGCGCCGGTCGATACGGCCAGCCTCAGCCAGGTGCGTCGCCCCATCTATACCAGCGCGCTCGGCCACTGGCGCCGTTACGAGGCGCAGCTGGCCCCGGCGATCGAGGTCCTCAGCCGTGCGGGTGTGCCCTTATGAACTTCGCCCACGATGCCCAGAGTCTCGGCCGCCTCGACATCGCGCCCTTGCGCGCCGCTGTCCTGGCCCTGAGCGAGGCCGAATGGACGGCCGACACCAGCCGCCAGCAGACCTTCGACGCCCACACCCGAACCCGGACGATCAAGCTCATCTTCGACGCCGATTACCGTCATGCCGACCCGACGGTGCACGATGCCTGGCAACGGTTTTCGCCCCTGCTCAGCCCGATCATGGACACGGCGCGCGCCTTCTACCTGCAGTCGCTGCGGCAACGGAAGGTGGCGGCCAAAAACGGGCCGGGCTATTTCGTCCGCGTCATCCTGACCCGGCTGTTGCCGCACGCCGCCATTACGCCGCATGTCGACGACGGCTATTCGCTGAAGCGCTGCCACCGCATCCATGTCCCGATCGTGACAAATCCCGGTTGCCTGTTCACGGTCGGCGACCTGACCTTCGTCATGCCCGAGGGCGAGATGTGGGAAATCAACAACCGCCGGATCCACGCGGTCAGGAACGATGGCGCTGACGCGCGCATCCATCTGATCCTCGACTACGTCCAGCCGGGCGAAACCATTTTCGATATCGAACCCCTTACTGCCTAGGAATACCCATGAGCGAAGAATTCACCATCCGGCGCATCTATATCAAGGACGTCTCGTTCGAGGCCCCCGGCGGCGCCCACACCTTTACCCGCCCGTGGGACCCCGAGCTGAAGATCGACGTCGACGTCGCGACAGAAACCCTGGCCGAGACCACGTTCGAAGTCACCCTGACCCTGACCGTGGTGGCGCGTAACGGCGACGAGGTCGCCTTCATGCTGGAAGTCCTGCAAGGCGGCATCTTCCATATCGCCGGCTACGAGGCAGCCTTACGCCACCGCATCCTGCACACGGTCTGCCCCAATGCCCTCTTCCCCTATGCCCGCCAGGCGATCGACGACCTGGTCGTCAAGGGCAGCTTCCCGGCCCTGATGCTGGAACCGGTCAATTTCGACGCCATCTATCTCGACAACAAGGGCTGATCCGGGTGGATGTCCAGGTCCATAAACGCCTGCGGCGTCTGTCGGCCCGGCTGACGACCGATCAGGTGACGCAGGCCCTGGGCGATCCGGTATTCATCCTGTCCGCGCCGCGATCGGGCAGCACCCTGCTCTTTTCCATCCTCGGCAACAGCTCGCAGGCCTGGACCATCGGTGGCGAGAGCCATGGCCTGTTCGGGCAATTCCCGCACCTGCGCGCCGCCGACGCGGACTATAGCTCCGGCAGCCTGGACGCGCGTCATGCCGACGCCGACACCGCCGACGCCTTGCGGCTGGCCTACCTGGCCCACCTGCACGATGTCGCCGGCCGCGACGCCGCCGGCCTGGCCCTGGCCGCACCGGGCGTAGCCCTGCCCGGCGTCTTTCTGGAGAAGACCCCGCGCAACGCCCTGAACATCCCGTTCCTGCTGAAGCTCTTTCCCGGCGCGCGGTTCATCCTGCTCTACCGCGACCCGCGCGCCACCATAGCCAGCCTGATGGAGGGCTGGACGACCGGCGCCACCACCGGCCGGTTCGTCACCTATCGCGGGCTGCCGGACTGGACCTATCCGACGCCGGCCGACAATCACTGGTGTTTCCTGCTGCCGCCGGGCTGGCGCGACATGAAAAGCGCGTCCCTCAGCGCCATCGCCGCCTTCCAGTGGGCGGCCGCCAATACGGCCATCCTGTCGGCGCTGGAAGGCCTGCCGCGCGATCGCTGGACCATCGCCGGCTACGACGCCCTGGTGGCAGATCCGGCCGGCACGGCCCCGGCCCTGTGCGCCTTTTGCGGCATCGATCCCGGCGATACGATCCGCGCCCTGGATGGCGCCCGGTTGCCCCTGTCACCCTCGACTGTCAGCGCGCCCTCGGCCGATAAATGGCGCCGCCACCAGACGGAGATCGACGCACTGCATGCCGTTTACGCGCCGGTCTGGGAAAGACTGAAAGCGCTCGATAAATAGGCAAAGATGATCGCGGACTCTTTTCCCGGCGACCAAATCACCCTAGCGTGTGGACTCGTATGAGAGAACCCTATGGGCCACCGCCTGCCAGACACCCCCGCACATCGCATCGTCCAATCGGTAACCGGCTGCGCCGCCGGCCGCCGCCATGTCGATGACGCGACGCTAGACGTTCTGAGCATCGTCGATTCCGCCGCATCGTCCCCCGAAGACCTGTGCGACTACATCGTCACCGTTATGAACCGCGTCAGCTCCGGCCAGATGCCCGTCGCCGACGCCGTCCGTGACCTGCTCGACCTGTCGCAACGCTACGGGTCGCAGGATTGAGACTTACGGCTTGTGTGCGCCGGCGATAATGCGGAACTCCCCGCTCGCATGCATCAGGCTCATCATATAGAGCATGCCGTCGAAATAGCGCTGCTCGCCGGCGGGCACGGGCGTGTCCCACAGTTCCTTCAGGAAGGCGTCCGAGACAGGTCCCGGCGTTGCCGCCAGGCTGCCGACCGCGGCGGCCGCAAGCATGCCCGTCGAATGCCGGGTCGAAAGCGGGTGCCCGTCCAGGGTATAGCGGTCCGCGAAGGTGTGGATGCCCTGCGAGAACAGGAAGCCCTGGACGCGATCGCTCAAGACCGGCTCGTCCTGGCTCTTGCCCCACCAGCTGTAATCGACCGACCAGTTGCTGACGGTCCGCCAGCTGTCATAACCAAACGCGCCTGGCTGGCCATCCCACCCCGGCAAGGCCTTGGCCTCGAAATCGCTGCGATCGGGCGACAGGCCCGTCTGCGGCCCCGTGACCTTCGGGAAGTAGGCCCGGCTGGTCCGGGCGGCCTCCGCCCAGAAGGCGCGGTCTTCGTGCGGCCCCCAGCGCGCCCACAACTCGTAGAAGGCCGGGAGATGATAGGACGGATCGGTGCCTGGAATGGCCGTTTCGGGAACGAAGCGGACCATGTGGTGCGCCTCGTCCACCATGGGGCCGACGGTGACGGAATGGGGGGCTGACCAGCTGCCGTGCCTTGGCGGCCACGGCTTGCCGTCGCGAAGGGCTTCGGCCTCGGCATTATGAGTGTTCGGGCTTGGCCACGGCGTGTCTGGCTCGACAAAAGGCTTGTCGCCGGGATGGATGCGGAAAGGCGTGGTGGCGGTCCGCACCGGATGGTGCCGCATCCCGCGCAGGATCGTATCGGCCTCGGCCTGGTAGTTGTAGATGCCCTTGCCGTTGCCCCAGCGGCGCGCCGCGAAATACAAGGCCATGGCGTAATATTCTTCGCCGTCGGGCGCGGCGCCGACCGCGCGGGCGCTGCCGTCGGTTCCCATCGACCAGGCGAAATAGCCGTGGGACGGATTTTCCGGATCGGTCGTCAGCATGTAGGTTTTCGACCAGTTCCACAGGGCGTCGAATTCGCGTTTCTTGCCCAGTTGCACGGCGATCATCATGCCGTAGCTCATGCCCTCGGTCCGGGCGTCGTTATTGGCCCAGTCGGTCACATAGGCCAGGGTGCCATTGGCATTGGCGCCGGTCTCGAAATACACCCTCTGGTCCTGGCCGTCGCCGTGGAACAGCTGCTGGAATGTCGCTTCGATCCGGGCGTGGGTTTCGGCCGGCGACAGATGCAGACGCTCGGCAAAGAGATTGCGGTAGGTTCCACTCCTGAAGGCGCCTTGGCCGGCCGCGTCGCTGGCCTCTGCGGCCGCCTTACCCGGCTGCGCGCCCGCAGGACATGCCGCAGCTAAAATGATAGCGCTAACATTCGCAGCGAGAATGAGGGACCTGATCATGCTGTTCTCCGTAACCCTGTCACACCATGCCAAGAGAGACAGATGCATTATTATGGTTGGCCGAAGCTGATCGGCCTTTTCCGCGACCCTCCCAGATTTACGGGCAAAAGTCGAGAGCCGGCGACGGTCACTCGGCCTCCCACATATCGCGGAAGGCCAGCACGGCCGCGCCTATGGCAGCGACATCCTGCGTAACCGCTGCGGGCCTGACCGCCATGTCGGGCCAGTGAATGCCGACATGCATCGAAAGCCGTTTGCTGATGTGCAGGCACAACGCTTCCGTTATGCGCGCCGGCAGCTGGCCGCCGACAAGGATGGCGTCGGGATCGACGACGGTCAGGACCGTCAGGAGCGGGAGATAAAGGAAGTCGGCCGCCCGCTGCACCCAGGCGTCGATCACCTGGTCGGCTGCAGGCCCCAGCGTGTCCAGCGTAGCCAGGGTCGCGCCCGAAACCCCTGCCCGCAAATCCATATAGAAATCCTGGCGCACGGACGATATCCCGCGCCAAAAATGATCTTCCCAATATGAACGGGCCGTCTTTGCGGCCTTGCGACGCCCGGAACCCGGTGTCTGTCCAGGCACATCTACACCCACAGGGGCTTGCGAACAATAGATTGCAAAGACGAATTCGGGCTTCCACGCATGTACTCCGCGTTCACGCCAATTATAAAGTAGTACTTATTATTCACACCTCTAACATTTGGATGTATAGGCACGACTTTGACTGCAATCCAGCCTTTGCCTCACACGCGGCCATTCTAGTCGCGAAGCATATCGGCTTGGCGATGCACCAGCTTCCAGTCACCGTCTTCACGCCGGTACAATTCGGTGACCCGCAAGGTCATCGGCTTTTTCGCGCCATCCTGATCGACAACCGCGTGTTGAAGGCCTGTCCAGTAGGCGATGTCGCCCCTCCTGGTCGCAAGAGTTCAGCGTCAAACCATCCCGGACAAATTGTCGGCGTTCCATGGCTGCACCTGTGAAAGGTCTCGTCGGGCGCGCTGCAACGGCATCCGGGCGCGGATGTCCTTCGGTTCGACATCCGCGCCCGGATGGCCCGCTTCAGGCCGGGACGCCCTGCGCCAGTTTTTGCACATCCCCGGTTGTCAGGGCCTGGCCGCCGATCGCCCAGTCGCCCGAAGCAATCTCGTTGATCTTGACCCAGGTGACGCCCCGCATGGCTTCCCCTTCCACCCTGATCATGGCCGCCGTGACCTCCTTGATCATGTCCGCCTTTTGCGAAGCGGTGAACACGTCCTTGATGACATCGATAGTTACGAGAGGCATGGTTATCTCCTTTTCTGAACCACGAGAGCACTTCCCGACAAAGTGGATGCCACTTTTTGGATAAGAAGTGCGACAAAACAAAGGGCTAGAGCAATTTCTCCGATCAGATTGATCGGGAAATGCTCCAGGACAGTATCCGGCGGCCGGATGCACCGGGCCAGTGCAGAAAGTGTAGCGGCGCGCCTGCGCCATCCGTGATAAGCTGGGCGGCGAACGGAGGCACGCCATGGCTGGAGCCGGCTACAACCAGTTTTGCCCGATTGCAAAGGCAAGCGAATTGCTGGAACCACGCTGGACCCTGTTGATCCTGAGCGAGATGTGGTCGGGCTCTACCCGGTTCAACGACATCGGTCGTGGCGTGCCGGGCCTGTCGCCCGGCCTGCTGTCACGCCGCCTGAAGGAAATGGAGGCCAATGGCCTGGTCGCGCGAAAGCCCGGCGACGACGGCCACCCGGGTTACCACGTTACGGACATGGCGCAGAAGCTTCAGCCGATCGTGCATGCGCTGGGCGCCTGGGCCCATCAGAACATCGATTGCGAAGTCAGCCTGCAGACGCTCGATAGCCGCCTTCTGATGTGGAACATGCGCCGCAAGATACGCACTGCCCGCTTTTCCCGGCCACGCACGGTCATCCAGTTCATCTTTCCGGACGAGCGGCCGGACAAACGTAACTACTGGCTTATCGCCCGGCAGGAAACCGACACGGATCTGTGCGTTACCGATCCCGGCTTCGAGGTCGACCTGTTCGTTGAATGCCCCCTGAAGGTCATGACCAGCGTCTGGATGGGCTGGTCGGCGCTGGAACCGGCACTGGAGCGCGGCGACATCTACCTGTCCGGCGACGCAGCCCTGGCAGCCTCCATTCGCAGCTGGATGATGCTGAGTTCCTTCGCCGGTCAGGAGCCGGAAACCCTTCGCCGCGCGCGCGAAGCCTGACGGTGCCTGGCGACACCGTACCCCGTGTCAGGTCTCGATCGACCTGTCGAGTACCTCGCGGACGCACGACGCAAGCTCTTCCAGCGTAAACGGCTTGCCGATCAGGTCGACACCGGAATCGAGCACACCGTTGTGCACGACGGCGTTGCGGCTGTAACCGGTCGTATAGATGATCGGCAGGCCCGGCCGGAAGGCCTTTACCTCGTCGGCAAGGACGCGGCCGTTCATCTCCGGCATGACGATGTCGGTGAAGACCAGGTCGATCTCGGGATGTCTTTGCAACACATCGAGGGCGTCCCGGGCGCTGCCGGCTTCGAGGACGCGGTAGCCGAGGTCCGTCAGGGCATCGACGCTGAACTGGCGCACGATCGCCTCGTCGTCGACCACCAGGATAATTTCGCGGCCCTCGCCACCCGGCAGCGCATCCTCTGTTTGCGGCGCCTCGGCCTGCGTATCGTCGCCCGGCTGGCGCGGCAGGTACAGCTTGATCGTCGTACCCTGGCCGACCTCGGAATAGATGCGGACGTGACCGCCGGATTGCTTGACGAAACCATAGACCTGGCTCAGGCCCAGCCCAGTCCCCTTGCCGACCTCCTTCGTCGTGAAAAACGGATCGAATGCCTTGGCGATGACCTCCGCGGGCATGCCGGTGCCGGTATCGGTCACGGCGATCAGTACGTACTGGCCGGGCGTGATGCCGGGCTCCGTACCGGCATACCGCTGATCGACATAGGTGTTCTGCGTCTCGATCGTCAGATGCCCACCGCCCGGCATGGCGTCGCGGGCATTGACGGCCAGGTTGAGCAGGACGTTTTCGAGCTGGTTCTGATCGATATGGACGCGCCAGATCCCGGCGCCCAGGACGGTCTCCAGGCGCACATCGCCGCCAAGGGAATGGTGGAACAGGTCGGACATGCCGGCGACGAGCCGGTTCGGGTCGAGCGTCTCCGGCCTGAGCGGTTGCTGCCGGGCGAAGGCCAGCAGGCGTTGCGTCAGCTTGCCGGCCCGGCGTGAGGCCTCGAGCGCCGCGGCGATATTGCGTTTGGCGCGCGGGTCGTCGGGCGATATCCGCCGGTCCAGCAGCTCTAGTGAGCCCGAGACCACGGCCAGCATATTGTTGAAATCGTGCGCGATGCCGCCGGTGAGCTGGCCGACCGCTTCCATTTTCTGGGCCTGGCGCAGGGCGTCCTGGGTCTCCGCCAGCCGGCGTTCGGCCTCGACGCGCTCGTTGATATTGGTGACGACCTGATAGGCGCCGATCCGCCGGCCATTGTCGTCATGGAGACTGTTGAACTTCATCTCGTAGGTATTGCGCACGCGCTCGGCCTCGCCGAAGGCATGGATATCGGTGAACTCCTCGCCCGCCAGCGCCCGCGACCAGACGGCCTGGACCGCTTCGCGTTCGGCCGGCAGGTGCTCCAGCAGGTCGAGCATGCGGTCGCCGACCCGGGGTGCCGGGCCGAAGACACGGGCGAATTCGACGGCGCCGGCCGGGTTGAGGGCCAGCCAGCGATAGTCCAGGTCGAGGACATGGATAAAGGCGTCGGTGGATTCGAAGACCGTCGCCAGCAGGTTGCGCTCCTTGGTACGCTGCATGACCTGGTCTTCCAGGCTGGCATTGAGGCAGGCAAAAGCGTCGAGCGCCTCCTTCTGGTCATGGACGTCGGTATTGGTGCCGATCCAGCGCACCGGACGCCCCGCCGTATCGAGGATGGGCATGGCGCGCACCATGAACCAGCGATAGGCACCGTCATGGCGGCGGATACGGAACTGCGTCTCGTAAAGCGTGGTCGTACGAACGGCCTTCAGCCAGGCCTCACCCGCTGCGTCGCGGTCGTCCGGATGGACGACCCGCGGCCACGCATCCCGGTCCAGGGTGCCGGGCCCGGCCCCGGTATAGGTGTAGGCCTGATCGTTGAGCCAGTAGACCAGACCCTGCGCGTCGGCAGCCCAGACATGATTGGGCATGACCTGGGCGAAGGTGCGGAACTCCGCCTCGCTGGCGGCTATGGCCGCCTCGGCCTCGGCGCGCTCGACCAGTTGCCGCGTGCGGTCGGCCACAGCCTCCATGAATTCGACCTCGTCGGCGGCCCAGGTACGTGCCGACCGCGCATTGAGATAGACGATCGTC
Source organism: Asticcacaulis sp. (assembly GCA_965246725.1). Classification (GTDB taxonomy): domain Bacteria; phylum Pseudomonadota; class Alphaproteobacteria; order Caulobacterales; family Caulobacteraceae; genus Asticcacaulis. The sequence goes on from CBDFFG010000025.1 coordinate 51,287, forward strand.
CGCAACCGGTCGCCGCGCAGGAAGGGAACGACCAGAATGGCGCGGGTATCGACCTCGGCCGCCGTCTCGAGTGTCCGGGCCTCGTCGCTGAGGCTGTCGGCGAACAGGTCGTCGACGACGACCGTGTGTCCGGCGCCCAACACCGCCACGATCTTCTCGCCGAAGGCGCTGGCCGGAAACTGGCCGAGCAGGGGCGGCACATTGCCGTCCGTCCAGCAGACCGTATAGGTGAAAACGTCCTCGACCGGGTCGAGTTGCCCATATCCCACCCGCGACACGCCGAAATAATGCCCCATGAGGGCGCACGCCGCCTGCAGGGACTGATCCGTGTCGGGGCTGCGCAGCAGCTCCGCCAGTTGTCCCAGCACTTCGCGGCGTGCCTCGGCAAGTTTGCGCGATGTGATATCGATCGCCGTGCCGACGGCCCGGATGCAGATGCCCGCTGTGTCGAAGATGCCCTTTCCCTTGGCCGCTACCCAGCGCACCCGGCTGTCTTCCTTGCCGACCGTGCGGTATTCGACGTCGTAAGTGGCCCGGCGCGCCGGGTCGACGGCCGAGGCAAAGGCTTCGCTGGTCACCGCCAGGTCGTCGGGGTGGAGGCCGCCATAGAAGTCGTCCATGCTGCACGGCACGTCCGGCGAGATACCGAACATCGCCTTGGTCCGGTCCGACCAGGTGAGCGTATGCGTCGGCAGGTCGAGGTCCCAGGTGCCGATCTCGGCGGATTCGGTGGCCAGCCGCAGGGACTCTTCGCTGACGGACAGCTGCGCCTGGGCGCGGTGCCGGTCCGAAATATCCCGGATAAAACCGACGAAGGCCGCCTCGCCGCCTTCCGGGGCATCGATGATCGACAACTCGATCGGGAATTCTTCGCCGCGGCGGTTGACCGCCGAGATCTCGATGCGCTGACCGACGACGCGCGCAATGCCGTCGGCGCTATATCTCTGCATGCCGCGATCATGGGCGTCGCGGTGCGCCGGCGGGACGATCAGCTGCCCCAGGGGCTGCCCCAGCGCCTCGCTTTCCGGCCATCCGAAGATGGTTGTCGCAAGCGCGTTCCAACCGACGACGACGCCCTGGGCATCGACCACGACGACCGCATCGAGGACAGAGCGCTTGAGCGCTTCGATGGTCCGGTCGCTGATTTCTTTACGGTGCGGCAAATGCGTCTCGCGGTGTGACCGGTGATGGATACCCATTCCGTACCGCAATATTCCAGCGGGTAAAAGCCAGGTTTTTCGAGCGGTTACAGAAGCTGAAACCGATCGCATAGTGCTGATGGTCAGTGCTTACCCAAGGATAGGAAGGACCAATGCGCCTGATGAGAAACGCTCCTTGCGGGGCGTGGGCTCTGTGCTCTTTCGGAAAATACGTTGCCTGCCGACGAAGGGGCCCGCCCCTCAGCCTGTTCGCGGCAGGCTCACTCCGATAAATAGCTAGGTGATTCACACATCTCGTAGCAAAGCCGCAGAGCGTTGAAATTCAAGCTCTTTTAAATCTCCCCACCTTTGGTGGGGAGGGGGACCGCACGAAGCGCGCCGCTCCCGACAGTGTCGTTTAAGCTCTCATGCATTCGCCGCGCGAGATGTGGTGGTGGGGTTTCTTGCTTGAATCATAAGCACGACCGCCCGCCACACGCCTAAGGAAGCAATTGATTATTTGAGTTTTTGTCGAAGCAAGAAACCCCACCACCTCGAGCCCGAAGAGGGCTCGCGGTCCCATGGCTTGCGAAGGCTATACCTTCGCTAACGCCAAACCCCGATCAAGTCGGGGAGGTTTAAGAAAGACGACCCCAGCGCTCACGAAGTGTGCATACCCTAGCGATAAATAGGGGGAGCCCCGTAAATGGGACATAGCCACTTGTGCCACGGGCGAATCCGAATTGGATTTTCCTCGAAAACCGAACTAAGAAATCCCGCTGATTAAGCACGAAAAGTTTGCGACACCATTGTACAGTGAGCAGCACCTATATGAAACAGTCCATGCAATTAATAATTAGCAAATTTGTAAACTGTCCTCGAAATCTACTGTCCAAGCAGAGCGGAACATTAAAGTTCTGGGTCGTAAACTTCCTTATTTATGGCAACGCCAGCCGCAATTAAAATCTGTTTAAACGCGTCTATTCTAGGTGGAATGTTAGTCATTTTAAGAATTATTTTTGCGAACCGGTCTTCTCTAACATATCCCACCACTCCCACTCACGGTCTTTAATGGCCTCTAACCATGAACTAAATTCCCACCCAATTTCGTCCCAGTTTTCGCGAGGAGTTCGTTGAACTAAATCACGAGACTCTTCAAGGGTTAACATAGAGTCCACCAACCATTTTGGCAGTGTTTCGCGCCAAAAATCATCATCTGGCCAAGAATTACAAGAGAATTTTGTAACATCAGCGACTACACTTGATAATTTTTTCCAAGCTTCATCGGGATCGGCTCCCAAATCAGCATAAAATATGCAACTGGCGAAAGGGAGGTCCGCATGTGTGTGGTTTATTTCGATTACCATGACTTCACGCTGCTACCAGTCCCATGTCGACATTACGGTGGCTGGTTATCAATTGCTAAATTACGATCTTAAATAGGCGCACCCTGTGCCGTCAGAGCACAAGAAGCGCTATTTATCCATTGATAACCTGTTGTTACTGTAATCTTAACCCGTTGCGCCAATGAAATCCCAAAAAATTTAAGCTCCAAAAAATTTACTCAAACATTATATCTATACCGAATAGCAAACCATCATCATCAAAATCAAATCTAATCTCAGGGCCAGAGTAATCTTTTATCAAATTTGCTATATCTATCGTTTTCGAAACAGGCGATTTTGAGTAATTTTTTTTCACTTAATATATATAGATATGCAACTGCCCCATGGTCATCTAATCTGCATTTGGATTTTTTCATCTTTTTCATTTCACATTGAGAACATTCATCAGCTGCGCGTCACCTTAGTTGAAATTCTATAAACTGCATACCCTGCATCTACTACCGGGACGAGTACTGAATTGTTCCGAATAACGCCAGCTGCAGAGTCCATAAGTATGAAAAAGGGGTCAAGAAAAAAGAAAAAAGGGGTCAGAGTCATTTTTAAAGCAACGACATTTGCCCGGCAGAAACATCAAGCAACTCTTCGACCTTCCGGGGGCGCCCCCTTACCGGCGGTTCTATACGCCGTTCAAGCGCCTCTGAATGAAAGTATATAAGCGCTAAAATTTATTCGTTATCTAAAATTTCTATTCCAATTAAATTATTATATTCTCCAATGTCAATTATTATTTCAGGACCGGTGTAATCGCCAATCAAATCAGCCAAGCGAATGTTTTTTTCACAGTAATTTTCAGATTATCTTCTCCTAAGTAAATATAAGCCGAAAATTCGTCATTTTCTCCGTGCGTTATTTCGAATTTTGGCTTTATAGGCATAAAATTTCTCCGATTATTACCACGCAGTTAAAAAAATTCTGATAACAGCAGTGCCATTCTTTGCAATTCTAAGGAAAAAGGGATCAGAGTCATTTTTAAAGCAACGACATTTGCCCCGCAGAAACATCAACCGACGTTTCGACCTTCCGGGGGCGCCCCCTTACCGGCGGCTCGATACCCCGTCCAAGCGCTTCGGCAATCTGTCGCCGGAAGCGTTCACTTCCCGGAACCCAGCCACGCTGTGTGGCATCGCGAATAATCTCGACGACTTCCTCCCCAAGCCCCTCGGCGAACAATTGCTGGTACACGTCCTGCCGGACCTGCGGTGAGGCGCCAAGCATCTGATAGATTTCGTGTCCGGTAATCAATGCATTCGGCGGACCGAGCGCGTTGGCGGTATAGCTTGACCAGGGATAGTCCTCAGCATGCGTCACCATACCGGCGCGCACGGGATTGGCTTCGATATAACGATAACAGGCCATGACATAGCCTTCGGCATCGACAATGGTCGATTTGAAACGTCTTTCCCACAAGGTGCCTGTGCGGCCATAGCTGCGGTTGATATGACCGACATACAGTCGTCCCAACGACTGCATCAATTGACCGATACCCTCGTCTCGATCCGGCGTAATCAGCAGATGGATATGATTGGTCATAAGGACATAGGCATGCAGGGCGCAGTGATATTTTACCAATACCTCGGCAAGCCATGCCAGCAACAGCTTCCGATCGGC
>CBDFFG010000026.1:0-85847 GCA_965246725.1 Asticcacaulis sp.
GGCGCAGACGCAAGGTGACGAAGACCGGGCCGCCCTCACCCTGCTGACCGGGGCGGCGGTCGGCGACGACCTGCTGCCCGATGGCCTGACCTGCGGGCATGGTCGCCGACACCCTGCCGGTCGGCCTGCCGTCGCAGGTCCTGCTCAACCGCCCCGACGTCCTGGTGGCCGAACATACCCTCAAGGCTTCGAATGCCGATATCGGCGCGGCGCGCGCCGCCCTGTTCCCGACGATCAGCCTGACCGGCGCCGCCGGCTCGGCCAGCAAGGCGCTGGGTGACCTTTTCAAGTCCGGTAATAACACCTGGTCCTACGGCACATCGCTCGGCGTGCCCCTCTTTGCCGGCGGCGCCAATATCAATGGCGTGCGCTCGGCCACGGCCAGCCGCGACATTGCGGTCGCCCAGTACGAAAAAGCCATCCAGTCGGCCTTCCGCGATGTCAGCGATGCTCTCGCCGTGCGCAGCCGTATCGACGAACGCCTCGACGCCCAGACACAGGCAACGAATGCCGCCCAGACGGCCTTTACCCTGTCGCAGGCCACCTACAAGGCCGGGTCGCTGAGCTACCTCAACCTGCTCGACGCCCAGCGCACCCTCTATACCTCGCAACAGAGCCTGATCACCCTGACGGCGGTGCGCGCCAACAATCTGGTGGCGCTTTACCAGGCAGTCGGCGACGATGCCAGTCTGCAGTAACCGCTCCAATAGGTTGACGCGGCCGTAAAACACGCTACCCTCCCTCCGGATCGCACATGTCCGGGGGGAACCATGCCTGTCTTTACCATCGGCGCCGTCTTCAGCCGCTTCTTCAAGCTTCTCACCGAAAACGCCGTCCTGTTCATAGGGCTGGCCCTGCTCTGCAATGTCCTGCCGACGCTCGCCCTCACCTATAGCCTGATGAGCTATCTGCACGTGACGGGATGGAACGAACGCTTCACCGGTATGACCGAGGATAATGTCTGGTATATTCTCGGCGGCAGTCTGCTGGTTTACCTCATCAACCTTGCCGTCATCTCCATCGTCACCGAAATCGCCATTGTGCGCGCCGTCGGGAAGAAGGTGTCTTTCGGCGCGACCCTGACCCACGCCCTGGGTAATATTCTGCCGATGTTCGTCATCGGCCTGCTTGTCGGCCTGATCGTCGGTGGGGGCGCCGTCCTGCTGCTTGTACCGGGTATTATCTGGGCCCTGTGTACGTGGGTGTCGATCCCTGCCTATATCGGCCAGCCTGGCCTCGGCATCTGGGGCGCGATCATGAAGTCCTTCGCCCTGACCCGCAATCATCGCTGGCAGCTGTTCTGATCGCCCTGATCGGCATTGCCCTGTTCATGCTGTTCGGCATTGGGGTCGGCGCCATGCGCCTCCTGCTGACCGGCACAGGCACGCTGAACATTGCCTACCAGATGGCGACCTCGGCGCTTGAATCCGCCGTGAACCTGCCGATGTACGTCTTCACCGCCGCCGTCTACGTCACCCTTCGCGAAAGCAAGGACAAGCAGGCACCGGAACAGACGGCCGCGGTCTTCGGATAGGCGTCGTTTCCTTCGACCGCTATTGGCCGTAAGCTGGCCTGTCACCCTCGGCACCGGTATAGCCATGCCGATCGTTGTGCTGTCAGGATCGCAACGATCCATCATATTAGGGTTGCATTCTGACGAACAATATATGATGCATTAGACCGTTCAGGGGGAACGACGAAGCCGGGCTGCCGCCCGCTTCACTTCAGGGGGGAAGGGTCAAAACCATGACGACCAGCCACGATATCAACGGCACCGACGTGCCCGGCAACGCCTCGACGACCGTAGCCCTGGGTGTCGGTCTCCAGGGCGGCATAGACTCGGCGGACGATACCGACTGGTACCAGGTGTCCCTGACCGCCGGCCAGACCTATTACTTTACCCTGAACAGCGTCAGCGGCAGCGGGCTGGACCCCTATCTGGCCGTCTACGGGCAGTTCTACTGGAGCAACACCCCCACCCTGGTGACCAGCAATAACGACAGCGGTCCGGAGACCAATGCCTTCGTCACCTATACCCCGACGACCTCGGGAACCTATTTTGTCGCTGCCTCGGGGTATGCCTGGTCGCAGGGGCTCTATTCCCTGTCCTACGGGACCATGCCGGCCGACACGATCGCCGGCGACCAGACGACCTCGGCCACCCTCGCCGTCGGCCAGACCATAACCGGCATCGCCTCCGGCACCGACAGCGACTGGTACGCGGTGCAGCTGACCGCCGGCGTGACCTACGAGGTAAACCTGACCTCCACGCCCAGCGGCAATATCGCCGGCATCGATGCCGGCGCCGTTAATGTCTTCAGCTACGACGGCCAGGTTCATTATCTCGCCACGGGCACCTTCACGCCCTATCCGACGCCCTATTCTCTCTACACCGATTCCGCACACACCTTTTTCACGCCGACGACGTCCGGCACCTACTATGTCAATGCCCAGTCGCTGGACGCCAGTCCCGGGCAGCAGGCCAACCACGTCAATGGCGGCGGCTATTCCCTGCAGGTCGCGGTCGCCGCGCCCGATATCGACGCTTCGGGCGCCGTCAACCTGGCGATCGGCAGTTCCATCTCCAGCGTCATCTCCCAGCCGACCGACACCGACACCTTCAATGTCTCCCTGGTCGGCGGGCAAACCTACCTCTTCTACATGACGGCGAGCGGCGACCAGCCGACCCAGTCGACCAGCCTGAAGATCGGCGGACAGAGCACCACCGGCGACACCTATAATGGGACCGCGTCCGCCATTCGCTTTACCGCGTCAGGTACCGGCACCTACAGCCTGGTGGCCGGCGGTTTCGGCGGAGGCTATACGATTACCGCTGAAACCACGACGGCCGACATTCCGGGCAACGCCTCGACCAATGCCACCGTGCCCATAGGTTCGACTATCAATGGGTATACAGACAGCGAGGGCGACGTCGACTGGTATGCGGTAACCTTGACCGCGGGTACAACCTACGCCTTCTCGATGTCGTCGCGCTTCAATCACTACGCGGTCAAAACCTTCAACCTGGTCACCGCCGACGGAACGGTTCTTACCGCAGGAAGCAACAACGACTATTCCGGGTCCGCGTTTTCGATGCAATATACGCCATCGGTGAGCGGAACCTACTACCTGTCGGCCCTATCAACCTGGCCGGCTAACGACTATACCATCAAGGCGATTGCGCCCGTCGACCCGCAAGGCTCGACTCTGGCGACGGCGCAGGCGGTTGCCCTGGGCCAGGTCGTCACCGGTCAGGTCGACTTTGCCGGCGACAAGGATATGTTCTCGATCGATGTCGTCTCCGGCGCGGGCTACGCCATAGACCTCTACGGCACCGGGACCGATCCCCTGCGATGGGCGCAATTCACGGTGGTGGACGCTGCCGACAATAGTGTGTCCGGCGCTGGTGCCAGTTCCGACTACGACGCGCACACGGTCTATACCGCGACCTATACCGGCAAACTCTATTTCTTCGTCAACTCCAATATCCAGAGCCTCGATCACGGCACCTACACGGTGCGTGCGGCGCTGCTTGACGGCCTGTCCAACAGCGTCGACACCTCGGCCATCCTGCCGATCGGACAGTCCCTGTCGAGCACCATCGACTTTACGCCGAACAGCAGCGGCTATAATGCCGACGTCGATCTGATCGCCGTCAGCCTGCAGGCCGGCCAGGCCTACGATTTCACGGCGGTCGGCTCGGGCGCCGTACCGACGGATCCAACGCTCATGCTTCTCAACGCCTATGGCGATGCGATCTATACGGCGGGCGGAACCTATAACCACCAGCAGTTCGTAGCCGACCAGAGTGGGGTCTATTACCTTCGCGTCGCCGCCAACAATCCGTATCAGACCGGCGGCTATACCGTCACCGCGACGGCGACCACCGACGTCTTCGACCAGTCCAATACGCGCACGGTGCTGACCGCCGGCACCCCGATCCACAGTTCTATCGATACCGCGACGGACCATGACTATTTCAAGGTCACCCTGGCGGCCGGCCAGGACTACATCATCGCCGTGACGGCCGACGGCGCGTCCGCGCTCGCTGCCCCCCGGGTCGGCCTGTACGGTTCGGACAATAACCAGGTGTCCGTGGCCTCGACAACCGGGCCGACTGCCGGCTCTGCGGAATTCCGCTACACGGCGACCACGGCCGGCACCTATTATGTCGACGTCTCGGGTGTCTCCGGCGCCAAGGGCGGCTATACGGTGGCCCTCACCCCGGTTCCGCAACAGAATCCCGCAGCCACGCTCGACAGTGGCCATGCCGTCGCCAATGGCGCGGTCTCGGTCTATTTTGCCACCTCCGGCCAGAGCTTCGACGGCCACACGCCCGCCCAGAGCTGGACCGACGGACAGATCGCTGCCTTCCTGGCGGCCGCCGGCGAATGGTCCAAAGTCGCCAATGTCTCGTTTACCCAGGCCACCAGCGCCGCCACGGCCAGCCTCGTCGTCTTGCTCGACGCATCCGCGACGGGCGTGACCTCCATTGCCGCCGCCCAGGGCACGCCGGAAGTGGCCGTTTTTGGCCAGACCGGCGTGAACACCTCGGTCGCAGCGGGAAGCGCCGCCTACGAGACCTTCCTGACGGCTACGGGCCACGCCCTGGGGCTGGTCAGTCCCTATGGCTGGAGCCCGACCCACGAGCCGCTGGAAGGCGTCAACGTGCCGGGCGATATCGGCGCCGGCGGGCTCAACCAGGACTTCTACACCGTCATGGCTTCGGCGCCGCAATATTCGGCGCCCTGGTGGTTCCAGTCCTATTCAGGCCTGGCTGCCGGCCCGATGGCCCTGGACGTGGCGGCCATCCAGGCCAAGTACGGCACCGTGGTCCACAACGCCACCAATACGACCTACACCCTGCCGACCTCGGCCAGCCCGACCGGTTTCACGGTTATCTGGGATACGGGCGGCAGCGATACGATCACCGCCGGCGATCCGACGAAGCCGGTGGTTATCGACCTGCACGCGGCGACCCTGACCAATACGACCGGTGGCGGCGGCTATCTGTCTTACGCCATAGACGCGCCCGGCGGCTTTGTCATTGCCAACGGCGTAGTCATCGAGAATGCGACCGGCGGCAGCAGCGCAGACTACCTGGCCGGCAACGACGGCAATAACGTCCTGACCGGCAATGACGGCGACGATAGCCTGATCGGCGGGCTTGGCGACGACACCCTGATCGGCGGAAACGGTAGCGACACCGTCAGCTTTGCCGGTGCATCGACCGGCATCAGGGTCGATCTCACCCTGACCACGGCCCAGGATACCCACCAGGGCATCAAGACCCTTTCGGGCATTGAAAACGTCACGGGCTCCGACCACGACGACGTCATCAAGCTGGCGCCGGGGACGGCACGCGTGGACGGAGGCGCAGGCAACGACACCGTTATTCTGTCCGGCACCTATGCCTCGTACACGATCGCGCTGAACTACTTCTACGGCCCGACTATCCTGACCAATGCGTCTGGCGATAGCGACAGCCTGAGTGGCATAGAGTTCCTGCAATTCAGCGACCGCACTGTCGATATACGGCTCCCGACCAATGTCGCCCCCTATATCACCGGCGACTTTTCCGCCGGCGTCGCCGAAAACGGCAACTACACCCTGACCACGGACGACCTGAACTTCGTCGATCCGGACAATAGCGTGATAACGTACACGATCAGCAACCTCCGCAACGGCACCGTGCTGGTCGGCGGTGTCACGGCGACGACCTTCACCAGCACGCAGGTGGAGGCCGGTCAGGTCGTGTTCCATCAGAGCGGCAGCGACACCAATGCCGTCTTCAGCATCTCGGCCAGCGATGGTCAGGCGACCTATAACGGCAACAATTCCATGCTGTTCCAGATCATTCACGCGCCTGGACAGGTGATCTTCGACACCGACGTCGGAAATGTCATTTCCGGGACCGATGGCGACGACTATATCACGGGCAACGGCGGCGACGATACCATCCAGGGCGGGCTCGGCAACGACACGATCGATGGTGGCAAAGGCAGCAACACGGCAAGCTACGCCAACGCCACCGGGGCGGTGCAGGCCAATGTCGGCTACTACGGCTCAGGCGGCAGCGGCAGCGGCGCCGCCGGCGTCGACACGCTCAAGAACATCCAGAACCTGACCGGCTCGAACTATAACGATCAGCTCAACGGCGACGACGGCAACAATATCCTCAATGGCGGCGGCGGGGCGGATACCATGTCCGGCGGCGGCGGCAACGACACCTATTATGTCAACAACGTCAACGACCAGATCGTCGAATATGCTTCGGGGGGCATAGACAGCGTTTTCGCCTCCGTCAGCTATATCCTTTCGCCCTATGTCGAGAACCTGACCCTGACCGGCTCGGGCAATATCAACGCCACCGGCAACAGCCAGCATAATACCCTTATCGGCAACAGCGGCGACAACATCCTTGACGGCGGCGCTGCGCCCGATATCATGATCGGCGGCGCCGGCAACGACACCTATATCGTCGACACCATCCTGGACGTCGTCACCGAATATGCCAACCAGGGCACCGACCTCGTCATGTCCTCGGTGACCTACACCCTGGGGGCGAACCTCGAAAACCTGACCCTGACCGGAACCGCCGATATCAATGCGACGGGCAACAGCGGGGCCAATGTGGTGACCGGGAACAGCGGCAACAATGTGCTCGACGGCGCCGGCGGGGCGGACACCCTGCTGGGCGGCGGCGGCAACGATACCTTCCTGATCCGCTCCGACAGCGTGTTCGCCGACGGGGGTACCGGCACCAATACCGCCGTCCTGGCGGGCAACGCCTCCCAGGCCGTCGTCACGTTCGATGGCAATGGCTACCTGATTGTCGACGCCGGCGCCCAGCACGTAACCCTGGCCAATATCCAGTCCGTGCAGTTCGGCGACACAACGGTGTCCACCGCGTTCGCGGCGGCCATAACCAACGGTTATGCCTCCTTCTTCCACCGGGCGCCGACGGCGGCGGAACTGGGTGTCTGGAGCTCCGCCCTGTCTTCGGGCACGACGCTGGCCGCCTTCAACAAGGTCCTGGCCAACGACGCCTCCGGCAAGGCCAATGAAGGCGCCCTTATCCGCTATCTCTATGACGGCTATCTCGGCCGCGATCCGTCCGGTTCGGAAATCACCTACTGGACCGGCGCCCTGCAGTCGGGCGCCACCAGCCTGGCCGCATTCAACACCGTCCTGGCCAATGACGGCAGCGGCAAGGCCAACAGCTACGTGTCGGTAAAATCGATGTACGACACCTTCCTCGGCCGCGATCCAACGGCAGCGGAGGTCGGGTTCTGGACCGGCGCCCTGCGCTCCGGCAGCTTCGACCTGCGCAGCTTCGAGCTGGTCCTGGCGGCACAGCCCGGCGCCGCCTCCGCCGAGACGGCCTTCATCACCCAGACCTATCAGACCTGGCTTGGCCACGCGCCGACCTCGGCGGACATCACCTACTGGTCAGCACAGCTGAATACCGGCATCGCCACGCCCCACCAGATACGCCAGGCGGTCATCGCCGACGCCTCCGGCCAGTCCTATATCTCTTCTGTCATCTCCCTGGATTACCAGGCCGACTTCGGCCGCGCCGCCAGCACCGCTGAAATCAACATCTGGAAAGGCCTCATCGCCGGGGGCGCCAGCTTCACCACCCTGACCTCGGCCCTGCTTGCCGACAGCGCCGGAGCTACCGCCAGGACGATCACAAACGCCTACGATACCTATTTCGGCCGCGACCCCTCCCTCTCGGAAATGGGCGTGTGGCGCGATCTTTTCAGCAAGGGCGCCACCCAGGCCACCCTGCGCTCCGCCCTGCTCGGCGATTCCTCGGGCCAGGCACACACCGTCGCCGAGATAGGGACCCTGTACCAGACCTATCTCGGCCGAACGCCGTCGACCTCGGACGTCAATGTCTGGAAGGGACTGGTCGCCAGCGGCACCACCTTCACCCAGATGCACGACGCCCTGATCGCCGACGCCGGCGGCAAGGCATATGCCGCCTCCGAGATAAGCGTCCTCTACCAGGCCTTCGAAGGCCGTGCGCCGTCGAGCGCCGAAACCAGCTACTGGACCGGCGCCTTCAACGCCGGCAGCAGTAATCTCGACGCCTTCATCGATGTGCTCCTGAAAGACGCCGGCTCGCACATCGCGACCACCTCGGTAGCGGCCGGACATGCCGCTACGACCTTCGTCGATGTCCTGGATCCTCTGGTGATCAGCGGCTTCGCCGCCGGCGACCAGATCAATTTCCATGGCTCGGTATTCGACAACTTCAATCCCCTCGATCATGCCGTCCAGGTCGGCGCCGACGTCCTTATCTACGGCCCCGACGCCTTACACGTGGTACTGATCGAGAATGAGCAACTCGCAAGCCTGACAGCCGCCAATTTCGTACACGTGTAAACGGGAGGCCGGTTTCGTCGCACCAGCCGGTATGGCCGGGATTATGCCCTGCTCACCCGGATATAGGCCTTGGTGTTGTCGTGGACGTCCGGCGCAGCCAGCAGGTCTTGTGGCGTCATCCAGCGCACCTCGCTGTGCTGGTCGTCCAGATCCAGTTCCGGAATGCTGTCCAGCTGGACGCGATAGCCCATGGCGACATAGTCGGTGCCGAAGGACGGGTCTTCGAAGCGGTTGCTGTCGTAGTGGTGATCGAAAACGCCGAGAAAAACGGCGGCGTTGAAATCGGCCTGCAATCCGACTTCGGTCTCCAGCAAACGGTCGAAGGCCTGCCGCCGGGTTTCGCTTTTCCAGATGCAGCCGCCCGGCAAAAAGAACATTCCACGCGCCGGTTGATAATTGCGCCTGCCCACAAGTATGCGCGCATCGGGCGAGACCAGCACCAGATCTATCGACACGAGCTTTACCCGCTCGACGACATAGCGGAATTCGTCCGGTGTCAGGCTGGGCTTCGTCTTCATCCGACTACTCCGTATCAGCTCAGGGCCGCGTCGTGCTTGTCCTTGCGGCGCTTGCCCAGCAGCATCTTCGCCTCCAGCCATGCCCGCAGCGCGCTGTAATAGGCGCGCAGGAAGCTTTCGTCCGCCGGGATATCGTTCGGATCGCGCGGCGCCTGCCAGCCGATGCGTGCCTTGATCTTGTCGGCCACCGCCTTCATCACCGCTGGCTTGCGGTCGCGCAGCACCTGCTCCAGCACGCCCAGCTCCATCTCGCCATAGGCCAGTTGGTCGGGCGTAAAGGTCAGGCCCAGACGGCGGTCGCCGTCGAGATCGGCCAGGTCGTAGCTCAGCTTGGCCTTCGGCATGTGCACCACCCGCGTGCCGGCAAGGAAATCGCCGAGGCGGGCGTGCTGGCGGTTGAACAGGGGCAACAGAAGCAGGCCCAGCGCCCACAGCAGGGCAAACCAGCCCATGACGTTCTGCACGGCCATGGCCATGACCACCAGGCCGAGCGGAATATACAGTTCGACCTCGCGCAGGGCATTGCGGGTGAACACCGCCGCCGGCGTCAACCGGCTGCCGTCATTGGCGATGACGCGCAGCTTCATCAGCCGCTTGCCCGGCGTCGCCGCCTTCGGGCCCATTTCGAAAAACATGAAATAGCCCGAGCGGATAAAGAACATGAAGGCGAGGAATGCGATCTGCAGGATCGAGCTGGCGACCTTGTTGCCCTTGCCCAGGTCGCCATGCCCTGGCAGGGTGATAACCACGATGACGACGATGATCGGCGTGATCGCCATGATCAGCAGGTCGATCAGCAGGGCGCCGATGCGCTCGCCGAAGCTGGCATTGATAAAGGGCAGGACCACGCCTTCCGGCGTGACGATCTGCGTCGCCGTACGGCCATATTCGCCGTAGGGGGCATCGCTCATCAGGTCGCGGCCCTTGCGAACCTTGCCCGGGGCGGCATCTGCGGTTTTAGCCATTGGCCTCTCCCGCCTTTTGCCGGCCGACCAGCAGGAAGTAGCTCCACCACAGGACCAGCATGACCACGCCGATGGCGATGCGGATCGCCGTGCTGGTAATGGTCTGGCGACCGATGCCTTCCAGGCAGCCGGCGACCGTCAGCATAAGGGCGACACCGATCATGACCGTTCCGGTCAAGCGTCCGGCCTCCTGCAGGGCAGCCAGGCGCGAACGGTCGCCCGGGAACATCAGCTGGCGGCCGATATGGAAGCCGCAGGCGCCGGCGATGATGATAGCCGACATCTCGGTCGTGCCGTGGATGGTCAGCCAGGCGGCGAATTCGACGCCCAGTCCTTTGGAGGCGAACAGCCACAGCATGGCGCCGAGCGAAATACCGTTCTCGAGCAGCAGGACCACGGTCGGCAGGCCGAAGATGATGCCGAACGCAAAGGCCATGATCGACACCTGGGTATTGTGGGTCATCAGGAAGACGGCAAACGGCGACAGGGCCTGCTCCTTCTCCCCTGGTCCCAGAGTCTTGCGCAGGTCCTCGGCCGAGGCCGACAGGTCACGCCCCTGCCCCTGGCTGCTGGGAATGAAGACATTGTACCAGCTGGCATCGTGGGCGCACAGCATCCAGCCGATGGCGGCGCCGGCGACGGTGAGCAGGAAGGACAGCCACAGTTCCGGCGCCAGGCGGCGCAGGGATTGCGGCCAGCTGCGCAGGAAGAATTCCGAGACCACGTCCTTGAAGCGCGTATGCGGTCCGTAGATGTAGACATAGGCGCGCGCACACAGGGCCTGCAGGTAGGTGACCATGTTGCGGTCGAGCGAGATCGCCTGGGCCATGGACAGGGACGACATGGCCGAGCGGTAGAGCACGGGCAGGTTCAGCAGCTCGTCGATCGAGAAACTGTTGATCCCCTTCTTCTCCACCTTGTCGAGGGCGGCATTGAGGGCACGCCAGTCGCCTTGCCGCGCCTCGCGGAACTTCTGGCTCTTGAGCTGCAGCACCGGCTTCGGCTGTTGCGCGTCGGGTTCGTTCGGTTCGGCCATACGATATCTCCTACAGCCTGTCGGCGCGTTTCAGCGCCAGGTATTTGCTGACGATCGCCGTCGCCAGGTCCTCGGTCGGCGCTTCCAGCACCTCGACGCCCTGCCGGCGCAACTGGGCCAGGACGCGTTCGCGCTGCATCGACAGGCGCTTGGCGAAGACGGCGCGGGTAACGTCCTCCGGCTGGCGCGGCTCGCGCGCCATCAGGTCCTCGACCACCTGGTCCTTGAAGGCGACGAACATGACGAGGTGCTTCTTCGACAGGCGGGCGAGCGATTCCAGCATCAGGTCGGCGCTGATCTCGTCGATGAAGTCGGTGAACAGGATGACCAGCGAGCGGCGGCCGACCTTGGAATTGAGATCGGCCAGGGCCAGGGTGTGGTTCGATTCCTCGGCCGTGTCCTCGAGCGCCGACAGCTGGCTCTTGAGGATTTCGAACCCCTGCGTTCCCGAAATCATCGGAGCGGCGTGATAGGGCCGCGAAGCAAAGGCGAAGGTACGGATATTGTCGCCGATCTTGAGGGCGCAATAGCCGAGCAGCAGGCCGGCATAGATGGCGCGGTCGAGGCGCTTCAGGCCGTTGAGCGGTTCCCCCATCAACCGGCCGGTATCGTAGACCAGGACGATATGGTGGTTGCGCTCGGCCTGGTATTCGCGGCTGTACAGCTTCATGTGCCGGGCCGACGATCGCCAGTCGATGCGGCGATGGTCCTGCGAGGCATCGTATTCGCGCAGGGCGTGGTATTCCGAGCCGTTATGCAGCTGGTTCTGCACCCGGATCCCATAGATATTATCGATCGAGAACAGGTCGGACGCGTCCTGTTCGACGCCCTTCAGGTCGGGCGTAATGACCACGCCTGCGTCGAGCGGCACTTTTTTCTGAATATGGACAAGGCCTAGATAACCCCGCCAGCGCACCCAGGCGGCATCTATGTGGCCGCGTCCACGCGTCTTCGCATGCACGTGCAACAGACCGTGAAAGGCCTTGTCGTCGGCGACGTCGAAGACCCGGTCGCAGGTCGAGGCCGCCAGCACGCGGTTGAGCCCCAGACGCAGCTCGATGCGGCCGGGCTGACGCCAGGCGGTGAAGCGGATGGTGACGGCGGCATCGTAGTCGCGGCCGACGCCCAGGCTCCTGGGCAGGGCGACATGCACCTGCATCCCCTGCCCTACCGGCGCGAACAGGCCGTCGAACAGGGCGGCAACGAACAGGGCCGCCAGCACGATCGGCACCCACGGCCAGGCATGCGGCAGGTATAGCCCGACGCCGATGGCGCAGGGCAGTCCCAGACCGAGCAGGACCAGCAGACGTGGGGCGGGATAGATCGACAAGGGGCCTACCGCGGGATTTCGATTTTTTCGAGCAGGGTCTGCAGGACGCCGTCGACATTCTGCCCTTCGATCTCGGCCGAGGGCGACAATAGCACGCGGTGGCGCATACAGGGCCTGTAGAGGGCCTTGATGTCGTCGGGCAGCACATAGTCGCGGCCGTCGAGTGTGGCCCTGGCGCGGGCTGCACGGGCCAGCAGGGCCCCTGCGCGCGGCGATGCTCCCACTGACAGCTGCGGCGCTTCGCGCGTGGCGCGGATCAGGGCGACGATATAGTCGAGATTGGCGGCATTGAGCTTGACCTGCCCGACGACGGCAATGGCCTCGTCCAGGGTCTGGGCCGTCAGCACCGCATTGACGCCGGAGGTTTCGGGATCGGGCGCCGCAGCGGCATTGCCCGAGGTCTCGATGATGCGGCGCTCCTCCTCGGGGCTGGGATAGCCGAGGATGTGCTTGAACAGGAAGCGGTCGAGCTGGGCCTCCGGCAGCGGATAGGTGCCCTGCTGCTCGATCGGGTTCTGTGTGGCGATAACGGTGAAGTGCGATCCGAGGTCATGACGCACACCGTCGAGCGTGACGTGGCGTTCCTGCATGGCTTCGAGCAGCGCCGCCTGGGTCTTGGGCGGGGTGCGGTTGATTTCGTCGGCCAGCAGCAGGTCGCAGAAGATCGGCCCCTTGGCCAGGGTGAAGCTCGATGTCTGGAAGTTGAACAGATTCGAGCCCAGCACGTCGCCCGGCAGCATGTCCGGTGTGAACTGGATACGGCCGAAGCGTAAGGACAGGCTGCGGCAGAAGGTACGCGCCAGGAGGGTCTTGGCGGTGCCCGGCGGCCCCTCGAGCAGGATGTGGCCGCCCGAGAACAGGGCCGTCAGCATCAGGTCGAGCGTATCGTTCTGCCCGACGATGACCTTGGCCATCTCGGCGCGCAGGGTCTGCGCCAGGGTTTGGATATCAGATACTTGCACGGTCGATCTCCGTTTTCCAGGTGTGCAGCGATCGCGTCAGGTCGATCAGCTGATGCACGGTAATGAGGGTGGCCGCCCGGGCTTTCAGGGCGGTATAGCTGTCGGTGGCGCCGTAGATCTGGCCGATGCGGTCGGCCAGTTCGTCGAGGCTTTCGTTCGGGTTGACCTGGCGGTAGCCGCGGGCGCGAATGACCTCGTCGCGCACCATCTGGGCATAGGCCGGGCCAAGCTTGGCTTCCTTCAGGGTAATGGCCATCAGGCGGGCGGCATTGTCGGCCAGGACCTGCACACCGCGCCCGAGCGCTGCCCCCTCCTCCGCCAGGACCGGCGGGCCGAAGCGGGCGAACGCCGCCCACATCAGGCCGAGGCCCAGCAACAGCAGGCTGAGCGGCACGGCCAGCCACGGCGGGCGGCTGAGGGCATGCATCAGGTCGTGGTCGAAGGCGAGATTGTTGAAGGTCAGGTTGAAGACCAGGCTGGCCGGATGCCTTACCGCCGGCGACAGGGTGTCGACGATCTGCAGGGCGGACACGACCCGTTTCGGGTCGGACAGGATCTGGTTGTTGAGCAGGTCGGGATCGCTGACGACATAGACGGGCACGGCAGGCTGGCGGCGGCCATCGGTGACCGTCAGGCGCGACACCAGCGGCACACCGTCAGCCGTGACCAGCAGGGGTGTCAGATTGGGCCCGGTGACCGATTGCAGATCGTCTATGGCCCCCACCGTCAGGCTGCCGCCGAACAGGGACTGACCAGGGGCGCCGTGCAGGACCAGATTACCCCGGGTGTGCGACTGGCGGATATCGTAGGCCACCTTGTCGTAGGTGTAGAGGGTTTCGCCGTCGTCGAACACACCCTTGCCGGCCGGCGCCGGGGTGACGACGGGCGGTGTCTTGTCGTCCTCGTCGCGATCGATATTGGGGGAATCCTTTTCCGTCACCGGCGACAGGACGGTCAGCAACTGGCGCAGGGCCATATCGTCGAACAGGCCGGCATTGGCCGCCCAGCGGGGATTACCCGGGGCACTGCCCGAATGCCATTTCGGCAGGACGACGATGACGGTGCGGCCGAGGGGACTGTACAGAAGATGGTCGGAACGCCTCTTGTCGGGCGCGATCCAGCTGCCGGTCGGGTCGGTGGCCTCTTCCGAGGCGGAGGCGGACGCCTGCGAAGATGAAGCGGACACACTGGTCGCGGCACTGGCCTCAGCACTGGCAGATGCCGATTCGGACGCCGCTTGACGGCTGTTGGGTCGATAGGTCGACACGGTATCGTTGGGATTGAACACACCGCCGTCGCCATCGAGCGTAATGACCTCGACGTCGCCGCGCGCCGCCGCTCCGCCCTTGGAGCCGTCCTCGAAGCGGTTGGTGACCACCTCGTGGCCTTGTGCCTGCAACAGCCGGCGCAGGCCCTGGTAGCCTTGCGCGGCGACCGAGGTCGGCAGGGACTTCGGGCCGCTTTCGGGGTCGGCCCCGACGGTAAACAGCGACACGGCCGCCATGCCGAACATGCTCAGGCACAGGAGAAGCGCCACCGCCGGCAGCCACGACGAGGTTTTCGGCACAGTCATCTTTGGAAGGGCCAGCTTTGGAGCGGATATTTTCGCCATCAGGCAATCCCCTCGCTGGCGACGAAGTCGACATAGGCCTGCCGGCAGGCATCGAAGCCGGCCTTGCCGACGGCGATCCCGGCGAAATAGCTGGTTTCCACCCACCCGACGATACGCTGGAAGGCCGGACGGGCGCCCGCCGGCAGCAGGGGATGGATCAGGATGTCGCGCGCCGAATAGTGCGGCTGCACCAGGTCCGGGCGATAGGCATTGATATCGGCCACCGAACGAACCAGCAGCAGGTGGACGGCCTCGTCGTAGCGCTCGGAGGCCGCCAGGGCGTCGATCTCGCTCAGCAGGGCTGCCACGGCCTCACGCGTGGGCCGCCAGGGCGCGTCGGCCTTCAGGTGGTCGCGGGCGAACAGGCGCTCGAAGCGGGTCGTCAGGAACAACCGCACCACGGGCGACAGCAGCAGACACACCACGGCGAAGGCCAGGGCATACAACAGATATGGCAGGATGGGCGCGATCGGGGCGAATATCTCACCCACCGCGACAAAGAACTTGCCGATGGCGGTAAACACCTTGCGCCAGAATTCCATGGCGCGCGGATCGGGCGGTGGTGTGTGACCGAAGCGTATCTGCAGGTCGTTATGGGCGTTGACGGTGTGTATCAGGCGCTTCGCCTGGTCGAGGCTGACGCCGGGGGCATGGCCTGGCATAGGTGCGGCGCCAGGCTGCACACTCGCCGACTGAGATGCCTCAGACACAACCACCTGTCGTTATCTCCCCCAAGGAACAGCACACACCGGGTCCCCTCACCCGTCGTGGTAGCAGAGATTAGGCTGTATGGGGAAAAAAGGTCAAGCAAAAGACGGTTTTATCACGGCTGCCATTCCTCATGACCGCGGGTATACGGCGGTGTCTGCCCACCTCTGCCCTTCCCTCTCCGTAAGAGGCGGGGCAGGCCCTCTTCAAGGCCTGCTGCCCCGCCGCCCTTTGTGAAAATGCCGTTTCTTTCGTTAGAGAGTCTATTAGTAGAATCCTTAAACAAGTTAAGGCGGGTTAACGGGCACTTTTTCGCTTGTGAATCAATAGCATCCCGAAGTGCCCGGTGGGCGATCCCCCGCTATTTAGTGTGTGTTCCCCCGCTCGGCAGGCGGGTGATCCCCCGATGGAAAAGTGGGCAATCCCCCGTCCCCTTTCGTCGCAAAAGCGTCATTTCCGGAAGTTTTTCACAGACTTATCCACACGGGGTGACCGATAGCGCGCCATTGGAAGGGTGTGTGATCCCCCGAAGAACGGCCTTTTCCGTCTTTTAACCCTTTTGCTTCCCCTGCCCGGCTGATTCGCCCGCTGATTGCCCGAACAGGTCAGGTGTGCGATCCCCCGAAGGTTCACAGGACCTGGGGTGTGTGATCCCCCGTCGCTATCCCCTCTGTCGAGCGCGGCCCGTGCGCGGCCCTATCCACGGGGCGCAAACGAATCAGGTGTGTGATCCCCCGATGATTCGGGTAGTTCCGGCGTGAAGCCTGCCTGTGGAGACGTCCGTAAGGAGGATAGAAAGGTGTGCGATCCCCCGACAATCCCCCAGGACTTGGAGTGTGTGATCCCCCGATGGACAGGGCTCAGTTCTGGGCGGCAGCGCGGGCGCGGGCTTCCGTCTTTGTCTTTATCTTCAGAGGCTTGGCAGCCTTCGTGCCCGCAGGCGCAGGCAGACCGTCACGGGCATTCAGAGCACCCAGCTCGGCCGTTATCGTGCCATCGAGCTGCGCCAGTCGGCTGATAACGAACAGGGCCGGTGAGCCGTCCTGGGTGGTGGTCAGCTTCAGATCGTATTCCGGCAGCTGGTTACGCTCGACCACCTTGCGCAGCATCCGGTTGAATTCCTTGGAAGGACTGTCCGATCCGGTCTTGGCGTGCAGAACCTCGATACGGCACAACCAGCCCTCGGGCTGCACACCGGCATGCTTGCGGGCAATCCGATACAGGGACCGCTCCAGCCCACCGGTCAGCAGGAAATAGTCGCCGTGCATGGTCAGGAGCGAGCGATCGCCGACAATGCCCTCGTACACCCAGTTGGACAGGGTCAGGGTCATGCCGCGCGGCTGTCCCGTCGCCTGGTCGATTTCCAGGGTCCAGCCGTCGAGCCAGCCGAACTGCGCCTCGGTCCGCCGGGTGGGTGCCCGCAATGATGTCCGGATGGAGGTCGTTTCCAGCCGCTGCAGGGCCGCCTGCAATTCGGCATAGGCCTTGCCGCCCGTATCGCGGCGAATGGCGCGCAACAGGTCGTAGGTGGTCGTCCGCAGGGTGCGCGGCAGGTCGTTGACGCCCTGCGATTTCATGCGATTGAGCGCAGACGCCGCCCAGATGATGATATCGGCGTCCCAGATGGTCGCCATGCCATAGGCCGGCATGGCCTCGACCTTGACCCAGACGTCGCCGTCGGGCGACTTATACTCGATGGGCTTCAGCCGCTTGCGTTTTTGCAGGCTGAAGAAGGGCCGCTCCATGGTCTCACGCTGATCCTTCAATGCTACGTCGTGCAGCAAGGGGATAAACAGGTCCAGTTCGGCGTTCGGATCACGGCGGCGAGTCATAACACGTCACTGTTTCATGATTCCTCCGGAAGCGTGAGTCAAAAGCAGGGCCAGCAGGGGCACGGCCCCTGCACCCGGATTCGCAACGGTGTTTACGCACTCAGGGTACCAAAAAGCCGAGCGCCATATGGAGCCCGGCTTTGTTATTCAATGGGTTAGACGCTATCGCGATTCCGGGTGCAGCGGAGGTCCAGGATTTTGGCGGCCCTGCATACTTCCGGTTTTTTAGCGTTCACCCATGGGATGTTTCCCATATTTGTGAAGGATAGCGTCGAGCCCCTCCCCTATCAGGGCCTGGACGGTGGTGTCGCGTTCGACGGCCAGCAGCTTGACGGCCTTGGCCATTTGCGGGCTGAAATAGCCGGCGATCATGGTCTTGCCGTCGCGGGCCTTAGGCGCGGCCTCGGGCACGGGTTGCGGCACGGTTGCGACGATCTTCGGCTTGATGCGCGGCGCCTGCATGGCGATGGCCGGTTCGGGCGCGGCTTCGCGGGCGATGACGGCGGACGGCTGGATCTGGGGGCCGGCGACGGCGGCCAGGCGGTCAGCCAGGCTCGGGCGGCCGGTGGACGATTTACTCATGCGGCACCTTTAAGCGGTTCGGAAGAAACGGTTTTTTCGTCTTTGGTTTTTGGGGCAGGACTGGTGGGCATGTCGAGACGTCCACACACCCACGTATATAGCTTGTTGACCTCGTCGGCGGCCTTGCCGTTGGGTTCGTATTCTGCGGCGGTCTGGCCGTTGATGACGGCGTGGCGCAGGGCGGCGCGGTCGACCAGGCAAACCGGCGCGATATTGAGGTTAAGCGAGTGGATGACGGTGGCCACCTCCTCGATCAGGCTGTTGGCGCGGGCCGGCACGGCATTGAGCAGGACGCTGGACGGCTTTTGCGCGACGCGGACCAGTTCGGCGGTGGTCTTGATGGCGTGCAGGTCGAAGGCCGAGGCGCGGGTCGGGATCAGGACCAGGTCGGCCATCTTGGCGGCGGCGACGGCGGCGCTGTCGGCGGCCGGCGGCGAGTCGAGGATGATGAGATCTACGCCCATCTTCTCGGCCTCCTTGATGGTCGGGGCCAGGCGGGCGTGCGGCGCGGCGACGACGACGGGATTTTCATTGCCCCCCTCCCCTTCTCCACTGGCGGCATTACGCCAGTCCGCCCACTGGGCAGCGGTGGCCTGCGGGTCCAGGTCGATGATGGCGACGCTGTAGCCGGCGCTGGCGGCGGCGACCGCGATATGCACGGCGATCGTCGTTTTTCCGACGCCGCCCTTCTGCGAAACGATGGCCAGGGTTTTCATACGCGTTAGCCTTTCGGCGAAATGACATGTGGACGCGCGTATCTATAGGCCTGAAGACCTGACAAAGGGTTAACATGCGCGCGCGTCGCCGCGTAAGCGTGTGGAAAAGGCCGCGCGTTTTCGTGCGGATATGCGGGATGGTGGGCGGGCCTGATCGTCGTCACGGCGACGGGCGGAGATTTTCGCACGCCCTCCCCTGCACCTGTCGCCATCTCCTCGGAGCGACAGGACGTCATGTCTTCGTTTCCGCACGCAGGCGCGTCTTCATTTCGGCGTGTCGCGTCGTCGTCGTTTTTGCGCGCCATGACGTGGGTGTGTGGACGCGCCGTCAGGTCGAGACGCGGAGAGGTGTGCGGGTAGTCCTGTCCGTCGGCGGACATATTGATGTGTCCTGTTCTCCGCTTGCCCCGGTTTCAACCTGTCGGGACGCTGGTGTGTGGCGGTGCCGGTTCGTCGTCACGTGGCGGAGACGACATTACGGCGCATGGACCTGCCCGAAGCTCGTGTTGTGGCGGTGTCCAGGGGTGGAGGCGCGGGCAGGGGACGTGTTCGTCATGCCGGGTCGCCGACCCCGCCACTGGCAAACATGTGGACAGGCGGATGCCTCAACAGGTCGACTGTTTCGGTTAACGGAGTTTTAAAATGACCGATGGACCGGTCTGTCTTTCGACATCTTGTGTTTTTGGCGCGCGGACGCGTGGACCATTCAGCGCTGAATACCTTTGTTTTAAAAGGAAGAGCGCTTGCCTGTAGCTGTGTTACATGCAAAAAATTACAGATCGCGCCAGCAAGAGCGCACAGTTGGGACTGGGACTAGAGATGCGGCATGCACAGGGCGTAAGCCTGACCTACGGGCTCCTTGAAACGCTTGGCCAGGCGATCGTCGCCGGAGAATACGATCAACGCGGTTTTCCGACCGAGGCGGAGCTGGCCATCAACTTCACCGCCAGCCGCACCGTAGCGCGTGAAGCGGTAAAGATGTTGTCCGCCAAGGGGTTGCTGAGCTCGCGACCGCGCCAGGGCACCAAGGTCGAACCTGTCGCCAGCTGGAACCTGCTCGATCCCGACGTGACGCGCTGGATGATGGAGCGGCCCTTTACCGCCCGGGTCTATCGCGACTATACCGAGGTCCGCCTGGCCATCGAGCCGGTCGCCGCCGCCCTGGCCGCCCGTCGTGCCTCGGCAAGCGACCTGGCGGCGATTCGCACGGCGCTCGAGACCATGTCGAACGAGGCGGAGCACCACGACCGGGCGCTGCTGGCCGATATCGACTTCCATGTCGCCGTCCTGCGCGCTGCTGGCAATCCGTTCCTGATCCAGCTGCGGGAGCTGATCCAGACGGCCTTGACCATCTCGATCGGCCTGACCAACCGCATTGCCGGCCACACGGCCAATATTGACGACCATGCGGCGGTGTTCAGCGCCATCGAGCGAAAAGACGCCGCCGGTGCAGAGGCGGCCATGCGCCAGATCCTGGTCGAGTCCCTGGAACTGATCGAAAATATGCCGGAATAGGTTCGGCCGACAGCAGCATCAACGGCAGAAACTGTGACACCAAGCGGGCAGGGGAGGGGCTGCCGCACGTCGGCATGTCCACGCGTCGACATGTTTCGCTGCGGCCGCGGCGTCGATTCACGTCCCATGCCGATGTCGCACATGCACGTTGCATGTGGGCCTGTGGACACTGTGCAGGCTTCGAACCTGAAGCGAAGCTGAAGCCCAGCTGAAATGTCACCTATTTGGCACGGCCTATGCCGCACCGCGGGATAGTCGTGAAAGCTTAACCGAACTGTCGCGGAAGCGTTACCCAGCGGGCGTTATGGCCTTAATCCAGCCATCATTCACCCGCCCGGGGCCAGCCACATGCTCAAAAATACCCTCCTTTTCACCTGCGCGACCAGCGCGATCTCACTGGGTCTCCTGTCCCTGGGGACGTCTGCCGCCCAGGCCCAGACCACAGCCGATGCCGCTTCGGGCGATACCCAGACCGTCGTCGTCTTCGGTCATCGCGCCGCCGAACGCGAAGCGCTCGACCAGCAACACGCCTCCCAGGTCAAGAAGGAGGTCGTTACCGCCAACGATGCCGGCAAGCTGCCGGACCAGAATGTCGGTGAAGCCGTGCAGCGCATGCCGGGCGTTACCGTTGACGACGACCAGGGCGAAGGCCGGTACGTCGTCATTCGTGGCCTCGAACCTGCCCTGGCCGCCGTCCGCATCAATGGCCAGGACGCCGCCGCGCCTGAAACCGACACCCGTGAAGTGAAGGTCGACACTATCCCGAGCGGCCTGATCGGGTCGATCGAGGTGATGAAGAACCAGACCGCCGAATACGACGCCAACGCCATTGCCGGCGCGGTCAACGTCAAGACCCTGACAGCCTTCGACCGCAAGAAGCCGTTTGCGACCGCCCGCTATGCCGCCGGGCAGATCGACCTGAACGGCAAGTCGTCATACGACACCGACCTGTCGGCCGGCGCCCGTTTCGGCGACCGCAAGCAGTTCGGCCTGGTGGTCGCCCTCAACGCCTCGCGCCGCCCGCAGGCCTCGGACAATCTGCAGGGTTCGGAAACCTGGACGCCGGTCACCGCCAACGGCATCACGCAGGTTGTTCCGAAAGACTGGAAACTTCGCGACTATTACGTCATCCGTAACCGCCAGGGCGCGGCGGTCAATTTCGACTACAAGCCCAGCGACGACTTTCACCTGTATGCCCACACCCTGTTCTCGCATTTCACCGACATGGAACAGCGCCAGCAGTTCGGCGTGACCCTGGCCGGCTGGACCCCGACCGGCGCCGACGCCGGCACGTGGACCGGCGCCAAGGCCGCCAAGCGCGACGCCAAGTACCGTTTCGAGGACGAGCATATCTCGACGGTCAGCTTCGGCGGCGAATTTACGGTGGGGCAGGGCAAGCTCGACCTCGATGTCACCAATTCGACGGCGATCAAGGATGACGATCCGCGCTACAACTTCGCCTACGTCGCGGGCAAAAAGGACGCCAAGGGCACCTACGACCTGTCGAACGTCCTGTTCAGCGTCGATCCGGGCAGCAAGGTCTATGACGCCTCCGCCTTCACGGCCAGCCAGGCCGAACTGGAAGCCGACCACTACCGCGAGATCCTCAACCAGGCCAGTTTCAACTATAGCCTGCACACCGGCATGTTCGGTGGCGACACCACCTGGAAGTTCGGCGGCAAATATTCCAAGCGCCACAAGCGTTCCAACGTCGAATATCGCCTGTACGACCTGTCGAAATCGGGCATGACGCTGAACAATTTCCAGTCCTATACCGGCGCCACCCTGTATGATGGCCGTTATACCCTGGGGCCGACGGTCGATTTCCCGGGGTCGCTGGCCTATGCAAAGGCGCATAATCTGCTGGTCGACGCCAACCTGGTGCAGCCGGACAGCATTGTCGGCGAACTGGGCGGCGATTACGATGTCAGCGAAACCGTCAGCGCCGGCTACGCCCAGGCGACCATTCGCAGCGGAAACCTGACCGTTACGCCGGGCGTGCGCGTCGAACACACCGCCAACGACTCCGCCGCCATCGCCTTCGACGAAAAGGCGTCGTTCAGCACCACCTTCAACAGCTTCGGCAAGAAGGACTATACCGATGTCTTCCCGTCCGTTGTCGGCCGCTACGACTTCAATGCCAATACCCTGGCACGTTTTGCCGCGACCACGGCGATCGGCCGTCCCAACTATGTCGACCTGGCTCCGACCGTGAATATCGACACCAGCTCCACCCAGGCTACCCTGGGCAATGCCAGCCTCAATCCGCTCAAGTCGGTCAATCTCGACGCCGGGATCGAGCATTATTTCGGCAAGAAGGGCGTCATCTCGCTGTCGGCCAGCCTTCTACAAGGACATCAAGGATCCGATCTTCCTGACCGGCTACACCGGTAACCTGACGGTCGGCGGGGCGACCTATTCGCAATATTTCATCACCCAGTCGAAGAACCTGAAGTCGGCCAAGGTATCGGGCATCGAGTTCAACCTGGTCTACCAGCTCGACGCCCTGCCGACGCCCTTCGACGGTCTCGGCGTCTCGCTCAACGCTTCCTCGCAGTCGTCGTCGACCGATGGCGCGCCGGGCAGGGACAAGGTCCGCCTGATCTATACATCGGACACCACCGGCACCGCCGAACTGACCTACGAAAAGTACAACTGGACGGCTCGTGTCGCCTATTCGTACCGCTCCAAGTTCCTCGATACCCTGGGTGAAACCGCCGATGGCGACATCTATACGGCCGGTCGCGGCCGCGTCGACGTCAAGGTCGGCTACGCTCTCAATAACAACTGGCAGCTCTTCTTCCAGGGCAAGAACCTCAACGATGCCCCGTGGCGCCGCCAGATCGGCCCGAACAGGTACCTGGTCGAGAACGAGGTCTATGGCAAGACCTGGGCCGTCGGCGTTTCGGCCAAGTTCTGATGGCCGTCCAGGTTGCCAAGAGGGTTGGGGCAGGGGCTTTGGCCGTTGTCCTGACCTGGCTGGTCGCGGTCGCCGCGGCCAGCCTTGTCGTCACAAAAGCCGACGCCGCCCCCGCCGCGCCGGCAAAAGGCTATGCGTTGCAACGGGTCGTCGTGGTCATGCGCCACGGCATCCGCCCGCCGACCAAGGCCCAGGTCGTCCCGGCGGCCTTGAGCGACCGTTCGTGGCCGCAATGGGACGTGCCCTACGGCCATCTGACGGCCCATGGCTACAAGGCTGTGACGGTGCTGGGCGCATTCGACGCCGCGCACTATGCCGGGCTTGTGGGCACGGACTGCAGCCAAGCCACGGGCAGCTCGGTCAAGGGCAGGGCGGTCCGAGTCGTCGCCGATACCGACGAACGCACCTTGAAGACCGCCGAAGCCTATGTCGAAGGGGCGGGCCTCAAGGCCTGCGCCGGTGATATCGAGCATGCCGGCATCAAGGCTGACGGAGACGGGGAGAGCGACCCGCGTTTCTCGCCGTTCGAAACCGGCGACCTTCTCGACCCGGCCCTTGCCCTGAAATCGGCCCAGGATGCCCTGCCGGCAGGCGGGCTTGCCGGTCTCGACGCCGCCAACCGCGCCCGTCTCGATGCCATCAGCGCCATAATCGGCTGCACGAAAGCCGATTGCAAGCTGTCAGGCATGGCGACACAGCTCGATGCCTCGAAGGGCCGCGTCAAGATTTCCGGCGGACTCGATATCGGCTCGACGGTCGGCCAGGTGCTGATGCTGGAATATGCCGATGGTAAGCCCCTGAACCAGGTCGGCTGGGGCCTGGCGGACAAGGCACGCATCCGCGACTTATTGAGCCTGCATGCCCTGGAATTCCAGCTGGTGGCGCGGCCCAAGGCCATTGCCGATTTCGGCGCCGCTCCCCTGCTGGCGGAGGTCAAGCGCGGCCTGTTCGCCACCGATACGGCCCGCCTGACCGTGCTGGTCGGCCACGACTCGAACCTGGCCTATATCGGTGGGGCGCTTGGCCTGCACTGGGTGGGCGGCGACTTCCCGGCGGACGACCCGCCACCGGGCGGCGCCATCATCTTCGAGCGCTGGCAAAACGCACAAGGCCAGCAAAAGATCGTGGTCCGTTTCCGCGCCCAGACGCTCGACGAAATGCGTAACCTGACGCCGATGGGGCAGGGGGACCTGACCACTCTGAAGCCCGCGGTCTGCGGTGATAAACCGGTGTGTGACGGCAAGGCGTTTACGGCCGCGCTGGACGCGGTGATTGGAAAGTAGGAGCTCCCCTGGGGCGTAGTTATCTATGCTCCAGGCCGCCTGGGCCAGAAATGATTCACGCCTCAGAAAGCCGAAGCAGACCTTGTGCCGCCTTGTGGTGTAAGCCCGAACGTTTCGTTCATGAGTGCAGTCGCCTTCTTGCTGTCCGTTCCGTAGAATCCCAGGACTTCAAGGAACCACGATAGACACTCGCCGACCTCGGGAGCATCGCGGATGTGGACCAGCAGGCAGATAGCCAGGCGGGCTTGCAAGGCGCGGGGCGACCGGAAATCCTGTATGGCGCCGGTATCATCAATGACGGACCACCATTGGTTCCTGGCGGCGTCCAGTTCGGCCTCGCCAACCGAGCCCTCTAACCATGATGTCGCCAGCAGGACCGGGTCGTTAGGATTTTGCGGCAGTTCGACCTTCAATTCGCGAAGTGCCAGCAACTGGAACCGCAGTAGCGCGCGCATGGCGTCTTCGGGTGCTTCCGGCCACCTTATGGCACCTATAGGCATTTCACGGGGTCCTCGTTTGTCGGCCGCGAGCCTATGCCCTGTCGGATATGAGAAAGCAACCCGTAGGCCGAAGGTCGCCCTTGATGATCATTGGCGTAAAATGCAACTCGGGGCGCAGATGCCTGCGCCCCGATGGTCATGTTCAAAATGGGCCGGCAGGGCCCCTGGGAGGCCGCCTGGAGGCTGTTTGGGGCCCTAGGATACCTGGCGCAGGGCAGCCATGCTGACCTGTTCGGCGGGGCGGCCCAGCAGGTAGCCCTGGGCTTCCTCGCAGCCTTCTTCCTGGAGCAGGGCAAGCTGTTCTTCGGTTTCGACGCCCTCGGCCAGGACCGGGATCTCCAGCGAGCGCCCGAGTGCCAGGATGGCGCGGACGATGGCGCGGGCCTGGCGGCTGGTATCGGCGTCGCGCAGGAAGGAACGATCGATCTTGATCTTGTCGAACGGGAAGGCGTTCAGGGTGTCGAGCGAGGCATAGCCGGTGCCGAAATCGTCGATGGCGATGGTAACGCCCAGGGACTTGATCTGCCGCAGGATGTGCAGGGCGGTGATCTTGTCCTCGATGATGGTCGATTCGGTGATTTCGAGCTCGAGGCGGTGCGGCGACAGGCCGGTCTCCGCCAGGACGCTGCGCACCGTATTGATCAGGTCGACATCCTTGAGCTGGACCGGGGACAGGTTGACGGCGATGCGGGCGTCGTTGTTCCAGCGGACGGCCTCGTAGCAGGCCGTACGCAGTACCCAGGCGCCGATATCGACGATGCTGCCACTCTCCTCGGCGACGGCGATGAAATCGGCCGGAGACACAAAGCCGCGGTGGGGGTGTTTCCAGCGGATCAGGGCCTCGTAGCCGGTGATCTTGCCGGTCATGACGGCCTGCTGCACCTGGTAGAAGACGCGGAATTCGCCATTGTCGAGGGCGCGGACAAGGTCCTTGGCCAGGGTGCGGCGTTCGCGGGCGGCCTCGTCCATTTCCGGTTCGTACAGGCAGACCGTGTCGCTGCCCTGGGCCTTGGCGCGGGCCAGCGCCAGGTCGGCATTGTTGACCAGCTGTTCGCGCAAGCCCCCGTGGCCGGGGAAGATGGCGGCGCCGAAGGCCGCGGCCAGCGAGATTTCGCTGCCGGCGATCAGCATGGGCTCGGTGATGCAGGCCTGCAGCTTTTCCATCGAGGTGCGTATGGCATCTTCGCCTTCACCGGCTTCGAAACGGCGCACGGCGCCGAACTCGTCGCCGCCGAGGCGGGCGACGAAGCGGCGGTCGCCGAAGGCCAGGCTTGCCAGGCGTTCGCCTAGGATCTTCAGGGCGGCGTCGCCGATGCTGTGGCCGCGCTGGTCGTTCAGTTCCTTGAAGCGGCTGAGGTCGATGACGGTGACGGCGACCTGTTCGTTGTTGCGGGCCGCCAGCGACAGTTCGTGGTCGAGATGCTGGCTGAAATGGGCGCGGTTGGGCAGGCCGGTCAGGTCGTCGTGGCGCGTCATATGGGCGATGCGCTGCTCGGCGCGGCGCTGCTCGCTGATGTCGTCGAGCGTCGTCACCCAGCCACCGTTCGGCATCGGGCGGTGGGAGATGGCCATGGGGCGATCGGGGAACAGTTCGGACACCAGGCCGCCGCCGCCCGACTGGGCGATGATGGCGCGGTGTCGGGCGTGTTCGGCCTCCAGGCGGTCCTCGGAGGGCGCTGTGCCCGCGCTGAGGACGATGATGTCGGACAGCAGGTCGCGGAAGGCGATGCCCGGCTGGACGGCGGCCGGATCGAGGCCGTAAATCTCGCTGAATCGGCCATTGGCCAGGATCAGGCGCTCATTGCGGTCGAACAGGCACAGGCCCTGCGACATATGGCTGAGGGCAGCATCGAGATTGCGCGAGATGTCGAGGATGCGTTCCTTGTCGGCCTTCTGCACCGTCATGTCCTGGGTGGCGTAGGCGTAGCCCAGCAGGGCGCCATGTTCGTCATACAGGGGGGTAACGACCGAATGGCCCCAGTAGGGCGTGCCGTCCTTGCGGTGGCTGCGGAATTCGATCTCGAAGCGGCCGGTTTCGCGAGCGCGGCGCTGGCCCTCCAGGTGTTGGCGGGCGGTCTGGGCATCCATGCCGACGACGGCGGAGAAGCTGTTGCCGATCATCTCATCGGCGGTAAAGCCGTTGATGCGGGCGGCGCCGCCGTTCCAGTGGGTGACGATGCCGTCGGGATTGAGCATGAAGATGCCGTAGTCGGTAACGCCTTCCAGCAGCAGGCCGAAGCGGCGGTTGCTCTCGGCCTTGACGCTGTCGATACGGTTGCCGGAGCGCACGGCGGCCATGCACAGGGTCAGGACGCCGATGGCGGCGACGGCCAGGGTGATCGACATGCTGGCCGGCGACAAGGCGAAGCCGGAGGCATGGTGCTGGGCGTCGCGGATGACGGTGACGGCGCCCATGCCGGTGAAATGGTGGGCCACGATAGCCAGCACCAGCAGGACGGTGGCGGCGGCAGACGACCAGGTGCGGCGCAGGGCGAAGACGCCCAGCGAAGCGGCGCCCAGGATCAGACCGGCGACGACCGAGGCGACGACCAGGTCGCCCGACCAGGCGATGCGGCCATCGAACGACACCGACATCATGCCGAGATAGTGCATGACGCCGACACCGGCACCGATGACGGCGCCGCCGACCAGGGAGGCGCCCGGGAAGGCGCGCGAGGTGGCGATTTCAGCGCCGCCGGCGGTGATCGCCATGGCGGCCAGGGCCGAAACGAGGGTGATGCGGGCATCGAAGGTCAGGTGCAGGCCGGGATCGAAAGCCAGCATGGCGATGAAGTGGGTGGCGAAGATGCCGAAACCGCCGGCGATACCCGCCGTGGCGATCCAGCGCAGGCGGCTCATGCCGCCCTGGACGTTCTGGGCCCGGTCGAGGACCACCATGACGACGCTGCACGACAGCAGGCAGACCAGCGCCGCAAGGACGACGAGCTTCAGGTCGTGGTGATCCGTGAGGCAGTAAAGGACGCGGTTCATGCGGAATTCCGGGTAAACAGGTCGCGGTGGGCATTGCGACGAACAGTCCACCTATAGTCCGACAAGCTTGTTATGCCGTTAATTTTACCGGGCCTGCGCGAAAATACCCGGATGGCGGGTGTTTCGGGTTTGCACGGACATCTCTACAGGCCTAGGCTGGCGCGATATGGCTGCGAATCCAGCTGGCAAAGGCCTCGGCGCTCAGCTCGCCATCGGCGACGACGCACAGGCCCAGGAAGCAGGTGGTGTCGTCGGCGATCAGCTTATAGCCGTTGAGCTGCAGGAACAGCTCGATGGCGATCAGGGCCGTGGTCAGGTTCTCGCTTTCGAACAGCTGGTCGTGGGCCAGGCCGTAGCCGTAAATGGCGGCGAGGCTGGCCAGGTCGGTCGAGGTGCTTTCGCTCAGGACCTCGGCGCGGGCGATCAGCATCTTGAGCATGCTGAGTTCGCGCAGGCCCGTGCGGCCCTTATGGAGGACAGCCTGCTCGGCCTGTATGGCCGGAATGACAGCTTCGTGCAGGAGGATGTAGGCCACGGCTTAGGACTGCCTGCCCAGTTCGTTGAGGGCGTTGCGGCGCTTGCGCATCAGGGCGCGGGCGGCCTGCATCTGTTCGGCAAACTGAGGGTCTAACGGCGACAGGCGGAAGCCGTCGGGGGTCTCGGTGATGAAAATGCTGTCGCCCTTGTCGAGACGAAGCTGAATCAACAGGTCTCGCGGCAGGATGACGCCGAGCGAATTACCGATCTTGGTGACCTTGAGTTCCATGCACAAACCTTTTGTTTGCAGGCGCGTATTACGTATGTAATGACGAAATTTCGCGCGCCGTCAAGCTGCCGCACTCGGGGTTTTACCTGTGTGCGTTGGTGTGGCGTGTAACGAGCGTGCAAACGCGTCCGGCGTTGCCGCCATGGCGTCTTCACACGAGAATACCGTCTTAGGGTAAACAGATCCTTGACAGCAGTTGGAACCAGTTGAGACTTAAACGCTTTTCAATCAAACGCTTTTGAGTGCGACCTTCAGCGAGGTCTGGACATAGGCCATGGCGGCGACAAACCGCGCCTCCCGCGCACGGGCGGGCAGGTCCTGGGGCGGGACATCATGGACATGGCTTTGCAGCCACCAGATATTGCCGAAAGGATCGCGGACCCGGCCGACGCGGTCGCCGAAGGCCAGTTCCGTCACACGCGTCACCGGGGTGGCGCCGGCGTCGACCGCCTGGTCGAAGGCGGCATCGGCATCGTCGACGAAGAGGCGCAGGAAGGCGGGGGTAGGGCGGCCGTCGCGGGGCCCGTCGAAGGCCATGATGACCGCGTCGCCTATGCGGGTCTCGGCATGGGTGATGTCACCGTCCGGCGTCGCGATGCGCGCCAGTTCCTCGGCGTCGAAGGCGCGCTTCATGAAGTCGATCAGGCCCGCGGT
The DNA here is from genome assembly GCA_965246725.1 of Asticcacaulis sp. Lineage (GTDB taxonomy): Bacteria > Pseudomonadota > Alphaproteobacteria > Caulobacterales > Caulobacteraceae > Asticcacaulis. Next base: position 29,285 of record CBDFFG010000026.1, read on the forward strand.
ATTGCGACAGATGATCCACGGAGTGACATCGCTGTAGCCGTCAGGCGCCGCTATACCCATGGTGTCCTCCTTGCCGTCGCAGGGCGGCATTTTCCCCTGTCGTGACATATGCCGCATCAAGAGGCGATGTGGATTTTATGCCCGGATAGGATGAAGTACCGCGACAGGACTCAGGGTGCCGGAACGGCATCCTGCAAGCGCGACTGCGCGTCGCCACTCGTGTGGCGAGCCCCGCGGCGATTGAGCGGCATCAGGCCCGGCGCGGGGTCGACAGCAGATTGTCCTTGGACGGCTTTTCGCTGTAGCCGTGGGCATAGACCTCTTCGATCAGCTGGCGGTGGTCGGGCAGGTCGGCGGCGGCCTGGTCGGCGAAATAGGTGACGCGGTCGAAGATCTTTTCGGCGGCGCCGATGGCGGGGAAGCTGTGGCGTGCAGCCTCGAAGTCGGTGTGAAAGCCCATGCCGTAGAGGACGAACTGGTAGGAGCTGTAGGCGAAGCTTTCCAGATTTTCGATGAAGTCGTGGCGCATCGGCGGCCGGTACTTCCACATGGCCAGCAATTCGTTGAGATGCGCAGGGATCGAGGCCGGATCGGCATTGTCGCGCCAGAAGGGCTCGGTGCGCTTGGTCAGGCAATAGTGCAACTTGATAAAGCCGACGATGCGATCGCAGCGCTGTTCCATCAGGCGGTTGAATTGCAGGGCGGCGGCATCGACCGGGCCGGCGGCGGCCAGCATTTCGGCGATATAGCCGGCGGCGATCTCGATCAGGACGATGCCGGTCGATTCCAGCGGTTCGAAGAAGCTGGCCGACAGGCCGACGGCGACGCAGTTCTTGATCCACTGCCGTTTGCGATAGCCGGCATTGAAGCGGATATGGCGCGGCGTGATGTCCTTGCCGACGTAATTGCGCAGGACCTCTTCGGCGCGCGCTTCGCTGGAATGGTCCGAAGACCAGACGTAACCGATGCCACGGCGGCTGTTAAGGCCGATATCCCAGGTCCAGCCGGCCTCGTGTGCCGTCGACACCGTATAGGAGCGGATGGGGCTTTCCGGGTCGTCATAGGGGACCTGGCAGGTGACGGCGCGGTCGGTGAACAGGTGGTTCTTGACCGAATGCAGCGGCTCGCCCAGGGCCTTGCCGATGAGTTCGGCGCGAAAACCGGTGCAGTCGACGAACAGGTCGGCGGTAAGGTCGCCGTGTTCGGGCGAATGGACCGAGGCGATGGCGCCGTCCGGTGTCAGGGCAACCCCGTCGATCGTGCCGGCCAGGTGTCTGACCCCCAGTTCGAGACCGCGCTTGGCCAGCAGCTTGGCGAAATTGGCAGCATCGAAATGGTAGGCATAGTTCAGCGGACCGCTGAAACCGGCGTCGTAGTTGCGCTTGGGCGCCCGGTCGGCGTCTGCGGCCTTGATCTGGAAGGTGACGGCATCTGCCAGGGGCTTGCGGGTCTTCGCGTCCTGCAGCAGCCAGTAGGGCATCAGGCCGGCGCCCTCGACCGGGTATGGGACGGCAAAGGGGTGGATGTAGTGGTTGTGCGCCAGCGAGCCATCGGGGCCTTCGGACGGCGCGTGCTCCCAGTCGACGAACTTGATGCCCTGCTTGTAGGTGGCGGTCGCCTCGCGCAGGAAGGTCGCCTCGTCTATGCCCAGGGTCTGCAGGGTGGTGCGGATGGTCGGGAAGGTGCCTTCGCCGACGCCGATAATGCCGATGTCGGGGCTTTCGATCACCGTCACCTGGATGGCGTTGGGATCGACGGAGTTGAACACCTTCGCGAGGTAGCAGGCCGTCAGCCAGCCGGCCGTGCCGCCGCCGGCGACCAGGATGGTGCGTGGCGCAGATGAAGCGTTGGTCGTCGATTCACTCATGTCGTTCCCGTGCGGCTTGAGCAGATAAGAAAATCAGGCGCGGACGCGTCTCCGGTCCGGTGGTGACCGGTCGGCTGGCGATGGCGGTGTGCTGAAGCCGCTGCGGTAGATCTGTTCGATCAGTTCGCGGTGGCTGGGCAGGTCCTTGACGGCATGCTCGCCGAAGCCGCGGATCTTTTCGAAGATCTTCTGCGCCGCAGCGCTGTCGCCGGCAGCGCTGGACAGGACGCCGATATCGGTATCGAAGCCCATGCCGTAGAGGATGTACTGGTAGTTGAAATAGGCGAAGGTCTCGACATCGGTGATGAAGTCGAAGCGCGACGGGGGGCGGTGACGCCAGCGCGCCAGCATGTCGCGCAGCTCCTCCGGTATGGTTTCCGCGGCCGTATTGTCGCGCCAGAAGGGCTCGTCGCGACGCGTCAGGCAGTAGTGCAGCTTGAGGAAGGAGGCGATCCGTTCGCAGCGCTGGCGCATCAGGCTGTTGAACAGGCCGGCCGAGGCGTCGATCGGACCCGTGCCGGTGAAGAAGTCGGCGATCATGCCGGCGGCGACCTCGATCAGGACGATGCCGGTGGCCTCCAGCGGTTCGAAAAAGCCGGCCGACAGGCCGACGGCGACACAGTTCTTGATCCACTGGCGATCGCGGTAACCGGGATCGAAGGCGATGACCCGGGTGGAGACGTCCCTTGCCTGGTCGCCGGCATAGGCCCGCACGATCTCTTCGGCGCGGTCGTCGCTGGAATGGTCCGAGGAATAGACGTAGCCGACGCCGCGGCGCTCGCTGAGGCCGATGTCCCAGGTCCAGCCGGCCTCGTGCGCCGTCGACACCGTATAGGACTGGATCGGGCTGCGCGGCGCCGGATAGGGCACGTTGCAAGTAATGGCGCGGTTGGCGAACAGGAAGGGGCGCAGGTCGCGCATCGGCTCGCCCAGGGTCTTGCCGATCAGTTCGGCGCGGAAACCGGTGCAGTCGATATAGAGATCGGCGCTCAGCGTGCCGTTTTCCGGCGAGGTCAGGCTGGCAATACTGCCGTCGTCGGCCAGGGCGACCTCGCCGATCGTGCCGACCAGGTGGCGGACGCCGAGTTCGACGCCGCGGCGTTGCAGCATCTGCGCGAACTTTACCGCGTCGAAGTGGTAGGCAAAGTTGAGCGGTCCGCCGAAATTGCCCTCATAGGGCCGCTTGGGCGCCCGGTCGGCATCCGCGACGCGCGGCTGGAAGGTGACGGCCTGGGCGAAGGGCAGGCGTGTCGCCTTGTCCTGCTGCAGCCAGTGGGGCAGGAGATTGACGCCCTCGCTCCAGAAGGGGGCGTCGAACGGGTGCAGGTAGTGGCTGTGCTGCCCGTCGCGCGGTGTGTCCAGCCAGTCGACGAACTTGATGCCCTGCTTGTAGGTGGCGGTGGTCTCCCGCAGGAAGGCGGCCTCGTCGATGCCGAGGGTCTGCAAGGTGGTGCGAATCGTGGGGAAGGTGCCTTCACCGACACCGATAATGCCGATGTCCGGGCTTTCGATGACCGTGATGACCGGCGCAGCGCTGATGCCGCCGGATCCCAGGACACGCGCAAGATAACAGGCCGTCAGCCAGCCTGCCGTGCCGCCGCCCGCGATAAGAATGCTGCGTGGTGAGGTCATGAGGCGGTGTCTTCCTGGGGACTCGTGTCCGGCTTTGTATTTTGGGCTCGTATTTTGGCAGGGACGCTAACATGCGCCCCGGGGCCCGGCAAGAGCGCACGCCGCCCCCGGGCGGTAATCCCTTGAGGGAACAAGTCTTTTGCGATGGGGGAATGCGGCGTGACATCGATGTCACGATTGGTGACAATGTTGTCATGCGATGTTGACAGCGGCGGGCGGGCGGACCACCACTACACACCATAAGCCGCAAAGGCAGCAAACGGAGGAAACCATGACGAGACTTTCAACGCGCGGCCTGATGGCCGTCAGCGGACTGATCAGCCTGGCCTGTGCCGGCCTGGCCGCGTGCGGCGGCGGCGGATCGGCCGGAGCGACCACGACGACGGTCACCGCCAGTTCATCATCGTCGTCTTCCTCCTCGTCGAGTTCGTCGTCTTCCAGTTCATCGTCTTCAGTCGTGGCAGGCCCGGGAACCACGGCCATCGACGAGGCGGGCGGCATGCCCGCCGGCTATGCCCTAACCTGGAGCGACGAATTCTCCGTCGACGGCCTGCCGGACAGCGCCGCCTGGAGCTACGATACGGGGCGCAACACATCCGGCTGGTACAATAACGAAAAGCAGTACTATTCCGCCGGCCGCTCCGAAAACGCCCGGGTCGAAAGCGGCCACCTCGTCATCGAGGCGCGCAAGGAAGACTTAAGCTCGGCCGCCGACTGGGGTGGCCAGCACTACACCTCGGCGCGCATGTTGTCGAAAAAGACCTGGACCTACGGCTACTCCGAAATCCGGGCGTGGATCCCGTGCCCGAAGGGCAGCTGGCCGGCCATCTGGCAATTGCCGGCGGCGCCGCACACCACCTGGCCGGCCGATGGCGAGATCGACATCATGGAGGCGATTGGCAACAATCCGGGCAAGATTTACCAGACCATCCATGACGGCGACTATAACGGGGCGGCGGGCACGCAGAAGGGCATCATCCACGATGTCGCCGACGCCTGCGGCGCCTGGCACCTCTACCAGGCCACCTGGACGAAGGACTATGTCAAGCTGGGCATAGATGGCCGTAACTACCTGCGTTATAACAATGACGGCTCAGGCAGCTACAATGAATGGCCCTTTGTCAATCCGCAGTTCATGATCCTCAATATCGCCGTCGGCGGCGATCTCGGCGGCGCGGTCGACGATGCCAGCTTCCCGTGGCAGATGCTGGTTGACTATGTCCGGGTCTATCAGGCGCCGTGATACCGGAGCTTACCAGAACCACACCACCACGATCGCCGTGACGACCAGCAGGGCGATCGACAGCAGGCGGTAGTTCTTGTACCACGCCACGGTCTTCAGATGGGCGGTCTCGGCCGCCCAGATATCCTTCGAGAACATCAGCGGGCGGATGCGTTCGCGATCGGGTGCCGGCGCCGTCAGGCTGCCGATCAGCAGGGCGGCGACGCTGACGGCGAAGATGACGATGGCGGCGACCAGGAAGTGCAGCGGAATGACGTGGCTGTATTCGATGCCGATGAACAGGGCGATGCTGCTGGTCGTGCCGGCGACCAGGGCGATGCCGGCGCCGCGAGCGTTGACCCTAGGAATGAATAGTCCGCAGATGAAGACGGCTGCGATCGGCGGCACGAAATAGCTCAGAATGGCCTGCAGGTACTGCCAAAGGTTCTGGAAGTGGACGATCTGCGGCGCCCACACGATCGACAGCACCATGATGACTACCGTGACGGCCTTGCCGACATGGACCAGGCCCATCTCGCTCAGGTCGGGCTTGAGATGGCGAATGAAATCCATGGTCAGCAGGGTCGAGGTGGCGTTGTAGATACCGGCCAGGCCCGACAGGATCGAGACCAGGCAGGCGGCGACGATCAGGCCCGCCAGGCCATGCGGCAGGATGTCGAAGACGATATGGGAAAAGACCTCGTCCGGCCGGTCGAGATGCGGAAACAACGAAATGGCCGCTGCCCCCGGCAGGATGACCAGGAAGAGGTTGGTCAGTTTCAGCGCCCCGCCCAGCAGGCTGCCCATGCGGCCGTCATCGAGCGATTTTGCCGCCAGTACCCGCTGCACCATGGTCTGGTTGGTGCACCAGAAATAGAACCCGATCAGCGGCACACCGGTGATCAGGCCGGTCCATGGCAGGATGGGGTCCGATGCCGGCAGGACCAGCTTCAGGTGTGACGGATCGACATGCGACAGGGCCGTGTGCCACCCGCCGGCGGCCTGATAGGTGAAGAAGGCAATGCCGAGCGCCGCCAGCACCATGATCATGCCCTGGATCGACTCGACGGCGATAATGGCGCGCAGGCCGCCTGCGATCAGGAAGGCGCCGGCCAGGATCGCCAGCAGGCTGCACACCTCCCATAGCGGCCAGTGCGGAAACAGGATCTGGAACAGGACGGCACCGGCGAACAGGGCGCCCGAGGCATCGAGGAAGGTACCGAGCAGGATGCTGAGGCCCGAGACATAGGTGCGCACGAACTTGCCGTAGCGCAGTTCGAGGAATTCCGGGACGGTATAGACCTGGCTGCGGATATAGGTCGGCAGGACGAAGGCGCAGAAGATGGTCAGGACCACCGCGGCCGGCCATTCGTAGTTGAAGACCGAAATGCCGTGGGCATAGGCCGAGCCTGTCAGGCCGACCAGCGACGTCGCTGAAATGGTAGACGCATACAGCGCCAGGCCGATTTTCGGCCACGAGGCCGAATTGCCGCCGAGAAAATGGTCGCGCGCCCGGGTGACCCGGCGGTTGTTCAGCCAGCCGGCAATAGCCAACCCGGCGAAATAGACCAGGATAACACCCAGGTCCAGCAGGCTGAGGCGGGAGGCCTGAAACATGAAATGGAAAACCCTGCGGCGTTTCTTATGGTTATGGCCTTATGGCTCTGACTGGCGCCAATAGATCACAAACCGGGAAATTTGAAAGCGTAAATCGGCGGGGTAATACCAACGGCAACGACTCTGGCCCATAGCTGTTACTATAAGGCCGGTGGGTGCGATCGACGCCCACCGGCCTGTCCGGGACAATGGGCCCTATTTTGCCTTGCGCGCGTCCTTCAGCAGGACGGCGGAGATGGCCGGCAGGACCAGCAGGGTCAGCAAGGTGGCGCTGACCAGGCCGCCGATGACGACGATGGCCAGGGGCTTTTGCACCTCGGCGCCGGTTCCGGTAGCCAGGGCCATCGGAATAAAGCCGATGGCCGGCACCAGGCCGGTCATGATCACCGGCCGGAAGCGTTCCAGGGCTCCGGTGACGATGGCGGTATGCAGCGGCAGGCCCTGCCGCAGGTGCTGGCCGATCCCGCCCATGACGACAAGGCCGTTGAGCACCGTCACGCCCGACAGGCAGATAAAGCCCACTGCCGCCGAGATCGAAAAGGCCGTCCCCGTCATCGCCAGGGCGACGACCCCGCCGGCCAGGCCCGGCGGCACGGTGGCGAAGACGGCGATGGCGCGGCGCACGCTGCCGAGGGCGAGATAGAGCAACCCGAATATGGCGGCGAAGCATACCGGCACCACCAGCATCAGGCGGTCGGAGGCCGCCTTGAGGTTCTGGAACTGACCACCCCATTCCAGATAAGCGCCCGGCGGCAGGGGAAGGGCATCGATGCGCGCCCGGGCCTCGGTGACGAACGCGCCGACATCGCGGCCACGGACATTGGCCTGGATGACGACGCGCCGTTTGCCGTTTTCGCGCGAGATCTGATTAAGCCCGTCGCTGACGCCGACATGGGCGACCTGGCTCAGCGGGATACTGCCCTTGCCGTCGGGCAGGATGACGGGCAGGGCCATGACCGCGTCGAGATCTTCGCGGGTGTGCTGCGGTGCCCGGATGACGATCGGGAACCGCCGATCGCCGTCGAAGACCTGGCCGGCCTCGCGTCCGGCCATGGCCGTGGCCAGGGTGTCGGCGACCTCTGTGATCGTCAGACCGTAGCGGCCGATGGCCACCCGGTCGAAGCGGATATCGAGGACAGGCGCGCCGCCGGTCTGTTCGGCCTTGACGTCGGCGGCGCCGCGGACCGACTGCAGGGCGATCACGATGGTCTGCGCCGAGGTGGACAGGGCATCGAGGTCGTCACCATAGAGCCGGATGGCGACATCGCCGCGTACCCCTGCGATCAGTTCGTTGAAACGCAGCTGGATGGGCTGGCTCAACTCATAGGCATTGCCGATGCGGCTGTTGGCGGCCGCCTCGACCCGGGCAATGAGATCGGCCTTCGATCCGGCATCCTTTTGCGGTTTCAGGATAACGAAACCGTCCGACAGGCCGGGCGGCATGGGGTCGGTCGCCACCTCGGCGGTTCCGGTCTTGGAGAACATCAGCGCCACCTCCGGCAGGGCCGACACCGCCTTTTCGACATCGAGCTGCATGTTCAGCGACTGCTCGAGCGAGACCGACGGCACTCGGGACGAGGCCAAGGCCAGGTTCTTCTCATCCAGTTGCGGAATGAATTCCTGCCCAAGCGTCGTGTAAAGCGCTCCGGCGGCGCAAAATATAGCCACCGCGCCTGCGATGAAACGCCAGGGACGGTCGACCGCCAGGCGCAGCAGAGGGGTATAGGCGGCCTGCGCCCTGGCGACAGGCCAGGTGTCTTTTTCTGCCACCTTGCCGCGGATCAGCAGGGCGACCAGGGCCGGGACAAAGGTCAGCGACAGAAGCAGGGCCGCGCCCAGGGCCAGCATTATGGTGATGGCCATGGGCGCGAAGGTCTTGCCCTCGATGCCGGAGAAGGCGAACAGGGGGGCGAAGACAAGGAAGATGATGGCCTGGCCGAACAGGGTCGGCCGGATCATTTCCTGTGCAGCGGCAATCGTTTCCGCCAGTCGTTCCTGCAGGGTCAGCAGCCGGCCTTCCCGGTGCTGTCGCCCCGCCAGCCGTCTCAGGCAATTTTCGATGATGATGACGCTGCCGTCGACGATCAGGCCGAAATCGAGTGCGCCCAGGCTCATCAGATTGCCGGGCACCTTCAGGATATTCATGCCGCTCGCCATCATGAGGAAGGAAAACGGGATGACGAGGACGGCGATGAGGGCGGCGCGCCAGTTGCCGAGCAGCAGGAGCAGGACGGCGGCGACCAGGATGGCGCCCTCGGTCAGATTGCGTTCGACCGTGACGACGGTGGCATTGACCAGGACCGAACGGTCCAGGGTCGTCGTCACCGAAATCCCCGGCGGCAGCGATTTGCGCACGGTATCCAGGCGTTTGCCGACGGCCTGGGCGACCGAGCGGCTGTTTTCACCGATCCGCATCAGGGCGGTACCGATGACGACCTCGTGGCCGTTCAGGCTGGCGGCGCCGGTGCGCAGGTCACCGCCGACCGAAACCGTGGCGACGTCGCGCACGGCGATGGCGGTGCCGTTTCGTGTGGCGATGATGGCCGAGGCTATGTCGTCCACCGAACGCATCCGGGCATCGGCGCGGACCAGCAGGGCTTCGCCGCCACGGTCGAGATAGTTGGCGCCGGCAGCCGTATTGGCGCCTTCGAGAGCCCGGGCCAGTTCCGTGTAGGAGATGCCCAGTGCCGAGAGGCGCACCGGGTCGGGCTCGACGACGAACTGCTTTTCATACCCGCCAATCGCGTCGATACCGGCGACGCCCTGGACTGTGCGCAGCTGCGGCGCGATGATCCATTGCTGGACGGTGCGCAGGTAGCCGGCGCGGGCGATGGCGGTGGTCAGCCGCTCACCCTCGGGGGTCAGGAAGGCACCATCGGACTGCCAGCCGGCGGCGCCGTCCCGGATGTTCCGGCTTTCGGGCGCATTGAAGTCGACGGCGTACATATAGACCTCGCCCAGGCCGGTGGTCACCGGCCCGATCGTTGGCTGCACCGTGTCGGGTAGGGCGTCGCGGGCCTGGGCCAGGCGTTCGGAGACCTGCTGGCGGGCAAAATACAGGTCCGTGCTGTCCGAAAAGACCGCCGTGACCTGGCTGAAGCCATTGCGCGAAATGGATCGCGTCGACTCCAGGCCGGGAATGCCGGCGAGGGCCGTCTCGACGGGGAAGGTGACGCGTTTTTCCATCTCGACCGGAGATAGGCCGGGATCGCTGGCATTGACCTGCACCTGGCGATTGGTGATGTCGGGCACGGCGTCGATCGGCAGGTGCTTAAGTTGCCACAGGCCGGCCGCGCCGATCAGGGCGACACAGAGGACGACCAGCCAGCGCGCGCGGACCGAACCGCGGATAAGGGTATCGATCATCTACTCCGCCTCCGCGCTCTTGCCGAGCTCGGCCTTCAGCAGGAAGGCGTTGCGTACGGCGATGGGGATGCCGGCGGCCAGGCCGGACAGGATCTCGACCCGACCGCCGCTGCGCCGGCCTGTGACGACCGCCTGCGGCCGGAAGCCGGCGGTCGTGCGCAGAAAGACGACGTTCCTGCCGTCCAGCGACTGCACGGCCTCTTCCGGAACGGCGATCAGGGTACGATCCCCGGTGGCGCCCATCGGGAAGATACGAACCCGGATACCCAGGCCGGAGATCAGCCCGGCGGATGACGCCTCTATGACCACGGTAGCCGTCCGGCTCTGGGGATCGAGTGCCGGTGTCAGCGAACGGACGTGGCCATCGATAGGAGCGCCGTCGCCGGCCTGTACGACGGCCCGGTCGCCGGGGGCGATCCGGGCGGCCTCCATGGCGCTGACCTGGGCCTCGACCTGGTTTTTGGTGGGATCGGAAACGCGAAACAGTTCGGTTTCGGGTTGGACGAAGGCGCCGAGACTGGCGCCCGCCGCGGTAATCCTGCCGCTGATGGGGCTGACGACGACGGCCGTGCCGCCCTCGGTGACACCGGCGCGGCTGGCCGCGATGCGGGCGCGATCGGCCTCGGCCCGGGCGGATTCCGCTTCTGCCATGGCGCGTTCATAGTCGGCGCGCGCCGTTATGCCTTGATCGAAAAGGCTTTTTTCACGCGCCCGCACCTGATCGGCCAGGACGGAACGAGCGACGGCGACGCGCCGGTCGGCGGCGACCTGCGCCCCCGCGCTGCCGCCTATCCACGCCACGGCCTCACCTGTCGTGACCGGATCCCCCAGGCGCTTGAGGATACGTGTGACCGTGCCACCGGCAGGCGCCGTCACCACGGCCAGGCCCGACACGGTGGGAAAGACTGTGCCCTGCGACAGGATTTCGGCGGCGAATCCGCCCGCCTGAACGGTCTCGATGGATATGCCGGCCTGGCGGACCTGGTCGGGCGACAGGGCCAGTTCGCTGGAGGGCGCGGGCTTTGCCACCGCCAGTAGCGGCGCAGCGGACGGCCCGGGGGCAGCGCCCAGGCGGGCAAGACCGAAGCCGACGAGGCCGGCGAACAGGAGGGCGCTGCCGGCCAGCAGTGCGGTTTTGAGGGAGACGGTCATTGCGGATCTCCGAACGGGATGATGCCGGCCAGGCGGGCCAGTTCGGCCTCGGCAATCAGCCTGTCCTGCCGGACAGCCAGGGTCTGGAGGCGGGCGTCGATCAGGGTACGACGGGCGGCCAGCACTTCGCTGAGCGGCAGCTTTCCGGCCTGGTAACCGATATGGCTCAGTCGATAGGCTTCCTGTGCAGTCTCTTCGGCGGTGCGGGCCGAGCTGACGCGGTCGAAGGCGGCCCTCAGCCGCGCCGATGCCGACTGGATGTCGGCCTGGGCGTCATAGCGGGCCAGCGTCACACGCTGATCGGCGGCTGCCAGCTCGGCACCGGCGGCGGCGACAGCGCCCCGGTTGCGATCGAAAAGCGGCAGGGGCAGGGCTATGCCGCCGACCAGGGCGCGGGCGTGGTCGGCGCGTATCTGCCGGATACCGGTCGACACCGTCAGGTCGGGGATGGCCCGGCTGCGCTCGATGTCTGCCCGGTATGCGATCTCCGACCGTTCGGCCTCGGCGACGCGGTAGGCGGGCGTCGTCATGGGGTCGACCACAGCCACGCTTTCGGAACGGTCGGCATGGGCCAGCAGGCTGACGGGAATGTCGGTCAGCGGAACGGCGCGGGCAAGGCCGGCGGTCAACCGGGCCAGGGCGGTCTCGCGCCCCGCCTGGGCGACAATGACCTCGGACCGCGCCGTCTCGACGGCGGACCGGGCCTGGAGTGCGCGCAGATCCGCCTCCTTGCCGGCGGTGACCAGGGCCTGCGCCACCCGGGCGTCGGACTGCGCCAGGTCGAGGGCGTCTTTTGCCAGTTGCAAGCGGATGTCGGCCGCCTCGGCCGTGCCATAGGCTTCGGCAACCGCAAAGGCGAACTCGGCCTGAACCTGTCGTGCTTGTGCCCGCGCCAGCTCGATACCGGCGCGGCCGGCACGGATGCGGGCCTGCCGCTTGCCGCCCAGCTCGATCGTCTGTTCGATCGATGCCGTTATTTCGGCGTTGCCGGCGCCACGGTAGGGGCCATCACCGGCGATGTTTTCGACCTGGAGCGCAATCGATGGGTTGGGGCGGGCGCCGGCCTGTTGCGCCAGTCCCTGGGCCTGCGCGATACGGGCCTCGGCCGCCTGCAGCAGAGGGGCGTTTTGCGCCTGTTTCAGCAGGTCATGATAGGCGGGCGCCGGCTCGGCGGCGCAAGGGGTGGGGGCGCAGGCGAAGGATGCAAGCACACACAGGCTCGCACCCGGAAGGAACGCACGCGGCGCCCTTCGGGAGAAAATGGACATGTAAGGAAGCCTCTAAATCTGAAGGCGCCGGTACGGCGCGGACGAAGATGTTTTCTTCGTTCAGATACGGGGAGGCTGGTCGGCGGCGGAGACAGGGGCCGGTTTGACAACGGCGCCGTAGGCCGGGACCTGTCCCGGTGACCAGGCGGCAAGCCGGGCGGTAGTGTCCGGCGACGTGATCAGTCCGCTGAACTGACAATCCGGATGATGGTGATGGTGGGGTCCGTAGAGGTCGCCGGTATCGGCGTCCTGAACGTCGCATTGTTCGGTACCTGTATCGCACAGGGCCGGCCAGCCGCCATCTGCGAGCATCTGTTCCCCGCCGGCAATATGGGACAATGTTATAACGTTCGCGTGCGCAGACGTGGCGCCGGTGCAGATCGTCAACAGGACAAGTATCACCGCAATCAGGGCGCGACCTTGCTCGGGAAAACTGCGATATATTCCGGCCATGGCCGGAAAATCTTTCGAAATCGCCGGCAGGTCAATATGTTATTTGGTAACGCCCGTCGTATCCCGGCAGTTTATTGCTTCGCCAGCAGGTCCAGCTTCAGGCGCACACCGACAACCACGGCGTTTTTGACCGTGTAAGACCCACCCGGATGGACGACATACTGGATGTCCGGCTGCACGCTAAGGCCCGGGCGGATGGCCGCCTGGTAGGCGACCTCCCAGGTGGTCTCCGACGTCATCGGTTCCGTCACCGTGGCGCGATAGGGGGCGCCGAAATGGGCATTGGCGACGGCGATACCGACGCTGTCGTCATCGCGGCCGGCAAGGGGACCGGCATAGACAATGCCGCCGCCGGTATAACGATCGATACCCAGCGTCGTATCGTCGGCGACGCCGGCGCGCACCCAGCCCTTGAGGCCCTGGTCGGGATGATCCTTTTCCTGGGTCAGGGTGACCTGGGCCTGGCCATAGGTACCCGACATGCGGTGTGTGCCATCGCCGTCGAGACGCGGAGCGGCGACCGTGTCGGCCCAGTGGCCGAGCTTGAGACGGCCGCCTGTGAAATCGTACTGGGCCTCGGCGACCAGGTGGGCGCCTTCGTCGTGCGCCAGACGGATATAGGCAAAGCGGTCGGCGTCGTTGACGTCGCCGGGCACGCCGTCGAAGACAGCGCCGCGCAGGGTAAAGTGGTCGTCGACATGCCATTCGCCGACGGCGCCCAGCGCCGCGATCGGAAAGATGGACGGGCCGGCCTGACTATAGTCTGGACCGATGCCATGCGAGGCATTGAGGAAGAGCGAGCCGACCTCCTGGACGTCGAAGGTGGCATTGAGATTGATCAGGCCGAAGGTGGCGCTGGCGGCCTGGCCGGCGCTGGTCTTGCGTACCCAGGCTTCGAACAGGCGCACACCGGGCGTGGCGTCGATATTCGACGTCACCTGGGCATCGCCGACATATTTGCTGCTGAGGCCGCCGTTGAAATCGGTCAGGACATAGCCGAAGGCTTCCCAGCCATTGTCGGTCTGCCAGTCGGCCGTCAGGTCGAGATTGTGCATCATCAGCCCGCCGCGACGCAGGCCGCCGCTGACATTTCCGCTCAGGTCGCCGGTCCAGACCGCGCCCAGTTGCACGCCTTTTGGCGCCTCGTCTGCACAGGCTGAAGACGTAGCGACCGCCGCACCACCGAGAAGGGCGAGGGCGGTAAGAACGAGGGTACGCGGATACTTTTGCGGGGACATCTTGGCAAACACATGTAACTAATGACCAGCTAACCATAGGATAAAGCTGATAATTTCAGGTGAGCGGACATGGTGAACCCGGGGTTAAGGCCTGGGCGGTGTGTGATCCCCCGATAGTTGCTTACCCGCCGGCCTCCTGTAAGGTGCCTTGCCCAAGGAGAATCTCTATAGATGCCAGCCATTCGTTACGCCGCCGTGCGCGGCCGTTTTGCCCCGCCGACCCGGGCTGCCGTGGCGACCCTGCAGGCTACCCTTTTGACCTGCGATCGCCTTATCGTGCTGGTTTCGGCCGCATGGGATGCTCCGTCCAGCCGTCTTCCCTGGACGGTGCGGCAACGCGAATCCCTGCTGCGAAGCGCGCTCGGCGCGGATGCCGCGCGTGTCGCCTTTCGTTATGCCGGCGACCATCCTTATGACGTGGCCGGTCAGGAGGCCGAGATCGCGCGGCACATCCACGGCGTGCTGGACATGGGAGGGCAGGCGGGAGCGACCGTCGAACGCCTGCCCGATATCGCGGACGATCCGCAACTGACGGCCGACCTGATGGGCGGCGGTGATGGCTGGCGCGCTGCCGTGCCGGACGCCGTCGCCGCCGACATCGATGCCTTTCGCGCGTCCGATGTCTTTGCCGGCCTGGCCGCCGAACATGCCTATGTCGAATCCTACAGGGCGTCATGGGCGAAGGCGCCCTATCCGCCGATTCTGGCCACGGTCGATGCCGCCATCGTCCATATCCCGCCGGGCGGCGAGGCTCACCTGTTGCTGGTGCAGCGCGGTGGTATTCCGGGCAAGGGCCAATGGGCTCTGCCGGGCGGCTTTGTCGAACCCGACGAGTGGCTGACGGCCGCCGCCTTCCGCGAACTGCGCGAAGAGACCGGCCTGACCCTGAGCGATGCCGAGGCGCAGACCTGCCTGCGCGGATCGGCCGTATTCGACGACCCGCAGCGCTCGTCGCGCGGCCGCATCATTACCCATGCCTTTCACTTCGTTGTCGAAGGCCGCGACCTGCCGGCTGTCGAAGGCCAGGACGATGCGGTAGCGGCGCGGTGGGTGCCTTTACGCGATCTGGCCGCTATGCGCGGAACCTTCTTCGAGGATCACTGGCACATTATTACGCGCTTCATCGCACCGGGGAGCATGGCATGAAGATCTTTATTCTGGGCGCGATGGCCGCCCTGGCCTTGCAAGCGACGCCCGGCCGGGCGCAGACCGCAACGGCAGATGACAGCTTCGTCGCTGTCTCGACCCGCGAGTGGCAGTGGCGCCGGCAGGTCGAAGGCGGAGGTGACGATCCCGTTCAGGCGCACCTGCCCGATGTCAGCGCCAGGGCCCAGGCCGACAAGCTGACCTACTGGCTGGATGTGCGCAAGAATCTTGATGCCATCGATCGCGCTGCGCTGACGCCGGCACACCGGGTCGATTACGATGTCTATCGCACCCAGATCGATGCCCTGATCGCCGCCCAGCAGTTCCGCGAATATGAACGCCCGCTCAATTCCGACAGTACCTTCTGGAGCGACCTGCTCTACGGCGTCGACACCAGCCTGCACACCGAGGCCGATTATCGCAACTATCTCAGCCAGCTCAGCGAGATTCCGCGCTACTTCACCCAGGAAACCGACAATATGCGCGCGGGGCTGAAGCGCCATTTCACGCCGCCGCAAATCACCCTGGCCGGACGCGACCAGTCCCTGCGCACGGTCGTCGATATAAAGACACCCCAGGACAGCGCCTTCTACAAGCCGTTCATCGCCATGCCGGCATCCATCCCGCCGGCGGTCCAGGCCGATCTGCGGGCGCAGGCTGTCAAGGTCATCACCACAGCGGTGGTGCCGGCGCACAAGGCCCTGCTCGATTTCCTCGTCGCCGACTACATTCCCCACGCCCAGACAGCTCTGGGCGCCAGCGCCCTGCCGGACGGCGATGCCTATTACCGCTCCAAGATCCGCGAATTCACCACGCTCGACCTCGATCCGAAAGCGATCCACCAGACGGGGCTTGAACAGGTCGCCCTGATCCGGGCGCAGATGCTCGACACCATGAAGGAAGCCAAATTCGACGGCGACCTGCCGCACTTCCTGCACTTCCTGCGCACCGACCCGCAATTCTATGCCAGGGACCCGCAAGCCCTGCTCGATCGCGCCGCCTGGATTGCCAAGACCTTCGACGGCAAGGCGTCGCAATGGTTCGGCCACCTGCCGCGCCAGCGCTTCGGCATAGTGCCGGTAGCGCCGGAAATCGCGCCCTACTACACGTCGGGCCGTGGTGGTCCAGGCGTGTATCTCGTCAATACCTACGACCTGCCGTCACGGCCGCTGTTTCAGCTGACGGCCCTGACCCTGCACGAGTCGGCGCCCGGCCATGCCTTCCAGATGCCGCTGGCCGCCGAGAATACCCAACTGCCGGAGTTTCGCCGCAACCTCTACATCTCCGCCTATGGCGAGGGCTGGGCGCTATACTGCGAACGTCTCGGTGTCGAGATGGGCATGTACGAGACCCCCTATGACCGCTTCGGTTATCTCAGCTACCAGATGTGGCGCGCGTCACGCCTGGTCGTCGATACCGGCATTCATTCGATGGGCTGGACGCGCGAGCAGGCGCGGCAATACTTACGCGACAACACCGCCCTGTCGGAGCACGAGATCGATACCGAGGTCGACCGCTATATCAGCTGGCCGGGCCAGGCTCTGTCCTACTATCTCGGTGAAATGGCCATCGTCGCGGCGCGCGAAAAGGCCGAAAAGGCGCTGGGGGCTAAGTTCAATATCCGCGCCTTCCACGATAGCGTCCTCGAACTGGGCAGCGTGCCCCTGCCGGTTTTGAGCGCCCATATCGACGACTTTATTGCAGGCGGGGGTGTCGGGCCGTATCCGGACGAGGAAAAATAGGTGTTAACGCGGTTTAAGCGCGGCGTCGCGCGCGGCAATCCGTTCGAGCAAGGATTGCCGCTGACGTTCCATATCCGCTTGCGCTTCTTCTTGCGTAAACCACCGGGTATTGGGATCGTCAGCCTCTTTTATGGCTGCCTCGATTTCCGCGCGGAACCAGGCGTTATATTCGGCTTTTTCGAGCCGTGTCCTGCCGGGGTTGCGCATGGTTCATCCTCCGATGCTTCAGACCGAAGCGATCCGTGGTTCCTTAGGTGGATATTGCCGACCATACATCTTCTTTCGGGATTGCTCAACGCACGGGATCAATAGCCACGCGTCCTGTCGACCGTTTCGGGCAAGTCACCGCTTGCCAGGTAATGCCGGACATTTCCGGCGACGATGCGCGAGGCCGTGCTGGGATCGGTGATGGCGGTGATATGCGGCAGGACGGTCACCGCCGGATGCGTCCACAACGGCGAAACCGACGGCAGGGGCTCCTCGGCAAAGACATCGAGTACCGCGTGGCTGATATGGCCGCTGTCGAGGGCGGCCACCAGGGCATCGGCATCGACGATAGGGCCGCGGCCGAAATTGACCAGGGCTGCACCGGCCGGCAGGGCAGCCAAGGCCTCGGCGCCGACAAGGCCGCGTGTCTGTTCCGTCAGGGGCAGCAGGCAGAGACAGATATCGCTGCGACCCAGCATGGCTATCAACCCGTCAACCCCGATATAGGTATCGAAACCGGCCGCCTTCGGCGATTGGCTCCAACCGGTGACGGTGAAGCCGGCATCCTGCAACCGCGCCGCCGAGGCCATGCCCATTTGGCCGAGACCCAGTATGCCGATGGTCATGTCGCGCGGGTGCCGGTAGGGCAGGGGCTGCCAGAGCTTTTGGCTTTGTTGCGCCGCATAGGCGGGCATGTCGCGTTGCAGGTAGTAGGTCCAGGCCATGGCGGATTCCGCCATATTGCGCGCCATTTCCGGATCGACAAGCCGGGTCACCGGTGGGCCGTCCGCCGGCAGTTCGGCCATCAGGCGCTCGACGCCCGCCCACAGGCTGTGGATCCACTTAAGGTCGGGCAGGGTGGCGAGATCGACCGGATCCGGATTGGCGACGATGGCGATGGTTATGCCACCACGTGCGTTGAGCGGAATGTCTTCGAGCGCTGACACCTGCGCCTCCGGCAGTTGCGCCGACAGGGCGTCACACCATAAGACGACCTCGTCGGCGTCGAGGCGATGGACGAAGGCAATTGTCGCGGTCACCTACAGCCCGCCTTCGTTTTCCAGCCGGGCCGCGCCCTTGAGGCGGCTGTTCCAATAGCCATACAGGAAATAGACAACGAGGCCGATGACGTTCCACACCAGGAAGGCCTTCATGGTGAAGGCGGTCAGGCTGGTGAACAGGAAGACGCAGCCGATAATGGCCAGGGGGCCGACGACCCAGTAGAGCGGTGTGCGGAAGGGGCGCTTCAGGTCCGGGCGCTTGATACGCAGGATGATCATGGCCAGCGACACGGCGATAAAGGCGACCAGCGTGCCGGTATTGGCCATTTCAGTGATCTGCTTCAGCGGCACCAGGCCGGCGCCGGCGGCGATGAAGCCGCCCGTCAGCAGGGTCATGGTCACCGGCAGGCCGCGGCCGTCCAGCTTGCTAAGGCTGCGCGGGATCAGGCCGTCGCGCGCCATGACGAACAGGATGCGGCTCTGGCCGTACATGAAGACGAGCAGGACCGATGGCAGGGCCAGGAGGGCGGCGCCACCGACCAGCGAGGCCGTCAGGGGATGCTGCATCAGGCGCAGGATATAGGGCAGGGGCTCACCATTGCTCTTGGCCACCTCGGTATAGGGCAGGACGCCGACGACGCAGGCGCCGACGATCATATAGAAGATGGTGCAGATGACCATCGAGCCGACAATGCCGATCGTCAGGTCGCGGCCGGGATTTTTGGCTTCCTCGGCCGAGGTCGAGACGGCGTCGAAGCCATAAAACGCAAAGAACATGATGGCCGCCGCTGCCATGACCCCGATCTTCTGGCCGCCGACCTCGTGCGCCCAGAATCCAAACGGCATGAAGGGGTGGTAGTTGCCGGTCTTGATGGCCGGCACCGCGATGACGATAAAGGCGCCCAGCGCCACCAGCTTGATGATGACCAGGCCGATATTGACCAGGGCGCTTTCGCGGGCGCCGACGACCAGCAGGCCGGTGACGGTCAGGACGATGGCGACGGCCAGGATATTGACGACCCCGCCCTCCATCGGTCCGGCCAGGAGATAGGCCGGCAGGTGGACATTGAGCGTGCCTTCGAGGAAGCCGTTGACATGGGCGGCCCAGCCGACGGCGACCGCCGATGAACCCAGACCGTATTCCAGCAGCAGCGACCAGCCGACGACCCAGCCAAGCAGTTCGCCCAGCACGGAGTAGGTATAGGTATAGGCGCTGCCGGCGGCGGGGATCAGGGTCGCGACCTCGGCATAGGCGAGGGCGGCCAGGGCGCAGACGATGCCGGCCAGGGCAAACGACAGGATGACGCCCGGGCCTGCCAGGCTGGCGCCCAGGCCGGTGAGGGTAAAGATGCCCATGCCGATGACGGCGCCGATGCCCATCGCGATCAGGTGCGGCCAGCTCAATGTCTTGGGCAGGGCCTTGTCGCCCGTGTGCAAATGGTCGTCGAGTGGCTTGAAGCGTCCGAACATCCTGTCCCCCGGATTTCGATGGTTATTTCCGGATATTTGCGAGTGTTTGTGACGGGCTGTCAAGCTGGACAATTTTGCAGATTGGCGTGGGCAGGCGCCTATGCCATTCTAGGGCAGGAAATCGCCTGTTGGAGAGACAGATGGGTGCCGATGTAAAGGCGAGGCGCATATCGGTGAGGCGAGCGCCCCTGTTGGGGCGTCGCAAGGCAGAATTGGCCGCCGAACAAAGTATACTGTGTGGGTTCGATCAGGCTAACCGAGGTGAGTTTGTTTCCCAAGATTTTCTGAACCAACTGATAGAGACCATATCTTGAGCCGCCTTGAGGGCGCGGCTACGTGTCCTCACGCCCTCCGTCAGAGAAACGTCCGTCTCAAACCTTCGGCAAACGGCACTTGCGGCCGGTAGCCCAGCTCGGCGCGCGCGGCGGCTATATTCAGGGTCTGGCTAAAGGCCAGGATGCCGACGCCGAGGGCCGTGATGGGCGGTTCGGGCGGGTCTTTTCGCAGCCGGGCCAGGCTTTCGGCCAGTCGCGCGCTCGCCAGCGCAACGGCCACCGGCATGGGAATAAGGCGCAGGAGAACCCCGGCCTCCTGGCAGATGCGGGTGACAATCTCGCGAATACTGACCGCCTCGCCGCCGGACACATTATAGGTTCCGGTGATCTCCGGCGGAGCCGTGACGGCGCAAAGCACCGCCGCAGCGGCATCGTCTATATAGGTCAGGTCGGTCACCGCCGCCCCGCGGCGCAGAAGCGGAATCGGGCCCGCACCTGCTGCCCGGACCAGCCGCGGCAGGAAGCCTGGATCGCCGGGACCATAGACGGTGCGCAGGCGCAGGACGATGCTGTCGATGCCTGCCCCGCGCACCAGGTCCTCGGCAATGACCTTGGTCGCGGCATGGTCGTTGACCGGAACGGGCAGGGCGGCGCGTTCGCCGGCTTCCAGCTGGTCGGCAAAACGAAACCCGACGCCGGCCGACGACAGGAAGACGAAGCGCCGCGCCTTCAATGTCCGCGCCACGGCCAGGGCGTTGCGGGTGGCGGCGACATTGGCGCGATCGAAGGCGGCGCGCGGACCCCAGGGCGCCGACAATCCGGCGGCGTGGACAAAGACCTCGGCATGGTCCCAGCTGCGCACGGCCGGGATGTCGGCCAGGTCGAGGCCTTCGAAGCCTATTCCGGCCGCCACAAGCGCTGCGCCGCGTTCAGGGTCGCGCCCGAGGCCGAGGACGTCATGGCCACGGCTGCGCAGCAGGCGCGATACCTGCCCGCCGATAAAGCCCGTCGCTCCGCTGACCACGACTCGCATGACCTGTCTCTCCTGTGACAGGCCTATACTATTAACGGTCATAAAGGATGACTGTTGATAGTATCTTTTTCAGCTCAAACGCCGCATGGCTCGCCGCACAAGCGGCGGCGTGCGGTCGCACGCTCCCAACGGCCTAAACAAGGCCGTTGGTATAACAACGCGTCACGCCGGGGAACTGACTTTCGCGTGACAGGATGTATCGCCATAATTGTCAAAAACAGGCGCACAACTGTCCAATCGCCGGCGGAAAAATCCGGTTAGGGTCCGGCCGGGCTCACGCCCATTCACAGCAAAGTTTCCCGCCGGCGGTAAATCCGGCTTGCCCTCGCATATGTGCGTGTGGCAGTTACAATAAGCCGCGCCAACCGGTGCGCGCGGCATCGCGATTTAAGGATACCTGCATGACCAAGGTTCTCGTTCTCTATTATTCGTCCTACGGCCACATCGAAACCATGGCCAAGGCCGTCGCTGACGGCGTCCGCGAAGCCGGCGCCGAAGCCGTTATCAAGCGCGTGCCGGAAACCGTGCCGGCAGACGTCGCCAAGGCATCCTATTACAAGCTCGATCAGGAAGCCCCGATCGCCACGGTCGCCGAACTGGCCGAATACGACGCCATCATCGTCGGCACCGGCACGCGCTTCGGCCGCCTGACCTCGCAAATGGCCGCCTTCTGGGATCAGGCCGGCGGGCTGTGGGCCACGGGCGCCCTGCATGGCAAGGTCGGCGGCGCCTTCACCTCGACGGCGACGCAACACGGCGGCCAGGAAACCACCCTGTTCACCATGATCACCAGCCTGCTGCACTTCGGCATGGTCATCGTCGGCATGGACTACGGTCACGCCGGCCAGATGACCCTGTCGGAAATCACTGGTGGCTCGCCCTACGGCGCGACCACGATCGCCGGCGGCGATGGTTCGCGTCAGCCGAGCGAAAACGAACTGACCGGCGCGCGCTACCAGGGCCGCAAGGTCGCCGAGGTGGCGCTGAAGCTGCACCCGTAACGGACGGCACAATCACCCTAAGGGGCGGGCTTGCATTTGCAGGCCCGCCCCTTTCTATTGGGTAAGACCTTCAGGAGAAACATCATGGCCCGTGCCACAGCCCATATCGGTACCGTCGATTTCGCCACGCAGATCGAGGTTGCCGGCCGCACCCTTATCGCCGACGAGCCCGCCGACAATGGCGGCCAGGATGCCGGACTTGCGCCCTACGACCTGTTGCTGTCGGCCCTGTCCGCCTGCACGGCGATTACCCTGCGCATGTATGCCAAACGCAAGGGCTGGCCCCTGGAGGCCGCCGATGTCTCGCTGCATTTCTACCGTGTCGACGGCAAGGAAAAGATCGACCGCACGGTCAAGCTGACCGGCGCGCTCGAAGAGGCCCAGATCAAGCGCCTGCTCGATGTCTGCGAACGCACCCCGGTAACCCTGACCCTGAAGAACGGACTGGAAATCGTCACGACCTTGGCCGAGTAATTGGTTGCATTTTGGTAATGCAATGGCATTGTCTTGGTTATGTCGCTTGAGCCTGCCACACGCTTTATTCCGGACCTGACGTTCAACCCGCAGGCGACGGTGTCCGTGCGCCATATCGGCGACGAAGGCCTGCCCGTTCTTGTCATCGACAACGTCCTGAATTTTCCGGAGCAGCTTGTCGAACTGGCCCGGCACGTGCCGTTCGGCCGGCCGCGCGGTATGTATCCGGGGCTCAATGCCATGCTGCCGCCGCCCTATCTGCGGGCGGTCATGGGCTGGCTGCGTCCGTATATGGCGCAGGTCTTCGCTATCGCACCGACGGTCCAGGTCACGGCGCATGGCTTTTTCGCCCTGGCGACACTCACCCCCGACCGATTGCATCCGATGCAGAAGATTCCCCATCAGGATGCCGCTAATCCGGACCGCCTGGGCATGGTCCACTATCTCTGCCGCGGAGCGCAGGGCGGGACCGGCTTTTATCGTCACCGCACGACAGGCTTCGAATCCGTCGACGCCGCCCGGCGTGAAATATTTGCGCCTGTCGTCGTCGAAGAAGCCCTGCGTCGCGAGGCTGCCGGTGAAAACGATCGCGCCATGCCGGACTACGAGATGACCGGATCGGTGGAGGCGGTGTTCAACCGGCTGATCGTCTACCGCGCCCATATGCTGCATGCCGGCCTGCTGACGGAGTCTACCTTAAGCGACGATCCCCTGACCGGCCGGCTGACGGCCAATATCTTTGCCGGCGAAGGACCGCCGGAATAAAAAAGAGAGGCAGGATGCCCTGCCTCTCTCTTAAGTATCTCGCATTTTTGGCGGAACTTATTTGCCCTTGACGTCCAGGGTCTGGGCGTCGAGGTGCACGGTCGTCTTGGCGACGATATCGGTCGCCGAATTGCCGAGCAGGATGGTGTAGTCGCCGGCGGCCACCGTCCAGGTCTTGCTGGCCGAATCGTAGGTGGCCAGCAGGCGCGGATCGATGGTCAGCGAAACCTTGCCGTCACGGCCGGCCTCGACCTGCGACTTCTGGAAGGCGACGAGGCGCTTGGGCGCTTCCCACTTGGCGTCGAAGGCGGGCGAGGCATAGACCTGGGCCACGACCTTGCCGGTGGTCTTGCCGGTGTTCCTGACGTCGAAGGTGACGCCGGCGCCCTTGCCTTCAGGCTTTGCGGTCAGGCCCGAGAAGGCGAAGCTGGTATAGCTGAGGCCATAGCCGAACGGGAAGAGGGGCTTCAGGCCCTTTTTGTCGTACCACTTGTAGCCGATGGCTGCGCCTTCGATAGTGTAGTCCGAATGCGGATGGGAGTCGTCGCCGAGCTTGGGGTCGCCATCGAGGACCGGACGCGGCGTCTGGGCCAGCGAGGCCGGGAAGGTGACGGGCAGGCGGCCCGAGGCGTTGACTTCGCCGGTCAGGACGCGGGCAATGGCTTCGCCGCCCGACGTGCCGGGATACCAGGCCTCGACCACGGCGCCGACCGAGTTCAGCCACGGCATGACGACCGGGCCGCCGGTTTCCAGGACGACGACCGTCTTCCTGTTGGCCTTGGCGACGGCACTGATCAGGGCGTCCTGGTTGTTGGGCAGGCTCAGGTCGGCAGCATCGATGCTTTCGCCGGTCCATTGCGTGGCGAAGACGATGACGACATCGGCGCCGCGGGCTGCGGCGGCCGCTGCCTTGGCGTCCTTGCCGTCATTATAGACGATCTTGGCCTGGCTGCGGGCCTGGATGCCCTTCAGCGGCGATGACGGATAATAGGTCAGCGGGCCGGGGAAGCCATCGGGGCCTTCGCCGTCGAAACGCTTGTGGCCCGGCGTATAGACCTGCGACGAACCGCCGCCCGACAGGACGCCGAAATCGGCATGGCCGCCGATGATGGCGATGGTCTTCGCCGTCTTCGCCAGCGGCAGGATGCCGGAATTCTTCAAAAGGACGATGCTTTCTTCCGCATCGGTCTGGGTGACCTTGGCGTGGGCGGCATAGTCGATGGTCTTCGACTGATCGCCCTTTACCGGATCGTCGACCAGGCCGTGTTCGAACATGGCCCACAGGACGCGATGCGCCATGTTGTCGAGGCGGGCCTGGCTGACATAGCCGTTATTGACGGCTTCGCCGAGCGCGCCGGCGAAGTAGGGCGAGCGGTCGAAGGCCCAGCCCGATTCCTGGTCGAGGCCGGCATTGGCGGCCTGGGTGGTCGAGTGGGTGGCGCCCCAGTCCGACATGACATAGCCCTTGAAGCCCCATTCCGTCTTCAGGACCTGGTTGAGCAGCCAGTCGTTTTCGCACGAATAGAAGCCGTTGACGCGGTTATAGGCGCACATGACCGAGCCGGGATTGCCGATTTCATACGCGATCTGGAAGGCCAGCAGGTCGGATTCGCGCGCCGCCTTGTCGTCTATCTTGACGTCGATGGTGAAGCGGTTGGTTTCCTGGGCGTTGAAGGCGTAGTGCTTCATCGTCGAGATGATATGGTTCGACTGGATGCCCTTGATCTCGTTGCCGGTGATGACGCCGGCCAGCAGGGGATCTTCACCGGAATATTCGAAGTTGCGGCCGTTGCGGGCTTCGCGGACCAGGTCCATGCCGCCGGCCAGTTGCACGTTGAAGCCCGACAGGCGCGCTTCGTTGCCGATCATGGCGCCGCCGGCAAAGGCGGTTTCGGCGCTCCAGGTGGCGGAGGTCGCCAGGCCCGACGGCAGGGCTGTGCGCTCACGCGGGGTCGGCGAGCGCTGGGTGGCGACGCCGACGCCGGCGTCGGTCTGCCACTGGGCGGGGATGCCGAGGCGGGTAAGGGCGGGGACGAAGCCGGCCGAATCGGGCAGGCCGTCCTTGGGGAATTCGAAGCGCTTGGTGCCGCCGGTCTGCCACGGGGCATTGGTCGAGAAGTAGCCGAAGACCAGTTGCAGCTTTTCGGCCTGCGTCATGGCGGCGATGGCGGCGTCGGCGCGGGCGTCGGGCGACAGCTTGGTGTCGAGCCACGGGCCGGTGATCGGCGCCGGTGCCGGCGCGGCTGCGTCCTGGGCCAGGACGGCGGCGGGCGTTAGCGCTAACAGGGCGGCGGCGCTGAGAAGGGCGAGTTTGGTCTTGCTGATCATGCGGGTGTTTCCGTCGTTTCTATGTTTATGCGGCGGCAGGGGGAATGCTGGCTGTTAGCGATAAGGCCTGATGCCTGTGTCATCAAGCCCCGAATCCCGTGATAGCGCCCGGAAAGGGCTGTGGGAATGGCTTTTGCGACCAATATCCGCAAAAAATGTCCATCGATGTCACGGCCGCGGGCAAGGGCCGCGGGAGTCTGCGGCGCGCTGTGACCGGGATGCATCACCGGTCGTGGGAGCGCGTCCGCGCGGGAATATCGGACGAAAACGGCCGCATCGTCGGCGAAGACGTCCGAATGCGGAAGGAAATGCTTTCCCTTGAGGGGAATTTCGCTCTAAGCTCGCAATTGCACAATCGGGCGTAATATAAGACGATGTCGACCATCTACGACGTGGCTGAACTGGCCGGCGTATCCGCAAAGACCGTTTCGCGTGTTCTCAACGAGGACCGCGCCGTCAAGGACAACACGCGCGAGCGCGTGCTCGAGGCCATGTCGCGTCTCGACTACCGGCCCAATGCCCAGGCGCGCCAGCTGCGGCTGGGCCACGCCAAGACCTCCGTCGGCATGTTGCTGGAAGATCCCGCCAGCGGTTACCAGGGGCGTTTCCACCACGCCATGCTGATGGCGTCGATGGAGACGGCCAACTATCTGGCAATCGAGCTGTTCGAGCCCGGCCATACCGATTTCCGCGACGAATTCGCCCGCTTCATTACCGACGCCCAGATCAAGGCGATGGTGTTGCTGCCGCCCCTGTGCGACTACGGCCCGCTCAAGACCTATCTCAAATCGCGCAACATCCACTGCGTCCTGATCTCCCCGACCACACCCGACAGCCACTACCCGTCGGTCAATATGGACGATCGCAAGGCGGCGCGCGATGTCACCGAATACCTGCTGTCGCTGGGCCACACAAAGATCGCCCATATCGCCGGCCACCCCGACCACGCCGCCGCCTTCCTGCGCCGCCAGGGTTTCCAGGAGGCGTTCGACGCCATCGGCGCCCCGCGCCCGCCCCGGGAATATATCGCCGAAGGCCTGTTCACCTTCCGCACCGGTATCGATGCGGCCGAACGCCTGCTCAGCCTGCCCGACCGGCCGACGGCCATCTTCGCCTCCAACGACGAAATGGCGGCCGCCACCTGTTCGGTGGCGCACAAGATGGGCCTGCGCATCCCCGAGGACCTTGCCGTCGTCGGCTTCGACGACGCCCCGATCGCCTCGGCCATCTGGCCGGCCCTGACCACGGTACGCCAGCCCTATCTCGAAATGGCGCGGCGGTCGCTGCAGATCCTCAATGCCGCCAGCGACAGCGTAAAGCCGTCGGATGTCCAGGCCCGTCACATCATCGGGCATGATCTGGTGGTGCGGGAATCGACCGGACCCGTGCGCAAGGCCTGATCCATCATATGCAAAAAGGCCGGCGCGTGTGGCGCCGGCCCGATATCCCGCTTTTTCAGCGCGATGTTTATCGCTTGTCGGTCGTGATGATAAAGCGCGTATTGCTGTCGATCGTCGCCTTGACGCCGGTCACGGTCTTGGCGTCGACGACGACCATGGCGATCGACTGGCCGTTCGGTGCGGGAATGGGGGCGCTGACGGCCATCGGCGCATCGCCCAGGCGAACGGCCTTCACCTTGCCGACCTTGACCGGCTGGGCGACGCTGGCGACTGGGGCCTTGACCACGACATTATGATAGATCACCGGGGCGGTCATGCGGATGCGAAACGGCTTGACCTGGATGGGGGCCATGGGAGCGAGGGGAGCAACCACGGGCATCGGGGCCGGGGCGGCCGCTGCTGCCGGTGCGGCGGGTTCGGCAGGCTCAGCCGGTTCCGCAGGCTCAGCGGCTTCCGCCGGTTCGGCGGGCTCTGCCGCTTCCGGCACTTCGATCTTCCAGCGCCATTGCTGCTTTTCGACGGCACGGGCCTGTGCGTCGGCAAGGCGCGCCTGGGCATCGGCCTGACGCTGGGCTATGGCGACCTGGCGTTCCACGGCGCGTTCCTGTGCACGCTCTGCCTGAGCCTGAGCACGTTCCTGCGCCCGCTCCGCAAGGGCCTGGGCACGTTCTTCGGCCCTGGCTTGGGCGTCGCTGTTGCGGGCATCGGTGTCGACCTGGCGCTGCAGGGCGTCGGCCTGGCGTTCCAGCTGGTCGGCGGCGGCGCGCAGGCTTTTGGCCTGAAGCGAGTCCTGGTCGGCAATGGCGTCGGCCTGGTCACGGGCCTGTTCGGCGCCCTGGCGGATACCTTCCAGTGTTTTGGCCAGCGTCTTGGCACTGGCTTCGCTGTCATTGAACTTCGCCGACACCTGGGCGGCCCAGTCCTGCGCACCCTTTACCCAGGCGACGCTTTGGTTGTTCCAGTCGGCCTGGACCTTTTCGGCCTTGACCTTCCAGCTTTTCGACCAGTTGCGGACGGCGTCCCTTTGTTCGGGCGTGGTCAGGTTGCGGCCGGACCAGAAGTCCTTGGGCTCGACATCGGACTCGGTTGCTTCGGGCGCCGGGCTCTCGTCGCTGGCCTGGTCTTCGTTGGGGTCCTGGGCCTTCGGCGCAATCGCCTGGTCGTCGACGCTGCCGCCGGTGATGCTTTCGGGAGAGGCGATACGCGGGGCTTTTTTCTGCGCATCGGTATGGGCGGCGACCTGGGCGGCCGGCACGGCGAAGGCGGCCAGCATGGCGACGACCAGGGGCGCGGCCAGCAGGGCAGGGCGGGGAGCGGAACGCGGCGTCACGGCAGGGTGTCCTTCGGCAGGTGTGGAGGTGGGGGCGTTGAGGATGCGGCCGATGCGCGACAACAGGGTCGGGCCCGATTCCGTACCGTTCAGCGCCATGGCGAGGTGCGGGCGGGCGCGGCGGTTTTCTTCGAGGCGCAGCAGGGCGGTGGCATATGTCAGCGGATCGCGGCAGGCGGTGACGGCAGCATCGTCGCAGGCCAGTTCCCGCTGTTCGCGCATCGTCTTGCCCAGCCACCAGACGGCGGGATGATAGAAGAACAGGGTTTCCAGCAGGCTTTGCAGCAGGTTCCAGGCATAGTCGGCGCGGCGGATATGCTCCAGCTCATGGGCCAGGACGGCATCGAGCTGGTCCGGCGACAGGGCGCTTACCGCCGACAGCGGCAGGTAGACGACGGCGCGGACCAGGCCGACGACGAACGGACCGTCGATACCGGGATGCAGGCGCAGGCGGACATGACCGAGACCGGCGGCCTGAACCTGGCGGGCAAAGCGGGCGGCGAGAGCTTCGGGCACAGCCTGGGCATGGTGCGACAACTGGCGGATCGACCACAGCCCACCCAGCATGCGCAGGGACAGGACCAGCACGCCGCCGGCCCAGACCGTATCGAGCCACGGCATCAGGTCCTTCAGGTCGAGCGTGCGGGCAAGGGCTGCGCTGCCGGCGGTCGACAGGACGTCGAGCGGCGCATCGGCAATCAGCGACAGGCGCGCCTGTTCCCAGGCAAAGGTCAGGACCGCGGCGCCGGCCATGGCCAGCAGGGCTGCCAGGCTGAGATTATAGCGTGTGCCCGGGCGCAGGTTCGGCGCCAGCATCGTGGCCAGCTTGACCAGGCCGGCGATCAGCGCCCCCTGCCAGCAGAAATGAACCAGGGTAAAGCCCAGGGCCTGGAACAGGATCTGAAACTGCGTCATTGCACCCTCTCCGATGCGGTGATGAAGATCGACAGCTTAAGCCGCCGATGGGTCTCGTTACGCTTTCGGCTACCTTTTTTGGGCGATCAGGGCCCTTATCTGCTTTAGCTCGTCGTCGCTGGCCGGCTGCAGCGACAGGGCGTGCATGGCCAGCAGGGCGGGCGAACCGGCAAACAGCTTCTCGCTCAGATCCTTGAGCAGCTGCGTCTGCATGTCGGCCTCGCGCATGGCGGGGCTGTATATATGCGCCTTGCCGGCTTCCTCGCGCTGGACCAGGCCCTTTTCGGTCATGATCTGCAAGGTCTTGAGCACGGTGGTGTAGCCGGTGGTGCGCGTTTCGCTGAGCACGTCGTGGATGTCGCGAACCGTTGCCGGGCCGCGTGCCCACATGACGCGCAATATGTCCAGCTCGGCTTCTGTCGGCTTCTTGAGCGGGGCATCATGGACGGAGTCGGAATAGGTCATGACCAAGATATACGAAGACCTTCGTATCGAGTCAACGAAAATCTTCGTAGGTCAGGTGCGGCCTTGCCATAGGGCCGGATCGCGGCTGTCTAATCCAGCCTGTTCGTTTTGTACCAGGTCTGTGCGTCGCGGATTTCCTGCCGCGCGGCAGGCGTAAAGACAATGGACGGCATTACGCGGTCAGGGCTTCGAGTTCCGCCTTGAGTTCGTCCCAGCTCACACCCTCTTCGATGTCATGCTCAAAGGATACGAGACGCCTTTCCAATTCGGCGCGATGTGCCGGCGGAATAGGCAGCTTCTCGTCGGGCATACTGTCCCAGAGTTCGCCGATCAGCGCGAGCCGGTCCGTCACCGGCATGTTCAGGATTTCATCGCGCGATAGAGCCGTCATACCGGGACTATACGCTGGGAGTCGCCGAATAGCGAGATCGGGATCATGACGATCCTTCACCAGCGCATGCACCAGATTTCCCGGCTCAGCGACGAGTTTTTAAGTCGCAGGCTGCCCCGGAATGCTTTCCACAATTATAACCCGGCGCTTTGCAGCCATTTGGTGCACGCCGATATACGTCGTTCCAGGTTTTCCAGCGCGGCCGGGCCATACGGTGCGTCACTGGTCCGCAATCGCGCGACTGCGTCTTCGAAGCCGTCCTGTATTTCGGCATCGGTGGCTGGGACGCCCCGGTAGAACCATTCGACCGTGTGCGGTTCGGGCAGCTTGAACAACGGGCCATTGCCCGGATTGAACAACTCTCCGCCGCGGCCCCTGGTGACCCAGGCGCACGACAGGCCGGAATTGCGTTCGACCAGCGCGCCGCCGCCGCCATGCTTTGCCGGTATTGCGTTTGTGTCGCGCTGCATCTGTGGGTTCGACAGGAAGGGGCAGTGCGTAAGGGCCACTCGCGCGCAGTCCAGATGGGCAGGGGGCTCGCCGGTGCAGCGGTTGATCATGCTGACCGGCCAGACGATCCACGCGCGGAAGGCAAAAGCTGTTTGCCGCAGACCCAGCACAGGTCGCGTTTCCACCCCTCCATCAGCTTGCGGCCATCGACGACGTGAAAATCCGGCTTACGGCCGAACCCGTCGGCGAACCACGGTACAGGGATGCCGCGCTCGTCAAGCGACGGCTCCCGCATGAACGCCGGGAGCGGTTGAAACCGATTCATGTTTTTGCCTTGGGGGAAGCCGCTCAAACTGCGCCGATTGGACAGGGAGTCCAGAGTGCTGAGGGGTTATTTTTTGCGCTAGAGCGGAGCATTTCAAAGCGTCTTTTGGAATGTATATTGAGGTCCTGAAGACGATTTGTGCTAGTTCCACGCGTCGAAGGTAGCGTGACCGGTTTTGGCCCACAGCCGACATTCGGTCTGACTCCCAGTAGTGCCCTGTTCAATGGCATAAGGACGTTACCGAAACTATCTCTCTCCGATGTCTTGTGCAGCGTCACAGACGGTCCCCGTATGGTGCCGGCGACAGTCGAAAATACATTGCATCGCCTATGTTTTGCTGTGCAAGACTTTCGACAAGAGAACCCCGGCAGCGATGCCTGCGGCCAGGCCGACAACGACTACAGCGCGCGGATGTCGTCCAGGTTTAAGCGATATTGTGCCGGGGCTTGCCGGGTTTACGCTGCTGAAATCTTCAAATACCTCGTGAAGAACTTTAGAGCAGCGCCCTGCGATCTCGGAGCCGGCACGTAACCCACAATAGACCCCGTCCGCGATCAGTTGCCTGACATGGCGTCTAAGCTCGATCAAATCCCCTCTGATGGTATAGAGACGATTGTCGAGAAGTGTCGGCAGGGCATAACTTGGTGCGATATGTGTTCCGTCAGTCATCGTCTTCGTTCCTTGCGGGGCATTATGCGTTATAGGAAAGTGTAGCAGGCCCGGAAGCTGTGCCCTCAGACACGGAATATACTCAGCGTACCGCGCGCTTTTGCAAAGTTGACATGCGCGACGCCTGGGCGATGTCCGGCATTTTCAGCGTTTTGAGATATGCGATTATGACCTTGCGGTCGGCAGACCGGGCAAAGTTCATCGGCATGTTGGTCCCGGGATGTACTACCTCCGGGGACCGCAGGAAGCGATCAAGCTGTCCAGCCGTCCAGCGATCGCCGCGTTGGCCGGACGCGCGCAGCGCCGGAGAATAGGCGTAGCCTGCGACGGAGCCGACACGCCGGCCGACGACGCCAAAAAGGGCAGGGCCGATATCATTGAGCATGCGCTCGCTGTTATCGTGACAGTTGGCGCAGTGATTTTCGTAGATCATGCGACCGCGCATGACGTCGGGCGCTTTCGCCGCTGCCGGGCCTGCGAACAGTAGACCGACTACAAGCCAAGGCTCGAAATATGCGCGTGGCATATGACACCATCTTTTTCAGCATTAGCGGCCAGGATGAGCGTTTCGGTATGCAGCACGACCATGCGGTCATCGAC
This sequence comes from Asticcacaulis sp., assembly GCA_965246725.1. Taxonomy (GTDB): domain Bacteria; phylum Pseudomonadota; class Alphaproteobacteria; order Caulobacterales; family Caulobacteraceae; genus Asticcacaulis. Next base: position 61,087 of record CBDFFG010000026.1, read on the forward strand.
ATAGGTGACACCGGGCGAGCCCCGGGCAGCCCGTTCTGCGAGGCGGCGCTCATGCATAGAGCGGACATTCCCCTCCAGCGTAACCTTGCCGCCGAAGGCGGTCACGCGGATGCCATCCGGATCATGAATGTCCCGGCGTTCGAAGACACGCCTGATCCTGGCGGTGACATCGTGCGGCATGACCTCGGCGCGCAGGTTGATGTGGTTGGTTACACCCTTGACGCCCTTCAGCTTCTGCACTGTCTGTTGCGCGGCCTGGCCCTGAAAGTAGCTGTCGATGTCGCCGGAAAGAGTTACCCAGCCGTCATCGACGGCGACTTGAATTCTGTTTCTGGGCATGGTGGTGTCCCATTCCAGGAGGCACAAAGCCTCACGCGCCAGTTCGGCATCATCCCGCAGCCAGGCCTCAGGCAACACCACCGCGATATCTTCAGCGATCCCGCGCACACCCTTGACCCGCCGGGTCGCCGCCTCGGCGGCCCGTTTTTCCGAAAAGCTGGAGACACGGCCGGTCAGGGAAACGACGCCGTCATCGACCCCCACACCGATGTGCGCCGCGTCGATGAAGGGGTCGAATTCGAGTTCGTCAAGAATGTGTCGGCGCAGCTTCGTGTCTCTGGTCAAGATGTCATCTCTCCGATCATGGCGCCTTCTCCGGCGTCAGGATCGGAGCTTAGACCGGGCCGGAATATTGGGCAGCGTCGGAATCCACCTACGGGCATGTTAAGAAGGGTGCTCGGCATGACGATGTGAGTATTTTCCGATACTCGCCGGGCGCGAATTTTAAGGACACTTTGCGCCGCAGGTTTCCCCCGGCTTGGCGATGAGGTGCGGAAAATGGACAGACAGGATATTAGAGACCAGACGCTGGCTACTGCGGCCTTGCTTAGGGCGGCCGAGCAGGCGCTGCTGATCGTCGAGAAAAAGGAACCGCCGCACGGTGATATTTCTGACGGCGACCTGCAGGAGTTGGATCAGGGCATCGATCGGGCGTCAACGTCATGACACTTATCACGTTGCACCATCGCACCGTCTACAGCTACCGCGAACCGGTACATCTCCACGCCCATCGCATGATGTTACGGCCGCGTGAGACGCGCGATGTCAGGCTCGTCAGCAATGTCGTGCGCATCAGCCCGGACGCTGACCTTACCTGGCAGCGCGACATCCACAACAATGCGATCGCCACGGCGACCTTCCGGCGCGGCAAATCGGCACTGTTGCAGATCGACGCGTTTTCAAAGCTTGAACTCACGGCGTTGGCGTCACCGGTTTTCGACATCGATGTCCGGGCGAAGTCTTTCCCCATCTGCTATTCCGACGACGATTTTCGTGACCTTGGCGTCCTTCTCGACCGGCAATATGTCGACCCCGAAGGCATATTGCGTGACTGGGCACATGCCTTTGTGCGCGACCAGCCGACCGATACATTGTCGCTTCTGACGCAAGTCAATCAAGGGGTGTCGCGCGCCATCAGCTATCAAGCGCGCGCCGACGAAGGGACGCAATCGCCGGTACAGACCCTGACGCGCGGCCGTGGCGCTTGCCGCGACCTTGCCGTGCTGTTCATCGAGGCGGTACGGACCCTCGGCTTCGGCGCACGGGTCGTGTCGGGATATCGCTACGATACTGAAGTCCCGACGCAGGACGACAGGCACGTAGCCAGCGCGGGATCAACCCACGCGTGGGCAGAGGTTTACCTGCCGGGCGCCGGCTGGATGACGTTCGACCCGACCCACGCAACCCTGGGCGATCGCAATATGATTCCGGTCGCCTGCGGCCGCAATATTACCCAGGTATTACCCGTTAGCGGCAGCTTCCTCGGCGCCACCAACGCATATACCGGCATGTCTGTCGAGGTGAACATCCTGTCCGACGCGGCCGCATCGCCGTCGCCGCAACATGTAACCAGCGACTAGTGACGCTTTCCAGGACAATCGCCATGGCCGAAGAGACCAAACCCAGATCCATTCTGTTTGTCGTCCAGCGCAAGTCGCACATCTGGAATGTGACAAAGGACGACGTCTTCTTCGGGGATTTCATAGAGGAAAAAAAGGCGCTGGAGGCTGCGCAGCTAGCGGCCTACAACATCTTCCAGGCCGGCGGTCGCGCCGAGATCACCTTCGGGCCTGTGCACCGGGGGCAGGGCGTGGAGTAACGGCGCAGCTGATTTGGCGGCCTATAGTTTCATGTTGCGAAGCCGCAGGCTGTTGGCGATCACCGAGACGGAACTGAAGGCCATGGCCAGCGATGCTATAACCGGTGACAGCAGAAGACCGAACGCCGGATAGAGAACGCCCGCCGCAATCGGAATGCCAACAGCGTTATAGGCAAAGGCGAAGACAAGGTTCTGTCTGATATTGCGCATCACGCCTCGACTAAGGGCATGTGCCTTGACGATGCCGCCGAGGTCGCCCGTGATCAGGGTTATGCCGGCGCTTTCCATGGCTATATCCGTGCCACTGCCCATGGCGATGCCGACCGCGGCGGCGGCAAGGGCCGGCGCATCATTTACGCCGTCGCCAGCCATGGCCACCTTGCGGCCCTGCGCCGTCAGCCGTTCGATAGTGTCGGCCTTGCCGCCGGGCAGGACATCTGCTTCGACCTCATCTATCCCCAGTGCACCTGCTACGGCCTGCGCCGTAACCGCATTGTCGCCGGTCAGCATGACCAGGCGCATCTTCCGGGATCGCAGCGCCTGCAGCGCGGCCATGGCTGACGCCTTGACCGGATCGGCGACAACGATGATTCCGGCGGGACTGCCGGCGATCGCCGCATATATCGCGGTTTGCCCCTTGTCGCGATAGGGCTTAGCTAGGTCGGCAAGGATGGCATGCGCACCGATGAGAGCGGCGTTTCCCAATTCGAGATCAACGCCGTCGATGCGGCCGGCGATGCCCTTTCCGGGAAGGGATGCGAACCGCTCGACCGGGAAGATCGCCAGCCCCTTGTCCTTGGCGCCTCTTACGATTGCTGCCGCAATAGGATGCTCGCTGGCGGACTCGAGCGATGCCGCCAGCGACAGCAGCCGGTCGGGTTCAGGGGCGCCTTCGACGGCGATCAGTGCCGGCTTGCCCTCGGTCAGCGTCCCCGTCTTGTCGAAGACGAGTGTATCGACGCTTTCGAAGGCTTCAAGGACTGCGGCGTCGCGCACCAGTATGCCGTCGCGGGCGGCCCGACCGGTGCCGGCCATGATGGACATCGGCGTTGCCAGGCCGAGCGCGCAGGGGCAGGCGATGATAAGCACGGCGACGGCATTCAGGATCGCGTGGCCCAGTCGCGGCTCGGGCCCCCAGATTATCCAGGCGGCAAAGGTAATGACCGCAGCGGCGATCACGGCAGGAACAAAGTAGCCTGACACCTGGTCTGCAATGCGCTGAATCGGCGCGTGTGAACGTTGCGCCTGGCTGACGCGCGCGACGATCTGCGCCAGAAGCGTATCCTCGCCGACCCGGCTTGCCGACATGACGAAACTGCCCGTCTGGTTGACCGTGGCGCCTGTCACCGTATCGCCGGCGCCTTTGGTGACGGGAAGGGATTCGCCGGTCAGCATCGACTCATCGATATTGCTCGTGCCTTCCACGACCGTGCCGTCCGTTGGAATTTTCTCCCCGGGTTTGATGCGCAGATGGTCCCCGACCCGGACCTGATCGAGCGGCACGGTGTCCTCAATGTCGCCACTGATCCTGTGTGCGCTGGCGGGGGCCAGGTTCAGCAGGGCGCGGATGGCGTTCCCTGTCTGCGCCCGGGCCGTCAGTTCCAGCACCTGTCCGACCAGGGCCAGCGTGGTGATGATAGCCGCCGCTTCGAAATAGACGTCCGGCTCCATCCCGTCCATATGGGGGAACAGGTCTGGCGCCAGGACCGCTGCCGTCGAATAGGTCCACGCCACCAGCACACCCAGCGCGATCAGGGTGAACATGTTAAGATGGCGACTTACCACAGATGCCCAGGCCCTGACGAGGAATGGCCACCCGCACCCCAGGGCGACGGGCGTCGACAGGATCAGTTGCAGCCACAGGGAAATGTTTACCGGCACCAGACGCGATATGCCGATATGCGCCCCCATGGCCAGGACGGCGACGGGCGTGCTCAGCGCCGCAGCAATCCACAGGCGCCGCACCATGTCGTTGCGCTCCGCGTTTTCCGGTACATCGCGTGTGACAAGCTGAGGCTCGAGCGTCATCCCGCAGATCGGGCAGATACCCGGTCCGTTGCGGCGAATGGCTGGATGCATCGGACAGGTGAAGACAGGGAGAGAATTTTCCGGATCTGCCATTTGGATATCCCGTACGGATTTGCGCCTGACCGACAGGCATATGGTCGTTGCGCCGGCCCTTCCGATAGCATCGCACCGCCACATCCTAAGCCGGGACAATTTGCCGCCGGCAGCTTCGGAAACTACGCATTCGACGTGCGTTTCCTCGCGACACATCCAACATGAGTAGTTTCCGGCAATGGTGCCGGCGCGATCACAGGCGCAAGCGAGTGATACTTGCAATAGAAAGCGCGAACATCATGTCCATCAAAACCATCCTCTGTGTATTCGGCGGTGAAGTGGCAGAATTGCCGGCCCTGACCACGGCATTGCGCCTGGCCCGGACAAGCCAGGCGGCCGTGCGTATTCTCCACGTCTCTGTCCCGCCGCTGGACTATTCCGACGGTCTCGGCATGGCGGCCTATGGCATGGCCGGCTATGGTGATGGGGCGGCAATCGACATGCTGGAGACGGCCAATGTCGAAATGACCGTGGCAGCGCATACCTACGCACTTGCCTCCTGCAAGGCGGAAGGCGTGCCCTTGGGCCAGGGGACGGACATGTCGGCAAGACCGGCCAGCGCCGTATTCCGCAAAGCCGACAGGACCATGGTCGATTGCCTGCCCGCCGAGGGACGAAGCGTGGACCTGATCGTCACGAGCTACGACAACCATCCGGACGGCGACTTCACCGTCGTTCTTGCGGCAGTGTTCCGATCCGGCCGGCCGGTCCTGCTGATACCGGAGAGATCGGAGCACGTCGTGTCGACGACCGGTTACGCGCGCTCGGTTATCGTCGCCTGGGATGACAGTCTCAGCGCCGCCAGGGCCTTGCGTGACGCGCTGGCGCATATGAAAAATGCCGCAGAGGTCACCCTGGTGAAAATCGATGACCGCAATGACGAACACGTCGCTACAACCGAAGCAGACATCCTGTCATACCTGGCCGCCCACGGTGTTCACGCCCAAATTGTCTGCGTCCTGCGCGAAGGTCGCAGCGTCGGCGCGGCCTTGTTGCACCATGTCGACAGGTTGCAGGCCGACCTGCTGGTCATGGGCGCCTACGGCCGCGGCCACCTCGGCGAAATGATCGTCGGCGGCGCGACCGACCATGTCCTCAAGCATACAACCGGCCCGGTGCTGCTGGTCCATTGAGCGCTAATAAGGGACCTGCGGCAGCAGGTTATGCACGGCGGTGGCAGCGATTGCGGCTTCGCCCTCGGCGACGCTGATCTGGTTAAGGCCGCGGACGACGTCTCCGGCCGCATACAGGCCAGCGACCGTCGTTGTCTGATGTGCATCGACGATCAGCCGGTTGTCTGCGTCCATGCTGGCCCCCAGACCCGCCACCAGCGCAGTCTGCGACGTGGTGCCGAAGGCGGAATAGATAAGGTCGAAGCGGTGTGTCCGGCCGTCTTCGACGCTCACAGCCGTCACGCCCGTTTCATCGAGTGTCACCGAACCGACGACGACATGGCTGACGGCGATGCCGGCTACCTTTAGTTTTTCTCGGGTTTGCGCCGATAAGACTGTTGTGTCGGTCGCCATGAGCAACAGCGATATGCTGTCCGAATAGGTACGCAGGTACAGGGCCTCGCTGGCAGCGTGTTCGCCGTCGCCCAGGATGCCGATGGTCTTGCCACTGCTCTCAAAACCGTCGCAGATCGGGCAGGTCCGGATCAGGCCGCTTTTCACCGCGTCGGCGACGTGCGGAACCGGGGGTTTGTTTTCTGTCACACCGGTCGCCAGGATGACGGTGCGTGCGCGCAACAGGGCATCTCCGGCCTTGGCGACGAAGATTTCGTTGTCGCGCGTCAGCCCGTCGACCACGCCATTCTCGATACCGGCGCCGTAGCGACGCGCCTGGGCGCGCAGGGCATTCAGCAGGTCAGGGCCCGGTATGCCATCGGGGAAGCCCGGCAGGTTGTGGCTGCGCGGAATCCATTCGGCGCGGCTCCAGCCCTTATCGATGACGACTACACTGCGGCGGAAACGCCCGAGATAGATGGCGGCCGTGAGCCCGGCAGGGCCTCCGCCGATAACCAGGCAGTCGATGACCGTGTCCATGTGCTGTCCTCAGGTTCCGGATATGGCATGCCGTCTGTCACGAATTTTGTAAGGCCGCAATTTGCTATGTTTCATCGCGCGAGTCGGATGCCGTCAGGGCCAGACGTGCCAAGGCCGGCAGGGACTTGGAGCCGGTCCTCTTCATGATGGCGTTGCGATGGTTTTCGACCGTCCGCTGGCTGATGCCGAGGTCGGCGGCGATATTCTTGCTGGCTTCGCCGGCCAGGACGCGATCCATGACCTGCCGCTGGCGTGCCGTCAGGCTGGTCAGATGATCGACGGCGGCCTTCTTCCAGGCGGCGCGCTTGCTGGTATCGTGCGAGGCCTCCAGCGCGCGCCCGACGCTCATGCGCAGGTCGTCGGCGGAGACAGGCTTTTCGATGAAGTCCTGCGCCCCGGCCTTCATGGCCAGGACGGCGGTCGACACGTCGGTATTGCCGGTGATCATGACGGCTGGCAATTGATGACCGGCCGCGTCGAGATGTTGCAGCAACTCGACGCCCTTCATGCCGGGCAGATAGGCGTCGATCAGCAGGCACCCCTCTGTTCCCGGCACAAAGGCCGCCAAAAAAGCTTCGCACGAGTCGAAGTCGACGACGTGACGGCCGTCAGCCTCAAGAATGGCGGTCAGCGACTCGCGAAAGACATTGTCGTCGTCGACGATAAAGACGGTCGCGGATTGCCTGTCCGTCGTCGTGGTGGGGAGAATAATCGGTCTGGCGGCCGGCAGGGGAAGGGTGGCCAAAAGGTGTTGGGTTGCCTGGGTGACGATGGCCATCTTCACCGGTTTGTTAAGCTGCAGGAAGTGCCGCGAAGCGATCTCCCTGACAGTGCCGGTCGAGATATCGCCCGTGAGGATAATCACCGGTATCTCTGCGCGTTGCGGATTGTGCAGCGCCTGACGCAGCTTGCCCGCAAGCTCCAGCCCGTTCATGTTTTTCGGCAGATTGAAATCGGTCATGATCAGGTCGGGCCGAATCCCCTGTTTTACCAAGTCGAGAGCGCTCATGCCGTCGCTGGCGGTATGCACCTCGTGACCGTCATCGCTGAGAATGATCCTGAGCAGATCGCGCTCGTCGGGATCGTCCTCGACAACCATGATGACACCTTGTCGAAGAGCCCCCGCCACGTCGTGACCGGGCCCGGCAGCCGGAAGGTCTTTCGGACGTTGCGCACGTTTGACATCGACGCTGAAGACCGATCCCTTGCCGGCCTGCGAGCGGACATGGACCGGATGATCGAGCATGGCGCCCAGACGTTTGACGATCGACAGGCCCAGTCCCAGACCACGGCTGCGGTCATGAGCTGCGTTATCGATCTGCTCATATTCTTCGAAAATCGATTTCAAAGCGCGATCGGGAATGCCGATGCCGGTATCCCATATCTCGATGCTGAGATGATCCTGTGTCCGCCGGCAGCCGACGAGCACCCGGCCGGTCCGGGTATATTTCAGGGCATTGGCCAGCAGGTTGCGGACCATCTGTTCCAACAGGCGCGGATCGCTTTCGACGAACAGGCTGCACGGCATGACGTCAAGTTGCAGTCGCTGCGCCTGGGCGTGGTAGGCGAATTCGCTGCGCAGCCGTGTAAGCATGTCGGCAATGGGAAAGACGACGGGCTCGGCCCGGACGGTGCCGGCTTCGATCTGGTTGATATCCAGCAGCGTGTTCAGCATGCCGGAAATGGCGCCGAGAATATCGTCGAAGCGACCAAGCAGGTTGAGAGCCTTTTCGCCTTGGATGCTGCGGCCCAACAGGCCGTGGATAAGCTTCAGCGATTGCAGCGGCTGGCGCAGATCATGGCTGGCCGCGGCAAGGAACCGCGATTTTCCTGCATTGGCCAGTTGCGCCTCCTGCTTGGCGGCCTCAAGGGCATCGGAAATCTTGCGACGTTCGGTGATGTCGGCAAAGGTGATGACGACGCCTTCGACACCGTCGTCGGGCACGCGATAGGGCAGTATGCGGCGAACGTACCACGCCCCCGTCTTGGCTTCGATTTCCCGCTCGACCGGTTCCAGCTTTTTCAAAACCTGCGCGGCATCTTCGAGAAGATGGGCGTCGTTTGCCAGGGAGGTGAAGTCGGACAGGGGGCGGCCGACATCGCTGGGGATGATGCTGAACAACAGCCGCGTCGCCGGCGTAAAGAAACGGATTTTAAGGTCGCGATCGAGGAAAAGCGTCGCCAGGTCGGTGCTGTAGAGCACGTTCTGCAGGTCGTTCGATGTCGTGCGCTGACGCTCCAGGGTTTCCTGCAACTGGCTGTTCAGCGCGGTCAGCTCCTGGTTGAGGGATTGCAACTCCTCCTTGGAAGTCAGCATTTCCTCGTTGGTCGACTGGAATTCCTCGCTAACCGACAGGGCCTCTTCGTTGATCGCCTTCTGCTCTTCGCCGGAAATCTCGAGATTGCGAATCGCGCCCTGAAGTTCGGCGCGGGTCGATTCAAGTTCCTTTTCCAGTTCGGCGACGCGCGATGCCTCCGCCGCGGTTGCCGGAACGCTGCCCGTCTTTGCGGCGCCCGGCTCGTCGATAAAGCAGACGAGGAAGAGGTCTTCGCCTTCACTTGTAATCGGCTGCACATCGATGCCGAAGCCGCTTGTGGCGCCGGCGATGTGGTGGCGCAGCTTGCCGCCCGTGACGACAACACGCTTCCGATCCTGCGCCGCCTGCTGGAGGGCCGACCGCAATTTGGTGCGCACTCCGTCGCGCGCCATCGACAGGATGTCGTGCAAAGCGTGTCCGGCGGGCACGGCCAGGTAGCGATCCGTACTGCCCAGGAAATAGAGGCATTCGTTCCTGGTATTGACCAGGGCGGCGGCCGGGGCATAGGTTTCGACAACCAGGCGGCGGCACAGATCGGCCAGGGCGGCGGGTCGGAGCGCGGAGTGATCGGGGGACCGGCGCTTCGGAAGAGGGCTATTGTCGGCCGGGTTCACGGCGAAACGCAGGTCGCCGGCGCGGCTGCGGCCGACATGGCGATAGAGGCGTTCCGCCTTGGATACGACAGCGAACCGTCCGTCGGAATGACCGACGGTTTCGGAGGAGCCCAGCAACAATATGCCCCTGTCGCGCAGGGCAAAATGGAACAGGGCGATGACATGCGCCTGCGCCTCGGGTCGCAGATAGATCAGCAGGTTGCGGCATGATACCATGTCGAGACGCGAGAAGGGCGGATCGGCCAGGACATCCTGGACGGTGAAGACAATCATGCCGCGCAGGTCCGGCGATATGCGGTAGGAATCACCCTCGCGAGCAAAGAACCTAGCCAGTCTTTCCGGCGAAATGTCTGCACGGATCGTGTCGGCATACAGGCCTTCACGGGCGCTGGCGACGGCCTCGGGATCGACGTCGGAAGCGAAGATCTGCAACTTGACTGGGCTCCTGGCCCTCAGGATTTCTTCGCGGAACAGGATGGCCAGGGAATAGGTTTCTTCGCCGGTGCTGCAACCGGCGATCCAGAGGCGCAAGGGCAAGTCGGCGGGTTGATTTGCGACCATGTCCGGTATTGTTTTTTCCGCCAGGAAGGCGAACACTTTCGGATCGCGGAAAAAACTGGTGACATTAATCAGGAGATCGCTGGCCAGCATGTCGAGTTCGCCGGCATCATGGCGCAGAAAATCGAGGTAGCGATCCATATTGTCGCTGTCGATGCCGGACATGGCCATGCGCCGCTCGGTTCGCCGCTGCAGGGTGCCCGGCTTGTAAAGCGTGAAGTCGTGCGCGGTTTTGCTGCGCAACAGGGCGACGATACCGCTCATGGCATCCGATGCCTTGGCCGGCCGGTCATGCGCGGGATCATCTTTTGGGCTGGCCTGGGCGTGTACATGGGCGCCCGGAGAGGCGGCACGATGTGCCAGGGCCGCTGGTATATCGTCCAGGGCGAGGGTCTGGTCGACATCCCCCGTCAGGATGGCGCTGCGCGGCATGCCGCCGTATCCGGCTTCGTCGGGATCCTGGGCGATGACGAAGCCACCCTTGGCGTGGATGGCTTTCAGGCCAATACTTCCGTCTTCGCCGCTCCCGGACAGAACCAGGCAGATAGCGTTTTCGCCGATATCTTCGGCCATGGAGGCGAGCAGGAAATCGAAGGGCAGCCTTGAACCGTGCGGCGCCGTCGGTGTCGACAGGTGAAGCCTGCCCTTGGCGACAGACAGATAGGTGCCGGGGGGGATGACATAGAGATGGTCGGGGGCGATTAATTCGCCGTCCGCGGCCTGCGAAACGGTCAGGGGCGTGTGGCCTGTCAGAAGCTCGACGATCAGGCTTTCGTGAGTCGGATCGAGGTGCTGAACGAGAACGAACGCCATGCCGCTGTCGGGGGGCAGGGCGGCAAACAGTTTGCGGCAGGCTTCAAGACCGCCGGCTGAGGCCCCGACGCCGACAACTGGAAGGGTTTTCCCGTTGGGTGTCGCGGCGCGCGTGGCTGCGGGGCGCGACCCGGAAAGGGACGCGCCAGCCGGCGCAGGCGGCTTTGGGACGACAGTCATATTGTCTCGCTGAGAGGCCCGCAGAAAACACGTGTCGGCGCCGGAGCCGGCGCCTAAATGTTCGGGCAGGTTCAGCATGAGCTTGCAAATTTCTACTGTCAATCGCCAAGCCTGTACAGGTGCCGGATGTGAGTAGTTTCCGAAGCTGAGAACCCATTGAATTCCGATATATTTGAAAGTCGTAGCACATCGGAAGTGACATTGTAACAGACGCGTAGTGCCGATGTATCAAAAGGATTACCCATGCCCCGTCATCTGTCGGCCATCTCCGTCCTGCACTGAGCCATGCCAAAATTACGTATCCTGCTGGTGGAAGATGACGGCGTAATCGGCTTGCTGTTGACGATGATGCTCGAAGACATGGGCTTTGAGGTCTGTGCCGCGGAGGTCAGCGAAGCCGGGGCGGTCCAGGCTGCGGCGGTTAACCTGCCCGACCTCATCATAACCGACGTCAATCTTGGCGACGGCAGCGGCATCCGGGCGATGGAAAAGATTTCGCTCACCCGTGCGACACCGCACATCTTTATCAGTGGCGACGTGTCGTTGGTTCGCATCTCCCAACCCTATGCGGTGGCGCTGCAAAAACCGTTTCAATATGCCGATCTCGAACGCGCCATCGGCCGGGCAATCGGCGCAATCGCCCTCAGTTGAGTAATTTCCGACTCTGGGTGTAGCCGGCACGAGCATCTACACCTGCCCGATCGGGAATTCATCCCTGAGGATATACCCATGTCATCCGTTCAAGACGAGACGAAAATGTCCGTGCCCGCTGCGATACATCGCATCCACACGCGCGCTGATGACCTCACCTTTACAGGCCGCAATCTGCGCAACCTGGCGCGTATCGCCCGTGGCAAGGCGCCGCGATTTAGCCAAACGCCCGCTATTCAAGGATAGAATATGCCCTTTCCCCATGCCGTCGCCTATATTGATCGTCACGCCGCCAAGGTGGTGCAATTCGATTCCGAAAGCTCCGAGATCAAACGGCTGAGCGAGCACACGGTGAATACCCGACAGCACAATAGCGGCGTGCGCACCGAGCACGAATTTTTCGCCGAGGTTTGTACGGCGCTGGCCAATATATCGTCCGTTCTGGTTGTCGGCTCACACCTGTCGCAGGCCGCCTTCAAACACTATGTGGAAGCGCATCGCCCCGCCCTGAGCCGTCAGATTATCGGCTGGGAAACAGTGGACCATCCGACCGATGGTGAACTGATTGCCCTTGCCAGGGACTACGTCGCCGGGCACGAGCGCGGCGCTGAATCCCCACCCGTCTCTGCCTGAAGCTTTGACTAGGTTTAAGTCATGATGCCTGTCGCGGAGCTGCCACAGGGCGCGTCCTCAATCGCGCAAAGCCTCTAACCTCAAGGAATTCCGATGAAAACCTCTGACGTGACGATTGCTGTTTTCGAAGATCACCCGGCCGCGGATGCCGCTGTGAAAGCGCTGGGGGAGGCGGGATTTCACATAAAAAATCCTCAGTATCGTCGGGCAGGGATATCACACCGAGGAACAGGTCGTGGGCTTTTACAATATCGGCGAGCGCGTTACCTTCTGGGGATCCCGCGGAGCGTTCTGGGGCGGCCTGTGGGGTCTGTTTATCGGCGGCGTGTTTGTAACCACCCCCGTGCTTGGGCCCCTGATCATCCTGGGCTCTCTGGCTGGAACCGTCGTCATGGGGCTCGAAAGCGCCGCCGTGGTCGGTGGCCTGAGTGCACTGGCTGCAGCTCTGCTCAGCCTGGGTACGCCTAAGGATAGCGTCGTCAAATACGAAGAAGCCATCAAGGCCGACAAGTTCCTCGTTATGGCCCATGGCACGGCGGAAGAAATGACCCGCGCCCGGACGATTTTGGCTAATGCCGCCTCGGCGCATGTGCAAGCTTATTCCGCATCGGAAAGCGAACGAGAGGCCTTGGCCTCTTCAATCGTTCATGGAAGCGCGTAAGCCCTCATCCTGCACATGGCCGCGGACTCACACGTCTCCAATAAGGCTGCCGCTACGGTCGATATCTAATGTCTTCACATAGGTGTGGGGAAGGCCCGCGGCGCTTGCGCGCGGGCCGACCGGTACGGCGTGTCTAAGCCTGATCGCGTTTATGTCTACGTAAAATCGATGACGACCCGCGACGGGACGTCGCCCTTTTCAAGCCGTGCTAGGACATCGTTGATGGCGGACAAGGGCTGAAGCTCGATGTCGGCCTTCACCCTGCCGTCGGCCGCGAAGGCCAGGCATTCGGTCATATCCGCACGCGTGCCGACGAACGAGCCGACGATGCTTATGCAATTGGCGACCATGTCGAACAGCGGCGCCGCGAAATCGCCGGGCGGCAGGCCAACGAGAACGCAGACACCGTGTTTCCGGGTCATGGCCACGCCCTCGCTGAATGCCGGCAGGGACGGCGCGGTAATCAGCACCCCATGCGCGCCGCCGCCTGTAGCTGCCTTGACCGCAGCCGCGACCTGGCCTTGACCGGCATTGATCGTCACGTCGGCGCCCAGGCGTTTGGCATGGGCAAGCTTGCCATCGTCGATGTCGACGGCACACACTTTCAGGCCCATGGCCTTGGCGTACTGAATACCGAGATGGCCCAGCCCGCCACATCCGGATATGGCGATCCATTGCCCCGGCCGGGCCTTCGTTTCCTTGATGCCCTTATATGTGGTTATGCCGGCGCAGATCAGCGGAGCGGCCTCGGTGGCGCTCAGACCGTTGGGGATATGGGCGACATAGTTCGGATCGGCGATAAGGTGGCTGGCAAAACCACCGTTTTGCGTATAGCCGCCGAATTGCGCGTCCGGGCACACGGTTTCCCACGCGGATAGGCAATATTCGCAGTGACCGCAGGCCGAATAGAGCCAGGGCACGCCGACGCGTTCACCGAGTTGAACGGCGGTAACGCCATCGCCCATGGCGACAACCCGTCCGATCGCCTCATGGCCGGGTATAAAGGGCAGAGCGGGCTTAACGGGCCAGTCGCCCTTGGCCGCGTGCAGGTCGGTGTGGCAGACGCCGCACGCCTCGGTCTTGACCAGGATCTGGCCGGGACCCGGGGTTGGGATATCATATTCGGTGAAAACAAGGGGTTTGCCAAAAGCGACAACGACCGCAGCCTGCATGCGTGGCTCACGGTCCCCGGCACGGATGGGAAATATATCTGGTTTGGTATCGGGCATGGGAATCCTTTGGGAGGCGGTGGCAACAGGCTTGAAAGCCCTGATAATTTCATTCGTCTTCGGCGTGACTATGCGGAGACCGCATGGCTTGCAGCGTAAGGAATGGAAACGGCCTCGAGCGGGATTCCGAGGCTTTCCTGTACGGTAAAGTTCCCGGCAAGGACGGGCATCCGGAATGTGAACCGGGTTTCGCTGTCATCGGATGTCGCGGTCAGGGCGCCTTCATGCGCGCGCGCAATTTCGGAAGCGATATACAGACCTAGTCCGAGGCCTTGGTGCGACGGCCGAATTTCGTCGCGGGTGAAAGGCTGGAACAGGCGGGCAATCGCAGCAGCGGCGATCGGCTCGCCGGCGTTGGCCACCGACATCTCAAAAACGCCATCCTTGCAATGGACATCAATAGTAACGGTGCCGTCGGCGCTGCCATGTGTAAGGGCATTCGCCACCAGGTTGGACAAAAGCTGGGCCACGCGACTGACGTCGCAATTGATCAGCCTAGGCAAATTGATCTGGGTTGTTAGTACTCTGCCGGGCTGGCTTAGTTGCAATTCGTCGATCACCTGCCTGAGAACAGGCTCAAGGCAAACAGAGCCGCGGATAAGCGACATGCCGTTGCCCAGCCTTCCCCTGGCGAAGTCCATCAGATCGTCTATCAAGGCTGACATGCGGGCTGCGCTGTCCCCCACCAGCTTTGCCACTACGGTTTGCCGTTCGTCGAGCGGTCCTCTGGAGAGAACCGCCATGCCCGCAACTATCGCTGAAAGCGGATTGCGAAGATCGTGGCCCAACACCGCGATAAACTGTTCGCGCAGGGCGGATGACTGTCTTTCCGCCAACAAACCGCACTGGGCTATCTGAGCTTCACTGCAGATGCCGATGAACGTCGGGACCAAGGTAGGAAGGTGTGACGCCTCCGTGGTATGGCGGCTAGTGTGTGGCGATTGCTCCGATGATAATTCTGGCACCGTGATCCCCTATCTCTTTCCCGTTCGAACTCGGACTTTCGCGCTTGCGAATTCCTGCATTGAATGAGGCAGTTGATGTGGTCACATCCTTGGTTTTTTCTTAGAGTCGGAAACTACTCACGCTCATTTTAAGTGTGCAGCACCCAGTGGGCATCGATCAGTTGCAGGCAGGTGGCTTAACCCTCCATAGCCGGATTGGGCGCCAAACAGCCAATTTGGCTCTCGAGCGCCGTAGGCGTTCAGAGGTCTATTTGCTCAGCCATCTGTAGGGCATCGTCGACTTCAATTCCGAGGTATCTTACTGTGCTTTCGAGCCTGGTGTGTCCGAGGAGCAACTGCACCGCGCGCAAATTGCCTGTCTTTCGGTATAACGGTGTACCCAATCCCGAAGCCTTTGGCGGTCCATACCGCAAACCTTAGCCGCATCGGTACGACTTACGCCTTCCAATATCAGAGCCAAAGCAAGCATGCGTCGAGTAGCAGGGCCGTCATAACTTCGGCTTGCAGCCTGACGCAAACCCGACGCATCCAGATCAAGTCGCGTGATCGAAATCGAAACAGACAAACCAAAACCTCCTGCCAAATCGAGGGCAAAGGGAATCACAATTCGTCCGAAAACGGAATCCACATTCGAGAGTCAAGATCAGTGGCCGTTGGTATTATACCCACGCAATAGATATAATTCTATTAATTCAATAAACTAAGTCTGCTTTATTTTGCTTTGACCGTCCGGTTTGCCCATCGAGCGAGTAGGACGTTAGATCTGACCTCGAAACGTTAAGCCCGGTGTGGAAACTTGCCGATCGTATCCAGGCGAAGCGTGGTGTTCGTTCTGCAAAATCAACCTTCTAGGCGCCGAACCGCCGCGGACATAAATTCGCCAGGTACGGGGATGTTTGGGCTAAATTAGTTGAGGTGCAACACAAAGATAAGGGAAAGGCTTATCTGGTCAACCGTCGCTTTGGCATCCTATAACGCAGCGGCCCCAGCACCTGCGAGTTAGTGCAGCAATTCAGTGAGCCTGTCGACGCTGCGTTAAGCGACAGTTGTGCCAAACAAATGGCCGATGCCGGCGGTGACCAGCATGGCGACGGCGCCCCAGAAGGTGACGCGCAGGACGGCCGGGGCAATACGCGCTCCGCCTACTACGGCACCGAGGGCGCCCAATAATCCTAGACTTAGGGCGGCGCATGCCACGACCGCCCAGACGATTATTGAACGCGGCGACAGCAGCATAGCAATCATTGGAAACGCCGCACCGAAGCTAAAGGTCAGGGCTGAGGCGAACGCCGCTTGAAGCGGCCGCGCCTGCGTCTGTTCGGACAGGCCCAACTCGTCGCGGGCATGTGCTTCCAGTGCGTTGCTGGCGGTCAACTGCTCCGCCACCTGGGCGGCCAGGTCGGGCGACAGCCCGCGACCTATGTAGATTTGCGTTAGCTCGGTCTTTTCGGCCTCCGGTGAATCAACCAGTTCCTGCTGTTCTCGCTCCAGGTCGGCCTTTTCCGTGTCCGCCTGCGAACTGACTGAAACATATTCGCCGGCGGCCATGGAAAGGGCGCCAGCCACCAGTGCCGCTATGCCCGTCAGCAAGATTGTGTTGGCAGTGGCCTGGCTCGCTGCCATGCCGGTAATCAGGCTAGCGACCGAAATGATGCCGTCATTGGCTCCGAGGACCGCCGCGCGTAGCCAGCCGGCTCGAGACACGAAATGAGCTTCAGGTTTCTTATGGACGTGAGACATCGCAAACTTCTGCTACGGGTGAGCCTTAGTTTTAGTATTGTGACATGCAGTGGGCGGGTCAAGTAATCCACGGACGTAAAGATGATCTTTTTTGATAATGACTATTACTATGATTTGCAGAATTAGCGCAGGAAGGACGTATCTTTTTATTTTACGCTTGGATATTATCACGTTGCATTTCTTATCAATGGCCTAGCGTCGACTGCTCACAATTCCAAATAATAGCGTTGCCAAAAAAATTTCTATGCGAGTAGTGACAAAAATCTCCGCACAATACGCTTCCGATCTCCCGGCCCTCGCCGAAAAGCGCACCAGCTGGCCGAACAGCAACTGAAATGCGGATGTCGCCCGCGGATGCCGGTTTTACTCAACGTACCCAGTATGGAGAGCTGGAAGTTGCACTTCAGTTATTGTCGTCTTTGAACGACAGTCCCGCTTTCAGCGCAACTAAAAGGGTTGTCATCATTCGGCGTAGTAACGGCTCAAGTTCTAAGTTTGACTTCCTTGCCGCTTCTACATGTGCCGGATGCACATAAACGGTAACGGCATCGCGAATGACTTCGGCAGCCAAACCAATGTTATCGACCTTGAATTGCCCCTGCCTGACCCCGTCTTCGACGATCGCGGCAAGCAATCGCGTCATTGCCTGCGCGTAGGTTCGCAGAAGCTCGGGTCGTTCTTCCAGAATGCGCCGGTAAAGTTCATAAACTTCCGGGTCGCCGTCAAGGCGCTCACGTTTGCGCCTATACAATGCCAGCACCATGCCCAGTAGCCGCTCGGACGCCGGTGCCGATGATTTGACGAAGGCTTCGGCAAGGTCTTCCTCGTCCTTCATCGCCGCGACCACGATGGCGTCGAAGACGTCAGCTTTAGAGCGGAAATAGCGATAGATCGTTGTGTGAGACGTGCCTAGCGCCTTTGCAATATCGACGATGTTGGTTTTCGCCTGGCCATGCCGCCGGATCTGGGCGCGAGCGGTCTCTAGGATCTTTGAGGTAGTAATGCCGTTGTCGGCAAGGTCCGGGGCGTTGGTCATGTCCTCACATAGCCCAACTTTTCACGCAGTTCTATGATGAACATAATTCAAAATTTGTTCGTTGAATTATGTTTGAGGTTGATGTACATAGCGAGCGAACATCAAGAAGGTTTGAAATGACCATAAACAACACAAGTAAGCGCATCGCCCTCGTTACTGGAGGGTCGGGTTTTGTTGGCGGAAGGCTTATCCAGCGTCTGGTGAAAGATGGCTGGGAAGTTCGCGCGCTGGCGCGAAGCCAAAAAGCGATAGCTGACGTCGCCGCGCTCGGAGCAACGGCTGTCCAAGGAGACATCAGTAACCTGGAGGCCCTGCGCACCAGCGTTGATGGAAGCCACGTGATCTTTCATGTAGCGGCAATGTTTAGGCTTTGGGGGCAGCGCAAAGACTTCGATATCGTCAATGTGCAGGGCATGCGTTTTCTGGTCGAGGCGGCTGCGGCGTCACGGTCCGTGCGTAGGATCGTCTACGTCAGTGCCGCCGCCGTTGTCATGGGGAATCCCAAGCCGATGCGTAAGGTGAATGAAAGCGCGCCGACGCAACAACGGGCCTTTGCGCCCTATAGCTCGTCCAAAGCCGAAGCGGAAAAAATCCTGCTCGCATCCAATAAGCGCCGTCCCAATTTCGAAACGGTAGCTATCCGTCCGCCGATGATATGGGGTAAGGGGATGCCTATGTTGGATCACATGGCCGAGGCGGTTCGCAAGGGCCAGTGGCAATAGGTTGGCGGCGGCGCTCAAGCCTTGTCGACCTGTCATGTCGATAATCTGGTCGAGGCTCTGCTTTTGGCTTCGGACGGCGGCGAGGGTGGTCAAGCCTATTTCGTTGCCGACGCCGAAGAAGGCACACTCAAGAGCGTAATGACCGAGCTGCTCGCGACGCAAGGCGTTAAGGCAGACGACAAATCGGTGTCATTTGGAATGGCATGGATGCTGGCTGGATTAATGGCATTCGTCTGGCGGTTGTTTCGTCTCAAGGGCGAGCCTCCGATTACTCGCCAACTGCTGCAATTGATCGGCAAGCCATTTACCGTTGATACGGGCAAAGCCGAGCGGATTCTGGGTTACCGCCCCCAGGTGAGCTGGCGTCAAGGCATTGCCGAAATGATGAGGTGACGTGCATTCAGAATTATAACCGCTAGGTGCGGTTACGAGCGGGTGTAAGTAAACTGCGAGCGTCCGCTGTCTTGAATTTCAACGTCGATCATAAATGTCCGCAATGAGCGCAGAGCCAACGTTGATATTGCGATGGCGACATCGCAGCTTTTTCGCTGGTGTGGATATGACGTTCTTATGCGCACCATTTCCGAGACTCAGGCACGACTTCGCATAACATTGGTTCGCCGAACGATTGACGTATGATCGAATCCATCGCTATCGTGGCCGTTCATCAAGGGAGGCGGGTATGCGGAGCAAACTGGCGTGGATCGGTGGCGTAGCGTTAGGAGGGATGCTGATCGCAGCCGCAGCCTGTGCAGCGGACAGCACGGCGCCTGTCGCGAAGCGAGGCGATGTCGTAGATCATGTTTTCGGGCACGACATCGCTGACCCTTACCGTTGGATGGAGACGGATAAGACCGACTTTCAAACCTGGCTGAAGGCGCAAGGGGCCGCTGGACGTATCTGGCTCGATGCCTCGCCGCGGCTGGACGGCTGGCGTACACGCCTAACCGCTGCCAGCCAGGGATCGACCACCAACCGGGCTCAGCATCGCGTCGCTGGGCGCCTGTTTTTCCTGCGCCTTGAGCAAGGCAAGCAGGGCGTGCTGATGGAACGTCTCGCGGACGGGTCGGAAAAGGTCATCATCGACCCCAATGCGGCTGCCGCGACGGGTGGCCATGCCTCCGTCACCAACTTCTCCGTGTCGCCGGACGGGCGCACGATTGCGGTCAACGTCGATCACGGCGGCAATGAAATCACCAATGTCGAATTCTACGATACCGACAGCCTGCAACGCCTCCCCGACCAGTTCGACAACATCTGGGGCGAGTTCTCGGTCGATTGGGCACCAGATGGCAAGGCCGTGACCTATACGCAGATGGCGCCGGCTGCGCCGGGCGTCGACGGTATGCTCAACATGCGCGCCAAATACCATGTCATAGGTACGCCGGTGGCGAATGATCCCACCTTGCTGGCGGCTGGCGCCAATCCTGCCGTGCCGCTGGAACCCAACGAATTCCCCTCGGTAGTCCTCAGCAACAATTCCGATTGGGTGATGGCCTTTATCGGCGGCGCAAGGGCGGAAGGCCGGGCCTGTGTCCTGCCTCGCACCCAGCTGCTTGATGCGTCGGCGGCCTGGAACTGTCTGGTCGGGTATGCCGATAGCGTCTCGTCAGTCAATATGAAGGGCGATACCCTCTATCTGATCAGCAAGAAGACGGCTCCCAACGGCCAGTTGCTGACCGTCGATCTCAAAGGTGCCAAGCCGTCCATTGACGATGCCAAGGTACTGTTGCCGCAGGCCGGCGACGACGTGCTGACCGGCGTCAATGTCGCGAAGGACGGTCTCTATATTCGCTACATGCACACCGGTAACGACCAGATTTTGCATATGCCTTACGGTGGTACGAAGGCGGAGGCGATCTCCATGCCGTTCATCGGCGCGGCCTACCTGATGGACAGCGATGCGTTTGCCGACGGTCTGGTCTTCACACTTCAGGGATGGACACAGCCGCGCACCCTGTTCGCCTACGCGCCTGGCAGCAAGGCCTTGAGCGACCTGAAACTGGGCGCCAATGCGCCACGCGACTATGCCGCGCAGGTCGAGGTGCGCAATATCGAGGTCAAAAGCCAGGACGGCACCATGGTCCCGGTCACGCTGCTGGTTCCCAAGGGCTACAAGCCCGATGGAAAAGCGCTGTCGCTGCTTGATGCCTATGGCGGCTACGGCGAAGCCACGCAGCCGCGCTTCGATCCAATGATGCTGGAATGGGTGATGGCCGGTCACGTCTATGCCCTGGTCGATGTGCGCGGCGGCGGCGAAAAGGGCGATGCCTGGCGGCTCGGCGGCAAAAGCGCCAACAAGCACAAGGGGGTCGAGGACCTGATCGGCGCGGCCGATTGGCTGGTCGCAAAAGCCTACAGCACGAAGGCGCATGTCGGCATCTATGGTGCCAGTATGGGCGGGCTGATCATGGGTGGGGCGGTCGCCAACTATCCCGATCGCTTTGGCGCAGCGATTATCCACGCGGGCATTCTCAACCCTGTTCGCCTGATGGAAATGCCCAATGGCGCCAACCAGATTGCTGAAATCGCTGACCCACGCACGGCTGACGGCATGGATATCCTGACCAAGCTTGACCCCTATGTCATGATCAAGCCGGGCAAGGTATGGCCATCCGTGCTTCTCGACGTTGGACTCAACGATAACCGCGTTGTCCCCTGGAACAGTGGCAAGTTCGGGGCGGCTCTAATGGCGGCCGGCGACACCAGGGTCGTTTATCGTACCGATTCCGATTCCGGCCATTTCGGTACCTCACTGAGTCAGGCAGCGGCCGAAAAAGCCGACCATTATACCTTCCTTGAAAAAGCCATGGGTACGGACGGACCGCAGAAGGCAAAAACGACCCAAAAGAAAAAGCGGGCGAACTAAGACACCGAGACGTTCGTGTGAGGGGCGCTTGATGCTGGTTCGTACCGCCGCTGTGGGCGCAAACCAGTCTGCCCCTCTGGATCGGCTCAAATCGCCATAAAACATCGTGATTACGGTGACAGGTTATCAATTACCAATGGCAGCAGACCCGACTCTGTAATTTGGCACACTGTCATCGAGTCGGTTTACGGGCCAAGCGCGCGTAAACTCTCCAAGCCCGTGGATCAAACGCACGGATCGATCCGGAACCGGGCGTGGGTCGCCTCCATCTCCGGTGCCGTCAGGTTCATCTGCGCTTTTGCCCCCCAACGATGGCAGGCTTCGGCGGTCAAATCCCTGGCGGTCATTGCGAGGAGCGGATTCAGGTTATAGCGAACCAGAAGATGGAAGCGATCGATGGCGTAGGCGGCCGTATCGGTAACATTCGAGCTGCCTGCTGCGTCATGTAAATCGACGTCTGTGCCCACAAGCCTGCCCGTTTCGAGATCGAAAAACCGAGCGCCGCTAAAGGTGGTAATCACCATGATACGACCCTGGAACAGGGTCTGGACGGCTTCAACATAGCCGAAATCCAGTAACGGTCCGACCGGCCGCCCGGTTGTCAGGTCCCAGATGCGGGCACCGTGCGTCCACGTCAGGTGGTTTGCAGTTTCGCCGGTAATGACCGAAGTGACGACATAGTGGCCATCCTGGCTGAAGGCGGCATCGATCGGGCCGTTGCTACGCCAGGAAAGCTTGATTTTTCGCGACGGTAATTCGATCACCGTGCGTGAATTGCCCCCTGGCACGACGAAACCGGTTCCTGTTATCGCCAGCTTCCCGCCCGGCGCCAGGTCGAAGTCATCTGCGTCACCGTCGGTCCCAAAAACGATGTCGGTCATACTGGCCGGCGTGGTACCGACCTCCCAGATGCGTAGCCCTTTGTCGTCCCGCGCCGTGACAAGGCGCCTGTCGTTCGAAACCGACCACGCGTAGAACCCTGCCGGGGCCTTGAAATCCGTAAGAACGGGTCGATCGCTTTCGGTATCGCGAAAATAAAGACCGTCCGTACGCCAAAGAATGGTTGTCGACAGGTCGGGCGAGAACCCGGTGACGGTCCCGGCCGCTTTGTTATCGGCGCTCGACGCATCCAGTGGAAACTGCCGCAGCAATCGTCCGGACGGGAGGTCGTAGATATCTATGATCCATTTTGCCCGGTCCTCGTTGTGCAGGATCATCAGGCGCTTACCATCGGAGCCGATGGTGGCGTTCGGGGGGATGACATCGCTGGTGGTGACGAAGAGGGGAAACTGTTTCGTGCTTACCTGCACCAACGGCGCCTGACCTTCCATCAGAGCGTCGCGCAGAAGCGCAGTCGCACGCCTGTTGTCAAAGGTCTGGAAAGGCAGGTCGCGTCCCTGCATAGCCGACACCGCCAGCCTTGCTGTCGCCTGGGTATCCCCTCGGGCCAGCGCAGCCGCGGAGGCTGTGGTCAGCGCTTCATAGCGTTGATTGAGAAGGTTGGTGACAAGCTGAAACCCGCCCCATGCCAATGCTGCCAGGACTGCAAGGCCCATCAGGCTTGTGACGACGGTTTTCAAAGCTTCCCCCTTCGCCGCCCCGATCCGGTGTCCGAGCCCATTGCGATCGGCGTAAGGAGCCTATCCCGAAAGCCGGCCATTGGAAAGCATTGGTGACGAGGGGGCGGAATGCGCGCAAACACGCGATACAACATCCCACGATTTGACAAAACCCGCCGCCCTTCGTAGTCTCCCCGGCAGCGCGCCACTGGAGCGCCGCCTGTCCGCGGCAAGGGAGCCGGCTCCCATCCAGCTTTGAAATCGATCTTACGAACCCTTCTTCCGGCCTTTCGTAAGCGGACGTCTGGCTATGGAAGGAAGGTTTTCCATGCGCCCCGATAACAGCCGCCGGCTCACTGCCAAATCCACCCTAGACACCCTGAAAAAAGACGCCAAGCGCTGGCTGAAAAGCTTGCGCGCCAGCGACCCCGATGCCCGCCAACGGCTGCTTGCCGCCTGGCCCGGGGCGCCGACTGACGTCGCGTTGCGCGACGTCCAGCACGCCCTGGCTCTGGAATATGGCCAGGACAGCTGGATCGCGTTGAAGGCCGCCCTCGATGATCTCGCCCTGGCGCGCCAAAGCCGGGCCGAGCGCATCGAACTGGTGCTGCGCCACGCCTGGGATGGCGATCCTGGCCTTGCCCGGCGTATCGTTGACCGCGACCCGGCGATCGCAAAAGACAGCCTGTTCACTGCCGCCATCTGCGGCGATGTCGCCGAGGTCGAGCGCTGCCTGGCGCGTGATCCAAAAGCCGCCCAGCGCACCGGCGGGGCGCGGCAATGGACGGCCCTGGCCTATGTCACCTATGGCCGGCTCGATCCGGTCCATGCCGTGACCATCGCCCGCTTGTTGCTGGCGGCCGGCGCCGATCCCAACTTCCAGTTCGACGACGGCTGGGGCACGCCGTTCAAGATCCTGACCGGCGCCATTCGCCTCGGTGAGGGCGCGCGACCCAGCCACGCCCAGGTGACCGAGCTGGTCGAGCTGCTGATCGAGAGCGGGGCCGCACCTTACGATTCGCAGTCCCTATATAATGTCTCGATCGTCGGCGCCGACACTCATTGGTACGATGTGCTGTGGCAGTATGCCGAGACCGCCGGCGTGCTCGATGCCTGGCGCGTAAAGGGGGCGGGGCGCCTGGGCGAACATCTGGGGGTCAGCACGCTCGACTATCTGCTCGGCAATGCCGTCAGCCAGAACCATCTCGATCGCGCCGCCTGGCTGCTGGCGCGCGGGGCCGATGCCAATGCGCCTAACGCCTACAGCAAGCGGCCCATCCATGTCATGGCGCAGCTGTCGGGCTTTCTCGACATGGCGCCCCTGCTAGAACGCCACGGGGCGACGCCGGTCCACCTGACGGGGATCGACGCCTTCCGCGCCGCCGTCCTGCGACACGATGCCGACACGGCCCGGGCCCTGTTGGCGAACACGCCCGGCCTGATCGACAATCCGGCGACCCTGCTGGCCGCCGCCGAATTTGGCAATGCCGACGCGGTCGGCCTGCTGCTCGATCTCGGGGCAGCCGTCGAAGGGCTCGATCACGACGGCATCGCCCCCCTGCACCGGGCCGTGCAGTCGGGATCGCTCGAAGCCGTCAAACGCCTGCTGGCCGCCGGCGCCGATATCGACCGGCGCGAAAAGCGCTGGAACGGCACGCCGCTGACCTGGTCGCGCGTCCTGGGCCAGCCGCATGTCACCGCCCACCTGGCCCCACTCAGCCGCGATGTCCGCGGCCTGAGCTGGCTGGGCCTGAGCGATCGCCTGGCCGCGGTCCTGACCGCCGAACCGGAGCGGATTGGCCACAGCATTCCCGGCGACGACGACCCGACCCTGCTGTTCTGCCTGCCCGACGAAGACGAGGCTGCCACCGAGGTGGTGCGTATCCTCC
>CBDFFG010000027.1:0-19968 GCA_965246725.1 Asticcacaulis sp.
GGCGGATCGACGTCGTTGGGATATCGCCGCGTTTGCGGCTTCGAACGGGTGGGGTCGTAGATGAGCACGGTCTCGGCCACGGCCGCCTGCGCCAGCAGGAGGCCGGTGACGCATATGGCACCTGTCCTGGCGAGGCGGGAAACGGTGCGGCCGGAGCGAAACATGCAGGATTTCCTTATATCAGAAGTTGGGCATCAGAAGCTGGTGGACAGCCTGAAGCTGAGGCCATGATCGGCGTAGCTGCCGCGATAGGGCGTTCGATTGAGAGGGGCAGCAAAGGCGACATCGACCGTGGTGCCATGGACGGGCGGGGTCCAGACCAGGTGCACGCCGATACTGGACAGGCTTTCGGTCTGGCGAGCGGGCGACGGGGTGTTGTGGCCGACCTTGCCCAGGTCGACGAAGACGCCGGCGGTCAGGGTGCGCGGGGCGAAGATCTGCGAGAGGTGCCCGTTGCCGGGCGCGGGCGCCTGATTTTGGGTCTGTGTCGCCTGGCGCATCAGGCGGCCCAGCGGCACCTGGTATTCCACCGATGCCCAATAGCCCTTGTCGCCGAGCACTGCGTTCTGGCGATAGCCCCGGATGCTGGAAGCGCCACCGAGCACCAGCATTTCCGTCGCGTATAGGCGCGAGGCGCTGAGGCGCAGGGCCCCGCGGACGAGCAGCTTCTGGTCGAGCGCATTCAGTCGCTGTGCATAGACGCCCGTCAGGTCGCTGTGGCCGAAAATAGCGGTCAACGCCGCGGGCCTGCGCATCGCCGCCGATGCCACGGGTGTGCGACAGCTTCAGCCACAGGGAGCGTGTATTGGAAAAATAGCTGTAGGAGGCCCCCAGTTCGGCGGTCGTGTAATGGGTGACGCCATTGACGGCACCGGCCGAGAAGCTGAAGGGCTGCCCCATCAGGTCTGTGGCAACCCTGATAGTATTGAGGCTGGCCAGCAGGTTGAGGCTCTTGCCGGGCTGCGGGCGGACAGGCAGGGACAGGGTCGCCCCCGGCATAGAGGCTGTCACTGATGGCATCCCAGCGTATTGAGCGGCTTGTCCAGTACCTGGGCGTGGGCCGCCTGGGCATAGACGGTCAGGTTCAGGTTACGGGCGTTCAGGGCCGTCGAATAGACGGCCTGGACGTCGGTGAGCCCCTGCGTCCGGCCGATTTCCGCCGAGGCCATATCGCCGGAGGTAAACAGATGGGCCCGCTGCCCCGACAGTCCGATGCGTGTTTCCCGACCGACGGCGAACGATCGCTGGCGACGAAGGCCTTGAGGCTGTTGCGCGGTTTTTCGCGGATGGTGACGTCGAGCACCGCTTCGCCCGGCGCATCGCCAGGCCCGAGATGGGCATCGAGATGATCGATATTGGGATCTTCCAGCATCAACTGGTAGGCCCGCTGCAGATCATAGACGTTCAACGCCTGGCCGTCGGCCGTCGCCAGCCGGCGGCGGACATAGTCGGACGACAGGTAACCGCCGGCAGGAGGATGGACGTCAATGCGTGTCAGGCGGCCTTCGACCACGACGATATGCAGCACGCCATTGGCCAGGTCCTGGGCCGGGAACACAGCGCCCGAATTGATATAGCCCTTGCGCACCATGGCCTGGGTAAGCTGGTCGCGGAGCCCGGCCAGGCTGGCCAGGGTTATGTCGCGATCCTTGTAGCCGCCGGTAATGGCGTCGGTTTCCATCTGCGTCAGCGGCGATTTGCCGATGGCGGTGACCTGGATATCGTGCAGCCGGAAGACGGCGCCGCGGGTACCGTAGGCGTCCGGGCTACGGCGCAATTGCGGCAGGGGCGGCAGGTCGAAGGGCTTTTGCGGATCGGCCAGGATGGGTGCCGGCAAGACCGGTCCGGAAGACATCAGCGCTTCCGGTGGCGGCACTGTCTGCGCCGCCGCACCACCGCCCTGCAGGGCGAGTGTGGCGCCGGCAATACAGGCCGAGGTGAGCAGATGGATACGGCGGGACGGCAGGCTCATGAGCCGGCTCCGCGTGTGGGACCCGCATCCGCCGTCGGCCCCTTGCCTGACCGAGGCGCATGTGTCCGGTACAAGGGCAACGGCCGCCGCCGCATAGCTTTCGAGACGCAGGGCGCCGGGAATGGCGGTGCGCGGATCGTCGATATTCTCACGGAAGATATCGCGCCCCTTGCGGCGGGCATTGTCGACGGCACACAGGCTGGCCATGCTGCGGGTATCGCGGCCGAAATAGGGGAAGCCGGCAACCTCCTGCGTACCGGCTGCGCTGCTCGCGTCGGCCACCATTGCGTCGGTGCGCGGCTCCGGCAGGACCGGTGCCTCGATCGCCGTCTTGTCGGGTGCGTTAACGGGGCTGAGGCCGTAGATGACCTGCCCGCTGGTACCGGCCGCCGTGAGGTTTGCCGCAGCAGCATCGCGGTTGTAGACGACCGGTATCCCGCTCTGCGTGCCCGGGGTCCAGGCGGTGGAGAAGGGATGATAGGCCTGACACCCGGCGCCACAGGCCGCGCTGCCGAAGACGGGTTCGGCCAGGGTCAGGCCGATATAGATATTGCCGCTGGGGCTGACGCCGCCGACGGTCGAGGTGACGGTGCCGCCGTTGAGCGTTATGGAGGTGTCGCCGGCGATGCGGATAATACCGCCGTCCTGGCCATAGGTGTCAATCTTGCCGCCATTCATGACGAAGTCGGTGGCCCCGATCGTCACGGCGCCGGCAGTTGCCGCCGGATCGGCCGGCGCCAGGGCGCTCGATATCTCGGCGCCGCCGTTGACCGTAACCGTGTTGGCATAGAGGGAGACATTGCCGACACGGTCGAGATTGGTATCGAAACTGTTGGCGAAACCCACCGTGGCGCCATTACCCAGGGTCAGGGTACGCGCCCGCATGACGACGTCACCGGTGGCGTTGAGGCCGCCTGCGCGAATAGTGACCGGCAGGCCCGCGCCACCTCCGACGGCAATCGAGTCGGCCTGCAGCAGGACCTGGCCGCCCGTGCCGTGCTCGCCGCCGAAATCGATGGCGAAGAAATTATTCGAGTTGACGGCGTTCAGGGTGATGTCGTGCGCCTGGACGGCAAGGGCGCCGCCCGTTCCGCCCGTTCCCCAACTGGCGCCGCGGATCCAGGCATCGGTCAGGGCGACGCTGTTGGCCCCGAGCGTAACCGTACCGCCCGACCGGCCGGTCGCCACAGCCGCCTCGGAATTGACGCTCAGTTCGCCGCCGGTAATGGACAGAGCGTTTTGTGCCGTAAGCGCAAGGGCGCCGCCATTGCCCTCATCGCCCTTGGCCGTAAGCTGGACATTGCCAAGCGTGATATTGCTGCCGGACGCGGTGAAGCTGCCGCCGTTGGGCGATGGTCCAAACGCACAGGCGGAACAGACCGAATCCATCTCGACAACGGTCCCCGTAAGCGTTACCGCGCCCGGCGAGGAAATGCCGATGGTCCCGCCCTGCTGGCCGATATAGCTCGATGTCGAGATATCGCCGCCGGTGATGCTGACACCGTTCGTGCCCTTGATAGTGACCGATCCCCCGCCGGCGGTGGCAACCGGCGCCAGGGGAAAATACGCCAGGCCCGAACTCATATCGATCGAAGCATTGGTCAGGGTCAGTTCGCCGCCGATGTCGAGGGTGAGCGCACCGCCCCGGCCGTTGCTGGTCGCACCGTAAAAGGCGCTGGTCCCGGTGATGGTCGCAATACTGTATGCGCCTCCCCCGGAGATCGTGGCATTGCCCGTCGTATGGATGGTGGTACTGCCGGCCGTAAGATCGCTCCAGGTCAGCATGATGCTCGACAGCATATTCAGCGTATCGGCCGAAATGGCGATCGTCCCGGCCGGTGCAATCGACGGCTGGGTGATATCGGGGCCGTTATTGAGGTCGAAATAGCCCGACGTGATCGACAGGGCGCCGCCTATGCCCATGGTGATGCTGCCGCCGTGCCCGCCGAGCGCATCGCCGTACAACCCTGCCCTCTGTGTGCCGTTCGGGGTAAAGGTAGCAGCTCCGGATGTACTCAGCTTGAAATGCCCGGCGTCCCAGTTTTCAGTGACGGTGTCGAAATAGACGATGCCGCCGCTCTGGGAGTAGCTGGCGGCATTTATGGTGACATCGCCGGCATGACCGATCGCCGCCACCCCGTTACCGTTGTAGCCGCCACTGGCATCGATTAGCGCGCGCTGCAGGGTAACGGCGCCGCTATCGCTGGTCAGCGTGATATTTCCGCCATTTCCTGTAGCGGAAAAGGTACCCAGCGATTCATTGGTGCCGGTCTGCGAGATAGCAATATTGCCGGTCGTATGGACGGTGATATTGCCTCCGGCATTGCCCGCTGTGCCGCCGGCCGCATGGATCGCACTATTATTGACCAGGGACAGGCTGGCGGCATTGATGTCGATATTGCCCGCCGTGCCGGATGTGCTCGATGTATCGAAAGTCGACGTGTCGAGGCTGAGCCCCCCGGTGAGACTGGCCGTGATCTTGCCGCTTGCGCCAGAGGTCGATGCCGCATTGATCGAAGCGGAGGTAAAGGTCGTGCCGCCGGAAGTCGTCGTAAGCGTCACATTGCCGGCCGCCTTGCCGGCTGCGGCAGCATCCGTGCGTATACCTGCACCAGAGGCGACCGTCAGCGAACCCGCGGTTATGGCGACATTGCCGCCCTTGCCGGCTGCCGAATGGGCGTCGAGGAAATAGTTGGTGGGAACGGCGACCGGCCCGGCGGCACTGAGCGTGATATTGCCGCTATCGGCATTGGCCGATTGCACATTGAACTGGGTCGAAGCGAGGTTGAGGCCGCCACCGCCAATAGTAACGACAGCGGAACCGCCCGTACCGTTGGTCGTACTGGCGTTCACCGTTACCGTTGCGGGGGTCGTCAGTTGACCGGCGACAGACAGGGTCGCCGTGCCGCCGTTGCCGCCCGTCGAATAGAGTTCATAGCCAAGATTGGCGTTGGCGATGTCCCCCGCGAGCGTCCTGACCGTTGCCGTCCCGGCATTGCCGCCGTTGAAGCCGCGCACGCGCAAAAGCGCATTGGCCAGCGGCATGGATCCGGACTGCACGACTATACTGCCGGCAGTACCGTTCTGGTTACCGTCGGCTTCGAAATCGGCAAAGTCGAGACTGAGTGTTCCCGGCGTCGCCAGCAGGATAGTCCCCGCCTGGCCGTTATTGGTGTTGACGTTGAACTCCGCTGCCTGGGTCGACGTCCCTGCCAGGGAAGAGCCCGTTCCATTCGCCGTGAAAGAGATGGTCCCGCCATTACCGGACACCGAATTGGTGTAGGCGCCGATATAGGTGTCCAGCCCCATGACGAGTGAACCGACATTGGCCGTGATAATACCGCCATTGCCGTTCGACGTCGTCGCCCGCGATTCCGCATTGACCTTCGCTCCGTTGGAAAAGGTCAGGGCGCCGGCGGTGGTGAGATTTACGCTGCCACCGGATCCTCCGGCGGCCGTACTGTAGGCGTCGATGGGTCCATTCAGGGTGATGCTGGCCGACTTGGTGACAACGAAGGCGCCACCGTTCGCTCCGCTGGAGTTGACGTGCACACCATCGGAACCGATGCTGACGGAACCGTTGGTGGTGACATAGAGCGTTCCCCCGACACGGCCAGGCGTGCTCGACTGCGCGTCGATACTGCCGATATCGATACCGCTGGTATTGCCCCCGAGGAAACCGAAACTCGCTACGGTATCCATGGTCAACGCCCCGACCGGCGTGGCGGTGATCGGCAGGACCGAGCCGTCGGCGAAGTTCACCTGGTTGGCGGTGGCGACATGAAAGCCTGCGGCCACATCGATAACCGTTCCGGCGCCGAAGACTATACCACTGGGGTTGATCAGGTACAGCGCCGCATTGGGCGCGGTGCCATCGACGGCCAGCGTGCCCGCAATCGACGACGAAGCTCCGCCCGTCACCCGGGCCAGGATGGCGGTAAGCGTCCCCGACCCGGAAAAGGTTGCGGTTTCCCCCGTGCCGACATCGAACTGCGTAAAACTCTGGACCAGGGTTGTGCCGGCGCTGTTGGTCGTTCCGAGGGACTGCGGAATGGCATAGTTTGGACCGGTCAGGGTCTGAGCGGCTCCGGCCGAACCATCGGTGACGACCTGCGCCCCGGCCGATCCGGCGGCCAGCGCCGCCAGGGATATCCCGGCCATAATACAGATACGCCACCCTGCCCTGCCGCGCATCATCATCCCCTCCTATTGCCAGTTGCCGATGACGACATAGCCCGCCCAGTAATAGGGATCGCGCGTCGCCGGATCGTTGAGGATATCGAGCTGCGCCGCGTGCAGGGCCTGGGCTATCCCCTTGCCTTCGCGGAAAACACGGCGATAAAAACCGGCGAATACCAGGCCCGCTGAACGGTCGTCCGCCTTCCAGAGGGACCCGACCACCGAGCGCGCCCCCGCCTGATAGGCAAGGCCGGCCAGGCCCAGCATGGCATCGCCCGAGCCCCGGGCGGTGTTACAGGCGCTGAGCGTCAGCAGGTCGATACCACTACCATCGTCACCGGCGAAAAGTTGCGTGAAATCCCCCGAGGTCAGGGGATCTCCGGCGGTCTCGACGAAATTGTCGGTCACCCTGGCGCCGAAATGACCGTGGCTGGCAATATGCAGCACGGTAGGTTGAAGCCGGCCGGCCGCCGCCTTGAGCCCCGGGACGGTAAAGGCCGCGTCGGTCACGGTCTGTCCCGGAACCACGGCGGAAATGGCCTTCAGTTCACCGGCGACGAACGGCAGGTCGCCGCTTTCGCCGCTGTGGGTCAGGCCAGCCACGAGGGCGACCGGATGGCGGCGATCGACGGGGGTACCGTCGACCAGGGTCAGGGACAGGGCGGTGGCCACGGCGTAGGCCTGGCCGACATAGGTATGGCCGTCGGAAAGCGCATCGAGCGCTACCCCGCGCAGGGCCTGGCCGGGCACGAAGATAAGCGTGTCGATGCCGGCCGCCGCCAGGGCGTCGGCCTCGGGCGCCAGCAATTGGGCATAAAGCGCCTGGCCCGGTGCGGCCGAGGCCCCGCCGGGCGCCTGAAGCGCGGTGCGCAGGGCGCCGGCCTGGGTCTCCATGTCCGCCTCGCCCATATCCTGCCCGGCGCGATAGACCGCCATATGGCCGGCAATGGCGACAAGGACTTCGGTTCGCGTGTCGAAACTGACCGGGTAGATGACGGCCGTGTGGCTTTCAGCGCTGTCGATATCGCGGCTGTCCTGGGTCCATTTCTTCAGGCAGGGCGAGCCGAAATAGGCCTCGATATCGATGACCTTGGTCAGTTCCAGGCTGGTCTGGGCCAGACGCAGGCGCGTCTCGTCGTGGCGATCGAGGCGGAAGGTCAGGTCGACCTGGGCCAGAAGGGCCATGGCCATCAGCTGGCGCAGGGCCGTGCGCTGTTCGATATTGACCTGGCTGCGCAACACGGGCTGCAGGCTTGAAACCAGCCCAACCAGTTGCGAATAGGCGTCGGCGGCGGCCTGGGTCTGCCCCGACGCCTCAAGGAGGGCGGCGAACTGCGTGCCGAATTCCAGTTGCAGGCCGGCATCGCCCGCCTTGCGTGCCAGCAGCGCCGCCTCCCCCGTCAGGGCGACGGCATCGACCGTGTCACCACCCAGGCCATACAGCCGTCCCATCAATCCCATGGCGCGCGATTGCACGGCCTGGTCGTCGTCCCTGCCCATTCCGGGGGTCAGGGCGTCGTAAGCGAGACGCTGGTAGTCGCGACGCGATGCCGAGTCGGGACGCAGGGCCAGGCGGCCGATCGCGGCATCGGCCGCCGCCAGCAGGGCGTCGTCATCACCGGCTGCCTGCGCCGTGGCTATGGCCTCCCCCAGCAGTTTTACCAGCCGCGTGTCGCCGACGGCGCCGTAGGCATAGTTGACATACAGGACGCGGCCGCGTGCCGAAATACCGGCGCCCGGCGCCACCTGGTAGGCCGACTTGGCGCCGTCGAGAATGGCCTGGGCCCCGGATGCATCCACCGCGGGGAATGCCGTCCCACGCAGGCGTGGCAGCCATAACAGGTTCGACGGCGTGATATCGCGCAGGCGCGCATTCAGCAGGGTCGCGTTGAAACCGCTGGTAGCGGCGACGTCGTAGGATTTGCCGGCCAGGGCCTTGGCGGCACTGTCGTTCAGGACGGTAAAGGCGCGCTGAGTATCGCCAGCCGCAGCCAGGGCCAGGCCCCACTGCCCTTCGGCCAGGTCAGCGTCATGCGACGGACCGGCGGCAGACAGCTTGATATAGATGTCCTGATAGGAGTCGGCAGCCCGGACATCATCCGTTTTGGCGAACGCAGCCCCAGCCTGCGCGCGTGCACATTCCGGATGAAATGCCACCATCGCCAGCCATATGGCTATGCTGCCCGCAAAGATGCGTGCTGCGCCCTTCATGCCCCTGTGCCCCGTGAGTATGCCCCGCGTTATCCGAAGCGCCCGCAGGACATTTCAAATAACACAGTCACCGTAACACAGTTACTTTTGTGTACAATTACACCTTTGTCGCCAGACGCCTGAAAGTTGTAACTGTTGCTTTAAGAACGCAGTTATTGGAACAAAGTGCTAAGCCGTTATAACCCCGGGCTTGCCGGTCTCCACGACGAAATGCCTCTCGGTCGCAACCGTAGCCTTGGGGTCGGCACGATCCGAAATCGCCTGGAAGCGGACATCGAGATGATCCGGCGTCGCCGTAACGACGGCATAGCCGTGGCTGTGCGCGCTGAAATACCTGACGTGGGGGTTTTCGGTCAGGGTTTCCAGGAAATCGGCCTCGGGCGGATTATCGGAGGTGATCGAGGTGCCGACGAATTCAGTCGCTATCGTCGGGCCATCGCGCGTCGCCTTCAGGTCATTCGCCCAGAAGGAATGGATATCGCCGCCCAGCATGACCGGGTTCTTCAGGCGTGCCGTCTGCATGGCCTGCAACACGCGGTCGCGCGTCGCTGGATAACCGTCCCACGCATCGGTGTAGTGCCCGAAGATGGCATTCTTATCCTTGTCCTTGCCCTTCTGGTAGTATTCGGCGACCAGCAGATCCTGGCCGATCAGGTTCCAGGTGGCGTGGCTTTTGGCAAAGCGATCGTACAGCCACTTTTCCTGGGCGAAACCGAGCATGGAACGCTTCGGATCGACACGGTCGGTGCAGGCGTCGGTGACGACATGGCCCTTGCGGCTGTCTCCGTTCGGACAGGCCGCGGGTGAGCGATATTGGCGGCCGTCCAGCATATTGATCTCGGCCAGGGTGCCGAAGCGATAACCCTTGTAGAGATCGAGATGGCTGCCGACCAGGCGCGACGTGCTGCGCAGCGGCGTGGCCTCGTAAAAGGCCTGATAGGCCGCCATGCGCAGGGCGACCATATTGATATCGTCCTTCATATATTGCGACAGAACACCGCCGTAGTCGTTCTGCACTTCGTGGTCGTCCCAGGTGACCAGAGATGTCGCCGAGGCGCGCAGGGCCTGCAGGTCAGGATCGAGATGATAAAGGGCATAGCGGTTGCGATAGGCCGCCAGGTTGCGGATATCGTCCGGGCGCTCGTGACGGCGCACCACCTTTTTGTCGGGCTTGTAGCTGAACTCGTAGATGTAATCGCCGAGGAACATGATGAAGTCGGCATTCTCGGCCGCCATGTGGCGATAGGCGCTGAAATAGCCGAGTTCGTAGTGCGAGCATGAGGCGAAGGCGATGCTCAGGCTTTGCGGTTTGGCATCCGGCAGAGGCAGGGTGCGCGCCTTGCCGACGCGGCTCTGGCCGCCCATGGCTTCGAAACGATACCAGTAGATCCGGTCGGGCTTCAGGCCGTGCACCTCAGCGTGGATCGTATGAGCGGTGTCCGGGCTGGTAGTCGCCTTGCCGGTCATGACCGGCTTCTGCAGGGCCTCGTCGCTGTAGACGGTCCAGGTCACCACGGCCGGCGCCGTCATGCCGCCCAGGCCATCGAGCGCCAGGGGATCGGGTGCCAGTCGGGTCCACAGGACAAAGCCGTCGCTGGCCGGATCGCCACTGGCGACACCATGGGTAAAGGGCGCGGATGCAGCCGACTGGGCCCGGGCGGCAGAGGCGAACAGGATAGCGCTCAGGCCACCCAGCAGGGCGTGGCGGCGGGTGGTTGCAAGCTGGGGCATAAGGCTTCTCGACGCTAAGGGAAACGACAGTGACGGGACCGGTGATAGCGTGGGCGTTTGACAGTTCGGTGACGTTTCCGACTCCGTGCCCGCAAATGTTACATTATATCATTTTTTCCACAGAACAAGAGCACGGGACACGCGATTCGATATGCCGGCATTACAGACAAAGGCATCACTACATTCGCCTGTACGAGAAACATCACCCCGCCACCCGACCGTGCGGAATTTGCGGCTATCCGGCAACAGCGCACATTTATGACAAGTGTGACGCCCGGTTTCACAAAAGGTACGCAAAGCGTCTCTAAGAGCCGGCGCACCGGGGCGCGGTTACGCGAAATAGATAACATTGTACTTCCGAATGGAGACACGCTCCGCGGACTGAATACCTGTGTCTTTTTGCGCCCCTCTTACTTTTCTTACGGGCGCCATTACCCTCCCGAATGGCCCCAGTTGTGGGAATACCTGACATGATCGTTTCATCGAAGACAAAATATCTGTCGGCCAGCCTGGCCTTCCTGTTGTCGAGCACCATGATGTATGGCGTGGCCCATGCACAGGACGCAGCGGCAACCGGTGCCGCTCCGAAGGCCGATGCCGGCCAACTCGAGGAAGTCACCGTTTTCGCCCGCAAGAAGGCGGAAAACCTGCAGACCGTGCCGATCCCGACCACGGTTATCACCGCCAAGGAAATCCAGCGTCAGAACCTGACCAACTTCACCAACTTCCAGTACAAGTTCCCCTCCTTCTCGGTCTACCTGACCAATCCGAAGCAGCTCAACCTCGGCATCCGCGGCATCGGCAATAACGGCTTCAACACCGACGGCATCGATGGCTCGGTCGGCATCTTCGTCGACGGCGTCTATAACGGCCGCCAGGGCATGGTCTCCAGCGACTTCAACGACATAGCCGATATCGAACTGCTGCGCGGCCCGCAGGGCACCCTGTTCGGTAAGAACACCACGGCTGGCGCCGTCGTCATCAACACGAAAAAGCCCAGCTTCACGCCGGAATTCGCCGCCGAGGCCACGGCCGGCAGCGAAGGCCTGAAGCAGGTCAAGGCGACCGTTTCCGGTCCGCTGATCGCCGACAAGCTGGCGGCGCGCCTGTCGGCCTTCTACAATGAAAAGGACGGCAACTATCCGAACGCCTCGGGTGGCGCGGCCGCCAATGCCCGCCAGGGCCAGGGCTTCCGCCTGCAATTGCTGGCGATGCCGACCAGCGACCTGAGCGTCCGCCTGATCGCCGGCCATTCGAGCCAGGATTTCAACACGATCGGCCCGATTACCCTGTCGGTCTATAACCCGGCGGCCCTGCAGACGCGCATGGCCAACGCCGGCTACACCCTGCTGGTCAGCGATGCCCAGCACCGCCAGGTCAATATCAATTCCGCGCTCAACGCTGTCACCCACGGCGACACATTGAGCGCCCAGGTCGACTGGAACCTCGGCGTCCGCGGCTCGATCACCTCGATCACCGCCTTCCAGGACTGGTCGTGCTTCACCAATAACGACAACGACTATACCCAGCTCGACGCCCTGCACGACTACGGTTCGTGCAACAAGGAGCGCCAGTATTCGCAGGAACTGCGCTGGCAGTCGCCCAAGGGCGAACCGATCGAAGCCGTCATCGGCGGCTTCTCGTCGCGGCAATATCTGGCGGTCGACAGCCGCGTCCGCTTCGGCAACCAGTACTATATCTGGGCCGCCAACCCGTCAGCCACCGCCTTCGCCAATGTCGGCGGCAAGTCGTGGGCCCAGGGCGCCTATGCCGACGCGGTCGCCGGCGTAGGTTTCTCGTCGCACGCCGTCTTCCACACCGATACCGACGCCCTGTTCAGCAATGTCACCTGGCATCCGGACGCGGCGCGCAAATGGGCCTTCGACTTCGGCCTGCGCCAGACCTGGGAAAAGCGCGACTACGCCTATAACGGCGTCGTGGCATCGAACACCGCCAACCTGTCGCAGGCACAGCTGAATGTCCTGTCGGCTGCCGGCGCCAATGCCCAGCTGGGCACCGCGACCGACGCCGTCACCGACAGCTCGCTGTCCGGCCAGTTCGGCATCAACTATCGCGTCACCAACGATGTCCTGGCCTATGTCACGGCGTCGAAGGGCTACAAGTCCAAGGGCTTCAACCTGCTGCCGGAAAATGCGACCAACCCGGATCCGGCCATCGCCACGGCCATCGCCCACGGCGCCAGCCAGGACATTGCCGGCGAAACCGCCAACAACCTCGAAGCCGGCGTCAAGACCGAGTGGTTCAATCACCGCGCCCTGCTCAACGTCACCGTCTTCGACACCAAGGTCGACAACTACCAGGCCAACCAGGCGATCGGCGTCGGCAATACGGCGACCAAGTTCCTGGCCAATGTCGGCTCGATGGAATCGAAGGGTGTCGAAATCGAAGGTGAGGCTCGCCTGACCGACAACCTGCACCTGAAGGGCGTCGTCGCCTATGACGACGCAAAATACACCTCGTTCCACAACTCGGTGTGCCCGGCGCAGTCGACGGCCCTGACCTGCGACCTGACCGGCCAGCAGGTCGCCTGGGCGCCGAAGTGGACCAGCACCCTGACGGTCGACTATAGCCGTTCGTTTGTCGAAGGCACCACGACCTATATCGTCTTCGACACCAACTACCGTTCGGAACAGAACACCACGATCACGCTCGACCCGTCGGCGCAGATCAAGGGCTATTCGCTGTCCAACCTGCGCATCGGCACCCTGTTCCGCAACAATACGCTGGATCTGCAGCTGTGGTCGGAGAACGTCTTCAACAAGGCGTATTTCACCAACCTGCTGGGCCTGACCAAGTCGACCGGCCTCGTCCAGGGCTATGTCGGCAATCCGCGCTCGACCGGCATCACGCTGCGCTACCACTTCTGATAAGCGGCCTAGAGCCGCCCACTTTGTCGGGAAGCGCTCTAGCAACGCCGATCATCTTAAAGCCTCCTCTCTCCACGACTTGTGGGGAGAGGAGATAGTTTGTCCCGGAGGCCGCCATGTCCCGCCCCATCGTCCGTACCGCCCTCGTCTCTATGTTCGCGCTGGTCGCTGCGTCTTCCGCGGGCGCCCAGTCGCAGACCTATGTGACGAAGCATTGGACAGATACGACCGGCGATGTCGCGGTGACACTGGACGGACAAACCTTCGTCAATCACGGTCTGGTGGCGGCCGGCCACCTGAGCGCCGCCACACGCGATTTCGCCGGGGACACACTCGGCTCCTTCTCGAGTATGGCGCTGCGGTCCTGGACGCGCAATGCCGACGGCAGCTACAGCGGCGACATCTACACCCTGCCCGATCGCGGCCCGAACGATGTCGGCTCGGTCAAGGGTACAGCCGACTACGCCAACCGCCTGCATAGTCTGCACCTGGCGCTGACGGCCAACGGCCGGCTGACGATCACGCCCGCCGGCGGCTTCCTGTTGAAGGACGCGAAGGGTGAGAATTTCACCGGCAAGGACCCCGGCGCCAATGTGGTAACGCGCGACGGCATCCGTTATCCGTCGCCGGCCAGTGGTGACGGCGCCGGCCATATCAGCCTCGATTCCGAGGCCGTCGCCTTCCTGCCCGACGGCAGTTTCTATGTGTCGGACGAATATGCCGCCGGCATCTATCTGTTCGACACAACCGGCAAGCAGACGGGCGCCATCCAGACCGTACCCGCCCTGTTGCCTACGACTGCGGGCGCGCTCAATTTCAACGCCGACAAGGCCCCCGATACCGGCCGTCGCAACAATCAGGGCCTTGAAGCCCTGGCGGTAACGCCCGACGGCAAGCGCCTGGTCACCATCCTGCAAAGCGCCACGGTCCAGGACACGGCCGGCAAGAACAATGCGACGCGCAACAATACCCGCATCCTGGTCTACGATATTTCGACAACACGCACGCCGACGCAGCCGATCGCCCACTACGTGCTGCAACTGCCGACCTATCGCGAAAACGGCGACGGCGCCGCGGCCGACCTGACGGCCGCCCAGTCGGAAATGGTGGCATTGAGCGACCATCAGTTCCTGGTCCTGTCGCGTGACGGTAATCGCCGCGGCAAGGGGACGGCCAATGCGCCGGTGTTCAAGAGCGTCCTGTTGATCGACACAAACGGTGCCACCAACCTGGCCGGCACACCCTATGAGCAAGGCACTACGCCAGTAGCAAAGGACGGCCAGCTGGCCGCCGCCATCGTACCGGTGCAGCAGGCCGAACTGGTCAATATGCTCAACCCGGCGCAACTGGCCAGGGTCGGCATGAACCTGTCGGTCACGCCGTCGACGCCGATGAGCCTGCCGGAAAAGCTTGAAGCCATGGCCATTGCCCCGGCACTCGATCCCAAGGCGCCCAACGATGTCTTCCTGCTGGTCGGCAGCGACAACGATTTCGAGACGGCTGGCGGCCATCTCAACGGCCAGGATTTCAATGCCGGCCTGTCGGGCGCAACCGGCAGCGGCGACAATGACAGCCTGATCCTGGTTTACCGCCTGACCCTGCCGGCAAAGATGGTACAAAAATAGCAGATCGACGGTTGGCGCATTCCAAATGCGTCTCCCGTTCAAGACCGCCCCGGCATCTCGTGCAATATCACCTGTCTTGATCGCACAGGAGAGGACTAATGGGGGACGTTCGGCGCTGGCTGGCAGGGGTTGCGGCATCGGCATTGCTGTTAGGGGCAGGACAGGCTCAGGCCGCGCCAGCCTATGATGCCGCCGCCTGGAAGGCCGACTATGCCCAGTTGAAGGCGGCGCTTGAAAAGGACTACGCCAATATGGCGTGGTTCGGGTCGTTCGAAAGCGGGGTCGATGTGCCGCGCCTCGATAAGGCCACCCAGGCGGCCCTGGCGGCGGCCCGTACCGACGACGAAGCGAAAGCCGCCATCGGCCAATTTGTCGCCGGCTTTCACGATGGTCACTTCTCCAGCCTGGCGACGCAGATACCGGCACCGCCAAACGCGGTCGTTCCGGTGGAACATCCTTCGACCTTCACCGCCGACGACCCCGTCACCGGTTGCGCCGGGCTTGGGTTCCTGCCCAGCGCGCCGATCGCCTTTTCCGTTCCCTTCGAGGCCCTGCCGGGCTTCAAACTCAGCTTTGACGGCATGAATTCGGTCTACCGTGCTGGCGTGGCCGTAACCTCCGATGGCACGAAGATCGGCGTCATCCGCATCCAGAATTTCCGCATGCGCGCCTTCCCCGGCGTCTGCGCCCTGGCCTGGTCCAGTCTCGTCGCGGCCCACACTCCGATAACCTCCCTGGCGGTGCGTGACGCTGCCTATGCCCTGTGGTTCGATGCCTTCAGCGACGAGATCAAGGCCTTGCAGGCCCAGGGCGCAACGGCCATCATTGTCGACGTCGGCAATAACAGCGGCGGCGACGACACGGCCGACTACTTCCCGCGCATGCTGACGGACAGGCTGGTCCATTCGTCGCGGTTGCGGGTGATCCCGTCCGGCGCCGGTCTCGGCTACCTGCAGGAACAGGCCGGCAGTTACGACGAGCCCCTCAGTCACAATCCCCCCGAAGAGGCCCGCCTGGCCTTTACCGCCGCGCGCACCTTCTACAAGGCGGCCGTCGTCACTGCCCAGTCCGACCATTGCGACCTGTCCTGGGTCTGGCATGAACGGCGGCACTGGGATGCCATGCCCTGCAAGCGTCTGGTCGATGCCGGTTATGCCGGCGGCTGGTCGCCCGGCCTGCCACGCGGCGCCTTCGGCAACAAGGATCTCGCCGACGAAATATCGTCGCCGTCGGAGATCGACCACCTGTTCGGCGCCTGGACCGGCCCCGTCTATGTCCTGACCGACGGCAAGAGCTATTCCTCGGCTGAAATGTTCACCGCGGCCATGGTCGATAACCATATCGCCAAGACGGTCGGCGCCCGCACAGGCGGCGATGGCTGCGGCTTTATGGGCGATTCCGCCCCCCTGGTCCTCGGCCACTCGCACCTGCGCTACCGCATGCCAAACTGCATGCGTCTGCGTGCCGACGGCACCAGCGAGGTCGCAGGCATCGCCGCCGATATTCCGATCGTGCCTTACGAAGGCGAAGAAGCCGTGCAACGCAGTGCACGTTTGCTGGATACGGTCGAGAAGGACATGAAGGGCAAATAGCCGGAGCCACCTGTTCCGGCTTGCGGTACCGGCGCCGGATGCATATCTACGTCCCAACAAGGATACCGGACATGCAGACACGTCATATCCATCCGCACCTGTGGCAACAGGTCGAAGCCCAGGCCGCAAGCGTGCCGCAAATCTACGGTGGCATCGATTTTTCCACCATGCCGGAGCGCTTCACCACGGGTCGTGACGGCGACCTGATGGCCGGTTTCGACAGCCTGGCGCCCGGCGTCATGGCAGACGAAGGCCTTATGGAAATGATGGCGGCCTATACCCTTACCGGCGATATCATTGCCGACGCCTATGCGGCCCGCATAGGCGACTACGGTTTCCAGGGTCTGATCGGGATGCTGCAAGCCGCCTGCGACAAGGGCATCGCCGCGATCCCCGATGCGCCGCCGGAACTGGTCGCCTTTATTGCCGCCATGGAACGCCGACCGGACTGGCTCGACATGGACCTGGTCCGGGAAGGGGCGCGCATTGAGCGCAATCACTATGCCCACCTGGTGCCCTTCGCCATTCGCGGCGCCTTCCTCGCCACCTTCATGAACACCTATTCGGCCCTGCCCATGGCCCTGACCGGTCAGTTGACCGACAGCCTGGCGGCCAAGCGCGTGCACGAAACCGCCAGCTTCTTTACCCTGACCGTCCTGCCGGGTGCTTTGGAACGGGCCGGCGCAGCCTTCAAGGCCGCCGCCATGGTGCGCCTGATGCATTCCATGGTCCGTCTCAATGTCATGCGCCGGGAGGGCGTGTGGGACAGCAAGGTCTATGGCGTGCCCATCCCCCAGGTCGACCAGATGCCGGCCGGGCAGATCGGTTCGTTTCTGATCGCTTTCCAGGCCCTGCGCGAAGGCCGTGAAACCTTTGCGGCCAGCGAGCGTGCCCGGATCGAGATCGCCCGTTACCGCTGTTTCCTGCTCGGGCT
Source organism: Asticcacaulis sp. (assembly GCA_965246725.1). Classification (GTDB taxonomy): domain Bacteria; phylum Pseudomonadota; class Alphaproteobacteria; order Caulobacterales; family Caulobacteraceae; genus Asticcacaulis. Next base: position 17,133 of record CBDFFG010000027.1, read on the forward strand.
GCCCGAAGAACTGCTTGGCGATACACCGCGGACCATTGCCCGCCTGATGACTGCGCGGCAGGCTACCCTGCGCAGCGCCTTCGACGAAAAGACCTGCGGCGCCCTGGTGCGGGGAACCATGGAAACCGAGCTATCGTTTGAGTCGTCTCTGCACGGCCAGATCGACCGGAGGCTCGAGCGCAGCTTTTCCAAGGCCTTCTTTATCCGCCACTTCCTGCGCGGCGATACACGGCGCGCGGAGAAGATGGGGGTCAGCTACACCCTGCTCGATCGCAAGTTGGCCCTGGTCGCCTCGGCGCGCATCTTTTCGCAGTTGCGCCTCTTCGGCGCTTTGGCCAATGTTCCGGTTGTTCGCGATATTGCCGACCATCTGCTCGTCGGTCGTCTGAACGGCCTTTTGAAGCGTTACGGCCATGCCGATTTTGCATCGGATGGCAGTAACTATCGATCGGCTCGCGGCTGACACAAACGTCGGATATCCTGAATACCAATGCCGGATTGGCCATGCTTTTCCGCCAATATGATATTACATATTCACCTGTTATCATGTTGTTTATCCGGCGATTGATGCTAGACATAACGAAATAGAGTGCTTGTCCTCCTTATCAGACCGAGGTTTTGATGCGCGTTTCGTCTGTGTTCGCCTCCATCCTGTCATTATCCGTCGGCGCTGCGCTGGCACTGCCTGTTGTCGCCCAGACCCTGCCTGCCATTTTCCCTACGCCAGTGTCGGCGCAACTGACCGGCAAGGCGTTTACGCTCGGCAAGACAGTCGTGCTGGTGCAGGCCGGCAAGCCCGACGCTGAGACCGAGGTCCTGGTGCGGGGTATCCTGACGGACGCGGGCGTCGGACAGATCCGCACGACCAATCGCCTGCCTGCCGTGCTGGATGCCACCTATGTGGTGATCGGTACCGCCGACGCCCCCGTGGTGAAGAGCGCATTGACCCGCACGGGTATCACCGTGCCGACACAGGATGAGGGTTATGCCCTGGCCAGCCAGGCAGCGGACAGTGGCGCCTTGCTCGTTCTTGCCGGCAAGGATGCGGATGGCGTGTATCATGCCGCCCAGACCCTGCGACAGGTCGTGACCGCGCAAAGCATTCCTGCCCTGGCCATAACGGACTATCCGGCCATGCCGGTGCGCGGAACCATCGAAGGCTTTTACGGCAAGCACTGGTCGATGGCCGAGCGCATATCGCACCTGAGCTTCCTCGCCGGCCTGAAAGCCAACACCTATATCTACAGTCCCAAGGACGAGCCCTTCGCCCGCGATCGTTGGCGGGAAGACTATCCTGCCGAGACGCTGAAGGAACTGGGTGGTGTGGTCGATGCAGCCAATCGCCAGCATATCAACTTCGTCTACGCCATCTCGCCGGGACCTTCGATCTGCTACTCGAACCCCGCCGATCTCGAAGCTATCCGCCGCAAATTCACAGCGATGCGCAGCATCGGCGTCCACAGCTTCTATGTCGCCCTGGACGACATCGAATACACCAAGTGGAACTGTCCGGAAGACCAGGCCGCCTTCGGTGCGCCGGGCCAGAAGGCTGCAGCCAGTGCCCAGGCCAAATTGCTGAATGCCGTGCAGGCCGACCTGGTGGCGGCGAACGATCATGGTTCGCTGATGATGGTGCCGACCGAATATTACAATACGACGGAGTCGCCGTACAAGGTGACGCTGCGCGCCGAGCTCGATCCGCGTGTGGTGGTGCAATGGACCGGCACCGACGTCGTGCCGGCGTCGATCTCCGTGAAGGATGCCCACAATGCGACGACGGCCTTCGGTCGCAAGACCCTGTTGTGGGATAACTATCCGGTCAATGATTACAAGGAGTCGGCCGGCCGTCTGCTGCTTGCGCCGTATGACCGTCGCGAAGGCGGCCTGTCGACGGAACTGAGCGGTATCGTTTCCAATCCGATGAACCAGGAGGCTGCCAGCCGCCCGGCGGTCATGGGCCTGGTCGCCTTTGCCTGGAACGATCGCGGCTATGACGCGAACCGCACCTGGAACGCCGCGGCCCGTTATATGGCCAACGGCGATCCGCAGGTGACAGCAGCCCTGCTCACCTTTTTCGATACCCAGCACCTGGCGCCGACCTTTGGCAGCCAGCCGTGGCAACCACAGGCGCCGCATCTGAAAAGGGTGATCGATCACGCCCGCGAGGCCCTCGCCCAGGGTGATCCGGCCACTCAAGCCGAAGCGCTCGATGCGCTGGCCGCCAGTGCCGATGATCTGACGGCAGCACCGGATCTGATCCGTGCCGGCGTGACCGTGCCGGGCTTCGTCGATGAGGCCAGGCCGTGGCTGGATGCGACCACGCTATGGGGCCGTGCCTTGAAACTGACGGTCAGCGGATTGCGCGCCGGGCTGAATGATAGCCAGACTGCCGGCGCTTTCTTCGCCCAGGCGCAGGATCTGGCCCGGCAGGCGGAAGCGATAAACTCCATCCCGGGTGCTGTGCGGGTCGATGGGCCGATCAAGTTGGCCGATGGCGTTCTGGATACCTTTATCCACGATGCGCCGAGCCTGGTTTATGTTCCGGCAGCCGCGCGATAGAGCCAGCGACCTCTTCTCCTAAGAACTCCTCTGTTTTAAGCTAGGTGATTCACACATCTCGTATCAAAGTCGCAGAGCATTGAAATTCAAGCTCTTTTAAATCTCCCCACCTTTGGTGGGGAGGGGGACCGCACGAAGCGCGCCGCTCCTGACAGTGTCGTTTAAGCTCTTACGTATTCGCCGCGCGAGATGTGGTGGTGGGGTTTCTTGCTTGAATCACAAGCACGACTGCCCATCAGACGCCTAAGGGAGCAGTTGATTATTCGAGTTTTTGTCG
>CBDFFG010000028.1:0-146552 GCA_965246725.1 Asticcacaulis sp.
CTACGAAGAGATAGAGGGCTGGAGCGAGAGCACCCAGGGCGCACGCTCGTGGAAAGACCTGCCGGGCAATGCCGTGAAGTATGTCCGCCGTATCGAGGAACTGATCGGCGCGCCGGTCGCTCTGCTGTCGACCAGCCCGGAGCGAGAAGACACCATTCTCATGCGGGATCCGTTCCAGGACTAGTCGGGACGATGGTGTCTTCCGGAAAGCTGAAAAGAGCGAGAAGACACCATTCTCATGCGGGATCTGTTCCAGCACTAATCGGCGCGCAAGCGCTTTTACACTATTGCGGACCGTGTGTGGCATATTACCGCGCACGGTCTATCTGTGTGCATCTGTGGTTTCCCTTAAAACCTAATCCACAGATGAACACAGATGATTATGAGCAGGCGGCACTGCTGGTATCCCTACCGCTATGGAGATAACGCTTCGCGCGAGGGTCGTGGCAATGCCTTGCGCATTGCAAAAGTTGCAATTTATTCGCAACCTTACCGCCGGATTAACCACGCCTTCTTACCCAATATTTATCGAAACTGGTTACACTCGGGACAGTTAAACCCAGAGTTCCTCATGTTCGACCTTGATCCCCGCCTGCAGGCAAAGCTGCGACAGAGCCTTAAACGCGTACTGATTATCGAAGAAAATCAGGCTTATGCGCGTATGCTTGCCGATATGCTGCGCGTTCTTGGCGCCGACAATATCGTCGTCGAGACCGACGATCGCCGCGCCCTGGCGCTGGCCGTGAAACTCGAACCGCAACTCATTCTTACCGAATATCGCACGCCGCATGTCGATGGCATCGCCTTTACCAAGGGGCTGCGCTACAGCGAACTAGCCTGCAAGGCCGCGCCGGTCATTATGCTGAAGGCCAATATCACGCCGACCGAACTGGGCGAGGCCAAGAATGCCGGCGTCCATGAAATGCTGGCCAAACCCTTTGCCTGGCAGGATCTTGTCAAGCGCCTGCAGAACGTCCTGTTCAAGCCGCGCGAATGGATTTCGGTCGCCACCTATACCGGCCCGGATCGCCGCGTCTTCAATACCGGTGAATACAAGGGCAAGAAGAAGCGCCGCAACGAGGGCGACCAGCGTATCGCCGTCGAGGAGGCCGTGCGCCTGCTCAAGGCGTCGCTCGATGGTTTCGACACCGACGCCGCCGGCACCATGCAGACCATCATGGCGCAGATGGCAGTGATCGTCCCTGCGTGCAAGGCGGTGAAGGACGGGCGCTTCCTCAACGCTGTCTCCGCCATCATCCAGGATATCCGCGCCAAGGCCGTATCCAAGGAAAGCCTGGCACCGCGCGTTTCCGAGATGATGGTTTGCTTAGGTCTCGAAGCACCCCCTGCCAGTCAAGCCGCATAACAGATACAAAAAAAGCCGCCCAATCGGGCGGCTTTTTCTTTGACAATGTTATGCCGCTCAGGCCGGGGTGGCCGCCAGCGAAGCACTGACCATGGCCTTCTGCAGTTTTTCGAAAGCACGGACCTCGATCTGGCGGACCCTCTCACGCGAAACGCCGAAACGTTCGGCCAAGTCTTCCAAGGTCGTCGGGCTGTCCTTCAGGCGGCGTTCGGTCAGGATCTCGCGTTCGCGCGCATTCAGTTCACCCATGGCCGTTTGCAACAGGTCCATGCGGATGCCGTACTCTTCCGAGTCGGCCAGAACCGTTTCCTGGCTCTGCTGCTTGTCGTCGACCAGCCAGTCCTGCCATTCCGAATCGCCTTCCGAGGCGCGCAGGGGCGCGTTCAGCGACGAATCCGGCGACGACATGCGGCGGTTCATATTGATGACGTCCTGTTCGGACACACCCAGCTTGGTGGCGATCTGTTCGACCTGTTCGTGGCGCAGGTCACCTTCTTCCAGGGCCGAGATTTCCGACTTCACCTTGCGCAGGTTGAAGAACAGCTTCTTCTGGGCGGCAGTGGTGCCCATCTTGACCAAGGACCACGAGCGCAGGACATATTCCTGGATTGACGCCTTGATCCACCACATGGCGTAGGTCGCCAGGCGGAAGCCGCGATCGGGATCGAACTTCTTGACCGCCTGCATCAGGCCGACATTGCCTTCGGAGATGACTTCGCCGACGGGCAGGCCATAGCCGCGGTACCCCATGGCGATCTTGGCGACCAGACGCAGGTGCGAGGTGACGAGGCGATGGGCGGCCTTGGGGTCCTGGTGCTCGGCCCAGCGCTTGGCCAGCATGAATTCTTCGTCCTTGGCCAGCATCGGGAACTTGCGGATCTCCGACAGGTAGCGGTTGAGGCCGCCATCGGGGGAGAGAGCAGGCATGCTCATTGAAGACGTGTTACCACCAGTCAGGGCTACAGAGGTGCTCATCGGCGTTTCGCTTTCGGGACGGTCTTCCGAGGACTCGGAAGAAAAGGGAGACGTGTCGGTCATGAGCCTTGCACCTTCGACTGCGAGGGGGAAGCGCAGGAGGCCGCAAAAACTCATGGCCGGCAACTGCACTTGGATATAGGTAGGGTCGCGGCGAAAAAAAGATGCGGCTTTAGCACTTTTTAACACTGCGGCTTGGTATTGTGCCTTTTACGCGACACTGCTGGCAACCGCCGGGCGTTCACAGTTCGGTGAGTGCAGCGCACAATAATGTCGCCACGGCCGAAATGTTTCCCATTGAATGTTTACGCTTGCCTGTCTGCCGTGGATTGTCTGAAAATGCTCAATACATCTCGCGCAGTGCGTCGACCAGTTCCTGCATGTCGTCTGGCAGGGGCGCCCGGAAGCGCAATTTGGCACCGGTGATCGGATGCACGAAGCCGAGGATCGCCGCGTGCAGGGCCTGACGTTCGAAGCCCAGTTCCTTGATCAGCTCCTGAATCTCACGTGCGGGCGCGCCAGAGCCATAGACGGGATCGCCCAGGCAAGGAAAACCCATATGGGCCATGTGGACGCGAATCTGGTGCGTGCGGCCGGTCTCGAGCCGGCAGAGCAACAGGGCTGCCAGGGGCTTGGTGTCGCCGAAGACCTCTTCCAGCTGATAGTGGGTGATGGCCTCACGGCCGCCGCCGCGCAGCACGGCCATCTTCTTGCGGTCGTGATGCGAGCGGCCGATCTGGGTGGTGATGGTTCCACTCATATGTTTCGGCGCGCCGCGCACGACGGCACGGTATTCGCGGTCGATATCGTGCTTGGCGAACAGGGCACTTAACCCCCGGTGCGCGGCATCGCTCTTGGCGGCGACCAGGACGCCGGACGTGTCCTTGTCGAGGCGGTGAACGATACCCGGGCGCAGGACGCCGCCGATACCGCTTAAGGTGTCGCCGCAATGGAAGAGCAGGGCGTTGACCAGGGTTCCATCCCGGGTTCCGGGCGCGGGGTGGGCGGCCATCCCCGAAGGCTTGTTGACGACGATAAGGTGCTCGTCCTCGAAAAGAACGTCGAGCGGTATATCTTGGGGCTGCGGTTTCGCTTCGACCGGGGCGGGAACGGTCAGGCTGTAGGTGCCGGGCTTCGCCTTGTGCTTGCCGTCGGTGATGACGGCGCCATTGCTTGTCAGACGGCCCTCGGCCATCAGCGCCTGCAGGCGGGCGCGCGACAGGTCGGGAAAGGCCTGCGCCAGGACGCGATCGAGGCGGTCGCCGGCGTCTTCGGCCGTGACCTCGGCCGTCAGGACCTGGCCACCTGCCTCGGTTGTCGCAAAATCTTCGTCTTCGGGAATGTCGTCTTCGATATCGTTCATCGCGCCGTGTTAGTCGACGGCGCGGCAAAAGGGAAGGGCGGACGCCTAATCGAAGTCTTCGTTCGCCATCCGGATGGCATAGCCGTGGGATTTCAGGCGGCTGACGACGCGCATGAAATCGCCATAGGACAGGTCCTTATCTGCCAGGATTATAATGCCGGATGTATCGGGCTTCATGGCTCTGGTGACGGAGGCGTCCAGCGAGGCGAATGATGTGCGGCGACCATCGACAAAGAGGAGGTCCGGACTTTCGATGGAGACGGCCAGGCTGGCAGGGCCGCGCCATCCATCCATCGGGGGCTGGTCCAGGCGCACGGCGACGGTCGATGGCGTGGATGTGGCGACGATTACCGCCATGATAGCCAGCATGACACCGATAAACGGCGTCATGCCTGGCAGTTGTAAAGGTGCGGTCGTAACGCGCACTATTCGATGTCTTCGTTGACCAGGGCGATATTAGTATAGCCGTCGCCCTTCAGGGTATCGAGGACACTGACGAAGTCGCCATAGGCCAGATCCTTGTCGCCGCGGACCAGGACACGTTCTTTGAGCGGCGCAGCCGAATGCAAGGCCGCGCGCAGATCGGCGTCGAGAGCTGCCATCGAAGTCTTGCGGCCGGCGATATAGACGTCGTTCGGGCCCATGACCGAAACGAAGACCGGGCTTGTTTTGGCGGCACCGCCATGCGCCGGCGGCATGTCGAGCTTGATCGACGTCGTCGCCACCGGGATCGTCACCATGAAGATGATAAGCAGCACCAGCATGATATCGACGAACGGCGTGACATTGATGTCGGCATTCTGTTCGACGGTATATTTGCCGCCGCCCCCGCCACCGCTTATTTTTGCACCCATGATCTATCCTCCCTCTTTTCGGGACCGATCGCGGGACGCTTCCCTCGTCGGCGCCGAATGGCATCATGTCACCATGTTGCTTTTCCTGCCAGTCACGAGGCGTTGAGGGTGCGGCGCAGCAAAAAGCCCCGCAGGATGATCCTGCGGGGCTTTTCATATTCGATTGTCGCGAAAGACTATTCCCGAAAACTATTCGATGTCTTCGTTGATCAGGCCGACCTTGAGGTAACCATTTTGCTGCAGCGTGTTCAGCACTTTCACGAAGTCACCGTATTCGATGTCCTTGTAGCCACGAACCAGGACGCGTTCATTGTGCGGGTCCGGCGACTGCAGGGCAGCAGCGACTTCCGTCGGCAGCGTGTCCAGAGTGACCTTCTTGGAGCCGACATAAAGATCTTCCGGACCCATGACCGATACGAAGACCGGGTCCTTCTTCTTTTCGGCTGTCGGCGGAGACTTCGCCGGCGGCAAGTCGAGCTTGATCGCGACGGTCGCCTTCGGGATGGTCACCATGAAGATGATGAGCAGCACCAGCATGACGTCGACGAACGGTGTGACGTTGATATCCGAGTTCTGTTCGACAGTGTACTTACCGCCACCGCCGCCACCGAGCTTAGCGCCCATATGTTCAACTCCCTTTGAAGCCGTTCCGGAAAGTTCAACCGGATACGCTACAGATTATGCCATCGGGCCGGTCGACAGGCTGTCGCACTGTCTTTACCAATCCTTCGCCCGCGATTTAGGCCAAGTCTTCGTTAAATGTAAAGCCTGAAGCCCGCGAAAATGTGGCTTCTCGACGCAAAATGCAGCCATAAGCCAGAGAGATTAAGATATTTTCCCACAGCACCCCTCAATACGGACGCCATGTAATCACGCGCTGCGCGAAGGATAACGCCGGTCGTCGCCCGAACGGGATAGGGGAATCGGTGCCCGGTCCGAATAACAAAAATGGCTCCGCGCAAATACGCGGGGCCATTTTTGATCTTTAATCCGCGCACCGCGCAGGTGCGCCTTACGATCAGCCCTTTTGCGCCAGGCGCAGGAAGCGATCCTGCAGGGCTTGATCGGTCTTGAACACGCCGGTAAAGCGGGTGGTGATCGTCGTGACATGCTTGTGGTGGACGCCGCGGGTGGTCATGCACTGGTGTTCGGCATCGATCATGATGGCGACGCCGAGCGGCGCAAGCGATTCTTCGATGGCGTCGGCGATCTGCTTGGTCATCGTCTCCTGCGTCTGCAGGCGCTTGGCGAAGATTTCGACAACGCGGGCCAGCTTGGAGATGCCGACAACCTTCGAAGTCGGCATGTAGGCGACATAGGCCTTGCCGAGGAAGGGCGCCATATGGTGCTCGCAGTGGCTTTCAACGTCGATCTCGCGCAGCAGCACCATGTCGTCATAGCCCTGGACGTCCTCGAAGGTGCGCGACAGCTCCTTCGCCGGATCGGCCTCATAGCCCTGGAACCATTCGTCATAGGCTTCGACTACGCGCTTGGGCGTATCGAGCAGGCCTTCGCGGTCGGGATTGTCGCCGGCCCAGGCGAGCAGGGTGCGCACGGCCGCCATGGCCTCTTCCTTGCTCGGGCGATTGGTGAAGGTGGTGATGCTCTTAGGCTTGGAGCTGTTCAGCAGGTTTTCTGCGTTCACTGGATCGAGACTGTCCATAGTCAAAACTATTCCCCTTGAGGGCCGAGTGGCGCCGGAACGAAGGTTCCGGAAATGACGCGTGGCATCCCTCAAACTGTAGAGGCCCGCCAGGCACGCATATTCCGATGCGGACCGGCGAAGCTTGACCGGACCTGCAAAAGAGCGAGGCTAGGGAGTGTTCCGCGTCTCGTCTTGTGCATTCCGGCTGGTCATTTTCCGGCAGGACCGGAAAACGGGCGGTAAATGTATATCTGTGGCGATTACATATACGTCGGCCGCGCATTTTGGATCGTAGCGGACAAACATAAACGTGGTGCAAAGGCCAGACCGCGTCTATATGGGACCACAACCCACCTTTACAACCAAAATTGATGATGAAATTGCAGATTCACGACACGCTGAAACGCGACAAGGTCGAATTCATTCCCCGGAATCCCAGCCGCGTAACGCTGTATGTCTGCGGACCTACGGTCTATTCCTACGCCCATATCGGTAACGCGCGACCGGTCGTCGTCTTCGACACGCTGTTCCGCCTGCTGCGCGCTATTTATGGCGAGGCGCATGTCGTCTATGCCCGCAACATCACCGATGTCGACGACAAGATCAACAAGGCCGCCATGGACGAAGGCGTGTCGATCGACGTCATCACCAACCGCTATGCCGACATATATAATGCCGACATGGCGACGCTGGGCGCCCTGCGCCCGACGCTGGAGCCGCGCGTCACCCACAATATGGACGCCATCGTCAAGCAGATCGGCGATATAGTTGCCAATGGCCATGCCTATGCTGCCGAAGGTCACGTCCTGTTCGACGTCGATTCCTACACAGCCTATGGCGCCCTGTCGAACCGTTCGGTCGACGACATGATCGCCGGCGCCCGCGTCGAGGTCGCGCCCTACAAGAAGAACCCGCAGGATTTCGTCCTGTGGAAGCCGTCCAAGCCCGGTGAACCCGTTTGGGACTCGCCGTGGGGGCCCGGCCGGCCGGGCTGGCATATCGAATGCTCGGCCATGATCGAGGCTAATCTCGGCCTGCCGATCGACATTCATGGCGGTGGTCACGACCTGATCTTCCCGCATCATGAAAACGAGATCGCGCAAGGGGTCTGCGCCCAGCACGGTCACAATGGCCAGGACGCCGGATATGCCCGCTACTGGATGCATAACGGCTTCCTGACCTTCGGTGCCGGTGAGAAGATGTCGAAATCGCTCGGCAATGTGAAGCTGGTGCACGAACTGATCAAGGAAGTGCCGGGCGAAGTCCTGCGCCTGGCACTGCTGTCGGCGCACTACCGGGCGCCGCTCGACTGGACCGGTGAACTGCTGGCCCAGACCCGGGCGCGACTTGACGGCCTTTATGGCACCCTGCGCAAGGTCAAGGATGTTATGGTGCACGATGTCGTGGTTCCGGAAAGTGTCATGGACGCCCTGTGCGATGACCTGAATACGCCGCGCGCCCTGGCTGAATTGTCGGCCCTGGCCAAGGCGGTCGAGACCGCCGAGTCCGATACGGCGCGCAGCATGGCCAAGTCGCACCTGCTGGCGGCCGGCCAGGTACTGGGTCTGTTGCAAGGCGATGCCGATGCCTGGTTCACCGGCGGCGCCGATGCCGACCTGACTGCAAAGGTCGATGCCCTGATCGCTGAACGCGTCATTGCGCGCGCGGCCAAGAACTGGCCCGATGCCGACCGGATCCGCAAGGCGCTCGACGAACTGGGCATCGACGTCATGGATAATCCGACCGGAGCGACCTGGAAGCTCAAGGTATCGGGAAACTGAGGGCACGGGGATAATGTCATACAAGATTGAGCACCGTATCGGCGTCGCTGCACCTGTCGACGATGTTTACGAGATCATGGAAAACATCGAAGCCTGGCCGCAATGGAGCCCGATCCACCAGGCGGCGACAGGGCGCCTGAGCTTCGGCGCCCCGATCCATCTCGAGGAAAAGTTCGAAGGGCTGGGCATGTGGGAGATCGACGGCAGCCTGTCCGACTGGTCGCCCTATTCGCACATCCACGTCTTCGTGCCCAAGCCCTTCTATGCCGGCAAGCTGATGCGCTATTTCGAATTCGAAGCCCTGTCGGAAACCGGTTCGGCCTTTACCATCGGCGCCTTGTTCGACGGATATCTGTCGGAACGCGAAGGCCGCGCCTATGGCAAATATATCCGCAAGGGCTTTGTCGACTTTGCCGAGGCGCTTAAGGTGAAGGCCGAGGAGGCCTATGCTGCGTCGCCGGACAAGCGCCGAGCGCCGCGGGAAATCAAGGCACCGGAAAAGCCGCAACTGGGACCGAAGCGTAATGCGGCTACGGTCATTCCGAAATTTTTCGGCCGCAAGAGCAAATAGGCGGCGGGCGCTCTTTTGTCGCGCCAGCGTCGCGCCTATCTAATAACCGCAATGATCGACGAACTTTACTCCCGTGAAATCCTGCGCCGCACGACGCAACTCCAACACCTTGGCCGGCTGACCGATCCGCAAGGATCGGCCGACCGGGTGGCGAAGCTGTGCGGATCGACGATTCATGTCGATCTGAATCTTGCCGGGGACGTGGTCAGCGATTTCGCCATGGAGGTCCAGGCCTGTGCCCTGGGGCAGGCGGCGGCGGCGATCGTGTCGCAGCAGGTTATCGGCGCGACCACGGCGGAACTGCTCGACGCCCGCAATGCCCTGCGTTCCCTGCTCAAGGGAGAAGAGGCGGTCTTCCCGGAGCGCTTCGCCGATCTGGCGATCCTGAAGAGCGTCCGGGACTATCCGGCGCGGCATGCCTCGACGCTTCTGGCCCTGGAAGCGACGGGCGACGCCATAGCCGTCGTGCAGCCTTCACTCGCCACATAACGCTGGTTCCCGTAAAAAGTGCGATTTTGATGTCACGCGAGTGACTTTTTTACAGAATCGCATGAAGCCGGATTCCCGCATTTATGCCTTCTTTACTTGCCTATCGCGGCAAAACTGCTCCATATGCCGCGTTTGTGAACACTGCCCCCATACTTGACGCACTCAACCGGGTGTGGTCTGGAAAGTCATTAAGGTTGGTTTTTGGGTTCCCGGCATGTCCCGTCTGTATGAAAACAGCGTCCGCGCCGGCCTCAGGGCCTACAAGCTGACCCTTTCGCCCTATATCGGGCAGGCATGCCGCTTTCGGCCGACCTGTTCCGAATATACCGCGCAGGCACTCATTATACATGGTCCGTTGTTGGGATCATGGATGGGTATAAAGCGCATTTGCCGGTGCCGCCCGGGAGGGGGCCATGGTTTCGACCCGGTCCCTGCCAAAGGGGACGCTACATTCTAAGATGCAATAAAACTGTTGCAGCCTCCGCCTATCAATATCTGAGCGATGAAGCCTTCAGTAGGGGCTACAGGTCGCCAAAGAGAGAGTAAGACTATGATCGACTTGACCTTCCCCGACGGCGCCATTCGCAGCTATGATGCGGGGACTACCGGCCGGACAATTGCCGAGGGCCTGTCGAAATCATTGGCGAAGAAGGCGGCGGTGATAAAGCTCGACGGCGAACTGCTCGACCTCGATCGCGGTCTGGATCACAGTGGCAAGATCGAAATCCTGACGCGCGATGCCCCCGAAGTCCTGGAAGTCATCCGCCACGACGCCGCCCACATCCTGGCCGAAGCGGTGCAGGAACTGTTCCCCGGCACGCAGGTGACCATCGGGCCCGCTATCGAAGACGGCTTCTATTACGACTTCGCCCGCGACGAACCGTTCAGCCTCGATGACCTGCCGAAGATCGAAGCCAAGATGCGCGAGATCGTCGACCGCGACGAGAAGATCGTGCGCGAAGTGTGGAACCGCGACGAGGCCATCGCCCATTTCGAATCCATCGGCGAAAAGTACAAGGCCGAGATCATCCGTGACCTGCCGGGCACCGAGACCATCACCGTCTATCGCCATGGCGACAAGTGGAAGGACCTGTGCCGCGGGCCGCACCTGCCGTCATCCAAGTTCGCCGGCAAGGCCTTCAAGCTGACCAAGCTGGCCGGTGCCTACTGGCGCGGCGACCAGAACAATGCCCAGCTTCAGCGCATCTATGGCACGGCTTGGGCCAGCGAAGCCGATCTCGAAGCCTATGTCACCCGTATCGAGGAAGCCGAGAAGCGCGACCACCGCAAGCTGGGCCGGCAGATGGATCTGTTCCATATGCAGGAAGAGGGCCGCGGCATGGTCTTCTGGCATCCGCAGGGCTGGCAGCTGTGGCGCACGCTCGAAGCCTATATGCGCCGCCGTCTCGATGCCGCCGGCTATGTCGAGGTCAAGACGCCGCAGGTGCTCGACCGCTCCTTCTGGGAAAAGTCGGGCCACTGGGACAAGTATCGCCCAAACATGTTCGTTTGCGAAACCGTCGAAGGCGAAACCCTGTCGCTGAAGCCGATGAACTGCCCGGGTCACGTCCAGATCTTCAAGGTCGGCTTGCGTTCGTACAAGGAACTGCCGATGCGCATGGCCGAGTTCGGCGCCTGCCATCGTTACGAGCCGTCGGGTTCGCTGCACGGCCTGATGCGCGTGCGCGGCTTTACCCAGGACGACGCGCATATTTTCTGCCGCGAAGACCAGATCGTCGATGAGACGGCCAAGTTCGTTCGCCTGACCCGCCTGATACATGGCGACCTCGGCATGCAGACCGCCTATGTCAACCTGGCCACCCGCCCTGAGACGCGTGCTGGTTCCGACGAATTCTGGGACAAGGCCGAAGGCATGCTGGCCGAAGCCGCCCGCCTGGCCGGTGTCGAGCCCGTCATTGCCGAGGGCGACGGCGCTTTCTACGCGCCCAAGCTCGACTTTATCGTCAAGGACGCCATTGGCCGCGAATGGACCTGTGGCACGCTGCAACTCGACTATGTCCTGCCGGAACGCCTCGACGCCGAATATGTCGCCGAAGATGGTTCGCGCCAGCGTCCGGTCATGCTTCACCGTGCCATCCTGGGTTCGTTCGAGCGCTTTATTGGCATCATGATCGAAAACTACGGCGGCAGGTTCCCGATGTGGCTGGCCCCGACCCAGATCGTCGTGGCGCCGATAACGTCGGACGCCAACGATTATGCCGAAAGCGTCGTCGCGGCCTTCCGGGCGCGCGGACTGCGGGTCGAAGCCGACCTGCGCAATGAAAAGATCAACTACAAGGTTCGCGAGCACTCGCTTAAGAAGGTGCCCGTGATTGCCGTCGTCGGCCGCAAAGAAGCCGAAACCGGCGAGGTCGCCCTGCGCTTCCTGGGCAGCGACGGCCAGACGATCCTGTCGATTCGCGATGCCGCCGATCGGTTGAGCGAAGAGGCGCTGGCGCCGGACCTCAGGGGAGAGGGTTCGGTTGGCGGCGAGGGATCTAATAATAAGCCTAGCGAGAAAGTGACTGAAATTTCTGAAACGGCCTGAGGGGGATCCGTAAGATGAACCAGAACCTGCCTATCCAGATCATAGATCTGCTGAAGGAGCGGAGACTTGAAGCCAGTGAGGCGCGTGATTTCCTGCACAATCTCGACATGACTCCGTATGACGGCGTGTCGAATGGGGTGACGGTGATCATGATCGTTTACCACACGGGTAAAATCCTTTACGAAAGCGTGCAAAAGGTCCTCGACGACGCGAGTGTCGACCAGTTCATCATCATCGACAATGGTTCTCCGGACGGCGCGGCGCAGTGGTTGCGGGACCTGAGCGAAACCTACGACCATGTCCTTCTCGTCCAGGGCCATGGCAATATAGGTTTTGCCAAGGCTGCCAATCTCGGCGCCCATCTTGCCAACCAGCCCTGGCTGGTCTTCCTCAATCCTGACGCGCTGCTGCAGCGGGACTGTATTCCGCAACTTATTTCTGCCGCCAAGGGGCAGGCCGGGCCATGTATCGTAGGTTCGCGCCTGTTGAACCCCGATCTGAGCGAGCAGCGTGGAGGGCGGCGTGGCGAGGTGACGCCGGTCACCACCCTGATCAGCCTGATGCATCTCAGCCGAGCTTTTCCGGCCTTGCGCAAGTTCGAAATCCACATGGAGTACGACGCGGTGCCCGAGCAGCCCGAGCCGGTGCCGACGATTTCCGGCGCCTGTTTTGCCGTATCGCGCTACGACTTCGCCCGCCTCAAGGGTTTCGATACGCGTTTCTTCCTGCATGTCGAGGACGTCGACCTGTGCTGGCGCGCCCGCCAGATGGGCGGTACGGTGCTGTTTCATCCCCATGCCGAGGTTATCCACGAAGGACACACCTCGCGGGTCGAACCGGTTTTCGTCGAATGGAACAAGGGTGTCGGACTGATCTATTATTTCCGCAAACGCGCCAGGGGCGTGTGGCGTAAAATGTATGTCATGGCCCTGGCCCCGGTTATTCTCGGCGTCTCGGTGGCGCGGGCCGCTTTGCGGTCGCGGCTGCGTGACGAAGACGAATAGGCCGTAGAGACCGCCCATGAAAAAGCCCGCTGTTGCGAAACAGCGGGCTTTTTCATGGGCGGTCTGTTGCACGCCTACTGGGCGGCAACTGGAGGCGGATTGTCGTACAGGGTGATCGTCTGGTCACCGCCATTATAGTTGTGACCCTTGATCTGGCTGACGGCGCGTGGTGTCAATCCTTGCGCTTCGGCCGCCTTGTGGAAGGCGGCGTCCATCTTGGCCTCGACAAAGACTGGACGGCCATCGCCCAGGGCGTCGGCCGCCTTGTCGGCGTTCTCGTTGCACAGCTCGGTCTTGGTGCCCATGGTGAAGACGAAGCTGGGTTCGGCATAGCCGAGCGTGGCCACGGGGCCGGGTGCATAGCCCTGGCGCGGGTCGAGATGGGCGGTCATCAAGGCCTGTTCCATGCGGTGCGACAGCCATAGCGGCGTCAGCGAAGCCGCCAGGCTGAAGACGCCCAGATGGCAGATGACGCCGGCCGCCAGCAGGAAACCGAAGCCGTAGCGGGCATGATTATGCCACAGCAGCCAGCCCGCAAGGATGGCAACGGCGAGGGCGCCGGCCGCCGTCAGGACGGCCAGGACCAATGAACTGCCGTTGCCGAACTGATGATAGCCGGCAAAGGCGATAGCCGTGAAGATCAGGCCACCCAGGGTGCCGAAGACGACATTGACGATCTTCGCCCACGGCTTCATCGGCGCATCGAGCGACGCAGCACACAACCAGGCCAGGGCGGCGAAGGTCGGCAGGGGATAGTGCGGCAGCTTGGTCGGCATCAGTTCGAAGAAGATGAAGCTGGGCAGGAACCAGGCAATGGCGAATTTGATGGCGGGCTCTGCATGGCGTTGCAAAGCGGTCTGCAGGGCGCCACCGAACAACCAACTGGCCGGGAACATGGTCGCCGCCAGCAGGGCCGTATGATAGCCAGGCCACATGAAGTGACCTTCGGAGCCGCTGTCGAGTTTGGAGGCCAGGTCGCCGCCGATGGCGCTTGACCAGAAATGGCCGTCGGTGGTGATGGTTATAGCGACGGCCCAAGGGCCGCAGATCAGCAGGATCAGGATCAGGCCGCTGAGCCAGCCGAGGTGGCGCGCCCAGCTTATACGACGATCGAAGCCCCACAGGACTGCCAGGGTCAGGCCGAAGATCAGCAGGGGGACGGGGCCCTTGACCAGGATGGCGCAGGCCATGGCCAGCCAGAAGATCAGCTTCTCGCGGAAGATCTTTGGTTTCGGATCACCCTTTTTCCACTCTCGGGTGCGCAAATAGACCTGCGCCAGGGCGACCATGGCCAGGGTGATCAGGCCGCACAGGACGGCGTCGGTCTTGGCAAAAAAAGCCTCCGTCGACAGCATGAAGGTGACGCCGAACAGCAGGCCCGCCTTGGTGCCGGTGCGCGTACCGAAGGCTTTCGACGCGCCCCAGGCGCAGGCGAATGCGGCAAGTGCCGCGCCCAGCAGGGACGGCCAGCGATAGGCGACGATATTGCGGGCGCCGACCGACGAGGTCAGGGCGACGCTGGCGGCCTGCAGCCAGTGGATACCGACGGGCTTCTTGTGCCGCGGCGTGTCCTGGTAGTTGATATTGATGAAGTCGTGTGTTTCCAGCATCTGCGATGTCGCCTGGGCGAAGCGCGATTCGTCGCGGTCGATCGGCGGCATGAGGAAGACAAGCGGCAGGGCGGCAACTATGGTCAGCAAGGCGGCCAGCAGGGGGCCGCGCAGGCCGCCGGAGACGAGATTGAGAAGCTGGTGCGGGATGTAGCGGTTCACAGGCGGCAAAATGGACTCCTTCGAACCAAAACCCGGGCCTTAATCAAAACAAGTCTTTAGAGCAAAAATCAGGCGTGTCGACGCGCGTATGGCGATCGTTGTTTACGGGGGCGGGCAAAGACGATATGAGGCTCATTCCGGCCGAATTGTCCGATCACCGCCCCTGAGTCCGAACATGCCCCTAAGCGTCTCCGTCGTCGTCCCCGTCTATAACGAAGAAGGTGCCGCCGTTCAAGTCGCCAGCGAGATTGAAGCGGTTTTTTCAAGGACTTACGGGACAGACGGCTTCGAGATCGTCATGGTCGACGACCGCTCCTCGGACAATTCCTACGACCGCCTGGTCGCCGCCAAGGCTCATATCCCGGCCCTGCGCGTGCTGCGTCACGAACGCAATTCCGGCAAGAGTGCCGCCATCCGCTCCGGGATTTTCGCCGCGAAATCCGGGATCATCGTCACCGTCGACGGTGACGGCCAGAACCCGCCGGAAGACGCGGCCCGCATTGCCGGCCTGTTGCTGGCTGCCGGTCCCGAGGTAGGTCTGGTCGCCGGCCAGCGCCAGAACCGCCAGGACACGGCCTCGAAGAAATGGGCGTCGCGCTGGGCCAACGGCATCCGCAAGAGCCTGCTCAACGACAATTGCGACGACACGGCCTGTGGCCTGAAGGCTATCCGCCGCGACGTCTTCCTGCGGCTGCCTTTCTTCGATCAGTTGCACCGCTATCTGCCGGCTCTGGTCAATCGCGAGGGATATGTTACCTTGCTGGAACCGGTCGGAGATCGCCTGCGTACCACAGGTCAATCGAAATATACCAATATCGGCCGTTTGGCCGTAGCCTTGAGCGACCTTCCCGGTGTAATGTGGTTAAACCGCCGGTTACGTAAACCCGGCGTGGTCAGCGAAGCCGGCTGAGGGGCGCCAACAGGCGTGGCTTTGGAGGCTTCTGGGGGGAGGGAGTTTTCATATGGCTAGTCGCGATCCCCGTGGGCAAATCGGTATGGAAGCCGCAATGGGCATGTTCGACCCTGAGGCGCGCACCACCAATAAAAGGAATGTCAGCTTGGTTACAGCCTTTCCGCTCCTCGTCCTGCCGTGGCTTATCTACAATATCCTGGCCATGTTCTCGCTGTTCGGCGGCGCCGACGCCAATGCCGCCTATAATGCCACGACCCAGGTCCTGTTTTCCATGCCCATGCCGTCGCCCGGCACGCACTGGGCGGTTTCCAGCGGCGACATCATCCTGTTCGGCGCACTGATCTGCCTGTTCTTCGAACTGCTGAAGTCGACCCAGTCGGACAAGGTGGCCATCATCAACCATTCGCTGTCGATGGTCCTGTTCATCGTCTGCCTGGTCGAATTCCTGCTCTTCCGCCCCTTCGCGACCTCGACCTTCTTCCTGCTGACCAGCATGACTCTGATGGATGTGCTGGCGGGTTTTATCGTCACGGCGATTTCGGCCCGGAAGGATATCGACTTCGGCGGCTGATTTGCTCAGACGTCCGGATATCAAAGCCCCGGCCATTGTGCCGGGGTTTTTTGTTATTCACTTCACGGCCATTTTCCTATGAAAAGTGACAAGAGATGAACGAGAAGGTCTCGGATCGTGTGGTCGATCAGCGATTGCGCAATCGTATTATGGAGGCGGTGCATTCTCTGGCTGAAGGCGTAGGGGGCTGGGGAGCGATGGAATATTTCAACGCATTCTACGACGTCGTGCCCTACGGGGGAGTAGATGCGAACACAGCCATAGCCGCTGAAGAACATGCAGCCCTTGTAAGACTACTCGTACTTGTAAATCGCGCTTGCGATGCGACGCCCAGAGAAGTTTCGGACGAACAACTGACCGGCAGCAGCTGGCCTGATCGTATTGCTGCAGTTGCTGTCGATGTTCTTGAGATATTTCTCAGGCGCGGACGATTTGGCGAAGATCAGGAAGAAGACCAGCCATCTGTTGAGCTTGGGCGGCGGTGGCAAGGATGTCTCAACCCTAAAACCTGAAGCGTGAAATCAGCCGAAGACGGCAAAGATGAGCGCAACCAGCACGACATCGAAGGCGCGAGTCATCAGGCGCGGGCGACGCGAAAGTCTGGTGATTTTGGCAGGCACGATCTTGGCAAACGACACGGTGAACTCCACGGAATAGAGTTCACACAGTTGCAAGTCCCGTGCCGTGGTTAAGAGCCGATGCCATGACAGCGATATATGTAGGAAAATCAGCGCGTAAGGCGCGAGTCAGGCCTAGATTTCGGTGCGGGTGACGCGGCCAGGCGAGGGGCGGCGATCGTTGGGCCCGGAATATTCCGACTTCAGATAGGTCGATTTTGCCCGCTCGAGCGTTTCCGGCCCACCCTTGAGGCCACGCTTTTCCCCACCGCTGAGGACCTGGGCGGCAAAAGTGGCGTCGTCGGGTGTGGCGGCCGGGCGATTGCGACGCGGCCTGATCCGTTCGCCGTTGCGGTCGATGACCGGGCCGGCAGGGACGGGCAGGTTGGATTCGCGGTCGGTGGGTTCGCTCATGCCGCCACTCATAACATTAAAAAGCTAAAAGATCAGTGTGCTGTCTCAGCCTTTTTGCCTATCTCTTTTTGGCCCTAACCCTTTTTGGCGAGGGCATCGATCTGGGCCTTCATGGCTTCCATCTGTTCGCGCAGGTCGCGGACCTGGTCGGTCTCGCGCGGTGACGCGGCAGGTGCGGTCGTAGCCGCGGAGGTTTCGGTTTCGCCGGCAGCACCGGCAGCGCCACCGAGGTTGGCGAAGGAGAAGGGCGAGAACATACGCATGGCGCGGTCGAACATGGCCAGGTTCTGTGAGACCTGCTCATCGAAATGGCCGATGCCGGGGACTGCGCCGAAGGCATTCTGGAACTGCGAGCGGAAACGCTCCTGCTGCTTGGCGAAACCGTCGAGCGACATTTCGAGATAGGTCGGCAGCAGGTTCTGCATCGAGTCGCCATAGAAGCTGATCAGCTGGCGCAGGAATTGAATCGGCAAGAGGTTCTGGCCGCGGCTCTCTTCTTCGAAAATGATCTGCGCCAGGACCGAGCGGGTGATGTCGTCGCCGGACTTGGCGTCGAAAACAACGAAATCGACATTCTGCCGCACCATGTCGGACAGGTTGTCGAGCGTAACGTAGGAACTGGTGGCGGTATTGTACAGCCTGCGGTTGGCGTACTTCTTGATGATGACGCGTTCGCCTTCACCCTTTTTCGCACGTGTACGTGTTTCAGTCATGGTCGTCTTTACTCCCGTTTTTCTGGTGGCCGAAACCCTCATCGCAACGGCCTTATGTTGCAGTACACTAAACCCTTTTTTGCCGATGCGTAAAGAGGGCAGTTTGCCGCAGACCAAACCCTTATGAATCAGGGATTTGCGCCGCAAAACGATTGTATTTACCGCAAAAATGATGTTGCGCAACACGACTGCACAAAAATGTGTACTGGCCTTGTGTGGCTCGCCTTATCCGCGAAGGAACAGTAAACGCTACGCAGGAATCCCATGCCCTTGATTTCGCCTGTCAGGTACCTTAAGTCCCGCTCAACTTCCCGTCTTCATTCAAAAGTTCGAGGCCAAGTCCATGTCGCTCAACGAAGTTGTCATCGTTTCCGCCGCCCGCACCCCTGTCGGTTCCTTCCTGGGGAGCCTAGGCAGCCTGCCGGCGCATGAGCTTGGCGCCATCGCCATCTCGGCCGCCATTGCGCGCGCCGGCCTTGCCGGTGCCGACGTCAATGAAGTCATCCTGGGCCAGGTGCTGCAGGCGGCGCAAGGGCAGGGGCCTGCCCGCCAGGCCTCGGTCAAGGCCGGCGTGCCGTTCGAGAGCCCGGCCTGGTCGATCAACCAGATCTGTGGCTCGGGCCTGCGCGCCGTGTCGCTCGGCGCCCAGCAGGTCGCGCTCGGTGAATCGGCGATCGTCGTTGCCGGCGGCCAGGAAAGCATGTCGATGGCGACACACGCCGCCTATATCCGTTCGGGTCAGAAGATGGGCGATCTCAGCCTGGTCGACACCATGATCAAGGACGGCCTGTGGGACGCCTTCAACAACTACCACATGGGCCAGACGGCCGAGAACATCGCCACCAAGTTCGGCATTAGCCGTCAGGAACAGGACGAATTTGCCGTCGCTTCGCAAAACAAGGCCGAAGCGGCGCAGAAGGCCGGCAAGTTCAAGGACGAAATCGTCCCGGTGACGCTGAAGAGCCGCAAGGGCGAGACCATTTTCGACAGCGACGAATTCATTCGTCATGGTGTTACGGTCGATTCGATCTCCGGCCTCAAGCCGGCCTTCGCCAAGGACGGCACCGTCACCGCCGCCAATGCATCGGGCCTCAATGATGGAGCTGCCGCCGTGGTGCTGATGTCGCGGGCCGAAGCCGATCGCCGCGGCCTGAAGCCGCTGGCCCGCATCGTGTCATCGGGCATTTCGGGCGTCGACCCGGCCATCATGGGTACCGGCCCGATCCAGGCGACGCTGAAGGCCCTGGCCAAGGCGGGCTGGAGCGTTGCCGATCTCGACCTGATCGAGGCCAACGAAGCCTTTGCCGCCCAGGCGATCAGCGTCAATCGCGAACTCGGCTTCGACCTGTCCAAGGTCAATGTCAACGGCGGCGCCATCGCCATCGGTCACCCGATCGGCGCCTCGGGCGCCCGCGTCCTGACGACCCTGCTGTTCGAACTGCAGCGTTCGGGTGCGAAGAAGGGCCTGGCCACCCTGTGCATCGGCGGCGGCATGGGCGTCGCCCTTTGTGTCGAAGCTGTTTAAGGCGAGCGATCAGAGACCTTTGATATAAAAGACTATTGCCCCGGCGCCCGAAACCGTAAAAGGTAACGCCGGGGCACGTTCGTTTCAGGCTTCCTGTCGGGACCTGGGGGACGCAAAAAAATGTATTTCTCAGCTGAGGATTCGATATGGGAAGAGTGGCACTGATCACGGGCGGGACCCGCGGTATCGGCAAGGCAATCGTCAAGCGTCTGAAGGATGCGGGCCTGACGGTCGCGGCAGGTTATGCCGGCAATGAAGAAAACGCCAGGAAGGTCGCCGAAGAGCTGGGCGTCATGGTCGTCAAGGGCAGCGTCGACAACTTCTATGACTGCAAGCGTTGCGCCCAGGAAGTCGAGGCCGCGCTCGGTCCGATCGATGTCCTGGTCAACAATGCCGGGATCACGCGCGATGGCTTCTTTCACAAGATGTCGCTCGAGCAGTGGCAGGAAGTCATTCACACCAATATGGACAGCGTCTTCAACATGACGCGCCAGGTGATCGAAGGCATGCGTGAACGCGGCTATGGCCGCATCATCAATATCTCGTCAATCAACGGTCAAAAGGGCCAGGCCGGCCAGACCAACTACTCGGCTGCCAAGGCCGGCATGATCGGCTTCACCAAGGCGCTGGCGATGGAATCGGCCAACAAGGGCATTACCGTCAACTGCGTTGCCCCGGGCTACACCTCGACCGAAATGGTTTCGGCCATTGCCCCCGCCGTGCTCGACAAGATCGTCGCCGGTATTCCGGTCGGCCGTCTCGGTACGCCGGAAGAGGTTGCTGAAATCTGCGCCTTCCTGGTCTCGGACAATGCCGGCTTCATCACCGGTGCCACCATCGCCGTGAACGGCGGCCAGCATATGCTGTAACACCAGCGGCCAGGATGGCCGTTGTGAGCATGCGACTGCTGGCCGCCGTTTTCTTGTGCTGAAGAAGCGAAGCGTTAGCACGCTTCTAGGGCCGGCCAGCATATGCTCTAAACTTCCGGTGTTAGCCTGAATGAGCGACAAAAGGCGTGGCAAAAAAGCCACGCCTTTTCTATGCCGTGAAGAGGCCCGGATTTTACCTTATCCTCGCAAAATGCCGTCTTAAATCTGCCCAAGTCGGCCCCTAAACCTCTGGGCAATGAGCAGCCCCGCCGCACATACCCTGACACGCTTAAGTAGTGTCCTTTTAGTAGCCTTGAGTTTGTGCGTTGTGACCAGCGCCGCCGAGGCGCAAAACTTCAAATCCCTGCGCGACAGGATGTTCGGAAAGCCGGCCGAGAGCGGTTCTGGTCATGCCGTGCCCAAGACCGGCCACTTCGTCTCCGAGGATGGTGAAAGCTTCGTCTTCGACGGCAGCCAGAAGACGCCGCTGCTGCGTTTCGACGGCGACGACGAGGTCTGGGCCCTGACCGCCACCCCGGGCACCAAGGGCGATGTCATCTATAAGAACGACATCGGCCAGCCGGTGCTCAAGGCGACGCGCTGGGGCGGCATGGTGCTGTTTTCCGATGACCGCCCGATGGGCGACCCCGTCGCCTCGACCGGCAAGGCCGACGCCTTTACCCCCGATCGCATGACGCCGGCCTCCCTGTTCCAGAGCCTGGCGCGCGCTAGCCGCCGTGCCTCGCAGGCGCTGGAGCGTCTGATTCCCTTCGATGCCCCGGAAGTAACGCCGGGTTCCGACGCCCTCTACGCCGATGCCTTCGAAGTGACGTCCAGCGCCATTGTCCGGGTTGCCCTCCAGGCTCGAGGCAAGCAATCGATGCAAGGGGTTCACGAGGTTCAGTTCGTCGAGGGCCGTCCGCCCAGCGCCTATATCGACAATAAGGGTGTGCTGGTGATGAAGCTCGACACCAGCCGCGGCACCTGGGCCGGACACGTGTCATCCAAGCGCGTCGTCAATGTGCTGATGGCGTCCTATTCCCTGGCCGACGAACGGCACTAAGCTTCCTCCCTTTTTGAAGGGGAGTTCTTTTAGGTCTTTCACCTATCCCCTGAACACATCCTTGGCGGCGCGCAGTTCGGCGAACTTCGCAGCTTGCGCGGCAAAGCCGTCCTCGCGCAGCGGATAGCGCAGGAAGGGGTTGGTCGTCTTTTCTTCGCCAATCATCGACGGAACGGTATAGAGGGCGCCGCGATCGTGCGCGGTCTGCAATAAATTAGCCCGCCCCTGCAGCACGGCATCGTTGCCGACGCTGCGGGCGAATCTAAGATTGGCCGCGGTATATTCGTGGGCGCTCCACAACAGGGTCGTATCCGGCAGTTCGCACAGGCGCAGCATGGCATGCCAGTAGTCTTCCGGCGTGCCTTCGAACATTCGGCCGCAGCCGAGCGGGAAGATGCAGTCACTGACAAAGGCATTGCCGCCGGCGTGGTCGACATAGCCGATAATGCCCAGCGTATGGCCGCGCAGGTCGATGACGTCGAGCGCGGTTTCGCCCAGCATGAAAACTTCGCCCGGATGAATCTCGTGGTCGAGCGGCCAGTGGGCGCCGACCTCGGCCGGACCGTGGATAGGACAGCCGAAGCGCGCCTGCACCGCGGCATTGCCACCGCCGTGGTCGGGGTGCCAATGGGTATTGAGGATATAGTCTATGGTCCAGCCGAGTTCGTCGGCCTTGGCGATGATCCTGGCCGCTTCAGGCGTATCGATGCAGGCAACCTTGCCGCTGGCCTCGTCGCGAACGAGAAAGCCGTAATTGTCGGTCAGGCACGGGAAGATCACGATTTTTAGGGCCATGTTCGCTTTCACACTGATACATTTGCGATTCTGGCCTATATATTAAAAGGCTAGTCGCTTACAGGGAAACGCGTTTGCGCCGTTCGGTCGAAGACCTCAATGCCTTTTACGCCACGCCCGAAGGGCAGGTGGTGCAAAGACTGGTGAACCTGCGCCTCAAGGACCAGTGGAACGATGTCCGCGGTCTAGATCTGCTGTCCATCGGTTATGCCACGCCTTATCTCGACAATTTCAATGAGGCGCGCCGCGTCCTGCAGGCGATGCCGGCGGCGCAGGGCGCCGAGATCTGGCCCAAGGACCTGAAGGTGCGCGCCACCCTGGTCGAGGAAGAGGCGCTGCCATTTCCCAGCGCCCTGTTCGACCGCATCCTGATGGTCCACGCCCTGGAAGAATCGCCGGCGCCGCAGAACCTGCTGCTGGAGGCGTCGCGCCTGTTGTCGCCCAACGGCAAGCTGATCCTGGTCGTTGCGGCGCGCGGCGGTTTCTGGGCCCATGCCGAGAAGACGCCCTTTGGCTATGGCCAGCCCTATTCACGTGGCCAGCTGGAAAACGCCGTGCGCGACGCAGAGCTTGAACCCATGGCGTGGTCGCATGCGCTGTATGTGCCGCCGGTGCGCTCGCTGCTGCGGTGGGCGAAGACGATCGAGACCGTGGTGCCGCATATCTGGCCGCTAACCGGTGGGCTGATCCTGATGGAGGCCGGGCGCAAGCCATTCGTAGCGACGACGGCCCGGGCGCAGAAATCGCTGTTGCCGGAACTGCGCGGCGTCCTGGCCGGCGCCGGTGCGCCGGTGCCGACCTCACGGACCGCTGCCGTGCCGAAACGCGAGCCTGCCTGAATTCTTTTTGCCAATTTTTTTGTTGGCATCTGCTTAGACTCCGCGCCATATCGCCAGCCATGAAACAGCTTATTCTCATGCGCCACGCCAAGGCGGAAAAAGACGCGCCGTCGCGCGAAGACTTCGATCGCCGCCTGATGGATCGCGGCCGCGATGAAGCGAAAAACGTCGCCGAGCAGCTCAAGGCCTATGGGCTGAAACCGGACTTTGCCCTGGTGTCGGCCGCGGCACGCACGCGTGAAACCTTTGCCCAGGTCGAACGCGTCTTCGGCGGTATCCGCGCCCTGACCTCCAAGGACTTCTATAATGCCAGCGCCGATACCCTGCGCCGCTTTATCGAAAATAACGAAACCAGCGGCGACTGCGTCCTGGTTGTCGCCCATAATCCGGGCATCCAGGTCCTGGCGGCCGATTACCTGTTCGAAGGCGCCGCCGGCCAGGATGTGATCGACAAGGTGCGGGGCAATTACCCGACCGCAACGGCGACCGTGTTCGAGATCGATGTCGCCGGCCGCCCGACCTATGACGGGCTTTACCTGGCCAGGGACAGCTGACGTGTATGCCGTCGCCACCCGCGCCCTGCACGCGCTTGCACCGGAAGACGCGCACACCCTGACCATCGAACTGCTGAAGACTGGTCTCGGCCCGCGCTCCACGCTCGAGACGCCGGAACTGGCCGTCGCCATCCCGTTTGACGGCGGTACTTTGCGTTTTCGCAACTGCGTCGGCTTGGCGGCCGGTTTCGACAAGAATGCCGAGGTGCCGCTGGCCATGCTGCGCTCCGGCTTCGGCTTCGTCGAATGCGGTACGGTCACCCCCCTGCCGCAGGACGGCAACCCCAAGCCGCGCCTGTTCCGCCTGCGCGAGGATCAGGCGGTGATCAACCGGATGGGCTTCAACAATCGCGGTCTTGCCGTCTTCGCCGACAATGTGGCGACCGCCATGGCGCACCGCGGCAACGGCGTTATTGGCCTCAATATCGGTGCCAACAAGGACGCCACAGACCGCATGGCCGACTATGTCACCGGCCTGAAGCGGCTGTGGGGGCAGGGCGACTATTTCACCGTCAACATCTCGTCGCCGAATACGCCGGGTCTGCGCGCGCTGCAGGGCAAGTCCTATCTCGACGACCTGCTCGGGCAAATTAACGAAACGCGTGGGGCATTACGGGGCGCAACCGGTAACAATATGCCGGTTTTCCTTAAAATCGCCCCGGATTTGAGCGCGGCAGAAATTGCCGACACGGTGGAAACCACCCTGACGCACGGCCTGGATGGTCTCATCGTGTCGAATACGACGCTGGAACGCGACGGTTTACGCTCGGTTTTCAAGGACGAAGCCGGCGGAATGTCCGGCGCCCCCCTGTTCGACCTGTCGACCCGGGCCCTGGCGATCGCGTACGAAGCCTCGGGTGGGAAACTTTTGCTCATCGGCGCCGGTGGCATCGACTCCGGTGCGAAGGCCTATGCCAAGATTCGCGCCGGCGCCTCGCTGATCCAGCTCTATTCGGCCCTGGTCTACAAAGGACCTGGCCTTGCCGACGCCATTCGCCGCGACCTGGTCGCCCGTTTGCGCGCCGATGGCTTCCGTTCGGTGACGGACGCTGTCGGTCAAAAGGGCTAGAAAGGCGAGTAGCGATCCATCAATGCCTGGGCCGCCGGCGTCTTGACCATGTCGCTCTGGTCGCCGCGGCCGCCGTACGAGATGCGGGCTTCGGCCAGTTGCGAGTGCTTGATGGTGTTTTCCGACGAGATATCTTCCGGACGGGCAATGCCCGACACGGTCAGGACGCGGACCTCGCGGTCGGTGCGGACCTCCTGCGTGCCCTGGATGACCAGGTTACCGTTGGGCAGGACGCCGGTGACGATGGCGGCGATGGTGACATTGATCTTTTCGGCGCGCTTGACGGTGCCGGTCCCGGTATTGGTCGCCGAACCCGAGGCGCCGAGCGCCTTTGCCGGGTCGTAACCGGCGGGGAACGCCTTGCCCAGCGAGGATTCGAAGCCGAAGACGCTCGGCGTCGCCGCCTGGTAGGAATTGGTCCGTGAACCCGAGGCCGTATTGCTGGTCTGGGCATTGTCGTCGATCGACACCTGCACGGTCAGGATATCCCCCAGCTGCCGGGCGCGCTGGTCGTTGAAGAAGGTGCGGGCGCCGCGGCGCCACAACGAATTGGCCGAGGCCGGCGTCGGGTCCTGCTGCACGCTGGCGATCTGCTGCTGCTGCGGTACGATGGCGGCCGGATAGCCCATGCCCGACAGGGACGGGCCATTGACGGCTTCGCTCATGCCCGAACAGGCGCTCAAGGAAACGGTGGTGGCGCAGGCGAGGGCGGCGAGGGCGAGGACGGACTGGATACGCATGGGGAGCACCTGGTTTTAGCGGGAGGCGATTGTACGGGAGCGGTAGGGATCGGCGCCGGGGCCGGCGACGGCTTCGCCGGGGCCGATGACGACGGCGTCGATCATCTTCTTCGAGGTTGGGTTCTGTACCTGTATGGCGTCGCCGGCGGCGGCGTCCTTCTGGGCGATGCCGGTGACGCTGAGCGAGATACCGGACGCCAGCCAGGTCACCTTGACGCTGTCGGCGCGCTTGATGACGACCTGCGCCATCAGGGCGCTGGCATGGATGACGGCGCCTTCGCGCACCGGATACCGCACGGCCTTGCCGATGACGGTCGAGGCGTCTGAAGGGACATCGCCTGACACGGCCGGCACCTTGGCATAGGTCATGTCGTCGGGCTGGACGACATCGCCGGCGTTCATGGCATGGGCGAAGACCAGCGCATCGACGCCCTTGGCCGGAGCCTGGGCAACGGCAGCCACCGTCGCCGAGGCCGGAAGGGCAGAGGCTGCGGCGGGCATGGCGGCCAGGGGAGCCGAACCGTTGCTGCCGGCGCTGACGATAATGCGGCGCAGGCCGCGCGGATTGTCCCAGCTCAGGCCGTTGCGGGCGGCAACCATCTGGACGGTGGCGGCATCGAGGACGGTCGAGGCGGCATTGCGGTAGCCGAGCACGATACCGTCCTGACCCGGAGTCGCGCCATCGAAGACGTCGCCAATGGTGATGCGGCCGTCGGCGTCGGTCGGATTGGCCTTTAGCATCAGGGTGCCATCGGCAAAGGCGGCCGACGGGACAAGCACAGCCAGAACGGCAAGGGCGGAGATCAGTTTCATCTATTAACCCCTCGCCAGCTGACTGGTGGTCTGCAGCATGGAGTCGGCCGTGGTGATGACCTTCGAGTTCATTTCGTAGGCGCGCTGGGCGACGATCAGGGCGGTGATTTCGCTGACGGCGTCGACGTTCGACGATTCGATATAGTTCTGCAGCAGCGTGCCGGTGGCCGAACCGCTGTCGCCCGGATTGGCGACATTGGGTGCGCCCGAGGCGCCGCTTTGCAGGAACAGGTTGTCGCCGATGGCTTCGAGGCCGGGCTCGTTATAGAAGCTCGCCAGCTGCAGCTGACCGAGCGTGGTCGGGGCCGTGGCGCCGGGCGCGGTAGCTTCGACCAGGCCCGACTTCGAGATGGTAAAGCCGGTCGAGCCCTGCGGCACGGTGATGGCCGGCTGGACCAGGTAGCCGTCCGAAGTCACCAGGCGGCCGCTGTCGTCGAGCTGGAAATTGCCGGCGCGGGTATAGGCGGTTTCGCCCGACGGCATGGTGATCTGGAAATAACCCTTGCCCTGGATGGCGACGTCATAGGGATCGTCGGTCAGGGTCGGCGTGCCCTGGGTCAGGATGCGGTAGACGCTGCCGGCCTTCACACCGGCGCCGATCTGGACGCCGGTCGGCACGACGGTGCCGGCGTCGGACGACTGGGAGCCCATGCGCTGGACGTTGTCGTACAACAGGTCCTGGAACTCGGCGCGCTGCTTCTTGAAGCCGATCGTGTTCATGTTGGCGATGTTGTTCGAGATGACTTCGACGTTCATCTGCTGGGCGGCCATGCCGGTCGTAGCGGTTCTGAGTGCACGCATGACTTACGTTCCTTACGCGACGCGGCCGAGCCGTTCGACGGCCGTCCGGTTCAACTGATTGTTCTGGTCGATGATGTTGGCGAGCTGCGCATAGGCACGGTTGATCTGCACCAGCTTGGTCACCTCGACCATGGGATTGACGTTGGAAGACTCGACCATGCCCTGGCGAAGGCGGGCATCGGTTGCGGGGATAGCGGACGCGCCATTGGTCAGGCTGTAATTGCCGTTGCCTTCCTTTTTCATGTCGCTGAGATTGGCGACGCGGACGAGTTGCAACTTGCCGACGCGCAGGGTCTGGCCCTGGGAGGCCTGGCTGATGATGCCGTCTTCGCTGACGACCGGCGTGCCGTTCTTGGGATCGAGGACGATCGGGCCGCCGTCACCCATGACGGTGTCGCCGTTCTGGGTCTCCAGCGTGCCGTCGGGACCTAGGACGAACGAGCCGTCCCGGGTATATTGCGTGCCCTTGGCGGTCTGGATGGAGAAGAAGGCGCCGTCGCCGTCGATGCCGAAATCGTAGGGCGAGCCGGTCTGGGTCAGGGTGCCTTGCTTGAAGTTGCGGCCGACGCCGTTGTCATAGGCAAAGTTGGCCGGCGAACGGATCGGATCGTCGAAGGCGGGGGCGCCTTGCTGCGAATTGACCAGCAATTGCTCGAACTTGAAGCCCGTCGTGTTCATATTGGCCAGGTTGTTGGCCGATATGTCGAGTTCCCTTTGCAGGGTGATCTGGCGCGACAGGGCGACGTAGTTGGCGTTATCCACGGGGCGGGGCCTTGAGAGTCAACGGGTTGGATTGGGCGGTCGGCCGGCGGCATTTTGCACGATCAGCGGCGTTAACCATGGCAGGGTGTGTGCAATCGCCGTGCCACTTGGTTAACGTGTTGAAAATCAACAAAAAGGTGATTCTATCAACTTTTAGGACCGGCAAAAAATGCCGATTGCGGCCGCGTTAACAATCTATCGTTAACCATGTTAACCGAAAGTGGCCTTGTCGCCCGCCAGAAACAGCAAATGCACTGTTTCGCAGGGCCCCGTGTTGTTTGCTTAAGGTTCTCAGTTTGGCCAAGACCAAGGACAAGAAGAAGGAAGCCGAAGCCCCGCCGGTCGATGGCGGCGGTGAAGGCGAGGGCGAGCACGCCCCCAAGAAAAAAGGCCTGCCGATCATGCTGATCGCCATTGCCGCCAGCGCCGTCCTGGTGCTGGGCGGCGGCGGTGCGGCCGCCTTCTTCCTGCTGAAGCCCAAGGCGCCGCCGGCTGCCGAGGCCGGCAAGGAAGGGGCGGCGAAGGGCGACGAGAAAAAGAAGGAAAAGAAGAAGGACGAGAAGAAGGAGCCGGCCAAGCCGGATCCCAAGACTCAGCCGGTCATCGCCGAAGGTCCCAACGGCGTCACCTACTTCACCCTGCCCGACGTCGTCGCCAATATCGAATCGCCCGACGGCCATACCAGCTATCTCAAGCTGAAGCTGACCTTCGAATGCCCGGACGAAGACACGGTCGACACGCTCACCGAGAGCATGCCGCGCGTCAACGACATCCTGCAAGGCTTCATGGGTGAACTGCGCCCGGAAGACCTGTCGTCCTCGGCCGGCGATTATCAGCTGCGCCTGGAAATCCTGCGCCGCATCAATCTGGTCCTGGCGCCGCACAAGATCAATGCCGTCCTCATCGAAGAAAAGCTGATCACCTGATATGACCGGAGAAGTCGATCAGGAAGCCATGATGGCCCAGTGGGAGGCGGAGCTCGCCGCCGAAGCTGAGGCCGCAACGGGCGGTGGCGGTGGTGGCGACGGCGGTGACCTGGCCGCCGAGTGGGAGGCCATGGTTGGCGGCGGCTCGATGGGCGAGCGCTTCAACATGCCCGTCGGCGCCGAACGCATCCTCAACCAGGATGAAATCGACAGCCTGCTCGGCTTCGACCTGTCGGAAGACGACTACAACGAACGTTCGGGCATCCGCGCGATCATCAATTCGGCCATGGTGTCCTATGAACGCCTGCCGATGCTCGAAATCGTCTTCGACCGGCTGGTCCGCCTGATGACGACAAGCTTGCGTAACTTCACCTCGGACAACGTCGAAGTCTCGCTCGACAATATCAGTTCGATCCGTTTCGGCGACTATCTCAACTCGATCCCGCTGCCGGCCATCCTGGCCGTGTTCCGCGCCGAGGAGCTTGACAATTACGGCCTGCTGACCGTCGATTCCAACCTGATCTATTCGATCGTCGACGTCCTGCTCGGCGGTCGCCGCGGCACGGCGGCCCTGCGCATCGAAGGCCGTCCCTACACCACGATCGAGCGCGTGCTGGTGCAGCGCATGGTCGAGGTCGTGCTCAACGACGCCCGTGCGGCGTTCGAACCGCTGACCGCCGTCAACTTCAACCTCGATCGTCTCGAGACCAATCCACGCTTCGCCGCCATCGCCCGGCCGGCCAATGCCGCCATCCTGGTCAAGCTGCGTATCGACATGGAAGACCGTGGCGGCCGTATCGAACTGCTGCTGCCGTACGCCACGCTCGAACCGATCCGGAAAATGCTGCTGCAGCAATTCATGGGTGAAAAGTTCGGCCGCGATAACATCTGGGAAAGCCACCTGGCCACGGAACTGTGGACGACCCAGATGGAAGTGCGCGCCGTGCTCGACGAACAGCAATTACCTTTGTCCAAGGTCTTGAATTTTAAGGTCGGAGAAACGATCGTCCTCAATGCGAATGCTGATTCGCCGGTGCAGTTGCGCTGCGGGTCGATCCCGCTGACGACCGGGCGAATGGGCCGCAAGGGGCATTCGATTGCCGTCCGGGTCGACAGCCCGCTGGCCTCCTCGGCCAAGCGCCGGCTGACACAGCTGCGGAAGAAGTAGTCTTCCACCACGTTCGAAGAAATCGGACGTATCCCACCAAATGTCTATCGCGCGCGCGGCGTGCGGAAAGGGGCCTGTCGGGCGATGAACCTGACGAACGCCATTATGGATTTTGTCCTCATGGGGCTGCTCGTCGCAGCCCTGTGGTTCGGCGTGCGCCTCGACAAGAAGCTCAAGGCCCTGCGCGGCGCCCATGAGGGGTTCGCTCGCGCCGTCGCTGACCTCGACCAGGCGGCGATCCGTGCCCACAACAGCCTGAAGGAACTGCGCTCTGAAGCCGACGATTCACAGGAACTGCTGCACGGCCGCATCCTGGCGGCGCGTGACCTGATGCAGAAGCTCAAAACCGGCGTCACCCGTGCCGAACGCGCCGTGCGCGAAATCGACGGCAATATGAGCAACCTGTCGCAACTGCAAAACCGTGCCGAGCAGACGGCCAAGCGACTCGAGGCGGCACCCCGTCCTGAGCCCGTGCGGGCCGAACCCCGTCAGATCGAAATGCCGCGTTATGCTGCGGAGCCTGTGCGCGAACCTGCCAGAGAAGCTGCCAGAGAAACCGCCAGAGAGCCTATTCGCCCGCAGCCGCGTATCGAGGACGATGCCGACTACAATCCGGCCTGGGCCGCACCGAAGAAGGCACCGCCGGTCGCCCGTGGCGCTGCACAGGACAGCCGCAACCCGTTCGAACGCGATGTCATCCGTTATAATGGTGCGCAACGCGCCGACGACCGCATGCCGGAACGCCGCAGCATTCTGCCCGAGGCGCGCGACGTCGACGAAAGCGAAATCCTCGACAAGGTGCAGATGTCCGAACTGGTCGTCGCCAACCTCAATGAAATGATCCGCTCCCTGACCATGCCGTCTCGCCAGCCGACGCCGAGCGTCCTGTCGCTGGAAGACGACCTGTTCGGGGACGACGCCGCCCCGGCGCCCCGCAGCAAAAAGTAAGTAGAGTACCATGGCCAATCTTCCCCGCCTCTTGCCGATCATCGCCGTCGCTGTCGGTGGCGTGCTTGCCCTCAAGGCGATCACCAGCCTTAACGTCATGCCCGACGTCTTTCATGCGGCGCAGGCGTTTGCTGCCGACAAAAAGTCCGAGCCCAAGGCGAGCGCCAAGGCCGACAAGGCGGCGAAGCCTGCCAAGGCGGCCAAGGGTTCGGGCGGCGAGATCAACAAGGAAGATGATCCGACCGAAAGCTATATGGTCAATCCGGCCCTGACCGCAGCCGATGCCGGTTCGGCTGCGTCGCCGGCAGCCGCTGCGGTGTCGACGCCGCCGGCCCCGATCTGCGCCACCTCGGTGAAAGACCTGGCGGCCCAGGCCGGCATTTCGCCCAACGAACTCAATATCCTGCAAAGCCTGGGACAGCGCCGCGCCGAACTCGACCAGCGCGAAGGCGCCCTGAATTCGCGTGAACAGCTGATCGAGGCCGCCGACAGCAAGCTCGACGCCCGCGTCACCCAGTTGCAGAACCTCAAGGGCCAGATCCAGACCCTGATCGACCAGGCCAACAAGACGTCGCAGGACGACACGGTCCGCATGGTCAAGGTTTATGAGTCGATGAAGCCGAAGGATGCCGCTGCGGTCCTGACGACGATGAGCGACGATGTCCGCCTGCCGATCGCCGCCGGTATGAAGGATCGCGCCCTGGCGGCGGTGCTCGGCGCTATGACGCCGGACGCGGCCCGTGAGCTGACGGAAAAGATGACCAACCGCATGAAGGCGACCAGCGGCCTGCAGGAACAGCTTAACAAGGCCACGGCGCCTGGCGGCGTGGCCGCCGGGGTTACGCCGCCGGCCGCCACGCCTGCGGGTGCGGCAGCGCCTGCCGCGGCCAAGCCCGGCAAGGCCAAGCCGACCAAGACGGCTGCCAAGGCACCGGCTGCGGCGCCTGCTAAGGCGTAAGCTCAACTAACCTTATTCAAGTAATGGGAGCATTACATGTCTGAGGCACCGAAAACCATATCGGTCGAGTATTATTCGACAACTGCTAGCCCTTTGGCTATGTGGTGTCGAGGACATCATATATCTTCGGGCACAGCTTTTTTTTGGGGAGTTGGCAAGGACGTCTACTTAGTAACGAATGGGCATAACGTTACAGGCATCCACCCGGAAACAGGAAAGCACCTCGATAAAATAAATGCAGCTCAGCCGGATGCGATAGAGTTCGACTGTTTTCGTGGTGAAGGTATTAATGACAGAGTGCGGGTTAAAGTTGATTTATATGATAAAGAGGGAATGCCTCTGTGGTTCGAGCATCCTCGATATGGCCCTAAAGTTGATGTAGTTTGCCTAAAATTATCATTAGATGACCGATATGCAGTATCCGCAATAAATCATGCCCCTTCCGCTATGTTTAAAACTGCGATTGCGGACGACGTATTTATCTTGGGTTTCCCGCGTAACATTGGCCCTGAGCGATTTCCTGTCTGGAAACGAGCTAGTATTGCTACAGAATTGGAGATTTCAATAGATGGTTTGCCTAAGTTCTTAGTAGATACGGCTTCGTCACAAGGCATGTCCGGCTCTCCTGTAATTCGAAGAGAGTCATCAACCATTAAGCATCCAGACGGTAGCATCTCATTCGCCCGCCAGCCGGTGTTTGCGTTTATCGGAATTTACTCAGGCCGGGTGAATATGGATGAGGGAATTACCGCGCAGCTCGGAATTGTTTGGCATGCATCCGTAATTGGCGACATCATAAATGGCGCTATGAGCCGTGAGGAAATCAAGCCTGGCTTATGAAGTCTGGAAACTTTTCGCACCTCATTAACCTCGGTTAAACGCCCATTAGGCATGTTGAGCCGGTATGACTCGTGCGCGCATTCCCGATCCGGCGTCCAAAACCCCTGAACCCCAGGGGCTTGAGGCTGCGCGCACCCTGCTGAAAACCACGACGGCAAAATCCATTTCCTTTGGCACGGCCCTGCGCGCAACGGCTGCCTTTGCGGCCCTGGCCAGCTTCGGCATTACCGGCCTGGCCATCGGCGATCCGCTCAACCTCGGCATTGCCTCGCGCGCCGATATCGATATCCGCATCGGGCGTAACGACCATTCCGGCCGCATCGAGATCTATGGCGCCGTTGGCTCGCGCGCCTCGGTGCGCCGGGAGGGCGCCCAGGTGGTGATCCGCCTGCCGGGCACCATGCGTCCCGACCTCGGCGATATCCGCTCCAATCCGCCGATCGGCGTGACATCGGTCGATATGCGCACCGACAGCCGCGCCAGCGAACTGGTCCTGACCATTGCCGATGGCTATGACACCCATTTCGGCCGTTCGGACGGCGCCGTTTTTGTCCAGATCGATCCCAACGCCCACGCCGACACCACCACCAAGCCGCAGCCCAATCAGCCCATCACCGTCAACCTGCAGCAATTGCTGGCCGGGCAGAAGGCCGACGAGACATCGAAGGGCGCGCCGGCGCCGATGAAGGTGCAGATTCCGGTCGTGCCGCTGGATGTCGAAAATACCGGCGACGGCCGCGATATCGCCTTTCCATTTCCCGGCCCGGTGGCTTCGGCTGTGTTTCGTCGCGGCGATTCGATTTGGATCGTCTTCGACCAGGAGGTCGACCTGCGCCTGCCGGTCGAGCTCAAGGACGGCGATGTCATCCAGGACGTGCAGTGGACGCATAATGACGGCTTCACCGCCATGCGTATCAAGGCGCCCAGCGTCGGGTCGCTGTCGGCCCAGAGCGACGGCCTGATCTGGCGCGTGCGCCTAGGGGGGCGTTCGCTCAACAATGCCGCCACCGAAGTGCCGGTGACGCGCGATGATTCCTCGGGCTCGCCCAGCCTGAACGTCAACCTGGCCGGCGCCACGCGTATCGCCTGGATTCGCGACCCCAGTGTCGGCGACCGGATGGCCATCGCCTGCGCCCGCGGTCCGGTGAAGAATATGACCAATGCGCGCACCACGCTGGAGGCGACGCTGGCCTCGACGGCGCAGGGCGTGGTGGTCGAGCACATGACGCCGGACGTTACCGTAGCCGTCGATGGCGACCTGGTGCAGGTCAGCCGCCCGGGTGGCCTCAGCCTGTCCCCGGTCGATCCCAATGCCAAGCCGGACGACTCCAAGCTCGAATACAAGAATGCCGTCTATCCCAGCATGGTCAATCCCGACTGGGCCGCGTCGCCGGAAGAAGGCTTCCTGGCGCGTTATTCTGCCCTGCAGGTCGCGGCCGCCGACGAGGCCAGCGCCGGCCAGAATGCACCGACCAAGGCGCGCCTGGCCCTGGCGCGTTTCCTGGTGGGGCAGGGGCTGACCTATGAGGCGCAGGGCATGCTCGACCTGCTGGTCAAGCAGTCGACCAAGGCGCTCGACGATCCGCAGGTGCGCGGCTTACGCGTGGCCGCCAAGATGATGTCCGGCCGTTTTGCCGATGCTCAGTCCGACCTGTCGTCGCCGGCCCTGGCCGCCGATCCGTCGGCGCGGCTGTGGGAGGCCTATGCCGAGGCCAAGGCCGGCCACTATGCCGATGCCGTCAAGGATTTCGCTGCCGGCTCCAAGGCCATGGATTCGTTCCCGGTCATCTGGCGCATGCGCATGGGCACGATGGCCGCCTATGCCGCCCTGCAGATCAAGGACATGAAGACGGCCAACGGCATGATTACCTACGCCGTCAACCAGGATGGCCCGGCGCTGGAAAAGCTGGCCGCCTACCTGATCGACGCCCAGATCATCGAGGCCTCCGGCGATCGCCAGCGGGCGCTGAATGTCTATGAGGCCGTGGCCAAGGCGTCGGACGATCGCATTGCCTCGCCGGCCACCATGCATGCCGCCATGCTGCGCTTCCAACTCGGCAAGGCCAATGCCCCCGACACCCTGGCGCAGCTTGATTCCCTGCGCTTCCGCTGGCGCGGCGACGATACCGAGTTGCAGATTATCGGTTCGATGGGCCAGATCTATCTCAGCCTCGGCCGTTACCGCGACGCCCTGGAAGTGCTCAAGACCGCCGGCCAGCAGTTCGGCGCCCAGCCCCAGGCCGTGCAGATCCAGACGACGCTCAACCAGGCTTTCCGCAACCTGTTCCTCGGCGGCATGGCTGATGGCCTGCAGCCGGTCGAGGCGCTCGGTATCTTCAATGACTTCCGCGACCTGACGCCGATCGGCGCCGACGGTGACGAAATGGTGCGCCGCATCGTGCGCCGCCTCGTCGATGTCGACCTGCTCGACCAGGCCGCCGACCTGCTGCAATACCAGATCGACAATCGCCTGCAGGGCGTCGCCAAGTCGTCGGTCGCCTCGGACCTGGCCGCCATCTACCTGATGGACCGCAATCCGCAAAAGGCGCTGCAGGCCCTGTGGAGCACGCGCACCACCCTGCTGCCCAAGAATGTCATGCAGGAGCGCCGGGTGCTCGAGGCCCGTGCCCTGGTAGAACTGGGCCAGCCGGACAAGGCGCTCGACGCGCTCGGCAACGACGCATCGCCGGACGGCAACGATGTCCGCGCCGATATCTACTGGGCGCAACGCGACTGGACCCATGCGGCCGGTGTCCTGGAAAAGACCCTGGGCGATCGCTACAAGTCCGATTCCCCCCTGGCCATTGCCGACGAAGGCCGCCTGATCCGCGCCGCCGTCGCTTACAGCCTGCTCAAGGATCAGCCGTCGCTCAACCGCATGAACGACCGCTGGGGCAAGTTCGCCGCCACGGCATCGTCGCCCGACGCCATGCGTGTGGCCCTGGCGCCGCTCGATGGCGGCACCATCAATGCCCGCGATTTCGCCACGGCCGCTGCCCAGACCGACAGCTTTACCGGCTGGGTCGCGGGCATGAAGAAACGCTTCCGCGACAAGGACAATGCCGCCGCCAAGGCCATTGCCGCCGCGCAGCCCGGCAAGGCTGCCTGAAAACACTAAATCGGGTTCTCTAAAAAGACGGTTTTCTTAACCTTAATAATCCCTTAACGGGCGTACTGTCACAGTTGCGCTCCCGCCGCAAACTAAACGTTTTGCGTGTGTTTTATGGTCGGCGTTATGTGCCTCTCGCACTATAACCTTACCGTACAGGCAAAACCGATGAACCCGCTGAGACTGGGCGCCCATTACGAAGCGTTTATCCGCCAGCAACTCGACGACGGTCGTTTCGATACCGTCAGCCAATTGATGCGTGAAGCCCTGCGCCTGCTGGAAATGCAGGTCGAAGGTGTTGCGCCGCAGCAAGAGACCAAGCCCCTCAGTGATATGGATACACGCAGCGTCTTTTCGCGCGTTCGCAGCGAACTGCGTTTGCAGCCGTAAGCTTGGGTTTATTCACATCCGTGTGACCCCTGTCCGGTTTCGCTTTTATGCGGGCAGGGAGATCGCTAATATATCCGTGTTCCCACGAGGGAACGCACCGAAAGACACAGATCGCACGCTAAATATGCTCATCGCCGCAAGTCATGCGCGGCACCCGTCGAATAATCGGCACCTGCCCATATTTGCCTTACCCGCGATCAAGCTCCCCGAAACCTGACGTCTGTTGCGCCCATTGCGGGCGTGCGCATGCCTTGCTGTCTCATTTCCAATGAACAGAAGGACGCAAGACCCGAAAGGGCTGCGCAACATCATGGTTACACTGAATTCTGGATTACCCACCCTGCCGCGCCAGATCCGCGTGATCGCTATCGGCGGCGTTGTCGTCGTCGTGTGCCTGGGCGGACTGATGGCCTGTGGCCAGACGATCCAGCCGGGGAATGTCGGCGTCAAGATCCGCACGCTTGGCCCCAATGCCGGCGTCGATCGGACGCCGGTATCGTCGGGCTACCATATCAACCTGCCCGGCGAACGCATCGTCGAGTTCCCGGTCATCCAGCGCACCTATACCTACACGCGCGAGACCGACGAGCGCGGGCCGGAAAACGAGGAGATCACCTTCTCGGACAATAACGCCCTGCCGATGACGGCCGACGTACAACTGGTCATGCGCATCGATCCGTCGAAGGCGCCGGCCCTGTACACGCGTTATCGCCTGACCTTCGACCAGATCTTCGAAGGGCCGCTGCGTAACGACGTGCGCTCCGCCGTCGCGGCGGAGACCGAACAGGTCAGCGTCGAATACCTGTATCGCGGCGGTCGCCAGGTCGTGATTCAGAAGGCCCTGGCGCGCGTCAACCGCAAATGGTCGACGCAGGGCGTCGAGGTCAGCCAGCTCGACTGGATCGGCACCATTCGCTATCCGCAGGTCATCCTCGACTCGATCCAGGCCAAGACCAAGGCCGATGCCGACGCCTCCGCCGCCCAGGCACAGGTCGCGGTCGCCAAGGCCCAGGCCGACGCCAAGATCGAACAGGCGCGCGGTGACGCCGAATCGAACCGCCTGCTGGCCCAGTCGATCGCCTCGACGCCGGAAGTCGTGCAGTTGCGGGCCATCGAGAAGTGGGACGGTCGTCTGCCCCAGGTCACCGGCAATGCGACGCCGTTTATCAATCTGGATCGCAAGTAGCAGACAGGAGGGCCGGGAAACCGGCCCTCCTTGTTCAACCCGCAGAATTCATTAGCCATCTAACAATTTTCACGCCTTTTATCACATCCGCGTGATGACTGTCCGGTTTCGCTTTTCTGTTATTTCGCACAAGCGTAATATAACTGTGTCGCCAAGTTAGCATACAGTTTTCACCGGCGGCACAGGCACATGAAAGACATGATCGTCACATAGATTGCAATAGCCGCTGACATATCAGCGCAGCAACAAAAGCAAAGTCCCAGCCATCGAGTTTAGCGAACTCTGGCGAAAGCTTTACGAAATATATCGGCATAGCCTTTATCTGATCATTCCGGTCAGGTCGCTGGATTTTTACTTATCCCGTAAAAATAACCACGGCAGAGAAGCGAACCCCTATCATTTCACCTTTTGCTGTCGTCTCTCCATTGGGACGGCGCTTCGTCGCGGCTGAAAATCCCCGCACATGGCGAAAACCTGGCACCAACGTGCCGTCATTGCATCCGCAATGCGGTATCATGTTGCCTGATCCATGCGGCGGGGTCGAAACAGGGTCGGGTATGACCAGCCATTATCGGTACGGCCGGGGGGCATTGTACCGGGCAGGTTCACAGTCGGGGGATTGTGAGCCGGTTAATTCCCCGATCCTGGGGGCGTCTGTCGAGGGAGGATGCGCGTTATTAGCCGGGGGGCTAAGTGCATCCGGGGACAGACGGAGAGGGGGGAGGGCACATTCGGTGCTCTCCCTTTTCTTTTTGTATCCGGTTCTTTTTGTATCTCGTTCTTTTTGTATC
This sequence comes from Asticcacaulis sp., assembly GCA_965246725.1. Lineage (GTDB taxonomy): Bacteria > Pseudomonadota > Alphaproteobacteria > Caulobacterales > Caulobacteraceae > Asticcacaulis. The sequence goes on from CBDFFG010000028.1 coordinate 37,743, forward strand.
GGGCAAATCTGGAGTAGTCTCCCGGTCAAAAGGGAGACGCCGATGACGATCAATCGCAGACTTGTCCTGGCGGGCGCGACCGCCCTGGCTGCAACGGTAACGACCGGGGCCATGGCAAAGGCGCGAACGCGAATTCCGGTCATATTCTATTCGGATATCGGCGGCGATGTCGACGACACCTGGGCCCTGCTGGTGCTGCTGCGCCATCCCGAGCTTGACCTGAAGCTGGTGGTCACCGAAACCGGCAATGCCACCTACCGCAGCCGGCTGTCGGCGAAACTACTCACGCTTGCCGGCCGTAGCGATGTCCCGGTCGCCGGCAATGCCGGGGCGGACGACACAGGCTGGGGTGACGGCAATGGCCCGCAGTCGGACTGGGTCGGCGACTTCAGCCTCGATACCTATCCGCACTATCGCCGCGACGGCGTGCAGGCGATGATCGATACGGTGCGGGCTTCATCTGAGCTGGTGACCATTATAGCGCTGGGTCCTGTCACGGGCCTGGCCCAGGCGTTGAAGATGGCGCCGGATATTGCGAAGAATGCCCGCTTTGTCGGCATGGAGGGCTCGGTGCGCGTCGGTTATGGCGGCGGCGCAAAGCCCGAAGCCGAATACAATGTCAAAACCGACCCGGCGGCGCTGCAGGCGCTGTTCGATGCCGACTGGTCGTGCACCATCACGCCGCTCGATACCTGCGGCACCTTCGTGCTCGACGGGGCCGACATGCAGGCGATCCGCGCAAGTTCCGATCCCTTTGCCCGCGCCTGTATCGCCAACAGCGAAGCCTGGCTGCCGCATGCGCCGTGGATGCCGAAGGATTTCGACCTGAGCAAAACCAGTTCGACCCTGTTCGACGTCGTGGCCGTGGTCATGGCGTCCGACGAAAGCGACCTGGTCATGGAAACCCTGAAACTGCGTGTCCTGCCTGACGGCATGACGGTCATAGACCCTGCCGGCCGCCCGGTTCGTGTCGCCACCGCGTGGAAGGACAAGGCCGGCTTTACGCGCAAGGTGGTCGCGGTGCTGACAGCGCATCCGGCGTAAGCCTGCATTTCGCGAAGCGCCAGTTGCAGGGCCTGCATCTGGCGCAAAATGGCCGGCGCTTGGCGAAGTCAGCCGGACGCGGCCGTCCTCATGATGTCATCTCGGGTCATCGCCGCCGGATCATCCGGGCGGCTCCCTCCCGAGGAGACCCTCATGTTTAAAGCTTCGCTCATCGCCATCGCCCTGCTGGCGGCACCCGCCGCCGCCATCGCCCAGCCTGTCACGGTTACCTTCAGTCACCTGACCCCGACACAAGGCACATTGATGGTCGGCGTCTATATCAGCGAAGCCGACTATGGCGCCGGCAAGGCCAGTGGCGGCACCATGGTTCCCGTCACCGGCGATACCGCCCAGGTAACGATCGACGTTCCGGAAGGCGACTGCGCCCTGAAGGTCTTCCATGACGTCAATGGCAATGGCAAGCTCGACACCAATCCGTTCGGCATGCCGATCGAACCGTTTGCCTTTTCCAACAATGCCAAGGGCCATATGGGGCCCGCCACCTGGGCCGACGCCCACTTCGCCGTGACCGCGACCGGCGCTACCCAAGCCATCGCATTCTGAGGGGGCCGGCATGGATACGACATTATCACGGCGTGGCCTGCTGGCAGGCATGGGTGGCTTCGGCCTGATGGCCGCCGCCCCGAAATCCTGGGCAGCCGCGGCCGCCGACTGGCGCATCGGCATCACCAATGCCCCGGCCGAAGGTTATGCCCCGAGCGAGCTTACCCGCCTGCATGGCCGCATGCCGCAAGGCCTGTCGGGCAGCTTCTACCGCAACGGTCCCGCCTGGTTCCGCTATGGCGACGCCACGGTCGACCACTGGTTCGACGGCGACGGCATGGTGCAGCATTATGAGCTGTCGGCATCCGCCATCCGCCATAGCGGCCGCTTTGTCGACACGGTAAAGCGCCGTGTCGAACAGGCCGCCGGCCGGCCGATGATGCCGGGTTTCGGCACGAAGGCCGATCCCGCCGCGGTGCTTAACGGTCCCGACGACGCCAATGCGGCCAATACCTCTGTGCTGCGTGTCGGCGATGAGTTGTGGGCCCTGTGGGAAGCCGGCTCGCCCTGGCGCCTCGATCCGCAGACCCTGGCCGGCCGCGGGCCGGTGACCTTCCGCGACGATCTCAAAGGCATGGCCTTCCTGGCCCACCCCAAGGTCGAGCCGTCGGGCCGCATCTGGAGCGCCGGCTTTGCCGGCGACAAGGCGTGGATATGGCAACTCGATGCCGCCGGCCGGCTGGAGCGCGGCGAGATGATCGACCTGCCTCTTCCCGGGTATACACACGACTGGGCGGTGACGGAAAACCACCTGATCTTCCCGATGCAGCCGTGGGAGTTGCCCGACGGGCCGGTGGCGCCGATGGCGAACTATATGGTGTGGCGTCCGCAGGACGGCCTGAAAATTCTCGTCGTCGACAAGGCCGACTTCAGCAAGCGCAGGGTCTACGAACTGCCGGCAGCCTTCTATTTCCACACGGGCGATGCCTGGGAGGACAGTGACGGCACCCTGCATTTCGATGTGTGCCTCAGCGCGACGCCGGCCTTTGCCGCCGAAACCGCGCGGCAACTGGTTCATGGCCAATACGCGCCGACGCCGGGAGAGAAATCCGAACTGGCCCTTGTCAGCCTGTCACCCGACGGCCGTGCCACGATGCGCCCGACCGGCATTTCGGCGGAGTTCCCGCAGACCGACCATCGCCGCCAGGGCCTGCGTCGCAACCTGGTTGCCCACGTCCATGGCCTTGTGCCGGGTCGCCCCGGCGCCACAGCCCTGTCGGTGTTCGACTGGTCGACGGGCAAGAGCCAGACGCACGACTTCGGGACCTCGGCGATTGTCGAGGAAGCTCTGTTCGTGCCGCGCGGCAGCGATGAATTCGATGGCTGGCTGGTCGGGACCGTGCTTGACCTGAAAGCCAAAGCCACCGAGGTCCACATCTTCGATGCCCGCCATGTGTCGGACGGACCGGTAGCGTCGTGGCAGAACCAGCACGCGACGCCGCTGGGTTTCCACGGCACTTTCAAGGCGGGGTGACTTTTCGATCGGCATGACATAATCTCTTATCTGTTAGTAATAGATAGTGGAGACTGTCATGCCGACATCCGTTGCTTTGGGCGAACATTTCGAGTCCTTCATCAAGGATCAGATCGCCAGTGGACGTTACAACAATGTCAGCGAAGTCGTCCGAGACGGATTGCGTCTGTTGGAAGACAAGGAAGACGAACGGGCAACGCGCCTGAAAGCGTTACGGCACGATCTTGCCAACGGCGCGGCCGGTCCATTTTCTTCCGCCGAGGAAGCGTTTGCGCGCATCCGTGAAAAGGTTAAGGCGGCGAGCCGTAAAGCCGGCGAATGATGCGGGTCGTTATCTCGGCCGCCGCCGAAGACGATTTGACCGATATTGCCGTCTATATCGCACAGGACAGCCCGATCCGGGCGATGAGTTTTGTCGACGAACTGGAAGGCAAGGCAAACAGTTCGGCCCAAACGCCCCTTAAAGGTATTGCTCGCGATCACCTTTGGCCTGGCGCGCGGCTGTTGGTTCACGGCGCCTACGGCATCTACTATTTGATCAGCGACCAGACGGTTGTCGTTCTTCGAGTCCTGCACAGTGCCCGCGACGTAGGGCGTGGTGACTTCACCTGACTATCCCCCGCCGCCCAGGGCCGGGTGGAAGCTGCGCACCAGCGAGCCGCAGACCAGGCTCCAGCCATCGACGAGCACGAAGAAGATCAGCTTGAACGGTAGCGATATGGTCGCCGGTGGCAGCATCATCATGCCCATGCTCATCAGTACGCTGGCGACAACCAGGTCGATGACCAGGAAGGGCACGAACAGCAGGAAGCCGATCTCGAAGGCCTTTTTCAGCTCGGAGATCATGAAGGCCGGCGTGACGACGCGCACCGGCAGGTCCATCTTGTCCTTGGGCATTTCGACCTTCGACAGCTGGACGAACATGTTCAGGTCCTTCTGGTCGACCTGGGCCAGCATGAAGGCCTTCAGCGGGGTCGACGCGGCGTCGAAGGCCTGCGGCAACTCCATCTCCTGGTCCATCAGCGGCCGGATGCCTTCGTTATAGGCGCGCTCATAGGTCGGCGCCATGACGATGGCCGACAGGAACAGGGCCAGCGAGATGATCACGGCATTGGGCGGGCTTTGCTGCATGCCCATGGCCGTGCGCAGCAGGGACAGCACGACCACGATGCGGATGAAGGAGGTCGACATGATGACGATCGACGGCGCCAGGGACAGCACCGTCATCAGGCCGATCAGCTGGATGACGCGCGACGACAGGGCGCCGCCCTTGCCGAGGTCGACATTGACCGTCTGGGCGATGACGTCGTGCGGCAGGATCATCAGCGCAAAGCCGATGATGAAGGTCACCAGCACGATGACATTCATCCATACCTTGCGCGGCGGCTTCGCGACCGCGGGCGCTTCGACAGCAGGAGACTCAGAACAGGTCGTCATTCGGGTCCTGCGGGGTACGGCCGGGTTTGGCGGCGGGAACGGGGGCGAGGGCGATTTTCGCCCGGGCTGAAGCGGGGGTAGCAAGCGGCGCGCGCTCATGTCCAACGGCTGCGGCGCGTTGCGCAACGTCTTCGGCGACGGGCGGCGCTGCCGCTGGCTTGGCGACAGGGCGTGGCAGGACATTGACCTTGCCCGGCTGGCCCAGCTCGTTGCCTTCGCCGAGCAGGATCAGGCGTTCTTCGCCGTCGAGGCGAACCAGGACCAGGCGACGCGCCGGATCGAGGACGAGGGTCTCGACCACCTCCATACGCTTTTCGCCGCGCTTGGCCTGGAGCTGCGCCAGGAACTGCGGCGCATAGCGCTTCAGGATATAGGCGAACGCCATGATCAGCCCCAGCACGATAGCCAGGGCGAAGATCGCTCGCAAAAGTCCCATCAGGTCCATACGCGTACCATGTCCAACCGTTATACCTTAGCGCGCCCGATGGTTAACGGTGCGTTTACCGAAAGCCTTTGTTAACCAAAAGGTGGGCATTATTTGCCCCATATGGGCGAATACGCTGTCTTAGAGCGAGTCGCAGCCGAACAGAAAGGGCCGTGCCATGGCCATGGGCATATCGATCCTCGACGCACTGCAAAGCCGCATGGGATATCTCAGCGGGCGGCAGAAGGTCGTGGCCGAAAACGTCGCCAACGCCTCGACGCCCGGGTACAAGCCGCACGACCTGGCGGCGCAGGATTTCGGCGCCCTGATGGCCGGGGCAGGCGGCGATGGCGGGCAACTGGGCATGGCGACCACCAATTCCATGCATATCCAGATCGAGGGATTCCACCCTGGCGCCGCCAAGGAAATCACCGCCAACGATTCGGAAACGACGATGGATGGCAACAGCGTCGTCCTCGAAGAACAGATGCTGAAAATGTCCGAGAGCCGGCAGCAGTTCGAAGCCGCCGTCGGTTTCTATGAAAAGTCGCTGGGGCTGGTGCGCCTGGCGATCAAGGCGCCCGGCAGATAATATGGGAGTAGCGTAAGATGATGAAGTCGATCAATTCCGACCAGACGATGGCCGTGGCCGCCAGCGCGCTCAAGGCGCAGCAGGCCCGCATGCGGATCATCGCCGAAAATATCGCCAATGCCGACTCGACCAGCAAGACCAAGGGCGGCGACCCCTATCGCCGCCAGCAACCGGTCTTCAGTGCCTCGCCGGTCGACGGCGCCACGGGCGTGCGCCTGTCGCAGGTCGTGCCGGACACCAAGGACTTCACCATGGAGTACGATCCGTCGCATCCGTCGGCCGACGCCAATGGCTACGTCAAGAAGCCGAACGTCGATCCTCTGATCGAAACCATGGACATGCGCGAGGCGCAGCGCGCCTACGAAGCCAACCTCAATGTCATCGACACGGCGCGCGCCATGACGTCGAAGACGCTCGATATCCTGCAAAAGTAAGGGCTTAGGTTATGACACCGTTGATGGCGGCCCGCGCCTATGGCGCAGCGATCAAACAAGGCGAGAGCCTGACCAAGGAGGCCGGCGCCACGGCCGGCGGGCCCGACTTCAGCAAGATGCTGCAGGGCGCGATGGAGCAGACCTACAAGTCGACCCAGCACGCCGAAAACATGATGGTCGCCCAGCAGCAGGGCAAGGCCGAACTGATCGACGCCGTCACCGCCGTCGCCAGCGCCGAGACCAGCCTGCAAAGCGTCATCGCCATCCGTGACCAGGTCATCAGCGCCTACCAGGAAATCATGCGGATGCCGATTTAAGACCACGATACTCAGGCGGCTATGCCACCCTTAATTTTGTCCTGCCCTGCGAAGCGGGGGAGGTGGCTGCGAAGCGTAGCGAAGCAGACGGAGGGGGCAATGCGGAAGGCTGCCAAGGTTAAATTGGCCAAACATTTTCGCTCGAACATGACAAAGCCGGAAGTCTGGTTATGGCTGGCATTACGAGAGCGTCGTCCTGGAAGTGTGACATTCCGCAGGCAGCATGCAATTGGTCGATATATTCTCGACTTCTACTGCGCTGCTGCAAAGTTGGCCCTGGAAGTGGATGGCGAAATTCACGGTCGTGATTTTAAAATTCAATCTGACGCGTTGCGCGATGCCTGGCTTGTGGCACAGGGAATTCAGATCTATCGAATCCCTGCTGCCGACCTGTTGGCCAATATGAGTGACTATGTAGACGCCATTTATGGCTTAGCCGAGCAGCGCTTGGGCCAGTTAAAAAATGCCCCCTCCGTCACGTCTCCGGCCTGAAGGCCTTCGCCGCGCCACCTCCCCCGCTTCGCAGGGCAGGATAAAGAATTTTGCAATCTTTCCTGAAAAATCCATCGTTTGATAGCCTCTGGCAAGAATCTCTCTATCCTTAATCCCGCATTAACCCTGAGCAGGGCAAATTCAGCCGCGTCCCCGGCAGATTTTGCCGGGTGCGTGTGATAGTTCTTAACGGGTTTACGACGATATGACGGGTAGTGAGGTTCTGGCCTTCGGGCGCGACGCGATCTGGCTGACCATTCAGCTGTGCACGCCGATCCTCCTGGTCGGCCTGGTCGTCGGTGTCGCTATCGGCCTGTTCCAGACCCTGACGCAGATCCAGGAACAGACCCTGATCTACGCCCCCAAGATCATCGCCATCTTTGTCGCCCTGCTGCTCTTCCTGCCTATGATGGGCGCGCTGCTGTCGACATTCATGCATGAGGTCGCCGGCAAGATTTCGAGCATGTAGCCATGTTCCAGGCCGCTCCCATGCTGCGGTTGCATCCGCTGGCCGCGGATCCGGGCAGCGATGTCACGTCCTTTTTCGGCTCGTCCACCGACCTGTGGGCCGTCGGCCTGATCCTCGTCCGCGTCGCCAGCCTGGTCATGCTGATCCCCGGCATCGGCGAACAGGCGGTCCCCGTCCGTATCCGTATCGGTTTTGCCTTTGCCCTTGCCCTCGTGGTTGCTCCCGTCGTCCGCGATACCCTGCCTGCGCTGCCGCCGACCATCGGCGGCATGGTCGGCCAGACCCTGCACGAGGTCATTATCGGCCTGATGCTGGGGACCTTGATGCGCGTCCTGTATTTTACCCTGGCGGCCAGCGGCGAAGTCATGGCCCTGCAGACCGGCCTGTCCTTTGCCCAGACCACCAATCCGGCCCAGGCCCAGCCCACCAGCAGCCTGGCGACCTTCCTGTCCATGATCGGCCTTATCCTGATCTACGCCACCAATACGCACCACCTGTTCCTGCGCGCCATGGTCGACAGCTTCCGCATCTTTCCGGCAGGCCGTCCCGTCATGATCGGCGACGCCGCCACCCTGATGATCCAGACGGTGGGCAAGAGCTTCATGCTGGCCATGCAGATGGCTGCGCCCCTTCTGGTCTTCGGCCTGGTCTTCAACATCGCCGTCGGTTTCGTCGGCCGTATCATGCCGAACTTCCAGGTCTTCTTCGTCGCCACGCCGCTGAGCCTCCTGTTGGGTCTCGCGCTTTTCGCGCTCGGCCTGGGCGCCAGCGGCATGGTCTTCATCGATCACTACCAGGACATGCTGGCCGTCTTTATCAGGGGCAACCATGGCTGAGGGAAGTGAAGGCGAAGACAAGACAGAAGACGCCTCGGGGCGCAAACTCCAGCAGGCCCGGGAACAGGGCAATGTCGCCAAGTCGGCGGACCTGCCGCAAGCCCTGTCGCTGATCGGCGCCGTGGCCGTCGTCGCCCTGCAGGGGCCGTCGATCTGCCAGCACATGGTCGGCGACCTGCTTCCCTTTATCGCCCATCCGGACCAGCTGATGGTATCGCTGGAAGGCGATGGCGGTGTCACCATCATGAAGAATGTGATGATGGCGGTCCTGCCGGTCATCATCTCCGTCATGGGCGGGGCCCTGGTGCTGGGCGTCATCGGCAATGTCGGCCAGACCGGCCTGATGTTCACGCCCTCCAAGCTGGCGCCCGACTTCAGCAAGCTGAACCCGATGACGGGTTTCGGCCGGATCTTTTCCGTCGACAACCTGATCCAGTTTTCCAAGACCCTGGCCAAGCTGCTGATCACCGCCTTTATCGTCTACAATGTGCTGAAGCCGCGCATCGACGGCATCGTCAACCTGACGGGCGCGTCGCCGGTGGTGATCCTGCCCTATGCCCGCGACATGCTGATGGCCATAGCCATGGCCGTCTGCCTGTTCCTGTTCATCGGCGCCGGCGCCGACTACATGCTGGTCCGCTTCCAGTTCATGCAGAAGATGAAAATGTCGAAGCAGGAACAGAAGGACGAATACAAGCAGACCGAAGGTGATCCGCACGTCAAGGGCAAGCTGCGCCAGTTGCGCCACGAGAAGTCGCGTCGCCGCATGATGGCCAACGTCCAGAACGCCACCGTGGTCGTCACCAACCCGACCCACTACGCCGTCGCCCTGCGCTACGAGGCCGGCGAGACCACAGCGCCGGTCTGTGTCGCCAAGGGCATGGACGCTGTCGCCTTGAAGATCCGGGAAACGGCCGGCAAGCACGACATACCGATCGTCGAAGACCCGCCTTTGGCGCGCGCACTTTATGCCGCCATCGACATCGACGAAGAGATTCCGGAAGAGCATTTCGCCGCCGTGGCCAAGCTGATCAGCTTCATCCTGACGCGCAAGCGCAGAGGATTTTAAGCGCCTGCAGGCGCCGTTTTCCCTTATCTTATCTTGACGCGCGCCGGTTCGCCAAATGCGCTAGTATATGACGGTGATTCGCGACGTGTCCGTCTGCAGGGTGCAGTCATGACCGTCTTTCCAGTACTCTGAGGTAACGCCGTGGCTGCGCGCAAGTTAACATCGATCGCTGAACCGGGTCCGGTGGACACCGCTGCGAAGCCTGTTGCAAAAGGCCTTGCCGGTCGATTGTCGCTGAACCGCCTGCGCGAAGCCACCAATGTCTGGACCATCGGCATCGTCGCCGCCATCGTGGTCTGCGCCTGCACCGCTGTCTGGCTGGTGGCCGGCAAGCTGCCGGTCGGGCTGATGCTGGCCATCATCCTGATCACCTTCGCCGCCGTCATCTTCCTCGGCATGTTCGCCTTCTCGACCGACGAGGAGATCCTCAGCGCCGAGGGATTCAAGGCCAGCGACATCGCCAACTCCCTGACCGAGGCCGCCGCCGTGGCCGGTTTCGACGGCCACGTCCTGGCCGCCAATGCCGCCTGGAAGGATGCCGGCGGCTCGACCCGCCGCCTGCCCCAGGGCGATGAGGCGCCGGCCCTGTTCGTCGCCCTGCGCGAAGCGAAGAGTCAAGGCAATGGCCGCGCCCTGGTCAAGCTGGGTGGTTTCGATTTCGAAATGGTCGTGTCGCGCCTGGGCGAAGATCTGGTGCTGGTCCGTGCCGCCTCGCAAGGCGTGCTGGGCCAGGGCCTGATGCTGAAGCACGAGGACGGCCGCCAACTCGACGGTGAAGGCTTCCTGCCCGAAGCCGCCCCCGAGCCTGTCGACCTGCCCGAGGCCAAGCTCGACACCTTTGCCGGCGCAGCTCCCTTCGGCGCTGCTCTGCTGATGGGACCGGACTTGTTCTCGGCCCGGGTCAGCGAATTCAATCCGGTCTTTTCTACCCTGGTCGAGCACAAGAGCGACATCCTGGCCGGCATGGCCTTCAGCGACATGGTGCACGACAATTCGCGCGCCGACCTGACCGAGCGGCTCGGCTCGGGCAAGACCGGTCCGTTCGACATCCATCTGCGCACCAAGTCGGACCGCGCCCTGCAGATCTACGTCACCCCGGTCGCCGGCGGTTTCAGCGTCTATCTGTTCGATGTCTCGGAACAGAAGAAGCTGGAGCAGAACCTGGTCCAGGCGCAGAAGATGCAGGCCATCGGCCAGGTCGCAGGCGGCATGGCGCACGACTTCAACAACCTGCTAACGGGCTTCAAGTTCCGCAACGACCAGCTACTGCTCAACCACCCGCTGGGCGATCCGTCGTACGAAGACCTCAACGGTATCCGTCAGATCATTGCCCGCGCTGAGGACCTGGTGCGCAACCTGCTGGCCTTTGCCCGCAAGCAGACGGTCAAGCGCGTCACGCTCAACGCCGGTGAAATGGTCTCCGAGGCCGAAGTCTTGCTGCGCCGCCTGGTGCGCGAGGATGTCAAGCTGGAAACCGAATACGGACGCAACCTGCCCAATGTCCATGTCGACAAGGGACAGATGGAAATGGTCATGATGAACCTGGTCGTCAATGCCCGCGACGCCATGCGCGCCCAGGGCGGCGGCAAGGTCAATATCCGCACGGCGGCCCTGTCGCAACTCGAAGCCAAGAACCGTGGCTGGGCCGATGCGCCGGCGCAGGGCGCGGCCCTGATCGAGGTCAGCGACACCGGTCCGGGCATCCCGCCGGAAATCATCAGCCAGGTGTTCGAGCCCTTCTTCACCACCAAGCCGCTGGGCGAGGGGACGGGCCTTGGCCTGTCGACCGTGCACGGCATCATCAACCAGGCCGGCGGCCACATCGTTATCGATTCCAAGGTCGGCAGCGGCGCCACCTTCCGTATCTTCCTGCCGGTATGGATCGACCAGGGCAAGGCCGGCGAGGCACCGAGGCCCGTCGTCGAAGCCAAGCCGGTGCCGAAGGACCTGTCGGGCAGCGGCCGCATCCTGTTCGTCGAGGACGAGCAGATCGTTCGCGGCATCGCCGCCCACCTGCTGCGTCAGCGCGGCTACGAGGTGCTGGAGGCCGAGGACGGCGAAGAGGCGCTGATGATCATCGAGCAGGAGAACGGCAAGTTCGACCTGCTGATCTCCGACGTCATCATGCCGGGTCTCGACGGTCCGTCGATGCTGAAACGCGCCCGTCCGCTGATCGGCGACGTGCCGGTGATGTTCATCTCCGGGTATGCCGAATCGGAATTCTCCGACCTGCTCGAGGAAGAAAAGAACGTCTCCTTCCTGCCCAAACCGCTCGACATCAAGACCCTGGCCGAGCGCGTCAAGGAGCAATTGGCCGCTTGAAGGGGTTAGGCGCGAAGCGCTAACCTCGTTTATCTTATTCCTCCCTGGCTTTGCCGGGGAGGGGGACCGCACGAGACGAGCCTTGCTCCGGCCCTGAAATTGTAACGCAAATCTATCCAGGCTCGGCGAGATGTGGTGGTGGGGTTTCTTGCTTAAGCCGCAAGCGCTGCCAGTAAAAAATGGCCGGGTAGAAACTGCTTGATTGTTCGGAGCCTTGTCGAAGCAAGAAACCCCACCACCACATCTCGCGCGCCGGATATGTAAGCACTTAAATGTCTCCGTAAGAGCGGCGCGCTTCGTGCGGTCCCCCTCCCCATTTTCTACGAAAATAGGGAGGAGTAGAATCCGCGCTTTTCACTTCAAAACCCGATCTTCACTCCGGTGTCCGGCTTGACCTTGCTCTCGTCGCGCAGACGCTCCAGCACCCCTTCGGCATCCCGAGCCGGCGCGTGACGCAGCTGACGCGCCACGACAGCGAAGTCGCCGGGTGTCAGATTGCGCAGAGCCATGAGCCCCGCCGGCGCCGTCATGCCGAAAAAGCGCTGGAAGGCCTTGCGCAAACCGTCCGGCCCCAGGGGGCGCAGGTCGAGCTTGAACACGAAGCGGCGCAGGGTCGCCGGATCGAGTTGCCCCGGATGGTTGGTCGCGGCCACCACGGGCAGGGGATGGCGATCGAGCCAGGTCAGCATTTCGTTGACCTGACCGACTTCCCACGAGGCGCGCGCCCGGGTGCGGTCGAACAGAAGCGAATCCGCCTCGTCGAACAGCAGGACGCCCTCCTGGCGGCGGGCCTCTTCGAAGGCACCGGCAATGTTCTGCTCCGTTTCGCCGACCCACTTCGACAGCAGGTCGGACGCCCGGCGCACCAGCAGCGGCCGATCGAGCACCCGCGCCAGATGGTGCGCCAGCGCTGTCTTGCCGGTGCCAGGTGGTCCGGTCAGCAGCAGGGAAACGTCGAGCGCCCCCATATCGCGGATGCTGTCGAACAGGACCTCCAGCGGACGGTCGGCTTCGTACAGGGCCATGTCCAGCTCGCCCGGTCCGTCCGGCGGCATTTCCCCGCCGCGCAGAGCACGGACCAGCGACAAGGCAGGACGCGCCCCGCCGTCGGTGTCGCCAGCCATACGTGCGGCGCGCATGGCGACACGCAGGACGCTGGCCGTTTCCGGCGCCTGGTCGATCAGCCGGCCGATGGCTTCGCCGGGCTGGCCGCCCTCTGTCTCGGCGATACGGGCCAGGATACGGTGGGCCGCCCGGCGCGGCGCCGGGTCGAGCTTGAGGATAAAGCTCATGCGTCGCAGGATGGCGTCGTCGACATTGCCGATGGCGTTGGTGACCCAGATAACCGGTGCCGGATTGGTCTCCAGCATACGGTTGACGAAGACCTTGCTGCCCTCGCGCTGCGAGAACCAGTCGCCCGTCCCGCGTTGCGTGCCGCCGATCAGGTCCTCCATCTCATCGAACAGCAGGACGGCGCCGCTGCGATCGCCGAGCACGCGCTGGGCCAGTTGCAGGGCCAGTACACGGTCGCGTCGCGAGGGCTCGTCGCCATCCTCATCGGCCTCGGCCACGGCATGCAGGGGTAAACCCGCTGCCGCCGCCAGGGTGCGCACCAGTTCGGTCTTGCCGGTGCCGGGCGGGCCATGGATCAGGATGTTGACGCCGTGCGCCTTTTCGCGCACCGCGCCCTGCAACAGGCGCACCAGGAAATCGGCGTCGCCGACATGGGCAAAGTCAGGCAGGCCGAGAGACGCCACCTGACGCTGCCCGGCCAGGGCATCGCCAAGGTCTTCGGTCGCCAGTTCGCGATCGAGGATGCGGGCCAGGGGCCAGCGGATTTCGACGGCGTCGTCATGCCGTGCGCGGATGCCGAACGATACCATGCCCAGCTTCAGCACTTCGCTGCAGCGGACCAGACGCCCGGCATCCTGCGCCTCGGCGCCGGCAAGTTCTCCCAGCATGGCCGGCAGGTCGCGAAGGTGATCCTCCATGGCGTCGAGCAGGCCGCTGATGCGCGGCAGGCGGGCACAGGCGATCATCAGGGTCAGCAGCCGGCCGTCGAAGGCGTCGAGATGCAGCAGGCGCCCCAGTTCGTCGGCCAGGTCGAGTACACGCGGACGTACCTCGTCCGGCGCAGGCGCGGTTTCCAGCGCCGCCAGGAAGGGCTTCAGGTCTGCCTTGGCGCCCGACGCGGTTTCGGGCGCCGCTTCCGGGTCGGTTTCAGGCTTTTGGGACGCGGCCCAGGCCTCGCCCATCAACCATGCGCCGTGGTTTGCGGCCCAGGCCATCAGGCGCTGTGCCGCCATCGCGTTCGGCACCATGCCGCGCGCGATCCGGAGCACGAGGCTCCGAACGATATAATGTTCTGTCATTGTCTTATCGTGTCTGTCGGCGAATGCGCAGCAAGGCGCGCATCTCGCGATGTTCCGTGTGCTTTTGTTTTTGAGGAACCAGGGTGCGGTCCGGGCGTTCCCGCCCCGCCGCGGCGCCAGACGGGCGCCTTAGACGAAGGGCAGGATCGCAGCGGGCTTCATGCCCCGGCTATGTGTTGATCCTGACAATCCATATTCTCCGGTTTGGCCGCACAGTTTGCGGCACGGCGAGCGCTATAGTTAATTTTGCAACCAGAGGCAAGCGGCCTTGTGAATATGTAACAGAGGTGTTGCGTTGAAGACACGGCGTGAAGGCGTGCGATGATACGAAAGGTCGTTGACCCTCACGCGGCGTGAGAGACTATGACTGTCTCCGTTGCTGATGAGGAGCCGATTGTGACCCGATACACCGTCAAACACATGGCCGACCGGGCGAGGACTTCGGTTCGCACCCTGCACCATTACGACGAGATCGGGCTGCTGAAGCCGGCCTTCATTGGGAACAATGGCTACAGATATTACGAACAGCCGCAGCTTCAGCGGTTGCAGCAAGTCCTGCTGTATCGCGACCTGGGTCTGGGCCTCAACGAGATTGCCGTGATCCTCGATGGGCCCGACACCGAACTTGCGGACCACTTGCGCGACCATCGTCAGCGGCTGGCGGAACGTCTGAGCCACCTCAACGACCTGATGGGCGTTATCGAATTAACGCTCAGGCGCATCGACGGAGATGACAGCATGACAGATACCCATCCCAACATCTGGCAATCAGAAGCCCAGACGGCGGAATACAAACAGTGGCTGATGGATCGCTACAGCACGACGGTCGATCGTTCGATTGACGATGTCCGCCGTCGCATCACAGCCATGACGCCGGAAGAGCGCAGCGGACTGAAAGGGCAGCGCGTAATCTGGGACGGCGAATGTGTCGCGTCGTTCCAGTCCGGAATGACGATCGATGAGTTGGCGACATCGAACCTGCTGGCCCGGCACCGCGCCATGACCACCGCCGTTACGGGCGCCGCATGTACGCCAGCCTATTATGTCAGTGTGGCGGATGTTTTCCAGGGATATGGCGAGTACCGGAACCATTTCGAAGGGTTGGCGCCAGGCCTTACCGATTGGCTGGTGGCGGCGATGAAGGCGTGGGCGGCGCTTGAAGCGGCGCCTTGATAGCCAAAGCAGGGAGGCTGCTGCCCTGTCCGGCGCACTGCAATGGGGGGATCTTATCGCGTGGTTGACAAGACGATTATGACACGTTTTATA
The DNA here is from genome assembly GCA_965246725.1 of Asticcacaulis sp. Lineage (GTDB taxonomy): Bacteria > Pseudomonadota > Alphaproteobacteria > Caulobacterales > Caulobacteraceae > Asticcacaulis. Next base: position 52,855 of record CBDFFG010000028.1, read on the forward strand.
ATCCGTCCATGACAGACGCGCCGATCAAAGGACCTGCCTCCTATTTCCCGTCGATCGAAAAGATGTACGGGCGGCCGATCGCCGAATGGAAAAGCCTTGTACGCGGCCAATATCCGGGAAAACATATGGAACTCGTCACGTTCCTGAAGACCGAGCATGGCATGGGCCACGGGCACGCCAATGCGATCGTCGCCCATACCCTGGCCGAGGATAAGTCCTAGGTTTTTCCCAGCCGGATTCGGTATATCAAACCGTCTGTGGAACAGGTGGGCGAGGCCTCAAAAGACGGCAGAGTCAGAAGCTGACGATAATCAGTATCCCGTCAAAAAGCCCAGCCGATCATCAGCCCTTCACTGCGCCTCGATCTTCGCGATATTGATCTTACCCATGTCCATCATGGCCGTGAAAGCGCGGGCTGCGACGTCGCCACCCTGCGCCATGGCGTCGGTCAGGGCGCGCGGCGTGACCTGCCACGAGATGCCCCACTTGTCCCTGCACCAGCCGCAGGCGCTCTCCTTGCCGCCATTGCCGACAATGGCGTTCCAGTAGCGATCAGTCTCGGCCTGGTCGTCGGTGGCGATCTGGAAGGAGAAGGCTTCGCTGTGGCGGAAGACATCGCCGCCATTGAGACCCAGGCAGGGAATGCCGAAAACGGTGAATTCGACGGTCAGGACATCGCCGGCCTTGCCGCCGGGATAGTCGGTGGGAGATGTGTGCACCGCCGTAACCGCGCTGTCGGGAAAGTTGGCGGCGTAGAAGTTGGCGGCCTCTTCGGCATTGTGGTTGTACCACAGGCAGATCGTGTTCTTGTGCTTGGCCATGGGGTCTCTCCTCTGTGTTTTCGCCAAACTACAGGGGGACGGAGATTTGGCAATAAGGGGCGGGGAGGGGTGATTGTAAAAAGCGGATAAGCGCCTTGAAGGGAGGCGCGCGGTTCTCCATCTCCAGGATAAGGGAGGGGCCCATGCTTTTCTGTATTCTGACCGCGATCCTGTTCGTCCTGTGCTTTCCGGACACGTCTGTAGGGCGGCGCGCCCGCGAAGTTTTCGTCGAGGCGCCTGCGCGCTGGCTGGAGGAGATCACGCCCGGCAAGGTTATCGGGCTGATTGTTTTTGCCGTCGCTGTCGCGGCGTTTTCGACCGTGTTCACCGCCGATGTCGCCGTGATTTTCGCCGGCGACATTGCCGCCTATGCCCTGGCCGTGGTGGTGTCGCGCGTAAAGATCACTATGGTAGTGCGGCAGGTGCTAGTCATGGTGCGTCGAGGTGTTCGCGCCGCCCGACGAACACGCGCGCGTCGGGTAAGACGTGTCCGTCTGCCGTCACGGCAACAGACAGGCGATGACGAAGGCGCGGAGTGGGCTCTTGCTTAGATACCGCTCGCGCCTCAAAAGAACGCCCATTTTGAAGGGGGAGTTCTTAAAGGGTGGCCTTTTAGCAGGCCGTACCGCCCTCGACCTTTAGCGTCTGGGTGATACCCTTATAGGTGACAGCGATGGTGCCGGTCTGTTCGACACTGTCCGATTCCTGATGGCTGGCGCCGGTCTTTGTCGTTTCGATCACGGTCAGCGCCTTGGCCTTGTTGGCAAAGGTTCGTATCGCGCCGGTGTCGCTGCGGACGGACTTGGTCAGGGCGACGCTCAGGCGCAGGCCATCGACACGGATATAGCCTTTGGCGCCGGTGTCGACGCCGTCTTCAAGAAAGACCTGTCCCTGATTGCCGGTGGTGCGGTTAAGCATGGTGGTGCAGCCGCTGATATCGTTGTCGGCGTCTGTCAGGTCATTAATGACAAAGCTGGCGGAAGGCGCCTTGGCGGTAGCCTTCACAGGCGCCGCGGCGGACACAGGCCCGCAGCAGACAGCCAGGCCAAAGATCAGCGCGGTGATGGATATAATCGTCTTCATTCTGGAGTTCCCCCGGTTTGTTGTCTCACGCTATCACGCGTTCGCCAGCACCTCAAGCCGCCGTACCAGGGCGTCGCGATCAGCGCTGATGCCCTTGTAGTCGCGCTGTTCCGGTGTCAGCTCGTCGATCTGGGCAATGAGGGCGCGGGCGATCGCCGGGCCATCGGCATGGTCCTGCAGGGCTTCCAGGGGATCGATATAGATACGCACGGTAAACAGGATGGCGCCGGTGCCTGGCAGCTTGCGCAGGGTCTGGCGCTCCAGCCGCAGGAAGACATTCTGCGCGATCTCGCCGTCGCCGAAACGCCGCCCGCCATTGCCGGCTTCCGGGTGATGCAGGATGTCGTCGCCATAGAGCGACCAGTTCCAGCGCATGGCCGGCAGTTCGGCTTTGAGATTGTCGAACATGCGCTCGATCATGGCGGCATTGCGCGTGCCCTCGGCAAAGCCCGGCACCGGGCCATGGACTTCGTGCATCCGCCGGCCGATCTTGTCGTGCAGTTTCCATGATGACGGGAAGGCCAGGGCCCCGGCCGTCACCGTCCAGCCGGCGTCTTGCCTGTGCAGGATGATCAGGTCCTCCTGCACCAGGCTGGAGGCGATCAGCAGGGGCGGGGTCAGCGGGTCATCCAGGCGCAGGCGTCGAAATGCCGGCACGACATCGATCTGCGGTCCCATGCGCATATAGATCTCGGGATAGCGCTGCGGCAGGTGATCGGCCAGCAGGCCCAGGACTTCTGCCTGGGCGGCATGGCTGTCCGGCAGGGCGGCGAAGATATCGTGCGGCACCCGCATGGCCAGGCGATCCTTCTCGTCGAGATAGGCGCGCAAGGCCCCGTCGGCGTCGATCCAGTCGGTGAGGTCGAGCGGTTTCAGGCCGATGGTGAACAGCTTGGCCGAGCCGTCATAAGGGGTATGAAGTACGGGCATTTCCCTGCTTAGAGCACTTCCCGACAAAGTGGACACCACTTTTCGGATAAGAAGTGCGACAAAATAAAAGCAAGAGCATTTTCCGATCAAATTGATCGGAAAATGCTCTTGCACGGGCGCCGGCTACACTAAATCCTGTTTGCGCAGGCGCTCGATCACGACGGCACAAGCGGCGCCGGCGGCATAGGCGACGAAGTCGTGCAGGTCGAAGACACCGCCCAGGACGATGCGCGCCAGGCGGTTATGGCCAAGTCTCATCACGTCGAGCAGATGGAAATATTGCGCGAACTCGATAAGGGTGGCCACGAAAAAGGCCAGCAATACCGCCGGCAATACCCGCAACCGGGTGACGGAGCGGATGCCGAGATACACAAGAATGACGGCCAGGGCATCGCCGACATAGGGGCGGATCAGGGCGTCGTGCAGGAACAGGGCGATGACGACTTCGATAGCGAAGACGGCAGCGGTGGCCAAAGCATAGGATTTGCGAAACGCCATCATATCACCTCAACAAAAAATCCGGCCAGGTTGCCCGGGCCGGATTTGTCGTGTTCGATAATTGTCGCACATTGGCGCCAATCGTACGGTTTACTTCTTGAGGAAGCCGCCGAACTTGCTGTTGAAGCGCGACACGCGGCCGGCGCGGTCGAGCAGGCCACCTTGGCCACCGGTCCATGCCGGGTGCGTGCGGGGATCGATATCGAGGTTCAGGACGGCATTTTCCTTGCCGTAGGTCGAACGCGTCTTATACGTGGAGCCGTCCGTCATCGTGACGGTGATCCAGTGATAATCGGGGTGGCCTTCTTTTTTCATGTTCGGTTCCTTCAAAACGTCGGCCAGCATGATGCAGACGCGAGAAAAGGGTGAGGAAGGCAACAGGGCCGTGCCCTTGCCTTCGGAAGTCGCCGCTCATACATGAAGCGCCATTGCCGCGCAAGCGTTTCATCTCTACATCAGCTGCATCATGGCCGAATCCGCCCCTTCCCCCGACACACAACCGAAAGACCGCCCCAGTTCAGGTGCTGAACTGGCCGGTCAGATCCGCGATGCCGCCGGCCGCCGTGGCAAGACGCGCAACCTGCGCCCCCTGGCGCGGCTATGGCCGTACCTTTGGCGGCAGCGGACCAGCGGCCTGTTCATGCTGGTCTTCCTGGTCATATCGGCGGCGGCGACGCCCGGCATGACCTTTGTCGGTCGGGAGCTGATCGACCGCGGCTTCGCCAGCGGCAATGCCGCCGAGCTCAACAAGTGGTTCATCGTCCTAGTCGCCGTGGCCCTGGTCATGGCGGGCGCCACGGCCCTGCGCTATTTCTTCATTACCCGCATGGGCGAGCGCGTCGTTGCCGACCTGCGCGAGGACGTCTTTGCCCATATTCTCAGCCTTGATCCCGGCTATTTCCTGAAGATCCGCACCGGCGAGGTCATTTCGCGCCTGACCGCCGACATCCAGATCATCGAGACCCTGGTTGCCTCGGCCATCTCGATCGCCCTGCGCAACCTGCTCAGCTTCACCATCGGCCTGATCATGATGCTGGTGGTCAGCCCCAAGCTGACCTTCTTCGTCATCTGCGTCATTCCCTTCGTCCTGGTGCCGCTGATCCTGTTCGGCCGCCAGGTCGGGCGTGTCACCCGCGAAACCCAGGACGTCTTCGCCAATGCCGTCGGCTTTGCCTCGGAGTCGCTCGATGCGCTCGAAACCGTCCAGGCCTTTGTGCGCGAAGCCTTTACGCAAGCCCGTTTCAATGCCGGTGTCGAGGCCGCCTACGACAAGTCGGTCGGGCGCATGGCGACTCGCGCCATGATGACGGCCATGGTCATTACCCTGGTCTTCGGCGGCGTGGCCCTGGTCCTGTGGCTCGGCGCCCAGGACGTACTGCAGCACAAGATGTCGAACGGTAAGCTGATCCAGTTCGTCATGCTGGCCATCTTCACCGCCGGCTCGGTCGCCAACCTCAACGAAACCTGGGGCGATGTGCAAAAGGCGGCGGGCGCCATGGCGCGCATCGACGAATTGCTGCAGTCGGAGCCGAACATCAAGGCGCCGGCCAATGCCGCTGTCCTGCCGGCGCCGGCGCGCGGCGAGATCGCCTTCAGCGACGTCCGCTTTGCCTATCCGTCGCGGCCGGACCAGCTGGTTCTCGACGGCTTTTCCCTGCACATTCAGCCAGGTGAAACCATCGCCCTGGTCGGCCCGTCGGGCGCCGGCAAGTCGACCGTGTTCAAGCTGCTGCTGCGCTATTACGACTATGAAGAGGGCCGGATCGACCTCGACGGCATCGATATTCGCGCCGCCGACCCCAAGGCGGTACGCGAGCGCCTGTCCCTGGTCGCCCAGGACACAGCCCTGTTCTCCGGTTCGGCCGAGGATAATATCCGTTTCGGCCGCGAGGACGCCACCGACACCGACATCCGTCTTGCCGCGGCCAAGGCCCAGGCCCTGGTCTTTATCGAAGCCCTGCCGGAAGGTTTCAAACAGCCCCTGGGCGAGCGCGCCAAGTCGCTGTCGGGTGGCCAGAAGCAGCGCCTGTCGATCGCGCGCGCCCTGGTGCGCGATGCCCCGATCCTGCTGCTGGATGAGGCGACCTCGGCGCTCGATGCCGAGAATGAACAACTGGTGCAGGCGGCGCTCAACGAAGCCATGCGCGAGCGCACAACCCTGGTCATCGCCCATCGCCTGGCGACCGTGCTCAAGGCTGACCGCATCGTCGTCATGGATGGCGGCAAGGTGGTCGACATCGGCACCCATGCCGAACTGACGGCCCGCGACGGACTATATCGCCGCCTGGCGCAGCTTCAGTTCAGCACCTAATAGAACTCGCCCTTTGACGGGGGAGTTCTATTTATCGTGATTTTTTCAACGCTCCCAAGCTCTTACCCAAAACCCTGCGACAATCCGCCTCAGCCTTATTGAAATACTGAACGTACAGTTTATATAATGGTCAGTAAAGGCCGCGTATCGGGCAGGCCTGTTTCGGGGCCGTCCTGCGGCCGGTAATTTTTGACCGGGGTAACTGGACATGTTTGAACAAGCGAATGAAGGGGGCAGGGTGTGGTTTTTAGCTGCGCCGTCCCGTGGCTTTGGCGTCGAGATGGCGCGACAACTCTTGGCGTCCGGCAATGAGGTGGTGGCGGCCGGCGGTATGGGGCTCAAGGCCCTGGCCTGCCTGCCGGAAGCCGGCGGGCGCCTGCAACTCCTGACCATAGACGACAGCGAAACGACGCAGGTCGAGGCAGCCGTCGAAGCGGCAATCCGCCGTTTTCGGGCGTATCGACTGCCTGGTGACTTCCGCCTCCGAAGGCCTGCTCGGCGCTATTGAAGAGGCCAGCGATGCGGAGGTATTGCATGCGGTGGATGCCAGCGTGCTAGGCGTCTGGCGCTATATCCGGGCGGTGCTGCCGACCATGCGCGCCAACCGTTTCGGCCGTATCGTCAACTTGACACCAACGGCACTCTCGGCGGCCGGCTGGGGTGTTTTCGCCGCCATCCGCTCGGCGATCGAATCGCTGTCCGACAGCCTTGCCGACGAGGGTCGAGCCGCTCGGCATCAGCGTCACCTCCGTGCAACCGGTGCCGTTCCGCGCCGACCTGCCGTCAGGTGGCCTGATCGTCGCCCGTACGCGCATCGACGACTATTACGACACGGCCGGCCGTGCCCGGCGCAATTACGGCCTCGGCCCGACGACCTCGGTTTCCGATCCGGTGACCGGCGTAACGGCGATTGTGACCGCGGTATTGGGAGACCATCCGCCGCGCCATCTGGCGCTCGGCCATGACGGCTTCTATAACACGCTCAAGGCGCTGGAAACGCGTCGCGACGAACATCTGGCCTGGCGGGATCTCTCGCTGGCCGTGGACCATATCGTATGAATGACACTGTAGACCTTGAGAAGCGTAAACGCGGGCGGCCGCGGAGTACGACTGCCGAAACCGCTATCCTGCGCTCCACCCTGGAACTGATGGATGCCGGCGGTTTCCGCGGCATGACCTGCGATGCTATCGCCAAACGGGCCGGAGTGTCCAAGGCCACCCTGTACAAGTGGTGGCCGAACAAGACCTATCTGGCGCTGGATGCCTTGATGACACGGGTGCGCGAAACCGCACCCGTGCCGGATACCGGCGATGCGCTGGAAGACTTTATCGCCAATGTCAAAGGTTTGGCTCAGGCCTATAACGATCCGGAGGTGGCGCCGGCCCTGCTGGAACTGCTGGGCGAATCGCTGGGCGACCCGGCCTTGCTGACCCTGTTCCGCGATCGTTATTTTTCGGTGCGGCGCGCCGGCGTGAAGATCATCGTCGAGCGCGGCATAGCTCGCGGCCAGATCCGCGGCGATATCCCGATGGAGACCATCCTCGACCTTATCTATGGTCCCCTGGTCCTGCGCCTGCTGACCGGCCACGGCGTCATCGACGCCGAATTCGCCGAGTCGCTGGCCCGAACCGCCTTTGCCGGCCTGTCGCCCAGGTAGGTGCTTAGCCGGCGAATCTATTGGCTGCGACCCCACGATGACCGCGCAGCAGGGACTTCGGAATTTCGAACAGGGTGCCGGCCAGTGTATCGCCGGTACGATGTTCCTGCGCCGCCGAGGTAACGGCCAGGCGCTCGAAATCGTCACCGAAGAAGGTCAGGCTGGTGGTGCATGGCGCCGGCAGCATGATGTCGAAATCCTTGCGGCTATCGGGGAAGTAACGGCTGATCCTGCCGCCGCCATAGTGCGATACCCACAGCCCGTCATCGGCATCGACGGTACAGCCATCGGGTGCGCCCTCGCCGGGGGCAAATTTGGCGAACGGCCGCTTGTTGGAAATCGTGCCGTCGGCGGCCAGGTCGAAGACATAGACAACGCCATCGTGTGTCTCGTTGTGGTAGAGGCGGGTGCCGTCGAGGCTGAAGGCCGGGCCGTTGGTGCAAACATAGTCGCTGTCGGCCAGGTGAACCGACAGGTCGGTGTCGATGCGATAGAGCGATGCCGTGCGGTCCTTGAACGGCAGGTTCATCGTCCCGGTCCACAACCGGCCATGGGCGTCGACCTTGGCATCGTTGAGGCGATTTTCCGGATGATCCGTTTCCGGCTGGGCCGCCAGGGTCAGGGTGAATGGGTCGAGGCTGAGGAAGAAGACCTGTTGGCGGATGGCGACGACGAAGCCGCCCTTCTCGCGCTCGACGATCCAGTCGATGATATCGGGCATGGCCCAGCTCTGCGCGCTATGGTCGGCCGGTTTCCAGGCATGCAGGGTCTTGCCGAGAATATCGACCCAGAACAGGGTCTTCAACGCGGGCGACCATAGCGGGCCTTCGCCCAGTTCGGCGCCCGGCGGGCTCAGCGCGATAATCGCCTCGTCCGCGGTCGCTTTAAACGGCAGAAACGCGGTGGCGGCCAGGGACAGGCCCAGGCGCAGGCTGTGACGGCGGGTAATCATGGCGTATCCCTCTTTTTTGCGGAGAGAATAGCCGCTCGATTGCACCAGCTGTCAACAGTTTCATTGATATTACAAATAGTTATGGCTATAGAAAGAGACCCCTCCGGCGGCTGCGCCGACATCTCCCCATCTACGATGGGGCGGAGGGAATGCGATGATCTCCCTCCACCCTATTGCGAAGCAATGGGGAGGTTTCGGCGCAGCCGACGGAGGGGTCTTCTTACTTTCTTTCCAGCTATATCGTCACCACGACCTTGCCCTTGGCCGTGCCACTGGTGATCGCTTCGTGCGCCGAAGCGATGTCATCCAGCACGAAGGCACGCGGATCGACGCGTGGCTTGAGCAGGCCGGCATCGACCAGGGCACCGACTTCGCGCAGGATCTCACCGTGGTGCTTGCGGTCTTTGCCGGTCAGCAGGGGCAGAAGGGTGAAGACCGCCGAGAATCTGGCGGCGCGCAAAGCCAGGGGCGCCAGGTTATGCGCTTCGCGGCCGAGCGCGCTGGTGACATGGCCGCGCTGCGCCACCGATTCGAAGGCGGCATCGATCTGGGCGCCGCCGACCGTGTCATAGACGATGTCGAAACCGCGGCCGCCGGTGAACTGCGCCACACGCTCTTCCGGTATCAGGTCGCGATCTATCGGCGTAGCGCCATAGCTCTCGACCAGGGCGAAATCACCGCGCGATGCCGTGGCGAACACCGTCGCCCCAAGTGCCCTGGAGATCTGCACGGCAACGTGGCCGACGCCGCCGGCGCCGCCCTGGACCAGCACGGTCTGGCCGGGGCGGACATGGGCGTGATCGACGAGGCCTTCCCAGGCTGTGATGACGACCAGCGGCAGGGCGGCGGCTTGCACAAAGCTCAGCGACATGGGCTTGATTGCAAGGAAGTCAGCATCGACAGCGGCATATTCCGCCTGCGAACCCTGCAAGCCGCCGATACCGGTCGCCATGCCGTAGACCTCATCCCCGACCTTAAAGGCCGTGACGCCGTCACCAATGGCGGCAACAGTCCCGGCCATATCCATGCCGAGTACGGCAGGCAGGGGCTGCCGCGCATGGCCGGCGACGCCGGCGCGGATCTTGGTATCGAGCGGATTGACGCCGCTGGCCTGGATGCGCACCAGCACCTCGCCGACGGCGGGTGCGGGGACGGGCAAGGTCTTGACGACGAAGTCGCCAGCGGGGGCGGACAGTTCGGCGGCGCGCATTTCGGTAGGCAGCATGATGATCTCTCCTGATGATGGAGAGGGTTTTACGCCATGCTGAATTGACGTGAAATCATCGATATCGCACACTATCCATGCATTTATGTTTGGGTGGATTTATGGACTGGAGCGATCTGCGGATATTCCTGGCGATCGCGCGCAGCGGAACCCTGGGGGCAGCGGCGCGCGCCATCGGCCAGACTCAGCCGACCATGGGGCGTCGGTTGCGCGCTCTTGAAGCCTCTCTAGGGCAGGCCCTGTTCCAGCGTACGCCGGAAGGATTCGTCCTGACCGATGCAGGCACGGCCATTCTCAGCCATGCCGAGCGTATGGAGGAAGAGGCGTTGGGCATTTCGCGGCAGATAGCGGGGGAGGGCAGTGGCCTTAGCGGTTTGCTGCGTCTGTCGGCATCGGAGTGGTTTGGTGTCACCGTGCTGGCGCCGGTGCTGGCCGATTTTAGCCGCGCCCACCCGCAGGTGACGATCGAACTGGTCACCGATACGCGGCTGTACAATCTGTCGCGGCGCGAAGCCGACCTGGTGTTTCGCATCCGACCGTTCGACGCGCCCGATGTTATCCAGCGCCGTCTGATGACGCAGCATTATGCCGTCTATGCTGCGCCCGGTCTCGATATGGCCGTGGCGGGGCTGATCCTGATGGACACGGCGCTTGGCGACCTGCCCGATGTCGCCTGGCTTGGCGAACGATTTCCCGGCGCGCCGGTGGTGTTCCGCAGCAATAACCGCGAAGCCCAGGCGCGGATGTGCCAACTGGGCGCCGGCATCGCCGTACTTGCCGTGCCTGCTGGCCGAAGGATTACCGGGGCTGGGTGAAACTGGACCTCGGGAGCCCGCCGCCGACGCGCGACCTCTATATGGGCTTATCACCGCGACCTGGCGAAGTCGCCGCGTTTGCGGGCCTTGATTACCGCGGTGACGACGGCGTTGGGGGAGGCCTGACAGAACTCCCCCTTTGAAGGGGGAGCTCGAAAATAGCGTCAAGCTGTTTTCGAGAGGGGGTAGATTTGCGCGCCTTTTCAGTACCTTGGGGCGAACCTCAATTGCAGCATCGGGGGGAACGCTCCTACCCCCTCTCGCTTTCCGCTTGCCGCGGAAATCGAGCTCCCCCTTCGAAAGGGGGAGTTCTGTTAGCTTACTGCGCCAGCTTCAGCTTTTCAGCCAGTTGCAGGTAGATATCCGGATTGCCGCAGATGATGTCGCCGGAATTCATCGGCGAATCTTCCGAATCGATGCCGGTGATCTTGCCGCCGGCTTCCAGGATGAACAGGATGCCCGCAGCCATGTCCCACGGCTTAAGGCCGCGTTCCCAGTAGCCGTCGAACTGGCCGGCGGCGACATAGGCGAGATCGAGCGAGCAGGCGCCGTTGCGGCGGATGCCGGCGGTGCGCTGCATGATCTGGTGCAGTTCCTTCAGCGCCTGGGCGTGGCCGGGCTTGCCGATAAAGGGCAGGCCGGTGCCGATCACGCTTTCATCGAACGCCTTGCGCTGCGACACGCGCAGGCGGCGGTCGTTGTGATATGCGCCCTTGCCCTTTTCGGCCCAGTACAGGTCGTTGGTCACCGGATTGAAGGTGACGCCGGCGACGATATCGCCATCGCGTTCCAGGGCAACGGTGCAGGCAAAGTGCGGAATGCCGTGCATGAAGTTGGTGGTGCCGTCGATCGGGTCGGCGATCCAGGTATGGGTCTTGTCGCTGCCTTCGACCATGCCCTGTTCCTCACCCAGGAAGCCATAGCCGGGACGGACGCGGGTCAGTTCTTCGAACAGGGCGGCTTCGACGCGCTTGTCGGCCGAGGTGACGAAGTCGCCCGGGCCTTTTTTCGAGACCTGCAGTTCGGTGACTTCGCCGAAGTCGCGGGCGACGCCCTTGCAGGCCTTGCGTACGGAGGAGACCATGACCTGGATGAGCGAGGATTGAAGAACAGTCACGTGGAAAACCCTTTGCTGGGATGACGCGACAGAGGGGGCAACACTGTGCAGTGGCCCCCTCCGTCTGAATTTTATGTACAATGAAACCGGTCTCCCGCAAGCGGGAAGCGGATGAAAACCTATTCGGCGCGCTTCATGTATTCGCCGGTCTCGGTCGAGACGACGATGCGCACGCCGGCGCTCATGAAGGGCGGGATCATGACGCGCATGCCATTGCTGGCCAGGGCGGGCTTGTAGGACGACGAGGCGGTCTGGCCCTTGATCGTCGGTTCGGTTTCGACGACTTCGAGGGATGACGGTATCCGGCAGGCTCATGCCGATCGGCTTTTCGTCGTGGAATTCGATGATGACGACCATGCCGTCATGCAGGTACCTGGACCTGGTCTTCGCCGACCCAATCCTTCGACAGGCTGATCTGCTCGTAATTGGCCTGATCCATGAACACCAGCATGTCGCCGTCTTCGTACAGGTACGAGTGGTCGCGCTGTTCCAGCACCGCACGCTCGACCGTATCGTCCGAACGGAAGCGTTCGTTGAGCTTGGTGCCGGTGACCAGGTTTTTCATTTCGACCTGGGCGAAGGCGCCGCCCTTGCCGGGCTTCACGTGCTCGGTCTTTACGACGGTCCACAGGCCGTTCTGGTATTCCAGGATCATGCCCGGCTTGATCGTGTTGGCGTTGATTTTCATAAGATTGGACTTGTCAAAGAAGGCGATATGTTGCGGGCGTTCCTACTCGCTCGGGTGGGTAAAGGCAAGGGGCGTGTGATTTGCCGGTGCCTTGCGTACCTGAATTGGCTATAGTCGTGGTTAAGACGCCAGGGAGGGATCATGAAACGTGCAATATATACGGCCGCCATCGCCGCGACCTGCTTGCTGACTGCCTGTTCCCCCAAGGCAGCGCCGCCGGCTCCGTCGGCGTCTGCGCCGGCATCGGTTGCCGCGCCCGCTGCGCCCCACGATATCCTCTCCTGCACTGTTCCGCTGTCGCCGCGCACAATGGCGGCTATGATTCTGAAGACCTATGGCGCCGCCGCGAAAGCTGCGGATATTCCGGGCGCCGAGGGCATGACCGCCAAGGGCGTGCTGCTCAATCCCGGCAAGGGCGGTCGCACGCTGGAAATCCTGTGGTGGGATACAGCGCAGACGGCCATATCCGGTATCACCGCGCACGACGCCGGCCGCAACTGGACGGGACCTGACGGCCTGCATGTCGGCGCTACGGTCGCCGAGGTCCAGGCCGCCAATGGCAGGCCCTTCGCCATCAGCGGTTTCGACTGGGACTATGGCGGCTATGTCGTCGACTTCAAGGGCGGTAAGCTGGCCAGTCTTACGGGCGGCTGTACCCTGGGTCTGCGCTTCGACAACCGCAATGAAAAGGCCGTCGAGCCCGATGGCATCAGCGGCGACGGCGTTACCGTCATGTCGGACGATCCGCGCCTGAAGACCTTTGCCCCGACGGTCAGCGAACTGTCGATCCAGTGGGCCCAGCCCGACGGCGTCGTGGCCGATACATCCGATCAATAGGACATTCCATGCGCAGCAAGATTCGTTTCATGGCTTTGGTCATGGCCCAGGCCGTCCTCGTCGTCCTGGCCGGGTGTAACCAGCAGAAAACGACCGGAGAAAAGCCGGGCGAGACCCCGGCGAGCGAGGCCGGCCCGGCGTCTCAGGCAGAGGTTGCCGCGCCAGCCCCCGCCGACACGCCGCTGGCCTGCGACTATCCCGTCGCCCATGACGAAACGGCCGACAGGCTGCTGGCCAAGTATGGTGACGATGCCGTCGTCGGCAAGCTGCAGGCGCCCGACGCCACCATCGTCGAAGGTGTCATCCTGTGGCGCGGCTATTCGAAACAGCGTATCGAGGTCACCTTCTGGGACAAGGCCATGACCCATATCCGCGCCGTGCGGCTTGGGCAGGAGGCGACGGCCTGGAAGGGACCGGAAGGCCTGCACTATGGTTCTTCCCTGGCCGATGTCGCGACGGCCAATGGCGCAAGCTTCGGCCTGACCCGCTATAATCCGGAAGACGGCGGTTACCTGTCAGACTTCGAGGGCAGGCTGGCCCATCTCGACGGCGGCTGTGCCCTGTCGGTACGCCTGCGCCCCGAATACGCCAAGCGCAATGACGTGCCCTACAGTTCGCAGGATGACGACGGGCTGGCTTCGGACGACGACCGCCTGAAGGATCTCGGCCTGACCGTGACGCGGATGGAGATCACCTGGCCGAAGCCATAAGGTCCCGCTCCCTTGTCGACCTGTTCTGCGTGCAGGGTTGCGGGGTCAGGCTATCGCCGTCAGCAATGCCCGCACCCCGGCGGCTGCGCCATCGTCATGGTTCCACACCGCGCCGCTGACGGCGATAAAGTCGGCGCCGGCATCGGCAACTTCGCGCGCCGTCGCCGCCGTGATGCCGCCGATGGCGACGCAGGGGATTTCCATGCTTTCCTGCCAGATGGTCAGGGTTTCCAGTTCGGCCATGTGCTCGACTGTCTTGGTGCTCGTCGGATAAAAGGCGCCGAAGGCGACATAGTCGGCGCCGGCCTCGGCCGCCTCCATGCCGAGATGGCGGCTATTGTGGCAGGTGACGCCGATCATGGCGTCGGGCCCCAGGATGCGGCGGGCATCCTTGTAGGCCATGTCCGACTGCCCGACATGGACGCCGTCGAGCCCCAGTTCCTTCGCCAGGTCGACATGGTCGTTCATCAGCACGGCGGCATCATAACGGTGCGCGATCGGCGCCAGCACGCGCGCTGCGTCCCGGATTGCGTCGTGCGACACGTCCTTGAGGCGGATCTGGACAGCGGCCACCGGTCCCGCCGACAGCGCCTCTTCAAAGGTGCGTGCAAAGCTCGCCAGATCGACGATCTGCGGCGGCGTGATCAGGTAAAGGCGGCATTCGCGGGCAGGGGGGGCAGCTTTGGTCATGGGGGCGTGGTGCCTTAAGCCGGTGCCCGGGTCAAGAGTGAAGCACCGAAGGAGGCTTATGCAGAATTTACGGTAAGGCCGGCTGTCCGAAATTGTTTGCCATGCGCTGGCCACTATTATGGCGCCATGGAGCGGGGTTCAGACAAAGGAGAATTCCCAATGATTTCGACAAAGATGATGGTGGCTGGCGCAGTTGCGGCTCTGACCGTTGCCGCCGGCGCCCCGATGGCCGCCAATGCGCAAAATACGCAATACGACGGCTACTGCTACGCCAAGCAAGGCGACGCCAAGACGACCGGCACCGTGGTCGGCGCCATCGCCGGCGGCCTGCTCGGCAGCCAGGTTTCCAAGCATGAACGTGGTCTCGGCACGGTTGGCGGCGCGGTCGTCGGTGGCGTGGTCGGCCGCCAGATCGGCAAGAGCAGCGTGAAGTGCTACAACGGCGAATATTATTCGTACCAGACCGGTCAGTATACGCCGGCCGAGGCGCCGGATGGCTATCAGGTCGTCTATTATCAGAACCGCCCGGATTCGGGCGCCTACAGCCGTACCTATTATGACCCGGATCGTCGTTCGACCTCGGCCTCCGACCGTTACGCCTACAATAGCAGCTATAACAACAATGGCGGCTATAACGGTAACGGTGGCAACAGCGGCTACAATAGCAACAGTGGCTACAACACTGGTGGCCAGGCCTATAACGATCGCAATGCCCGCCGGGGCTGGCGCGACACCAATGGCGCCTGGCACATGGGGCAACCGCAAGCCTATGGCTGGCGTGATGACCGTGGCGTATGGCACGAAGGTCAGTTCCAGACCAATGGCTGGCAGGACCGTAACGGCCAGTGGCACGAAACCACTACGACCGGCAATAACTACGGTTCGAGCTACAATGGCGGCAGCAACTAACCGCCCGACCTACGCCTGTCTAAAAAGCCCTCGGTTTACGCCGGGGGCTTTTTTCAATGAGATCCACCGTTTCTTCACCTCGCCATGCGATGATGGATATCCGCGCACATTCCATGCGAATGACTTGCATTTGAATCGGGCGCATGCTATTTGAGATGCATTCTCATTGTCACTTGAGTGGTTGCCTAGTGTACGTCTGTAATTGTAACGCGATCCGCGAGCGTCAGGTCCACGCCGCCATTGCCGGCGGCGCAGCCACCCCGAAGGCGATTTTCCATCACGCCCAGTGCAAGCCGCAATGCGCCAAGTGCGTCTGCGAGATGCGCGAGATGATCGATCAGGCCCAGGTTGCAATGCGCATGGCCGCCGAATAGGCGTAACCCTGCAATTCAATCTTATTATCATTCGCACTAAGTTTTTGTTTTAACGGCGAAAAAATCGCTTCACAGCGTACACAGCGCGAACTATGGTCCCGGAAAGAATCCTTAATCTCCGGAGATCGTCATGCGCGGCCAGCCCGACATCATCAAGCTGTTGAACCAGGTCCTGACCAATGAACTGACGGCGGTCAACCAGTATTATCTGCATGCCCGCATGCTGGAAAACTGGGGCCTCTATCACCTCGGCCGCATCGTCTACAAGGAGTCGATCGAGGAGATGAAGCATGCCGACATGCTCATCAAGCGCGTCCTCTTCCTCGACGGCCTGCCCAACCTGCAGGACCTGCACAAGCTGCGCATCGGCGAGACCGTCGCCGAGACGCTCGAATCGGATCTTGGCGTCGAGACGCGCGGTCATGCCCTGCTGGTCGAAGGCGTAAAGTTCTGCGACGACCACAAGGACTATGTCAGCCGCGAACTGCTGCGCAAGATCCTCGAGGACACCGAGCACCATATCGACTTCCTCGAAACCCAGCTGAACCTGATCAAGCTGATGGGCGAGGCCAACTACATCCAGAGCGGCATGAAGGAAATCGAAGGCGAGGCCTGATGCCTGGCTTAAATTCCAACGGCCCCTGCCAGGCCGTTGGAGCGTGCGACTGCACGCCGTCACGCCCGTGTGCTAAAGGAGCGAAGCGTTAGCACGCTTCTCTGGTGACGAGCCATGCGGCGCTTGAGCTATAAAATGCTGCGTCGCAACATCTTTACTTGTGTGCCTAAAGCTGCGGGTATATAAGGTTAATGCGCGGATAACCCTCAACAGGAGGTGACCCACGGCATGAACATGTCGAATCCCAACCCGCCGCCAAACCGACGACGCAGCGCCCTGCGCAGACCTGGTTCTTCCCCCGGAACCGTTCACAGTCCGCCACAGGGCATTCCTCCCCCGATACCCATACCCATTTCGCGCCCACCCCGCGCGGAATATCCCAAATCCATACGCCCCCCGGAATTCACACCCGACGCATTATGCGCAAGGGGGCAAAAATGACCATATACAGCCTACAAGTCCTTCAAAATTATTGGAAAAAGATTCAGGATGGGACCCTCTGGACCCTGGATCGTTTGAAACAGACCGGACGCGCCCGCGACGCCCTTTACCGCAGCGAAGAGTCCGATTTCCTTCATATCCTGCCGAAAGTCACGCGCACCAAGTCGCTCGACGATTATAACCGCCTCGTCGCCGATGACGCGCAGTGGCAGGTGTTCGAGGCAACGCGTCTCGATCCGTGTTTCCTTTACGACGTCAACTTCCATCCGTTCGAAACGCCGGTACAGGAATCCGAAGCCCATGCCGCCGATCCGACCGACAGTCCTGACGGCGCGAATCCGGCCAATGACAATGATGGCGCACATCTGACGGAAACCTCGATGTCGCCGGCCCAGATTATCGAACTGAGCCTGGCCAAGATCGAGCACCGCTTTCCCGGTGGTGACGATGAGACCCAGGACGCAGGGCAGTTCGGCGATAAGGATGTTCGCGACCTTATCGCCACCCAGACCTTTGTCTTCCAGAGCAATTACGAAAACCTGACCCGGCGCCGGCGTGGCAATGTCCAGCTATGGATGCGCCTGGCCCTGGGTCTGATGACCGTCTGGACGTGGTGGACACTGGAGGGGCTCATTGCTGGCTCTGGGGGCGGTGTCAGGCCGCTGCATGGCCTCATGCATGGCATGCTGGCCTATGCGGGGATAGACCTTTCCCAATCGCGCATCCTGGTGCGGGTCATCCTCAGTCCCTGGCTGTTCCTGGGCATGACCCTGGGCGCCTTTGCCGGGGCGCTGGCCTGGGCAAAGCACATTCATGGCCTGCAGCGCCTGCGCTTTGTCGGTTCGACCCGGGCCTCGTCGGCAACGGTCGCCAAGTCGGTGACCTCGCGCCTGGACAATATCCTCTATGTCGCCCGCGCCCTGATCGAGGAAATCGACCGCGGCAAGGACACGGCCTGGGACGAGGGGACGCTGAAGCCCTGGGCGACGGCGACGCAGAAACTGGTCAAGCTGGTCTTCTGGTGCGACCAGCGCATCTATGGAATCGAAGACTATCTGCGCATGCATATGAAGCTGGTGGGGCTGTGCAATGACGGCATCCGAGAGGACGCCAAGTTCCGCGCCCTGCTGCTCATCTACCGCCACGCCGCCTTCGCCGGTGTCCTGCCCGTGGCCTGTGCCTGGATCGGAGGCATTCTCCTGGGGTGGCATATCGGCGCCGTCGGTGACTGGCAAAGCGTCATCTGCTTTGTCATCGCCGCCGCGGCCTTCTTTACCCTGCTGCTGCGCCTGCATAGCCTGATCAAGGGCCAGGAGGCGCCGGAGTCGGTCTATAACCTGATCTCCTACGCCGCCACCAAGACGATGAAGGGGTATCGCGACAGCCGGCTCTATGCCGAGATGGCTGCATTTATCACCCGCGAGAAGCGCCGCCTGCTGCGCGAAGAGGAGAAGCGGCGCGCGTAATACGCTCAAGCAGCGAAGCGGTAGCTCACTAAAAATACTCACGCTGCCGAGGACCTGGAACTCCAACTGCGCTCAAGCAGCGAAGCGGTAGCGCACCAAAATGTACTGAAATGGCGCGATACAACCCGTATTGCGCCATTTTGCGTTGTGCGCGCCGTTAAAACCGGCCGAACATTGCTACTCGCCCCCCAGGATTCGTGACTTCGGCACGGTTCTCCCAAAAAAAGCACTCTGGCACGCTGCTTGAAACCATCCAGGCGAGCCGTCTCACATCGGGACGCCGCAAAACACGAACCTGGACACGAACCTGGAGGGCTTCACCATGGCTACTGATATCGACCTGCATCTCGGCAAGAGACTCCGCCGCCGCCGCCGCCTGCTGGGCCTGACCCAGCAACAGCTGGCCCTGGCCGTCGGCATCCGCTTCCAGCAAATCCAGAAGTACGAATGCGGTGCCAACCGCATCTCGGCCGCCCGCCTGTTCCAACTGGCCAAGGCGCTCGAAACCCCTATCAACTATTTCTACGACGGCCTGACCGACGACAAGACCGAAGTCGCCGCCGTGCAGAACGAAGGCATCGAAGTCTTTTCGCGCAAGGAAACGCTCGACCTCATCCAGGCCTATTACCGCCTGTCGGAGCGTCCGCGCCGCCGTCTGCTCGACCTTGCCAAGTCGCTGAACGGCGACTCGGAACAGGCCGCTTAAGGCGCTCAGAGGCCGCGCAGGCTCGCCGCATCAGCGGCGGCGTGCAGTCGCACGCTAGGGGGAGACTATGAGCAAGCACATCGCCTTCCCATGAAAGCGCCCTCCCATGCTGCAATTTTAAGTCCAAGTTAGCGTGCCCTCTGGACCCGCATGCCGCACCACGGTATGCGGGTCTCTGGTTTGGCGCCTGACTCTTTCGCTTCGCTCACGGTCCGGCGCCAATATTTGCTTGTCGCGCAATTTAATTGAAAAGTGCCGTCCACTTTTCGGATTGCGCTTTGCGGAGGCTTCATGACCCAGACGCCCGACTACGCCCGTCTCGAAGCCTTCGCGCTCCATCTTGCCGCCGCCGCCGCCAAGGCCGCCCTGCCGCTGTTTCGCCTCAAGGGCTTGGACGAGGGCAATAAACTCGCACACCTGTCGCGTTTTGACCCGGTTACCGAGGCCGACAAGGGCGCCGAACGTGCCATTCGTGCCCTGATCAATCAGCATTTTCCCAACCACGGCATCATCGGCGAGGAATATGGCGACGAGAATACCGATGCCGACTATGTCTGGGTGCTCGATCCGGTCGATGGCACGCGTGCCTTTATTTCCGGCCTGCCGCTATGGACGACCCTGATCGGCCTGCGCTTCCAGGGGCGCCCGGTACTGGGCCTGATTGCCCAGCCCGTGTTGCAGGAAGTATTCATCGGTTCGCCGCTCGGATCTAAACTCGTAACGCCGAATGGCAGTGCCCCGTTGAAGGTGCGCACCTGTGCCGGCCTGCACGATGCCGTTATCGGCACCACCGATCCGTATCTGTTCCAGGGACCCGAGGCCGACGCCTATAATGGCCTGCGCACCGCGACCAAGCTGGCGCGCTATGGCTGCGACGCCTATGCCTTTGCCATGGTGGCGCAAGGGACGATGGATATCGCGCTGGAGACAGGTCTCAAGCCCTGGGATATCGAAGCGATTATTCCGGTGATCGAAAATGCCGGCGGGGTTGTGACCGACTGGCGCGGGGAGGGCGTGCCGCCCGAGGCCGGCCAGGTCATCGCTGCCTCGTCACGAGACCTGATCGATGCGGCCCTGGTGCATCTGCAGCCGGCGGCCGTTTCTTAGAGTCTGAGGGCTTTAAGGGCGTATAAGGCCTCAAAAGAACTCCTCCTTCAAAAGGGGGAGTTCTGAGGTGCGCAAAACCTACTTCTTGTTCTTCGCCGCCCAGCGCGCATAGTTGCTGTAAATGTCTTCGGCGACGACGCGGCCGCACATGTCGAGCTTCTTCTGGTCGCAATAACCGGTCAGCTGCTTGAGGAACTTGCCTGAGCCCAGCTTGACATTGACCTCATAGGCGGCGATCGGCCGGCCATCGGCGTCTGACGGTTGCAGAGCGTCCTTGAGCACGACATTGACGCCATCCGCGGGCACAGGGTCGACGACCTTGAAGCGCGAATCGCTGGAGACAGCATCGCGCAGACCATCGGCAAAGCCCTTGGTGAGCTTGTCACCATCATAAAGATTAAGGTGGACCGGCACGACGACGTCCTGGGCCGCAGCCAGGCCCGGCACGAGGGCTGAGACGGCGAGGCCAGCGAGGACCAGGGCAAGCATAGTCGACTTCATGATGCACTCTTCTCTGCGTCGGATCCGCGTGGCAGGTCCGGGACATGTGGGGTTTCGGACGTGGGTTCCAGCACCGGATTTTCCGCAGACACCGCCGCGACCTCATCCAGGGTATCGGACCACGGCGAATTGAGGGCGTTTTCGCGGCCCCCCATCTGTCCGATCAGGCGCGGGGCGACGAAATCGGTCAGGGCATCGAATTCGCGGAAGGCCTGCTGACGGTATTCGTCGGCCTCGATCAGGATCTCGTGCTCGGCGCCGGCGACTTCGACATATTGCGCCTTGCCCAGCTTGCGGGCGAACAGCTTGGACGGCTGCTTGGCGATGATATGGTCGTCGCCGGAACACAGGAAGGTAATCGGCGTCTTCAGCTTCTTGGCGACCTTGGCCTTATCCTTCAGCAGGGTCTCGCCCAGCTTGAGGGCAAAGGACAGCCAGCCCCAGGTGGGCGTGCCGACGGCCAGGTGCGGGCACGAGAACAACTGCTCGCGCCACATCTCGTAGCGCGACGGGTCGTGCGTCAGGGCGTCGTTCTCGAAGGTATGTTCGAACGGGTCGTCGAACAGTTCGGGCACATAGTCGGTGCCGCGGCCGTGGTTGACCTGCCAGTTGGTCTGGAAGTTGACGGCCCACAAAGAATGCTTACCCGTCGCTACGCGCAGCATCGGATTGGTGAAGAAGGCGCCGGCAATGCGTTGCTCGCCCTTGATCAGGGTCGCGAGGTTCAGCGCCGCCCCCATCGAATGACCCAGCATGACCCACGGCTTGGGCGCGCGATCCTCGAACGAATCGAGCAGGCGCTGATAGTCATCGAGGAATTCGTCGGACGAGCGGGCGTGGCATTTCAGGCGATCGGGTAGCAGGCGGGCGGACAGGCCCTGGCCGCGCCAGTCATGGATGACGACGCAGAAGTCACGGCTGAGCAGGTCGCGGGCGACCTCGTAATATTTTTCGATCGGCTCGGAACGGCCGGGGCTGACGAAGACGGTGCCGCGCGGCGGGCGCGGCGACTGCCAGAAGGCCAGCCGCAGGCGCAGGCCACCGGCGCCGCGGTACCATTCGCCGGATCCGCCTTCGGGCGGACGCATCTCCGGAATCGACATCAAGGGTGCGCTTTGCGATAGCGCTGCGATCCGGCTCACGTGCGTATGTCCCGTTGTATCATTGAGGCTTCCTGAACTTCAGCACCATACGGTCGCTTTCCCCGATCGATTCGTAAAGTGTTCCGTCGAATTCCGGGTTCGGCGGCGCCCCGCGCGGCGCGGTGAGACGCTGCGGAGGTAATGTCCATACCCCAAACGGATGATCCTTGTCATCTTTTGGATTGGCATTGATCTCGCTGGAGCCGACAAAAGTGAAACCAGCCTCGGCCGCCAGCTGTTTGACGAAGGGCTCCTGAACGTAACCCGTGCTGGCGACAGGGTCCTGGGCGGTGCCGATATCGGCGCGGTGCTGCTCGACCCCGAGTATGCCGCCGGGACGCAGGGCGGCAAAGGCGTCGGAAAAGGCCTTTTCGGTGGTGCCGCTGGCCATCCAGTCCTGGATCACCAGCAACATCAGCACGACATCGGCCGAATCGGCATCGGCCAGGGCGTGGCTGCTGCTGCCGAACTCGCTGTAGTCGACGGCGCCGTAAATCTTCTTGTTGCTGCCGAAATGGGTGCGGTAGCGGTCGTTGAGCGCGGTCTGAGCTTTTTCGGCCAGGCTGCCGGGCTGGAAAAGGGCCGCCACGTACTTGCCCTTGCCGCGCGTCAGGTAGGGAGCCAGGATCTCGGTCATGTAGCCGGCACCCGGCCACATATCGATGACCGTGTCCTTGGGTGACAGTTCGAAAAAGGTCAGCAGCTCGATGGGGTGGCGATACTTGTCGCGGTCACGGTCGACGGCGCTGCGCCACTCGCCGGATACCGCCCATTCCAGGGTGCCTTCCTGCTGCGCCAGCTTGGGGTCGATCGCCTCGAACGGACCACCGTCGGGATCCTGCATCTGTTGCACGGGTTGTGCCTTGCGGCCGCACGCCGACAGGGCGCTTAATGCGCCGACGGCGGAAAGCCCCAAAGCCAGACATGCCCTGCGCGTATAGACGACCAAAACGCTTTTATTCCCAAGCTCTGATTTCGGCGCGCAAGGTAGGCGTAACCGCCCCAAAGGTCAAAGGGGCGGCAACGTTTTTAGCTATGTGGAAGGTTTATTAGGCCTCAAGGCCAAAAGCGCTTTGCAGGCGCTGCAGCTGGCTGATGACCGGATTGACGGCGCCTTCTTCGGCTTCGGCGTCGATGAACATGCGCTTGTCCATGTGCGAGATGCGCTCATAGAGGCGGTTGGAGCGGTCGAGCAGGCTAAGCAGGCCGCCGGGCAACACCTTGTGGCTTTCGACGGCGTCGCCGTTGAGCGGAGAGATACGATACTTGTCGTCGCAGGCGTCGGAGGCGTCCATGTCGCCTTCGCGCACGGCGCGTTGCACCAGCAGCCACGAAGCGATCTGCATCAGGCGCGTGGTCAGGCGCATGCTTTCGCCGGCATAGAGCAGGGCGTCTTCGCGGCTCAGCAGGCGCGAGTCACGGCGGCCATCGCCGTCGAGATAGCTTGCGGTCTCTTCGACAAGGGCCATGCCCTCCTTGAACGTACGGTCGAACAGATCGCTGGAAGCGAAATCACGAACGATGTGCATGCGCATGCTCAACGGAGTGGCGGAAGTTTCGGACATACTCAAAGCCTTATGCTGGAATTCGGTCGGCGCGGTCGTCGTTTTGACCCGCGCGCTCAAGCCTTGAGCGCCGCATGTCTTACAATCGACCTGTCCGGCATCTGCAACGGTCATGCCAGTGCATAGACCCTTACGGTCGCCAAACAGGGTTACTTAATGCTTAACTACCCTTAAAAGAGAATAAAGCCGACGCTTCGGACAGGCGATTTTTTTTCCGTTCCATCGCGTCGGTGGCGCGCGAAATCTCGCTCTGCAGCAGCGCAATCCGTTCATTCAGATCGGAAACGCTGTACGGATCGAGGTCTTCGAGCACCAGCCCGTTAAGGGCAACGGAGCCGCGGGCGGCGGATCGCAAGGACAATGGCAGATCGTCGTCAATCATCGGTCCCTCCTTATATCTTTTCGGGCTGGACAACCGGTCGCTTCCGGCCAATCGTCCTGCCGCCATGAAACGCCTATCAGGCGACAAAATCAAGGAAAACGAATCGCGATGAAAGCCGTGTCAATCGAAGGTAGTGGGCAAAATCCGTCCGACATGGTCCTTGCCGATGTGCCACGCCCCGAACTGGGACGCGGTTTTGTCCTGATACGGACCAAATATGCCGGCGTGAACCGCCCCGACATCCTGCAGCGGCGCGGCGCCTATCCGCCGCCACCAGGGGCATCGCCGATACTGGGGCTTGAGGTCTCGGGCACGATCGAGAGCATAAATACGCCTGAGGGCAGTTTCGACGATATCGGCTGGCAGGTGGGGCAGGCGGCCTGCGCCCTGGTCAATGGCGGCGGTTATGCCGAATTCGTCGCCGTCGATATCCGTCACCTGTTGCCCATCCCGCAGGGTTTGACTCTGGAACAGGCAGGCGCCCTGCCGGAAACCGTCCTGACAGTCTATGCCAACCTGATGGAGCATGGCGCCCTGCAGCCGGGTGAGACCGTCCTGGTCCATGGCGCCAATTCCGGTATCGGCTCGATGACGGTGCAGATGGCCAAGGCCTTCGGCGCCCGGGTCATCGCCACGGCGCGTGGTGCCGACAAGTGCGCCTTTGCCAAAAGCCTCGGCGCCGACCTCGTTATCGACAGCGATGCCGGCGACTTCGTCACCCCGGTCAAGGATTTCGGCGGGGTCGACGTCGTGCTCGACATCGTCGCAGGCGACTTCGTCGAGAAACATCTTCTCTGCCTCAAGCCGAAGGGCCGTATGGTCCAGGTCGGTAACAGCAAGTCGGCGGAGGTCCAGATCGACCTGCGCCGCATCATGCAGAAGCAGGCGGTTATCACCGGCTCCATGCTGCGGCCGCGCTCTCCGGACGAAAAGGCGCGCCTGACGACCGCGGTACATGCCAAAATCTGGCCGTTGATCGCCTCGGGGACGATCAAACCGATCATCGACAAGGTCTTTGCCTTTGCCGATGTCGCAGCCGCGCATGCCTATATGGATTCCGGCGCGCATAAGGGGAAGGTCGTGCTGCGGATGTAGTTCAATCTGCCGGGCGCAGCAGGATGAACTGACGTTGGCTATAATACCCTTCAGCTTCAGGCCAAGCCATACCTCGAACCGTGTCGGTTAGCTCCGCCGAAATTGCGTTATCGACACGGACTTCCGTCGTCATCTCGTCCCTCAGCAAATAGATGAAAACGGATATCCAGTGGTCACGTTGGTCCAGCGATAATGTGGACACAGCGGCCTGCAAACGTTCCATGTAGTCATGCGCAATGTGGGCCGTTTGCCCTTCGCTGGTGTTGTTTATCAGCGCACTCGTGAACGCCTTCCATGGGCTGCCGTCGATTGTCCAGCTTTCAATCTCGACCTGCTCAGGCTCATGATGCTGCCAGTAGGCGGAAAGGAAGACGTGAAATGCGCCAGCGCAGAATTTGAACAGCCCTTGCCCGAGCGCAGCGTTCTTGTCTGCGCCGTACCCGGCATAGCTTTCCACTATGGTACGTTCGTCCGCCAGGCGGAGTTCATAGTCGATCTGCAACATAGCGGAAGCGCCAACATCCTTCATGCAGTATGCAGTACCTCTCAGCAGCGGCAGATCGTCATTTACATAAACCCAGTCCTTTGCCATCTCGACTTTCAAGCCGTGAGATTCCAGCAGGCCCGCCAATTCCGGCTGCAATGATCGTGGCGCCGCGGGCTCTTCCAAAACCGGAGCTACTATCGCCTGTTTTTTCCCGAACCAGCCGAACATCTTTTCCCCCCTGTGACGGCAAACAGTCGCCCATTGTGCAATAAGGTGCAACATCTGGGTAAGGTTGTCCCCGTCCTGCTTTCCGCTTTCATTCCGCTGCAAATCGTCATATACCATGGCCCAACACCACACGCCCGGCTGCAAAAGCCGGGCGTAGCCATTTCTGGACCGCCGAAAACACAACAAGCGGCGGTCTTAACCGTGAGGATATAAAGCCATGTCCGACATTCTTATGCCCAAGGCCACCGCCGTGTGGCTGGTTGACAATACCTCTCTCGCCTTCGAGCAGATCGCCGATTTCTGCGGCCTGCACTTCCTGGAAGTGAAGGGCATTGCCGACGGCGAAGTTGCGCGCGACATCCGCGGTGCCGACCCAATCGCCAATGGCCAGCTGACGCGTGAAGAACTCGACAAGGCCGAGAAGAACGACAAGTACCGCATGAAGGCCCTGGTCAGCCGCCATGCCGAATTGCTGAAGCCGTCGAAGAAGGCGCCGCGTTACACGCCCGTGTCGCGCCGCCAGGATCGTCCGGACGCCATCGCCTGGTTCGTCAAGCACCACCCGGAAGTTACCGACGCGCAGATCTCCAAGCTGCTCGGTACGACCAAGTCGACCATCGAACAGGTCCGTTCGCGCGGTCACTGGAACGCCACCAATATCAAGCCGGTCGATCCGGTAACGCTCGGCCTGGTGTCGCAGATCGAGCTTGACGGCGTCGTGCGCAAGGCCGCCGAGGTTAAGCGCAAGCAGGCCGAGAAGCTGGGCATCCCGCTCGACGATCCGTCGCTGAAGCCGGCTCAGACGCCGCAACCGGCATTCGAGGACGAAGACGACAACCCCTACGCCAAGAAGACCGAACTGACCGCCGAAGACGTTTTCGGCGCCGGCGGCGGCTCCTTCTCGCGTCAGGAAGACGAAGACGAGGATTGATCCGATCCGACGATCAGATGCTTGAAAGCCCGCCATTTGGCGGGCTTTTTTGTTATTTACGCTTTGATATTGAGCAGCCGGCCGGTCATGGCGTTGGCTGTCTTGATGACCGAGATGCTGGCATCGAACGAGGCGCGGGCCTCGATCTGGTTGGCGAAGTCGCTGACGATGTCATTGCCGCGGGCCGTGTCTTCGACAGTCTTGCTTGCGGCGCGATCGAAGCGGGCGCTGGCTGCCATTGCGCCATAGGCGCCGATTTGCATTGCCGACATGAAGCCTGTCCTGTTTGACAGTATCATGCGCCCGGAAGCTTAAACTCCCGTCGAGAAAGGCGGTTAAGCCGGGTTAAGCAAACCTTGCGTTGCCGCAATACAGAACTCCCCCTTTTGAAGGCTAGAGTAAAATCAGATCAAGTTGAGTCGTCAGGGATTCCCGTTGCGTCCAAACAGTGATTCACTCTCGATGCATTTGGAGGCATTGAGATGGGAAGACCTTATTCCGAAGACTTGCGTATAAGGCTTTTGCAGGCTGTTGAGGGCGGTTTATCTGCGAGCACAGCTGCAAGGCAATTTCGGGTTAGCCGTGCCACAGCGGTAAGGTGGGCATGGCTTAAGCGTAAGAATGACCAGACCAAAGCCTTACCGATGGGAGGTGACCGCCGCTCGTCAGCGCTTGCGTCCCATGCCGCGACTATTTTGGGCTGGATTTATGAGACACCGGATCTCACCATCACCGAGATACGTCAAAAACTGGAACAGCAAGGCGTTACGGCAACGCATGGTCCTGTTTGCGGCCTGCTGAAGCGGCTTGGTCTGACATATAAAAAAAGACAGCTCATGCTGAAGAACAAAGCCGCCCTGACGTAGCGGAGGCTCGCAAACTATGGCGCGAGAAGCAGCCCTTGCTTGACGTCAGCAAGCTTGTCTTCCTGGATGAAAGCGGTGTGACGACCAAGATGGCACGCCGCTGCGGCCGCTCTGCCAAAGGCAAACCCCTGGTGTGCGCCGTCCCGCACGGTCACTGGAAAACCAACACTTTTATCGCGGGCTTACGTGCGGATGGCATCGTAGCCCCTTGGCTTCTCGATGGAGCAATGAACGGCGAAACCTTCTGTCTATGGCTGGAGCGGGAACTGGCGCCCGTTCTGAACCAGGGCGATATCGTCATTATGGACAATCTCGCCACTCATAAAGTGGCGAGGGTCAAATCCATTATCGAAAAGGCTGGCGCAAGCTTGATGTACCTTCCGCCATATTCTCCCGACTTCAATCCCATCGAGATGGTCTTCGCCAAACTCAAAGCCGATCTGAGAAAGGCAGCAAAAAGAACAATCGAAGACCTATGCCAGCGCATCAGCCAGACCCTTCAGACCTACTCAAAGGAGGAGTGCATGGCCTACATCCGACACGACGGATATGCCTCAACCTGATCGGATTTTACTCTAGGGGATGCACACATCTAAAATAACAAGGTCGTCTTTTCTTAAACCTCCCCGACTCGATCGGGGAGGGGGACCGCACGAGACGGCGCTTGCGCCGGTGAGATGTGGTGGTGGGGTTTCTCGCTTTGAAAAAATCTAAATATAATCAATTGAATACATTGATGTGGGCGGGGCAGTTTGTATTTGTGGTCCAAGCAAGAAACCCCACGACCACATCTCGCGCGGCGAACACGCCATAGCTTAAACGACGTATTCTGGAGCGGCGCGCTTCGTGCGGTCCCCCTCCCCGATCAAGTCGGGGAGGTATAAAAGAGCTGAAATTTCAACACCTTGGAAACCCCCTTGAAGAAGTGTGAATCACCTGGCTTCGAAGGGGGGAGTTCTTCAGGTGTCGACTTTAGGCCCTTAACGTCGCGCCGACCTTAGCCGCTGCAGCCACGACCTTGGTCGCGATGGCTTCGATTTCCGGTTCGGTCAGCGTCTTGTCCGTCGGCTGGATGGTGACCTCGATGGCCAGCGACTTCTGGCCTTCGGGCACGCCCTGGCCGCGGTAGACGTCGAACACCTGGGCGTCGGCGATCAGCACCTTGTCGGCGCCCTTGACAGCGCGCACGATATCGCCGGCAGCGACCGCTTCGGCTGCCAGGAAGGCGAAGTCGCGGGTCAGCGGCATCAGGTTGGAGATCGTCAGGGCGCCGCGCGACTTGCCGCCCCTGGACTTCGCCACGGGCAGGTTGTCGATGCGGATCTCGAAGCCGACATAGTTCTGGCCGTCGAGATCCATGGCCTTCAGCACCGCCGGGTGCAGTTCGCCGAACTCGGCAAGAACCTGCTTGGGACCGAGTTGCAGACGCGCCGAGCGGCCCGGATGCCAGTGGGCGGCATTCGATCCCTGCACCAGTTGCAGCGAGGCGACGGGGGCGCCGACGCTTTCCAGCAGGCTGAGCAGGTCGCCCTTCAGGGCGAACAAGGCGTCTTCGGCGCCGCCCTGCCAGCTGCGCGACTTGTCCGGCGCCTTGATGGCGGCGATGGTCGGCTTCTGGTCGTTGGGTTCCAGGCCCTGGTAGATCGGCCCGATTTCGAACAGCTGTGCCTCCGTCAGGCCACGTGCGGCATTGCGGCCGGCGGCTTCAAGCAGGTTCGGCAGGGCGCTCGGGCGCATGCAATTCAGTTCCGAGGCGATCGGATTGGCCAGCACCAGGGGATCGGCGCCACCACCGAACAGGGTGGCCCAGTCCTGGCGCATGAACGACCAGGTGACGGCTTCGGCATAGCCGAGCGCCGCCAGGGCGCGGCGGGCGGCACGGGCCTTGGCCTGCTGGGCGGTCAGGACGCCGCCGGGACGCGGGGTGACGGTCGGAAGGGGCGTCGCTGGGATGGCGTTGAAGCCGTGGATGCGGGCGACTTCCTCGACCAGGTCGGCCTTGCCGTCGACATCGCGGCGCCACGACGGCACGCCGACATCGTACAGGTCGCCCTGGGCGTCGAGGGTAAAGCCGAGGGCGCGCAGGATGCGTTTGATCTCGTCATTGCCAACATTGAGACCGGTCAGCTGGCCGACATAGGCGGGATCGAACAGGACATTGGCGCGACCGGCAGGGGCCTCGCCGGCCACGACGATCTCCGAGGCTTCGCCGCCGCAGATGTCGAGGATCAGCTGGGTCGCCAGTTCCAGGCCGGGCACGACGAATTCCGGATCGACGCCACGGGCAAACCGGTATTGCGCGTCGGACGTAATGGTGGTCGTGCGGCCGGTCTGGGCCGTGCGGATCGGATCGAACCAGGCGCTTTCCAGGAAGATGTCGGTGGTGGTCTCCTCGACCTTCGTCGAGTCGCCGCCCATGACGCCGCCCAGGCCGATAATGCCCGAGCCGTCCATGATGGCGCACATATCCGGCGTCACCGTATAGGTCTTGCCGTCGAGCATCAGCACATCGGCGTCGGACACCGGCAGGCCGGCATTGAGGACGGTGCCTGTCAGCTTGGCCAGGTCATAGACGTGCAGCGGCCGGGCGCGGTCGAAGGACAGGTAGTTGGTGATGTCGACCAGGGCCGAGATCGGCTTCAGGCCGATCGACTTCAGTTTCGCCTGCAGCCATTCCGGCGAGGCGCCGTTTGTCACGCCGCGGATGACACGCCCGGAGAAGACAGGGCAGGCGTCACCGTCGACGGCGACCGTGATCGGCGAGGGGAAGCTGCCCTTGACCGGGGCGATCGACTTTTCCGTGAAGGCGCCCAGACCGGTGGCGGCCAGGTCGCGGGCAATGCCGGCGACGCCCAGCCAGTCGGGGCGGTTGGGCGTGACTTCGAAGTCGATGACCGGTTCGGCGCCGAAGACATCGGCGGCCGGGGTGCCGACGGCCAGGCTGTCGGGCAGGTCGAGGATACCATCATGATCGCCGCCCAGCTCCAGTTCGGCGGCCGAGCACATCATGCCGTTCGACACGACGCCGCGCACCGGCTTTTCGACCAGGGTGACGCCGAGACCCGGCACATAGGCGCCGATCGGGGCATAGATGGTGGTCATGCCGGCGCGGGCATTGGGGGCGCCGCAGACGATCTCCTTGCGGCCGTCGACCGTATCGACCTGCAGGACCTGCAGCTTGTCGGCATTGGGGTGACGGGCCGCTTCGACGACCTTGGCGACGCTGAACGGCGTCAGGGCCTTCGACGGATCGTGGATGTCCTCGACCTCCAGGCCGGCCATGGTCATGGCGGCGGCGACCTGATCGATCGTGGCTTCGGTGTCGAGGTGGTCTTTGAGCCAGCTAAGGGAGAATTTCATTTCGAATATCTTTGAATCGTGTGGCGGGTGGCCGGGCCACCCTGCCGGGAATTACGATGAATTTAGGAAAGGCCGCTGGCGCTGTTCGGCGCGGCGAACGGGCTGAAGCCATAGTGCTGCAGCCAACGCGTATCGGCGGCGAACATGTCGCGCAGGTCCGGCACGCCGTACTTCAGCATGGCCAGGCGGTCGACGCCCATGCCCCAGGCAAAGCCCTGCCACTCGTCGGGATCGAGGCCGCAGTTCTTCAGCACGTTCGGATGGACCATGCCGCAGCCGAGAACTTCGAGCCACGAGTCGCCCTGGCCGACCTTGAGCTCGCCCTTTTCCCACGAGCAGCGCACATCCAGTTCGGCCGACGGTTCGGTGAACGGGAAGTGGTGCGGCCGGAACTGGGTGACGACATCGTCCGTTTCGAAAAAACGGGAAATGAAAGTTTCCAGCACCCATTTCAGGTGACCCATATGGGCGCCCTTGTCGATGACCAGGCCCTCGATCTGGTGGAACATGGGCGTGTGCGTCTGGTCGGAGTCGCAGCGATAGACGCGACCCGGGACGATCAGGCGGAAAGGCGGCTTGCCCGCGATCATGGTGCGGATCTGCACCGGCGAGGTGTGGGTGCGCAGCAGCTTGCGGACGCCGTTCTCGTCCGGATTGAAGAAGAAGGTGTCGTGCATCTCGCGCGCTGGATGTTTTTCAGGGAAGTTGAGCGCGGTGAAGTTATGGAAGTCGTCTTCGATATCCGGACCTTCGGCGACTTCGAAGCCCATGTCGGCGAAAATGGCGACCATCTCGTCGACGACCTGCAGGGTCGGGTGGACACCGCCCTTCGGCCGGCGCACGGCCGGCAGGGACAGGTCGACGCGCTCGGCGGCCAGTCGGGCGGCCAGGTGGGCGGCTTCCAGTTCCGCTTTTCGGGAATCGAGGACGGCCTGGATCTGGTCGCGCACAGCATTGATGGCGGCGCCGGTGACTTTACGCTCTTCCGGCGGCAGGGTGCCGAGCGTCTTGAGCAGGCCGGAGACGCGGCCGGTTTTGCCCAGCGCTGAGACGCGCACGGCGTCGAGGGCGCCCAGGTCGGCGGCGGCGGCGATTTCGGCTTCGATTTCGGCCTGGAGTTCAGTGTAGGCGGTCATAGGGGTAACTTCGTCAAAAGGTGTGGCGCGTGTTTACGGGAAACAGTCTGCCGGGGCAAGGAAAAGGGCGGGCAGGGCGCGCGAAAGCGCTTATCCAGCTCAGACGCCGCATGGCTCCCTAGAAGCGTGCTAACGCTTCGCTTCTTGAGCACAATCGCCCATAGAAGCGTGCTAACGCTTCGCTCCTTGAGCACAAAGTCTCGGGCGTGCAGTCGCACGCTCCCAACGGCCGAAGAGTCAAGATCAGCGACCGTTGGTATTACCAGCAGCGTTCGCAGCGCTCGACCAGGAAATCGATGAAGACGCGCGCCCGCAGGGGCAGTTGCCGGCCGAACGGATGCAGGACATGCAGAGGCGAATGGATCATGTCGACATCGCTGAGGACTTCGACCAGGCTTCCCGCGTTCAGTTGGTCCTCCAGGATGAAGCGCGGCATCTGGGCGATACCGGCTCCGGCCACGGCCGCCTCGCGGATGGCGATGCCGTCGTCCGCGCTGAACGGCCCGTCGAAGACCCGCTGTGTGCCATCACCGAAACGGAAACCGTGGGTGCGGCCGCTCATGTTTGAGTGCAGGCAGGCATGGTTGTGCAGGTCGTCGACATCCTTCGGCGCGCCGTGCCTGGCCAGATAGGCGGGCGCGGCGACCAGGGCGGTCGAAAAGACGGCGAGCTTGCGCACCATCAGGTCACTGTCGGGAATCTTGCCGACGCGAATGGCCAAGTCGAAGCCCTCGCGGATCAGGTCGGCATGGCGGTCCGAGATGTTGAGCTCGACCTTCATTTCCGGATATCGGGCGGTAAATTCAGCGACCCAGCCGGGCATCAGCGAGCGCCCGACGATGACCGGAACGGTGATGCGCAACAGGCCGCGCGCCGTCTCGGTTTCCTGCACCACATCCTCGGCCTCCTCCAGCGCCCGCAGCAGCGGACCGACGCGCTCGAAATAGGCCGTGCCCTCGGCGGTCAGGGTCAGGGTTCGCGTCGAGCGCTGGATCAGCCGGCAGCCAAGGCGTTTTTCGAGGCGGGCGACGCTTTTGGAGATGGCCGACGGGCTGACGCCCAGCAGGCGCGCCGCCGCGGTGAACGAACCGGTGTCGGCCGTGCGGATAAACGCGATCAGCCCGGCGGTCTTTTCAAGGATGGTGGTCATTGCGGAATTCCGGGCAAGAATGCTGTGCCAGATGTCGGGCTAATGTGACGGTTGTTCCGCAATACATATGCCCTGCTCAACCGATACACAAGGAGATGGATATGGGCGATATCACAGGCAAGACAGCCATTGTCACCGGCGCGTCCAAAGGCATTGGCGCTGCGATCGCAAAGGCGCTGGCCGCGGCCGGCGCCAGCGTCGTCGTCAACTACGCCACCAGCAAGGACGGCGCCGATACGGTCGTTGGCGACATCACGGCGAAAGGCGGCAAGGCCGTCGCCGTCCAGGGCGACGTGTCGAAAGCTGCCGACGTGACGCGGCTGTTCGAAGAGGCGAAAACGGCCTTCGGCGCCGTCGACATCCTGGTCAACAATGCCGGCGTCTACGGCTTTGGATCGATCGAAGGCGCCACCGAGGCCGAATACCGCCGCCAGTTCGACACCAATGTCTGGGGGCCGATCCAGGCCATCCGCACCGGGCTCGGTTATTTTGCCGCCGGCGCCAGCATTATCAATATCAGCACGGTCGTCAGTTCCAACCCGGTCGACGGGGCGCTGATCTATTCGGCGTCGAAGGCCGCCAATGACGTCATTACACGCGTCCTGGCCAAGGAGCTGGGGCCGCGCGGTATCCGCGTCAACACCATCGCGCCCGGCGGGACTCTGACGGAAGGTGTGATCGCCGCCGGCATCGAAGGCAGCGATTTCCAGAAGGCCATGGTCGACGCGACCCCGCTCGGCCGCTTTGGCGAACCCGACGATATCGCTAAGGTGGCCGTCTTCCTGGCGTCCGACGATGCTGCCTGGGTGACGGGCGAATATCTGCGCGTCGCGGGTGGATATAGGTAACTTAGTAAAAAGACCCCTCCGTCTTTTGACCGCTTAACGCGGTCAAAATCCCACCTCCCCATTTTCTACGAAAACGGGAAGGAGGGAGTTGAATAGTCTCCCTCCTTCCTGTCGCGAAGCGATGGGGAGGTGGATTTGGTCTGCGCCAAGCAGACCAAAGACGGAGGGGCTTTTTTGATGTGTGAAGTGCCTGCCACGGCGCATAAAAGGCCACAGCAAAACAAAAAACCCCGCAAGGTGAACCTTGCGGGGTTTTTTCTTCACCGTTTCCGGGAAAGATTTAGGCGGCGAGGGCCGAGCGAACCTTGTCCGCAATAGCCTTGAAGCCAGCCGAATCGTGCATCGCCACGTCCGACAGGACCTTGCGGTCCATGTCGATGCCGGCCACGTTCAGGCCGTGGATGAACTGCGAGTAGGTGAAGCCTTCGATGCGCGCAGCAGCGTTGATACGCTGGATCCACAGGGCACGGAAGTTTCGCTTCTTGTTGCGACGGTCGCGGTAGGCGTATTGGCCTGCCTTGTCGACAGCCGCCTTCGCGGTACGGATGGTGTTCTTACGACGGCCATAGAACCCCTTGGCGAGGCTCAGGACCTTCTTGTGTCTGGCGTGGCTGGTTACGCCTCTTTTAACGCGGGCCATATTTCAGTGCTCCCTTTACGCGTACGGCATGTAAGATTTGATCTTGATCGCATCGGCAGCCGACATGACCGCGGTACCGCGGTTCTGACGGATGTACTTCGAATTGTGCGAGATCAAACGGTGACGCTTACCGGCGACGCCGGCCTTCACCTTGCCTGAGGCAGTAAAGCGGAAGCGCTTCTTGGCGCCCGACTTTGTCTTCAGCTTGGGCATTTCATGTACGACCCGGTTAGGGCCGCCCTCTGATAGGGGGTGAACGTCCCGCCAAGGCATGCCTTTAGGCCCGGCGGGTCGGTAGGAAGGGGGGTACCTACAAGAAAAGCCTCAGGCGTGCAAGCGGAGTCTTGGCCCTACATTCCATCGCTGCGGGCTGACAGCCAGTCAGCGTAGGTCGACCTGAGCCGCGCGATCTCAGACGGGTCGGGGAGGATTAGGTCCATGCCGCCGTCGTATGGAGCAAATATCGCACCCGTCGCTTCCGACATCCACAAAAGTCGGCATTCGTCGTCTGCGATTGCGCTGAGGATCGGGTCGAATGCGCCGCTATTCCAGACGCATCGGGCAGCATATATGTCGTATTCGGCTTCATCGAAAGGGACGAGACAGACCCACTCGGGTTGATATTGCGCCGTCAGGTTCGTGGTTGGCTGGCGTCCGCCGTCGTCGCCCGGCATGGCTGAGAGAACGGAGCCGATCACCCGTGATTTCGGTTCTGCACAATAAAGCCAGGCTACAAGCCAGCAAGGCGCGTTTTTTCCAAGTACCTCTATGGCAACTGTGTTCTGACGCGCCAGGATGATTTGCGCTTCTGCGGCATCGGAAGCGTAACGTTTTGACTGTGGCAGGGAATGGAAACGAAGCCAGCGCCTGTGCTCGTTATGCTTAAGGACCCAGCCTATCGGCGGGCTTTCGGGATAAAAGGTTTTCCAGGCTGCCTCGAAATCATGCATGACCTTGTAAAAGCATGCCCCGGACATGCGGGCAAGCTCTTGCCAATCGCTGCCGTCAGCGTAAACATCGCGGCATGATCCGCCGTATCGTTCCGCTCCTGTTGTCCGCGTCCCTGGCCCTGAGCGGCTGCGTGTCTGTCCCTAAGATGCTGTGGGCGACGCCCCAGACTACGGCCCTGGCCTTCCGGCTGAACGCAGGTTCGATCTTGCGGTATATGCAATATATCCCGGCCAATGCGAAGCCGGGCGAAAAGCTGCCCCTGATCGTCTTTTTGCATGGCTCCGGCGAGGCCGGCGGCGACACCTATCAGGTCATGGCCAATGGTCCCTGGGACTATGCCCGCCAGCATCCGGACTTCCCTTTTATCATCCTGGCGCCGCAACTCGATCGCGATGGCGAATGGGACCCGGAAGCCCTGGAACAGTGGCTGACCTCAGTAGAAAAGGACCTGCCGGTCGATCGCCGCCGGGTCTATCTCACAGGGCTGTCGCGCGGCGGGCAGGGGACGTGGGATTTCGCCATGCGCTATCCGCACCATTTTGCCGCCATCGCCCCGGTGTCGGGCTATAGCGATGTCAACCAGCCGTGCCGGCTGAAGGGCATGCCGGTCTGGGTCTTCCATGGCGA
This sequence comes from Asticcacaulis sp., assembly GCA_965246725.1. Taxonomy (GTDB): domain Bacteria; phylum Pseudomonadota; class Alphaproteobacteria; order Caulobacterales; family Caulobacteraceae; genus Asticcacaulis. The sequence goes on from CBDFFG010000028.1 coordinate 88,718, forward strand.
CAATGACGATGTCGTGCCCATCGCCGCCGACAAGGCTCTGGTCGCTGAGGCAAAGGCCTGCGGCGTCGATATCTGGTTCACGGTCTACGACCACACCGGCCACGACGCGTGGGAGCGGACCTATGCCGGCAACGTGCTCTATGACTGGTTCCTGCAGCACAAACGGCCGCTGGTCGACTTACCCGTTTATGGGCCTGTTCATGGGCCGCTTCAGTTGCCGACCGCGCGCTGAATAGCCGCCGCGCAGGCCTTCGACACCTGGAAATTACCCTCGCGCATCTGGGCCGGATTGAAGCGCAAAAGGCCGGTGCCGTCCTGGGGCATCCAGCCGTAATATTGCGAGACGACATTCATCAGATCCACCGGCGTCGGCTGCGAGACAAAGACGCCGGCCGTATAGGGGGCGACCACGGCGCCGGTCTTCGCATTCATCAGCACGATGTCGGCGATCTGCTCGTGATAGATCTGTAGCAGCAGGCGGTCGAAGCCGTGCGAACGCCAGGTGATCTCGCCGGCCTCGATCTTGTAGACCGCCTTGTCGTCGGCGCTGTAATAGTCCCAGCGTGTCTGCAGCTTATAGCGCGACTGCAGGCGGAAGAAGCGGGCGCGGGCGGCGGCATCGACCGGCCAGGCCGGCGCCCACTCCGGCGCCGAGCGATCGGGCACGATCAGCCACACCGGCTGGGTTTCGCCGAGGATTTCGGTCAGCAGGATATTGAAACGGTCGAGCAGGCCACGGAATTCGGCGCGACTTAAGGCAGCGTCACGGCCATTGGGCAAGAGGTGAAAGCGCGTCAGGTTCCACGTGCCGTTGGCGGCCAGGGTACTGCCGACCGGCACGGCGTCCGGGTGGAATTTTTGCCACAGGGCCTGAAAGGAATCCATAACGCGTCTCGCAGAAAGCTTCAGGCCGCTTTCTGCACGCGTCCGACCTGCAAGGCAAGCAGCGAAGCCGGGATGGTCAGAAGCGCGCCCATCCATAGCGGCGCTTCCGGGCCGAAGGTGCTGAACAAGAAGCCGGCGACGACGGGACCGGTGACGCGGGCGACGGCCCCAGTCGACATGTTGAGTCCCAGCATGGCGCCCTGGCGGTCGGGTGGGGTCGCCAGCGAGATAATGGCACAGATCGAGGCGAAGATGACGGCCTGACCCAATGTGCCGAACATGACGATCGGGGTGATCAGCCACGACACCGTATTGAAACTCTGCAGCAGGAAGCTGAGGCCGAAGACGAACAGGCCGGCGGCCAGAACCTTCGATTCGCCCCAGCGCCGCACCAGGGGGCGCATGATGACGATCTGCATCACGGCGGCGGCGACACCGATGAACAGGAAGATGGCGCCGACATTCTGCGCATGCCAGTTGTAACGCACCTTGGTCCACATGGCGAAGGTCGATTCCAGGCCGGCGAAGGCCGCCATGTAGCCGAGCGACGCAATGATGACATAGCGGATGGCGGGGGTATGGAAGCCTTCGATTGCGGTGGCCATAAGGTTCGGCTGCTCCGCCGCGCTGGTCTTGCGCTGGCGGCTTTCGCGGACGAACAGCATGACGCCGATGGCGGCCACGGCCGACATTCCGGCGGCAACGAACAACGGCAGTTCGAACGGCCGCGCCGAGCCGGCCTCATTGGTCAGGACGCCGCCGATAAAGGGGCCGATGACGAAGCCGAGCGAAAAGGCAGCCCCGATCATGCTCATGCGGCCACTGCGTTTTTCCGGTGGCGAGACGTCCGAGACATAGCCCTGGATGGTCGAGATATTGCCGGAACTGAGGCCCGAGAAGAAGCGCAGGACAATCGCCAGCCAGATATTATGCGTCAGGGCCAGGCAGATATAGAAGAGCATGCTGAGCGCCGTGGTGGCGATCAGGATCGGCTTGCGGCCGATGCGATCGGACAGCCGGCCGAAATAGGGTTCGGCGAAGAACTGGCCCAGGCTGTAGGTGGCGAACATCAGGGTCACCATCCACGGCGTCGTCATCGGAAACGGTGACGCGCTTAGGGACTGGGCGAAGAAGGGCATCAGCGGCACGACGATGCCGAAGCCGACCAGGTTGACGAAGACCACGGCGAACATGGCCGCGAGCGGACCGTTTTCGCCAATGAAACCGCGCACGGTCCGAACCAGTCCGGCGCGGACAAAGGTGCGATCGTCCTGAGCATCTCCTGCCTTTACCGGACGAGGGGAAGAGACATAGGGCTGCGGGGCAACCTCCAGGTCCTCCGCTATATCGTCGGTGGGATCGGACAGGGCATCAAGCTTGGACATTACGGGTTTATAGCCCATTTGAACCCGATTGCTAAGGTTTCTTTACCGCACCTGCGGTGTCAGTTCGCGTGTGCACAGGTTTTCAGCGGGCGGCGCGCAGGGTGGTTTCTGCCCTGGCGATGGCATGCGACCCTATGGCGGCATTGGCGTCGGCAGGTTTGGTGCCGGCCGGCAATTCCAGTGTATTGACGTCCAGGGCATAGACGGTGATGACGTAATGGTGATCCTGGCCAACGGGCGGGCAGGGGCCGTTATAATGCGTCTGGCCCATATCATTACCGGCTTCGGTCACGCCCAGGGCGGTCATGGCCAGGGAGCCGCTGGCGCCGCTTTCCAGGCCTTTCGAGGTGGCCGGTATGCCGGTGGCCAACCAGTGCCACAGGCCCTTGCCGCCATTGGCGTCCGGATCGAACATGGTGACGGCGAAACTTTTGGCAGCGGCCGGAGCGCCTTGCCAGGCCAGGGTCGGCGAAGCATTCGATCCAGTACAGCCCTTGTCATTGCCGTATTGGGCTGCGGCAAAGCGCTGTCCCGGTGCGTCGGTCACGGCGACCGAAAAGGTCGATACCTGCCGGGCGCCGGCCGGTGCGGCAAGGGCGCATAAGGACAAGAGCATCCAGGCGGGTTTCATAGCGGCCTCCGATCGGCATTATGCGTGGAACGCTGCGCGCCAAATTGGGCTAGACGGTGGTGATTTTATCAAAAAGCCATAAGAATCAGTGTGTGAAAAGCTCAGGGTGGACTTTGCCGTCGGACAGAACTCTGTTACGCTGCAGGTCCTTGCTGGAGGGATAACGATGAAAAAGCAGTTTCTGGTGTGCACGACTGCGGCGCTGGCCTTGAGCGGTTGCGCCACCACCGAAGGCTATCGCCAGCATATGGACATGCTGGTCGGCCAGAGCGCCGACGCCGTGCAACTGCAGTGGGGCGTGCCAGAACGTTCGAAGCTCGATAACGGCAGCGAAATGTGGGTCTACCGCCGCGACTCGGAGAGCCATTCGGGCGGCTACATGTCCGAGCACACCCGGACCCGCAAGGAAAGCTATACCGACAAGGACGGAAAGACCCAGACGCGTACCATAACGACGAGCACGCCTTATTACGTGCCGGAAACCGTCACCCGCACTCATTGTGAGACTCGCTTCGTTATCGGTGCCGATCGTCGTGTCGCCTCGATTGCCTTCGAGGGCGATGGCTGTGTCGCCGAAGAGGTCAAGAAAGATCCCGCGATGCAGGAACCGGCCGCGAAATAATATTGCGTTGCGGCACGGTCGTGGTACCGTATGAGGCGAGAGGGCGCGTTCGAAGAGCTAGGGAGTGCGCGTTTTGTGGCGTCATCTGAGTATTGCCGCGGCCAGCGGATTTGTATGTGTGTTGGCCGCTTTATCGCCCGCGCATGCCGCGCCGACCCTTCCGCAAGCCATTTCCGCCGACGGCTGGCCGCACACGGCCAGTGACCTGGTGCCGGATCCGCAGGCGCGCTACGGCCGCCTGCCCAATGGCATGCGCTATATCCTCTACCGCAATACGGCCACCGCCCGCAGCACGGCCATGCGCTTCCAGATTGCTGCCGGCTCGATGGAGGAAAGCGATCGCCAGCGCGGCCTGGCCCACTTCGTCGAACATATGGCGTTTCGCGGTTCGACCAACCTGCCCGATGGTGACCTGCAGAAGGTGCTGTCGGCGCAAGGCTTCGACTTCGGTTCCGACGTCAACGCCTTTACCGGTTACGAGACGACCGATTACGTCCTCAACCTGCCCAATAACGACAACCGGCCGATTCAAAGCGCCCTGTTGATCCTCCGCGAGATCGCCGGCAACCTGACCTTCCCGCAGGAAGCCATCGACAAGGAGCGCGGCGTCATCCTGGGCGAGGAACGCCTGCGCGCCTCGTCCGATGCCCGCAGCGACCAGGCCTATATCGAGGCCGCCTATCCCAGCCAGCTCTATGCCCGGCGCAATCCGATCGGCCTGGTCGACACCATCAAGACGGCGCCGCGCCAGGACATGGTCGATTTCTACAAGACCTGGTACCGGCCGGAACTGGCGACCCTGATCGTCGTCGGCGACTTCGATCCGGCAGCGCTGGAAAAGCGCATCAAGGCAATCTTCAGTGACTGGCAGCCGGCCCTGACAGGACCTGTGCCGCAGGTCGATTACGGCGCCCGCGCGGCGCAAGGTGTCGGCGCCACCGTCTATAGCGAAAAGAACCTGACCGAAGGTGTCGGCGCCGTCTGGACCCGGCCCTTCATCGACGCCGCCGATACGGCAGCGGCACGCAGGCGTGGCTTTATCAAGGGCATGGTCGCCGATGTCATCACCGACCGGCTGACGCGTCTGGCCGACGGCAATGACGCGCCCTTCCTCAGCGCCTCTGTCGAGTACGACAACGATCGGCTCGAAGGCAATACCACCCGCTTGTGGGTCGTGCCCAAACCGGGCAAGCAAAAGGAAGCTTTCGACCTGGCGCTGAAGACCGTCGACCAGGTGCGCCGCGACGGCATCACCCAGGGCGAGATCGACGAATACCTGACCGAAAAGGATGCCGGCGTCGTCAATATGCTGCGCACCACACAGACCGAGGACAGCTCGGACCTGGCCGACGACTTCCTCAGCGATCTCGACGACAATGGTGTCGCCATGTCGCCGCAGCAATCGGCCGACCTGTGGCAGACGATCCGGCCGGGGGCGACGATCGCCGCGGCGGCCGAACAGACCGCCTTCCTGTTCAGCGGCGACGGCCCGATGCTGGCGCGTACCGGTGAGACCGCAGCAGACATGGACCCGGCGGCCCTGAAGACAACCTATGATGCCGCCGAAGGCCAGACCGCCGGCGCCTGGGCCGCCAATACGACCGTGCCGTGGGCCTATACCTCGTTCGGCACGCCGGTGAAGCCGGCACGCAAGACGGAGGTCGGGGTCCTCAACTACGCGCAATATACCTTCCCCAATGGCGTCAAGCTCAACATCAAGCCCAATCCGCTGGTGCGTAACGAGATTTCGGTGACGGTGCGCTTCGGCGGCGGCTATCTGCTGTTCTCGCCGCAGGAACATGTGTCGCTGATGCAGCTTCACCTCTACGACATCGTCGACGGTGGCCTCGGCAAGATGACGCGCGGCGAGATCGACAAGGCGCTGAGCACCAAGACGGTCGGGGTCACCTATAATCTCGATGACGACCATGCCGACCTGGCTGGTTTCACGACGCGCGACAGTTTTGCCGCCGAGATGCAGTTGTTGATGGCCTATACGACCGATGCCGGCTTCCGGCCGGAATCCTTCACGGCGCTCGATGCGTCGCTCGGTTATCTCTACAAGCATATCCGCGCGTCGCCGGACTTTACGCTCAATCTCGGTCTCGCCCAGTACCTGACCAATGACGATCCGCGCTATGTCATGCCGAGCGAAGCCGATGCTGCCCGCATCAGCCCGGACACCTATAAATCCATCTATCGCCGCACCCTGACCCATGTGCCGGTCGAGATTACGATTGCCGGCGATATTTCCGAGGAGTCGGCGCTCGACCAGGTCGAACGCACCTTCGCCACCCTGCCATCCGTGCCATCGAGCTTCGCCGTGGCGCCCGGCGCCGATACCGTGCATCTACCGGTGGATCGCGCCCCGCGAACCTTTATTCATGAGGGTCGCAGCGACCAGGCCGTGTCGGTCGCCGTCTTTCCGACGACCGACGAGGTGGCTGACGTCAAGACGACCATGGGCCTGCAACTGCTGGCCGCCATCTTCCAGGAACGCCTGACCCAGGACCTGCGCGAGACGCAGGGCGCCACCTATACGGTCGATGTCAATGCCACCGGCTCGGATGTCTTCAAGGGTTATGGCTACCTGACGGTCGAGGCGACCGTCAAACCCGATGCCGATCCGGCCTTCTTTGCCGCGGTCAAGACGGTTGCCGGCGACCTGGCGACCAAGGGCGTGTCGAAGGACGAACTCGACCGCGCCCGTAATCCGTTGCTGCCCTATATGACCGACGATATCAAGTCGAACGCCGACTGGCAGGGCACCCTGTCGGGGCTCGACGGCAACAAGCAGCTGTGGGCTCTGCGCGTCGGCCAGGCGCACCATATCGGCGCCATCTCGCCTGACGATATTCGCCGTCTGGCTCAGACCTACCTCAAGCCCGACACCGTCCTGCGCGCCCGCGTCGCCCCGGAAGAGCCTCCGGCAAAGTAGTTGACTCTGCAGCCGCGATCCTTGAGGTTCGCGACGGTTTCCAGGAGATGGGCATGGTAAGGTTCGTTGCGGTTGTAGCAGTGTGTACGGGCCTGTTCATGGCGACCGGGGCGGGGGCTGTCGACCTCGATGCCCTGAAGGCGAAGACCTCACCGGCTGCCGGCAGCTATGCCCAGGCCGAGCTGTGTGCGGCCACCTTCCTCTACGAGTCCTACCTGGCGGCTCACGATCCAGCGGGGCCGGACCACGACGCCCTGTCGGAACACGCCATGGTCGGCGCACATCTGTGGGTGCCGATCGCCAACAAACTCAGCCCGGCGCCGAACGATGACGAACATGCGTTTCTCAAAGCCGTACTGATCCCCGATCTTGGCCAGATACAGCAGCTCGACGGCGATACGTTCGGGTTTTATGTCGATTATTGTACAGCCGAGACCGACAAGCTGACCAAATAGCTTTCAGCGCTTATGTCCCCGGACGCATGACGGCGCGAAGCCGAAGCGTTCACGGAAACGCCGGGCAAAGCGCGAGCCGGACTCGTAGCCGACCTCGGTGGCGATATGTTCGATACTGTGCCGGGTCGTCTGCAGGCGATCGAGCGCCATCAGCATGCGGACATCGGTGACCAGCCCGGCCGGCGTCAAGCCTTCGCGATGCAGTTGACGGCGCAGGCTGGCCTCGGACTGGGCAGCCAGACCGCACAGGTCTTCGACGCTCCAGCCGCGAGCTGGATCCATCGAGATGTGTCGGCGCAGGCGCTCGGACAGGGACGGAGGCGCCGCCGGTGCGAAATGCCAGCCGGCGGCGCCCAGCCACAACAGGACCTCGGCCAGGCGATGGCGCGCGATCGTGTCGGATATCGCCGTATCGCCGATCGCATCCATGGCGGCGTGCAGGGCGCCGCGAAAACCGGCATCGGTCCGGACGCAGGCCATGTCCCCGACCGGCCGGCTGTCGCCGCCGGGCCTGGCCAGGGCCAGGACCTCAGGGGCAAAGGCCAGCCAGTGGGCGCGATAGGCGCCGGCTGCATCGGGCGTATTGGCGATATCGGCCATCTGCTGCCCCGGCAGTACGATCAACCCACCTTCGACGGCATCAAGTGTCTGTCCGGTCTCCAGCCGCACTTTTTTGGCGCCGCGTTCGACCAGGATCAGCAGGGGCGACGGAATGTGCAGACGATGGAATTCCAGCGTCTGCAACTGTGTCATCGCTGCCGTCAGGCCGACGCCGTCTCGCATCAGACGGCGAGGTGCCAAATGAGGCGCCAGGAGCGGAGACTTATCGTGCGGCACGGACCGTAGCCTTCCCGACCGCAATGGCGTTCATATGTGTCATGAAGCCGACCAGGGCGCCCGACGGATCGGCCGGCAGGTCGAGCTTCGCGACCTTGAGGGCGGTGACGGTGACGACGTAGCGGTGGTCTTCACCAGTTGGCGGGCAGGGCCCGTCATAACGGGCATCCTTGCCGTCATTGGCGATCTCGACAGCGCCGGCCGGTAGGTGGCCGCTGGCGCCGGCATCGAGATGATCGCTAGTGGCCGGCAGGTCGACGACGACCCAGTGCCACCAGCCGGAGCCGGTCGGCGCGTCGGGATCGTACATCGTCACGACAAAGCTCTTGGCATCCGCCGGCGCGCCAGACCAGGCGATTGCCGGCGAGATGTTGCCGCCGTGGCAGCCGAAGCCGTTGGCATACTGGGTTTGCGTAAAGCGCCCCTTGGCCGTGCCGGCGACGGAAACGGTGAAAGCCTGTTTGGCTGTTGCGGTAATCGGAGCCGCGGCAACAGCCAGGGCCAACAGGGTGCAGGGGATGATACGGGTGAACATGCTGGAAACTCCCATAGACGATAATGAAAGGATAGGCGTGGCTATAGCGGCGAAACAGGCCGTTTCCTGTCGTATTTGGCTCCGAATGTTGCACTCATACTGAGTGCTCTCGTGTTGACGGGCAATCATTGTTCTTGATATGTTCTGTATCTGGCAGAATGCTTCGAGTCGGACAGGTAATGGGCGACGGACACAGCGAATGGGATGATGGCGGCCAGTTGCGCTGGCTCTATCTCGACATGAATTCCTTTTTTGCCAGCGTGGCGCAGCAGGACGATCCGCGCCTGCGCCGCCGGCCGGTCATCGTCGTGCCGGTGATGTCGGACTATACCTCCGCCATTGCCGCCAGCCAGGAGGCCAAGGCCTTGGGCGTCAAGACGGGGACGCAGGTGCGTGAGGCAAAAGAGCGCATTCCCGATCTGGCCATCGTCGAGGCGCGGCCGGATCGCTATGTCGACATCCACAACCGTATCCTGGCCGAAATCGACCATGTCATGCCGGTCGACAGGGTCTGTTCGATCGACGAGGTCGCCTGTCGCCTGATGGGGCCGCAGCAACTGGAGGCGCCGGCCCGGGCCTTGGGCCATCGTATCCAGCGCCGCATCCTGGAAAATGTCGGGGAATGCCTGACTGCCTCGATCGGCATTGCGCCGTCGCGGCTGCTGGCCAAGACGGCGGCCGATATGAAGAAGCCGCTGGGCCTGACCGTGCTGCGCATGGATCAGTTGCCGGCGTCCCTGCACGACCTGCGGCTCAACGATTTTGCCGGCATAGGCTCGGGCATGAATGAACGTTTGCGCCGGGCCGGTATCACCGAGATCCAGCAGTTGTGGGAGCTTAGCCCGTCGCGCATGCGCCAGATCTGGGGCGGCATCATGGGCGAGCACTTCTGGTATTCGCTGCATGGCATCGATCCGCCCGACACCGAGACCGTGCGCTCGAGCATCAGCCATTCCCATGTCCTGCCGAAGGAGTTGCGGCCGGCCAGCCTGGCGCGGGCCGTGGTGCGGCGCCTGACCGCCAAGTGTGGGTCGCGCCTCCGCCGCATGGGTTACAAGTGCGGCGGCCTGCATCTGAGCATCCGGGGATCGGAAAATGGTCGCGGCCAGGCCGAGGTGCGCTTTGCCGCCACCGCCGACAGCTTCCACCTGCTGGCCGAAATGGACCGGCTGTGGCGCACCGCCCTGAAGGGCGTGCCCGAACAGCGCGTCAAGAAGATTTCGGTCACCTGCCTCAACATGGTCGAAGTCGGCGCGGCACCCGACCTGTTCGGCTGGACGCCCGAGGCGCAGGAAGATGGCCGGCATATGCGCCTGCTCGATGCGCTCGATGGCCTTAACCAGCGCTTCGGCAAGGACACGGTAACGATCGGGCCGCGCACAGCTTTGCATGGTTTTGTCGGCGCCAAGATTGCCTTCAACCGCATTCCAGAACAGCCGGAATTCTGGGAATAGGCCGGTAAACAGGACAGTGGCGCAAAAGCGATAGTTCATAGTCCTGTTATGCCCGCGACGCGGTAGTCGTAGACGCATCGTTAATCATCAGGCAATGCTAGGGGAATGTCGCCGCCCTATGCCAGAATGCGTCTGAACATCGTCACCGGTTTCGCCAGCGAAACCGGGCGTCGCGATGACAATCAAGACTTCGCCGCGCTGTGCCTGGACGAATCGCACGGCCACCACGGTGCCGTCGCGGCCCTGGCCGATGGTGTCGGGGGCTCGAAAGGCGGGCGTGTCGCCGCCGAACTGGCGGTGCGCACCTTTATCGACGACTATCTGGGCCAGTCCGACCTGCTGTCACCGCGCAAGACGGCGGCGCGCGCCCTTGAGAGCATCAATCACTGGCTCTATCGCGAAGGCCTGCGCAACGAGACCCTGCGCGGTATGAGCTGCGCCTTTACCGGCATGATCGTCAAGGGCCGGCGGTTGCACGTCTTCCACGTCGGCGATACCCGCCTGTGGCGCCTGCGCGACGGGCAACTGACCCAGCTGACGCGTGACCACAAGCCCGAGGGCGCCGACCACAGTTCCTACATTACCCGCGCCATCGGCCGCGAAGAGGCCGTGCGCATCGACTATATGGTGTTCGACGTCCTGCCGCACGACCGGCTGCTGCTGACCAGCGACGGCGTGCACCAGCCGCTTGGCCCGGTCCAGATCGCCGCCATCCTGGAACAGCGCACCTCGACCGAGGAAACGGCGCGTAGCCTTGTCGCGGCGGCCTTGGCCAACCATGGCGACGACAATGCCACCGCCCTGCTGGTCGACATTATCGACCTGGCGCCGGCGACGATCGAGGACCTGGGCGCCGCTATCGCCGGCCTGCCCCTGATCGAGCCGCCCAATGTCGGCGACATCGTCGATGGCTTCCGGATGGAACGCGTCCTGGCCGACGGCATCTATTCCCGCGTTTTCCGCGCCCGGGATATCCGCGAAAACCGTTCGGCGGCGCAGATCGTCCTGCTCAAATTCCCCAAGCCGGATACGATCGGGGCAGAAAGCGAAGCCCGGTCGGCCTTCATGCGCGAGGCCTGGGTGGCGTCGCGCGTGCAGCATATCTGGATTGGCGCCGTCCTGACCCTGGCGCCGGGCCGCCAGACCTGCCTCTATATCGCCCAGCCGTTCTATGTCGGCGAAACGCTGGAGCGCCGCCTGAAGCGCCTGCCGCGCATCGGCCTGCAGGAAGGGCTGTCGATCGCCACCCGTCTGGCCAAGGCCATAGGGTCGCTGCACCAGGCGGGGATCATCCACCGCGATATCAAGCCGGAGAACATCATCCTGCTCAGCGACGGCGGGTTGAAGCTGGTCGATCTTGGCATTGCCCGTATCCCCGGCCTGGAAAAGGATACGGCCTTTGTTCCCGGCACGCCGTCGTACAAGGCGCCGGAACAGTTCGAGACCAAGACCCGGCCAGCCTCGCCGGGCGACGAGCGCTCCGATATCTTCGCCCTGGGCGTTACCCTCTACCGCATGTTCACCGGCGCCTATCCTTACGGCGAGATCGAGCCGAACATGACCCCGCGCTTCAATCGCCCGGAGCGGCTGACCTCGCGGCGCCGCGACCTGCCGGCCTGGCTGGAAAGCCTGGTCATGCAGGCGATCGCGCCCAATCCCGCCGATCGTTTCAGCGGCGGGTTCGAGATGGCGTTCAAACTTGAGACCGGGGCCTATGGCGCCGAGCCCAACTTCTGGCGCCGGCATTCGTGGCTGGGTCGCAACCAGGTCGGCATCTGGCGCACGGTATCGGTCCTGCTGCTGGCGGGGCTGGTCGGTATCCTGGCGGCCGAAATCACGGGGTATCCGGTGGCGCCGTTCGTCCACCATTGGGCGGACACCGCAATAAAAACGGTGATCGATGCTGCAGCCTCGCCGCCGGCGCCGCATCAGTCGCGCGAGCGCTAGGCGGGCATTGCTGTTTTTGTACGGTTTTGCGGCGTAAACCACTTACCCATTGCATCCTTGGACGTTTCCCGCTTACGTCACCTGCCACATTCGCGAGGACAGACGATGAGCAAGATCATTTACAAGATCATCCAGCACGACGGCGGCTGGGCCTACCAGGTCGACGGCACGATTTCCGAAACCTTCCCCAGCCACGATGCCGCCCGCGCTGCCGCCGGCCGTGCCGCGCGCGAACAGACCGCACCGGGCTCCGACGCCGCCATCAGCTACGAAGACACCAACGGCAAGTGGCATGAAGAACTGGCCCACGGCGAAGACCGTCCCGACACCACGGTCGAAGGGTAAACCCACACTTCGACACGGGGCAAAGCGTAAAGGGCGACCGTCAGGGCATATCTGGCGGCGCCCACGGACGCCCGGCGGAAATAACCCGCCACATTTCGTAACGCAGGTGACAAACCGCAAGAAGCGGAGCGACGCCGGGGCAAAGCGGTGCGATATCGTTGGTATTCCCCGTTCGTTTGCCTGCCGGAGCACGCCATGTCCCTGTCGAGTCTTTCCAAACTCATTGCCCTTGCCGCCATCTGGGGCGGCTCCTTCCTGTTCATGCGTATCGCCGCTCCGGTGCTGGGGCCGGTGGTGCTGATCAGCTTCCGCGTCTTTCTCGGCGCGCTGTTCCTGCTGGGCGTAGCCCTGGTGCAGAAGCAAAAACTCGATATCCGGACACACTGGCGGCACTTCCTGATCCTGGGCCTGATCAACACTGCCCTGCCATTCACCCTGTTCGCCTTTGCCGCCGAGACCCTGCCGGCGTCGCTGCTGTCCATCCTCAATGCGACGGCGCCTATCTGGGGCGCCATCGTCTCCGCCGTGTGGCTGCGGACGCCCTTTACGCTGAAGTCGGCGGCAGGGCTGCTGCTCGGGATTGCGGGTGTAACCATTCTGGTCGGGATCGACGGCACCCATATGACGCCAGCGACCATCGTCGCCATCCTGGCCGGGCTGGGCGCAGGGCTGTTCTACGGCATCGCCTCTGTCTATGCCAAGCAGGCGCGCAGCGTCGAGCCGTTCGCCAATGCCCATGGCAGTTTGTGGGCCGCCTGTCTGTGGATCGTGCCGGCAGCCCCCTTCTTTCCGCCGGTGGCGGCGCCGACCCTATGGGTCATCGTGTCGGTCCTGGCGCTCGGCATCCTGTGCTCGGGCGTTGCCTACAGCCTCTATTTCGGTTTGATCGCCGAGATTGGCGCGGCCCCGACCCTGTCAGTGGGCTTTCTGATCCCGGTCTTCGGCATCCTGTGGGGCAGCCTCATCCTGCATGAACCGGTGACCGTGCGCACCCTGATCGGCGGCGTCATCGTCCTGGTCGGCACGGCCCTGATTACCGGCTTCAATCCGGCAAGCCTGGTGCGGCGCAAGGTTACGGCATAATCACGACAAAGGTCTTCAGCACGGGCTCGACGACCCGCCAGGTGCCGGTAAAACCGGGGCGGAAGACGAAGTGGGCGCCTGGGGTCAGATCCCGGGTTTCCCCGCCGTCTTCGCTGACCACGGCATAGCCTTCGAGCAGGGCGCAATATTCCCATTCATCGTACGACACGCGCCACGACCCTTGCGTCGATTTCCAATAGCCGGCGAAGGTCTTGCCGTCGCTGTGTTCTTCGACCGTCCAGACGGTAAAGCGCGGATCGCCCTCGATGATGCGATCGGGCGCCGGCGCCGAATGTTCGGGCTCGGGCAGGTTTTGCGGATCGAACTGGACGAAGTTGGACATGGGCACCTCCAAGCATCGATATCGCACGCACTTCGGCGGCTGTCATCCGGGTATGTTTGAAGACAGAGGGGGCTTTTGTCGCTACTGTTTGGCCAACAAAAAACCCTCCGGCGCCGCCGGAGGGTTTTTTCGTATCGATTATCTGGTCACTTATTTCGGTGCCAGGATCATGATCATCTGCTTGCCTTCCATCTTCGGCTCGTATTCTACCCGCGTGGTGGGTTCGAAGTCGGCCTTGACCTTTTGCAGCAGTTTCATGCCCAGTTCCGGGTGGGCCATTTCACGGCCGCGGAAGCGGAGCGTCACCTTGACCTTGTCGCCTTCTTCGAAGAAGCGCGTCATGGCCTTGGCCTTCACCTCGTAATCGTGAATGTCGATATTCGGGCGAAGTTTGATTTCCTTGATTTCGACGACCTTCTGCTTCTTGCGGGCTTCGGCCTTCTTCTTCTGCTCCTGGAAGCGGAACTTGCCGTAGTCGAGAATCTTGCAGACGGGCGGATCAGCGGTGGGAGAGACCTCGACGAGATCCAGGCCAGCTTCTTCTGCGGCTTCAAGCGCGGCGGAGGTCGGCATGATGCCTTGCTTTTCGCCGTTCTGGTCAATCAACAATACACGAGGAACTTTGATGTCCTGGTTGATGCGGGGGCCGTCTTTGGGAGGCGGGGCTTGGATTGGGCGACGAATAGGTCGTTCTCCTGTTACTGTTGAACCATGCAGGCGGTCGCGCGATCAGCGCGAAAAGCGTCAAATTCGACGCGGCGCAATTATGAACTTGCGGACGCGCCGGATCAATCCCCTGAATAGCCGGAATCGGTTAATTTTTACGGGAACTTTTGGGAACTGCTGCCGGCCGGATAAAGGCCTGAGGCGGAGCCCGGTTACGCGTGGAACCTGCCTGAGGCCAAGATAAGAAGCGCGCGGTAAACATCAAGGGTCTGGTCGCACATGACGTCGAGAGAAAACTGCTCGCGGACATGGGCGCGGCCGGCGACGCCCATGGCGAAACGCTGCGCCTCGGGCAGGGTGATCGCCTGCGCCATGGCGTCGGCCCAGGCATCGGCATCTCCCGGGGGCACCAGCCAGCCGGTCGTGCCGGGCAGGACCGTCTCGACCGTGGCGCCGTGGGCGGCGGCCAGGGGCGGGCGATGCATGGCCTGCGGCTCGACGGCGGTGCGGCCAAAGGCCTCGGGCTCCAGCGACGGCGCTAGGGCGTAGTGGCACATGGAATAGGCCGACGGCATGTCGGCGCAATGCCCGACCAGCTTGATATGGTCGGCCAGGCCGTTGGTCTCGATCTGCTTCAGCAGGCCCTGCGTATATTCGGTCCGTCCCTGGTCGTCACCGGCCATCAGCACCAGGAAGTTGTCGATGCCGCGGGCGCGCAATTTTGCTGCGGCGTCGATGATCAGGCCCTGGCCCTTCCACTTGGTCAGGCGTGCTGCCAGCAGGAAGCGCACGCGCGATTCGTCGGCAACCACGCCCCAACTTTCTTCCAGCGCCATAATGCGGCGCACGTCGAAGGCCTCCGGATCGAAGCGCTTCATATCTATCCCGCGCGGGATGGCGATGACGCGCTCCGGCGGCAGGTGATAGGCGCTGAGGATATGATCGCGGGTAAAGTGCGAATTGGCGATGGTCATGTCGCCGCGCGTCATCTGGCTGTTGTACCAGCGCTTCAGCGCCGATTTGGCATTGTAGATGCCGGCATAGGTACCGACCGAGCGTACGCCGCAGGCTTTTGCCGCGCTGAAGCCGGCCATGGCCGGGGCGCGTGAGCGGACATGGACGATATCGACGTGCTCGGCCTTGATCAGGGTTTTCAGGGCCGCTGCATTGCGCCACTGCAAGAACGGGTTCTTGCTGTGAACCGGCATCTTGACGACGGTGGCGCCGCCCTTCAGCAGGCGGCCTTCCAGCCGTCCCCCCTTCGATACCACGATCGAGCGCCCGCCGGCCCTGACGACCGCCTCGCTGATGTCGACTGCCGTCTGCTCGACGCCGCCGGTGTCGAGTTCCGGCACGATCTGCAGCACGCAGGCGGTGAAGGTTTTGCTATTGGGCATAAGGACTTGTGAAGCATACCGGCGATGGTTAAACCTGAAGACCATGATAGACGCCGCAAATCAAGAGCCCGTATTGTTTCTGGAATCTGGTCCGGAGTTTGGCGAGCTTAGCCGCGACCGGATTGCCTATCGCCATATCCGTGGAGATGGTCCGACCATACTGTGGCTCGGCGGCTTCCTGTCCGATATGGGCGGATCGAAGATCAGCCGTTTAAGCGCCGAGGCGAAATCGCGCGGCTGGGATTTTTTGTGCTTCGACTATTTCGCCCATGGCGAGACCGGCGGCGACTTTGCCCAGGCCAATGTCGGGCGTTGGCGCGATAACGTCCTGGCCGTTGTCGACCACCTGACGGATGGGCCGGTCGTGGCGGTCGGCTCCAGCATGGGGGCGCACATGCTCTCCCTGCTGTTGAAGCATCGGCCGGGCAAGGTTGCTGCGGCGGGTTTCCTGGCGCCGGCGGCCGATTTCGTCACCGCCCTGATGCTGCCGTCCCTGTCGCCTGAGGATCGCCGCCAGTTGGAGGTGTCCGGGGTCTACATGATGCCGGGTTACGATCGCCCCGTGCCGATGTCGCAAGCCTTTTTCGCCGAGGCGGCCGAGCACACCGTCCTTGGGGCGCCGATCGCCTTCGATGGTCCCGTGCGCGTGCTGCACGGCATGCGCGACGACCTGGTGCCTTGGCAGCACGGCGTGCGGCTGATGGAGACCATCACCAGTCCTGACGCGCGCATGGAACTGATCAAGGACGGCGACCACCGCCTGTCACGCGATCAGGATCTCGATCGCCTGGTGGCCATGGTCGTCGAACTGGAAAGTCACTCAAAAAAGTTGTAAATTGACATTTTCCAACTTTTATCTATTATCTCTTTTGCAACTGCATGAGGAGAGTTGACATGGCTACCGCTAATGTTCTGCGTCCAAAGAGTGGTGTAACGCGTCGCGTGTGGGATATCGCCGATGAGCTAACCGCCGCAATGGGCCGTAAGGCTGGGCGAGCGGACGTCATCGACAAGGCGACGCACGAAGGCATTCACCTGCCGACGGCCAGCAAGCAGTACAATGATTGGCGTCAGGCCTATGATGATCGGCAGGGTGCGGCGCAGGGGGGGGCGGAAGCGCCGGTGGTGCCATTCGAAATGCATCTGCAGATCGGTCCGGATGGGCGCATTCTCATTCCGGTCGAGTTCCGCCGCCTGATGAAGCTGGGGCCGGATGGACGGGTCAATGCCGAATGGGTCGACGGCGAACTGCGGCTGTTCAGTCCTGCGGTGGCTCTTGAAAAGCTGCAGGCCTTTGTTGCCCGACACGATCGCGGGCAAGGCTCGGTCGTAGATGAGCTGCTGGCAGAGCGACGCCGTGAGGCGGACACAGAGTGATGGCGGTTCTCGATGCGTCTGCGCTGCTGGCATTGCTGTGGCGTGAACCTGGGCATGAGGTCGTATTCACCTACTGCCCAGGCGCCTATGTCAGCACAGTCAATCTGGCCGAAGTTTACAGCAAATGCGATGAACGTGGGCTGGACACGGCTGTCGTCCGCTCCCTGTTATCAAGCCTGCAACTGTCTGTGGTTGATTTCGATGATCACCAGGCGATGCTGACAGGACAATTGCGCAGTCGGACACGCCAGGCAGGGCTGTCATTGGGAGACCGCGCCTGTCTGGCCTTGGCCACTGCACGTCAGGGACCTGTCGTCACGGCTGACCGGGTGTGGAGCGCCCTGGGCCTGGCTCTCAAGGTTATCGTCATACGTTGAGTGCTGTACCGTTACAGGCACAACTGGCTCAGGGCATCTATAACCATACGTACCTGTGCCTCGGCCTCTTGTGAGACGAAACTGCCGTCCGGCCGGATGCGGGAGCGGTTATGATTATAAAGCAGGGCGGTGTCCGGTGTCATTCTGGCTTCGAGCACGCGCAGGATTTCCAGCAGGGCCGGGTGGGCGATCTCGCCACTGGATGTGCAGGTGATCAGGGCTGTCGGCTTATGGGCGAACTCGCAACTGCCGACCGTCCAGTCGATGGCGTTCTTCAGCACGCCGGGCACGCCCATGGCATATTCGGGCGTACAGATCAGGATGGCATCGGCCGCATTGAGCGCCACCCGAAAGGCTAGGACTTCGGTTGGCGCACTGTCGGCCAGGTCGGGCGTGAAAGGTGGTAGCACGGTATCGACGCGCGCGACATCGAAGACCTCCATACGGGCGATGGCGCCGATCAGGGCAGCATTGAGCGAGCCGTCCCGCAGGCTGCCGCACAGGGCAGCCAGTTTCATATAGAATACCTCACTTCAGCCTGTCCATAAGGTGGTCGCCGATCCGCAGGGCATTGGCGACCGTGGTCAGGGTCGGGTTGACAGCGGAGGCCGAGACGAAGAACGAGGTGTCGGTGCAGTAAAGATTGTCGAGGTCGTGCGCCTTGCAGTTCTCGTCGAGCACGCTGCCGGCGGGATCGCGGCCGAAGCGCAGAGTGCCGCACTGGTGCGCCGTGCCATAGAGAGGCAGCAACTGGTCGATGGCGAAATGCGGCTCGAACAGGGTGTGCTGGCGCAGGGAGAAGCCGCGCAGGCCGTTTTCCAGCTTGCGGGTCAGGCGCAGATGGCTGGCCAGGTTGTTGGGGGTGTAGGTCAGCTTGATCTGGCCGGAACTGTTGACCGTGACGCGGTTCTCGTAACGCGGCAGGTCCTCGCTCATGGTCAGGAAGGCGACGATGTGCTTGGCCAGGTCGTCGGTGATGAAGTTGGGGATCAGGGCCGGGGGAATGATGTCGCTGATCTGGCCTTCCAGGGTCTGGCCCGACATGTATTCCAGCAACTGGATCTGGCCCATGGGATAGTTGTACGAGCCGTCCGGATCGCCGAAATAGAAGTCGTTGACGGCGAAGGTCTTGGGGAAGGTCGAGTCGAAATGTTCGGCCAGGACCGAAATGACGGCCGAGGTGGTATGGAACATGTAGTTGCGGCCGACCATGCCCGAGCTGTTGGCCAGGCCGTCCTGATGGGCCGCTGACTGCGATTTCAGCAGGATGGCGGCGCTGTTGGCGGCGCCGGCGGCCAGGACGAAGATGTCACCGGAGAAACTGAGAACCTGGCCCTGGTCGCCTTCGGTGGTGACTGACTTGACCGTCTTGCCGCTACCGTCGGTTATCAGGGCCGTGACCTTGTAACCGGCCAATATGGTGATATTGGGCAGGTCCTTGATCGGGTCGAGCACGATCGAGCGGGCGTCGCTCTTGGCCTTGAGCAGGCAGGGATAGCCGCCACAGGTCGTGCAGCGCACACAGTGCGAGGTTTGCGGATGGGCCTCGTCACGGTTGACGCCCAGCGGCAGGGGCGAGGGATGCCAGCCCAGGCCTTCGAAATGTTTCTTCAGCTTGGCCACGCCCGGATCGTCGCTTAGGGGCGGATAAGGGTAGGGCGGATCGTCCGGCCGGTCATTGGGATCGATGCCGCGCTCGCCATGGACGCGCCACAGCTTTTCGGCCTTTTCGTAATAGGGCGCGAAGTCGGTATAGGACAGGGGCCAGGCCGGCGACAGGCCGTCGGCATGATCGACCGCCTCGAAGTCGCGCGTCTTCATGCGCATCAGGGCGGCGCCATAGAAGGTGGTGTTGCCGCCGACCCAGTAGTTGGTATTGGGGATGAAGGGCTTGTCCTGCTTGTCGAGCCACTTTTCCTTGGTGCGGTAGCGGTGGTCGACGAAGACGGCCTTCGGGTCCCAGTTCTGCGGCTCCTGCGGCAGGGGCTGTCCGCGCTCCAGGATCAGGATTGTCTTGCCGGTATTGGCCAGGGCATAGGCCAGGGTGCCACCGCCGGCGCCCGAGCCGATAATGATCACATCGTAATGCGTGGATTCGGTGGCGGGGGTGGTATCGGCCATTTGGGCTCCGTTATTTGATAACGTTTCGCCTGTGGTAGGCCGGGAATCCTGCACCCGTCAATGGTTTTATACCAACGGCTCACGAGCTTTGCTCGGCCGTTGGGAGCGTGCGACCGCACGCCGCCAATTGTGCTCAAGGAGCGAAGCGCTAGCACGCTTCTGAGGGTGGCGAGCAATGCGGCGATTGAGCTGAAAAATGCTCAATCGTGCATCTGGTAGCGCTTCGCGCCCCAGCGGATGAGCGGCGTGATAATGCCGTCTGGCAGCAGGGTCATGGCGGCAACGGCGATCTGGTTGACCAGGCCTGTGACGACGACTTCCCGGCCTTTTTCGTTGGCTTTCAACGCTGCCTCGACCACGCTTTCGGCGCTCTGCGTCAGGCGCGAGGGCTTGGTTTTCAGCACCTCGGTCATGCCATTGGCCTGCTGGAACTCCGATTCGGTGGTGCCGGGGCACAGGGCGGTGACAAACACCCCGCGGTCGGCGACCTCGGCATTCAGCGAGCGTGAAAATTTCAGCACATAGGATTTTGCCGCCGGGTAGAGGGTGTGGCCAGCAGCGCCCGGCGAGAAGGCGACCATGGACGAGACGTTGATGATTCGCCCGAATCCCTGTTGCAACATGTGATCCAACAGGGCGTGGGTAAGGTAGGTCGGCGTGGTGACGCAGACCTCGATGAAATCCATCTGCTGGCTGTTGGTGGTGGCCGCAAAGGTGTGAGCCAGGGAGTAGCCCGCATTGTTGATCAGGCCATCGACCTGAATATTATGCGTTTTCAGCTGTTCCAACAGGTGATCTACGTCTGTACGCCTGCTGAGGTCGGCGGCAATGCAGGTGACCTTGATCGTGTGGCGGTCCATCAGGTCGTGAGCCAGGTCCTGTAGCCGGGCCATGCGCCGAGCGACCAACACCAGGTTCCAGCCGCGCGCCGCGCACGACTTGGCGAACTGCGCGCCGATGCCGGACGAGGCGCCGGTAATAACGTAGGTACGGACGGGTGGTGGGGGCACGGGGCGACCTTGCTTGCGAGACTACCGGAGTCTACCCCGATTTGCCGCCATGTATAGCATCGTGGAGCGCCTTCAGCCCTTCGTGATAGGTCGGATAGCGCGGGCGCCAACCAAGCACGGCCTTGCCGCGGGAATTGGAGACCCGCTTGTTGTCAGCATAGAACCGTCGTGTCGCGGGGCTTAGAGCTGGATCGTCCCACATTACCTGTTCAGGCATTGGCAGACTCGTCAGTTGCGCGGCGTAGGCCAGCACGGCGTCGGCCGGGGCAGGGCGGTCGTCGCACAGATTGAAAGGGCCCTCAGCTTGCCGCTCGAAAGCCGCCAGGACGGCCGTGGCGCAGTCGTCATGATGCAGGCGGGAAAAGACGTGGTCAGGCTTGTGGATGCGCCGTGCCGTGCCGTCCCTCAGGCGTTCGATAACATTGCGGCCTGGGCCATAAAGACCAGGCAGGCGAAAGGTCGCCACCGTGTGGTTCGGACCTAAGGACTGCCACTGCTGCTCGGCCAGCACGCGGCGGCGACCCTCGGTCGAACTAGGGCGCAGATCGCTGTCTTCCCATACCCAGCCACCATCGCGATCGCCGTAGACGCCGGTGGTCGACAGATAGCCTATCCATTTCGGCGCTGCCGACGCAAGGTCTTGCCGCAGGGCGGCAAAGGCCGGACAGCCGGCATCGTCGGGTGCGGGCGTGACCAGCAGGCCGGATATGGCTGACAGATCTATATTGCCGGGATCGACGGCGGGGATACCCTGGGATGCCAGCGCCTGGCGCGTACTGTCGCTGCGCGCCGTGGCGATGATGTCATGACCAGCCGCACGGGCGGCGCCGGCAAAGGCGGCGCCGATAAAGCCGTAGCCGAAGACGAGAACAGGCAGGCTCAACGGCTCTTGACGGAGGAATGGGCGATCGATGCGGACACCGACGAAGCGGCCGACGATTCGGCCGCGTCCTGCGCAGCCTGTGCCGCCTTGCGCTTGGCTTCCTCGACGTGACGAATATCGCGTTCGCGCACCATGCGGAAATAGTCGGGCAGTTCGATCCTGTGGCCGAACGGCGGCGGCGAGATCATGCCCTGACCCTGCGGCCATACCAGGCTGATGGCGATCAGCAGGAGCGCAACGACGGCAGCGGCGGGGTAGAAGATCTTATCGGGCATGGGGCGTTTATAGGCGCAAAGACGGGGATTTTGCAACGGCGAAGGCAGCCTGTGGAAATTCCGGCCGTTCCCTCTTGTGTGGTTCAAATGTCACACTATATCGGTCGTCATTGGATGCCGATGTGGTCGCTTGATGAGGGCCGCGGACGGGTCTGAAATTCCGCCGTCACGGGGAGAGACCGTATTATGAATATCGAAAAGTATTCCGAGAAAACTCAGAAACTTATCCAGAGCGCCCAGGGCATCGCCCAGGCCAACACCCACCAGTATTTTATGCCGCAGCACGTGCTGAAGGCCCTTGTCGAGGACAAGGACGCCCTGGCGCCGCGCCTGATTTCGCTGGCCGGCGGCAATCCGGACGCATTTACCGGCGCCGTCGATGTCGCCTTGAGCAAGCTGCCCCGGGTCGAGGGCGCCTCGCAGCTCTACATGCACAACGACACGGCCCGCCTGTTCACGGAGGTCGAGACCGAAGCGCAAAAGGCCGGCGACAGCTTTGTCACCGCCGACCGCCTGCTGCTGGCCGCCCTCGGCGGCAAGGAATCCGAGCCCCTGCTCAAGGCGGCCGGCATCTCGCTCAAGCAGTTGAAGGACGCTGTCGTCAATTTCCGCAAGGGCAAGACCGCCGACAGCGCGACGGCCGAAAACGGCTTCGACGCCCTGAAGAAATATGCCCGCGACCTGACCCAGGCCGCGCTCGACGGCAAGATCGACCCGGTCATCGGCCGCGACGAAGAGATCCGCCGCACCATCCAGGTCCTGGCGCGTCGCACCAAGAACAACCCTGTCCTGATCGGCGAGCCCGGTGTCGGCAAGACGGCTATCGTCGAAGGCCTGGCCCAGCGCATCATCAACGGTGATGTCCCTGAGTCGCTGAAGGACAAGAAGCTGATGGCGCTCGACATGGGCGCCCTGATCGCCGGCGCCAAGTATCGCGGTGAGTTCGAGGAACGCCTCAAGGCCGTACTCAACGAGGTCACGGCAGCCGAGGGCCAGATCGTCCTGTTCATCGACGAGATGCATACCCTGGTCGGCGCCGGCAAGTCCGACGGCGCCATGGATGCCTCCAACCTTCTGAAGCCGGCACTGGCCCGCGGCGAACTGCATTGCGTCGGCGCCACCACGCTCGACGAATTCCGCAAGCACGTCGAAAAGGATCCGGCGCTGGCCCGCCGCTTCCAGCCGGTCTTCGTCAGTGAACCGACCGTCGAGGATACGATCTCCATCCTGCGCGGCCTCAAGGAAAAGTATGAGGTCCACCACGGGGTGCGCATCTCCGACTCGGCGATCGTCTCGGCGGCAACTCTGTCGAACCGCTATATCCAGGATCGTTTCCTGCCCGACAAGGCGATCGACCTGATCGACGAGGCGGCGTCGCGCGTCCGTATGGCGATCGACTCCAAGCCGGAAGAACTCGATGAGCTCGATCGCCGTGTCGTCCAACTTAAGATCGAGCGCGAGGCGCTGAACAAGGAAACCGACGCCGGGTCGCGCGCCCGTCTCGAGCGCCTGGCCAATGAGCTTGAAGACCTCGAAGGCCGCTCCCTGACCCTGACCGTGCGCTGGAAGTCCGAGAAGGACAAGGTCGGTTCGGCCGCCCGCGCCCGGGAAGCCATGGACCGGGCTCGTATCGAACTGGCCAATGCCCAGCGCGCCGGCGACCTGCAAAAGGCGTCCGAAATCCTCTACGGCCGTATCCCGCAACTGGAAAAGCAGTTGCAGGACGCCGAGAATGCCTCGCAGGAAATGCCGCTGACTCCGGAAGTGGTCGATTCTCAGCAGATCGCCGCGGTCGTCTCGCGCTGGACCGGCGTGCCCGTCGACAAGATGCTGGAAGGCGAGCGCGAAAAGCTGCTGCGCATGGAAGATGTGCTGCGTAGCCGCGTCGTCGGCCAGGACGAAGCCCTGACCGCCGTGTCGGACGCTGTTCGCCGCGCCCGCGCCGGGCTGAAGGACCCGAACCGTCCCATCGGTTCGTTCCTCTTCCTGGGACCGACGGGCGTCGGCAAGACGGAACTGAACAAGGCCCTGGCCGAATTCATGTTCGACGACGATACGGCCATCACCCGCCTCGACATGTCGGAATACATGGAGAAGCACTCGGTCTCACGCATGATCGGCGCCCCTCCAGGCTATGTCGGCTATGACGAGGGCGGTGCCCTCACCGAGGCGGTTCGCCGCCGGCCCTACCAGGTCGTCCTGTTCGACGAGGTCGAAAAGGCGCATCCGGACGTGTTCAACATCCTGCTGCAGGTGCTGGACGATGGTCGCCTGACGGACGGGCAGGGGCGTGTGGTCGACTTCCGCAACACCCTGATCGTCATGACGTCGAATCTTGGGTCCGAAGTCCTGGTGAATATGGATGAAGACGTCTCGGTCGAGACCGTGCGGCCGCTGGTGCTCGACGTTGTGCGCCGGCACTTCCGTCCGGAATTCCTCAACCGTATCGACGAGATGATCCTGTTCCACCGCCTCGACAAGGCGCATATGCACGACATCGTCCGCATCCAGCTCAAGGGCCTGGAAAAGCTGATGGCCGATCGCGAAATGACGCTGAGCATCGATGAAGCGGCGCTGAACTTCCTGGCCGATCGTGGGTATGACCCGGCCTACGGCGCGCGTCCGCTGAAGCGGGTGATCCAGAAGCTGCTGGTCGACGGCATTGCCCGGGAAATCCTGGCCGGCCGGTTTACCGATGGCGAGGTCATCCATGTCGGCTTCAACGGCGAGGCCCTGGTGATCGGCAAACCGACTGTAAACTAGGTACTCGGAGCAGAATACGAAAAGGCGCTCTTCCCGGAAACGGGGAGGGCGTTTTTTGTTTTCAGGAGAAAGACAGTTTGGCAGTCCCTAGGGGAGTCGAACCCCTCTCTTCAGGTTGAAAACCTAACGTCCTAACCGATAGACGAAGGGACCGCACCAACTGGAGGGGCGCTTTTCCGCGAAGCTGGCTTCTAGGTCAAGCAAAAAATTTAAAAATTCCACAACCTTTAAAGGCCTCTCCCTTTTGAAACCAGGGTATGCACACATCTTCGCGACCAGGCCGCCCTGCCTTGCATCCCCGCCTCTGGTAATGGGGCGGTTTAAGAAAAAGCAGCGCGACATGCGCGGATATGGCGGCGATTAGGCCATCTTTACCCGCGGCATAAACAGCCACAGCCCCGCAGCGACGATGATCACCACGCCGACCAGGGTGAACACATCCAGCCGGTCGTTGAAGAACAGATAACCGAAGCCTATCCCCCACAGCATCTGCGAATATTGCGTCGGCGCGATGGTGCTGGCCGGGGCCAGGCGCGACGCCACCATGATACAGACATTGGCCACGGCGGCCAGGATGGCGAAACCGGCAATGGCCAGCCATTGGATGGCGGTCGGTGGCACGAAGCCCGGTATCATCAGTATGGCCGAGGCGATCAGCGGAAACAGAAGGCCGGCGCCGAACAGGCTGATCGGCTTTTCGTCGTGACCGACCTTGCGCAGCATGACCGACAGGATGGCGCCGGCAATACCGCATGCCAGGGCCGCGATATGGCCGATGTCGATGGCGCGGAAACCCGGGCGCAAAACGACCAGCACGCCGACAAAGCCCAGGATGATGGCGAACCACGCCTTCATCGCCACCTTTTCCTTGAGGAAAAACACCGACAGGACGGTGGTGACCAGAGGCATCAGGAAGATAAGGGCGAAGGCTTCGGCCATCGGCAGGCGGCTGAAGGCGGTGATGCTGGAAAAGGTGCCGATCGTCGACAGGACGCCGCGCAGCAGCCACAGTTTCGGCCAGCGGCAGCGCACCAGATCGACGACAGTCTCGCCGCGCTTCCAGATAAAGGGCAGCATGACCAGCGAGAAGGCGGCGCCGAAAAAGGCGATCTGATAGGGCGGCAGCGCCCCGTGCATCGACTTCACGCAGGCGTCGCTGATCGAAAACAGGGCGAAGGCCATGAAGCCAAGCAGGATGCCTCTAAGCATGCCTGTAACAAGGCGTATCGATGGCGGCACGAGGAATCATGAAAAAGCTCAGCAATCGTATGGCTGCATGGTAGCGGCTTCATCATTCCGTCGCAAACAATCGTTTGTGCGCTGCACCCGGTATCACACGAACCGGTCGAGAATCAGCACGAACATCAGACCGAATATCCCGACCAGGCCCTCCATCAGGGTCCAGGATCGCAGCGTGTCCTTGATCGACAGGCCGAAATATTCCTTGAACATCCAGAAACCGGAATCGTTGACGTGGCTGAACATCAGGCTTCCAGCCCCGATGGCCAGGACCATCAGGTTGGGATTGACGCCGGACGTCGCGACCAAGGGCGCGATCAGGCCTGCCGCCGTCAGCCCGGCGACTGTGGCCGAACCGAGCGAGACGCGGATGACCCCGGCCATGGCCCAGCCCAGCACCAGGGGCGGGACGGGAAGGGCGCGCAGCAGGGTGCCCAGTTCGTTGCTGACGCCGGAATCGACGAAGACCTGCTTCAATGCGCCGGCGCCGGCGATGATCAGCAGGATCGGCGCAATCTCGCGCAGTGCGCCGCCCATGCCCTCCATCAGCGGTCGCACCTTCGTACCGCGCGCTGTGCCAAGTGTGATGCAGGCGATCAGCAGGGCAACCAGCATGACGATGGTCGGGTTGGCGGCAAAGCCTAGCAGGGCCTTGTATTGCGCCGGCACCATGCCGGAAAAACTGAGGGCAGTAGCGCCGGCCAGCAGCATGACAGGCAACAGGGCCGTGGCGAAGCTGGTAAAGGTGCCTGGCAACTGGTCTTCGGATTTCGGCTCGGTCAGGAACAGGTCCGGTGGATTGGCGACTATGCCCTTGACGGTTAGGGCGAACAAAGGCCCGGCGATCAGCAGGGTCGGGATGCCGACGATCAGGCCATAGATCAGGGTCAGGCCAATATTGGCGTTGAACATCGGGATGATGGCGGTGGGCGACGGGTGCGGCGGCAGGAAGCCGTGGGCGATCGACAGGCCGGCCATCAGGGGCACGGCGAGATAGACAAGCGGCTTGCCCGACTGGCGTACTAGCGAGAAGATCAGCGGCACCAGCAGGACGAAGCCGACATTGTAGAATAGCGGAATGCCGACGATAAAGCCGGTCAGGGTCAGGGCGATGCTCATGCGCGGCGATCCGAACAGGCGGATCAGCACGGCGGCGATCTTCTGCGCCGCGCCGCTGTCGGCGATCAGCTTGCCGAACATGGCGCCGAGCGCCAGCAGGACCGCGAGCGAGCCCAGCATGTCGCCTATCCCCTTGTCGATCGACTTGGGGATGGTGTCGATCGGCATGCCCAGCAGCAGGGCGGCGGCAATCGAAGCGATGACGAAGGCGAGCAGGGGCTGCACCTTGCCCCAGGCGATCATGATGATCAGGCCGAGCACGGCCAGGCCGACGGAGGTCAGGGCCCATGCGGGATATGTGGCGGAAAATGGCGTCACGTACAGGTATCCTTGCCCTAGGCGCAGCTCTTATGGCTGCTGTTTGATAGCGCTAACTTGACATGGGATCGCCTCGCTGACAACCAGGCGCAACAGGCAGGGTTCAACGATGATGCAGCAGGGCCTGGGTCTGGGGCAGCGCCAAGATGCGGGCGCATGGCACCATCTGTCCGGGCTGGAAGATGGCGGTCAGGTACGCGCGGACGCCCGGGTCGAGATTGGGCTTTGTCTTTGTCTGCGACAGGCCCGGGATCAGAGAGAAGCTGGTATCCGTCTGGGTGGTCGAGTCGAGATAGCCATGGAAATCATCAAGGCTGGCAAACGGCGTGAAGTCGACATAGCAGCGCTTGTTTTCCTCGCCTTCGAACTGGCGGATGAAGTCGCCCACGGTCTGGGGGGTATTGTCCGGACCGGCGCGCGGCGAGAGCAGGGTGATCTTCGGCCCATAATATAGGTCTTCGATCGTATCGATCGTGCCTGTCTGGATGTTCGGATCGGGCAACTGGAAATAGACGATGACGTCGGCCGGCGGGCCCTTGTAGGTCAGGCCCTTCAGTTCCGATGCCGGAAAAGCATAGTCGCCGCGCGTCATGCCGCCTACCATGTCGGGGATGGCGGTGCCGTCGGCAAAGGTCAGCGATACCAGCCCGCTGACCAGGACGGCGATCACCGGATAGCGGTTTTCGCTCCGCCAATGGACATACTGCCCGACCAGGCCGGCGACCAGAAGGACGATACCGTAGCCGATAGTGCGCACGCCGAAGGGATCGAACAGGGTGCGGGCACGCAGCACGAAGGCCAGGACCAGGAAGCCGGAGCCGGCCAGTATCAGGAAGAGGCTGGCCGGGTCCGTGGTTGCCTGGCGTGACGGTCGGGCCAACGGCCACGCGAAGACGACCAGCAGGACTACGCTTAAGGCCAGCATGGCCAGGATGGCGGCGGACGCCTGGATAAAGTTGCTGATGGTCAGGAACAGGGTTTCCGGCGCCGGCACGCGCGGCATGCCTGTGCCAAAGCCGGTCAGCAACTGGTTGACCGTGTGATAACCGAGGAAGACCGCGCCGGCGACGCAGAAGGCGGGCAGGGCTTTTAGCGCTGTCGTACGGCCATAGGCGATCCAGGTGCCGCCGAACAGGATCAGGGCGAACGGCCCGAAGAAGTAGCGGGCAAAGCAACCGATGACGAGAATGACGCCGAGCAGGACCTGGTCCGGCCATCTGCCCTCACGTGCTATTCGCGACACGGCGAAAAAGACGCCCGTCGCACAGAAGAGCAGCAGGTTTTCCGACCAGGTATAGAGCCCGATCAGAAGCACGATGGGATTGAGGATGGCGGCTGCTGCCATCAGCGGATTGTCCGAGCCCTTCCAGACGAAGGTGAAGCTGGCGCCGAGCAGCAGCAGGTTGGTCACCTTGCTGCTGATCATCAGCCCGGCCAGGGTCAGGTGTGGCGCCGTCAGGGCGATGGCCGTCGGATAGCCGCACGGGTAGGTGGCGGCATAGACCCCATGCATGGTGCACCCCAGGCCGGTGCGCAGATGCTGCGCCAGCATGATGTAATACCAGGAGTCGGGGCTGATATAGCCGAACAGGATGCCGCAGGCGGCCGTCAGGACCAGGATAAGCGCGGCAGCGGCGATGAAGATTCGCGGCCGGTCTAGCGCTTCGTTCAGCCGTATCCACAGATGTTTTGCCGTCTGTGCTGCCTGCACCCTGGTCTCCTTGCCGTCTTCAAGGGGATATCATCGCGGCCTGTTCCGGCAAATCACAGATTGTCGCCTTATGTATCAGGGGATTGGCCGACAGGGCAGGAAATACCGTGCGAAGCAAGGGGGGCGTTGCGCACGGTCTTGCCGATAGAGGTCGGGCGGGTCCTTAGATATTGATAAAGTTTGCAGCGGTCAGGTCGGTGAGATGTACGTTCTCGAGGAGGACGACATGGGCGGGGTCCGAACCGTAGATCAGGACATCGTTTCCGGTCTGGACGGCATGGTCGAGGGCATTGTAGCCGGTGAAGGCCGGGCCCGAGAAGGCGATATGGTCGGCGGCGGTGAAGCCGTTGATGACGAGGGGATCGCCGATATCGATCCAGGTGGTGGCGGCATGCCCGGGTGTCGCCTGGACTGTGGCGATGACGGAGCCTGCATTGGTCAGCAGGGTATCGATAAAGCTGTCGAGGTTTGCCGTGCCGGTGTTGAAGGCATTGGTCCAGTATGCGGTTTCGCCGGCGGCGGGGGCGCGTCCGAAGTCGGCCTGGTAGAGGGCTGTGATCTCGGCTGCGGCATGGGCCTTGCCGCCGCCGTCACCGACGAGGGCATTGTGCAGGGTGGTGAAGGTCGCGCCGCCATTGATGAGGCCCTTCCAGGTATTGATCTCGCCCTGCGACGGATCGCGTCCGAAATAGGTCTGGTACTGGCTGGTGACCTCGGCCGTGGTATGGGCCTGGCCTGCGGCATCGCCGAGCAGAGCGGAGCGCAGGGTGGTCGTGGTGGCGCCATTGGCCAGCAATCCGCGCCAGACGCCGATCTCGTTGAAGGACGGGTCGCGACCGAAATAGCTGTCGTAATAGCTGGTGATGGTCTTCGCGGTGGCGCCCGCGGAATCGGAGAGCAGGGCGGACTGCAGGGTTGTGAAGTCGGCGCCGCCGGCAATGAGGCCCTTCCACACATTGATCTCGGCGGTGGAGGCTGCGCGCCCGAAATAGGCGGAATATTCCGCTGAGACGATAGCGGCGATATGGGCCTGTCCGCCGGCGTCGTTGATGAGGATGCTGCGGATCTGCGAGGGCAGGACGGCGGCATTGTTGAGCTGTCCGCTCCAGTAGCTGATATCGGAGACGGATGGGTTTGTGCCGAGCCAGGTCTGGTAGGCCTGGGTGAGGTAGGCGGTCTCGTGAGCCTGAGCGCCGGGCTGTGCGGCGAGGACGAGTTGCATCTGGCGCAGGTCGTAGGTTCCCGATTGCAAGGCGCCCTTCCAGAAGGTGACCTCGGCGGCGGAGGGATCGCGTCCGACATAGGTGTCGTAGAGGGCCTTGATGGAGACGGGCAGGTAGGCCTTGCCGCCGGCGTCATTGGCCAGGATGGTGTTGAAGGTGGCTACCGTCGCCGCGCCGCTTTGCAAGGCGCCCGACCAATAGGTGGTCTCGGAAGCCGAAGGATCGCGGCCGAAATAGCCGTTGTAGAGCAGCTTGATCAGGGCCGGTTCATTGGCCTTGCCGGTGGGGTCGTTGGCGAGGGCCTTGAGGAAGTCCGACGCAGACGTGCCCGATAGCAGCAGGTTGCTCCAGGTGCCGAGTTCCGCGCCTGTCGGTGCACGGTTGAAGAAATTCTCGTATCCCTCGATGATCAACGCCGCATTGGCTGCAGATACTGTCGTATCCGTAAATTTCAGTAGCAGGTTCCCGGTGTCGGTAACGGCTGTCGTCTGACCCGCAATGGTAATTTGCAGGGTACCGTTTCCGTCGACAAATACGGACGCCTGGGAAGCGGTAGAGGAGAAGGACTGAATTTTCGGAAATATGCTGGCGGCGCCGGTAACGACGGATGCCGCGGTGATATTATACAGAAACCTCGTGACGCCGGTTTCGGGATCGAGTGTGTAGATGCTGTTTGCCGAGAAACCGTAATATTTGCCATCGGCCTGGCCAAGGCCATAGAGGCTGGCAAGGTCGACGGTTGTTACGGCCAGGACCTTGCCCGAGGTCAGGTCGATTTTTGCCACCTCCGGCTTGCGGAAATCGTCGAGCACGGAAACATAGGCAATGTTGCCGGCAAAGACGATATCGCCCGCCGAATAGGTATAGCTGGCGGAATTGTCGCTGATCAGCGTGGTCTGGCCGTTACCCAGGTTGAGCGCATAGAAGCCTGCCTGACCGGAGCCGCCGACGTAGGCGACCCCCTCTGATGTAATGCCCAGCGTATTGGCGTCGGTGACGCCGAGGGTGGCGATCTGCGTCGTCGCGCCGGTCGCTGGATCTATGCGGTACAGGTCGGTAAACGAAATTCCGTAAAGCGTACCGTCAGGCGCAAAGGCCAAGTCCGACATTACGACGGACATATGCCCGATCAATTGCCAGGCCTGGCTGGCCGGATCGATCGCATAAAGGTCTCCCGCAGAATCGGAGACATATATCTTGTTCGAGGTACTCGCCATATTTTCAACTGTCACTGCCGGGAGGGAAGGGCACACGCCCATGGATAATTACTCACGACGGAAAGGCTAAAAACCGGTTAAGAAATGATTTTAACTATACTTGCGATGTATTTTGCGGAAAAATGTGATCATCAAAATTCGCAATATTTACTTTTTAAAAACTGTCGAAGCTAGCCAATTGCTTGCCGCAACCATAGCGAAAGCAGCGGCAAAAAGTGCGAGTGCCTGGAACACGGGCCGTTGCCTGCTTTGGATAATCCTCCGCACCGGTTTCCGGAAGCCGGATGTAGCATCTCTGTAACCTTGTATCGGATTGTCAAAAAAACGCAGTCAGGACGTGTAATATGTGCCAGTCTGGGATTGCGAAATCCAGAGGGAGGGCGTTATGGCGCTGGCAGGCACGACAGGCAACGATACCTTGACCGGCACAGCTGGCAATGACACGGTATTTGGTGGACAGGGAAATGACAGCCTGTCCGGTGGTGCCGGCAACGATATCCTGTATGGGGATTCCACCGCGCAGCAGACTGCCGTCGATACCGCCTATGCCCAGTTCGGGATTCGCAATTACGGTATATTGTACGGCGGGGCAGGCTATACGCTGGATGGCCTGTCGCATGCGGCTTTCGACATGCTGATCATCCCTTCTGCCAGGTTCGAAGATACGACCAAGGTGGCGAGCGAAAAGGACTGGTCGGCGACGGAGGTGCACACCATCGAAACGACAGGTTCGGGGCGTCTGGTTTTTGCCTATCTCGACATTGCCCGGATCAATACGTTCAATTCCGACTGGAACACGAAGTGGGTCGATAGCAAGGGACAGGTCGTTCCAGGCGGCATGCTGACGGAGCGTGTAGGGACGACCACGACCTACAAGGCGAACTACGCCAGCGCCGAATGGCTGAACGTTATGTATGCCCGTGTCGACCAACTGGTTGCCGACGGCTATTCCGGGATATTCCTCGATGATCCGGGTGACTATTTTGTCGGCGACACCGCGACGATAGCCGCCAATGCGCGCAATATGCGTGACCTGATCGTCAATCTGCGGGCTCGCGCCGATGCCGATCTTGCAGCCGCGCATAAACAACCGTCCGATTTTCGCTTCATCATCAACGGCGCGCCATACCTGATCAACGACAGTCATGCGGATGGCTCCGGTCCGTCCGCCAATGACGACGCCTACTTCCACGCCATCAGCGCCATCCTGGCGGAAGACTATGTGTCGGGGAATGCGCAGGCCTTCATCGACAAGGTTATCGATGTCTACGGTTCGCGCGGCATTACCCTGTTGTTTCTCGATCGGGTCCTGAACGGCAGCAATCTGACCGAGACGCAGCGGCAGGACTATATGCGCCAGGCAGCGGAAGACGGGTTTCTTCCCTATGCGACGACATCGCAACTGGATTTCACCCTGGATCCGGCCTTTGTCCTGGCCGCCGATCAGAAGGCCGGCAACGGCAATGACACGCTTGCCGGCAATGACGGTAACGACACCCTGGCAGGTGGTGCTGGAAGCGATCTTATCGACGGTGGCGCCGGCATCGACATGGCGGTCCTGGTCTCGACCCGGCAGCAGGCGACGGTGACGGTGGATGGCAACGGCGCACTCCACGTCGTAAACAGTACGCAGTCAGAGACGCTTGTCAGTATCGAACAACTGCAGTTCACCGATGGCCTTGTCGCCACCGCCAGTGCCGGTGCGATCGTCGATGGCTATGAGAGCTTCTTCCACCGGGCGCCGACGGCGGCGGAGCTGGGTGTCTGGTCGTCCGCCCTGTCTTCGGGCGCGACGGTTGCGGCCTTCAACAAGGTGCTGGCCAACGACGCCACCGGCAAGGCCAACGAACCGGCCCTGGTCAAGTATCTCTATGACGGCTATTTCGGCCGTGATCCGTCGAGTTCGGAAACGACCTACTGGAGTGGGGCCCTGCAGTCGGGCGCGGCCAGCCTTGCGTCGCTGAACACCACGCTTGCCAATGACGGAGCGGGCAAGGCCAATGCCTATCTGTCGATCAAGGGGCTGTACGACGTCTATCTCGGCCGCGATCCGGGCGCGTCGGAGGTCAGCTACTGGTCGGGTGCGCTGAAGGCGGGAACCTATGACCTGCGCGGCTTCGAGCTGGTGCTGGCGGCGCAGGCCGGGGCCTCGGCCAATGCGGCTGCCTATGTGACCCAGGCCTACAAGACCTGGCTTGGCCATGCGCCCTCGACCTCGGACCTGAGCTACTGGACGGGGCAGTTCAACGATGGCGCCCTGACGCCGCTGCAACTGCGCCAGGCCCTGATCAACGACGCCTCTGGCCAGGCCTATGTCAGTTCGGTCATCACCGCCGACTATACGGCCGACTTCGGCCGGGCGGCGACAAGCGCGGAGATCACCACGTGGAAGGGGCTGATCGCCAATGGCGCCGGCTTCGTCACCCTGACCTCAGCCTTGCTGGGCGATGGCGGGGGCACGACGGCCCGGACGATCACCGCGACCTATGACAGCTATTTCGGGCGCGACCCGACGAACTCCGAGATGGCGGTGTGGCGCGGCATGCTGACCAGCGGCACGACGCAGGCCAGCATGCGCACGACCCTGGTCAACGACGCTTCGGGCCAGGCGCACACGGTCAGCGAAGTGGGCACGCTCTACCGGGAATATTTCGGCCGGGCGGCGACGACGTCGGAGGTGAATGTGTGGAAGGGGCTGGTGGCCAATGGCAGCACCTTCGTCCAGTTGCACGACGCCCTCATCGGCGACGCTTCCGGCAAGGCCTATGCGGCAGCGGAGATCTCGCCCCTTTACCAGGCGATCGAGGGCCGGGCGGCGAGCACGGCCGAGGTGAACTACTGGACGGGGGTCTTCAACTCGGGCGCCAGCAATCTCGACACGTTCGTCGACACCCTGCTGCGCGATGGCGGTTCGAAGATCGTCCCGACGACAGTGGCGTCGGGTCATGCGGCGACGACCTTTGTCGATGTGCTCGATACCCTGGTGATCAATGGCTTTGCCGCCGGCGACCAGGTCAATTTCCACGGCGCGGTCTTCGACAGCTACAATCCGCTCGACCACGCCGTCCAGGTCAATGGTGATGTGTTGATCTATGGGCCCGACGCCACCCACTTCGTCCTGCTGGAAAACATCCAGCTGGCCAATCTGACGGCCGCGAACTTCATGCACGTGTAGGTTCCCGGCATGGTTTGGCCAGTCGGGGATAATATTTGTTCCAATCTGCACGAGAACATATTGCGAACTTGGAACAAATGGGGTACATGTGGGTTCTCGAAATACGGACGAAAACAATCTGAACAATCTGCCCCGGCCGCCGGGGAATCGTGACATAGGAAGGTTTGGTTATGTCTCAAGCAGTGTTGAAACTCGTGGGTAAGAACGACTCTGAAAAGCAACGCGCACTCGAAGCTGCGCTTGCACAAATCGACCGGGCCTTTGGTAAAGGCTCTGTCATGAAACTCGGCACCAATGGTGTCGTCGGTCAGATTGAATCGGTATCCACCGGTTCGCTGGGCCTCGACATCGCGCTGGGTATCGGCGGCCTGCCGAAGGGCCGTATCATCGAAATCTACGGTCCGGAATCGTCGGGTAAGACGACCCTGGCCCTGCATACGGTTGCGGAAATCCAGAAGGCTGGCGGGACTGCTGCCTTCGTCGACGCCGAACACGCGCTCGATCCGACCTATGCGCAAAAGCTGGGGCTCAATCTCGACGACCTGCTGGTCTCGCAGCCCGACAACGGTGAACAGGCGCTGGAAATCACTGATACCCTTGTCCGTTCCGGCGCTGTCGATATCGTAGTCATCGACTCGGTTGCGGCCCTGACGCCGCGCGCCGAAATCGAAGGCGACATGGGCGACAGCCTGCCGGGCCTGCAAGCCCGTCTGATGTCGCAAGCCCTGCGCAAGCTGACCGGCTCGATCTCGAAATCGAAGTGCATTGTCATCTTCATCAACCAGATCCGTATGAAGATCGGCGTCATGTACGGTTCGCCGGAAACGACGACCGGCGGCAATGCCCTGAAGTTCTATGCTTCGGTCCGTCTCGACATCCGCCGCACCGGTTCGATCAAGGTTCGCGATGAAGTCATCGGCAACAACGTCAAGGTCAAGGTCGTCAAGAACAAGATCGCTCCGCCCTTCCGCGAAGTCGAGTTCGACATCCTGTACGGCCAGGGCATCTCGAAGATCGGTGAAATCATCGATCTCGGCGTCAAGGGCGGCATCGTTGAGAAGTCGGGGTCCTGGTATTCCTACAACTCGACCCGTATCGGCCAGGGCCGAGACAATGCCCGCGATTTCCTCAAGGCCAACCCGGACATGTGCAACGAAATCGAAGCTGGCATCCGCAAGAAGACGGCGGCCATTTCCGAAGACCTGCTGGGTACGCCGGAGGCCGATGCCAATGAAGGCGACGAGTCGCTGTAAGACACAGTAAGTCAGGTCCTGCACCTGTCAAACCGTGTCCGACCTGATGACAGAAGACGCCCCCGCGCCCCGGGGGCGTCTTTTTTGTTATAGGGGCTGAAAATTCACGCATCGCCCTGTGCCGAGATGCAAAGGGCTTTGCGCTTGGCAGCGCATCTCTATATAGGGGCTTGTAAAATTACCCCATATTGGAGCGGTCAGTCCTCTCATGCCGTCGTTAAACCAGATACGTCAGACCTTCCTCGATTACTTCGCCAAGTATGAGCATGAGGTCGTAGGCTCCTCTTCGCTCGTGCCGCAGAACGATCCGACCCTGATGTTCACCAATGCTGGCATGGTGCAGTTCAAGAATGTCTTCACCGGTGCCGAGATGCGACCCTA
Organism: Asticcacaulis sp.; assembly: GCA_965246725.1. GTDB lineage: Bacteria > Pseudomonadota > Alphaproteobacteria > Caulobacterales > Caulobacteraceae > Asticcacaulis. The sequence goes on from CBDFFG010000028.1 coordinate 124,683, forward strand.
CAAACGCGCCACGACGTCGCAAAAGGTCGTGCGCGCCGGCGGCAAGCATAACGACCTTGACAATGTCGGCTATACCGCGCGTCACCACACCTTTTTCGAAATGCTCGGCAACTTCTCGTTCGGCGACTATTTCAAGGCCGAGGCCATCGAGTTTGCCTGGAACCTGATCACCAAGGAATACGGTCTCGACAAGAACCGCCTGATGGCGACCGTCTATGTCGACGACGACGAGGCCTTCGACCTGTGGAAGAAGATCGCCGGCCTGCCGGAATCGAAGATCGCCCGCATCAGCGGCAGCGATAACTTCTGGTCGATGGGCGACACCGGCCCGTGCGGCCCGTGCACCGAAATCTTCTACGACCACGGCGACCACATCTGGGGCGGCCCTCCGGGAACACCCGAAGAAGACGGCGATCGTTTCGTCGAAATCTGGAACCTGGTCTTCATGCAGTTCGACCAGCAGCCGGATGGTACCCGTCTTAACCTGCCCAAGCCGTCGATCGACACCGGCATGGGGCTGGAGCGCCTGGCCGCTGTCCTGCAGGGCGTGCACAACAATTACAATATCGACCTGTTCCAAACCCTGATTGGCGCTTCGGTCGCCGCCACCGGCGTCGCCGCCGAAGGCGATGCCCTGCCGTCGCACCGCGTCATTGCCGACCACCTGCGCTCGACCAGCTTTCTGATCGCCGATGGGGTCACGCCGTCGAACGAAGGCCGCGGTTATGTCCTGCGCCGCATCATGCGCCGCGCCATGCGCCACGCCTACCTGCTCGGCGCCCAGGAGCCTTTGCTGCACCGTCTCGCCCCGACCCTGGTTGCCGAGATGGGCGGTCACTATGGCGAACTGAAGCGCGCCGAGGCCAGCATTGTCGAAACCCTGCGCCAGGAGGAGGAACGCTTCCGCCGTACGCTCGGCCGCGGCATGACCCTGCTCGACGAGGCCACCCGTGACCTGAAGGACGGCGACGTCCTCGAAGGCGAAACCGCCTTCAAGCTGTACGACACCTATGGCTTCCCGCTCGACCTGACCCAGGATGCCGTGCGCGCCAAGGGCCTGACGGTGAATGTCGCCGGCTTCGAAGCCTCGATGGAAAAGCAGAAGGCGCTTGGCCGCAAGAACTGGGGAGGCTCGGGCGAAAAGGCCGTTGCCGCGGAGTGGTTCTCGATTCGCGACGAGGTCGGAGCCACCCAGTTTACCGGCTATGACACCCTGACCGCCGACGCCAGCGTCCAGGCGCTCGTCCTTGATGGCGAGAAGGTCAAGGAAGCCTTTGCCGGCGATACGGTTGAAATCGTTTTCGATCGCACGCCCTTCTACGCCGAAGGCGGCGGGCAGGCAGGCGATGTCGGCACGGCCACCTTCGCTAACGGCGAAGGCAAGGTGCTCGACACCCATAAGCAGGCCGGCGAGCTCTACGTCCACAGCATCGAGATCACCTCGGGCAAGGTCGCTGTTGGCGATACGGCCAAGCTCGGTGTCAATGCCGATACGCGCAAGACGACCCGGTCCAACCATTCGGCGGCGCACCTTATGCACGCAGCGCTGAAGAACGTCCTGGGGCCGCACGTCGCGCAAAAGGGCCAACTGGTCGATGCCGAGCGCATGCGCTTCGACTTCAGCCATGGCGGCCCGCTGACGACCGAGGAACTGACGCGTATCGAAGCCGAGGTCAATGCGGTCATCCTGCAGAACGAAGCCGCCAAGACCGAACTGATGGCGCCGCAACAGGCGATCGATGCCGGTGCTGTCGCCCTGTTCGGCGAAAAGTACGGCGACGAGGTCCGCGTCCTGACGCTGGGTCACGGTCTGAACGGCGAAGAGCGCTATTCGGTCGAACTGTGCGGCGGCACCCACGTCGCCCGCACCGGTGACATCGCCCTGTTCAAGATCGTCTCGGAAAGCGGCGTCGCCGCCGGCATCCGTCGCATCGAGGCCCTGACCGGTGAAGCCGCCCGGCAATACCTGCTCGAGGAATCGGGCGTAGCCGAATCCTTGGCGGCCCAGTTCAAGGTGCCGGTCAACCAGGTCGAGGCCCGCGTCGAGGCCCTGATCGCGGACCGCAAGCGCCTGGAAAAGGAACTGTCGGAAGCCAAGCGCGCCCTGGCCGTCGGTGGCAGCGGCGGTGCGGCCGTCGGTCCCGAAGAGATCAATGGCGTCAAGGTGCTGGCCCGAGTCCTCGATGGAGTCGGCGGCAAGGATCTGCGCCCGCTCGCCGAAGACTTCCGCAAACAGGTCGGCAGCGGTATCGTCGTCCTGGTTGGCAAGCTCGACGGCAAGGCGGCGGTGACGGTCGTTGTCACCCCCGACCTGACCACCCGTTTCAACGCCGCAGAACTGGCCAAGGCCGCCGTCATCGCCATGGGCGGCGCGGGCGCCGGTGGCAAGCCGGACTTCGCCCAGGGCGGCGCGCCGGATGACAGCAAGGCCGATGCCGGCATCGCCGCCGCCAAGGCGCTGATCACCGGCTAAGCCAGACAACAGGCTAAAAGACAAAGCCCGGTCCATAAGGACCGGGCTTTTCTCATTCAGCGCCCCTGCGCACCGCCGACATCTTGTTGCCGATCGGGTCGCGGATATAGGCCAGGTAAAAATCGGGGCCATAGGCTTCGCGCAGGCCGGGCAATCCCTCGCACGAGCCGCCATTGGCCAGGGCGGCCGCATGGAAGGCATCGACAGCCGCCACGTGACGGTGCAACGAATCCTATCATCGCGCCGTTCGACGCCTGGGCCTCATTGCCGTCGAATGGCGGGCCGACCCATACGGTGCCGCCATTGCCTGGATTGCCGTCGATGGCAAAGCCGGCGACATGGTCGTCATAGAATTTCTGGTATCCCAGCGGCGCCAGGACCGCCTCGAAAAAGCGCACCGAGGTTTCCTTGTCCTTCGTGCCGAAGGTTGCGTAACCGATCATGATATCCTCCCTCTCATAAGGTGTCGCGAAATTAGCAACGTGTCCGAACAAATCAAGAACGTTATGCGCTACCCGTCAGGATTACAGCCAGGGCAGACAGGGTGAAAAGGCTGACGACCGTGCCCTGGGCCACCGTCTTGGCGGCGCCCTGGAACCAGGTGCCGTACATCTTCGTCTGGATAAAGACGCTGACCGCCGTCGGTGTGGCGCTGAGGAAGACGCAGATCCGGAACACCGTCGCATCGGTATGCAGTAGGCCCAGCACCGTTGCGACGAGGGCAGGGGCCAGCAGGATTTTGCCGGCTATGGCCAGCGCACTGGCGCTGTCGATGCGCAACAGCGTGCGCACATCCATCAGCCCCAGCATGCCGCCGAGCGCCACAAGCGCGACGGGCGGGCCGGAGTGGCCTAGCAGGTCGAGCGCGTTTTCCACGGGAGCCGGAAAGCGCAGGCCCAAACTCATCAGTACCACACCGATCACTGCGCCTATGACGGTCGGATTGCGCGCGGTATGCATCAGGGCGACGCGGAAAGTATGCCCTGATGCCTTGGCCAGGCCGGCACAGCCGATGCTGAAAAGCACAAGGAAATCGCCAGCGACGACCAGGGGGCCGACACGGCCGGCCTGCGCGCCGAACAGGCTGAGCGCAATCGGAATGCCCATAAAGGCGGAATTGTTGATAAAGCTGGCCATGCCGGCGCCGATACTGTCCGGGCCAGGCACCCGCAGCAGGCGCGCCACGGCAATAATGATGGCGCCGGTCAGGGCCATGGCCACAAGATAAGCGCCCAGGGTCTGCAGAAGCGCGCCGTCGGCATGCGGCAGTTTCGAAAAACTGACCACCAGCCAGGCCGGAAAGCCCAGCCAGTAGAAATAGGCGCTCAGGCCGTCGAGCCCCTGCGCGGTCAGGCGCTTGAGACGCACCAGCAATACGCCGAGGGCAATGAAGGCAAAGAAGACGACGACGCGGACAATGGTATCGATCATGTCGTCGGTTTTAGGCCGCAGTTTCCAACAGGAAAAGGATTTATTGCGCTGCCGAAGCCGATGCTGCCGAGGCGGAGGCCGCGGCCTGTTCGGCGGCGATCTCACCCGGCTTTGGGAAGCCGATATGGACGACCTGCCAATGGGTCAGGCCATGGCGTTCGAAGGTGAAGGTCGTGGTGCCGCGCACCGGATCCTTTACCGTCAGGCGGGCGTGCTCCAGGCTGAAGAAGGCGATCTTCGGCATCGGCGGCTTGGGCGCGAAGGCATCCGGATCGACGGTCGCGGCATCCTTGCCGGCGCCATAGGTCAGGGCCAGCAGGGCGCGCGGCTTCAGGTAATCGTCGGCGGTCAGGGCAGGCTTGGGCGGGGTGGCCGGCTTGGGCGCAGCTGTGGGTCAGGTCGTGCCACGCCTTGCTGATCGAATCGCCAACATTCTTCACGGCATTGCCGGTGGCGCCAGCGGGTCATTCAACGCCGAGGGCGGCGGAGCGGCGACACCGGCATCGCCGGCATCCAGTTGCGTGCGGATGCTGGCGCGTACCGCATCGAAATCGACCAGCTTGGCCAGCGACTGCACATCCTCGCTCTTGGCGGCGCTGCGCACATCGTAAAACGAAATAACCGGGGCGGCATAGAACAGGCCGGCGCCACCGAGCAGGATGATGACAATCAGGATGCTAAGGACGCGCGACATATAACCCCCATCTTTGTTCGCTCAAGCGCCGCGGGGCTCCTCGCATCAGCTCGGGCGCACGGTCGTGCTTGCCGGACTTCGTCCGGAAATTTGTGTCTGGCATTGCCAAGCGTCCCCACCTTGTGTTGGTGGCAATACGCATGGACCGATACCCGAGAATTATGAAAGTCTTAACATGGTTAATCCTGCTTGTCGCCCCACCCCTTGCGGAAGAAACCGAGTGTGGGAATTCAGGGACAGGCGGCACCTACTCCGCCAACAGAGCCGTCACGTCGTCTTCCGTCAGCGCCGCCGTCGGATTGCCGTCCGTGTCGAACAGACTGTCGGCCAGGGCGCGTTTGCGCGCCTTTAGTTGCGCCATCTTGTCCTCGATCGTCTCCTGCGCCACCAGCCGATAGACGAACACCGGCTTGTCTTGGCCGATGCGATAGGCGCGGTCGATGGCCTGCTCCTCCACCGCCGGGTTCCACCACGGATCGTAGAGAATCACCGTGTCGGCCGCGGTTAGGTTCAAACCCACGCCGCCGGCCTTCAGGCTGATCAGGAACAGGGACACCTTGCCGTCCTGGAACCGGTCGATCTCGCCCTTGCGATCCTTTGTATCGCCGGTCAGCAGGCTATAGGCGACATCCTGCGCGTCCAGTTGCGCGCCGATCAGGGCCAGCATCGAGGTGAACTGTGAAAAGACGATGATCCGGCGGCCTTCGGCCAGCAATTCCGTCACCATGTCGAGCAGGCGTTCCAGCTTGGCCGACGGATAGGCCACCTTATCGTCCAGTTTCAGCAGTTGCGGATCGCAGCAGGCCTGGCGCAGTTTCAGCAGGGCATCGAGGATGATGATATGGCTTTTTCGCCAGGCCGCGATCGGCAATGGCATTGCGCACCTTTTCATGCATGGCCAGCCGGATAGAATCGTAGAGGTCGCGCTGCTTGCCCTCCAGCGCGATCGTCTCGATCATCTCGGACTTGGCCGGCAGGTCGTTGGCGACCTCCGCTTTTGTCCGACGCAACATGAAGGGCCGAACCCGGCGCGCCAGGGCACCCGACCCGTTTGGTGTCCCGGGTTTTTTCGATCGGGGTACGCCAGTTGCGGGCAAACTGGGTCTTATCGCCAAGGTAGCCCGGGTTTACGAAGCTCATCAGCGACCATAGTTTCGCCGAGATGGTTCTCCATCGGCGTACCGCTGAGGCAGAAGCGGTGCTGCGCCCGGATGTCGCGCAGCAATCGCGTCGTCGTCGCGTTGGGATTTCTTGATCGTCTGGGCTTCATCGAGGATGGCGAACGACCACGCCTGCGCCAGCAATGTCTTGTGATCGCGGGAAATCAGGGGATAGGTCGTCAGCACCACGTCATGATCGGGTATCTGGTCGAAGGCATCCTGGCGATCCGGACCATGCAGCAGCAGTATCCGCAGGTCCGGTGCGAATTTCGCCGCCTCGTTGATCCAGTTGGTCATCAGGCTGGTCGGCGCAATGATGATCGCAGGACTGGTCAGACGGTCCGCCGCCTTTTCGGCCGATAGCAGGGCAAGCACCTGCACCGTCTTGCCAAGGCCCATATCGTCGGCCAGGATGCCGCCAAGACCGACTTCGCGCAGGGCATTGAGCCAGGCGACGCCTGCGGCCTGATAGGGCCGCAACTGCGCTGTGAAGGTATCGGGCAGGGACACCGCCGCCGGGCCATCGGAGCCGAATAGCTTAGCCAGGTGACGCAGGTTGTCGGCGCCGCGGAAGACGACACCCGTGGTTTCGCCGCTCAGCAGCAGTGTCGCCTCGGCACGTGAAATACGCACCTTGCCGTCCTTGGCGACCCAAAGGCCACCAAGCTTCAGTTCATGCAGGGCCAGGATGATCGGCAGGAAACGATCCGCCGCCAGGGCAATGAACTGACCGTTGGATACGGGGACATAGATGTCGTTCCCGGCGGCCGCCCTGGCGGACATCATCGCTGGGTCGAAGGTCGGTGACTGGACCAGGGCCGCCAGCAAGGGACCTATATCCATCTGCTTGCCATCGATCGTCACACCGAGATGCAGTTCGAACCAGTCGATCCCGGACCCGTTGGGCGACTCGATAGCCGCCTCGAAATCTCCGCCAGCTTGCAGCAGGCGATAGGGGAAGGCGTCATCCAGCTCGACATCGATCCCCTTGGCCGCCAGTCCGGGTGCGACGTTTACGAGGAAATCGAGCCACATGTCGCTGTCGCGCAAGGCGTAGTCTTCACGATGCCTGTGGTGGATATTCGGCCAGACATAGCCTGCGCGCTCCAGTTTCGTGGCGTGGACGACCTTTATCTGCGCCTTCTCAGCCTTCAGGTCGCGGTGGATGATGTGCATGCGGCCGTCGGCGACGCTCTCCAGCGTAAGCGCCTTTTCATCGCGTGGGATGTCGAATTGCTGGTAGCGGAAGTGCAGGCGGGCAATCGGCAGGTTTTCGGACGGGCGCTGGTAGTACTGGTAACCCGAAGACCCGGTCTCGCCGGTGGTCAGGTGCAAAACCGTCCTGGGCTTTACCGACACTGTAATGGGCGGTTCCGGACGCGTCGGCAGCAGGGCTTGCGGAATTTGCGGCGCCCGGGTGTTGAGCATCTGCGCAACATGTTCGACCAGATCGGGAGCGATGGTCGGGGCGTTCAACAGCCGGAAGGCCATCTCCGGATCCATGCCGAGGTCGACGGTTCCGACCATCAGGCGGACCGGATCGACATAGACCGGCGGTTGGGCGTTCAAGGCAATGGCGTCTTCCACAACGATTCTTGGCCGCATGCCGTCCTTGCTGGCCAGATACCACTCGATGCGCCCCGGCCGTGACGGCCCTTGGGTCAGAGGCTCAGAGGTATGGCTGTCCCACCGCGCCCGCCCGGTGGCCAGGATCATGGCCAGCAGCTTTTCGTCGCGGACGATGAAATCGCCCGATCCCCATTCGGCTCGGCCGACCTTGAGCAGGGCGTCGCAGATTTCGATATCGCTGGCGCGATAGAATTTCGGCACCGTTTCCGGCCGGTAATTCTGCAGCATGCTTGTCGTGAAGGTCGGCGACAGGTTGCCACCTTTCAGCAACTGGACGGAGGTAAGCTTTACGGCAAGCTGTACGCGGCCGTTCGTCTTCGATTCATGCGCCTTCAAAACGTAAAGCAGCCGCTTTTGGAGTGTGGCGGGGTAGTCGTTGCCAAGGCTGAGCCGGCCGATATCGTCGAGCCATTGCGTAACCGACGGTGGCAGGCTGACAGGGACAGGCTTTTTATCCGCGGCAATCACAGGTTTGGGCGCTGGCAGGGTGTGTGCGGTAGTGCCTTCTCCCGCCAGCAAGGCCATCAGGGTCGCAGCGACGTGCTTGCAATTATAACCTACGGGGCAGGTGCAGAAGCCGTCGATATCTTCGAGCAGGCCATCGCGATGCGTAAAAGTGATGTCGACGGCATAGGGCTTTTTTCCCGATCCCTGTACCTGGGCGGTCGCCTTCATCAGGCTGTTATCGGCCTGCAACTTCGTGACACGCCCCTGGTCGAAATAGCGCATGCCTCTCGACAGGGATGGTTCCGACACATAATCGATGACGTCGCAGAGCTCGAGGACGTCGCTTAACATGAGGGACTGCGTCACGGCCGAAGACTCACCTGTTGTCTGAAGGCGTCAAGGCTAATGGCGGCGGCCGCATAAATCCAGCCCTGTCGATACTCGACTTACTTGCCCTGCCACAGCTCCGGATGGGCTTCGATATAGGCGATATACATGTCGGCGACCTTGGCGTCGTCATGCACATTGGGGTGGCCGTTGCAGCCGGTATTGTCCGTCTGGGGCAGGGTGACCAGGTCGACCTTCTTATCGTAGGCATGGATCGCGTCGAATACCGCTGTCGTTGCCGCCGTATAGTCGGGGCGGTTCTCCGGCCGGGCCAGCAGGATAAAGGCATCGGGGTTCTTCGCGCGCAGCATGCGCACAAAGGCGACATAGGTCTTTTCATGATCGCTGATCAGGTCTGCTCGGCTCTTCCACGGTTCATCGTCGTGCAGGGCGGTAGAGAAGTCGTTGCCGCCGATGCCGACGACGATGATCTGCGGATGCCACGCTGCCGGATCGGGTGTTGGGTCATCGAAGATGGCGCGCGGATACAGCATCGGCATATGGTATTTAGCATGCTCGTGGCCGTCGAAATTGCGCACCATGCCCAGACCCGAAAAGGCATCGACCTGGTAGACGGCCTTGAAGTGCTTGCCGACCAGGGCGCCGAAGCCCAGTTGCGAATCGGTGGTCTCGAAAATGTCCTCGGGCGTGCACCTGGTGAAGGCCGAGGTGTTGCCATAGCCGACAGTGAAGGAATCGCCGATGAACTCTATGGCGCGGCTATAGGCTGGCGCGGGCAGGGCGTCGGCCTTTGCCGGCACGAAGAAACCCTTGAAGGCGCCGACGGCATACTGCGTTTCGGAGCGCTTCTCTAGGCGGATCGTATGCGGCCCCTTGCCCATCTGGTGCAGGCTGAAACGCGTCGCGCCGGGCTTCTTCAGTACGGCGACGGTACGGCCATCGACGATGACATTGAGATTATTGCTGGGGTCGTCGAAGGCCAGGGTGACATCATTGCCGCTGAAACGCGCCTCGAAGGTGACGGCCGGCCATTGATAGGCCCAGGCCTTTTCGCCGCCACGCAAGACCGGCAGGGTGCGGCCGCCGACCGTCATATCGAGACGGGTTTCTGTGGCGGGTTTGGCCGCGGCAGGACCAGAAATGAGAGGAATGGCCATCGTGACAAGCGCGGTGGTCAGCAGCAGGGATTTCCACATGGTTTCGCTTCCTGACGTTTATCGTTTTCGCGATGTAACGCCGTACCCGCCGGAAACGCAAGCTGCCTGAAGAAACGCAAGCTGCCTGAAGAAACGCAAGCTGCCTAAATCTGACGCGTTATCAGGCTGTGGACATAGCCCAGCTTGGCGGTGATCGCCGGCGTCAGGATAAATGGATAGAGATCGCGCTCGCCCATCGAATGGTGGATGCTATTAAGTGCCATTGACAGCGGGATCCATACGTCGGCGATCCGCGCGAAGTCGAGCACTGAATAGGGATCGAAATTGGCGTGGGCCGTCATGGCGTCTTTACCGATCGGCGCAAGCGCTATGCCGAACATATGCGCCGTCTCAAGCGAATCTACGATGTGCAAAACGTGGGCAAAGCATTCGGCGAAGTCTTCCCACGGATGGGTGGTGGCGTAATAGCTGATATAACGACTGCCCCAACCGCGCCCCGGCCCTTCGCGGTAGTGCTTTTCCAGTGCCTGCCCGTAATCGACGCTTTCGTCGCCGAAGACGGCACGAAAGCCCTCGATCTTGCCGGCGTCGCGCACCAGCTTGTTCCAGATAAAGTGACCGGTCTCGTGGCGGAAATGGCCGAACAGGGTGCGATAGGGCTCGTTCATATCGGTACGCTGCTGTTCGCGCGTCGGCGCATCGGCCTCGGCTGTCCGAATGACGATATGGCCCTCGTCGTGGCCGATCAGCACCGGCTTGCACGAACCGTCGGGCAGGATTTCGTCGTCCTTCAGGTCGAACAGAAGTCCGCCCAGTGGGTCTTCCTTGCGGCCGGGCCGTGGCAGGTCCCAGCGCAGGAAGGAGTAGAAGAGGTGGCGCTGGGCATCGGAGATCTCACGCCAGCGCCGCAATCCATCCGTGGTTTTCGGATCGGGGACCAGGCCGTTATAGCGGCAGGCCTGGCAATAGTCTTCGCCGCAGTCGTCGCGCACCAGCCAGTTGCAGATGTCGTACTTGGCGTTGGGGCAGAAGCGATACAGGAATTGCTGCTGGTCGACCCGGCGCCACTTGTCCGTTTGGGTGGCGTCGCGGGTGACAGCGAACAGGCCGATGGCTTCCGGGGCAAAGCCCAGGCGGCAGCCGCAATTGATGCAGGACCGGTTTTCGAAATAGACCGGGTTTCCGCAATTGTCGCAGCGAAAAAGTCTCATGTGTCTCGTTTATGGCTTGCCCTGCCACAGGTCGGGGTGGGCGTCGATGAAGGTAACCAGGCTTTGCGACACCGCCGTGTCGTCAGCCGTGTTCGGGTGGTAGTCGCAGCCCCCGAAACTTAGAGAATTCATCGGAACGAAGGCGATGCGGCTCTCCCCCTGCGCCCGTAAAGAGGCGATGACCTTTTGTACCTCGGCCTGGATCTCGCCATTGACCTGGTCGGTGGCCATCAGGATGAAAAAAGCGTTGGGATTGCGGGCGCGCAAGGTCTGGACGAACTTTACATAGGTCGCTTCGTAGTCGGCATGCAAAGCGTCGCGGGTCGCCCAGTGCTCCCCGGCATTGAGCGGGGTCGAAAAGTCGTTGGTGCCGAGACCGATGACGATGATCTGCGGCTGCCAGGCGGCATCGTGATATTCCGCCGCTTTGTCGAAGGCCTGGTAAGGATAGGCGACCGGCACCGGATCGCCGGGGCTGCCATTATAGTTGCGCACGACGCCATGGCCGGAAATAGCATTGACCTGGTAGCCGGCGCCGTAGTGCTTTGCCGTCAGAGGACCGAAGGCCAGCGGCGTGTCGGTGGTCGCCCACACCTCGTCGCGCGTGCACTGCTGCTTCGGCGAGATATTGCCGTAGCCGACCGTGTAGGAATCGCCGATGAACTCGATCTGGCGGGCATGGGACGGGGGCGGCAGGACATTGGCCGCCTTGGGCACCGAGAAGCCGCCAAAATGGCTGACATGGCTCTGGTCCTCGGTCAGGCGCTCCAGGCGGATCGTGTGCTCGCCTGTCCCAAGCTTGCCGATCTCGGTCGTCATGGTCTTCGGTTTGGTCACCGTACCGGCGGATTTGCCGTCGATGGTGATGGCGAAGATGTCCGCGCTGTCGATGAAATTGACGTCGATGCGGTCGCCGCTGAAGCGGCTTTCGAAATAGGCGCCCGGCCACTGGAAGCTGTAGGTTTGGCCAGTCGTCTGCACGCGGCCGCCGATATCCATCGGCAGGGGATTAGTGCCCGCCTGCGCGCTGACGGTGGTAGCCAGCAAGCTGGCTGTTAACAGGAGGGCGGTTGCCTTCAGCATGGGAAGCTCCGTTGGCTGGTGTCGTAGCCTTGCCCCACAGGTCGGGGTGGGCGTCGAGATAGGTGATAAGACCGGTGGCGATGCGCCTGTCGTCATTGAGATCGAGGTGCCAGTCGCAGCCGGTCTGGGCAAAACCGGCGCCGGTGGAATATGGGGTGACCCGTGTTTCGCCGTCGGCGGCCAGGCGCTTTACGACCTCATCGACATCCTTGCCGACCTCGTCCTCGCCATAGTTGAGCAGGACGAACTGCGCCGCCGGGTGGCTGGCGCGCACGGTTTTGACGAAGGCGACATAGGAGGCGACAAAGTCGGCGCGCAGGTCTTCGAGCGTTGCCCATTTGTCGCCGGCATGGACCGGGGTCGAGAAATCGTTGCCGCCCAGCGCGATGACGACGATCTGCGGGTTCCAGCCGGTACCGACCGGCGCAAGGTTCGGCGTGGTCTGGTCGAAGGTGGCATAGGGGTAAAGCACCGGCAGGACATGGCCGGGTGCTATGCCGTCATAGTTACGGACAATGCCGATGCCGGAATAGGCGTTGACCTGGTAGTCGGCATTATAATGTTTGGCCATCAGCGGCCCCCAGGCCCGCTGTGAATCGGTGGTCGCCCAGATTTCGTCCTTGGTGCATTGGCGTTTGCCGGAGGTATTGCCGTAGCCGGCGGTGTAGGAGTCGCCGATGAACTCGATCTGATGCGCGCGGTTCGCCGGCGCTGGCAGGACATTCCGCTTGGACGGAACAGTTATGCCGATAAGCGTGCCTGTATCGGCTTGGGTTTCACTGATTTTTTCGACACGCACGATGTGCGGTCCGGCGCCAAGGCCATCAAGGACGATCTGCTGATCCATACCGGGCTTCGACAGGGCTTTTACGGCGACGCCATCGACATAGATGTTCAATATGTTGGCGGTATCCGACACCAGGACGGTGACTGTCGGGCCTGTGAAGCGGGCTTCATAATAGATGCCGGGCCATTGGTGGCTATAACCTGCCGGCGCTTGCGCGACGCGGCCACCGATATGTAGTGGCAGGGTATTGGATGGCGCCGTGCCGGCATTGGCCGCCAGGGCCGTGCAACCGGCCGCGATCAGCAGCCCCGTCAAGATCGTCCGCATATCTGGTCCCACCTGTTCTTTTGCCGGACTATTTCAGGTGTGGCGGGGTGCGTCAACGCTGCGGCGTGTGTAAGTCGAAGAAAGGCACGCAGTATTCCGACCAGGAATAGAAGGCCATTTTTCGGAAGGCCGTGCCGGTCCACAACAGGTAATGGGTTCCCTCGCGTTTTTCGTCTTCATTGGCTGCACCGCGGACGATGAGAAGACGGCTGCCATTCTGGAATTCGATTGGTTCAGCGTCGACCTTCATATGCTGGACGTCGCGGTAGAGCGGCGAGGTTATAACCTTTCCAGTCGCAAGGTCTGTCATGGCCCAGTCGATGCAGGCTGCGCCGCATCCCCAGATTGTCAGGTGATAGTGGCCGGCAAAGTTCGCTCCTTCCGCCTGGCCCTCTCTTAATCTTGTCCGGAATAGCCGCGCCGTTGGCGTGGTCATTGCAACGGGCGCGGGTTTGCCGTGCCACGGTCTTGCCGGAAAGTCGGCAAAATGCGGGGCGCGTGGCGAGACCGATGCTGCAGAAATATAGCAAAAGGAAGAGTCATCGTCGGCATGCGCGGCGCCGGCGATTCCCGCGGCAAACGCGCACAAAAAAACCGCCGGTCTGAACATCATCCCCTCCGTTCGTACGGTCGGGGATTAGATCAAGCCGGCGGCTATTTCAAATCAAGGCACGGTGATCAGGCAGCCAGGGCCTTGGTCAGGTTTTCGCTGATCTTGTCGAGGAAGCCCTCGGTGGTCAGCCAGCCCTGCTTGTCGCCGACCAACAGTGCCAGGTCCTTGGTCATGAAGCCGGCTTCGACGGTGTCGATGCAGACCTTTTCCAGGGTTTCGGCAAACGTCTTCAGCTCGGCATTGTCGTCGAGCTTGGCGCGGTGCTTCAGGCCTTGCGTCCAGGCGAAGATCGAGGCCATCGAGTTTGTCGAGGTGGCTTCGCCCTTCTGGTGCTGGCGATAGTGGCGGGTGACGGTGCCGTGGGCGGCTTCGGCTTCCATGATCTTGCCGTCCGGCGTGATCAGGGCCGAGGTCATCAGGCCGAGCGAGCCGTAGCCCTGCGCGACGGTATCCGACTGCACGTCGCCGTCGTAGTTCTTGCAGGCCCAGACGAAGCCGCCCGACCACTTCAGCGCCGAGGCGACCATGTCGTCGATCAGGCGGTGTTCGTAGTGCAGGCCGGCAGCCTTGAACTGATCGGCATAGTGGGCGTCGTAGACTTCCTGGAACAGGTCCTTGAAGCGGCCGTCATAGGCCTTCAGGATGGTGTTCTTGGTCGACAAGTAAACCGGGTAGTTGCGGGCCAGGCCATAGGCGAACGAGGCGTGGGCGAATTCACGGATCGAGTCGTCGAGGTTGTACATGCCCATGGCGACACCGGCCGACGGGAACTTGAAGACTTCGTATTCCTTGACCGTGCCGTCGTCGCCTTCGAACTTCATGGTCAGCTTGCCGGCGCCGGGGACCAGGAAGTCGGTGGCGCGGTACTGATCGCCGAAAGCGTGGCGGCCGATGATGATCGGCTGGGTCCAGCCCGGAACCAGGCGCGGAACGTTGCTGCAGATGATCGGCTCACGGAAGACGACGCCGCCCAGGATGTTGCGGATGGTGCCGTTCGGCGACTTCCACATCTTCTTGAGATTGAATTCCTTCACGCGGGCTTCGTCCGGCGTGATGGTGGCGCACTTGACACCGACGCCGTACTGCTTGATCGCCTCGGCCGCGTCGATCGTGACCTGGTCGTCGGTGGCATCGCGGTGTTCCATGCCGAGATCGAAATACTTCAGATCGATGTCGAGATAGGGGTGGATCAGCTTGTCCTTGATAAGCTGCCAGATGATGCGGGTCATTTCGTCGCCGTCGAGATCGACGACGGGGTTTGCCACCTTGATTTTGGCCATGGGGAGTTTCCTTGAAGTAGGAGCCAGCGCAGACAGGGGAGGGCACACAGGGCCACAGCCCGCCGCGAACGGCCCCCTATAGCCGAATTGACGAGCGTCGCAAAACAGTAAATTTGCCTACGCTTCGTCGAGCATATCCCCCAGCCGGTCGAGCTGCTTTTCCAGCGGCGAACGCCTGTCGCGCAGCCAATGTTCCAGGGCGTCGAGCCCCGGCCGGACCAGCCGGCAGGTCCGCGTCCGCCCCAGCTTTTCGGTCGCGACCAGGCCGGCGGCTTCGAGCACGGCAAGGTGCTGGCCGACAGCAGTCAGGGTCACGCCCAGCCGTTCGGCCAGGCGCGACACCGACATCGGTCCATCGGTAAGGGCTTCGACCAGGGTGCGCCGGGTCGGATCGCCCAATGCTTGAAAAACCTGGGCCTGGAAAACCTGTGCAGCCTCAATCCTCAAAGCGCTTCGCCCAGTTGTTCGAGCAGCTTCTTCCAGCCGTTTTCGCGCATGGCCGGCCCGTCCGTGGCGCCGAAGAAGGCCCCCTGGTGCGTGCAGGTCAGGCGTGTGCCGTCGCCGTCCGCCCCAACCTTTTCTGGAAAGAATTCGAAGCTGAGCAGCGAGCCGGAAAACGGCACCCCGTTCATCGCCATGTTCGATCCCGACACGATGCGGCTGTTTTCGACGATATCCAGATAAAGGGTCTCGCTCGATAGGACGGCGCCCGGGAATGGCGTCTCGGGCCCCATGGTCCAATGCATATGATCGCTGCCGCCGATGCGGAAATCGACCGTGAAGCCCTGACCGTCCTGCTGGCCCGGCGGCATGAACCAGCGCTGCTTCAGGACCGGATCGGAAAAGGCGGCAAACACCTGTGCCAACGGCTTGGGATAGGTCTTTTCGATAACGAAGGTGGCGTGGACGATGGCGGACTCGGTCATGGCATTCTCCCATAGTGAAGTTATGACTTCAGTATTATATTGGCAGCTTTAATTGTCAAGCGGTGACTTCACTGTTATCCCGCAGACGTGTTGGATTTGACGAATAGCGTGGGGGTTTAATCGGTTTGACGCTGGCGCGTCGGGGTTTATAAGCCGCCGCCATGAAAGACTCTCGTCCCGCTCCGCCGCTCGATCCCAACCTGACCCTGCCGTGCGTCATCCTCGACAAGCCGCAACTGGCCGACAATATCGGCTCGGTCGCGCGCGTCATGGCCAATTTCGGCCTGCAGGAACTGCGTCTGGTGGCGCCGCGGGACGGCTGGCCGCAGGATCGCGCCTGGGCAATGTCGTCGGGCGCCCACTGGCCGCTGGAAGGCGTCAAGGTCTATGACACGGTCGCCGACGCCATTGCCGACCTGAAGACGGTCTATGCCACGACGGCCAGGCCGCGCGAAACCCACCTGCCGATCATCACGCCGCGCCAGGCCGCCGGAGAAGCCTACGGGCTTGCCCAGCAGCATATGGCGACCGGCCTTTTGTTCGGTGCCGAGCGGGCAGGACTCGAGACCTCGGATATCGCGCTCAGCCACGCCATCGTCACCATTCCCGTCGATCCCTATTTCCAGTCGCTCAACCTGGCGCAGGCCGTCAATATCGTCCTCTACGAATGGCGCCTCCAGGTCATGGACGCGCCCAAGGCAGCCTTTACGCAGAATATGGACGAGCCGGCCGAGCTGAAATACCTGCACGGTCTTTACGGCCACCTCGAAAGCGAGCTTGAAGCCGCCGGCTTCTTCTTCCCACCCGAGAAGAAGGAATCGATGCTGCGCAATCTGCGCGTCACCCTCAACCGCGCCCGCATGACCGAACAGGAAATCCGCACCTGGCGCGGCGTCGTCACCGCCCTGACCAAGGGCCGCGGCCGGGTGCTGGCCCGGATGGCGAAAGAGACGGGTGCCGAAGATTCGGCTGAAAACGGCTAATCGCCTTGCCTTGAGTGCCTTTTCATGGAACCGTCGGTGTTAATTCTCCTCTCCCCTCGTGAGGGGAGAGGGTGGCCCGTCAGGGCCGGGTGAGGGGCAAAATCGTCGACACGGGCCGTGTATCCTGACGTTTGGCCGGACAAGCAGAGGGGGAGGGGCGCAACAGTGGGAATCGATATCTACGGCGGTCGCGCCCCCCGTCGCCGCACCTGGGCGCCGCTGACCCTGCCGCTGGCCTGGTGCATCATCTTCGCCGGCGTCTGGACCTCAAGCCGCATCGCCGGCCTGATCGGCCTTAATGTCTCCACCGGCACCGGCCGCTGGCAGGACAATATGGCGGCCCTGTTCGCCTCCGGGCCGGTTCTCGTCCTTCTCTGGTTGTGGCTCCGCGGCTTCGAAGGCCGCTCGCTCGATGGCATAGGCCTGAGCGAACGCTGGCAGCCCTTCGGCCGTGGCTTCGTCACCGGCCTGCTGCTCGTCGTCGCCGTCGTTATCCTCGGTATTGTCACGGGTGCCTATGAACTACAGGGGCCGGGCGCCTGGTTCGGACATTTGACGCCGACCTGGCTGCTGGCCTTTGTCCTGACCGTCGCCGGCACCTGCCTGCAGGCGACGGCGACCGAAGCCGTCTTTCGCGGCTGGATGCTGGAAACGGCGGCGCGTCAATGGGGCGGCATGGTCGCCCTGGTCGTTACCGTTGCGGCCTGCGTCTTTATCCAGGGCGGCAATCCCCTGCGTTCCCCCCAGGCCTTGGTCGAGGGCATCAATATCGCCCTGATGGCCACCGTTCTCAGCCGTAACGCCGTGCGCACCGGATCGCTGTGGGGCGCCTGCGGCCTGCACGCCGCCTGGAACCTGGCCATGGGACTGGGCTTCGGTCTCAATGTCGATGGCGGCCATCTTAATGTCACGCCGATGCTGGCGGGTATAGCGCCAGGCTATGGCGCGCCGTGGTGGCTGAGCGGCGGCGATTTCGGCCCCGATGGCAGCATTCTGATGACGGTCGCCGCGGCGGCCCTGCTGATCGGCTGGCCGCGCGGCAAGGGCAAGCCGAAGCGCCGGGCGGCACGGGTGCGCGAAGACGATGGCCGCGACGAAATTATCGATCACTGAGGATCTGCCGACATGCTTTCCAAACGCGCCTTTTTCACCGGTATTGCGGCTACAGGTCTGGCATCTTCAGCCTTCGCGGCCACTCGCAAGACGGCCCCCGCTAAGACATCGGCCCTGACCTCGATGGCGGCCAACGCCCAGCCGATCACGGTTGCCGAGCGCAATACCCGCCTGGCCAAGCTGCAATCCCTGATGCAGGCAAAGGGTATTGCCGCCACCCTGATCGCGCCGGGCACGTCCCTGCAGTATTTCACCGGCGTCCAGTGGTGGCAGTCGGAACGCGTCACCGCCGCCGTCATTCCGGCCGATGGCGAGACGATTATCGTCACTCCCTTTTTTGAGGCGCCGTCGGTGCGTGAAACCCTGCAGGTGCCGGCCGAGATCCGCACCTGGAACGAGGATGAAAACCCCGAGGCCCTGATCGTCAAGGCCCTGCAGGACCGCAAGCTGACCGGCGCCATCGCCGTCGAGGCCGATACGCGCTTCTTTATCGTCGACCGTATCCGCGCAGTGTCCGACGCGGTCACGGTGGTGTCGGCCGATCCGCTGATCAATGCCTGCCGCCAGATCAAGTCGCCGGCGGAACTTGCCCTGATGCAGGTCGCCAACGACATCACCATAGCCGCCCTGCGCCACGTCCACGCCAATATCCGCGAAGGCATGATGGGCCATGACATCTCCGCCCTGATGGATGCGACTTCGACGGCGCTCGGTGGGCCGCCGGAATTCTCCATGGTCCTGGTCAACGAGGCTAGCGCCTATCCGCACGGCTCGCATACCCCGCAAAAGGTGCGTGAAGGCTCGGTCATCCTGATGGACTGCGGCGCGGCGGTGCACGGTTATCAGTCGGATATCTCGCGCTCGTGGGTGTTCGGTACGCCGACCGCCAAACAGCGCAAGGTGTGGGAGACGGTCAAGCGCGGTCAGGAGATCGCACTGGAAACCGCGAAGATCGGCATTCCCGTCGGCCAGATCGACGATGCCGTGCGCGCCTTCTACACAAAGGAAGGTTGGGGACCGGGCTATACCCTGCCCGGACTGTCCCACCGCACAGGGCACGGCATCGGCATGGACGGTCACGAGTCCGCCTATCTCGTCCATGGTGATATGACGCCCCTGCAGGAAGGCATGTGCTTCTCCGACGAACCGGGCATCTATATCCCCGGCGAGTTCGGCATCCGGCTCGAGGACTGCTGGCACATGACGGCGACTGGCCCGAAGCTGTTCACGCCGCTGGCGACCTCGATCGACCAGCCGGTGTAGAACAATGCTTTATCTGTTCCTGAAGGCCGCCCTGTCCGGCATCATCATCGCCGCCGTCTCCGAGATTGCCAAACGCTGGCCGGGTTTCGGCGCCCTGGTCGCGTCCCTGCCGCTGATCTCCATCCTCGGCATGCTGTGGCTGTGGAAGGATACCCACGACACCGGCCGCATGGCGTCGCACGTCGAGGCGACCTTCTGGTATGTCATCCCGTCCCTGCCGATGTTCCTGCTGGTGCCGGTCCTGCTGCGCAAGGGGATGGGTTTCTATCCGTCGCTGGCAGCCGGCTGTATCCTGACTATCGTCCTCTATACCGCCATGACGATGATCGGCCCGCGCTTTGGCCTGAAATTGTAGACCACTTGCCATCGGTTGGTATCTGTGGAAACGTCCGTAGCCTGAACCGGGGAGGGATGTACTATGTCGGGATTCGAACTTTACGCGCCGCGCACCCAGCGCCATCGGCGGACCTGGACCTGGGCGATTATCGTCCTGGGGATGGTCTTCATGACCATTGCCAGCGTAGTTCCGTTTATTCCGTTCATTCTTGAGCGCATCCAGGCGGTCAAGGCCAACCCGGCCCTGGCGCACGAGGTGGTCAAGCCGACCATCGGCGTCCTTGAGATGTTCCTGCCGACGGCCCTGCAGATCGTCTTTATCCTGGCGTGGGTATTGGTGTTTGAACGGCGCAGTCCCGCAACGATAGGCTTCAACGCCAAAGCGCTACTGCGCTTTGTCCGCGGGTTTGCCATAGGCTGCGGCTTTCTTATCGTGGTCGTCTGCGGCCTGTGGGCTGTCGGAGTCTACCAGGTCGACAAACCGGGGGTCATTGCCGCGCCGACGGCGGCGGCCGTGCTGACCATCCTCGGCTATGCCGGCCTGTTCATGATCCAGGGATCGAGTGAAGAGACCTTCATGCGCGGCTGGCTGATGGGTACGGTCTCCTCACGCCACGGCATTATCTGGGCGGTGGTGATCAATTCGATCGTCTTCGGCGCTCTGCACCTTGGCAATATCAAGATGTCGCCGGAACTGCTGAGCGGCGCCGGCAATGTCGCCCTGTTCGGCGTTTTCATCAGCCTCTATGCCTGCAAGGAACGCTCGATCTGGGGCGTGTGTGGCTGGCATGCGGCCTGGAACTGGTTGCTTGGCATCGGCTTTGGCCTGGAAGTCAGCGGCCTCAATATGAAGGTTGCACCGCTGGTCGTCGACCTGAAGGACGCGCCGAACCAGCCGTGGTGGCTGACCGGCGCCGCCTGGGGGCCGGAAGCCAGCATCTTCACCACCATCGTCCTGCTGATTGGTATAGCCTTCCTGATCTGGAAGGGTGCTCTCAAGCCCGGCGAAAGCTATGCGACACCTGAAATGTCGTGAACCTGTCGCCTGTTTCGGATAGGTTTATACCGGGGTGCGACGGAATACTGCGATGATACGAAAGCTGTGCAGCCTTGCGGTTGTCCTGTGTTTGAGCCTTGCCCCTGCTGCGAGTCTTGCCCCTGCCGCTTGGGCCGATACGGCCAGTGATCGCTTGAAGGTGATCGGCAGCGATGCACTCAGCGGCGCCATGGCCGATTATTGTGCCCAGGCGGCGCCGGCGCGCAGGGCCGCGATCGTAACCGCCTATCAAGGCTGGCGCATGCGGTCTCAGGTCGACCGGGTCCGTTCGGCCCTGGGGAAGGACGAACTGGCACGGGCCGATGCCGCCTTCGCGGCTAAAAATGCCGAGGTCCAGCAGGACATGGCGCGACATGGACCGGCCGACAGTGTCTGCGCCCAGGTCCCGGCCACGTGGGATGCGCCATCCTTCAACATGCAGGCGGAATATCCTGCGGCCTACGCCGATAATAGTCCTGCGGCGCCGGTCCAGGCCGCTGCGCCGGTTAAGACTGTCGCCGTCCCCGCCGCACCGAAATCCGGGCATGGCCTCGATCCGCGTCAGATCGAAACCGTTGTGTCGTCCTTTTGAGCAAGGCTATGTCGGCATCAATTTCCAGCTGACCGAAAAGGCCTATCTTCTATTGAAGGACGGTACGGTACGTCGCGACCTGCCAACGGTCGGCCCGTCGGACTTCGATGTTGCTGCAGACAAGGCGGCCAATCCTGGCAACTGGGGACGCTGGACCAGGCGCAATGGCATCTATGTTTTCCGTTTCGCAGGGGACAGCGATTTCTCCGGCGTGCCGGGCGAAGAGGTGCATGCTCCGGCACAAAATAGCATGGTCCTGACCCAGGGCTATCATAGTGCTTCCGGCTACACGATCCTCGGTGGCGCGGGCTCTTACAGCTTCCATTCCCTGACCTTTTCGGCTGCGGGCCGGTTCACCCGCGCCAATACCGGCTTTACCGGCGGCTCGATCGGTGTGGGTCCCACCACGGTTGCGGCCGGGACGGCATGGGATGACAAGGGATCGGCGACGACGGTGACCGGGCAGGGGGCCGCCGTGCGCGGTGGCAGTGTCAGCAACACTGGCACGACCGATGCCGACCTGCAGGGGCGCTATCATATCGATGGCTACCAACTCGATCTCGTCTACGACAGCGGCCGCCGCGAAAGCCATTTCTTCTATGTGACGGCCGACGCAAGCTGATCGGTTTCGACAATGGGACGATGATCGTCCGGCATTAAGTGTAGGGGCCGGAGACGTCCGGGACATTCCGCCCACAGAACTATCTACAGGAAGATCGAAAGGGGCCGTTGACTCATGGGTTAGCCCCCTTTAGAAGCCGCCCTCCCGACGACGGAACGCCTGACGAAGCGACGAAGTGGAACGCGGAAACGCAGATCACCAAGGCCTTCGAAATGCTTTGCGGATAAGGGACTGTTGGCAGCATCGATCATGAAAATCCGGACACGGAATTAAATGAAAGAAGCGGTTGACACGGGGATGCGGGGCCTTTAGAGACGCCGCTCCTCATCGACGGATCCTCCGGGATCTGACGGTGATCC
>CBDFFG010000029.1:0-83844 GCA_965246725.1 Asticcacaulis sp.
GGTATTCACCCGGTCCTTCGGCGCCGGCTCGTCGAAGATGCCGGCGCGGAACTTGACGCGCAGGATACGGCGCACGGCATCGTCGAGGCGCGCCTTGCTGATGGTGCCGTCATTGACCTGCTTGACCAGATTGCCATAGAGCAGCTTCCAGTCATTGGGCTGGTTGAAGATATCCAGTCCGGCATTGAATGCTGTAGCACAGTCGCTGATGGTGCAGCCGGGGATTTGGCCATGGGCCAGCCAGTCGCCCATGATAAAGCCGTCGAAGCCCATCCGGCCCTTCAGGACATCGGTCATCAGGGCCTTGTTGGCGTGCATCTTGGTGCCGTGCCACGAATTGTACGACGCCATGATCGACTGGGTGCCGGCATTGATGGCCGCCGTGTAGCCGGCGCCGTGGATACGCGCCAGTTCGGCCTCGGAAACCACCGAATCGCCCTGGTCGCGGCCGCCCCGAGGTCGAGCCATCGCCGAGGAAATGCTTGGCGGTCGAGATGACGTGGTCCTTGTCGAGGAAGGTCTTTCCCTGCCCTTCGATGCCGGTCACCATGGCGGCGGCATACTGGGTGACGATCTTCGGATCCTCGGAATAGCTTTCATACGACCGCCCCCAGCGATCGTCGCGGGCGACGGCGATGGTCGGGGCGAACGACCAGTCCATGCCGGTGGCGCGGACCTCGGCGGCTGTCGCCTCGCCGATGCGTCGGATCAGATCGGGATCATGGGCGGCGCCCAGGCCGATATTATGCGGAAACAGCGTAGCGCCAAAGACATTGTTGTGGCCGTGGACGGCGTCTGACGCCCACATCATCGGGATGCGCACCTTGTTCTTCGCCCGGTCGACCGAGGCTTCGTAATAGGGCTCGATCAGGTTGACCCAGTCCTGGACCGAGGCATGCTTGTTACCGCCCGGGACCGAGCCGCCGCCGTTCTCGATGCTGCCGATATGATATTGCGCCACCTCGTCGGGGGTGATCGACTTGAACTCCGGCTGGATGACCTGACCGACCTTTTCCTCGACCGTCATCTGCGCCAGCAGGGTATCGATCCTGCCCTCGATCGCCGGATCAAGGCCGATCGGCGAACGGCTGACCGGCCAGGTTTCGGGATGGACGACACCCGCAGCAGCAGGGGCCTTGACGTGATGATGCGCCTTTGCGGTCGCCATATCCGCGGCGCCAAGGGCGCAGATCAGGGTAAGGCCGGTGGCCGTCAGCAAGCGAAGCTTACGCGATGATGTCGTCATGATTCGGTGTCCCTGAGCGCTTATTATTTTGCCGGGACTGGACCATTTGACAGCGTTGTCGTCAAGTGGTCAGGCCAAAATACTTACGACTTGCCAAGGGCAGCTGCTTCCCTTACCCGTGACGACACAACACAGGAAACGACGAGGACAATCATGCAAACCTACATCGAACTGGGTGAGGAAGAGGCGAAACTGGCGATCGACACCGCTGTTGCCGAGCTGCGCCGCCGCGGCAAGGCCGGCACAGTCGCTGTGGGCGATCGCCATGGCGAGGTCATCGCCCTGTGGCGTATGAACGGCGCATCCCTGCCCTCCGGCGTCATTGCCGCCAACAAGGTTTTCACTGCGTCGCGGGTAAGCGGCTATTCCGGCCAGGTCGGCCGCGACACCTTCGCCGACAACGCCCTGATGAGCTACCATGGCGACAGCCGGTATGTCGGCTGGGATGGCGGGGCACCAGTCCTGGTCGAAGGCGCCTGCGTAGGCTCCGTAGCGGTCAGTGGACTGGCCGGTTGGGAGGACCTCGAAATCGCCGAGCTGGCAGTCCAGGCCATAGTCGCGAATCTTAAGTAGGGTCACGCCGGTTCCACTTCCGCGGGGACTTGAGCCAGGGCGTCGATGACGGTTTGCGCCGCGGCCACGGCCGAGCGGTAGGCGCCGGCCAGGGATGACGGGTAGCGGTCGTCGAAGCTGTCGCCGCAAAAGGTGACCAGCCCCTCGCTGCGAGGGCCCGAACGCGTCGCCCCCGGCAGGCAGGACGAATAGGATCCCCGCGTATAGGGGTTGGCGACCCAGCGCGTGATGATGGGCGCGGATACGACATGGGCCTCGAAGCCATGCAGGGCCTCGACCGGCGCCAGGATATCGACGGCATAGGCCAGGCCCTGGTCTGGCGTCAGGCCTTCGATAACTTCGGCCTGGTCGCCGCAGATATAGAGCTGGATAATCGGCTGCCCGGCGCTATGGACGTGACAGAAGTGCGGCGGCCGAGCGTCGAGCAGTTCCAGTCCCGTATCGGCCGGAATGCCGCGTTCGGCGACAAAGGCGTGATCAAGCTCGATCAGGATTTTGTTGACCCGGCCCATGACCAGGCCCGCCATGTGCTCGTGGAAATCGCGCGACAGGGGCGGTGTAAAGCCGATCATGCCGCTTTTCAGTACGCCGAGCGAACCGGTGAAGATGACGCGTCTGGCCAGCCATTCCGAGCCGTCCATGGCCTGCACGCGCACGCTGTCGTGGCCTTGCGAGATGCGTGACACCGAGGTGCGGGTGTGGATGCGATCAGCGCCGGCCTCTTCGGCCATGCGCGCGATCAGGGCCCCCATGCCGCCGTCGATCTGCAGGCCACCCGGCGTGTTTTCGTCGGTGAGGAATTCACGCGCCGATGGGGCAGCCCACGCTTCGAGACCGTCCCACATCAGGCTGAAGTCGCAGAGGATATTGCGGCCATGGTCGTCTACACTCAGGTCCGGCAGGGCGCAGTCGGCGGCTTCGCCGTTTTTGATCCGCGCAGCCTTGTCCGCATCTATAACCGAATCCAGCCAGTCGGCCGTCGGTTGGGTGCGGACCTGTCCGTCCCCGAAGATGGACGTGTTTTCCGCCGCATCCGTCCGGTAGTCCAGGCCATAACGATCGAGTTGCGGCTTCAGAGCGTTGGCGTCGCCGCCATGCAACCAGTGTGCGCCCAGATCGGCCACCCGTCCGGACGGCAGGGGACGCGACCGGGCACGTCCGCCCGGAGCATCGCAGGCTTCCAGGACACGGTACGTCCTGCCCGCTTTTTTCAGTTCGATGGCTGCCGTAAGACCTGCTACGCCGGCGCCGACAATAATGACGTCTTCCATGAGCAACATCCCTGTCGAAGGCTTTATTGATTCGCCTTTTCAGGAAGCATACGCGCCAGACGGGATAAGAGGGCAATATGTTTTTCGCCCAGCCTGCTGCCTCACGCAAACGTCATATTCTTATGCTCAACTCCGCAGCCGATAACCGGTGTGGAAGATCCAGGTGATGATGGCCAGGCAGACGGCCATGAAGGCCAGGGTCATGCCCAGTGACACCCAGACGGCGACATCGGCCGTACCGTAGAATGCCCAGCGGAAGCCGTTGACCAGGTAGACGATCGGGTTGAACAAGGTCACCGTATGCCAGACCGGCGGCAGCATGCGGATCGAATAGAAGGTGCCGCCAAGGAAAGCCAGGGGCGACAGGATCAGCAGCGGCACGACCTGCAGCTTTTCAAAACCGTCGGCCCAGCAGCCCAGGATAAAGCCGAACAGGCTGAAGGTCAGCGAGGTCAGGATAAGGAACAGGATCGTCCACAGCGGATGGACGATGTCGTAGTGGACGAACAGCCGCGCCGTAGCCATGATGACACAGCCCAGCACGACGGATTTCGTGGCCGCCGCCCCGACATAGCCGACCAGGGTCTCGACGATCGATACCGGCGCCGACAGCACCTCGTAGATGGTGCCGGTGAAGCGCGGCAGGTAGATGCCGAACGAGGCGTTGGACGTGCTTTCGGTCAGGATGGTCATCATGATCAGGCCGGGCACGATGAAGGCGCCGTAAGGCACGCCGTCGACGGTCGATATGCGCGAACCGATGGCCGAACCGAAGACAATGAAATAGAGCGAGGTCGAGATTACCGGCGCTGCCAGGCTCTGGAACAGGGTGCGGATGCTGCGGCCCAGCTCGAAGGCATAGATGACGCGCATGGCGTGAAAGTTCAGGGTACTCATTGCGCCTTGCCTCCGACCAGACCGACAAAGATGTCTTCGAGCGACGAGCGCTTCATGTCGATACCTTTGAAATCGATATTTTCCGCCGCGAGCTTCTTGACGAAATCGGCCGCCGAAGCGTCCTCCGTCCCCTCCTCTCCCTTCATGGTGAGGGTCAGGGTCAGGCCGTCCTCCGACACCGTCACCGGCCAGCCGTCCAGTTCGGGGGGCTTGCCGTCGAGCGGCGTCTTCAGTTCGACCGTCAGCTGGGTCTGGCCAAGCGTCTTCATCAGGGCGTGTTTTTCCTCGACCAGGATGATGCGGCCCTTATCGATAACGCCGATCCGGTCGGCCATCTCCTCGGCCTCTTCGATATAGTGGGTCGTAAGGATGATGGTGACGCCGCGCTGGCGCAGGCGGCCGATCATCGCCCACATGTCGCGACGCAGTTCGACATCGACGCCGGCTGTCGGCTCGTCGAGGAACAGGATGTCGGGTTCGTGCGCCAGGGCCTTGGCGATCAGCACCCGGCGTTTCATACCCCCGGACAACTGGGCAATCTTGTTGTCCTTCTTGTCCCACAGGCTGAGGTCGCGCAGGACCTGCTCCAGATGCTTTTTATTCGGCGCCTTGCCGAACAGGCCGCGCGAGAACTCGACCGTGTCCCAGACCTTGACGAACATGTCGGTCGCCAGTTCCTGCGGCACCAGGCCGATCTTCATCCGCGCCTGGCGATAGTCCTTCACCGTATCGTGGCCATCGGCCAGGATGGTACCGGCTGTCGGCCGCACCAGGCCACAGACCGCGCCGATCAGGGTCGTCTTGCCGGCGCCATTGGGCCCCAGCAGGGCGAAGATCTCGCCGCGTCTGATATCGAGGTCGATGCCCTTCAGCGCCTGGTAGCCGCCGGCATAGGTCTTTTCCAGGCCGCGGATGGAGATGATCGCGTCGTCAGTCGTCATGGGGTGTGTTGTCACGTCCAGCCTTTCGAGACTCGTCGGGACAGCACCTATAGCAGGCCGCGCTGATTCCTGTCAGCAGATGGTGAGATAAGAACGCCTTCTTAAAGAACTTCCCTTTTGAAGGGGGAGTTCTTTTACGGGGGAGTATCAGAGCCTAAATCTCGACCGACAGCGCCTTGAACTTGCTGGCAATCGCCTTACGGCGCTCATTGCTGGCCTGCTTGGCCGTCTCGACCGCCACGACCTCGGTGGCATTGAGCAGGTGGTCGATCACCCGGTCCATATGGTCGTGCATGGCCTGGCGCGCGGCGCCGGCAGAGCGTTTTTTCAAGGCGTTGACGATCTCGGTGTGTTCGCGAATACGCGCCGCCATGCCGAGATCGGCGGCCCGCGCAAGGATATTGCGGGCCAGTGGCGAGCGATAGCGCCAGTCCCACAGATTTTCGACCGTGGTGATCAGGGCGCCATTGCCGGTGATCTGGGCCACCAGCAGGTGGAATTCCCGGTCGGCCTTTTCGGCTACGACCGGGTCCTTGTCGGCCATCGCCTTCAGCAGCTTTTCCAGTTCGGCGATATGTTCCTCGGTCGCCTGGGTCGCCGCCATGGCAGCCACCTCCCCTTCGAACAGGCGACGCGCCTCGATCAGTTCGAAGGCGCCGATTTCCGAATCGGTGATGGGCGTCGCCGGCGTGTGGCGTTCGGTGACCAGGATACCGTGGCCGTGCTTGGCCTCGATATAGCCGAGGATTTCCAGGGCGATCAGGGCTTCGCGCAGGGTCGGACGGCTGACACCGAACTGCAGGGCCAGTTCACGCTCGGTCGGCAAGCGGTCGCCGGGCACATACCGACCCGAATCGATATCGGCGGCGATGGAGTCTGCGATCTGGCGATAAAGCTTTTTGGTGTCGGACATTTGCGGCGAAAACTGGAGGGACATGATTTGTATGACTGTTCCGCCGATGGGTTTCAACAGGAAAAACATGACGTGGTCTGACCACAAAAAAACGGCGGCATACGCGATGTATGCCGCCGGCAGGATATGCAGAGACTTAGCCGGGAGGGTTTAGAACTTGCCGCGCACGCCGAGCAGGACGGTGCTGCCCGGATTGTACAGTGTGTAGGCAGCATTGGTGAACTGGAAGTTCGTCCGCAGCGGCTCGTTGGTCAGGTTCGTGACGTCCAGGGTCACCTGCGTGCCGTGCGCAAAGTTGAACAGCTCGCCCAGGTCATAGCTCGACGACAGGTCCCACTGGCTGCGATCGACACTGAAGAAGGCCGCCTGGGTGATGCCGTTCTGGTTGGCCGACGACACCTGCGTGCCCTTGGTGAAGTTGTCGGACAGGTGGACGCTGACGCCATGGCCTTCATAATAGGCGGTGAAGTTGTAGGTCGTCTTCGGCACGCCGATGGCGATGGCCGGGGCGGCACCGCTGCCCTTCTGGTTGATGGCCGTATAGTTGGTGGTGAAGCCGAAACCATCCAGCGGATGCCACAGGGCGCCCAGGGGCTGCACCCAGTTGAACTCGGTGCCGTTGATGGTCAGCAGGCCGCTGGCATTGACCTGTTGCGTCAGGACGACGGTGGCCGCCCCCGGACCGCCGCGGGAATTGATCGCCGCCTGCTGGGTCGGGGTCAGGGTATCGTAGCTGACACCATAGCCGGCCAGGGCGGAGAACGGCACGGTGACATTGCCGTTGGAGGTGAAGCCGTTGACCTTCTTGCGGAAAAGGGTCAGGCCGATATAGCCCTCCTTGCCCGTATAGTATTCCAGGCCAAAGTCCGTGTTCTTGGAGATGTAGGGCTTCAGCGACGGATTGCCGACCGTGCCGGTATCGGCCGACGGCGACGAGAAGTTCAGGCCGGGCAGCATGGTGTTCGGATTGGCACGGGTCATGGTGGTCGACAGGGCGACGCGGGCCAGCAGCTTGTCCGTCACATTATAGGCGGCGTTGAACGACGGCAGGTAATTCTTGTAGGTCGACTTGGTATAGACCCAGTTGACGATATTGGGGTACTTGCCGCCATCCGCCGGCGCAGGGCCGGTAGCCGGGGTGTTACGCGGATCGGGCACCGAGACCAGGCCGCCAATCGTCTGGTCGGTGGTGATGAAGCGGATGCCGCCGTTCCAGCGCAGGCGATGGCCGGCGAACAGGTCGTCGTCGCCATTGACCTGGATATAGGCGCCCTGGACCTTTTCTTCGATCAGGCCGGTATTGGCGCTGGTATTGGCCGAGGCCACCAGCGGGGCAGCGTCGTGATACTTCTGGTACTGCGAGGCGGCGGCAAACTTGTTCCAGTCGACCG
This sequence comes from Asticcacaulis sp., assembly GCA_965246725.1. Taxonomy (GTDB): domain Bacteria; phylum Pseudomonadota; class Alphaproteobacteria; order Caulobacterales; family Caulobacteraceae; genus Asticcacaulis. Next base: position 7,233 of record CBDFFG010000029.1, read on the forward strand.
TGATATAGCCGTAAGGACCCGGCTGGAGGAACGAGGCCAGGGCCGACTGCGGCACCAGCGAGCCGGCATAGGCAAGAGGCGTGGTATTGCCCACGGTGTAATTGGTGCCCAGGCCCGGATAGGTCGGGTAGCCGGCGACACCGGCAGCGGCGGTATTGGTGATTACGTCGCCCTTGCAGGCCGGTTGCGAATTCGGCCCCGGCAGAAAGACGTTCGGGTTGTTGCCGCAGGCAGCGTTCTGCCAGGCCTGGCTGTTGTCATAGGCTGTGATCTGACGCGACGTATCGTCATAGGACGCGCCGAACTGCATGTTGAACTTTGCGTCGCCCCACTTCAGGTCGCCGCGCACGCCCTTGGTGTCGGTGATGCGCTTCTCGTCCTGGATATTCAGCCGGCCGCCGTTCCAGATGAAGTTGGCCGGGTTGTTGAGGTCGACATTCGACGTCATGACGGGCGTGCCGCCGTCATTCTTGTAGGTGACGGTGAGACCCGAACTCGGCGCCGTATTGACCAGGAAGGTTGGCGATTCGCGGTGGAAGGCGCTGCGGGTATAGTTGCCGCTCATGCTCAGGGTCAGGCGATCGGAGATGTTCCACTCGAAGCCGGGATTGATGCCCTTGAACTCGGTCTCTTCGGTATAGGGGCGGTATTCGAGGAAGAACTGGGCATTGGCAAAAGTGCCGCCGGTGACGGTGCAGCCGTTGGCGCAGTCCGTCTTGTCGAAGGTCAGGTTCAGCGGAATGGCGGCGCCGTTACGTCCGACCCAGTCCATGTCGGTCCGTTGCATGTCGTTCTTTTTGTGCGCGTACATCGAGTCGACATAGAAGCGCAGCGTGTCGCTGGGACGCCACTCGGCACCGAAGATACCGCTGACGCGATCGCGCGTGCCGTACTCGTTCATGGGACGGCCGAGACGCGGGATGATGCCGTTGTCGAGTTGGTCGATCGTAGCGCCCGGATTGTGGGACAGCAGGAAGGCCTGGTCGATGGTCGTGCCCGTTACCAGGCCATTGCCGGCATTGGCGGGAACCGTGGCGGGAATGGTCCAGTTGCCGCCGCCGGTGGAATTGCGCGTGGCGCTGGAGTCCTGGGCGGCACTGAGATTGGCATTGGTCCAGCCGATGGTCTCGAAGCCGTTATTGGCGACATTGCTGTGGGTCGCCGAAATCCCGCCGATCAAACCGAAACTGCCCCAGCGGCCCGACGCCAGCACGGATGCCTTCTGGCCCCAGTCGCTGGCCTCGGAATTCTTGGTCATGCCGACCGAATAGACCAGGCGGTTGCCCTTGACGTCGAACGGCCGGGCCTGGCGCATATTGACCGTACCGGCGGCGCCCCCTTCCACCATGCTGGCCTGCGGGCTCTTGTCCACTGTCAACTGGGTGAACAATTCGGTCGGGAACAGGTCGAGGTCGACTTCGCGGTTGGTGTTCTGCGAGTCGGTCGAACCGGTCGAGGCGACCGCCACCGGCGCGCCGTTCAGCAATACGCGGGTGAAGTTGGTGCCGAGACCGCGGATGGCGACGTTGACGCCCGAGCCATCGACTTCACGCGATACGGTGACACCCGGAATACGGTTGAAGGATTCGGCAATATTGGTATCGGGGAACTTGCCGATATCTTCGGCAAAGATCGAGTCCTGGAAGCCGACAGCCTTCTTCTTGGCCACCGTCGAATTCTGCAGCGAGGCGCGATAACCGGTGACGACGACGACATCGCTGTCGGCCTGCGCCCCCGTCGTGACCGGCGCAGTGGTCTGGGCCATAGCGGCCGTAGCGACAAGGCCGCCCAGCATGGTGGCGCCCAGCAGGGCGAGCTTGAGGGTATGACGGGGCGACCCGCTGAAAAGCGACATGACTTCCTCTCCTGTAGCTGCGCCTCTTGCTGAGGCACTTGTTATTGCCGTGCCGCCCAGACGGCGAAGGCTCCGTCCGGGTCTGCGCCCATCATCGGAAACACGCCTGGTAGCGGTCACATTTCACTAGGGGTAATTGGTCAGTTTTATTTTGTCAACAAGGTTAGACCAATGCCGTGCATTTGCCGCGAATAGACCAATGCTGCGCGTGCGAATGTCGGAAATTATCGCAGGAGAACAAAAGCCGTTTTTGCCATCATCGCCGATGATGTTACATATTCAACATGTTGTAGCGGCACGCCTTTTGCCTCACGCACGACTTGCGCCGCAGCGCGGTGGGCTTTGCTCGGTCACGGTTTTAATTGTGTTTTTCCTGCAACTTCACGACGGAAACGCCAGAGCACATCCGGCGGTGTCGCCGCGCCCTATGCTTGGCGGGGATGATAAGACATATCCAGAAATATTGGACTGACCCATTTGTCGGATATTTGCGACAAGGCTTGGCCATAACGCGCTATTTTCCGGTCAGACGTTTCGCGTTAGCGGTAGCACGACGGTGGAAAGGCCTGACCGCCGCATGGGCCGCTTTCGCGGTTTCATTGGACATCATGGGTGCCACCATGGCCTGACCAAGGCGCATCTGCGCCGCCCACAGCTGCGGCAGGTTGCGGCTGCCGGCAACCACGGCGGCGAGCGGCACCAGGGCCATCATATGTGCCGGCGTATCCAGCGCCATGCGCGTGCCGGCGGCAACCAGGGCCGCCGTGGCTTCCTGACCGGCGGCGGCCTTCTCCTCGACCATCAGGGTGAATTCCCGGGCATCGCGCGGACTGAGCGGCAGTTGCGCCGCACGCATGCGATCGCTGCGATGGACGATGACCTGTCCCGAGGCCAGCATCATTTCGCCGGTCGCAATCGCCAGATCGCTCCATAAACCGAAGGCGGACAGGGGCTTTTTCGACGTCTTGCGCGGACTTTTGCTGCGGGTCACGGTACCCTCCGATGGCTAGCTGCAGCTTGCCGCCGGCGTCGCTAAAAAGGCGATACGGTTCCCCTTGACTCCTGTGGATAACGAGAACATATTGCGAACATGGAACATTACAGGAACAATAAAATGGCCACTGCCCATCCTGCCGCCAGTCCTGCCGTCAGCCCTGCCGCTCGGGCCTTCCCTCCCCCGCATTCCACTGCCAGCGGCCTTCGCTGGGCCCGTCTCGACGCCCGCGAAGCCATTGCTCCGCGGGACCTGAAGCTGATCCTTGGCGCCGGCGAATTCCGCCAGCTGTGCGGCACACAGGCCAATGATGGCTATTATCGCGGTCGTGACGCCCGAGGCAATGTCATCACCGTTCGCGTCGTCGCCGACGAAGCGGCGTGAGCAAAAAACACTGCTGGCTTTGTAAGGCCAGCAGTGCTTCGCGGGCAGATTATCCCCCCTACACGTGCATGAAGTTCGCAGCCGTCAGATTGGCCAGCTGGATGTTTTCCAGCAGGACGAAGTGGGTGGCGTCGGTCCCGTAGATCAGCACATCGCCATTGACCTGGACGGCGTGGTCGAGCGGATTGTAGCTGTCGAAGACCGCGCCGTGGAAATTGACCTGGTCGCCGGCGGCAAAGCCATTGATCACCAGGGTATCGAGCACATCGACAAAGGTCGTCGCCGCATGACCCGACGCCACTGTCGTCGGGACGATCTTCGAACCGCCATCGCGCAGCAGGGTGTCGACGAACGTGTCGAGATTGCTGGCGCCCGAGTTGAAGACCCCCGTCCAGTAGTTCACCTCGGCCGTGCTCGCCGCCCGGCCCTCGATCGCCTGGTAAAGAGGCGAGATCTCCGCCGCCGCATAGGCCTTGCCCGATGCGTCGCCGATGAGGGCGTCGTGCAACTGGACGAAGGTGCTGCCATTGGCCACCAGCCCCTTCCACACATTCACCTCCGACGTCGTCGCCGCCCGGCCGAAATATTCCTGGTAGAGCGTGCCCACTTCGCTGACCGTGTGCGCCTGGCCCGAAGCGTCGTTGACCAGGGTCGCGCGCATGCTGGCCTGCGTCGTGCCGCTGGTCAGCATGCCGCGCCACACCGCCATCTCGGAGTTCGTCGGGTCGCGCCCGAAATAGCTGTCATAGGTCGCGGTGATCGTCCGGGCCGTCGTGCCCCCGCCATCGCCCAGCAAGGCTGAGGTCAGGGTGACGAAGCCGGCGCCATTGGCGATCAGCCCCTTCCACGTGGTGATCTCCGCGCTTGTCGCCGCCCGGCCGAAGTCGGCCGTATAGTCGGCGGTGATGACCGAACTGATATAGGCCTGGCCAGAGGCGTCGTTGATCAGGGCCTGGCGCAGTTGCAGCGGCGTCAGGGCGCCATCGTTGAACTGCCCCGTCCAGTAGCTCAGGTCCGAGGTCGAGGGCGCATGGCCAAGCCAGGTCTTGTAGGCCTGGGTCACATAGGCAGCCGCATTGGCCGAGGCCCCGGCCTGCGCCGCCAGCACCAGCTCGAAGCCGCGCAGGTCATAGGTTCCCGCCTTCAGCGCACCCGACCAGTAGCTGACCTCCGACACGCCCGGATCGCGGCCGAGATAGACATCGTAAAGCCCCTTGATCGACAGATAGGCATTGGCCTTGCCCGCTCCGTCATTGGCAAGCGTGGTGTTCAGCGACGCAAGACTGGCCGCGCCCGACTGCAGGGCGCCGCTCCAGTAGGTCGTTTCCGAACTCGACGGATCACGGCCGAAATAGCCGTCATAGAGATACTTGACCAGGGCCGGTTCGTTGGCCTTGCCGCTGGTGTCATTAGCCAGCACCTTGTTGAAGGCCGCAAGCGTCGTACCCGACGACAGGGCCGACGACCAGACACCCAGTTCCGCCGCCGTCGGTGCCCGGTGGAAGAAGCTCTCATAGCCATCGACGATCGCACTGGCACTGGCGGTGGCGACAAGGCCATCGGTGAACGACAGGTTGGCCGGGATCGGGCTGAGAATAGCAACGTCACCTCCGACATTGACGCGCAAGGCACCATTGCCGTCCACCGTGATCGTGGCATCGGCCGACATCGCGTCTATTGACCGGGCAGACACGGCGGCAGACGCGGACAACGGCACGAGATAGACGTTGTCTTTTATCGTGTAATCGGAGGTCACGGCGTTGCCTGAATAGAACCCGCCATAAACAATAAGTTTCGACCCGTCCGGAGTCGTGCCTCCCAAATATACCTGTCCACTGTGATAACTCGTGCCGGAAACGTAGCTATCCATATGCGCTATAACCGTCGACGCTCCGCCTGCCACATCGTAGATGAACAAGTCATCGCTGGCGAATACACCATTCTTGGCGATCACGGCCGCGTTCGAGGCATCGTAGTTCTGAAGCTCATAACTGTAGACGATCTTGCTGTCGTTTGCGACAAAGCCGCCATAGACGTAGGCCTCGTCGTTGGCCACAGCAGCCGGAGCATTACTGATTCGCGTTGTGGCGCCGGTGGCCAAATCCTTCATGAACAGATCGACCGAACCGTTCGTATCCCCGGCCACCAAGTTCGAAGCCGCACTCGAAAACAGTATCTTGCTGCCATCCTGCGACATGGAAACAAATTCGGCATCGGCGTTGCCGGCAACACCCGCCGATGAGCTCGAAACCAGGGTCAACTGACCTGTCGCTACACTCTTGATATAGACCTGTGTACCGGTGGTTCCACCGGCCAGATTGGTCGCGCCGCTCTGGAAGACGACCTTGCTGAAATCGCTATTCGCCGTTTCGTATTCGCTGCTCGCATTCGCGACGACCCCGGCGCTGGTTCCCGAAATCAGGGTAAGCGCGCCGGTCGAGGTATTTTTCAGGAAGATATCCGAAGCAGCATTGGTATCTGCCGCCACCAAGTTCGACGCCGATGTGGTAAATATGACTTTCGTCAGGTCGCTATTAACCTCCCGCAACGAAACATCGCCGGCAGAAACCGTACCGTCGGCCTTGGCGTCAACTACCGTAATGCCGCCGCCCGACACAGTTTTTACATACAGGTGCGTGTGGCCGCTGGCTACGCCGGATGCGAGATTTGTCGAGGTACTGACGAAGAGAGCCTTGCCGTAATCGCTGGAAATGGCCTCCAGGGTACTCTCCGAATTGCCGACAACACCGGCTGAACTGCTGGACACTACCGTGGTCAAGCCTGTCGACACATCCTTTATGAAGATGTCGGAGGCATTGTTCGCATCGCCCGAAACCAGGTTGCTGGCAGAACTGGAGAACCAGACCTTCGAATTATCCGCGGACAAGGCGATGATATTCGACCCTTTATTGCCAATTTCCCCGGTTGAGGAGGAAGACACCAGGGTCACTGCCCCCGTGGAAAGCGTCTTGATGAAGACATCCCTGCCGATATTGTTGTCGCTGGCGGTGAGGTTGTTGCTGATGGTTTCAAACAGCACCCGGTTACCGTCGGTAAAAATTTCGGCATCGTTGTAGGTATCGGCCAGTGCCGGAGAATTTCCCTGGACGCCGGCTGCGGTCGTATCCACTTCGACCACGCTTCCGGTAGACATATCCTTTAGATACAGGCCGGCATGGCCATTGACCGCGCCCACGGCAAGATTGGTGGCGGCGCTACTGAAAAGGACCTTGCCGAGGTTCGACGTATAGTCCAGGACGGATGACGCAGCATTTGCCTGCACGCCAGCGCTCGTAGCGGAGACCAGGCTTAGCGAGCCAGTCGTCAGATTTTTGATAAAAATATCCGCGCCGCCATTTGCATCAGCTGTCAGGAAATTGGTCGCGTCGCTGTCGAACATGATACTCTTGCCGTCCGTCGAAAAGGCCGGGGAAACCAGACTGTCGGTAAAGAGATAAGTGTTGAACGAATGATAGGCGAGACTCGAACTGCCGTTACCGGCCACATTGGCCGAATTACTCGTAACAATAACGGCGTTACTTGAAATTGTCATAGCGTTCCTCTTTGCGCAGATGCGCACCTGAAAAGTTATTATCGATGGTAGAATTAAATTTGCCTCATTCGACAAGTCCGCACAAAAAAGCCCCGCATAGCATATGCAAAAGAGACGGTCTCATCTCTGAGTTAGTCGACAGATCGAAGACGAAATACTAAAGGCGTGGATATTGCCACCTGAAACCTGCAAACGATTTCCCTGAGTTTAATCAAGGCTCACCGCCGACAGCACGCGACTGAAGATAGAAATTACGGTAATAAACACGTTACCTGAAAGCGATATCTCCGGTAGCGGATATCGTCAAGTTTGAATAATTTCGCCACATACCGCACGCAATAACTGTACGGTCCAAGCCTTTACGCGTTCAGCGCGATAGCGATGGCGCCCAGTACCCCGGCGCGGTCGCCCAGTTCGGCGGCCACGACGTAGGTGTCCAGGGCCACACGATCGCTAAGGGCTTCGACATAGCCGCCCAGCAGGGTATGCAGAGTGTCGCGGCTGGCGGCCAGGACCTCGGCCTTCAGGCCGACTCCACCACCCACCAGGATGCGCTTCGGCGATGCCACGAGGGTCAGGTTGCAATAGAGCTGAGCCAGGTACGATCCCAGCAGCGGCCAGACCGGCCAGTCGTCCGGAACGTGCTCCCCCTTTATGCCCAATCGCCCTTCGACGGTCGGACCGCTGGCCAGGCCTTCGAGGCAATCACCGTGGAACGGGCACGACCCGGCATAGGGGTCGGCCGCGTGATCGTGCTGGACACGGATATGGCCGGCTTCCGGATGCAGCAGGCCATGCACTGTCTTGCCGCCACTGACCAGGCCGACACCGATGCCGGTGCCCACTGTCACATAGGCGAAATCCTCAAGGCCCCGGGCGCCGCCCCAGCGCGCCTCGGCCAGGGCCGCGGCATTGACGTCGGTATCTAGCGCAAAGCGCACGTCCGGCAGACCTTCCTGCAGGGTAGCGATTAGCGGAAAATGCGTCCAGCCGGCCTTGGGTGTCCGGCGCATGATACCGAAATCCGGCCCGCTCAGCCCGATCGGACCAAAGGTGCCGACCCCGACGGCTTCGAAAGGACCGTGTGTCTCCGCCAGTTGCCGCGCCACCGTAATGACATCTGCGCAGGTCGTCGCCGGATCGCGTGTCGCTACCCGCACCGCCTCACTAAGGTCGCCAGGGCCCGTGCCGACCGCCAGCACAACCTTGGTGCCCCCCATTTCGATGCCGAGATACATGTAGCGCCTCCGAAAAAAGCTCATACCAACGGCCGATGAGTCAAAGTCAGTGGCCGCTGGTATTATACGCGATTCCACCCACCGGGCGATGGCAGACGCTGAGACAGGCGAAACCATTTCCGAAAAACCGGGTTCCCCCACGCACCGGCCTGACCTATATAAACCGTATGAGCGAACAAAAATCGACTGAGCAAAAGTACAGGGCGCCCGCCCTGGAAAAGGGCCTCGACATTCTCGAATTGCTGGCCGCCGACAAGCGCCCCCTGACTAAGTCGCAGATTTCCGTCAAACTCGGGCGATCGGTCAGCGAAATCTTTCGCATGCTCGAAGTCCTCGAAGAGCGCGGCTATGTCACGACCGCGCCGTCGAATGGCCAAGGCTTCGAACTGACCAACAAGCTGTTTGCCCTCGGCATCAGCAAGGGTCCCAATCGCAACCTGGTCGCTGCCGCCCTGCCCGCCATGCAGGAACTCAGCGCCACTGTCCGGCAATCCTGCCATCTGGCCATAGCCGTCGACGCATTCATCGTCGTCATCGCCCGCGTCGAGGCGCCCGGCAATATCGGCTTTTCCGTCGGGGTCGGTTACAGCCGCCCGATCGCCCATTCGACCTCCGGCATCGTCCTGCATGCCTTCGGCCCGGAATCCTCTCGCGCCTACTGGCAGGCGGCCAGGCTGGAAGGTGAAGAGCCGGACGTGTGGCAAACCTTTGTCGCGCGCAGCGAAAAGGCTGGCAAGCTCGGGCACATCGAAATGCCGAGCGAATATGTCAGCCCGGTCACCGACATCTCGTTTCCGATCTATGGCGATTCCGGCGTCATCGCAGCCCTGACCCTGCCGCATATCGACGGCAAGAACAGCCTTAGCGTCGCCACCTGCGTCACCGAGGCCGGCCTTGCCGCCCGGGCGATTTCGGAAAAGCTGGGCGGCGGACCGACTCGATCAGCGTAAATCGAGGCTCACCGGTTCAGGCGGCTGAGCAAGGTTGCCCGTAACCGGCGCGCCTGCATGTCGTCGAGCGGCGCCAGATTGCCGCGCGCCTGTTCCGGCAGGTGCGCCCCTGCGCGATCCGCCGGCCCGAAGATGTAATAGTCGAACAGGGCGCGCCAGGCTTCCTTCTCCGGCGCCGGGCGGTCACGCAGGGACAGCATGGCGTGCAGTATGGTGTTCATCGGCGTATCCATGAAGGCCGGCGACGTGTTCCACCAGTAATTGATCAGGATGTTGAACGACTCCAGCGCCTCGACATGGTGCCACCACAGGGCCGGGTAAAATAAAAGGTCCCCCGGCTCGAGGTCCGCGACCTGGCCGGCCTTTTCTGCCTCACGGAAGCGTGGGTAAAGATCGTATTCGGGATTGGCGAAATCGACCATGCTGACCACCTGTCCCCCGGGGGTGGGTTCCAGCGGGCCGGGATAGAGATTTTCGACCTGCTCGGGCGGAAACAGCGTGAAGCGCCGGCGGCCGGCAACGCAGACCGCCATATTGTGCGACATGTCGTAATGGGCCGTCGCCGTCGTGCGGTTGCCGATCCAGATACTGGCCAGCGGTGGATTGCGACGGAACATGTCGTGATTGAGAACGACGTCGTTGTCGTTGCGCAGGCCGGGCAGGAAGATGTCGAGATCGGTCGAGCCGATATAGATGGACTGTGCATCGGGGTCGTCGATGCCGGCCAGAAGCGTGTCGAGCACTTCGTCGAGCCGGGCCCGGCCGCCGGTGAAATTGAAGCCGGTAACGTCGGCATTGTAGAAGAAGCGTCCACCGGGCGCGCCGGTGAAGGCGGTGACCGGCTTGCCCTGATAGACCGATTTCAGCAGGTCCATGGCGGCCGCCGGCGACTGCAAGCCAGCCTGGACCAGCGGCCAGTGGCGTGCCAGGCCCTTGAGGATGACGGGGCTTTGTTCGTTCATAAGCTGGTCGTAAGGGATGGCATCGGGCGCGATGCCGGTTATGACCCGGGTTTTGGTAGTGATATGCGTCATGCCCTGGACCTCAAACTCCTTGCGTATCGTCGCCTGGGACACCTTCTCTACCGCGTCATGCGACAGTAAGGAAGGGAACCAGAGCGCAACCCGAGACGGTATCGGATCGCGCCCTATGCTACCGAGGTCGGGCAGTACTGTTTCACAAACGCGTCGTGCGGCGTCATATGGTCGACGAAATTGTCGACGGTCTTCTTCAGGCCGTCGAACACGCCCTCCAGTTCCTGGCGGTTCATCATGGCGCCGAACCGGTGCCAGCGCCGGGGCTCGACTCCTTGCCCCAGCATAACCTGCGCCCAGGAATCGACGCGGAACAACTCGCCCGGTCCCTGGAAGGCCATACCGGCTTCACGGAACAGGTCGATGCGCGCCTGCAGATCATCAGGCACCTCCATCGCCGCCCGCTCCTGCCAGAAGACGCTGTCGGTGCGTTCGTTCAGCTTGTAATGCAGGATGACGAAGTCGCGGGCATATTCCAGTTCCTTGAGCGACACGTCGTTGTAATGTTTGACCTGGGCGTCGGTTACACCAAAGAACGGAAAGTTCTGGATCAGGTGCAGGACGCTGCGCTGGAACAGGTGGATGCTGGTCGATTCCAGCGGCTCGACAAAGCTGCTCGACAGCCCCATGGCGATGCAGTTGGCCTTCCAGAACACCTTACGCCGCCCGGTGCGGTATTTGATCAGGCGCGGCTCTGTGATCAGGGGTTCGTCGAGCAGACCTCTCAGGCGCGTTTCGGCCGCGTCGTCTGACAGGTGGTCACTGGAATAGATCATGCCGTTGCCGACGCGGTTCTGCAACTGGATGCGCCAGCGCCAGCCCTCGCCATGGGCAACCGCCTTGGTATAGGGCGTGACCGGCGTGTCGGCACGCGTCTGCACCGCCAGCGCGCGGTCGGTGGGCAGCCAGTGGCTCCAGTCTTCCCAGCCAGCCTTGAGCGTCTGTTCGATCAAAAGACCGCGGAAACCGGTGCAGTCGATGAACAGGTCGCCTTCGACAACCTCGCCCGACGCCAGGGTGACCGAGGTGATGAAGCCCGTTTCCGGGTCCTGCTGGACGCCTGTGACTTCGCCTTCGATACGTTTGACGCGGGCGGCTTCGCTCATGCGCCGCAGGAACTTGCCGTAGAGCACGGCGTCGAAATGGTAGGCGTAGTTGATCGGCAGGTTCTTGTGGATCTGGAACTTGCCCGCCAGCCCCGCCTTGGTTTCCAGGCTGTAATCGTCGAGCGAGCCGCCCAGTCCCTGTGACCGCCCCTCCAGCCAGACATTGTGGAATGGCGCCATCCACGTCGATTTGCCGAGCGTGCCGAAGGAGTGGAAGTAGCGGTCGCCATCGCGCGCCCAGTTTTCGAACGCGATGCCCACCTTGAAGGTCGCATTGGTCTCCCGCATGAAGGCCTGTTCGTCGACGCCGATAAAATCATGAAAGGCGTGGATCGTAGGAATGGTGGCTTCGCCGACACCGATAATGCCGATGTCGGCCGACTCGATCAGGGTTATATCCAGCAGCGGCCCGATAAGACGCGACAAACCGGCGGCGGCACACCAGCCGGCCGTGCCGCCGCCAACGATGACGACTTTCTTTATCATGTTCACCGGTGTTGCTCCCTAGAGCGATGTAAGGAAAAACGTGAGTGTTTTCCGCATAACGTCGCTACAAAATAAAAATAAAGCATTGGCCCAATCCGCTTCGGTCGGGCTAATGCTCAAGTTGTCTCCGCCGTCCGGTTGGTTTTCAGCGTGATCATCCGGCTCAGATTTCCCAGCGACGCCACGACGTGGAAGGCCAGTGCAAGGAAGCCCGCCTGGTTCAGGGCCCGCAAGGGCTCGCCGTCGAGATTGTGCAGAGCGTTGCGGCTGATTGTCAGCATATCCTTCAAAATATAGGACTTGCCATCGTCGATCTTGACCTCGATCTCGACGGGTGCCAGCAGGCCGGTGTCCTGGAACGCGGCGAACATGGGAGGGCTGGCCTGCGCGCCGAAATAGATGTGTTCGAGAATTCCGCTTACCTCGGTCAGCACAGAGCTGTTGCCGCCCTGGGCCAGGAACAGGGCCGCTCCCTCGGTGCGGCTGATGCGGACGTGGCCGGGATCGACCAGAATCATGGCGGCGGCGTCGGCCGGCAGCTCTTCGCCCGGCGCTGCCTTGGGGCGGCCGATCAGAAACGGGCTGACGCGGTGCATGGCCGGGACATACGTCGCGTTCCAGCGGTCGCCATCGAGGAAAAGGTTTTCGTCACGGTCGAAGCCAAGAAGCGCGACCGAATTGAAGCCATCGTCCGTTTGGCGGAAGAAGATCGGATAGTGCCTTTGCAATTCCTGATATTCGGAGGGGTAAACCAGTGTCTGGTTGACGCTGTCTCCAAAGGCGGCGCCGTGGCGGGTGATCAGGCGCAGATCGTGATGATCGATGTTATTGAGTACGACGTGCTGTCCCAAGGTGTTTTGCCTTACGTTTTTTATTGACCCACGATGGTGCGGCCGGAGCCAAAAGGCAAGCCCGACACGCCATGGAGGCCGGCCTGAAGCTTGGGTAAATCGTCGCAGGCGGCTTTCATAAAAAAAGAGGGCCGCGGTTGCCCGCGACCCTCCCTGTCAAATTCAAGCGTAAAGCTTAGAACTTGTAACGCAGACCCACGTCGTAGCGTGTATCGAGTTCTTGATACATGACAACATCGGTCGGCACGCGGATATATTGCACCACATGCGCCTTGTTGATGTTCAGAGCTTCGAACGTCAGCATGAGGTTCGGCTTGATTTCATAGTTCAGCGTTGCATCCCACTGGCCAAAGGCCGCGACATAACGACCGCCGTTTTGCGAAGCATTGGCCTGGGCCAGGTACTTATCGCGCCAGTTATAGACGATCCGGCCTTCAAAGCCGTACTTTTCGTAGATACCGGTGACGTTGTAGGTATTCGACAGGCCTTCCAGGGCGAACTGGTCGCTGCCGGCCGGGCTTGCAGCGTCATCAAGCGCAACGTCACCGTTAACCGTGGTGGCGCTGGCGGCGATACCGAAGCCGGTATCACCGAAGAAATGCTGGACCGCAAACTCGAAGCCGTCAATCGTGGCAGTCTGGTTATTGACCGGCTGTGACAGGGTGAAGGTCGCCACTGGGTCGGTGCTGTTGCTAACGACTTTCCAGTTGGGGTTGGCCCACAGATAGACGGAAAGCGCGTCTGTGTCGGCGGATACATGGCCGTCCGGTGCCCGCTTGGCGTTCCAGTTAGCTACCGCCGTCGCCACATTCCCGCCAGCCTGATCGATGAGGATCGTCATAGCGGACAGGTTATTGGTGTTGGTGGAGGCACCGAGACCCTGAAGAGCTGTTACAGCAGCGCCCGAACGCGTGCCTGGCTTGCCAGAGGCCGGATCGGTTACGCCGAACAGCGCGGTTTTAATTGTGCCGTTGCCAACGAAGTTCTGCACGGCCTTACGATAGTAGCCCAGCGATACATAGCTGTTTTTACCGTAGTACCATTCACCCGACACATCGAAGTTTTTCGATACCAGCGGCTTCAAGGAGGGGTTACCCGAAGACGCTGTGTAAAGGCCACCGTTATAGCTTGCATCGCCAGGCGCGTTGACGCCGGTCGTAGCATACATCTGGCTGTATTGCGCACGGGCATCGGTTATCGACGCCGACAGACGCGCGATAAAGTCGTCCGTGACATTCAGCGCCATATCGAGGCTTGGCAACCAGTTGCTGTATTGCGATTCTACAGCATAGGGCTGAACGGCCGTGCCCTGAACGACTGAGAAGTTGTTCTTCTGGTCCCAGCGCAGGCCGGTCGGAATGTTCTGATAGGCAGTCACTTTGACATTTGTATCTTCATAGCGCACGCCGACGAGAACTTTCAACGGATGCGACAGGACGTCCGTCTTCAGGGAGTACTGCACATAGGCAGAGTTCACCTTTTCCTCAACTTGGTTATGAGCAAAACCGTTGAGGTTCGGTGTGTTGGCCTTGGCGTTCCCAACAACTCCGTTGGTGGTAACGTTCTGGAAGGCGGCACCACTGCCATAATAGGTCTTCAGGCCGTTATAGGCATCGACCGCGTTAAAGCGGTAAGCCGTACCATCGGCGGTCGGCATACTGACCGACGTGAACTGGCAGGCTATGCAGAATGTCTTGATATCCTGTGTGCCGTATTTCTGAACGTCGCCGGGGTTGAGACCACCCCAGTCACCAAACTGCGCCTGATAGCCGTTAAATGAGGACTCATTCACGTTCTTGTAGGCGTCAACACCAAAGCTCAGCTTGCTGCTATCGGTAAGCTGATAGGCCGCGTCAAACTTAGCCTGTTGAAGTTCGTCGCTTTGGCTTGAGAAGTACTGGTTGCTATAACCGGAGGCGAGCGAAGCGATGTCCTGCTTGCCGGTTACTGACCTGGTTGGATCAAGCACAACATTCTGAATCGGCGCTGCCAGGTTACCGAAAGTGGTTGTGTTGGACTTCACATAGGTCTGAGCGGTGCTGACGGTGTCCGACGACGAGCCGTCCGGATTATTGCCCTCAGAACTGGATTTGGATGTCGACAGATCAGCCGACAGGGTCCACTTGTCACTCGGCCGCCATTTAACATTCAGGCCGGTCGATTGGATCGTCGCCTGCACGGCACGCAGTTCGTTTTCGTAACCTTGGTCCTTACCGGTCGGGATGGTGTCGGTGGCCGAAATCGCCGACGTGATGATCGGATTGCTGTCAAACGTAATCGCCGCGTAAGGGCTGCGCGAATACCAGTTGGTCAGTTCGGACCGGGCTTCCTGCGCCTCGGTATGCGTGTATAAGGTGTTCGCCGTAACCGTCAGATTTTCGGTTGGGTTCCAACGCAGAGTAGCGGCGACATTGGAGCGCTTCAGTTCATTTTCCGCATATGTCAGACGGCTGTCCGTCGGCACGGCGATCAGCTGATGCTCATTCGTCGGTGCATTGGTGATGTTCGTCAGCGAAGGCGCCTGGCCCGTCGCGAACCAACCGGTCGCCGGCACGGCGGGTGTCGCCCCCGCAGCGGGAACCGCCGGGTGGCCGTACTCTGTAATGTTCCAGGTGTTGACGGTGTCGGAACGCGTCGAGCCGGTCTTTTCCTGATACGAACCAAAGATAGCGACGCCAAAATTGCTGTTGGCATTCGTCCACTGATAGGCGCCGGAGATTTCAGGCGTGATCGACTTCTTCGGCAGAACCGTGCCGAGGCCCGGGTGGTCGGTGGTCAACGCCTTGATCGTGAAGCTGCCCTTCGCGCCCGCATGGGCGAGTGGCTGCAGGGTGGCGATATTGATCGTGGCACCGATGCCGCCGGAATCAAGATCGGCGCGGCCGGTCTTGTAGACCTGAACCGCCGAGACGCCGTCCGAAGCGATGTTCGAGAAGTCGAAGGCGCGGCTGTTGCCCTGATTGCCGTCAGCGCCCTGACCGCCGCCGATGACGCCGATGGTGCTGGCCGGCATGATGCGACCGTCAACAGTCGTCATGTTGTAGCCGGGGCCAAAGCCGCGAACCGTAATCTGCTGGCCTTCACCGTTGACACGGTTGATCGACACACCGGTAACGCGCTGCAGCGAGTCGGCCAGGTTGGTGTCGGGATACTTGCCGACGTCTTCAGCCGAAATGCCGTCGACGACGCCGTCAGAGTTCTTCTTGATATTCATCGAACGCTGCAGCGAACCGCGAATACCTGTAACGACGACGACGTCGCTTTCAGGTGCCGCGGCCGCCGGAGCGGCGGGCGCTGCCGTCTGGGCAAAGCCCGGAGCAGCGACGCACAGGGCCAGCGTCGAAACGCCGCCCAGGACGGCTGCACGCATCATCGTGCCTGTCCGTCGTGATACTGTCTTAGTCATGTAGTCCTCCCAACATGGTTCTAGAGATACTCATCTGCCATCCATGCCCCTGCCCGCTTCTTGGTCGCGGTTATCGGATCCATGGATTTACAGTCACACGCCTTCGCTCCGTGGCGCCGCCTTTCGGACACCATCCGGTTCGAAGATTTGTCTCGATTTCGCCTGGGACTTTCGTCAGCCCTTTAGCGTTGCATTCCCTTACTCAGGGGACCTTGGTCGATATGGCTTTGTTGGCCACTAAACCGACTCGATCCCTCACTTATGAAGATACCGCTATCATGACAGCGCTGTCCGCACCAGAGCCGTCAATCGGGGTTTGTGTCGAATCCGAAGCTTTCCCCGCCTTCGTTGCATTCGTGCAACACGATTGGCGGCGGTGTCTGCCCAAAGGGTTAACCCAAAAAAAACAAGGCTTAATCGGCCTTTTGTATTACGAATACCCCTTGTGACAATGACATCGGTGACATCCGGCACACCTATATGGTGTGCAGTGCAACCGTAAATGTGGCGCCTTTGGCGAGAGCATTTATGCATTGTTTTCTATGGTAGCGGTATCACGTTTCGCGTGGACTTTCCAGCCCCCTGCCGGATATCCACCGGAAATTTGCCGGGGCCCGGCAAACCCTTATGTGCAAAAGGCCCGCTGTAAAAATCCGCAGGCACGTCCCGCCTTCCGTCTGCCCCGCGTACGGTGCGTTAACATGTCACCGTCGAATCAAGACATCGATGTCGAGACCGTTACAAACCTTTCCACGGGAGACCTGGCGGTGTCGGACGTGTTGCGCCGCAAAACAAACTGTCCATGGGACAATCCGGTACCGAAACACCCGCGACTGCGTGGCGCGGCCGCTTCACTCCGCGGAATGCTGCGCATCCAATGGACGAAAGCGGGATGAAAGGTGGCAAATGTCACCAAAGCCCTGTAGGGCACGCGCGCGGCGGCACGGGAGACGAAGGCATGGAAAAAGTGGATACAATCGTCGATTTCGACGCGGCCAGCGGTGAAGCCGCCTCGATCGGCCTCGATGCCTACAGCGAAAACCTGTCCCAGGCCGCCGCCAAATCGATCCGGCTGTCCGATGCCATTACCGGCGCGCCGCTCAAGAAGAAGGACGCCGTCCGCGTCGACGACCTGCGCCCGGCCCTTGCCGCCTATATTATGGGCCACCATCCGGGCCTGACCAGCGACGACTATATCGGCCGCAAGATGCTGGACGATTATCGCGGCCAGTATGTTTCGGAACTGCTGAACAATGAGCGCGGCGAACTCTCGAGCCTGGAAGGCGACGTGGTCGAAAGCCTGCGCACCCACGATACGCTGGCCGAGAATATCGAGGATGACTACGAGGACCAACGCTCGCTCGGCGACCGGGTCGCCGACGGCGTCGCAGTCTTCGGCGGCTCCTGGACCTTCATCATCTCGTTCTGTCTGTTCCTCGCCGTGTGGATGGGCTTCAACCTGTGGCTGGGCGCGAAGAACGCTTTCGACACCTACCCCTTCATCCTGCTCAACCTTATCCTGTCGACCATTGCCGCGCTGCAGGCGCCCATCATCATGATGAGCCAGCGCCGCCAGGAATCGAAGGACCGCCTGCGCAGCCTCAACGACTACAAGGTCAACCTGAAGGCCGAACTGGAAATCCGCCACCTGCACGAAAAGGTCGATCACCTGCTCAATCGCCAGTGGGAACGCCTGACCGAGATCCAGCAGATCCAGATCGAGATGATGCTGGAACAGGCCAGGACCGCGGCCCGGCCCATCAAGGTCCGCAAGATCGTCCGCCGCAAGGCGAAGGTGCCCAAGCCGGCGGCCAACGAGGTGACGGAGACCCTGCCAGACCCTGAGTAATTTGGGCCCGCTTAATTTTGGCCCGGCTTATTTTGAGCGTGAATAGTCCAGCCGCACGGTCAGGCTCTCCTTGCCGGCATGGCTTTCATAATATTCGTAACGCATGTGGCCGGCATCGATCAGCGTCATGACCTCACGCACCGGCGTCGCCGGCGCCATGGTGCCGGTAAAGACATAGCTTTTGCCGGCGGCATCCGGCCCACCATAAGCGACCACCAGGCCTGGGAAGTTGACATCCATCCAGGTGGTGAAGAACCGGCCGTCCGCCGTGTCGTAGCCGATATAGCCCAGGCCTTCGAAGCCCGTGCCGTCGGCGATATGCAGGGTCTGGCGCAGATGGCGGCCGTTCAGCACCATGGAGAAATCGGCCGCACCGGTATCGATCTTCGCATTTTTCGCGCCCTCAAGCCACAGGGACTGCGCTACGGTCCAGTGTCCGGCAAGGCCCGCCAGCATTTGGTGCTGCGGATCGGACGCTTTTTGCTGCGCCTGTGCAGCCGCCGGAAAAAGCAGCGCGATGGCCAGAAGCCCGCCGATAATTTTCATAATGCCTGATCTCCGAAAATGCCGGATACAGGTCTCATTGTGAGAGATGGGGTGCAACTACCTGACAGGTCGTTGAACGGCGTTTCTATTTTCCTCTCCCCGTTTACGGGGTTTGGCGTCAGCGAAAGCACGGCTTGCGCAAGCCATGGGTGGTCCGAAGGGGCGGGTGAGGGGCAACAAAGCGTGCGACACGCTGGGTCAGGATTAGCTTGCCCTTCCTGCTTAAGAGAGGACTCGATTACCCGCGACACAGACTTTATCATCTCACGCAGAGCCCCTCACCCGGCCCTTCGGGCCACCCTCTCCCCTCACGAGGGGAGAGGAGACAACAGCTTGGACCCATGCCCGCCACCTACCCTGCCATCGGCCTTCTTCTGCGCGACTGGCGCGCCGCCCGGCGCATGAGCCAGCTAGATCTCGCCCTCGACTGCGGCATTTCCGCCCGCCATCTCGGCTTTATCGAACTGGGCAAGGCGCAGGCGTCACGCGACACGGTCGGACGCCTGGCCGATGCCCTGCGGGTCTCCTTGCGCGAACGCAACGCCCTGCTGCTGGCGGCAGGTTATGCGCCGCAAGTGCCGGAAACCGACCTGACCGCGCCGGCGTTGCAACGGATGCGCGGCGCCGTCGCCCTGATCCTGCAGCACCAGAACCCCTACCCGGCCTTCGTGCTCAATCGCAATTTCGACATTCTCGATATGAACGAATCGGCGGTGCGCATAGGCGGCCTGATCGCCGGCGGCCGCCCACCGAAACACAGCAACCTGCTGCGCCAGGTTTTCGATCCCGACGATTTGCGCCCGGTTATCGCCAACTGGCCGGAAGTCGCGTCATGGTTCCTGCGCCGCCTGCAAGACGAGATGACCGTCGCCCCAGGCAATGCCACCGCGCGCACCCTGTTCGAAGACATCCTGGCCTATCCCGATGTCCCGACGGAATGGCGCCGAGTCCCGATGGGCAGCGACACCCAGCCGGTCCTGACGATCGACTTTATCTCGCCGCTCGGCACGCTCAGCTTCTTCGAAACCATCACGACCTTCGCAGCACCGCTGACGACGGCGCTGGACGAGTTGCGCATCGACTGCACCTACCCGGCCGATGAACGGACCGCGGCCGTATGCCGGCAACTGGCGGACCGAGCGTAATCAGTCGTCCAGCCCCTTGCCCGCCAGGATCTGCGGAGCGCATTTGTCGATCCGCGCTTCCCGCGTCTTGGCCTGCTTGGCCGAGGAAAAGTGCAGCAGGTAACCGCGCTGGCGGCCGGGCGTCAGGCCCTCGAAAGCGGCCTTGAGCTCCGCATCGGCATCAAGACGCGCCTTGAACTCGTCGGCCATGGCGAACTCGGCAGTCGTCTTCTTGACGACCTTGGCGCCGGACTTTTCGATCTGTACGGCCTCGTCGACATAGGCCTTGAGCAGATTGTCCATCCGCCGGATCTCGTCGACGCTGGTAAAGCGAATCTGACGCGCCGACTGGACGTTCTCGGTCTGCTGGATAAGGACCTTGTCCTCGTCCTTCATCAGGGCGCCCTTCATGAAGAGGAGCGCCGCATAGTCCTTGAAGCCGTGCATCAGCACGACATTCTGGCCGTCGAGCGTATAGGTCGGCTTGCCCCACTTCATCTCTTCGACGAGGCCGCTGGGCGTGACTATCTCCCGCAGGGCCTCGAATTCCGGCCGCCAGCGTTCCTCCTGTTCGAGGAAGGCGTCGACACTCGGATTCAGTACGCATTGCATTATTCAGCCACTCCCGTCTGTCCGCGACCCCGCCACTTTACGACATACGGCAGGGCAAACAAGTAGAGACCGGTCGCCATCATGGCCAGCAGCGGTATCAGGGCGACAAGCCCGATCCAGCAGGCTTGCGACTTCATTATTATGGCGGCGATATTGATGATGACCGCCACGGTCAGGACGATCGACGTCCAGCGATGAAATCGGCGAATACCATTGTTCATGATGCCCTCCTTCAGATGTCTTCGCGCTGGAGCACGCCATCCAGCTTGTCGAGGAATTGCTGCCAGCCATGACGCGCGCCGCCCGAGGCCTGAGCCTGGTCCGGCCGGAAACCCGCCTGCTCCATGCGTAGCCGCGTGCCGGCGCCGGTCGGCGTCAGGGTAAAGGTAACGACGCTCCTGAGGTCGAAGCGCGGGTCGTCATTGGCGAAGTCCCAGCTATAGGCCAGGGTCTGATTGGGTGCGATCTCCAACACTTCGCAATCGAGCACTCCGCCCCAGTCGCCGCGCAGCTTGAACGCGTGACCGACCCTGGGGACAAAGTCGTTCTTCATCAGCCATTCCTCGATGAGATGCGGCTGGGTCAGGGCGCGCCACAGCTTTTCCGGCGGATGCGCAAATTCACGCTCCACCACCACGGATACGGTTTCGGTCATTGGTCCATCCTGTTCAGCAAGTTATCGAGATCGTCGAAGCGCGCTTCCCAGAAGCCCGCCATGTCTCTGGTCCAGTCCATCAAAGGCCGCAGCGCCTGCGGCCGCGCCGTGTAATGGGTATTGCGGCCCTCATGCCGGTCGGCCACCAGCCCCGCCTGCTTCAGCACGGCCAGGTGCTTGGACACCACCGGCTGCGACACACCGGCGCCGGCTGTCAACTGCCCCACCGTCGTCTCCCCGTCCCGGCACAGGCGCTCGAAGATCGCCCGCCGCGTCGGATCGGAGAGGGAACGGAAAAGCGCGTCGTGGTTCGTGAGCATAAAATTCATATCCAAATGGCTATGAATTATTACATAGCCAAACAGCTATGAATTGGCAAGTGGCAAAATGCCGGTGGTGTGTTCGCGGCAACAGCCAGCGCGCTTTCCCTATTTTATCCAGGCTTTGGCGCCGGATAACCGGCCACAGTCATCAAAGCGTCATCGCAATCTGTATTGTCGCGCGGGCAACTGCATTGTTTCCAGACCGGCATAATGAGGCGCGTTTTCATTCCCCGCGGGTATAAGGCCCCATCGCGTCGCAACCCGGGTACGGCCCTGTTGTGCCTCGCCCTGGCCCTGGCCGTGAGCGCCGCGTCGCCGGCAAGCGCGCACCCGCAATCCTGCGCGCGGCCACTGGCCTCCACCCTGATCGACCTCGGCCTGGCCAACCACGTCCAGATCGTTTTCACGCCGGACCTGATGCCAGGCGTGAAAAAGCAAGGCCTGAAATGCCCCGCCCTGCCGGCAGCGCCCCTGGACCGGCAACTGACCGCCCTGATCGCGCCCTATGGCCTGGCCTACCGCCGGGAAACGCGCGACGTCGTTGTCATTTATCGCCCCACACGACCGTCCGCCACGCCCAGGCCGGAGGATACGGCAGCGGTCCCGCCGGAGCCGGTCGTCGTGCGATCGTACCGCCAGAGCCTGATAGAGGCCGGGGCATTCAAAAGACGGGCGGACTATACGGTCGATGCCGTCGACGCCGAGGATATCGGCAAATACCCGGCCCGAAACGTGGCCGAAGCCCTGCAACTGGTGACCGGCGTCAGCCTGGAGCGGCAGCGCGGGATCGGCCTCTATGTCAGCGTACGCGGCATGGGCCCGCAGTTCCAGAACGTGGAAGTCGACGGCCATGCCCTGGCCGCCACCGAACTGATCGAGAATGCCGGCGTCCGCGGTCGCGACTTTCGCTTCGACATCCTGCCGGCCGAGATTATCAGCCGAGTCGATGTCGTCAAGACGCCGACCGCCGACATGGAGGAAGGCGCGATGGGCGGGGATATCGACATCCACACCCTGCGGCCCTTCGACGTCGTACCGGCCGGCAAGACGTTCAAGGGCCTGGTCAGCATGAGGATCAGCCACAATGACAAGGCGCAGGACGCCAGCCCGGCGGCGCAGGTCATGGCGGCCTGGGTTCCCGCCGGCCGCCGTTATGGCGCCCTCGTCAGCCTGATCTCCGACCGGCAACATGTCCGCAACGATCGCTTCTACAATTACGGCTGGAACCGCGATCAGTTTTCCAGCGTCCTCGGCGAGGGCATTTTCACGCCGACGCGTACCCGCCCGACGATCGAGATAGAAGACAGGCGCCACACGACGCTCTTCTCGTCTTTTCAGTGGCGCCCGGATGATGGCAATTCCGGCGAAATCAGCCTGCTGGCGACGCGGCTGGACGTCGCCTATGACGAGATGGGTCTCGACATCTACCCGGACGACACCAGCCTGGCCATTCCGCGCCTCGTCCCGGGCAGCGCCACCATAGTCGGTGACACCGCCATCCGCGCGACCATCGACAATGTGCGTTTCATGGCGTCGCGCGAGACCAGCCTCAATCGTTACGACCTGCTGCTGGGGCACATCCGCCAGCACTGGACGTCGGGTCCATGGACGGCCAGCCTGTCCGCCGACCTTTCGAACGCCCACAGCTATCACCCGTACGGACGCGGCACGACACGGTCCCGCGTCGCCTTTTTCGCGCCCCTGACGTACGACTTTTCCGGCGGCGGCAAGGTCGTTCCCACCCTTACCACGCCGGTCGACTATACCGACCCCAGGGTATTTAGCGGCCAGAGGTTCGACTATTCCGCCAAGGACGCGCTCGATCGCGACGAGGCCCTGGCCTCCGATATCGCCCGCCGGTTCGATGGCCCGCTGACGCGCCTGCAAATCGGCCAGGAGTACCATCACCACAATCGGCTCTACCGTCGCCAGGACTGGAAGAACTTCTCCCTTGTCGGCCTCGGCTACGACGCCCTCGGACCGGACAGCTATGAGACGGCCCTGTCACCGGCCTTTCTCAAGGGCCTTGCCGGGGACAGTCCGCGCACCTGGCTGGTCCCGTCGCGCACGGCCTTCTTCGACAGGCTGATGAGCGCCGAAATGCTTGCCGCGCCGCCGAATGCCACGGATGCCACCGGTTCGTTCGAGGTCGATGAGCGCATATGGGCGGGCTTCGTCCGCAGCGACTGGCAGTTCCAGGTGGGCAAGATACCCGTTACCGCCAATCTCGGTCTGCGCCAGGTCGACAATCTGCAGATATCCAAAGGCGCCGCCCTGGTCGGCAGCGATGCCGTACCGGTCAGCTACCGGCTGCACTACACCGCCTCCCTGCCCAGCGCCAATCTGCGTGCGGTCCTGACGCCCGGCCTTATCCTGCGCCTGTCCGCCGCGCGCGTGATGTCGCGGCCCAATATCATCGATTCCGCCCCGCGCCTGACGGTGTCGAACGATGCGGACAACGGCCAGGGTGGCAACCCCTTCCTGCGGCCCTTTCTCGCCACGGACCTGAATGCCGGGCTGGAGTGGTACAGGACACCGTCGACCTCCCTGGCCATTGCCGTCTTCGGCCGGCGGTTCGACGAATATATCACCCGGGAAAACACACTTATCTACATACCCGGCCGGGGGGATATCCTGCTGTCGACCACGGTCAACGGCGGCAAGGCCAGCGTCAGGGGCGTCGAGGCGGCCTACAACCAGACCTTCGATACCTTGACAGGGCCGCTGTCGCACCTGGGGCTCCAGATGTCCGCCACCCTGCTGGACGTCCGGGCAGACTATGCCTCCGGCGCGACCCGTATCCACAACGAACTCACCGGCCTGTCGCGTTCGACCTACAATGTCGTCGGCTATTACGAGGACGGCCGCCACACGGCGCGGCTGGGCTATTACTGGCGGGCGCGCTATCTGAGTTCGGTCGGCAGTTCCATACAGTCACCCAGCTATACCGGCGACTTCGGTTCGCTGGACGGATCGGCCAGCATAAAGCTCGACAGCGACACCACGCTCAATCTCGACGCCATCAACCTTCTCAACGCCACGCGTTACGCCTTTGCCATGACGAAAGACCGCCCCCAGGAAATCCATCAATACGGCCGTACCTTCAGCCTGCAGGTAAGGAAGGTCTTTTGAAAATATTCGGCCCCGCATGGAGGATGTGCCCTGCACCCTGCGTTCTGCCCTGTGCGACGGCTTTTCCTGTTGCCGAATGATCGCCCTCGTGAGCCAGGATCTACGCTTTTTGACCGCCCCGACCCAGACTTTCGATGCGATGGTTCAGCGTTACCGCGCGCCCCTGCACGGCTATTTCCGCCGCCAGGGTGTCGCCGCGGACGCCGAAGACCTGGTGCAGGAGGTGTTTATCCGCCTGGCACAGGCCCACGCCCGGATGCGTTGGGACAATCCGGACGGCTTCGTCTTCACCATCGCCAGCAATATCCTGACCGATTACAGGCGCCGGGGCATTTCCCGCGGCGCCGGCCGGCATGACGAACTGAGCCAGGACCTGGAGTCTCCAGGCGACAGCCCGGAACACAGCCTGCTCAACCGGGACCGGATTCGTCATGTGGTTGCAGCCCTGAAGACCCTGCACCCGAACTGCTATAACAGCTTTATTTTGCACCGCTTCGAGAACATGCCCCAGACGGAAATCGCCAGACGGCTGGGTTTGTCGGTGAGTACGATAGAAAAACACATAATGACTGCACTCAACCATCTGAACACGATTTTCGGTGAGGAAATGGCCTGATGAACCAGCCTGACCTCCCTGAACCTGACCTCACCGAAGACGAACGCCTTTTCCTGGCAAGCCTGACGCGCCCCCTGACCGAGGACGAAAGCCAAAGATTGCAGGCGTCGCCGATCGGCGACTCGTCGTCCCTGACGCAGACCTGGCTTGCCATGGCCGCGTTCGGCGAGACCGACGAGATCCAGGCGATGCGCCGCGAAGCCCTGGCCGCCGGCGCGCCGGCGCGGCGTCAAAAGCCGCAATGGCCCCTCCCCGTCGGTATCGCCGCGGCTATGGCGATAGCGGTGACGGGGGTTGCCCTGTCGTGGCATCTAAATGCCTACCAGACCTTTACCGCTCCGGCGCGCGGCATCACCCATATCGCCCTGGCGGACGGCACCCAGGTGACCCTTAGCGCCGGCGGTGAAATCCGCAGCCGGATCGGCCGCACCCGCCGCGATATCGACCTGACGCGGGGTGATGCTTATTTCGCCGTCGTCCACGATGCGGCGCGTCCGCTCACCGTTACCAGCGGCATCCACCGGATCGTCGACCTCGGGACCGAGTTCAATATCGCCCAGACCGCGACGGCCTATCGCGTGACGCTGGTTTCCGGCGCGCTGCGGATAAGCAATACGCACAGCGGCTACAGCCGGGTGCTGGCGCCGGGCCAGTCCTATGTCGAAATGCCGACTGCCGAACAGGTGGTCCAGGACCCGTCGCCCCACCTGGCCAGCTGGGCGCATGGTCAGCTTGTCTTCGAGGATGCCAGTCTCGACCAGGTCGGATCGGCCTTCACCCGGGTGACGGGCCGCAGGATTATCTTCGACACACCGGCGCTTTCCGATATGCGCCTGTCGGGTACGATCGACATCGAACACGTCGATCGCGCCTGTGTCGCCCTGAGCGCCGCCCTGCCCCTGCGGGCAAGGCCGACAGCCGAGGGCGACATCCGGATTTCGCGACGCTGATTTCGTCCGACACCGGATCATTAACACCATAACATATTGTTATGTCATAAAAATTTCATGATCTTCGCATGGAAGATCGCGCGTCCGCTTACGTTCTGCCCCAGGTAACCCCAAAGCGACCCGGCCCCTTAGCCCGGCGCTTCAGGGGTTATCCTGTTATTCAACTCCTGGGGCATCCATGTCAAAAACCTCCCTCCCCCTCGCATACGGCTTCGGCGCCATGGCCGCGCTCGCCTATGCCTCGCTGCTGGCACCCGCCGCCGGCGCGCAAACGCAAACCGCTGATCAGCCCGCCGCCGATGGCGCGCAGGAAATCGTCGTCACCGGCTATTCGAAGAGCGTCCGCGCCGCCAACCTGACCAAGAAGACCGCGGCCTACAGCGTCGATGCCGTCAACGCCGAGGATATCGGCAAGTTCCCCAATCGCAACGCCGCCGAGGCCCTGCAGCTGGTGACCGGCGTCACCATGGACCGCCAGCGCGGCGAAGGCCTGAAGGTCAGCGTCCGCGGCCTGGGCCCGCAATTCCAGAACGTGACGCTGAACGGCAGCACGATCGCGGTCAACGACCTGATCGAAAACGGCGGCGCGGAAGGCCGCAACTTCCGTTTCGAAGTCCTGCCCACCGATTCCATCTCGCAGATCGCCGTCATCAAGACTCCGACCGCCGACATGGACGACGGCGCCCTGGGCGGCAATATCGACGTCAAGACCCTGAAGCCGCTCGATATCGGCAATCGCATGACCTTCTCGGTGCGCTCGGCCTATAACGACCTGACCAAGAAGTCCGACCCTACCTTTTCGGGCCTCTACTCGTACGTCTCGCCCGACCGCAAGCTGGGCTTCCTGGTCTCGGCCATGACCGACCGCCGCCAGGTGCGTAACGACCGCTTCCTGAACTTCGGCTGGAACAAGGACCAGTTCACCAGCGTCCTGGGCGCCGGCTACTATACGCCGACCCGCACGCGGCCGACGATCGAACTGGAAGACCGCAAGCGCAGCTCGATCATGGTGTCCGGCCAGTGGAAGCCGACCGCCGAGCTGAAGACCGAGGTCAATATCCTGTCGACCCGCCTTGACGTCCACTATGACGAACACGGCCTCGACATCTATCCGGACGCTGCCGTCACCTATCCGAATTTTGCCTCGGAAGCCGCCCTCTACCCGTCGCTCAGCGGCCTTTACAACCAGGCCGCCGCCCAAGCCAACGGCGCCACCACCTACGCCAAGCCGACCTTCGTCGCCGGTTCGCAGGTCATCGTCGGCGACACGGTCGTCGCCGGCACCATCAACAATGTCCGCTGGATGGCGTCGCGCGAGACCAGCTTCAACCGTCACGACCTGACGGCCGTCAACATCAGCCAGTCCTATACGCCGGGCGAATGGACTTTCTTCGGCAACCTCGCCTATTCGAAGGCCCATTCCTATCATCCGACCGGCGGCGCCACGACCCGCAACCGCATGTCGTTCGTAGCGCCCCTGCACTTCGATTTCTCGAAGGGCTATGAGACGATCCCGGTCCTGACGACCAATGTCGACTATAACAATCCCGCCAACTATGTCGGCCAGGCGTTCGACTACACCTCTAAGGATTCGCTCGACACCGACGCCTCCGCCCGTTTCGACGCAGGCCGCCGTTTCAACGGCACCCTGACCAAGCTGGCCTTCGGCGCCTCCTACCAGCACCGTCACCGCGACTATGTCCGCCGCGACTGGTCGATCAATCCCGTCTTCGGCATTCCGATGACGACGCTGGGCGCCAGCTATTACAGCCCGCTGCCGTTCAACAACTTCCTGTCCGACTACGCCGGCGACAGCCCGCGCACCTGGGCCACCCCGTCCAGTACGGCCTTCTACAACCTGATCTTCAACCCGTCGGTCGCGGCGCGTGAAGCCGACGCCGCCAGCCTGCGGTCGTCCTTCGAGGTCGATGAAAAGATCAGCTCGGCCTATGTCCGCGGCGACTTCGCCCACGATGTCCTCAGCTTCCCCGTCACCGGCAATCTGGGCATGCGTTACGCCAGCACCAAACAGGTCGCCTCCGGCACCCTGGTCAACGGCTCGACGCCCCAGCCCGTCTCCTATCCGGTCAGCTATGACGACTGGCTGCCCAGCCTGAACCTGCGCGTCGCCTTCACCGACAAGCTGATCGGCCGTTTCGGCGCGTCGCGCGTCGTCAACCGTCCGAATATCACGGACATCGCGCCGCGTATCACCGTCTCGCGCGACTCGCCCACCGCTTCGGGCGGCAATCCGAACCTGAAGCCCTACCGCGCCAACCAGGCCGACCTGTCGCTGGAGTGGTATTTCAACCAGACCGGCGCCCTGACCGGGGCCTATTACTACAAGAAGCTCGACGACTATATCACCGCCCAGAACACCACTATCCAGGTGCCCGGCCGCGGCGATATCCTGCTGTCGACCACCGTCAATGGCGGCGCGGCGAAGATCCAGGGCTTCGAAATGGCCTATAACCAGCTCTTCAGCTTCCTGCCGTCGCCATTCGACGGCCTGGGCACGCAGGTATCGGTGACGACGACGGATGTGAAGTCGAGCTACAATGCCGGCAACCGCACCCTGACCAACACGCTGCCGGGCCTGTCCAAGACCAGCTATAACCTGGTGGCCTATTACGAGAAGAAGGGCTTTGCCGGTCGTATCGGCTACTTCTGGCGCGACAAGTACCTGGCCTCGAACGGCTCGACCGTGTCGACGGAATCCTATGTCGCTCCGTTCGGCTCGCTCGACGCCTCCTTGTCCTACGACATCAACTCGCACTTCGTCATCGGCCTGGACGCCATCAATATCCAGGACGCCAAGAAGTACATCTACGGCGCCAATACCTTCCAGAGCCGCGAAATCAACGACTACGGCCGCACTGTGACCGTCAGCCTGCGCGCCAAATACTGATCTATCGGCCACGTCCTAGCCGGCGTGGCCGCACCTGCCTCGGTTCTTCCCCTATCCCCGGGAAGGGCCGAGGCTTTTTTTCGAGGTCGTCATGCCCCCCATCAAAGCCCTTGCCAGCGTGCTGGCACTTGCCACAGCCTTCACCCTGTCGTCCCCCGCCGTCGCCAGGGACCTGAAGCTCAACCAGATCCAGATCCTGGGTTCGCACAACTCCTACCGCCCGACACCGGACGCGGAAACGCAAAGCCGGCTCGACGCCCTGCCCAACCATGCGGGCCAGGGTCTCGACTACGGGCATTCTGACATCCTGACACAGCTCGATCTCGGTATCCGCCAGCTGGAATTCGACCCCTATGCCGACAAGGCCGGCGGGCTCTATGCCGCGCCGTACGACAAGGCGTCCGCTCAATACGCCACCATGACGGCGCCGGGTCTGAAGGTCCTGCACATGCCGACCCTCGACTATCGCAGCCACTGCCTGACCCTGAAGACCTGCCTGACCATCGTCGCCGACTGGTCGCGGGCGCACCCCGGCCACGCCCCGATCATCCTGTTCATCAATACCAAGGAAGAGCCGATCAGCGTGCCCGGCGCCACCGTACCGGAAGCCTATACCGAAGCCGATCTCGGCGAGATCGACACACTGGCGCGGGACATCTTCGGCGCGGCGCACATCATTACGCCCGACGATATCCGCGGCGACCGTAAGACCCTGCGCGAGGGCGTGATGGCCGGACAATGGCCGCTGGTCTCGGCCGCCGCCGGCAAGGTCATGCTGGTCCTCGATTCCAATCCGCGCATCGCCGACCTTTATCGTCTCGGGCATCCTTCCCTGAAGGGACGGGTCATGTTCGGTCTCTATCCGGAAAACGACGCGGAGGCCGCTGTCTTCAATATCCAGGACCCAAGGCCCGAGGCCGACCACATCAAAACGCTGGTGCAACAGGGCTTCTTCGTCCGCTCGCGTGCCGACGCCAACACCCAGGAAGCCCGCACGCGCGACCTGAGCCGCTTTACCATCGCCGCCGCCGCCGGCGCCCAGGTGATCAGCAGCGACTACTATCCGGGCGCACCGGACACCTACGGCTTCCACTTTACCGTCAGGATGGCGAATACCTACAGCCAGCCTAACCCGCTCTTTGCGCAGTAAAACCCACCGCACCTTCGGCAGGCCCTTTCAGCCCGCCCGAAGGTGCGGCAAACGACCTGTCGTGAGCAATTGTCCGTTACATATTGCATTTCGGCCCCGATGCTTTGTACCTCTTGAGGCTGTGACACCACCGACTCGCCGGAGCCCCTATGCGTCCGTTTGTTCTGTTGCGTTCCGCGCTTTGTATCCTGTCGATCTGCGCCCTGCCCGCCACAGCCATGGCAAAGGGCGACCAGATCGCCCTGACCTTCGACGACCTGCCAAGCCTCAGCCTTCTGCAGTCGCAGGCCTATACCGATTATTCCAATACGATGATCCTGCGCGGGCTGAAGCAGCACCATCTTCCTGCCATCGGCTTCGTCAACGAGGGCAAGCTGGACGACGGCGTGCGCGCGCGCCAGATCGGCAACCTCGACGCCTGGCTCAAGGCCGGCATGGATCTCGGCAACCACACCTATTCCCACGAGTCACCCGACACCCTGTCCGAAGCCGCCTATGTCGCGGACATTGCCAAGGGCGAAATCGTGACGCGGCCGTTGATGCGCAGCCACGGCAAGACCCTGACCTGGTTCCGCTTCCCCTATCTCGAAACCGGCCCCACTGCCGCCGAGAAGGACGGCATATCCGCGTGGCTGAAGGACCACGGCTACCGTATCGCCCCGGTGACCATGGAAAACTCCGACTGGATGTTCGCCGAGCCCTATGACGACGCCATCGCGCGCCACCAGGACGACCGCGCGAAACGTATCCGCGCCGAATACCTGGCCTATAGCGACACCGCCATAAGCTGGTATCTGAAAGCCGGCCGTGGGCTGATGGGGCGCCCCATGGCCTTCGTCATGTTGCTGCATGTGACGCGGCTGAATGCCGATTCGATGGACGACCTGGCCGCCCTGCTGAAGCGCCATAAGCTCAAGGCCGTCACCCTGGCGCAAGCAATGCGCGATCCGGCCTACACTACACCTGACCCCTATGTCGGGCCGAACGGGATCGAATGGCTGGAGCGCTGGTCGATGACCTTGCATCGCCCGCTGCCCTGGGACGACTTCAAGGACCCGCCGCCAGATATCCAGGCCGAGTACAAGAAGATCGATACGGACAATTGATTGCCCGCGGACACAACGAGAAAACCAAACTCTATGACACAGACCCTGATCATCACTCCGGCTGAGGACAGCGACCTGACCGCCTTGCACCCAGTCGTCGAGAGCGCCTATCGCGGTGACGCGGCGCGCCAGGGCTGGACGCACGAAGCCGACCTGCTCAGCGGGGCCCGCACCGATATCGAAACGCTGCGTGACATCCTTGCCAACCCGGACATGCGCCTGCTGATCGCAAAGCAAGGCGCAAAGGTGTTGGGGTGCGTGCAACTGACCCGTCAGGACGGCAACATGGCCTATCTCGGCCTGTTATGCGTCGATCCGACACTCCAGGCCGCTGGTCTGGGCCGGCAGTTGATCGCCGCGGCCGAAGCATGTGCCAGGACGGTTTTCGCGGCAGACATCATCGAAATGACCGTCATCGAACAGCGCCGCGAACTCATCGCCTATTATGAACGACGCGGCTATGCGCGGACCGGTGAACGCCGGGACTTTCCCATTGCCGTCGAACCGCCCCTGTTCATGGCCGTCCTGGCAAAACACCTGGACGCCTGACTGCATATCGGAAAACAAAAAAGCCTCCCGGGCGGGAGGCTTTTTTCTGGAAAATGGCGCACTCGGAGCGATTCGAACGCCCGACCCTCAGATTCGTAGTCTGATCATAAAACGCATCGAAACAGCGCTTTAAACTATCCCTGCAGTAACAGACGTGACGAAAGCTGGCAACAGCCAGACGTACTATGCACCTGCTCGTTACGCCTTCAATGGTTCAAATCCGGAGCGAGATTTGGTCGCCCCCACGGACTTCTTGAGCCGACTTTTGAACTTTCAGCTTGTGCGTGACCGACACCTTGGCAACGGTCGCCGTAAGGGCTGGTCACGAATTTAGACTGCTGAATGCCCGGCATTAACTTCGACTGGGAGGAATGATTCGTTCGCGCTCAAGAACATGCCTAATTTCCTCGAACTTCGCCGAGACATCGCCAGTTGGGAAGCGAATCTGAACAAGTCCATCGACGTTGCTAAACTGAGCGCAGCCCTCTTCTACTAATAAAATAGCCTTCTTAAATCCCAGCCTGCCTTGAAATAATCCGGCTTCGTGGATCACGTTCATACGGGCCTGCACTGTGCCGTCCGCTAATTCGTCTTCGGCCGTCATTATCAGGAATGCAAACGCGGCGGAGTCGAGCATTTCACCAAGTCGCTGGGTAATGGTTAATCCGGCGGCGGACTGACTATTGAACTCATCACATGTCAACGCCAGTCGCGACGCGAGGAAATCCTTTAGCTCTCGCCAGACAGGCGAGCGGCCGTGACCGATGAATACGTTGGTGCCCACCAGCTCGTTTTTTTTCAACGTTTTCGTCCTTCTCTCTAAATACGAAGCCGCCTTACGGGCAACTGCCGCTAAGCGTCGACATGCCGCAAATGGCGCCTCCAGCGCGATTAAACCTGCGAGGACATCGAAATGAGGCGGAAGTTTCGGTCCTTGCGAAATAGCAAGAGTGTCGTGAGTCATGATCTGCCGATTAGGATTCATCCGTGCTATAACGTCGGACTTGGAAACGTAACCATCATCGTTTATTTCATCCCGAAGCCTTGTTAAAAAGCTGTCGGATGTTTCGGCAATCTCAGCCTCGAAGATGGTGATAGTTTCGTCTTTGCAGGTATCGAAAACGGTTTTTGCTTTTAGACTGGAAGCGACAGCTTCTGATAGATCCGCCCCTTTTGAAAGCGAGGCAATGCGCTCTAAAACATCTTCCGTCGTATATTCGTGCCACTCAGAAATCTTGGACAGGCCACGACGCAGGGGGTGTACCTGAAGCCCCCATTCTTGGCTAAAGTTATCTCCAGCGGGCGCCGGCTGAAAATCGTTGTAGTAAACACGCGAATGATATCCCAGCCAAGAACCTGAAAACGACTTTCCGACCGTCTCCGCTGCCGCCCTTCTTGCAGTCAGTGGCTCAACAATTTTAGGGTCTTGATCAGCTTCGGCCGCTTCCAGCAGTTCGCAAATGATTACAAAAAGGTCTTGGGCCGGAGTCATTTCGCCACCTCAGTTCATATCCGACTGATAAAGCGATCATTGGAGTGATGCAATCGCTGGATGTCCAATGGGCCTACACTGTTCTAATTCGGCGGCTCGGCACAGCACATAAAACACTACGATGCCGGTCGATTGTAAACGCAGGCGATCATGCGTCGCAATCAGGCTTTCTGAAAAGCATTTGAGATCAACAACCGCATACCACTTGCGGATTTCTTCGTCGATCTCAGGTGCGTCTTCAATTCCAAGAGCCGGATTGCGGCGCATAGTAACTCCTACAGCAGTCTCGCCGGCGCAGCCGCAGGGCTGAGGTTCACATCCTTGCCTATCAGCAATTCCTTTGCGGCCTCACTCCTGTCAGCGTTACCGACGCTGTACGCTGTGTCAACGGGGAGGATATCCGTCCATGCGAACAGATCCCGAATCTCCGGCCGGTCGTTGATCGACATCAGGAACCGGCCCTGGATCGTTCGCAGTTTGTCAGCCATACGCTGAAAGTCGCCCCGGATAAATACGCCGGCGCCATAGTCCGACTCGCAGCCCCAGTACGGCGGATCCAGGTAGAATAACGTGCCAGGGCGGTCATAGCGGGCAATGAAGTCCAGCCAGTCCAAATTCTCTATGACGACGCCCTGCAGCCGGCCGCGTACTCGCTCGATTCGAGGCTGCATGCGAGCTAGGTCGAAAGCGCGCGATGACGTAGGGTCGACACCGAAACTTTGCCCGGAAACCTTGCCAGCAAAGGCCAGAGTCTGAAGATAGATGAACCGGGCCCCGCGCTCGACGTCCGTCATGTCTTTGTCATGGGCTTCTTTCAGGCGGTTAAACTCGGCACGCATCGCCGGGCGCCAGCGCAGCTCACGAAATAGGGCGTCCGGGTGACGCTGGATGACGCGGTACATGTTCGTCAGGTCGCCGCTGATATCATTAATTACCTCGGCGGCGGGCCGTACAGCACGGCGGAGGAAGACGCCGCCCATGCCGACGAATGGCTCGCAGTACGCTACATGGTCGATGCCGGCGAGAATGGCGCAGATTCGTTTGGCCAGCAGCTTTTTGCCGCCAAGCCATGGTGCGACCGGGTCACACGGCGAAACTGAAATGAGAACAGAACGAGAACTTTTTATTGACATGATGGGCCTCTCAGAGTCATCAATGCCGTCGCCTGTGCAGGCAGGGCGGCGGCGTGGTGGCATGACAGACGTGCATTTTAGCACGCCGATCGAGGGGCCTTCCTCGTTGTTAAGCGCGTTGACGCGCGCTTGGCCCGCCCGGTTCAGGCGGAATTACAAAGGTGATGAGATGGACAGAATGACCACGACAGCCATGAATAACGACACGACCCTCGCCGCTCTTCCCGAGCGCGAGAGGCTGGTCTTTCGGTATAAAAATGCCCCGCCGATCATAACCACGCCGCGCGAGCTCATGCGTATCGGCCGCATGCCGGGCTTTCTAACGCTCGACCAGGTCAAGTTCGCGTTGTCGGCGATAGATTATGAAGAGAACGGTCACGACGCGGAAGAAAGCCTAGAGGTCGAAATCCCGTACTGGACGTTTTCAATGCTCCGTGCCTGACCATGAACACCGAAATTACAGAACGGCAACGTTTGACCATTGCGAGCATCGACGGTGCGCTTCGCAAGGCTATAGAGGCGCAAGCAAAAAATATTGTCGTGGATCTGACATGGCAACCTTACGTCGACGTCTTGGCGGTGCATGGCGTTACAGCTGGCTGGGATGACGTATTGCGATGGGGACATGATTTTTCAGGCCGGCCACTCACTAAATATAGGGGGTACAGTCTTCGTATGAACAACCTGTACAGCGCAGTATGGGATTGGAACGACGTCGCGGAAAGCCGCGGCTGGCTGGTTTAATACTCGGCCGCTGAAGCATTCAATTAGAAAGACCGATCAAAGGTCGGAAGGTGATGAAATGAATCCAACAACGCTCATTGAAAGTGAAAATCCGATCGGTGCACCGGAGTCCGCACAGGCTCGGATTTCCAGAGCAATTATTGCCTGTTTTCACGGCACTCGAAATGCGGATGATGCGGCCCTGGATGTTCTGCGTGCCATCGACGTTCACGGTGTAGCGGACATTTCAGAAAGCTTGTGCGACTACGTGGTGGCTATGACTTCGATGGTTGGCGACAAACGCATTTTGATCTGCGAAGGCGCCAATGATCTAAACGAAACAAGGTCTGTGCTTCAGGGAGGCCCTTGCTTCGGGAAGTTGAAGCACTGAGCGTTAGTTATGTCGCCCCCTCACGGGCCGTGAGGGGGCGCCTTCATGAGCATTTGGTAGCCTGCCCATAACAAGGTCACTATCCCGCCGACGACCGCGGAGATAAGTGCAGCGATGCTAAAGTTGGCGATGCGCTCCGAGTAAGTCCGGATCTTGCGGAGGTGAGCGCGATCGAGCTGATATTCAGGATCTTCAAAAACCTCCTTCATTTTTCGCAACGCTGCGAAATCGTCCTGCGCTTTGACCGGATCAGATGGATCGATGCCCAGGCTGATAAATGCACCGTCGAGCGTCTTCCGGGACGCCCTGACTGCAATGTCTTCGATTTCGTGTTCACTCAAGATTCGCGCGCCCGTTTGCCCCGGCATATTGGTCCCTAGCTTTTGTAAAGATTAAAAATGGTGAGGCCTAAAGGCCCCACGCTGCTTTAAGCCGCGCCAGGCACAGCTTGCGGTCGGCAAGACCATTGGCGCCGCCATTCACCAGGTGAGTGACTGCGTCGACGTCGTCGAGGTCGGCTGCGCGGTTGATGCGCTTTTCGGCCCAGAACACCGCGGCCGAAAGGACGGCCATGTTGATGTCAGACAGGTGCTCGGGATGCGCGACAAGGTCAACGCCGAGCCGCAAGGATGCGGCTTGGTAATTGGTCCGCCCCGTGGTCATCAGGAAACCCCTCCCTTTGAAACGCGCACCATCGCCCGCCTGGTTATTACCGAGGTCCCGACGGCCCTCATAGTGTTCTGTGAAGTAGGCGTCCGCCCCATATTCCTCGAGAGTGCGGAAGAAGTCGGTTTCCTTGCACGCCTGCGCCAACAAATGGCACAGACGCGCAGGTGTCGTTATGTCATAGACAGCCCGTACACTGGCAAGTGCGGTAGACAGAGCGGGAGCGAGCCTAGGGGGCGTTTTGACCCCGGCGGCGACGCACATCAGCGCCGTAATGGATTTGGGGCCTATATCGCCGTCAATCACCCCGGCATACAGCCCCCTGCCCGCCAGCGACTTTTGTAGTGCTTTATTATCCAGCACTAGACACGCCCGCCGGCTGCAGCTGCGCATAAGGGATTGGCGCCGTAGGCGTGCCGTCGGTGTGCAACGACGGCGTAGTCGGGATAATAGCAGCCGCGACAGTCGTGGATGTAGCGATTCCGGTCACAGGTACGCCGCCAATCAGCTCAGAAAAGCCCTGCTCGATCGACTTGTCGCCGTCCAGGACGTCGATGACGACTTGAGCCTGGGGTCGGAAACGCAGCGCGAAGCCGATGACGCCCATGACCGCCGCGATCTCCGCAGCGAGTTGCGGCGGAATGAAATGGCTAACGATCGGATAATAGTGAGCGTAGGCCGTGGCCAGGCCGGTGAGCACGGCGAACACCTTAACGGTATCGCTCTTGAGGATTTGCTTTTCGCGAGCGTCGAGTTGAATTTTCATAGTCGAGATGCCCCTCCTTTGGGCATGGCAGTGCACGCCGAAATCGACGTGCTTTCACCCGGTCGGGTGATGTTCAGGATTTGAAAAAGATGCGATGCTGCCGGCTCATCCGGAGGTCAGCATGTCAGGTGAAAAGACCGGCGAAGAGATCGAAACACACGGTCTATCTGTCGAGGAACAAGTCGATACCGTAGAATGGGTTATCGTCCAGTCGATTGGCCCCAAGATGAACGGGCTGCCGAGCGACATTGTCCTGGCAGGAATGGCGCAAGCCATGACGCGAATAGCAATGACCGCTAACGGCATCGACCAGCGGGAAGCGGTACAGCTGATCCGATCGATGTTTGTCGCAAAGCCTTCGTAAGGGCCGTCTCGGCTTACTTGGAAATGCCGCGGCGCTTCAGGTCGGCCGCTGCGTCGCTATTGACCGTGGCGCCGGCATGAAGCGCGACGATCCAGGCGGAAAGCTTGGCGGTGTTCAGGTCATACATGATCCCGAACCGGTTTTCGGGCGCGCCCTTGGTGAGCTCGTCGACCAGCTCATAGATGTTGACCGCCTCGATGTTCGCGACCTTCTGACCGTCGAGGTAGGACAGGATCTTATGCAGCGAGGCATAACAGGCCTCAGTCACGGGCTTGTGCCGTTCGTTTTCGAACGCGGGCTGGTAGATCTCGGCGCAGTTCACCTCATTGACCTGGACCGGCTTGCCGTAGCTCGCCAGCTTCACGAACAGGTTGAACGTCGGCCGCGACCCGCCCCAGTAGGCGCTGGGGTTGGTCGCGCCAGTCTCATAGTAGTGGTAGCTGATCACGTCGAACCCGACGCCCTTGCCTGCGATGTAATCGAGAAACCCGAACATGGTCGAGGTCGTGTTCAGCACCTTGCGCAGATGCCAGCCATTCTCGCGGTTCAGCTTATCGATCGCATCGCTTTCGCCCTTCAGTACCTGGGCCCAATCACTCATCAGCGGCGTATCGAACTCGGCGGCCGTCCAGCCCCAGCCGAACAGCGGCGAACCGTTCTTCACTACACGCAGGTTCAGCTCGTTGCCCAGCTCCCAATCGGTGATCGAGCCGCCGAACTGCTTGACGAAGGCATAGGTGCGGTTGAAGCCCTGCTGATAAAGAGCGTCCGCATCGCCTTTCGGATACTTGCCGGCGTCCGTCCTGTCGCCCCACTGGAACGGCACCTGGATAATCGGCGCCAGGCTGACACCGTATGGCTTGGCGCTGACCAGCATCGAGCGCACCAGGTCGGCTTCATACGGATCGGTATCCGCCGCCAGGTTGGCGTCGAAGCGGTAGCGCGTCAGCCCAAACTGTTTCATGCGGCCGAAGGCCTTGGCCATGATTACAGGGTCGCGATAAGCCGGGCCATCGGTGCCGTAGGCGGGGCCTGCCATCACAGCCCGGGAGCTGCCGGTCAATGCGAGCATGAGCGCCGCAAGCACGAATAGATTTTTCAGTACGTTCATTTTACCTCGCACAGAAAAGCGGCCTGCCAGCAATGTCAGGCCGCTTGTGGTTCTACGCCGCCACAATGGCAAAGTAGTGATCTTCGTCATTACATTCTTCGGGATAGGGTGGAGCCGATCCTCATTCCGAGGGAGGATCGTTATTGAATCGTGGCGTTGAAGATGGTCGTGACCTGCTTGCCCAACACGTTCGCCATGATGGCCGAACCCGGCGGACTCGGGTGGATGCCGTCGATCTGGTTCATGATCGTGATGTCCGTGATGGCGCCGACAGCGCCGAACGACGGATCGGCGTCATAATCGACAAAACCGTCAGCGAAGCTGGTCCAATTGGCGCGTATCCAGACATTGTACGAAGCGCGCGCCGACTCCCGGAAGTTCGTCGTCGTGTCGAAGTTTTGGCGCTGGATCAAGGTCGCCGCGATTGCCTTGCAGCCTGCGGCGCGCACGGCCGTGAAGTATGCCGTCGTGTACCCGGCCAAGGTCACGTTGCCGTAGGTCGCAGCTTGACTGGCGCTCGTGAACGTCTGCGTACCGATATCGTTCGTGCCGGCGTTATTTGTGACGACGACGGGGATAGTGGTCGAGCAATTGCCGCTTACCTTACCAACGAACTGATTGAGGGTCTGCATGGCGATGCCGCTCAGACCATAGTTCAGCGAGATATGCGGGTACGGGACCAAGTCGTACATCGCCCGGGGTCGGCCTAAATTGTAGCACTGCAAATCATTAAGAGGGAACTGGCAGTACTGTTCGGTAATGCTGTCGCCGTCGTTGACTACAGCCAGCTTCAATTGCGGTGTCGTGTTAAAGGTATAGGCCAGGGACGCGCGCATCTGCGCTTCTTCAGCCAGGCTAAGAGTCTGACTCATAATTAAGCGCAATTATTTCAGTAGTTTGCAATTCTTCGGGCTATGAGCTGGACGGAGGCTAGGAATAGCCAAGCGGTTGCGCTTTCGATCGTTCGTTCGAAATCCTTCGCCAGGCGCCGGTTCCGATTGAGCCATGCGAAGGTGCGCTCGACAACCCACCGTCGGGGCAGAACTTCGAAGCCTTTTGCGACGTCGGAGCGTTTTACGATTTGAAGGGTCCAGTCTCCGATTTTGGCCATAGCGGCTCTGAGCTTTTGCCCGGCATATCCGCCATCGGCAAAAACGTGACGGAGCCAGGGATATAGATGCCGAACAGAAGCGAGCACATCGGGTGCGCCGTCTCTGTCCTGAATGTCCGCTGCGTGGATCACAACGCCGACCAGGAAGCCTTGGGTGTCCGTCAGAATATGACGCTTTCGGCCTTTGATTTTCTTACCAGCATCATAGCCTCTGGGGCCGCCGCTTTCAGTGGTCTTGACGCTTTGGCTGTCGATGACCCCGGCCGTTGGCGAGGCTTCGCGGCCCAGCTCGACCCGTGCCAGCATCAAGAGGGTGTGGTTGATCTTCGACCAAAGGCCGGCATCGCGCCAGGCGTAGAAATAATGTTGAACTGTCGTGGCTGGTGGAAAGATATCCGGCGGCAGCATCCGCCATGGAAGGCCACCGCGCAGCAGATAAAGCATGGCCTCGACAATCTGCCGGTAACGCCATCGCGCCGGGCGCCCCAACCGCGATCGCTGCGGCAGCAGAGGCTCCAAAACAGCCCACTCTTCATCCTTCAAATCGCTTGGCAAGCGCAGCCCTTCTCGGGCAAACTGCTTTCGGGTGGTATCAGTCCACATCGTTGTATCCATGGTTGGCTTCGCAACCCCATGAATCACAATCGACTGATATCACTCAACTTCTTTTTCGGTCAGGCTCTAAGGCTTCGGTTATAGACGACAAATGCGGCCATGCCCGCCTTGAGCGGATAACCCGCCAAGGCGCCCGTCTGCGCCAGGTCGACACCAAGGAAGCCGCCGGCAAAGGTATTGGTGTTGCCACGTACGGTATAGGTCGCCGTGTCGTTGTCCAGAAAACACCCGGTTATAGCTTCCCGACGCGTTGTGACCGTAGACCGCAAGATTGATCTTGGTATGCAGCCCTTGCGAGTTTAGCCCGCCGCCCTGCCCCGACACGAGATAGGCCGGAATCGACTGAGTAC
Organism: Asticcacaulis sp.; assembly: GCA_965246725.1. GTDB lineage: Bacteria > Pseudomonadota > Alphaproteobacteria > Caulobacterales > Caulobacteraceae > Asticcacaulis. The sequence goes on from CBDFFG010000029.1 coordinate 47,332, forward strand.
TAAACCCGGATTGCCACATGCTGTAAGACTTGTCGGCCGGGTCGATACCTACCGAGTAGATCCCGGACATCCGCTGGTTAGACCAGATCGAGCCGACCCAAAAAGCGGACGTGGCCTGATTGTTTCCCGCCGCCATTGCAGAAGGGAAAGCGAAACCTTCATTCTTGTCGGTGGCCGCTCCGGACGCGAACTGCCACGGGAAGGTGTCCCAGGTGATTACCGGCACACCGTTGACAATATCGACAATGGCCGACGGCGCGTAAAGCGAGCCAGACATGGAGGTAGACGCCACGGTCTGGCTCTGACTGACTGTCCAGCTTGTGCCCGATCCGGCGGTTATGATGGTGTTCTGTGCAGCGCCGACATTGATGCGCATACCGGGCGCGAGCGTGCCGGTCGGCGTGCCGGTGACCGTCATGGCGGTGCCGGAGATCGACGCCGTCCAGGTCGCCACGCCCGCCACGCCAGTCCAGCCGGTACTGGCAATGGTAAAGCCGGTTGCCGATGCCTGATACGTGCCAACGCCGCCCGTCGTGCCGGTTAGCTGGCTTGTGATGGTCTGGGTATGGGTTGAGGCGGTATTGGTCAGATACGTCGGGTCGCGGATAACCATTCCCGGCACGATGGTGCCGTAAGCGACCGCGGTGACGGTGACCACACCGGCTGAGGTCTCAGAGCCGGTAAAGCCCACGCTGGTTTGCGAAGTCGTCGCGTTATTGCCGTTGCCGCTGTTGTCGTACAGCGTCCGGTAATAGCAGTAGGTGCCGGCGCAGAAGTTCGAAATCGTCGAGACGCTGGCGAGGCCGTTGGCGCTATAGGGTACATCCGTATTTGTGCCATCCGACGCGCGCACGATGTTGGCAAAGTTGCCGGTGTACGCGGCACGAAGCTTGATCGTGGCGTACGCGGCGACGGGCAGCGTCCCGTTCGATACAGCCGTGACGGCATCCAAAGGCAGCGCCTCGGCACCGTACGACCTCAACCAGGTCGCTTGCCCTGCGACGGTGCTCTTTGCAGCCCAGACCATCGGCACACCATTGACATTGGCGCGCCAGACGTCGCTGGCATTGTAGCCCTTTGAGGCGTCATCGGTCTGCAACGGCGCGCGCGTGAGGATACGCTGCGCCTGATCGAGAACCTTAAGAGATCCGCCGGCAGCCGCGATCGTCGCCTTGCTGACAGGCGTGGGCGGAATAGCCGGGACAGCCGCAAGACTCGGGCCCGTCAGGACCAACAACGTGGCGAAAAGCGTCGAGAAAGACTTTTTCATCTGGATAGCCCTTAGTTGCCCGTGACAACGACCTGGTCGGTCGCATTCGTACAGACGATGTAAGCCTGGTTGGAATTTGCGGCGCCGTAAGAGATCGGTTCGCCGGGCGACAGCGGATAACCAGTTGAAACACTTACGGCGGCCTGACCCACGTAAACGGTCCCAACGTTCGTTGGCATTGCCTTGACGACAAAACCGTTGGAAAACTTGTTGGAGCCCAGCGCGGCTGCAGTTGTCGCGCACGTCTGGCGGAACGAATTGACCGCGTTCGCCGTGGGCTTTGTCACCACGTCCGGAGTGAAGGAACCATCCGGATTGTTAGTGTAGGTCTGCGCCCATCCAGTCATAGGTAGGGCCACAGCGCATACAAGCGCCATCGCGCCTGCAAGGAGGCGTTTGATCATTTCTTATTCCTTTGAGTTAGACAAGACAGAAGGCCCGGGCACGGGGACGCGACAATTTGTCCAGTTATGCCGGGGCGGTGTAACCCGTACGCTCGGACTGACGTATTGGTTGGGGCGGGGGCTTTGACCAACAATCGCCAAAGCCGGGTTAGTAAAATGAGTATTCTGTTCGTTACTTCAGTGATCGTTTTGACGCCCGTCGCCGGGCTCGCGGCAATCGGCATATGGGCCGAACTGCGTAAGCACTGGTAAGTGCTGAAGTCGCGACCGGCCCGACTTAGGTTAAGCCCGTGACGTCGAACACCAAAAGGGCGTAGGGGAACGTGGTATTAGGAACGGGGCTACCGGCGCCAGAATTCATCAATACGTAGAAGGTATCGAAGTTTCCCCCGTTCTGGCGGACTGCTGAGTACATGAACGACCGGAACCCGCCAGCGTACTGCGTAGTTTGCCGGTGTGGCAGATGCATTACGGCGTATTGGCGACCACTGTTGTAGCCGTCGATAGAGCAGACGACCGTGTTAGCGGATACCTGTGCGAACGTGAGATCGATTAGCGCGTCGCCTACGACCTCAGCCGCCTTATTGGCCGTGGTGAAGACGAGATTGCCTTGGTAGACAATTTCGCATCCGAAAAAGGTGCCGGGCCCCGCGAACTTCTGAGCGTTTGACGTGACATCGAACAGATAGAGTTCGGCAGTAAAGCTCGCACTGGTGCCCGGGCTAAGCAGGCTATGGCGGCGATACTTGCTGCGATCGGCCTTTGTGACGCTGCCGGCAGAGATCGAAGACCATGACCCGCTTAGCTTGCGGTAATAGCCAACACCCGTGACAATGATAACCAGTTGGTCAGGGAAAGAAGCCGGCGACGGAAGCGCTGCGAAAACCTCGATATCGCCATGAACCTCGACAGCAAAAAAGCGCACCGCACTTAGCCGAAAAGCGACTATGGGCGTGAACGAAGCTTGTTCCCAGGCGCGCACATAGAAGATGTGTTGACCTGGCGTTCCGGTGACAGACTGCTTCGATTTATAGTGCAGGTTATTGCTGCGATGATCCAGTACGACAAGACCCGTGTCCGGATGCCGAACCTCAAGGAAGACATTGCTCATGATCGCTTCGCATAAGCCCCATAGACGAAATAGCCGAAAACATCGGCATTAGGGATTGAGCCGCCGTCACGCGCCCATGTCAGGGTATTTCCCGAGAGCGTAACGGTGACGACGATGGTCGATACCTCTCCCGGCTCAAGCGGCTCCCGGAAGAACACGCCAAAGCCTTTCCCGCCACCGAACCGGTCATCCGTAATAGTGAGGGTGTCCGAGTCGCTGTAGTGGATCGGGACAACGTCGAAGACGCGGCCGTTGCGGGCGTTGATGTTGAAGATACCCTGCCCCGCCCGCACGAAATCAAAAACGGGAACAATACTCATGCCGTTTTCCATCCAATGGTGATGTAGTTGCTCGCGTCTTTGACCATTGACAGACCATTCTTGTCGAACGTGGTTACGCCGCCATCAGTTTGAAGGACGATCTTTCCACCAATCAGAGTGATGTCGGAGGTCTCGCCAGTGTTGTTGTTAATGATGCCGCTGACTTCGCCATCGACGTCCACCAGTACGGACCACGTAGCCTTCAGGTCCGAAATGGCAGTGGTTTGAAGCCCCTGCACTCGACTAAGTTCGGTGATCGTTCCCGTATGTTCACCAACCTCGCCACTAATATTTGTCAGGTCTTCTGCAACGGTCGTGGTTTTCCCCGAGCGATCCCCAATAACCTCGGCAGACAAATGGTGGACCGCTTCGGCGGTTGCGGCCAAGCCCGAAGCCGGATCAGTCGTCGCCGCATGCAGTTGCAGAATGTCCTCCGCGATAGTTGTCGCGACCCCGTCTCGATTGCCGACCTTGGTTGTCAGTCCGGCAATCGCAGAGGCCGACGCATCGACTTCGGCTGCGATCTTTCCGTCGGTCGCCTCGTCGCTCCAGGCAGTCGCGGGTGTACTTCCCCGTTCAAGCTTGACGCGACGGGCACCAACACCCGTTATTCCGGTCGCGTCGAAGACAATGCGAACGCGCATGTAAACAGTATTAGCGGGTGCAGTGCCTGTGATGGCTGTAACGTTTCGTCGCCGGTCATTCTCATCGAAGTCGTTGGTCGGTGCGACCGGGTGATTTGTTGAGTAAGAAAGGTGCTTATGCGCCGCATCGAGGAACTCGATATCGACATAAGCCCCATTACCGGCCGTCGCGATGATCGAGAAGTCGGCAGTTAGCGTGTATTCCACGCCAGCCTGCGCCGCTACGGGATCGGACAACATACCAAATATGCCCGTGATCGCCGGGCCGCTCCATGCGGCAATAGGACCCCATACACCGTTGAACAGATTGAACGCGCCCGGCCCGATCCCCGAATAAAGGGCATAGGCCCAACCGCCAAAACCTCTTGTGAACGTCGAGTTTGGCAGGAGGTTGTTACGCGTCTGCACCTTCGAATTCAGTGCCAGAATATCGCTGGCATTTGCTCCAACGCTAGTATCGACATCTTGGAGGTGCACTGCATAGGCGCGAAGTGCATCGCCGACGTCGGCAAATTGGCCGATGTCATCCCAATACGCCGTATCGGGTGGCGCGTGGCCAGTACCAGGACCCGGAAGCTTGTAGCGATACAGATGGCCACCGGATTTTACTATGTTGCCCTCGACGTACCCGACCGTGGCATCATAGTTCGCTGCACCGCCGGCCATGGCGGCTACGGCGTTGATCCGGTCGGCGGCAGCGTCAGCTGCCTGCTTCGCATCATCACCGGCCTGCTTTGCATCCACAATGTTCTGCAGAACAGTCGCAGTCGGCACATTTCCGACATGGGTCGTGTCTTTGGCGGTATTATTGCCTGTGACATCAGCGCCGGGCGCGGCGGGCTTCAACTGGTTGATGTCCGTCCCGTCCTGATAGGTGGGCGGAATGTAAGGCGCATGCGCCGTATCGACGTCGATTTCGACCGGCGGCGTGGCGCGTTCTGTCGGCCTACCCGCGATGTTCGCCCGGACGGTGACGTAATAAGCCCCGATGCCGACCGGCCCGGCGCGCAATTCCAGTCCGCCGGTTACGACATCGGCTTCCTGCCATGGACCGTCTACGGCAGCGCCTGTGCTGTCATGATAGGTGAGCTGATAGGTGCGGCTATCGTCGTGCGGATTGGCGATTTTGATGACCAGGAGCGCCGCCCGGTCCGACTGGAATACCGGGTAGGCGTCGAGGATCTCGGGCGGCGGCAGCACATCCGGAATGGTGCGGTCCGTCGCATTAGGGCCGAAGCCTTCATCGAGGGCGGGCGTCCATTCATCGATGTACGGCCCCGAGATCCGCACCGGGTAGGATACCGACAGATCCGAATAGTCCGCCCTGCCCTCGCCTGCGATCTCCAGCACGACATTGCGCATGGACATCGGACCGGTCGAACGCACGACGCGCACCCAGCGATGCGCCTCATCGGCGATCCGCAGGCCCGACATGTCGAGCTTGAGCGTGCCCGCACGGCCGGCACGTCTACGCTTCATTTCGCGAGATAACAGATAGCGGGCCTGCGCATGCGACGGCACCTGCGGCAGGTCGAAGGAGTCCGGGACCTCGCCTTCAGCCGATACCGCCTCTTCATCGATCCAGTTGTCGATCGGTTGCGTCGTGAAGTCGTTATCAGGGCTCAGGAAGCCGCCCGACAGAATGTTGACCAGGGCGCTGTCATCGGTACCGACTTCCCACGTCAGACCTTTCAACATATCGTCGGTAACGTCGAACGTCGGGGCGACGTAGCGGCCCGCCCGTACATTCCATGCCCCGTCCGATCGGCGCGCCATCCATCCGTCGTAAGCGCGTAAGAAGGTCTGTCGCACGGCGTCCGGCTTGTCCGTCGAAAGCGTCATCAGTGCGACGCGGTAAAACGGTTCGGTCGAGCCATCTTTCTTCAGGCGCTCTTCCGAACCGATGTTGACGGCCGCCGTCCAGAAATCGAGCGCCGGCTCGATCGCTTCCGCCCACGCCGCCAGCTGCGTCGCGTTAGGAGCGACACCGTCGTCACTGGCCTTTTCCAGATGGCGGCCATACCATTCCCAATGCGCGTGGCACAGCGGCGCATTTTCCGACCACAACCAGGTGGACGGGTCGTTGAGGTGTTGCGCCGGATCGCGCCAGTCGTAAACCAGCGACATGCGGGTTACGACGGAGAACTGGGGCTCGCCTTTCGGATAGCGCTTGCTGACGTCGGCGTCCTTGATCGCCTTGCAGATCATGTCAAACCGAGCGATGCCGTCGTTGCGGTCGTTGACCGACCACTTGTCACCACAGATCGCGACCAGTTCGGCCGTCGCTGTCTCGATCGGATGGCCGACGCTGAGAAACACCTGAATGAGATTGGTGGCGTAAGGGTCTCCGCCCGACTGGACGAAATGGTTGCCGTCGATGGTGACCTTGGTGTCATCCATATAGGGCTGCTCGAAACCGCCCACACGCCCCTCATGCAGCAGACGCGACTCGACGGCGTAACCCGGCACGGTGTCGTATAGCGCCGCAGGGCCTGACAGGCGCATGCGCCCATAGCCGTGACGGACGACAGGCCTGGTCTGGTTCAACGCTGTCATGGCCACTTCGGCAGAAGTCGGTTTAGCGGCAGTGGCGGCACTCAGCGCCGCCGTCGCTGCCAGAGTCAGCGCGGTTTCAGTGACGAAGTACGCGGTGGAATAAAGGAGGGTGCCTTCGGTCGCGACGGCACTGGCGGCCGACGTCGCGGCGACAGCAATCAGATGCGGCATTTCAGATTTCCATGCCGAGCGACCAGGCGGCCACCGGCTGAGTGCGAGCCTCGATAAGGCCCCGACGGGTCAGAGCGGCCCAAAGGCCGGGCGCGACGCAAATGGCGCCGGCGACGGCTTCGCGGTCGTTTGTGGCAATACCGCGGATCAGGCCCACGTCGCCCAGTTGCGGCGCCATTGCGGGAGCGAAGCCTTCCCGGGCCATGGCCTTCGCAGTGAAGGTAAAGATACCGCCCGATTCACGCAGAATACGCGCCGCACCGATCGGCGTTGAATAGGTATTCCGCCAAGGTCCGGCCACGTCCCGACCGGTAACTTGCAATAGCCAGTCCGCGCAAAAGGTCAGGCAGTCGTGTCCTGCGGCGCTGAAGTCAGCGTCAAACACGCCGTCGAGGTAAACCCCAAGGCGCTGTGATAAAGCGAGCATGTATAAGACTTCTACTTGCCCGGCGGCGGCCACTGCCGCGACCCCAGCCGGACGTTGTCGGGCATGTGGCGGAGGCCTGTGTCAGTGCCGGCCTGGCGGTCCGGCGTCCAGTACATGCCCTTGTTGCGTTTGCGGCGAGCGTCGCCATAACGGAGCGTCAGTGACGCGGTGCCGGTGTGGGTCGCGTCATCCGTCTCGTCGCCGCTCTGGTCGAGCGTCAAGCCGAGTTTCGACACACGGAATCCCCGAAGCCACTTTGGAGCGTAAGCAATCTGCATGTCTTCATTGTACTGCACGAATCCGATATCGACCTGGACTCCCTGAATTACGTCCGCATCAAGGTCGATCAGTGCAAGCACCTGTTCGCTGACACCGCTCAGCGCCATCGTTAGCTTGCCTGCAGTGCCGTTGGCCAGCAAGTCGAAGTTCGGCAGATCGCCCAACATGTCTATGCCGATATAAATGCCGCCATCAGTATCTACGGCATCTGCTGCCAGATGGCGCGGCCCCATTCCGGTGTGGATACGGGTCTTTTTCGGGGTCGTGTGCATCAGGTAGTAAAAACCGGCCCGAATGTTTTTATCAGTGATCGATGTCATGCAATGTCATTCTGATAGGAAAAATCCTCGACCAGGAGGATTTGCGCGGCTGCCTTGTACGGCGGAACGATCTTCGGCCACATGTCCTTACCGGCCGACTTGACCTTCATAACGATGCGAGGATTGAAGAAGTCGATAGCGGCATTCGCCAGAGCCGCTTCGCGCAGTGGCGGCTTAAACTTGCAGCGGCACACGCCATTGCCGAGGTCCTCGACGCTGCGGATCGAATAGGAGCGCGGTCCGGCAAGGGCGTGTTCAAGGCCGAACCGATGCCCGCGCTTTATCGGGCCGCCCGTCACTATTTTGATGTCGATGGATGTTGCGGACAGATTGGCATCCGCATCTGCATGGAACGACATAGCTGCGGGATCGCCGCCGCCATCGGGATAGAACGGGCCGATATTGGCCGGGACAATCAGCGTCGTGAAACCATCTCCAACCTCCGTGCACAGGCCGAGCCATTCAAGATGCTGTTCTTCCGTCCGGACGGAAAATCCCGTCATTTCCAGTGACCAGAAGCCGCCACCAGACCAATCGGCATCCTGCCCCACGCCGTTAAGCGTAGTGCCGGCCGACACACGGGTATTCGCGAGCCACGGCTGGAACGTGCCGGGCGGGAAAACATCGTAAGAAAAACTGTACATAATTAGCCTTTGTCGGTCTCCCAATCGCTGAGCGCGATCGGCACATTCTTACCGGCCCGCTTTACCGCCTGATCTGCTCCGACTGCTGCGGCTTGCGCTGCAATTTCCTTTGCCCGCTGATCTGACTGCTTAAGAAGATCTTCTGTCACAACAGCACCCCTAAAATCGTGGTACTGGGGTTGAACAACAATGACCTGCCCGCCGCCAAAATGCTGCGGTCCGATGGGACGATCCTCCTGAACCCGCGAGCCAAAGCCGAACTCGCCGATATCCTTTGGGCCCGTCATTTTCGCCGCAAACCGTTCGCTTTCCTCGTGGTTGAAGATCTGATCGCCGGATTTGGTTTTCAGCAGTTCGGGGCCGTTTTCGCCGACCCATTGCAGGCCATCCGGAGCACCCGACCGGGTTCCCGATTCGAAGCCAAAAAACCCGGCGACCTTCATCAGCGTGGAAGAAATGCTGCTGGGCCCCGTGCCAGTGGACGCCCCATCCTTTTTACGGGCGGTAATGGTATCGGCCAGGGTGGGGTTATCCTCATGGAAAAGCCAGTTCTTCAGCGGGTTGATGAGCGCCAGCTTGACCGCCTCATTCTTAAGGTCGGTAAAGATGGTCTTGCCAAGGTCGCCGAAGGACTGAAGGCTGTACTTACCGGCATCGAGAAACGTTTCCAGGTCCCCGAAGGCCTGGTCCTGCAATCCCCTGATTTCGGCCACCGCTGCGGCCTGCCGCTGATAGATCCCGATCATATCCGCACCCAGGTCATAGGCCTTCAGCAAGTCCTGAATTTGCTGTTGGGTGACTTCACCGATATGCGTACGCAATTCCTGCTCGAGGCGCAGGCGATCCAATGCGGTTTGTTGCTGCGCATCGGTCTTACCGACCAGATCGATCTTAAGCTTGGTGTATTCCAGGTCGTCGGCCTGACTGCGCTTGAGCTGATCGTAATAGTCCGCACCAGCCTTTTCATTTTGGGTTTTGGCCAGGTCGGTAGCGGTCTGAACGGCACTTTTGCCTTCAACACTGTCGATCGGAATCTTCCTATTTTCCAAATCCCGAATCGCGGCTCGCTGAGCAAGCTCGACAGCGCGCTCGGCATTTCCTTTGCCCATGACATCGATTTGATCGCGAAGCACGGCGATCTGATCTTTATTCGCAGCCGTGGATGCCTGGACCGCGGCAACATTTTGGCTGTTATCCGCAGCGTCCGCCGCGACCTTATGCGCTGCAATAGCGGCCGCGACGTCTTTGTGAAGTGCCTGCTGTTGCTTAAGTTGACTTTGCAAAGCTGCGACACGTTTTGCGTTTTGCGCCGTTTCCGCGTCCTTCAGCTGTGTCGAAGTTTTCTGCTGCTCATTTTCATTCGCTAGTAAAGCAGTCGTCAAAGGCCGTAGGGCGTTCTCCTCTTGCAAAGCTTTCGCGGCATCGCGGGCCGACAACGTCCCTGCAGCGACACTATCGTTGACCGACTTCTGCGCCGCGGCCTGGTCGCGCAGAGCAAGGGCGCTTCGGTTGCCGTTGGCGATCTCCTGCGCGATGGCCAATTGCATCTGGGCCATGTACGCAGCCTCTGCGTCCGTTCCCTTTCGCGTAGCGTCCGTCAAAGCCTTGCGACGGGCTTCGGCTTCCAAGGCCGCCGCATCGCCCTGTTGGTAGGCGTCCGCAAGTTTCAGCGTCTCGCGGATATTGACCTGCACGGCATCGGCGTCTCGCTGCAGCTGCTGCGCATGACCCTGCCCTTTCGGTTTCTGCCAGTCTTCGATTTCCTTCTTATAAAAGGCGATCGCCGCGGTCTTTTTATCGATCTCCGCCTTAGACAAACCCGGCTGATTTAAAGTCGCCGATATCCGATTAATGGCGTCTTGTGCAGCGGACACCTGGGCGTTGTGTGGCGATGCCGCCTCAACCAGCGCGTTGACGGCTTTCTTTTCTGTTTCCACGCCCGAGACCTTAGGATCAATCGTCACCCGGGACCTTTGGGCAAGAATCGTCTGGATGTCGTCTACCCGCTTTTTAGCCTGCGCTACAGCGACATCGAGAGCCCCATCATGCCCGAAAGCATGAAAAATATTAGCATTCCGCGCGTCTTCCGCAGCGTTTAGCTTTAGCCGGGCAGCGGCATAATCCCCGAACACCTGCGCGTCGCCCCTTGTGCTTTCAGATTGAAACAGGCGGGCAACCGTTGAAATCTTGCTGGCTAATTGGTCGAATAGCTTGATGTCGAGCTGGATCAAGTCGGTCTTTGCGAATTCATCCAATACGCCACTGTAGCCCGCCTTCAGGTCGCGTAGCGCCTGGCCCCAAGGTCCAACGGCCTTCTGCGCCGCCTCGTCCATTTTGCGGGAGAATAAGTCCAGCGCCTGAGCGCGCGCATGTGCCGCGTCGCCGCTGTCGAACATCGCCTTGATGTTTTCTCGCTCTGAGGCCGTAAGGAAGTTGAGCTGGTCGTCGAGTTTGGCAACGTCGTCGTAGGTGCCGGTAAAGGCTTCCGACACCGTTTTCGCGGCATCAGGCAGGGCCGTGCCGAAGATGTCGTGCAGATCCTGCGCGTCCTTACCGAATTGACGCATGCGGGTCGGGTCGACACCTTTTTGCAGGAACTCCTGCACCTCGGCCGTGGCGTCCTTGGTGCCGGCGCCGAGATCCCGGATCGCCCGCGCGTTATCGGTCAAAACACCGAGATTGCTTCTTTGCCCGTCGGACAGCCGCGTAAGCGTCGTATCGAGGGCCCGGGCCTGTTCGTTCAGGCCCAGCGCATGGGTGGTCAACAAAAGAATAGCCCCGCCCAGAACGGCGATACCGGCTGTCACAGGATTTACAAACTCTGCCACAGCGCCCAGACCGCCGGCGAGACCACCCTCGCCCGAACCCAGCGCCTGGCCAAGCGACGCCACATGCGTAGTGAATACGCGCGTAATGTCGGCGCCGGCGGAAAGCTGGTCGAACGAATGCCGGAAGATCGACGTCAATTCTGCGACCTGGCCACGATTAAGAGATGCCGACTTGCCCAGGGCATTATGGGCCTCAGTGACGTCGTCGAGCGCCTTTTTCGACTTGGCCAGGAAGGCCTTATGCTGGTCTTCGGTGATGAGCTCGGCCTTGAGCGCGATATCGGCGCGCTTGATGGCCTTCTCATAATTGATCGCCGACGCCAGGACAGGGTCGACGTCGGCTATGATGCCTGCCGCAATCTGCTTTTCCTGGTACGTGATGCGCGGCTTAGATGGTGCCGGAGCGGGGCTGGTGCTTCCACCGGGCGCCGGCGCCGAAGCCTTGGGTGTTACCACGTCGGAAGGAAAGTCCAACGCAGCGCCAGCCGCGCGCTTTTGCACGTTCTCGACGGCAGCCGCAGCCGTATTCGCTTTGGCTGCCGTCTTGTCGAGTGCGGCGCTGGACTTGTCCGCTGCCTTGGCTACGTCGTCGAATGCTGCGGTACCGGCGTCGCGCACTTCCTTGAGCCCAGCTTTTGTCTCCGCCTTGCCGGTTATCCCAACACGAATCGAAGCTTCTCTTGTCGGGGCGGTCATCAGTCGTCATCCTTGAGGTGGTGAAAAGCGAGCAGCGCCCGCTCGGTCGCAGGCAACAAATCGGCGACGAATTCGCGCGGCAGACCGCGAATATCGCCGTGTGTTAGAAAGGCGGAGTGATCGATGCCGAAAACCCCGCCTGAGGTGGCCCTGAGCTGGCGGACGCAGTCCTGCACAAGCTCAAGGAAAACGCGCCCTTCGGGCGTTTGAGGTTCGTTTTCTACGAAGGGGCATTTTTGGGCGGGTCGTCCTCCGGCGGACCTTTTACCGTCGCAGTGCTGCTGGCCTGGGCGCTTAGTGCATCGTCGGCAGTAGGCGCCGCCGTCGTTGGCGTATTGCCAGTCGAGGACGGCGCCAATCCGTTTTTTTCCAGCATCCCGGCGATATACGGGTTGACGTATTTCTCGACGAACGCCTCGAGCGGTTCCGCCTGCGCCATCAATAGATCGATGTTTTCGGATGTGACGGCGGGCACATTGCCGTCGCTATCGGCGATGTCACCTTCCCAGGCGATGATCGCCGTACGGGCCAGGCTGCGCGAATAGACGTCGTCCGCGATCAGGTTGGCATCGATTTCGGACTTGCCGCCTTCGATGGCCTTTTCACGCGCTTCCGCCATGGCGAAAGATGCCTGACGCGCAGCGAGGCGTGAGACCGGCAGCACGGTCAGTGACAGGCAGGATAATAGGGCGATGGGATACGCCCCCAGACGCAGAGACATGGTGTCCTCCTTTGGTGAAACTTATCAGGCCGGCGTGTAGTCGGCCGCGGCGAGGTCGTTGATCAGAGTGATCGTCGTGACGCTCTTGCCGGACTGCCAGGCGAAGGGAACCTCGATGCCACCCGGCCCGTTCACCGGCCGTTTCGGCTTCGGCAGGAACACGCGATCGACGGCGATGGTAAGCATCGCGCCGGACGGCGTCGTCCACCCATACGACAACGCGCAGGGCAGCTGAGACGCAGCCTGGTCGAGCAGAACGGTGTCGGAGAAGCGCGCGGTAATCGTACCATTCGACTTTGCCTTACCGACATCTACGCCGAGAATGGCACCGTCCTTGCGGATGACCCGGACCGGGTCGAGATTGTTGGAATAGGTGAAGTCGCCCGACGTGACATTGCCGAGCACTGCACCGTTTCGGCGGATTTCGCCTCCGAACTGTGCGAACCGGTTGGTGTCGAATTCCACCGGGCCATTTGTGATACTCGCGCCGAAAGGTTTTTCTTTTTGGCAAATCATGCTGATGACGGCGTCGAGCAATCCGGACGTGGCAACCGAGATCTTGACCGAATTGACGCAGGCTCCCTGGTTGCGCCCGTACGACGGAACTTCGGGAAAGCCGACTTCGAGCATTGTCGACGGCAGCACAGGTGCGCCCGACGTGAAGACGTGGGAATAGCCGCCGCCGATCAGGTTGGCGCCGCTGGCTTCTGCATTAGAGGTCGCCGATGCCGCCAGGGTGAACGCATTACCTGCGGTGCCGACGTTATCGAACTGGATATCGAGTCCGGTCGCACGGCCGGTGTAGGTAGCCTTGGCCGTTTGGACGTCTGCCGAGGCATTGAGTGCAACGGCAATCGCCGCGGTCGTCGCAGCCAGATTGGCCCCGATCTGCACTTGGTTGGCGGCCGGCGCCCCAGCGACGAAGGTCCAGACCGTCCCTCCGACCGTGATCGAGGAATTTGCAGCCGGTTGCCCCGAGAATTCGAAGCTGCCGAAGGCCTTCACCGCGGTCGTCACCGGCGCGCCCATCGCGCCCTTGAGCCAGAACCAGATATAGCGGGTATCCACCGGCACCTGAATGTCGCCGGAGTTGTTGACAACGTCGAGGATCGGGTCGCCGCCTTCCCGGCCCTGACCAAGAAGGTTGTCTTCGATCAGGCCTTGTTCGTCCCCGATGCCGGAGCTGACGAATGGCATAAGGAAGTAGGTGAGCGCGGTCGCGGAGGCATAGGTGCCTTCGAAGCCGAGAATCAATCGGGCATTAGCACCAGAGGCGCGGGCCATGGCGGGGTCTCCTGTTTAGCAATGTTGAAAGGTTTCAACCCAGCGGATACTGGGTGGCGTAAGCGAGCAAAAACGAAAATTCGGCAACCGGAATGTCGTCGACGCCCTCGATCGAGACGGTATCCCGGGTTGCGATCGTTACGTCGGCATAGTCCACACGGCCGCCGAGGCTGCGATCGCCACGCACCGCGCGGCCGATCGGCGGCAGCAGCTGGTCGAACTGTTCCGCTCCGTCCGTTCCGTCGATCGGCTTTAGGATCAAAACGACGGGCACCTCGTGCTGATAGTTATACTTTGGCGGCGACAGGTCGACGGCGACCAGGTCGGGCACGCCGTTACGAATGTTGAAAAACCCGCCGGCTTCCAGCCGCGGAGCCTTGCCCCAATTCCGCTCTATCCGTGCGAATGGCGCGGCCGCTGCTACCAGATCCTTCAGATATCTCAGGGCCAGTTCATCAGTCGAGGCCATCAGGCGGTCTCCAGCATGGCGGGCACCTTCGCGGCCCAGCGGTCCGCCGAGGCCTGAAGATCATGAATTTTTTTGGTTCGCACGTTCGGAACGCACACAAACATCAGCTTGAGTTCCACCTGTCGCCCCTGCGCCAGGCGGCCCGGCGTAGCGCGGCGAAAGCCCTTCTTGTTCTTCGCGGCGACCACATTGACAAATGCGTCCCAGACGCCCGGCTTCTTGCCCCGCAGGAAGATCAAATCCTGGTTGAAATGGTTCTCCACTTGCTCCGGCGTCATCGGCACGGTCCCTCCACGCGGCCCGCGCGTGTTCGGGGTGTTAGTGGTCGGGATCGCCAGCATCTTCGCCCCATTCACCGGAACGATTGTAATCGACTCAGTCATAGAGAGGATGATGTGCGGCGCCTTACTATAGACCAGGGTCGCCGGATCCAGAGACTTACCGGATGCCGGATAAACATTACCGCGCCAAGTGTTCGCGAGGCGCTGGCCAAGGCCCGCCTGCAGGATCTGGCTGCGAAGCTCTTCCTTAAGACCGGACGAAACGTTCCGCATGACGGAGGTGTTCCGGGCAGCGATGTCCGCCTCGATCGCTTCGATCGGTGCGTCCCAGGAATCACCCCGGGCGCTCAGGCCTAAGCGACTTGAATGGCCGGACACGTGTATATCTCGCGATGGGCGTCGGCTTCCGGGTCTTCATTCAGCCGATAGGTCGCGGTACCAATGGTTACCAGATCATTTTCGCGCGGCAGAGCCACGTCCGAGGCCCGGACCTTGAGAATGATCTTTGCGGTACGGGCCCTCGAGCCGTTGTATTCAATGGTCGCGTCCGGCATCTGCCGAATGACCCTTACGGGCGAAACGCCATTCTGCCACAGGGCATCAAGGCCCTCATGGCTGTAGATGGCCTCATACATCAGGGCCCTATTGTCTGCTGCGCTCATAAAAAAAGGGGGCGATCTCCCGACCGCCCCCTTTCCCCCTAGCCCCTTGCCGCGGCTTAAATGCCGTCGGCCGCCACAGTTGAAACGCCTGCACCTGCGTCGAGCGTAACGAGCAGCTTGGGCCGCGACCAGATCGGAACGGCATTCATTCGGCCGAGGATCTCGACGCCCGCGCCGTGCTTCATCTCTTCCGTCGTGATGTAGATAGGCTGCTCGGCATTGAATGTGCGACCGTCGAGAATGCGAACGTCGTCAGGCGGCGCGACAAAGGACTTGTGGGTCTTTTGCGTGCCCGCCGGATAGGCATGACCTTTGCCAGCAGCAATGATAGGCTGGCTGGTGCCGCCCCACATCGGAACGACGGCCCCGTATTCCTTGAAATACAGATTGCCGTATTCGAAAGCGCGGGGCTTGTATCCGCCGTCGGTACCGCGGACGGCATTGGCCAGGTTTTCGGCGCCCTGCCAGTTAAGGTATTTTTCCTTGACCTTGGGGTGCCTGGTCAGCTTGCCCATGAAACTGCGCGAAACACGCACTTCGACCGACGTCATGACCTCGTCGGACAGGTCCTGCGTGATGAGTGTGATGACCTGGTCGCAGGCGGCATCGATGTCCGAGTTGGCGTTGTCGAGGTCGAAATACACGATTTTGGGCGTGATTTCGAATGCCTGGTAGAGGTTGATCAGTTCATTGCCTGCGCCGTCGATTACGATGCCCTTCAGCGCCGACATGCGCATCAGTTCACGCGTCAGGGTGAAGTTGGCCTTGAAGTCCGCCAGGCGGTCGTTGAACATAGCAGCAAACGTTTCCGGCTGACCGGTACCGCTGGCGCGTGCCAGGTCGAGCCAGTTGCGAATATCTGCCGCCATGACATCGTCCTGATGCTTGATGGTCGGAATTTTGATGATCCTGGCGTTGGCCGTGCCATGCTTTTTGATGCTCGGAGGGCCATCGCCGGTCACCGGAAGGGCCGTCAGTACGCCATTGATCGAATTGATCTGGATATACTGTGTCGCTGACGGCTTATCGGGGAAGAAGCCCTCCGCCTCGAGCTGGCCGAACTGAGTCGGAAGATTGTTGATCGTCTCGCTCATTTCTACGTCGGTGTAGGGCAGAAGCGGCGTCGTGGTCTGAGAGTAAACGTTGGTCGTCATGGGTTTTCCTGAAGATATGAAGGTTTCGGCGAGACGGGCGGGCGGTTAGCCGGAGGTGCGGACCAGGATGCCCTTGGCGACCAGCTGAGCGGTCCACGCTGCGATCTGGGCGTTGTTCGCACCTGCCGGCCAGATCAGCTCCTCCGCACGAACGATCATCGGCCCGCGTTCCCAGGTCGACGCGAGCGTATCGACGCCGTTCGGTGCGGTCGTGTCGTGAATCAGGATGGCCGCTGCGTTCTGCGAGCCGTCGTTGGCAGCAGCGCTGACCTGGACATACTTGAAGGCGCCGTTGGCGTCCGTGCCGGCTGCCGTCGCTGTCACGGTATAGAGCACCTGATCGCCTTCCGCCCAGTCTGTGGCGCCGTCTGCGATCGTGGCCGAGATGCCGCCGAGATTGAAGGCGACGCCCACGACGATTTCGCCGAGCTCGATACCCGTTGGGTCTTCGAAGATGAACTTGCCGCCGTTGGCGACGGCGCCGATGCAGGTGGCGGTGAAGATGCCCGGCTTTGTACCTGCGGCCACGGTGGCACCGGCAATTACGCCGTTCGCCGCCGACGCGTTCGCAGCTTTGGCCGCCGCAACGGACAGGCCGGCGATGGCGACGGCGCCAATGACCGTGAAGGCCTTGAGCACGCGATCAGCGCCGTTGCCGCCGAGAATGGTGCGACGTTCGCGGCAATAGGCCTTGTCGTATTCGTTGACGACCAGATCGCCTTCGCGGCGGGCCATTGTAAACTTGTAGACGTCCATGAGGGCGATCCTTTTCTGGGTTGAGGTTGAGTGTGTGGATTAGCGCTTGCGCGCCTTGGCATTCGCGACCAGGGCGCTGCCCCAGCTGGCGGGCGCGGACGCCGCAGCGTCGGCGCCAACGTTGCGGGTGGCGGACATGTGCTTCTGGAACGCCGTTTGGCCGCCGGCCGCCGCTGCAGGCGGAGGCGCTGACAACATGCCTTTGAATTGAGCCAGGGTCAGACCGTGTTGGATAGCGGCGATGGCTTGGGTCGGGTGCGCCATGGCCTCGGGGCTGTTCGCGATCGCCGTGGCGCTAGCTTCTTCGACACGCGCCGGCTCTTCGGTGTCGCCGTTATCATTCGTCTCGTCGGCGTCGTCACCTACGCCGGCGTCGTCATCATTTTCGGCGGTTTCGTCAGTCGAAGATGTCACCGGGGATTTCTTCGGCGCATTTGCCCGGCCTGCCGTGGCGGTAGGTTGAATTTGCTTGACCATAAGCGAGGTCTCCTCAGTTTGGGGGGCTTGTGCCGATCGCATCGGCGGGGAAAAGGCGGGAAGGCTCGAAGCCGGCGGCGAAACAACGGAGAGAAGGCGATCGAAGGCCTCTTCTTCCGTTTCGACGGCATCGATAAAGCCCAGGGCGAGCGCTGAACGGGCCGGATCGTCATGATCGGCCATGAAAACCCCGGCCTCAGTGGCGAGCAGGGCTTCCGCTGTAAGTTTCGGGCGGCTTTTTGCGACATCGGCAACGAAGAGCTGACCAATCTGGTCAATTTCAGCCTGCAAATCGGCACGGGCGGCCGCGCTCAAGGCTTTCCATGATGCGCCGTCAGTCTTTTTCGAGCCGAATTGAATGGGATCGATCGTCACGCCCGCCTGTCTGAAGGCCTCCGACGCGTCATAATGGACAATCACGGCGCCGATCGAGCCGACAAAGGCCATGGGGCCGGCAGAGATAAAATCGGCGGGTGACGTAGCCCAATATCCGGCGCTGCAGGACAGGTCGCAGTAAATATGGATGGGCTTCCCGCCCGCCGCGGCTCGATTCTGCCGCATGAACTCCGATAAAGCCGGCAACCCGCTGGTAGCCGGACCGCCGGGCGAGCACATCCGAATAAAGACGCCTTTGACGCGCTCATCGGCCGAGGTTTCGCGCAGCGCAGCGAGGAGCGTGTCGTAGCCGTGATAGAAGGTGCCGCAATACTGTTCCCCGCGATCAGCCAAGGCGCCTTTGACCTCGACCATTGCCACGCCCTGGTAAAGCGACCAGCCATAACCGGTATCCGTCGGGTCGCCGTAGCGCTGCTCTGCCCACAACGGAGCGTAAGCGGCAGGCTCGATCGGCGCGACATAGTGGTCGGCGTCGTCCATCGCCATCGGCTGTGGACGACGCCCGAGGCCGACCATTCTTAGGAACGCGTTTAAGCTTCCTTCGCTTTGGAGCACGCGAGGGTCGGAAGCCGCGAGATGTTGCAGCAGCTGGGCGGCCGCCTGCGGCTCAAGCAGCAGCGGACGGCGCGCAAAGCGCGTCGTCAGTTCAGCGAGATTGGACATGTTCAGTGACTTTCCGGTCGGCCGTCGAGGGAGGCTTGGTGCTCGGCTGTGTCGGCAAAAATGCGTATTTTCGATAGGGCGGAGCTGGTGAAGGCCCGGACGCGGCCCAGGGCTGAGGCTTGCTTCGGTTTTTGATCCTCAGGGGCGACAACCGGATCCCCGGCGTCATCGGTGGGATTTTGCGCGCCCTTGGCGGGATTCTTAGTGTCCTGCATCGCCTGAGCTTCGGCTTCATCCGTCGATTGGAGGCCGCGCTCCGCACGCATTTCCTGTTCGAAAGCCAGCTGGTCGAGGACGTCCTCGACATCCTTGCCCTGTTCGGCGCACTCATCTTCCAAAGTTGAAATGCCGGCTTCAATGCGCGCTGCAGCCGCCAGGATTTCCTTTGTCGGATCGATATAGCCCTTGGGCGGGCCGAGGAAACGGCCGGCGCAGTAGGCGTCAATGGCGTCGTAAAAGTCCGGCGCGCCTTCCGGGATCTGAATATAGCCGCTGTCGAACGCCTCTTCGAGGACGGCGACAACCAGCGGGCGCGCAAGCTGGGCTTCAATCGTGCCCATGAAGGCGACAGTGTCGGCCCAGGCGTGGATCATGGCGGCGCGTGCAGACGAATAGTTCGTCTGCGAGTAATCCATCGACAGCTCTTCGTAAGTGATGCCGAGGCTGGCAGCGATCAGGCGGATGATGGCCCTGACAAAGCCTTCGAACGATCCAACGTCCTTAGACGCAGTCGCAAGCTTGAGTTCATCACCAAGCGGCAGGACGGGCAGGATAGCGCCGCCGAGACGAACCGGATTCTCTTTATAAAAGTCCTCGCGACTGCCTTCGAAACTGGCGAGGTCACTGGCGGTAAAGCTTTCCGATATGGCATCGGGTCCGGCGCTCGACTGCATGTAGCCGAGTATCAGGGACTGAATGACTGCCGTTTCGATCGTCGCGTCTTCGTATTGATCGAAGCCGCGGAACTTCTTTAACGACGCCGCGAAGCGCGAAATGCCCCGGTCCTGGCCAGCACGATCAGGATCAAAGCCATGCAGGATATTCGGTCGGCCCATTGGGGTCGAGTAGCGTGGAAACGCCGTCCACGTCATTGACCCGGTCGAGATGCCGAGATCTGCCTGATGGCGCTCGCGGATCCAGTATCGATTCGGAACGCCATCGGCGTTCTTCTCGATGCCGGCAACAAGGGTGTCGCTATCAGGCTGGCCGTTCGGGTTCGACAGCCGGTCGGGGTCGATCAGGCGCAGACGTGTCTTGTAACGCGTGTTATCGTTTGCTGCGTACTCAATCTTGCCGAGGAATTCACCGTCGACCATCAGATGTGACGCCGACACGCGCAGCTGCTGGCCAAAGGTCAGTTTGCGCTCGGCGTCCGACTGGAAATTATAGCTGTAGAAATATAGCTGCAGTTCGGTGCTGATCTGCTGGCCCAGCTTGCGGGCAGCCATGGGGTCGATTCCCAGGGCGCGGGCATTCGGTTTGGAGATGAAACGCCAGCCGCGGCCGATGGCTGCGTTCCGCTTGCGCTCGACCGCCGATTGGGCAACCGGGTCGTTGCGGCGCAGGTCGCGCGCCCGGGCTGTTACGGTGTTGCGGGCGGGAAGCCAGTCGCGGTTTGCCGACTGCAAACGCGCGGGCCAGGCCCCCATGAAGGTGCCGGAATGGGTCGCACCTTGGTAGACCTGGCCGAAGCCGCGATCGGCCGAGGCGCTTGCACGCGCCCGGTCAATCTCGGCCTTCGGAATTGGTCGCGCGTTTGCGTCGAGCAGGGGCAAGGGTTAGGCCTTCTTCTCGTCCTGGACGGGAGCGTCCTGTTTACCGGTTTCGACGGCACCGCCGGCCTCAGCTGCCGGCGCGACGGCACCGCCGGCCTCAGCTGCCGGCGCGACGGCACCGCCGGCCTCAGCTGCCGGCGCGACGGGGGCGCCGGTCACGACTTCATCGTCTTCATCCAACAGATGTTTTTCGTATTCGGCCGCGGCCGCCTGGAGCTTCTGCACATCGGCGTCCAGGTCCTTGCGCACTTCCGACGCCATGCCGTGCGGGCCTGTAGCTAGATGGTGATTGACCTTGGCCATCCAGTGGCTGATCGTCTTCAGCGGGTTTTCAGGACGTTCCATTAGAAGATACCTCGTGAGCCGACGCGAAATGAGAGTGCACCCCGCGCGCGCCCGGTCGGCGAGGCGGCGGAGGCATTGAGGGCGTCGATGCGCGCCTTCAGCTTGTCGGCGTCGCCTGCCGCCCATTGCGTGCGCGATTGGCCTTCTTGTACCGAGGCGACAGACTGGCCGGAAATGAGCTTGTCGTAAGCCGATTGGAGGCTGGCCAGCGTGGCGGCATCCTGTGCGGTTAAGGCCATCAGAGACGGGTCCTTTTTGCGAAGAGTGAATGTGACGCCCTGCCCGGGTTGGGTGCGGGCTTGGGCTCTGGCATTGCCGCGGGCACGTGGTCGAAGAGCGGCATTTCGCTCGGCGGCACCTTTGTGCGGGACAAGAACAGCTTGTGCCACTCGGCCGGCGTTCGGGTGAATGCGCCGAGCTTAAATGCCAGGGCCTTGGCATACACCGCCAGGTCGAGACGTTCATTCGGCTGACCGGCAATCCGATTCCACGTGCCCTTCAGGCCGGAACGCATGGA
Source organism: Asticcacaulis sp. (assembly GCA_965246725.1). Taxonomy (GTDB): domain Bacteria; phylum Pseudomonadota; class Alphaproteobacteria; order Caulobacterales; family Caulobacteraceae; genus Asticcacaulis. The sequence goes on from CBDFFG010000029.1 coordinate 68,502, forward strand.
CTTAGGTTTGACGAAAACTTCGGAAACGTAACCTTTGAAGTCTTCCAGCGTGGCATCGGCCGGGTTGTACAGACCGCCGGGCAACCGCGCCTGATCGGCTTCGCGGCTAATGTCGAGCATGGCATAAATGTTCGACTTGAGCGCCCAGCCGCCCACCAGCCAGGGTTCTACTGAAATGCTGGTACCGTCATCGATCCTAACCCTGCGCCGCTTGCCCTTAGTAAGAGGTACCGCGTCATGGTCGCTGGCGCCCTTAAGAGCTATGACGTTGTGCTTGCCACGCACGAAGCGATAAACCTTTTCCGTCACGCCCTTCTTGCCGCCGGAGTCGATACCCACAATATCGATCCCGAGATCGATTGTTGCCTCGCCCGGCCATCGGCGGCCGATTACGACCGCAAGCTCGGCCCAGGCTTCCGCCTCGAGCGGGTCGTGTTCGATAACGCCCCAATCGATACGGGCCATGGCCAGGTCGGGGCCAATCGCGTAGAGGTCCCATTCGATGCGGTCGCCCTGGATGTCGGCGGCAAGAATAAGCTCGCACGCCCAAGCGGGTACGATACCCCTTTTGACGTATTTGCCGCGGACGTCGAACAGCTTTTGTGCGTCGGGCGCGTCGTTGGCGCCGTCCCATGCCATGCCCAGCTTTTGCTGGGTGAAGACCTTCATGGCCTCCGGATCCTTGCCGGACTTCACGTCCCGCTCGGCTTCCTTGTACTCAGCCCAGATTTTGTTCCACGACTTGAGCAGCGAATAGGCCTGCCAGGCGTAAAACGAGGGACAGCGGCCTTCCGAGCTGCGGCCCCGCCATTTTGGCAGGTCCGACAGCGGGAAGTGTGAGGGTGGCGCCGGGTTCTCCGTGTCCTCACTGAGATAGGTCTTGATCCAGATTCGTCCGTCCATCAGCATGGCCGGCTTGTGGATCTCATCAATCAGCACGCCACATTCGACGCACATGAAGGTAACGCGCCCTCCCCGCTTGTCAGGCGGTACCATGTTCTCAAATTCGAGGATCTGGCATTCTTGGCAATGCGGACAGACCGCGAATGGCTGGCGTTGATCCCCCTGCTCGTACATGTTGGTGATACGACAATTAGGCGCATCTTTGGGCGTCGATGACCAATAGGCTTTAAAATCGTCGTGCGCGTCGCCACGCGTCTTAATCTGCTTGACCGGGTCGCCGCGGCCGCCGGCATCCATGGCGAATTCCGAGACTTCGTCGCCCCAGGCCCGCTTCGCCGATACCGATTGCAGATCCGTCGACGACTGGGCGGCCACGAGGTTAATGAAGCCGCCCTTGAACTTCTTCATGACGGTCGTGGAACCGGTCCGGGACCGCTCGATGTTCTCCTGTACTTTCGCCTTCAATGAAGGCGTCGCATCGACGTTTGGCTGGAACTTTGTCGAATTGAACTTGCTGACCTGGGCGATTGTCGGGAGGATGACCATCATCGAACAGGGATCATCCTCGATCGTCTGGCCGCACCAGTTGAAGCCGACCTCAGTTTTGAACAGCTGGGCCGAAGCCTTGACCACTACGTCCGACGATGGGTCGTCCGGGCTCAAGGCTTCCATAACCTCGATCGCCAATGGCTGTGTGGCATTACGCCACTTGCCTGGACGTGACGTACCCGATTCCGGGGCGACCATCCGCTCATCTTCCGCCCACTGGGCGACGTTACGGGCGATGATCGGCTGAGCCACTTCGGCCATTGCGCCAAACACCACGGCGCGTGCGTCGGCCAGACCGGCCATTTCGCGAATCGCGTACATGGTTAGAGGAGAAGTGGCGCCTGGTTGGCCGCGCTGGGCGCAATCACGGCGGGCAACTCCGACTCCTGCGCCAGGTTAGCAGCGACTTGGCCAAACCGGCCCAGCGCAAGTTCAAATTTCTCGCCCAGGAAACGTGCCAGAGCGGCCTCTCTGTCGGCAGGCAGATCGAACTTGACGCAGAGATCCTTGGCAATATCGCGGCGGGCGTTGTTGAAGGTCTCACGCATGGCGCCAACAGCTTGCCGCGCCACATCCGCGACGTCGGCGATATGCACCAACTCGCCCGACTTCTGGCCTAGCTCAAGCTTTTTAAGGTCGCGCTCGATTTCGTCCTTCTGCGCCTTTGCCGAAATCTTCGGCGCTGCATATCCGTTAGACGATGGCGTAACGCCGGGGGCGATTCCCGCATCGCGGGCGACTGTCAGAGCCTTCTGCCGACTTGCTTCATCAAGCCGGCCCTCAAGGTTTGCCAACGAACCTACGACATCGACTTGGCCAGCCTCATCGACAACAATCCTGTCGCCGTATTTCGAGATCATTGCCTTTGAGACGCCGCAGAGGCGGGCGAATGCCGCCTTGTTCATGGTCGTAAACCCTTGTGTTAGCCGTAAACCGTTTTCGTAAACTGGCCCACTACAGAAATCGGGGGCCTCTGCGCACCGTATTATGCCAGTTTCGGGGGAAGGACCCGTGGCTTTTGCGACCCGCTCGCATTCGCGCACGAAAAAACCCGCCGGGCACGTGTCCGGCGGGCTTGTCATTTCCACTCCGTGCGAAATGATGCGATTTTTATGATTTCCACATCGTCTAAGCACTTGTATTTATAGGATATTTACTTCAGATAAGACCATAGCACCTGCACTGATGCTCGCCCCGTAGGTTCGAAATCGTCAGTGCTGTATCACATGGTCGAGGCTGCAAGTGAAGCGCGCAGCGCCCTTGAACATTCCCGTTATAAGACCGATGCGATTGTTGTCAATAGGCTCGCTCACAATCGCATCGATCAAGCCGCCCAGCGTCTTTACGCGTTGGCCGCGTTTAGGCTTAGCCTTTGGCTTCAACAGGTCGATAATCCCGTCCTTCTCCCGCGACCTGATCTCAGTGACCACGTCATCCAGCAGCGCCAGCGTTGACACACCATAACGACCCGGGAGAATGCCCATGAGTGTGAAAATCTTGTAGGCATTTGCGCGCGTGGGCTTGCACAGCATGTAGCCGGGAAACATCGGGGTCGTCGTAAGCGTCACCTGACGATGGAACTTGTTATAAGATTGGTAGACCAGGACGGGCCGATAAATCTGAAACCCCTCTCCTTCGGCGGCGCTAATCAACAGCCGCTCTTTCCCTGGAATAGCACGGATAACCAACCAGGCATCCGCGAAATCCTCTTCCGCCTGGCCCACCATCTTTTGGTTTGTTTCTTTTTTTAGAGTTTGTTGAAGAGCCATAATAAAAACCTCACAGACCGAAACTGAAGACGCCCCTGCCGAAGACGCCAATACGCAACTGAACATACGAACATTCCACGTGCGTCACATCGTGCGCACGCCCGCACTCACTCCCTCATGGGCCTAACTGTTCGCACTGTTCAGACTGTTCAGAAAACGAACGAATACATAGGCTTGCGGCCTGAACAGTTGGGCGAACCCGAACACTTGAATGTTCATTTTGGAGATTGCGGCGCGGCCGCGCGCCTCTATTTCCCCCCGCGAAGTGTTCAGACTGTTCAGAAGTGTTCAGAGAAATGCTGGTCATTCGGGATATCCCAGATCGGAAAATCCGTCGTTACCGAACGCCGCCAGCGCATCGGTCGCCGACGCCGCAGATGTCTTTTCCGCCGGCTTCGTGCCGCTCGCATGGTAAGCGAATTCGTCGCGCAGCTTGATTCCTGCCCGCGTCTTTTTGCCGTCGCCGCGGCGTGGTCCGTGCATAATCTGCCGCTGCATAAGCGCGTCGCCAAATGCCCGCAGGGACATCGGCTTGTCGTCGCCGCCCTGGTCGGCCACCCACTGCTTGTAACAGGCATACAGGACCGTCGAGAGTTCGTTCGCCTGCCCGGCCGCTTCGCCCCAGATGCAGCACTCATTCAGCCAATCACCGAACGGGCTGGATTGCTTGCGGTAGTCTTCCAGCGCCTTAGTGACCTCCTCGGGCGGATCAAGCCCCCGCGCCAACCAATCGCCGACGCCGGCGATCATCCAATTGAGAATTCCGGAAAATTCCTTGCGCAGCTTTTCTGGCAGCTGCTTATCCATTTCTTCCTTCGGGACGCGATGCTTGAACATAATGATGTTCGCACGACGCCAAATGCCTTCGTCATCGCCTTTGATTACGGGCAGCGCGTTACACTCCCACCACAGCCGGCCCTTGGGCTTGAAGTCGAACGGTTTGGCATTGAGCGTGCGGGCTGAGATAGGGGCGCCACCGGTCCAGGCCTTAATAAGGCCCTCGGCCAGCTTCGCGCCTCTCGGCGGTTCTGACAGCAGGACCAGGCGCACGTCGCCGGCCAGCTTCACGATATCCGGCTGGGCGCTGGATCCGCTTGTTTGCCCGGTATCGAGAAACGATTCAATCTTGCCTACCTCGGCCAGGCCGCCCATGACCTCGCGCGCCGCGTCTAGCAAAGTCGATTTACCGTCGCCCCCCTTGCCCTGACACAGAAAGAAAGCCTGCTCATAGACGTGGCCGGTAAGACTGTAACCCAAGGCGCGCTGGAAAAAGTCTCGCGTCTCACGCTCCCTAAGACTGCGCGCCACGACCTGCTCAAACACTGGCGCTTTAGCTTTAGCGTTGTAATCGGTCGCGATCATGCGGGTTAGCCTATCGCCCGGCCTATGAGCCTTCAGCGTCGCCTTGACCCCAGAGGGCTGGTCGACGTCCATTTTCAGCCACACAGTGCCGTTCATGCAGTTCAGGGCCATCGGGTGGTTGTCGAAGGCGTCGATTTCGACCGTCAGGTACGATTCGGCTTGTTTCAACATCGCCGACGTCGAGCCTGCGGACCCCAGGCTGTCGACGTATGACCGCAGCTTGTTCAGATCGATGGCATGCTGTTGCATGATCAGACCGCGATCGATGCCCGCCATCGTAAGCGCCACCTGGTGCGCCAACTTGCGCGCCAGCGCCTCGCCAAACTTCACATCCCAGTACCGGCCATTGAAGCCTATCCACCCCTGCCCCATCAGGTAAAGTAAAGTGCAGTCGCCCGTGTCGACTTCGGCCTCAACAATGGCACCGCTGGCTAGGCGGATAAGCCGCATGGCGTTGCCCAGATCATTCAGCGCAAATGCGGCAAGCTCTTCAGGAGACGGCGCCTCGGAGAATGTACCAGTAGTATCAGGCATCTTCGGCCTCTTTCAGCAGATTATTGAAATCCATTCCCAACGGCGGGGCATGGATTGACACGTTGGCGACGCCAGCGCGCCGCCACTTTTGTTTGATAAGGGCCCCGGACAGACGCGCCCGCTCAGTCGGGCCGAGGAGCCTTTCGATTGTCCGACCAGTCGTAGCGCGGACCCGGACCTTGAGCGGTCTCATGTCGTGGTCGACGCAACTCATAATTTCGCCCCAGGGAGCGTTTTCCGGTTCCGGCCATACGAAGACTGTGGCTTCCGGATCCAGCTCAGGGGCGCCGGGATTGAATCGTCCCCAACTGTCTTTTTTGGGAACGCCCTGAAGGCGATCAAGCGAGAGCGCTGCCACTGCGCGACAGGGCTTGCCATAAAGACAGGCCTTTGAAAGCACCGTTTCAATGCCCTCGCCTTCGATGAGGGGGCCTTCAGACTCGGGGTGCGTAAGCCATGCGCCGCCATAAATGCCCTCGCGGACCTGAGGTCCGATCATACGCTTGGCATTGCCGTTTTCGCCGACGCTGGCCTTGCCGGAGCCATCCCGGGCCAGGTACGTGCAATGGATGCCGCCCGTCGGGCCCGCCGGGGCACGCGGCAAAGCCAACATGGCTGGGTGGGTCTTCAGCGTAGGACCACGGCCGCTATAGTATGCGGCAGGATGGAATCGAAGGTGCTTAAGGGCTTCACGCAAGGGCCGGGCGTAGATGCCCCGAGACATCAGGTAAGTTTGGACCAGGGTGCCGGCCGCAGGACGTCCCTCGCGCCACATCTGCGCTGCCAGCTGCTGCATGAAGTTCGGCGCCGCAGGATTGTAATTTGGAGCAACCGTCTTTCTGACCGCCGGCGCCGCAGCTTTACCCTCGCCGACCAAGCGGCGGGCAGCATCTGCCTTGCTTTCGCTTGGCTTGGACCGCAGCAAATGCTCCAGGTCGACGACGTCGCCCGACTCACCGCAGCTGTGGCAATGAAAGTGCTCAACGCCCGACCGATTGACCTTGACCACATAGGCGAAACCCGACCGACGTTTGTCATCGCCATGGCGACAGAGGGGGCAAGGCCCGCGCATATCGCGTCCAGAACGCGTGACCTTCGTCCCTCCGACGATTGCGATCGAGGCCGAATTCCGCGCGCGTTCAAACAGATCGTCGCTCACAGCGCCACCCCGATTCGACCGGGACGAGACTTCAGGCATGCACCGTATAGCGCCTCGCGCTTGGCAGCGACCATGGTGGTGACTTCGGCAGGGGCCCAGCCGTCGTATAGGGCGCCGCCCTCGAATGCCGTGACGATGATGTAGAATCGACCGTCGGGCTCTCGATTAATCTGGAAGTCGCAACCCTTGTGCGTGCCCCAAAAGAAACCACGTCGACTTTCGCGAATTCTCATGCCCCACCAACCAGTGGCAGCAGGCCCGAAGTGGCCCGATAAGCCTCCTCGCACCGCGGATTAAGCCAAACAGTCTCAGTGCGGATAAGAGTGCCCCGGCCGGCGGAAATACGCGACTTGGTCGACTCCGAATACCAGCCTTCGAGCGACTGGACATACAGGTCAGATGCATAGCCGCTGATGACCGCATATCCCTGGAGCGATCGAACTAGATCGAGCAGCGCGCGGTGATCGGCGTCAGTCATTTCATGCCGGTAGGTAGCGGACCAGCCTATCTTGCGCGTGTCGTGCACGTATGGCGGATCGATATAAAACAGCGTATCCGGCCGGTCGTACTGCTTGATCAATTCCAGCGCCGGACGGTTTTCAACCATTACGCCCGCGAAGCGCATGCCCACAGCCTGGGCGGCTGCAGGGTACTTTGCCCAGACATGTTGCGCCGTGCCACCGGAGCGGAAACAATCGACGCGAAAGCCAGTCGTTGCCTTTGTGGCGCCACTGGAGCCGAAGCCCATGGCCGCACGGATCGCCGTCCTACGCGCGCGGTCGACGGGATCAATGGCGCCGTCGTTCCACGCTTCGTCGAACTCTTCTCGCGAATAAGGCGTGAGCACTAGGGCGTCGATAAGCCGTTCGCGCAACGCTGGATCTCGCAGACAGCGGAAGAAGTTGACGATGTCGCCGTCGAGGTCGTTATAAACCTCGGCATACGACGGCGGCTTTTGAATGAGGACGCCGGGCGCGCCGCCGTAGGGCTCGACATAGGTCTGATGGGCCGGGAAAAACCGCATAACCCATGGCGCCAGTCGAAACTTGCCGCCATGATAGCGAAGGGCCGGAGCTGTAATCGCGTTCATGCCGCCCATTCCTGCGGGCCGAGCATGCCCTTCAGCAGATCGATGCCGATTTCCGCGTTCTCGCATCGCCGCAGCACAGTACGGCTCAGACGGTGCATTTCGTCATAGTGGACACGATAGTCGGCCACGACAGCGATCTCGCCGGCGAGGACGATCAACGCCCTGCAAGGGTTCGGCTCATCCCCGCCCAGGACGGGTAGCGTCATGACCGCCAGGCGCAGTTGCGCAAGACACTTCCAGTCATGGGAACGGCCGTGAATGATGTCGCCGGCATGGACCGCAAAACCACGCCACGCCGCCACGACTTTCGTCGCACTATGGAGGGTGGCTAGGTCGTCAGCCATGGCGCGCCGCCTTCCTCAGTTCGTCGACCTGGTCGCAGCGCTTGAGAACCTCATAGCCGAGGCGAGTGAGTTCATCGGCGTATCGAACATGATCAACGGAGGTCGCGGCCTCGATCGACAAGTCGACCAGCATGTTGCAGACATTGCCGCGCGTGTTATGTCCGAAGACCCGCAGGCCGCCACATTGCCGGGCCATGTCCTGCAGTTCGCGCCAGCTTCGACGCTGCCCCAAAGCCAAGGCGATGGCGAGATTGGAAAACTCCCGCCACGTCACGATTTCGCCCGAGGTGGGCTCGTGATTGCGACCGGCATATATGTCCTTAGCGCGCACGGTAAGCCGCATCCTTCCTGCTGAAGGGTTTGTGATACCCGCCACGGTCATTCCAGGCCGTGGTAGGGGGCTTCCTGACCGAATGCTTACGATCCACGACCTTGCGGCCACAGGGCTCGCAAAACGACTTGAACCGGCCCGCACGGCCGCGCTCGCACCGGTCGCCGCAATACCTTTCAAGGCCTCCTGGATCACGACCGATAATGAACCGGCAGCCATCATCAGGCAGGCTCAACAGGTCGAAGCCGTCGCCGTGAGGGAGCGCACGGAAGCCGTACATTGCCTTGATCGTGGTCTCGCTAACCTCGATGGGAACCGCGGCAGGCGTCACTTTGGCTGAAGGTGCGACGACAACGGCAACCTGTTCCGTCTTTGCAGGCCTTGCGATTTTCGATGCAGTCTGAGTGGCCTTGATCCTGCTAGCGGACGCGCCGATCCCAAGCCGGCTGATTTTACCGATGACTGCATTTCGCGAAATTGAAACGCCGAACTCTTTACTCAGCGCGCCGGCTATTTGCCCCGCCGACAGCCCCGCTGTCCATTTTGCACGGAGGGTGGCAATTGCATCGTCCGGCCACGAGAAAACCTGCCCTGTCATGCTCGTCCCCGCTTCTGCAGGGCGCGCATTTCTGTCTGCACCTTGCGTACCTGGGCTGCGTTGACACGATCGTTCGCCTTTGCCGTGAGGTTGATCTCACCGGCGATTTCATCTGGTGACAGTAGGTTCCCAGCCAGCGCCATTATCTGCTGACCGTGCATCGAGGCCATACGGCTCAAGCCTGGCGCCGCAGGCTGGGCGGTGACAGCCAATGCTTGCATAGGCACCGGGGACGGCAGGCTTGCGGCCGACGCCGAGGCCGTGGGCCTCGTGTCTCGCAGCTTGACCTCACGATCCGCCTCTCGCAGGCCAATGCGGTACGCGCGGCGACCGATTTTATCGGGGGTGACATCGACGCCAATGGCGTTTAGGCCCATCGCGATTTGTTTGGGGGACCGGCCTGCAATCCACGCCCGTCTCAGCTCGGCATCGGCGGCCGGCGTCCAGACGGATGACTTAGTGATCGTCGCCGCCCGCCCATAGAGAGGCGGCGACGATCCCGTAGGGAGGCAGCCCGGTTCTGCAACCCCTACTACAGCTTCCAGAATGTTCCCGGTTTTGATGGGAGTCGACTCGTTTTCAACCGCGGAGGCCCGCCACTCCGCGGACTGTAGCGCCGCAGCAACATCATTTGCCGCCCGTTCGGCATCCGCTTCGAGCAGCGCGATGCGGTCCTTGAGCCCATCGATTTCGTCGATACGCGCCTGAAGGCTGGCACTCAGCGCGTCGCGCTCAACGATCAGGCTGCGAATCTGTCCGAGTTCCGGATCATATGGCGCGAAGATATCGGCTATATCGATCAGGTGTTCGGTGATGTCGTGGGGGTCGATGAAATCGGGCTCGAGCAATCCGAGCGCCTGCCGCGCGCCCGCTACGTCGTGAGCCACACAGACGCGACCACCCCAAGTGAACACGCGGCGGCTCATTTCGCACCGTCCCGCGCCGCCAGCGCCAGGCCGGACAACAGTTCCTGCAAAGCCGAAATCTCTTGCAGAATCATCCGTTCGATTTCCGATAGGATACCGTCAGGCATCTTTTCCAGCACGTCCTGCGCGGTGAACATTTGGGCCTGCGCGTTGCCCAGTTGCTTGGCCACCCACACTATGGCGCGCTCGACCATGAAGCCCTTTAAGGGCGTCAGCATCTCGATTTCTGGCACACCGATCATTGTGATCCGCTCATGCGCATCAAGATGGATATCGAGCGCAAAATGCCATGGCCCGCCTACGGCGCGCCTGATGACTCGTCCCTCAGACGTGTTCATTCCCCTAGCCCTTCCCTTTCGCCCTAAAGCTTTTGACGGCCCTGGTCAGGTGATGCGCGCCCTCCGCGACCTGCAGCGCCGTGTCGATAATTTCGCGTTCCTCGCCGGCATCGATCTCGCCGTCGGCGATGGCCTCGGTGACCGATTGCGCCGCCAGCCCAACGGATGCCATCAGCGCACCAACGTGGCCCATGACCTGGAGCTGTCCCGTCGTCGCCCCGCTTCCGATAGGCGAAAGCTGCATGCCACAGCGGCGCGCCAGATCTTCGGCGAGGCACAGGGCCCCATTGTCCGACAGGATCTGCGCGTCTTCGAACGTCAGGCGCTGACGTTTGCTTTCGTCGCGATCTGGATTGAGGACGTTGTGGACCCAGTTCATGGTCCGGTGCGTCAAAATGCCGGGTATGGCGGCCTTGCCACCCACCTGGTTGAAGGCGCGCTCGATCAGCCCATGCAGTGTTAGGGGGCAGCGGGCTTTAGTCATGACGGGCTGCCTTGCGGCCGAACCGACTCGCGATACTCTTCAAGCCAACCCTGGGAACGATTACATGACAGATCCGGCAGGCGACGAAGAGCGCTATAAAATAGAACTTCGTCAGATTTTGATGAGTATGGACGCCCAGCTTTACGCGCTTGAAAAGCTTGTAATCTCTCTTGGCGCCATACAAGTTGCTGAACGAGATGACCCGCGCGCCACGCTGGACGACTTGCAGCGTCAACTTGATGTAATCAGCGACCGCAAGCCGGACGACCTCCGTGTCGCGCGCCTCGGCGATACGTTCGATCGACTCCGTGAGACTACTATCTTCTTGATGAAAAAGAACGGCATCGAGTAAGCCGCCTAGATTGCGGATACGATTACTCATCGCGCCACCTCGGCGCACTCGCCTGTTTGGTGCTCCAAATTTCCGATAAGGATTGGGGGAGAATTGTGCGCTGCGACATGCGACTTGTCCGCCATGTCATCAGAACGACTGCGCCCCAGACCTAAGGTAGAAGAGACCCCGTCCGAACCGGCGAGCGGGTGCTCAGCCGCATACGATTCGGACGGGGTCAGGCCACCATGGTCATCCGAGCGGGGGGAGTCTGCGGATGACGGGGCGGCAAGCACACGGGCGTTTGTGATTCGCGGTGCAATCGCTTCGCAGGTGTCCGAATTGAGCTCGACCCAGAAGTCACATGGAATTCCCAACGTCCGCTCAATTTTAACAGCCAATTGCAAGGCTGGCGTCTTGAGTCTGCGGGCGAGTTGAGACGCATACGACTTCTTCAATCCGACCTTTTCGATCAAATCACGTGCCAACTGAGGTGCGGAAATTGCGGTCATACACAATGTTCACTGAGCGTGAACCTTATGTCAAGCGCAAAGTTCACTCTCAGTGTGACGACAACCTTAGATTCTTAGGGTAAAAGTTCACTATGGGTAAACAGCAGAACTTTGTAAGACAACGTCGTGAGCTTGTTGGCATTACGCAGCAACAGCTAGCCGATGAGGCTGGCTACAGCAAAAGCGCCATCTCAATGATAGAGCGCGGCGAGAGAGATCTGAGTGGTGAATCCGGGGCAAAAATTGCGGACGCCCTGAAAATTTCTTTGGACAAATTATTCCGCAGCCCAGCGGACGATCAAAGCGACGGTATCCCCGTCTTAGGCTCCGTGGCAGCCAATGGCGAATCATACCACCTTTGGGACTACGATCCTTCCGTGATTAACGAGCGACTCCCAATGCTCGTGAAGGGCGCAGAAATGGCCCTTCCAATCAAGGGCGACTCCATGTTTCCGCGATTTAAGGACGGTGAATTTGCAATCGTCGGCGGGATTGCCACCGAGCCAGCTCGTTGGATAGGAAGAGATGTCGTAGTACGCATTTCGGATGGTAGGATCGTGCTGAAAGAATTAGCGCGTTGCCCGACTGGAAAGTGGACACTTGAAAGCGTGAACCCAATGCATCGGCGCATTGAAGATGTTGATATTGACTGGATTCGTCCCGTGATTTCAAATTTGATAGTTCAGGATTAATGCTAGATATAACAACTGCACTAATAGCAGAAAGAGGTGATGCCGTACCTCAGCGCGTTGACGGCTTTGATTATGTTTCCGACCCGATAATCGTATCAGGGATGGTCTTTGCGATTGGCTTGTCTTACGCAGGCGGCCGACGCCGAGTTGTCGCAATTGATTGCGTCGCAGGTTCTTGCCTCAATGCAATCAAATACATTCGCGGATACGACCGTGATGCCGAGGAAGACAGAACATTTGCGGTTGAGAGAATTAGCCATCTTTACACGAAGTGCGGAAGAACGATTACCGATCGTATACCGTGGCTATTGGGCTCTGCCATTCGCGCCGCAGCTGGTTTAGATGTCACGATTCCCGCCTTTCACGGCGAAATTCTAATGCCGGCAATTATTCAAACCAATCGCAGCGGCGAGCTTGAACGTCTAGCGGGCAATGTTTACCACGTATCATGGCGGCCAGGCCTGAATGTTGGGCGGCTCGTTGTTAACATCGATGGACGCAATGTGAAGACCGACAAACGAATAAATAGTCAGGTCCGGCTAATGCCTTTACGTTCTGATGAAATTACCGACTTGTGCCATCACGAAACGGAAGAGGCATTTGAATTTCCGGTTTCCGAACTCGCCGTCGCTTGTGGGCTAGACATAAATGGTTTGGAGCCAGGATACGGTGTCCTGGAGACTATCAGTGCTGTATCAGGAAACGACTGTTCACTTTAAGTGAACTAGCGCTTGACAACGAAGTTCACTGTGTGTGAACATTGCCCCATCATTAACCGATGGGGCCGACGATGCCGTCTTACGCTCGCACTACCAGATATATCGTTCACCCGGGCCCGCGCCCGGTCGTCAGCCGCGTCACGGTTGACCGCAAGATCCCGTTTGCCTGGACCCTCGGCGGGCTGGCCCTCGCCTGCGCCGCCTTCTGGGCCAAACTGCTGGGGGTGCTGTAATGAGCGCCCGTTTCAATCGCATTGCCCTCGGCCGCCGACGCCCGATCAAGGTGAAACCCGGCGCCATAGCGCTCCGCTGCATCAAAGGCATCTCTCCGTGTGTCTTCGGCGACGTCTACCTCGGCTTTCCGTGGCAGAATCGGACCGACGGCACCGGCACCGTCGACACCTTCCTTGTCTCCGTCGACGGTCGCGCCGTACGCAAGGGCGCCGAGCTTTTCGAGCCGGTTAATCCGAAGCACCGTCGCCTGTTCCTGCACATGCTGACCGAGCCCGAACGCGTTAGCGTCAAGCGCTGGATCGACGACCTGCGCGCCAAGTGCCGCGGTGAAGCCGAACTCGCCGACCTGGTGCGCGACGGCATCCTGGTCCACGGCTCGGCCATCCCCCTGCCCGGGCCGCGCGCTGGAGACATGCGCCATGTATAGCGCCAAGGTCATTCCTTTCCCTGCTCGCCGGACATTTACGCGACTGGAATCCCTCAACCCGCCGGGGCTCGCCATGCGAGCTTCGGAAATCTATCTCCCGCCCCTGCCCGACTCGCCTGAGCCCGATGGCGCCGTCCACTGCGCGTTCGTCGATCGCCGGCGGACGAAGACGTTGGCAGGCCTGGTCGCTGCCGCGATCCTCTTTTGCGCGGCCGCCTTCGCCGTCCTGTCAGGAAAGCTCGCCTGATGGTCGTGTCTCTTGCTCCCTCACTGAACAGCGAAACGCCCTACACGCGCGCCGTCAATCATGTGCGCCGGCGCAAGAGCGTCACCGCAGCCGAGCTCAAACGCGACATGGGTTTAAGCCCCAGCGTCGCCCGCAGCTATCTGGCGTCTATGCAGAGCGAAGGCATCATCGCCGCGGCAAACGAGTTGCAGCGTCACCTGGTGCTAAAGCCGTTGGCCTATGTCGACATCACGGCCCGCGCCCAGGAAACCGCCGTGCTTGTCATGAAGGTATCCGAACAGACGGGAATCGGGCCCGGCACCATCCTGCGCGCCGCAGAGGATGGCACTTTGCGCCAGATGCTCGATGAGTGCGGCCCGGCGGTCTTGGCGGACGCGCGCCGTGATGCGCCTGACGCCAGTGCCGAAAAGGATATCGGGCGCGCCGCCCGCGGCCGTCTGCGGTCCTATGTTGAGCGCGTTATCAATGTCGAAGAAGACCAGGCCGTTCTGGCCGACGACAAGAAGGAAATTTACTCACAGGCCAAGGGCGAAGGCTTCGACACCAAGGCGCTGCGCCGTCTGGTCAAATACCTGAAGCTCGACAAGACGAAGCTCGAGGAGGAAGACGCCATGTTCGACCTCTACCTCGCGGCTTACGAAAATGGTGGCGAGGTGCTTCAATGATGAGCGCCACTGCTATTGCCGTCGAGTTCCGGCCCGAAGCGCCCTGTCAGACGGAACGCTTTGTCTGGGACAACATGACGGCAGACGAAGTCGTCCAGCGCATTCTGCGCCGCTTCGGCGTCCCGCCCATGATGGTCGCGTTTCGCATGCACGGGCCCGACCTGCTGATGTTCGGCCGCGACCGCGTCCAAAAGGAAAAGATTGTGCAACTCGGCACGATCTTCTGCGGCGTCGAACACAAAGACATCGAGGCGGCCAAGGCCGCCCTGATTGCCAGCCAATGGACGCCCCGCGCGCCCAGCTGGGACATGACCCTGCCCGACGGCCGGGACGTTTAACTTCAACCCCTAGAGAGGCCCTATGTCCGAACAACAGGACGATTCCGCCAAGATTCCGCACATCGTCGACGCCCAGGTTGGCGTCAACATCCGCCGCGTCCGCAAGGGGCGCTCCATGTCGCAGGAAGAACTCGCCCACGCCGTCGGCCTGACCTTCCAGCAGATCCAGAAGTATGAGCGCGGGTCCAACCGCGTCAGCTGCTCGAAGCTGGTCGAGATCGCCCGTGCCATGAACGTCAGCCCGATGGCGTTGCTGCCCGAAGGCACGCGCGAGCTCACCGACGAAAGCGCCGGTTTCCTGCGCGAAGCGCGCGACGTCTATATGCGCAGCCCGAACATGTTCGAAGCCTTGGCAGCGATGTCCGACGACCAGCTGCGCGCTTTCACGATCGCGGCGCGCCTCATCGTCGACTCTGACCGCGCCCGCATGATCGACGATCGTAAGGCGGTGCGCTAATGGCCGGCCGGAAATACACTCACGATCAGGTCACCCGCGCGTGCGACATGCGCGAACGCGGCGTCGCCACGACCACAATCTGCCGGCTCGTTGGAATGACCCAGGGCGCGTTGGATTATCACCTCAAGATGCAAGGCGCCGACGCCCCTCGCCCCCGCCAGCATCACTTCTACGGCAATTTCCGCGGCTTTAAGCGCAATGGCAAGCCGGTCAGGCCGTTCATGCCGGATGAAGACGAGACGATCCTCAGGCTTAACGCCGAGGGCGCGGGCGCGACTGTTATCGGTAAGCAGATCGGCCGCAGCCCGTTCTCAGTCAGAGGCAGGATTCTGAC
>CBDFFG010000030.1:0-79223 GCA_965246725.1 Asticcacaulis sp.
GGGGCCGCACTGGGTGCGCAATACCGGCGACAGCGAGCGCATCCACCTGATTTTCGAATATTACGACGCCGACCAGCCGGATCCTACCTGGCTGGAGCCTTTCCTGATGACCGGCGAGGCGCGGTGACGACGGACCGTAACAACCTGTTGCAGCAGGCGCAGACCCTGCGCGTCGGTGGCCGTCCGGCGGACGCCCTCGCGATCCTGGCGCGGCTGCAGGCGGACCATCCCCGTTTCAGCCGCCTCCATCACGAATGCGGGCATTGCCATGTGTTGATGCGCAATGCGCCGGCGGCGATCGAGGCCCTGCACACGGCGGTAGCGATCAATCCGGCCCTGCCAGCCAGCTGGGACATGCTGGCGCAGCTCTACCGCATGCTCGGGGAAAACACCCAGGCCGAGACGGCGGCCGGGCACCTGGCGGTGCTGAAACAGCTACCGCCGGCGGTGGTCGTCGCCAGCAGTCTCCACGCCGACGGCGATCTGGAGCCGGCTGAAGAGGTGATTCAAGACTACCTGGCCGGGGACACAGGCAATGTCGGCGCCCTGCGCCTGCTGGCGCGCATCCGCCTGGACCGGGGCTCGCCCGCCGAAGCCGAAACCCTGCTCAGGTCTGTGCTCGACCAGGCCCCCGACTATCATGCGGCGCGGCTCGACTACGCCATGGCTCTTCTGCAGCAGCAAAAGAATGTGCAGGCGCGGCAGGAGGCCGAAACCCTGCTGCGGCATGATCCCGCCAATCGCGACTATCTCAAGCAATATGCCGCCGCCTGTGTCGGCCTGGGCGACCACGAGGCGGTAATCGACCTCTATGCCCGTCTGCTGGACGGGCAGGGGGCGGGCGGCCCCGAGGTCGCCGACCTGCGCCTGTGGCGGGCCAATGCCCTCAAGATAACCGGGCGGCAGGCCGAGGCCATTGCCGATTACCGCGCCTCGCTGGTGGCGCGTCCGGATAATGGCGTCGCCTGGTTCAGCCTGGCCAATCTCAAGACCTACCGCTTCAGCGACGAAGATGTCGCCGCGATACGGGCGGCCGAAGCACGGCCCGACCTGCAGGACATGGACCGGGTCTATCTCGGCTTTGCGCTCGGCAAGGCGCTGGAGGACCGGGGTGACTACCCGGCCTCATGGCAGGCCTATGCCCGTGGCAATGCATTGCGCCGCGCCATCGGGTCGTGGCGCCCGGACGTGGCCGAGGCCTGCGCCGCCCGCCTGAAGCAGGTCTTTACCGCGGAGGTCTTCGCCGCGCGCGAAGGCTGGGGCGTCGACGATACAGGCCCCGTCTTTATCCTGGGCCTGCCGCGGTCGGGCTCGACCCTGATCGAGCAGATCCTGGCCTCGCATGCCTCGGTCGAAGGCACGCAGGAACTGACCGAGATCGGCCGGTATGCCGGGGAAATCTGCAGCCTCGACGCCGACTGCGCCCTGCCGGTCGGCAGCCATCCTGCGCCTGACGCAGGCGCAGGCGCGCGCCCTGGGTGAGCGTTTCCTGACCGAGACCCGCACCTATCGCCGGCTCGGGCGGCCGTTGTTTATCGACAAGATGCCCAACAATTTCTGGCATATCGGCCTGATCCGGCTGATCCTGCCGCGCGCCACGATTATCGATGTCCGACGCGAACCCATGGCCTGCGGCTTCAGTAACCTCAAGCAGCTGTTCGGCACGACCAATCAGGAATTCAGCTACGGTGTCGACGACATCGCCCGCTATTACCGCACCTATCTCGACCTGATGCGCCACTGGGATATGGTCTTGCCGGGCACGGTACTGAGGGTGCCGTACGAAGACGTGGTCGCGGACTTAGAGGGCAGCGTCCGGACGATCCTGTCGCACTGCGGATTGCCGTTCGATCCTGCCTGCCTCAGCTTTCACCAGACACAGCGCAGCATACGCACGCCCAGCTCCGAGCAGGTGCGCCGGCCGATCGGCCGCGAGGGCCTCGACCAGTGGCAGAACTACGCCCCGTGGCTGACGGACCTGCGAGATGCCCTCGGGACGCCGTGACCGATTACAGGACCTGACGATGAAGCTGTCGCAACCCTTCTTCCAGCTGCCCGTCCTGTTCGACGCGGCGCGCCTTCAGGCCGAGGTTTCAGGCCTGCCGGCGGCGGCCTGGGTGTCGCACCCGGACCAGGTGCCGGGCAACAGTGCCGCTCGCCTGATCAGCGCCGGCGGCGCCGAGACCGACGACGTCCATGGCCAGATGCTGGCGACACAGTGGCTGGAGACCATGCCCTATGTGCGTCAGGTCCTGGCTGCGTTCGGCGTGGTCTGGGGGCGTTCGCGGCTGATGCGCCTGGCGCCGGGCGCGGGTGTGCCGGAACACGCCGATATCAATTATCACTGGCACAGCAGAGTGCGGCTCCACATCCCGGTTTTCACGCAAGGCGCGGTGCGCTTTCACTGCGATGGCCAGTCCGTCCATATGGCGGCGGGCGAGGCGTGGATCTTCGACAACTGGCGCCGGCATCATGTCGAGAACGGCGCCACCACCGACCGCATCCACCTGGTCGCCGACACCACCGGCACGGCGGCCTTCTGGCAGTTCGCCTGCGGCGAGGCGCCGCCGCGCGACCAGTGGCAGACCGTGCCCTGGCAGCCGGACGCTGCTTCGCAGCTATTGACCGAGGGCGACCAGCGCATGCCGGTCATGCCGGCCGCCGAGGTGCAACTGCTTGTAGATGACCTGCGGTCCGAGGTCGTTACAACGACCGACAGTACCGAGGCCACAGTGCAGGCCGAGCATTTCGACCGGCTGCTGGCAAGTTTCGTCCAGGACTGGCGCCAGCTGTGCGCCCTGCATGGCGTCGCGGGGCAAGGGCGGCAGGAATTTCGTGCCCTGGCCGGCGCTGTCCACACCGCGGCGAAACCGCTTGCCAACGGCCTGGTCATGCGTACCAATAGGGCGGCCGCCCTGCTGGTGCTGGAAAAGCGCGTGTTACAACACCTGGTCGCCGGGGATGACGACTAGATTCTCACAAAAGCGCGCCATATTTCGAAAAATATCTCATAAAATCCCACATTTACGGCACTAAAATACACATTTGTCACAATGGACGGCTAACCCTGTCGGTGATGATCGGCGCAGGACTCCCGCCGATACTGTGAGGATACCGCGATGCCAGGACACGACCGCCGCGATTTCATAAAGGCCCTGCTGGGCGCCGGCGGCGCCGCGGCGTTTTACCCGTCTTTAGCCAGGGCGCTGGAGATTCCGGCGCACAATCGCACCGGCACCATACGCGATGTCGAGCACGTCGTCATCCTGACCCAGGAAAACCGTGCCTTCGATCATTATTTCGGTGCGATGAACGGCGTGCGCGGCTTCGGCGACCGCTTTGTCATTCCCGCGCCCGACCAGGCCCACCGCACCGGGCGGACGGTCTTCGTCCAGCCCAACGAGCACGATGCCGAGCCCCACCTGATCGCGCCGTTCCGTCTGAACACCCGCCAGAACTTCGCCGTCGGCCGTCACGACGGGACGCCGCACAGCTTCGTCAGCGGCCAGGCCGCCTGGGACAATGGCCGCATGGGCCAGTGGACGCACAGCAAGCACAACCATTCCATGGGCCATTTCACGCGCGAGGACATTCCGTTCCAATATGCCCTGGCCGAGGCCTTCACCCTGTGCGACGCCTATCACAGCGCCATGCATCTGTGCACCAATCCGAACCGGCTCTATATCTGGACCGGTACCCACGATCCTCTGGGACTGCACCGCGGGCCGGCGATCGACAACGCCTATGACAGCCTGGGTGCCGACGGCTACGGCCACGGTGGCTACACCTGGACCACCTATCCCGAGCGCCTGCTGGCCGCCGGCATCAGCTTCCAGATCTACCAGCTGATGGAAGACAATTTCACCGACAACCCCGTCGTCGGCTTCAAGACCTTCCGCGACGCCCTGGCCGCGACCCCACGCTCGAAGGCGCAGGCCGCCCTGGTCGATCGCACCCTGACAACGCATGGCCTCGACGCGCTCAAATCCGACGTGCTGGCCGGGCGCCTGCCGCAGGTGTCGTGGATCGTCGCCCCGGCGGCCTATTCGGAGCACCCCGATCCGTCCTCGCCCTATCAGGGCGCCGAATATACCGCCCAGGTCCTCGATGCCCTGACCGCCGATCCGGCCGTCTGGGCCAGGACAGCGCTGATCGTCAATTTCGACGAGAACGACGGCCTGTTCGACCACGTGCCGCCACCGGCGCCGCCGGCGCGCGACCGCAAGGCCGCCAGCGGTTACAGCGGTGCATCGACCGTGCCGGTCGAGGACGAATATCACGTCAAAAGCCAGGACGCCTCCGACGCCGTCTATCTCGACCGGCCCTACGGCCTGGGCCCGCGCGTGCCGATGTATGTCGTCTCGCCGTGGAGCCGTGGTGGTTATGTTGCGTCGGAAGTGTTCGACCACACCAGCATCCTGCGGTTCCTCGAACTGCGCTTCGGCGTCGCCGAACCGAATATCAGCCAGTGGCGCCGGGCGGTGTGTGGTGACCTGACCAGCTGTTTCGACTTCCGCAATCCGAACGACAAGGCCTTCCGCAACATCTTGCCCGAAACACGTGTCCTGTCCGATCGCGCCGGTACCCTGCTACGCACCCGGCCATTCCCGCCGGAGAGCCTGACGGCACCGGTGCAGGAAGCCGGCGTGCGCCGCCGGCGCGCCACGCCATATAATCTCGACATGACCATTGTGGCCGGGGCGCCGGGGCATCTTGTTTTGCGTAATGACAGCCATGACCGCGCGGCCGTCTTCCACATCTATGATCTTGACGACCTGGCCGCCGACCCGCGCCGCTATACGGTCGGGGCCGGGCAATCCCTTGACGCCGGCCTGCCCGACAGGGCGTCGGGTCTCGACCTGTTCATCCTCGGGCCCGGCGGTTTCCACCGTCGTGTCACGGCGACCAAGGCGCGCTTTTCGGCCGCGGTCGTGCAGGACGGCGCCAGCGTCCATCTTGTGGTCACCAACCTGACAACAGAGCCGCTCGGTCTCCAGGTGCGCGATATCAGCTACGGCCAGGCCGGGCACGCAATCGACCTCGGTCATGCACCCGTTAGCCTGGCGCTCGACCTGTCCGGCAGCCATGACTGGTACGATCTGGAGGTCCTGTGCGACGGCCAGGCGATCCGGCTGGCCGGCCATATCGAGCGGGGCGGCGAGTGCTTCAGCGATCCGGCGGCTTTCGGTCCCGCGCCGTTGAATTACGAGACGAAGGACGTGATCCTGTCACGCACCTGACCGTATCATGCCCGTACTGGCCCGGCGCCGGGCATATTGACTCCTTGATTTTACTGGGTGAAGCATGGTCGCGCCGGCCGCCCCCAACAGGTTTGTTCACAAGAATGCTACAAGAAACGCGACAGGCGGAAATCCTCAACCTCTTGCATGTGCACCGCAGCCGCCAGATCTCCGACCTGGCGCAGCATTTCGATGTCTCCGAAGAAACGGTGCGCCGCGACGTCAAGCAACTCGAGGCCGAGGGGCGGGCCCACCGGGTGCGCGGGGGCGTCAAGCTGACGGAAACCGTGTCGGAAGCGCCATACCTGGTTCGCCGCAACCAGAACGCCGCGCAGAAACGCGCCATCGGGCTCAAGGCCGCGACCCTGGTCGAGGATGGCATGACGGTCCTTATCGATTCCGGTTCGACCGCCTACTGGCTAAGCCGGGCGCTGGCGAAGCGGCGTAACCTGACCGTCATCACCAACGCCCTGGAAGTGGCGCGCGAAATGACCGGCAAGAACAATTGCCGGGTCTTCTTCGGTGGCGGCGAGATCAATCACGACTACCAGTCGTGCTTCGGCCAGGAAACCGAAGCCTTCATGAGCGGCTTTACGCCCGAGATCGCCTTCTTCTCGATTTCCGCCGTCGATTCCCGGCGCGGCCTGCTCGACTTCCATTACCCCGAAGCGACCCTGAAGGCGAAGCTGGCGCCGCTGGCCTCCAAGGTCGTCGTCCTGGCCGACTCGTCGAAGTTCGAACGCCAGGGCATCGTCAAGACGCTCGACTTCGACCAGGTCGACAGCTTCGTCACCGACGCCGAACCCGGTCCGGACCTGCTGCGCGCCCTGAGCGATATCGAGCTTATGATCGGCTAAGGATTTGATGACTCGCCCAGGCGGATATCGACGCTGACCTTGAGGGCGTCGTGCAGCCAGTATTCGTGGTCGTATTCCACCACGCGGCCGTCGCGATCATAGCTGACGCGCACGATCAGAAGGCCGGGCAGGCCCGAGCGGACGCGTAAAGCGCCTGCCTCGGCCTGGGTCAGGGCGCACGGGCGCATCTCGACACGATTGCGAACAACCGTAACGCCGTAATGGTCGCGCAGCACCGCGGTCAGCGAGCCATTCAGGTCATGGTCGAGCAGTTTCGGGGCGACGGCCGGGTCGACACAGATGGTCTCGACCAGGGCGGCGCGGTCGTCGATAAATCGCAGCCGGCGGATTTCGAACAGGGATGCGCCTTCGGCGACCCCGAAGACCGCCGCCAGGGCGGCCGAGGCGCGACAGGTGCCGGTTTCGATGGTTTCGGTACGCGGTGCCCGGCCCTGGGCGGCGACATAGGCGGTGAAGCTTTCCCAGCGCGTCGGATCGTAGACGATGGCCGGCGGCGTCACGTACCAGCCGCTGCGGTTACGGCGATAGATAAGCCCTTCGGCCTCCAGCTGGAACAGGGCGGAGCGGATTGTGCCGCGCGCCGCACCCGTGCCGTCCTGCATCCGGCGTTCGGAGGGCAGGCGCGCGCCTTGGGGCAGGTCGCCATTGGCGATATGCCGCGCAATCAGGTCGCGCAGATCGAGATAGGCATGCGCTTCGGACGACGCCTGAGGCTGCATCCACCAGTCGGTCTTGGGAGGCAAGAGGGTATCTTTCGCGGCTAGAGCACTTCCCGATAAAGTGGATGCCACTTTTCGGATAAGAAGTGCGACAAAACAAAAGACTAGAGCAATTTCTCCGATCAAATTGATCGGGAAATGCTCTATGGCGGAACGGAGCCTCGATTTACCCCAATTCCGCGGCTTTTTCAAAGCCTTGGGCAGCGACGCTACGCATCAGTCCGGCATAGCTCGCCAGCGGCGCGATGCGGGCGCCTATCACCTTGCCCATCTCGTCATAGCTGCGCAGCCGCATGGCGGCTTCGTAATGGGGGTGGTTGCGAAATGCCTCGCATTCGGCTTCGGACATCACACCGCCCTGAAGCGTCAGGCTCTGCAGGGAGGCCGCGCTGAGCTGGCCGACATAGTCCGGCCGGGTGGCGGCGAGGTACCGCTTGGCTTCGACGTGAAGGGCGACTGGCTGCGTCACCGCCGGCGGGAAGCCGCGCGCCAGGAAGCCGGCGCCGATCCGTTCGTGGTGGGTGTCGATGCCGCGATCGGCGGCATCTGAACCCTGCCTATGCATGAGATGACCGATGTCGTGGAGCAGGGCGGCGATGACCAGCGTGTCGTCGGCGCCGTCGGCGCGGGCGTGATGGGCGCACTGTTCGCCGTGTTCCGACTGGCTGACATCCTCGCCATAATGTTCGGCCCCGCGCGCCGAATAGAGTTCAAGGATCTGATCTACAAAGGAATTTTTATCAGGTGTCAGATCGGCGGAAAACGGCTTTGGCATGTAGGGGAACTCGTGACTGCAGGCTGTCAGGGAACTGGTCTGTACCAGATTGGTCTCGTAGGAACAAACGCTTTGTCGCCCCGCGGGCAAGGAATGCGCCTGCGCCGGGCAGCAAAAATGTCATCAAAATTTAAAACACAGGGGCCGGTCAACTGGTCTATACCAAAATGATATCCTGTGGTGAAGCCCGTCATGTCTCCTGTCTCTCCCCATCGTCGCGACCTCCTGAAGCTGGGCGTCGCAGGTCTGTCGGCGGCCTCGCTGGCGTCGTTGCGCAAGGCCATGGCCATACCCGCCAATAGCGGCACGGGCACGATCATGGATGTCGAACACGTCGTCATCTTCATGCAGGAAAACCGGGCCTTCGATCATTATTTCGGCACCTTCGCCGGTGTGCGCGGCCAGGGCGATCCGCGTCCCCTGCGCCTGCGCAACGGCCACAGCGTCTGGCGCCAGCCCAGCGACGAACATGCCGACGGCTATGTCATGCCGTACCGCGCCGACTCGAAGACGGCCAATGCCTATGTCATGGGCGGCGGCGACCAGGGTCATGTCGAGGCCGTGCCGATCGTCAATGGCGGCCATTTCGACGGCTGGGGCACGTCGAAGCAGATGCGCAACCGCATGACCTATTTCCGCGCCGAGGACCTGCCCTATTATCACGCCTTGGCGTCGAACTTCACCATCTGCGACGCCTATCACTGCTCGACCCTGACCCAGACCTATCCCAACCGCCTGCACCTGTGGACCGGCTGCAATGGCGGGGGCACGGTCGGCGGCGACCCGGTCATGAGCAATTACGGCGAGGACGAGACGCCTTCGGCCGACATGGCCGAGGACCGGCCGATCGAGGCCTATACCTGGACCACCTATGCCGAGCGCCTGGAAAAGGCCGGCGTCAGTTGGAAGGTCTATCAGGAATACGACAATTTCGGCGACAATATCCTGCATTGTTTCAAGAGCTTCCGCCCGTGCGATCGCAGCTCGAACCTCTATGCCCGCGGCCGGTCCTGGGTTTCCGAACACAAGACCGGCGCGGATCGCACCCGGTCCGACGGCGAACAGCTGGTCGCGGCCTTCCGCGCCGACCTGGCTGCGGGCACCCTGCCGCAGGTGTCGTGGATCGTGACCGCCGCGGCCCTGTCCGAGCACCCCAGCTATACGCCGGCCGAGGGCGAGAATGTCTGCGCCAGGCTGATCGAGGCCTTGACCGACCATCCCGAAGTCTTCGCCAAAACCGTCTTCATCATCAATTACGACGAGGCCGGCGGTCTTTTCGACCACGTCCTGCCGCCCATGCCGCCGGCCGACGACAGCCAGGGCTGGAGCGGCGTCGATACGGCCGGCGAGTTCAAGGATTACGACGCCCACCCCAGCCACGGCATTCGTGGCCGTCATCCGCTCGGCCTCGGCATCCGCGTCCCCTGCCTGGTGGTCTCGCCGTGGACGCGCGGCGGCTACGTCTGCTCCGACATCCTCGACCACGTCTCGACCCTGAAATTCATGGAAAAGCGCTTCGGCGTCCTGGAGCCCAATATCAGCCCGTGGCGCCGCGCCGTGTCCGGCGACCTGACCGCGGCCTTCGATTTCGCCACTCCCAATCGCGACATGGCGTCGCTGCGCCTGCCGTCGACCGACGACTACAAGGCGCGGCTGGCCCATGCGGCGACGCAGCCCTCGCTGGTCATTCCCACGGTACAGACCGCCGGGGGGCAACCGGCGAACCAGCGTCCGGCGCGGCCGCTCGCCTATCATCTCGGGGCGGATATCGCCTGCAAGGACGGCCGGGCGGCGATCGTCATGGGCAATTCCGGCAGCCGTGCCGCCGTGCTGACCGTGCATGATTACGCCCCCTATCCGGCGGGACCGTGGCGTTACACACTGGACCGCGGCCAGGCCTATGTCGCTGGGCCGTGGAACACGGAGGATCGCGAGGCCTACGACCTCGTGGTCCACGGGCCGCACGGCTTCTACCGCCACTTCGCCGGCGGGCTGCGCCATGACGATAAACCCGTCGTCGAGGCGATCCAGGTTTCGGCCCGCGACGACAGCGGACAATTGCTGCTGTCGCTGGCCAATGGCGGGGCAGGGAGTGTGGTCCTGAGCCTGGCCTTCCAGCCGGCCTATGTCCGCGGCGATGTCCTGCCGGCACGGCGCGAGATTTCGGTCGGCGCCGGCCAGACCGTGGAGGTGAGCCTCGATGTCGCGGCTGCCGATCACTGGTACGACTTCGCCCTGACCCGGGCCGACAGCCCGGGCTGGCTGCGTCGTTATGCCGGCCATGTCGAAACCGGCCGGGCCAGCCGCACCGATCCCGGCATCGGCGCCATGGTCATCTGATCAAAACCTTCTGATCTGGGCCTTCATACGCCCGTCACCGGCCATGCGTAGAGCTTCCTTTTGGGGGAGACACGCGGCCTCCCGAACATTCCTTCAGAACGCAGGCTGTCCATGACCACCCTTACCCCGATGCAGCGCTGGCTGGCCAAGGCCCCGGCGCCGGTCTTCGCCCTATACGGGGGCCTGATGGCGTTCGGCGCCTATTTCGCCATGTATGCCTATCGCAAGCCATTTACGGCGGCCAGCTTCGCCGACGTTCCCGGCATCGGCGCCGGCATACTGGGCACGGTCGTCGCCTACAAGATCGCGCTCGTCATCTTCCAGGTCCTGGGCTACGCCCTGTCGAAATTCCTCGGCATCAAGGTCATCTCGGAATTGCCGGCCGGTCGCCGCGCGGTCGCCATCCTGGTCCTGATCGGCTTTGCCGAGGCCATGCTGGTGGCCTTCGGGCTCGTTCCGGCGCCGTGGAATATCGGCTGCCTGTTCCTCAATGGCCTGGCGCTGGGCATGATCTGGGGCCTGGTCTTCGGCTTCCTCGAGGGGCGCAGGACGTCGGAAATCCTCGGCTCGATCCTGTGCGCCAGTTTCATCGTCTCGTCGGGCGTGGTCAAGTCGGTCGGCGCCTGGGTGATGCTGCAGGGCTGGGCAAATGAATTCTGGATGCCGGCGGCGACGGGGGCCCTGTTCGCGCCGCTGCTGCTCGTCTGCGTCTTCGGCCTGTCGCAATTGCCGCCGCCCAGCGCCGAAGACATCGCCGCCCGCGTCGCCCGTCCGCCTATGGACAAAAAGGCGCGCAAGGCCCTGTTCGGCGCCTTCGCCCCGGGCCTGATCGCCCTGATCGTCCTCTATGTCGGCCTGACCGCCCTGCGCGATTTCCGCGACAATTTCGCCGCCGAGATCTGGGCCGACCTGGGCTTCAAGGACGATGCCGGGATTTTCACCGTCTCGGAATTGCCGATCGGTGTCGTCGTCCTGCTAGCCATGTCGCTGCTGGCCGTTTTCCGCGACAATGGCCGGGCCTTCATGGCCAATCTCGCCATGGTCGGCATCGGCCTGGCCGTGGCCGGCCTGTCGACCCTGGCCTTCGAGATGCATCTGATAACGGCAGTGCCGTGGATGATCCTGCTGGGCGGCGGCCTCTATCTGGCCTATACCCCGTTCAACGCCCTGCTGTTCGACCGCTTCATCGCCGCCAGTGGCATGGCCGGCACGGCGGGGTTCCTGATCTATGTCGCCGATGCCAGCGGCTATGCCGGTTCGGTCGCCCTGCTGCTGTTCCGCAATTTCGGCGGCATCAGTTTGCCGTGGTCGCAATTCCTGGTCTGGGCCGCCTATATAACCGGGGCTGCCGGCATCGCCCTGCTGGTCTATGCCGCCCTCTATTTCAACGGCCGCCTGGGCCAAAAAGCCGTGAAGTGAAGGTAGTGAAGTCATGATGCCAGACCGCCGCGAGGTCCTTACCGGCGCTGCCGCCCTGGCTCTGGGCGCGGCGCTTCCGGCGCGCGCCGCCGACACGGCAGCCAGCTTCCTGGTGCTCGGCGACTGGGGCCGCTACGGCGCGGCCCACCAGCGCGAGATCGCCACGGCCATGGACACGGTGGCGGGTGAGACCGCGGCAAAATTCGTTGTCGCGGTCGGCGACAACTTCTACGAGGACGGGGTGACGGGCCTCGACGATCCGCACTGGAAGGAGTCGTTCGAGGACGTCTATACGGGAGCGCACCTCGGCGGCCTGCCATGGTATGTGGCGCTCGGCAATCACGATTATGGCGGTGTCCCCCAGGCCCAGGTCGACTATTCCGCGGTCAATCCGCGCTGGAAGATGCCGGCGCGCTATTTCGCCGTGCCGGGCTCGGTGTCGGGCGCCCCGGGGCTCGACATGTTCGTCGTCGACACCAACCCCCTGGTGCGCTGGTATCAGCGCGAAAACAATGCGCTCGGCGCCAATGTCCGCAGCCAGGACGGCTCTGCGCAACTGGCCTGGCTCGAGGCGCAACTGGCGGCCTCGACCGCGCCCTGCAAGATCGTCTTCGGCCACCATACGATGTTTTCCGGCGGCAGCGTCCACGGCGATACGCCGGACATCATTTCGCGTCTGCTGCCCATGCTGCGCCGTCATGGCGTGGCGGCCTATATCTGCGGTCACGATCACGACCTGCAGCATATCGTGCGCGAAAAGCTGGACGTGGTGTGCAGCGGGGCAGGAGCCGAGGCCCGGCCGACCTCGGCGGTGCGCGGGACGAAGTTCTGCGCGGCGAAGACGGGGTTTGCGGTGATTACCGTGCGTGGCGCCTCGATAGGCGTCGAGTTCCGCGATGCCAGCGGGAAGGCGATCTACCGCAGCGAAACCGCGTAGTTTCGGCGCTTATCGCAGCCGGCTTTCAGAAAGAGACCCCTCCGTCTTTGGCCCGCTTGACGCGTGCCAAATCCACCTTGTTTGTGCATTTTGGGATAATCTTCGGGAACGGATTGGGGACGGCCATCCCCAATCCGTTCCCGAAGTTTGGGCCGTTACCACCTTAGCCTTTAGGGCTGTTGGGGAGCTTGGCCGTCTTTGGGATTTCATGCCTCGAATGGTTGCCTGGGCGTAAGGGCCCGAAGACACAAGGGTGAGATCATGAAACGTGCAAAGTATAGCACAGCTGCGGCACCTGTCGCAGGAATAGATGTTGGTAAGCGTCAGTTGGACATCTGGTCGTTATCCTCTCAAACGCATACTCGATTTGAGCGGAGTTCTGCCGGTTTGGGTTTCTTGGTAAGTTGGCTGAAGGATCAAGGCGTGACGCGCGTTGGCCTTGAAGCTACCGGTGGTTATGAGCGGATCGTATGCGAGGCTTTGCATAAGGCGGGCTTTGAGATCATCCTGCATCAGCCAGCGCAGGTACGGCACTTCGCAAAGTACCGTGGTATCCGCGCCAAATCCGACAAGATAGACGCAAGGCTGATTGCGATGGCAACGGCTGAGAGCGAGGATATGGCCTTGCACCATCCCTCTGACAGCCCGTCCCTGGCAGGCCTGATGACGCTCTATCAGCACGTAGGAGAGCTATTGGCTCAGGCAAGAACCTTCGGTGAGCATGTCGAAGTGGAGGCTGCCGAGGCGCTATATCAAGGGCTTGTCACCGAACTGAAAGAGCGCAAGCGGGAGATCAAGAAACGCTTGCTCGAACTTATCCGCCAGGATGAAGCCAGGCAGGCCAACCTCGACCTACTGGAAAGCCTGCCTGGCGTGGGACCTGTCGTGGCGGCAGGACTGCTGGCTTATATGCCGGAGCTGGGAACTCTAAACCACGGGCAACCGGCTGCCTTGCTAGGTGTCGCACCCTTCGACCGCGAGTCTGGCGACCACAAGGGCAAACGCTTCGTCACCGGTGGCAGAGAGCGCCCAAGAGAACTGATGTACATGGCAGCCTTAGCTGCCAAGCGCATGGATACGCCCTTCAGGGACTTCTACAAGCGCCTCATTGACGCCGGAAAGCCAGTCAAACTCGCGCTGGTAGCTGTCATGCGAAAGCTGATCGAGGCTGCTAACCTCGTCCTAAAAAGACAGACTAAATGGGAGGTCAAGAAAGCATAACCCACATGGTTGCTCCCCATCTTCGATGGAGCTGAGGGAGTGCGCTCTTCTCCCTCCGCCCTATCGCGAAGCGATGGGCTGATGACGGAGGGGTCTTCGTAGGTGGCTACGGCTCAGTGGTGTTTATCCCAACCGCACCGAGGAACTGCCACCCGGAACTTCGCCGGCCGTGATGCGGGCATTGAGTTCGTCGAGCAGGGCGGGGATATCCGCCACGGTGGTCACCACATAGTCGGCGCCGGCGGCTGCAAGCGCGGCGGCGGAGCGTGACAACAGATCGCGGCGCTCATCGTCCGGCAGCGCATCATAGGCATTGCGCGGCAGGCCGATGCCGTTGCCGCTGGCCGCAACGCCGATGGTCCAGGCGCCGGCTTCGCGGCCTTCGGTGATACCGACCTCGGCATCGTCGACCTTGACGCAGGCGCTGGCCGGCCAGATGCCGAGCTCGACCAGGACCTTCCACGTCATCAGCGGGGACGGGCGGCCCTCCGGCGTTTCGCCGGCGCAAACCACCATGTCGGGCGCGTAGCCCTGCGCTTCGGCGTCGGCGAGGATGGCCGGCATCATCGAGCGGCTGTAGCCGGTGCCGGAACCGATGCGAACGCCGTCGGCGCGCAAGGTCTTCACCAGGTCGGCGGCGCCGTCGATCAGTTGCGTGCACTCGGCCGCCGCGCTCAGCATGCGCGGCTCCACCAGGGCGAACAGGCGGTCGATATCGGCCTCGCCCGGCGCATGGCCGGTTGCCTGATTGAAACGTTTCAACATCCGTTCACGGCCGAGAATGGCGGTGATATGGGCGCGCTTGGCCATGCCCATGTCGGCGCGGGCCTCGGCCTCGGACAGGTCGACGCCGAGATCGGCAAAGGCGCCCTGCAGGGCAAGCACCGGCGCCATGCAGCCGAAATCGACCATGGTGCCGGCCCAGTCGAAGATGAAGGCCTTAATGGCTGTGGGCATGGATATCGACTCCGAGATCGGTGAGGGTTTTTTCCGCCAGGGCGAATGAGCTTGAGGCGCCGGCGCCGCAGGTGACGACGACCAGGCGCGTGTCGGGCGCCGGCGTATCGATGAAGAACTGGCGGTCGGGCGCCACGGCATAGGTGCCGATCCAGCGGTCGCGCACGGCGGGTGGACGGCCCAGTACATGGTGGTATTCGTCGAGGATCAGCTGGTCGACATGCTCGTGGCTGAAGGGCGTGGCGGCGTTATCGTAGTCGTGGCTGTCGCCGACGACCAGCGAGCCGTCGGCGCTCTGGACGACGATCAGGTGGACGCCCTCGCGCAGGTGGTCGGGCTGTTCGCGGGTAATGACGCGCTTCAGGGCCTCGGCCTCCGGCAGCTCGGCATAGCCTAGATAACGCAGCAGGCCGAGATCGGACATAACGGCGCCGGGCAGGCGCTGCCCCGGCGATTCCAGGCGCAGCATCTGCAGCTTGCAGCGTTTGACGCCATAGTGGGCCATGCGGTCGGCATAGAGGCCGCCCAGCGTATCGCCGGGACATATGACGATGCGGCGGCCGTGCACGGTGCCCCGGTTGGTGGCGACCTGGCCGTCGCCGGCGGCGGTGACGGTTGTGCTGAAAAAGATATCGACGCCGAGGGTCTCGGTCAGTCCGCGCGCCAGTTGCGGCAGGACGTCGCGCGATTCGACGCGCAGTTCATGCGGCGAATGCAGGACGGCGCTGATGCCGTTGGTAAGGGGCAGGCCGGTGTCGGCCGGGCGCATCAGCGAACAGCCGGCGCCCATTTCTGTCTTCAGAAAGGCTTCGAGAACCGCTTCCGCCTCCGGGCGGCGGACGCACATGTAAAGGCCGTCGTGCTGGACGGGCAGGGAAAAGGCCTGGGCGACTTCGCGCCACACGGTTGCGGTGCGTTGCGCCAGGGTATGGAATTCGCCGCGCTGTTGGCCCGTAACGGTGATGAAGCCGAAATTGCGTATCGAGGCGCCTGTCGCCTGGCCGTCGCGCTCGACGACGCAGACCCTGAGGCCGGCGCGGGCGGCAAGATAGGCGTGGGCCAGGCCGATAATGCCGGCGCCGACCACGACGAGATCGTAGGTCGCAGGGGAGAGTCTGTCAGTCATGGTATGTGCTTGGTGCAGGCTGGAAAGAAAACGGGAGCCACGCGGGGATATGCGTGGCTCCCGGTACGCTTTTACTTATCCTATCAGAAGCTGTTCGACAGCTTGACGGTCAGGGTCATCGGACGCAGGGGAACCTGCGACTTGATGAACTGCGCCGTGCTCGTAAAGGTCGAGGCGTGCGAGTTGCCGAGGTTGGTGCCGACGAGCGACGCGGTCCAGGTGTCCTTCTTGATACCGATCGATGCGCCGAAGGTCGTGTAGGCCGGCAGCTCCCAACGGGTATAGGTGGTGTCCGGCACCGGGTTTTCGGTGGCTGCGGTACCCGCGGTGTAGTTGGACGGCTGGGTGTACATCTTGCCGGTATAGCCGACATCGCCGGTGGCGAAAGCCTGATAATCTTTCAGGGTCCACTCGTAACGGAAACGCAGGTTGGCCTGGACCTTCGGCGAGAAGGCCGAGACGCCGCCTTCGACGCCGAACGGGTTGGTGAACGGTACGACGCCGTTGCCGGTCTTGACCTCGGTGATGCACTTGCCGAGGTTCGGCGATACGGGCTTGCCGGTCGAGCCATCCTGGTTGTCGATCAGGCAGGGCGAGTTCGACTGCTTGTTGTCGTTGAGGGTCGCCGAGCCTTCAAGCGTCAGGCCGGCCCACGGGCGGGCGACGAACTGGGCTTCGAAGCCCTTGATGTCGTAGTCCGGGCCGTTGACCAGGAAGGTGGTGTTGCCGAGGCAGCACGGCTGGTACAGGGCGATCTGGACATTCGACCACTTCATCGCATAGGCGGTCAGGTTCAGCTGCAGCTTGCGATCGAAGAAGTCCTTCTTCATGCCGACTTCGTTGTTGACCAGCGAGTCCGGCGTATAGACGATCGGGCTGATGAACTGCGGGATGCCGTTGGCGTCGTTGGCCTTGGTGTTATGGTAACGGCTGAAGCCGCCCGGACGGAAGCCTTCGGAGTAGGTGTAGTAGAACAGGGTGTGTTCTGCCGGCGTCCATTGCAGGCCGAAATGGCTCTTGAAGCCATGATAGTTGACGCGGTCATGGTCGGAGTCGATATCGTGCTTGGCCGGGCAGACCGGAACGTTCAGGCAGTCGGCCGCCGTGTGGTAGACCGAGCCCTTTTCGTACTCATTGTAGTTATAGTAACGCGTGCCGAGCGTGGCGGTCAGGACGTGCGGGACGATGTCGAAATCGACCGAACCGAACAGGGCGCCCTGGGTATAGCCGCGCTTCACGTCCTCGCCGAAACCAGTATTGTCGCCGCGCACGCCCGGCTCGCTGGCCCTGGTGCCCGGAATGGTGGCATCGTTACCGACGCACGGGGCGCCGCCGGCCAGGGCGTCCTTCAGGTTGGCAGGCACCTGGCACGACGGGATGGTCTTGTAGTTGAAGTCCATGATGTCGTTGATGATGAACTGCTCGTAGAAGGCCCCGGCGACGAAACGCAGGCGCCAGTCGTCCGGCGAGCTGATGCGGAATTCGTGCGTCTGGTGGGTATTCTTGACCTTGTCGTGCCAGCTGGTGACCGGCGAATAGCAGCGGATGGGCTGACCCTTGCCCGAACCGATCAGGCCCGAATTGCCGCCGGTGCATTCATAATACTGGCCGTACAGGGTACGCGAATAGTTGGTGTAGTCCATCTGCTGTTCGATATTGCGGCGCATGAAGGCGCCGGTATAGATCAGCTTCAGGGCGCCCAGCTTGCCATTGACGGTCCAGGCGGTGTTCTGGAAATTATCCTTGTCGTACGACGGCGAGAAGGCGGTGATTTCCAGGGCCTTGAGCTTCTGGCCATCGGAACCGGTCGGATATTCGACCGCCAGGCCTTCGGCATCGAGGTTCTGCAGGCTTTCCGAGATCAGGACGTCCCAGTCGTCATTGATCTTGTACGTTCCCGACAGGCGGGCGCCGTCGGTCGTCGCCGGGTTCCAGTCCTTCTTGGCCACGGCGGCATTGCTGACCTGGCCGGTATTGGCCAGGGTACAGGAGACCAGGGCGGTGCCGCCGGGCTTGTGGCCGGCCGGCAGGCCGTTCGGGCAGATGCCGTTGGTCGGCGAGATACCGAAATAGCCGTTGTCGTCGAAATTGCCGCGCGTGAAGGTCGACGGGACGTTGTCGATATAGCCGCCCTGGCGGTCGCTGAAGATCACGCCGCGGACAGCCAGCTTGTCCTGGATCAGCGGCAGGTTCAGCATGGCGTTGAAGCTGGAATTATTGGCGCCGTGCGACTGGACGCCGTAGCTGCCTTCGACGCGGCCCTCGGTGAGGTTCAGCTTGGGCTTGTTGGTGATGTAGCGCAGGGCGCCGGCCTCGGCGCCGCCGCCGAACAGGGTGCCCTGCGGGCCTTCCAGCACTTCGACGCGTTCCATGTCGACCATGTAGACGTCGACATTGTGCGACGGGAACTGCATCGACTGGTCATCGAGATAGACGGCGACGTTGGGGAAGTTGCCGACCGTGCCCTGCGACTGGTTGCCGGCGAAGCCGGCGCTGAGGCCGCGCATATAGATATTGCCCTGGCCTGGGCCGTTCTTGGGGAATTCGACGTTGGGCGTATAGCGCAGCAGGTCGTCGAGGCTGGTGATGTTCAGCTGGGCCAGCTTGGTGCCGGTAAAGGCCTGGATGGTCATCGGGACCTTCTGGGCGCTCTGGCTGCGGCGCTGGGCCGTAACGACGACGTCCTGGACGCCGGCGTCGGCCGGTTGTTGCGCCGCGGTATCCTGTGCTGCCGCCATGTGCGGTGCGCAGGCGAGGCCGGCGGCCAGCGCCAGGGCGGCGCAGGAAAGCATATATCCGTGTTTCATCATTTATCCCCTTAAATGAAAGCCATGTGTGGGGCCGCGCACCGGTCGCACAGGGGCACGCGCCATCCGGGCGCAGGACGGCATCGCCGTGCGCCTGGGGTCGTTCATCCTGTGAGACCGGCATCCGCCGGCCGTCGTGAATTGTGTGGGCAGTGTGGTGAAGGGAGTTCCCGTGACCCGGTCGTACCGGGAACACCTTCCGCGGACTCCCTAGTCGCTGCGGTGCACAATAGGCAATTTCATTCTATGCATAGCGGGTATGCATACTATGACTGCCGGAACGTCCGGAAAATGGGTCTATAAAAGATCTGTCGGGGCGTCTTATATTTTTCATCAAACTGTCACAGCGCGAGCCGATAGAGTGTAACGGCATCATCTGGTTACAAAAAATGCGCGTGAATATTCTACATCTGCGGTCGTTTTACGCCGTTGCGAAGGAGGGCAGCATCAATCAGGCTGCCCGCCGTCTCAACGTCTCGCAGCCGACTGTCTCAAAACAGTTAAAAGCGCTCGAGGACCGGTACCGGATTTCGTTGTTTTTAAGCCGCACTCCGCCACTAAAGCTGACGCCGGCCGGCGAGGCCCTGTTCAACGAGGCGCACCATCTCTTTTCCTCGGTCGACAATGTCGAGCAGATCCTCGAGGACGACCAGGCCGATCGCCGCCTGCTCAGGCTCGGGTCGGACACCCCGCCGCTGGCGGCGCGGCTGGCCCACGAGATGAAGCAGACCTTTCCGCGGATGCATTCGCAGGTGCGCATCGAAAACGCCCGCGACACCTTCGAACTGTTGCGGTCCGGCCAGTGCGACCTGGCCATCGTCACCGACCCGCCGGTCCATCCCAAGTTCGAATATGTACCGATCCGCGACGATCACCTGATGGCGGCCTTTCCCGCCGGTGAAAAGACGGCTGGCAAGGCCGCGAAGACTTTCGATATCGCGCGGCTGGGCAGCCAGACCCTGCTGATGCGCGAAACACTGTCGCGCACCCGGTCGGCGATCCAGCGCATGCTGACCGATATCGACATCATGCCCAACGACATCCAGGACCTGCATACCCGCGAGACCATTCGCGAGGCCATAGCGCTCGGCATGGGTATGAGCTTCTTCTTCTCGCTGGAATGCGCTCCGGATCCGCGCATCGACTATATGCCGATCGAGGCCCTGATTACCCTGCCGGTCATCCGGTATTACCTGATCTCGCTGGTCGACAAGCGTCATCACCCCATGTTCCGGCGGGCCACCGAAATCGTCAAATCCTGGTACACGTCCAAATGAACACTGTGAGCGACACCCTGGAATCCCCGCCTTCACCGGCGCAGAGCGATATTGCCGGCCTGCAGCGGATGCAGGCCGAGGGCCGCCATACGGAGGTCCTGCAGGCGATAGGGGCGGGCGCGAACATCCCCGACAGCCGCGACCTGTTGCTGTTGTCGGCCATCAGCCACCGTCACCTGCGCGATATCCCGCAAGCCATGGCGGTGCTCGACCGGCTGCAGGCGCTCCATCCCGATTTCAGCCGCCTGCACCAGGAACGCGGCCTGTGCCACGTCCAGCTCAAGGACGCGGACGCGGCTATCCAGTCCCTGCTGATCGCGGTCAATCTCAACCCGGCCCTGCCGGCCAGCTGGTCGATGCTGGAAGGGCTCTATCGCATGACCGGCGATGGCGACAATGCCCGCACCGCCGCCGAACACGTGGCGACGCTGAAGGCCCTGCCGGCCGAAATCGTCACCGCCACGGCGCTGTTCTCCGACCGCGATCTCGAACCGGCCGAACAGATGGTCCGCCGCTTCCTGCTGGAACAGGGCGACCACCCCGAAGCCATGCGGCTGCTGGCGCGCATCGGCTTGGCGCACGACGTCCTCGACGATGCCGAAACCCTGCTGCGGGCCGTGCTGGAACTGGCGCCGGACTATGCCACCGCCCGCTACGACCTGGCCGAGACCCTTATCAAGCGGCAGAAACACGCCGACGCCCTGGCCGAGATCGAAACCCTGCGCCGGGACGACCCGGAAAATCCCGACTATCGCAGCCTGACGGCGACGGCCCTGGTCGGGCTTGGCCAGACCGAGGCGGCGATCGCCCTCTATGACGAGATGATCGCGCAGTTGCCGTACTCGTGGGACCTGCCGCTGTGGCGCGGCCACGCCCTGAAGACGGTCGGGCGCGTGCCGGAGGCCGTCGACTCCTACCGGCTGGCGGCCCAGCGTCGCCCCGACTTCGGCGATGCCTACTGGAGCCTGGCCAATCTGAAGACCTACCGCTTTACCGACGAAGAAATCGCCGCCATGACCCGCGAGGAGGCCGGCGCCCTCATCCGTCCCGCCGATCGGTATCATTTGTGTTTCGCCCTCGGCAAGGCGCACGAGGATCGCAAGGACGCAGGCCAGGCCTGGACCTTCTATGAACGCGGCAATGCCCTGAAGCGCGCGGAAAGCCGCTACCGCCCGGAGGCGATCGAAGCCAATACGGCGCAGCAGATCGCCGTCTGCACGGCCGATTTTTTCGCGGCGCGCCAGGGCTGGGGTTTGCAGGATGCCGACCCGATTTTCGTGCTGGGCCTGCCGCGGGCCGGCTCGACCCTGTGCGAGCAAATCCTGGCGTCGCACTCGCAGGTCGAGGGCACGCAGGAACTGTCGAACATCCAGCGCCTTGTCCTGGGCCTGCATGGGGCGGACGGCGATCCGGACGCCGTCCGTTACCCGGAAAGCCTGGCGGACCTGACGCAGGCCGATGTCCAGAGACTGGCGCAGACCTATCTCGACGAGACCCGGGTCTATCGCAGCGGCAAGGACTTTTTCATCGACAAGATGCCGAACAATTTCCGCCACATCGGCCTGATCCACCTGATGTTCCCCAATGCCGCGATCATCGATGTCCGTCGCGACCCGATGTCGTGCTGCTTCTCGAACCTCAAGCAGCTGTTCGCGCAGGGCCAGGAATTCACCTACGGTATCGAGGATATAGCGCGTTATTACCGCACCTATCTCGACCTGATGGAGCATTGGGACCGGGTGCTGCCCGGACGGATATTGCGCGTCCAGCACGAGGACATCGTCGATGATCTCGAGGGAAGTGTCGCGCGCATGCTCGACTATTGCCGCCTGCCGTTCGAAGAGGCGTGCGTCAGTTTCCACGCCAATACACGCAGCGTCCGGACGCCAAGTTCCGAACAGGTGCGCCAGCCCATTTTCCGCGATGGCCTGGACCAGTGGAAGGCCTTTGCGCCGTGGCTGGAGCCATTGCAGGATGCGCTCGGCGACGCGGTCACGCGCTACAGGACCTGATGTGGAATGCCCGGCCGCACGGGGAGGCGCGGCCGGGACTGCAGAGGTTTATGACAGGACGACGATGACGACCCGCCGGTTGGCCGAACGGCCCGTGGCCGTAGTGTTCGGCGAGACGGGCTGCTCCGAGCCGTAGGAGATTGAGCTCATCCGGTTCAGGGCCACGCCCTGCGTATTGAGGAAGCGACGGACACTGTCGGCGCGGTCGGTGCCGAGCTTGTAGTTGACGGCGTCGGTCCCGACCGAGTCGGTATAGCCCTGGATTTCAAGATAGACATTCTTGTTGTCGCTCTTCAGCCGGTCGACGAGCTGGGAAAGCGTGGCCCGGCCGCTTTCGGACAGTTCCGCCTTGCCGAACTGGAACTTGATGGAATCGTCGCTGAGGACGACCGAATAGTTGAACTTGCCTTCGGCCAGCTTGCCGGCGGCCGTCGCCCGGTCGAGCGCCTCCTGGCTGGTCTTGTCGAGCTCCGACAGGTGGGCGTCGTGCTGATCCAGCCGGCCGCTGGCCAGGTTGAACTTGTTGTCGACATAGGTGTGGCTGGCGCAGGCCGAGAGAGAAAGTGCCAATGGAAGCGCCAGAATCAGGGCGCCGGACGTCAGGTGTTTCATCGAAATCCTCTCTGTTTTCGAATTCGCCCCGTCCCTAGCAAATTCAATAGAGCGGTAAATCCGGGCCGAAAAAGGGCGCATATCGGGCGGGAAAAAGCCCGACATGCGCGCATTTTTGTAGCTCAAGCGCCGCATGGCTCCCGAGAAGCGTGCTAACGCTTCGCTTCTTGAGCACAAGGCATCAAGCTCGGGCCTGCGGCCGCACGCGCCCAACGGCAAAACAATGCCGTTGGTATTCGCGTATTATGGACGCGCCTGCCGCGGCCCGAAGACGAAAACCAGGGCCGCGCCGACAGCCGTTGTGGCGATGGCGTAACCCGTCGGTCCAAGGGCGCCGAAATGGTCGACGGCAAGGCCGCCGAGGACGGCGCCGCTGGCAATGGCGATCTGGAAGGCCGAGACCAGCAGGCCACCGGCGCCCTCGGCCTGGTCGGGTGCGGCCCGCACGATCCAGGTCTGGAAGCCGACCGGCAGGGCGCCGAAGGCGAAGCCCCAGACGGTGATGGCGATATCGACCGTGGGGGCGAAACCGGCGGCGAACATCAGGCCGACGGAGACGGCGGCGATGACTATGGCGCCCAGCCCGATGGCCAGCCGCTCGCTCTTTTCGGCGATGAAGGCACCGGCGAAATTGCCGAAGAAGCCACCGATACCATAGGCGAGCAGAGCCAGGGACACGGCGCCGACATTGAATTTCTCGACCTGTTCCAGCAGCGGCCGGACATAGGTGAAGCCGGCGAAATGCCCCGAAATGATCAGGATGACGGCGATCAGGGCCGTGCGCACGGCCGGACGCTTCATCAGGTCGATCAGGGTCTTCAGGTTGGGATTATCGACCGGCGGCAGTTTCGGAATGGTCACAAGCTGCATCGCCAGGGCGAAGATTCCGATGCCGCCCGAGACGACAAAGGCCATGCGCCAGCCCCAGACGGCGCCGATCCAGGCGCCGACCGGCGCGGCGCAGACCGTGGCCAGCGACACCCCCGTCAGGATGATCGACATGGCGCCGGCGAACAGCGACATCGGCACCAGGCGCATGGCCAGGGCCGCGGCCATCGACCAAAAACCGCCGAGTGCAATCCCCAGCGCCACGCGGGCGGCCAGCAGGATGGTCAGGTTGGAGGCCGTGGCCGCCAGCAGGTTGGAGGTGGCCAGGACGATAGACAGGACGATCATCACCGTCTTTCGGTCGAGGGTGCGCGTCAGGATGGGGATGGTCGGGGCGGCGATGGCGCCGACGACCGCCGTCGCAGTCACGGCCTGGCCGGCGGCGCCGTTGGAAACATGCAGGTCGCCGGAGATGGCGGTCAGCAGGCTGGCCGGCAGGAACTCGGCCGTCACGAGGCCGAATACCCCGACGGCCAGGGAGGTGATCGCCACCCAGGCGGCGTCGGTGCGTTCCAGGGGCAGACCAGACTGTATCGTCGTAGGGATTTCGGCCGCTGGGGCCGGGGCCTCTGTCAGAATATCGTTCATAATGGACTCGCGGAGTGATTATGTCCGCATAATAGACAATGACGGTCTGGACTTTCTATGATAGAAAAGCCGTCATGTTTGACAATTCGTCCAGATCGACCGATGCCGATACCCGTGACCCGCTCAGCGAGATGCTGCGGGGTCTGCGCCTCGACGGTGTCGCCTATGGCCGCAGCCGCATGGTGGCGCCGTGGGCCTTGCGCCTCCCGGCGCAGGCCGAAGCCCGGTTTCACTTTATCTCTCAGTCGTCCGGCGAGGCCGGGTGCTGGCTGCAGGGGCCCGACGGCGAATGGATGAAGCTCAAGGCCGGCGATGCCGTCCTGATGCCGCGCGGCTCGGAGCATGTGCTGGCCAGTGCGCCCGACCTTCCGGCCGTTCCGATCGAAGACTTCGAGACGAAGGTGGTCTGCGACAATGTCTACGATATGCGCTGCACCCGCGACGGCGACGCCACGACCCTGTTTTCCGGCTCGATGAACTTCAACCTCGACCGCCTGCATCCCCTGTTGCAGATGATGCCCGAGGTCATGCGCACCTGCGACCTGGTCGGCAAGGAGCCGTCGTTTTCCTGGCTGCTCGACGCCATGAACCGGGAGGTCGAGATGGACCGCGTCGGCGCCGCCGGCATCCTGGCCCGCCTGGCCGACGTCCTGGCGGCCAGCATCATCCGGTCGTGGGTCGAGTTCGGTTGTGGCGACGCCAGTGGCTGGATCGCCGCGGTGCGCTGCAAGGATGTCGGCAAGGTCCTGGCCGCCATCCATCTTAATCCGGAGCGCGACTGGAACCTGGCGGCCCTGTCGTCGATCATGGGCGCCTCGCGCTCCAGCTTCGCCGAGAAGTTCGCCGGCGCCGTCGGCGAAACCCCGGCGCGTTATGTGGCGCGCATCCGCATGTTCCAGGCCCGCCAATGGATCGCCCACGACAATGTCCGGCTGGCCACCATTGCCGAGCGCCTGGGCTACGATTCCGAGGCCTCGTTCAGCCGGGCCTTCAAGCGCATCATCGGCCATGCACCCAGCCATTTCCGTGCTTAGTACCAACGGTCATGAAGAATAACCGTTGGTACTAAGCATTTTTTCAGCTCAATCGCCGCATGGCTCCCTGCAAGCGTGCTAACGCTTCGCTTCTTTAGCACTTATGTGCGGCGGGGTGCGGTCGCACGCTCCCAACGGTCAGGAGTGGCCATTGGTATAACGGCGTATAAAATCTGATTTTTCTGAAATTTATTTACGGAGATGCCGCGCTCGGACATCCTATCCTGTGGAGGGTGTTGATGGACGCGGCGCCGGAGCAGATTATTCAGTGGGTCGGATCGGAGATCCTGCCGCATGAGGCCGACGTGCGCGCCTGGCTTCGCCGTGCCCGGCTGGGCAGCGAGGACATAGAAGATATCCTGCAGGAGGCCTATTGCCGTATGGCCTCCCTGGCCAGCGTCGACCATATCGCGTCGCCGCGCGGCTACTTCTTCA
The DNA here is from genome assembly GCA_965246725.1 of Asticcacaulis sp. Classification (GTDB taxonomy): domain Bacteria; phylum Pseudomonadota; class Alphaproteobacteria; order Caulobacterales; family Caulobacteraceae; genus Asticcacaulis. The sequence goes on from CBDFFG010000030.1 coordinate 25,266, forward strand.
CGGTCGCCAAGAATATCGCCCTGCTGCGCATAAGGCGCGCCCGCATCGTCCGGATCGAGAGCGTCGACGAGATCGACCGGCTCGAGGTCGTCAGCGAAGCGCCGTCGCCGGAACGGATCGCCATGGGCCGTGCCGAACTGGCGCGGGTCCACCGGCTGATCGCCACCTTGCCGGCCCGGTGCCGGCGCGTATTCGAGATGCGCAAGATCCAGGGCCTGCCGCAAAAGGAAATCGCGCGCATCCTGGGTGTGAGCGAAACCATAGTTGAAAACGAGTCCGCCAAGGGGCTCAGGCTGATCATGCGGGCCATCGTTTCGGAGGACCGCGATGTTCGGACGCAAAAGGAGTTGAAGCGTGACGCCGACGTCCATCGAAACTAGCGAAGAGATCGAGGTCGCGGCGAGTCTGTGGGCTGTAAAGGAGCGTCCCCTGACGGCCGAGGACGAGGCCTTGCTGGCGCAGTGGCTGGCCGGCGATATCCGTCGCCGCGGCGCTCTGCTGCGCGCCCAGGCCGGGTGGGCGTCGCTGTCGCGGGTCAAGGCGCTGGGGACCGGGACGGACGAAGGTGCGCCGCAAGACGCCCCGAAGATTGCAAGATCCTCGCGGCGCCGGTTCCTTGCCGTGGCTGGCTCGGCCGGCGGCCTGGCGGCGGCAGGGATTGCCGCTCTGGCCATCCTGCACCGTGTCAACGAGACGGTCACCGAGACCGGTGAAATCCGGCGCCTGCCGATGAGCGACGGCTCGGTGGCGGCCATCAATACCGACAGCGCCATCCGGATCGACATGGGCACGGCCCAGCGCAATATCGAGCTGGTGCGCGGCGAGGCCTGGTTCAAGGTCGCCCACAACAGGCAGCGTCCCTTCGTCGTCAGCGCCGGCCAGGCCCGGGTCCAGGCCGTCGGCACCGCCTTTTCCGTCCGGCGCAGCGACGCCGGCGCCGAGGTCCTGGTGACTGAAGGCACGGTCAAGGCGTGGTTGAACGGCACCGATCGGCCGGCCGTCTGGCTCAATGCCGGCGACCGCACCCTTATCGGCAGTGCCGGCGCCGTCGATACGCATCATGCGCCGGAAGCTATCGACAATGCCCTGGCCTGGCGCGAGGGCCAGATCGTCCTGACCGGCCAGACCCTGACGGCGGCCGCCGACGAATACAACCGCTACAACCGCCTGAAGATCGTCATCTCCGACCCGCAGCTGCGTAGCGAAAAATTGCTGGGCCGCTTCAGCACCGATGATCCCGAAGGCTTCTCCGACGTCGTCGCCCGGGCCTTCGATGCGGAAATTACCCGAACGGATTCAGCCATCTATATCGGGGCCAAAAAAAAGTGACACTTTCAAAACGGAACTGATCCTGTCAGGCATCGTTTTATAAGAGGGCGGATTCGTCCTCAATATAAGGCGCGACAAAGCGCCATCCTCAGGAGGGAAAACAGTGACACATCTACGCGCGCGCCTGTTCGCAGACCGTCTAATCCTGGCCGGTTCGACCCTGTTAATGGTGTCGGCCATGCCGGTGCTTGCCCAAAATATCCAGGTCAAGACCTTCAATATCCCGGCGCAGCCCGCCCAGCAGGGCATCCCGCAATTCGCCCAGCAGGCCGACCTGCAACTGGTCGTGCCGGAAAAGCTGACCCTCGGCCAGACCACGGCGGCGGTGAAGGGCACCATGCCGGTGCGTGACGGTCTCAGGCGCCTGCTGGCAGGTACAAATTTGACACCGGTTACCCAAGGCAATGGCGCCGTCTATCTGACCCAGGCGACGGTGCAGCGGGTATCGGACAGCCATGCCGAGGTAATCGCCAGCGCTGGCGCCGATCCGGCTCCGGTGCAGCTTGCCCCGCAACTGGCCTCGACACCGGCCGCGCCCGAGGCGACGCCCGCTGAAGACACCCAGGTCGTGGTCGTCAAGGGGACGCGCGGCGCCCTGGTCAAGGCCCGCGACATCAAGCGCCGGGCGGCCAATATGGTCGAAAGCATCGTCGCCGACGATATCGGCAAGATGCCCGATACCAACCTGGCGGAATCGATTCAGCGTATCCCGGGCGTCGCCATGACGCGCGAGGGCGGGGAGGGGCGCAACATCACCCTGCGCGGCTTTGCGCCGGACTTCACCCGCACCACCCTGAACGGCATGGAAGTGCCGTCGAGCAGCGACGGCCTCGATTCCGGCGGCGTCACCATCAATGCCGGCCGTGCCTTCGACTTCAACGTCTTTGCCTCGGAACTGTTCAACCGCATCGATGTCGAAAAGACCCAGAAGGCCTCGATCGAAGAGGGCGGCATTGCCGGCACGGTCGACCTCTATTCGGCCCGGCCGTTCGACTTCAAGGGCTTTACCGTCTCGGCCTCGGCCCAGGACGATTATAATGGCCTGTCGAAGATCAACGATCCGCGCTTCGCCTTCCTGATCAGCAATAAATTCTTCGGCGGCAAACTCGGCGTCCTGTTCTCGGCCGCCGTGTCGACGCGCACCGTTCATCAGGAGGGCTATGCCAGCGTGCGCTGGACCTCGCCGTTCGAAAACGGCGACGCCTGGGCCGATGCCGGCACCGTGGTCAAGGGCACGCCGTCCGACTATTGCGGCGCCGCCGACGCCCTCAACTGCCTGTGGGCGCCGCGCCTGCCGCGCGCCGACTTCTTCGGCAACGACCAGAAGCGCACCGGGCTGACGGCGTCGGTGCAGTACAAGCCGTCGGATAACGTCCTGATCACCTTCGACGCCCTGCACTCCAACCTGCTGAACGACCGCTACAGCTATAACTCGATGGAGTGGCTGCTGACTCACGGCGTGGCCGGCAACTTCACCGGCCAGACGCCCCTGTCCTTTACCGTCGCTCCCGACGGCATGCAGATCATCGCCGCCAGTTTCAACGATGTGACGTCGTGGACGGAAAGCCGGCACCAGGAATCCAATTCGGATTTCAACCAGTTCGTCCTCAACGGCAATGTCCGGGTGTCGGACAAGCTGACCCTCAACGCCATGGCCGGCGCCGCCTCGGACCATGCCGACCGTACCGAACTGCGTTTCTATTACCGCTCGGTGCCGCACTTCTATTCGTACGACTACACCGGCAATCCGTATGTGCCGGTAATCAGCTACGGCAGCTACGATCCGAACAACAAGAATAACTATATCAGTGCCCTGACGGCGGCGAACCGCATCAACAAGGTCCACAAGGACAACTTCACCTCGAAGTTCGACGCCATCTACGCCGACCAGGATTTCACCTTCAAGGCGGGCTTCAGCTACAATGATCGCAAGGTCAAATATGCCGAAGGCGCCGGTCCCAGCCCCAGCTTCGTGCCGACCAGCTACACCACGGCCTTCCCCTATTCCGACTTCGGCAACGGCCTGCGCGATGGCGGCACGCTTCTGCCATTCCTGGTCGCCGATTTCGACGCCATCGCCAAGGCCGGCGTTGTCGCGCCCGGCTATACCGACACCATAGCCAATGGCTGGACGGTCGGCGAAGAGACCCTGGGCGGCTATGTCGAAATGAACAGCGTCTATTATATCAATGGCATGCGCCTGCGCGCCAATAGCGGCCTGCGCTACGTCAAGACCAATGTCACCTCGCAGGCGGTGTTGAGCGGGACCCCGGTCAAGGTCAAGAACACCTATGACAACTACCTGCCGTCGCTGAACCTGGCGCTGGAAGTCACCGACGATGTCGTCACGCGCTTTTCGTACGGCCGCAGCATGACGCGCCCGGGCCTGAGCTCGCTCAATATCGCCGGCCCGGTCTTCGGCTATACCACCCGGACCGTCGGCAATATCGGCAATCCGGCCCTGAAGCCCTACCAGTCCAATGATACCGACTTCAGCGTCGAATGGTATTTCGGCAAGGAAGGCCTGGTCTCGCTCGGCGTCTTCAACAAGGACATCGTCACCTCGCTGAAGACCCAGGTCGTGACGAAGATGATCGACCCGCAATACTGGCCGGCCATCTATGCCGATCCGCAATACGATGTCTCCTATAATGCCGACCCGGCCAAGGTGCCCTATACCTTCACCATCCCGGTCAACAGCGACGACGGCAACAGCGTCCGTGGTTTCGAGCTGACCTACAACCAGCCCTTCACCTTCCTGCCGGGACACTTTTCCAACCTGGGCATAGCGTCGAACTACACCCATGTGATCGCCAAGGATTCCACCGGCCTGTCGCCCAACTCCTATAACCTGACCCTCTATTACGACGCCAAGGACTATGGCGCCCGGGTGTCGGTCAATCGCCGCGACGACTACCTGCTGAGCGAGCCCGGCGGCAATGGCCACCTGCAGGAACGCAAGTACGGCCCGACCCATGTCGACTTCGCCTCCTATTACAACATCAACAAGAACTTCACCCTGACCTTCGAAGGCATCAACATCACCGACGAGGTCGAGCGGATCTACGGCACCGGCGACACCGGCACGATGGATCTGACGCGGGAATACAGCCACACCGGCTCCCAGTGGCTGATCGGTATTCGCTACCGTAATTAAAAACCGCCTGTGTCCCCGTCCCGGCAGTGAAGCGCTGCCGGGACGGGTGTTTCTTTCCGCATTCGTGGGTGTTCGATGTCCAGGTGGCTTGCTGTAATAATCGGGATGATGTGCCTGGGCGCGTGTGCACCCGTGACGAAGCCCCTGCGGCCGGTTGACGACAGCTATACCGTCGCCGCCCGCTACCAGGGCTACAAGGACACCTATCCCGGCCTGACCTGGCCGGGTGTCACCTTCGCGGCCGGGCAGCAGGTCCTGTTCGACCGGCAATACAAGACTGCGGGCCGAGACCTGCACATCGATATCTTCCTGGCGGCGCCGGCCACGGGCCGGCACCAGGGCATTCTCCTGGTGCATGGCGGTGCCTGGCGATCGGGAAGCAAGGCGCATTTCTATGCCCTTGCCAACCTGCTGGCGCAGCGCGGCTATACGGTCTTCCTGCCGGAATATCGCCTGGCGCCGGAAGCGCCATACCCGGCGGGACTGATCGATATCAACGACGCCATCGTCTGGGCGAAATCCCATGCCGGCGATTTCGGCATTGCTGCCGATCGGCTGGCCCTGGGTGGGGCGTCGTCGGGTGGACAGATGGCGGCGCTGCTGGCCTATACGGCCGACCAGCCCCTGTTCAAGACCCATGCTTCGGACGATACGCGCATCAATGCCCTGGTCGATCTCGACGGCCTGCTCGACTTCACCACGCCCCTGGCGCTGCATTACGAGAATGCCGCGGGCAGCGCCTCGCCGGCGGCCTTGTGGCTGGGCGGATCGATGGAGCAGCGGCCTGAGCGGTGGCGTGAGGCCAGCGCTGCCGGCCACGTCGATGCGCAGTCCCCGCCGACCCTGATCATCAGCAGCGGCAATCCGCGCTTTACCGCCGGTCGCGAAGAGGTGGTAACGGCCTTGAACCGATACGGCGTGCGTTCCAGCTATTTCGCCTTCGAAAATGCGCCGCACGATATCTGGCTGTTCGAACCCTGGCTCAGCCCGATCGCCGAAAAGATCGATGCCTTTCTGAGCGACGGTCATTGACCGGCCTGGAAGGCACGTAAAGTCCCCGTACTGGTGCAGCGCGATCCGTTTCTCCCTCGCGCTGCACCGCTTTTTTTGGAAAAAATCCATGTCCCATATCACACGCCGTTTTCTGCTGGGGACTGCCGGTGCAACCTTGCTCCTTCCACAGGCAGTCGTGGCGCGCGACAGCGATTTCGATGCGGTGGTCAGCCTTGTCCCGCAGGCGGGCATCCGCGGCCCGGTCTTCGCCACGCTGAGCGCGGCCCTGGCGGCAGCCCCCGCCGCCGGCGCGAAGCCCTATCGCATCTGGATCGCGCGCGGTGTGTGGGCCGAAAAGCTGTCGATCACCACACCCAATATCCACCTGACCGGTGAAGACCGGACAGGGACCGTCATCCGCTTTACCGCGGCGTCGGGCCAGATGGCGCCGGACGGCAAGCCCTACGGCACTTCGCGCACCGCCACCCTGGCCGTCCATGCGCCGGGGTTTGCCGCCCGCACCCTGACCATAGAAAACGGCTTCGATGGCATTGCCGAGATGCGAAAAACCGGGCCGAAGCTGGGGTCGCACGATCCCCTGGGCCCGCAGGCGATCGCCCTGATACTGGGCAAGGAAAGCGACAATGCCGTCCTCAGCGCGGTCGACCTGCTCAGCCATCAGGACACCCTGTTCGTCGACGGCGGCCGCAGCCGGTTCGACAGGTGCCGGATCAGCGGCAGCTACGACTTCATCTTCGGGGCGGGCAGTGCCCTGTTCGAAGCGTGCGATATCCACTCACGCCTGCGGCCCGATCCGGTCGAGGGCTATATCGCCGCGCCCAGCACGCAAATCGCGAACCCCTGCGGGCTGATCTTTCATCGCTGCCGGCTGACGCGCGATGCCGGCGTGCCCAACCACACCGTCTTCCTCGGGCGGCCGTGGCGGACCTCGGCCACCTTCCCGGACGGGCGCTATGGCGATCCCAACAGTGTCGGCATGGCGGCCTATATCGCCTGCTGGATGGACCGTCACATCCATCCCGATGGCTGGACGCAGATGTGGTACACCGGCCGCGACGGCAATCCGCGCACCATGCTGCAGCCCGAAGACGTCCGCTTTTTCGAGCGGGCGAATTCCGGACCGGGCGGGGCAGGACACGCCCGGGGCCGGCCGCTGGCTGAGGACACGGCGCGTAGTCTGCTCGGAACCTTCGACAGCCTTCATTCAACCTGGCTGAGCTGACTCCGGTCAGCTAAAGGCGATCGGCTGGAAGAAGCCGCGCACATCGGCCTTATGCGGGAAGATACCGCGATCGGCATAGAGGTCGGCGACGAGCTGCGCCTCCTTGATGGCGGCCTCGTCGATCGGCAGCAGGGTGGTGACACCGCGCCGGCCCAGTGTCGTGTGGGTCAGTTCCGGCGGCAGCTTCGTCTCGGCGCTGTAGTAACGCGTATAGTCGTCGAGATGGCCGTCGCACCATTCGAAGGCCTTTTTGATGCGGCTTAGCGCGTCGGGGAGGGCCTTGCGCTTGTCCGGATCGGCCAGGGCCTTGTCGGAGGCGGCGATAAAGCTGACACTGTTATTGATGCCCTGGCCGTCGCGCAGCAGGCGCGCCCCGTCGGCCTCGGCGCGGGCCAGGTTGGGATCGTTGGTCGCCCAGGCGTCGATATTGCCGTTCTGGAAGGCGGCCAGGGCGTCGGGCTGCAGCATGTAGCCCGGCTTGACGTCGTCTTTTTTCAGGCCGGCTTCCTGCAGGGCGGCATAGAGCACTGCGTCGGCGGTGCCGCCCTGCGCGGTCGAGACGATGACCTTGCGGCCCTTCAGTTGCGCCACCGAGGTGATGTCGGAATTCTTCGGCACGACGATGCCGATGCCGGCCGACGAGGCGCGCCAGCGGCCGACGATCTTGTACGGCCGCCCCAGGATAGCGCCCAGCAGGATCAGGTTGTCGATGGCCATCAGGGTGTCGACGGCGCCCGAATTGGACGCCTCGAACAGGGGCGTCGGCGTCGGGAAGTTAGCCCATTCGACCGTGTAGGGCGCGCCGGCAAAGGCCTTGGCGGCCTCTACCGGCAGGCGCAGGCCGCGCTGCTGGTCGCCGAGGATCAGCTTCGTTGCCGCCTTTGCGCCCGGGCTGCAGCCGCCGAGCACGGCCAGGCCGGCACCGGAGGCCAGCGTCGCGAGAAAATCACGTCTTTGCATGTATGTCCCCTTAGAAGCGGTAGTCGAGGCCGGTATAATAATACCCGCCGGTCATGCCGAAGGGCGAGAAGTTGCCATAGGCGCCGCTGCCATTGGCCGAGACGATGCCGACGCGGTCGGGATAGACGTCGAACAGGTTGTCGGCGCCGACGGTCACGCCCAGCTTGTCCGTGACGGCATAGGTGGCCGACAGGTCGGTGATCCACTTGGCGCCGAACACCCGATCATCGGCCGCGACGGCGCCGACCGAGGTCACCTTGCCGTAATGGGTGGCGCGCAGGTCGGCCGACCACTTGCCGCCGCGCCAGTCGGCCGACAGGATGGCCTTGCTGCGCGGATTGTTGACGGTCAAGGTGGCCTGCTGCACCCGGTCGAACAGGACGAGGCCGGTGCCGAGCGAGGCCAGTTGCGACGGATTGGCCTTTACATGGGTGATCTTGGTGGTGTTGACATTGAAGGCCGCGCCCAGTTTCAGAGATCCCCATGCGCCCAGTCCGGTCGAATATTCGGTCACCAGGTCGGCGCCTTCGGTGCGGGTATCGATGGCATTGGTGAAATACTGGACGTAGATGTCCGTCGGCAGGCCGGCCGCCGCCAGCAGGGCGTTGACGCCCGGGCCGCTCAGCGTGCTGGTCAGGGCGATGCGGTCGTCGATATCGATGCGGTAGGCGTCGAGCGTGGCGCGGAAATGGCCGGCCGGCGAGAAGGTGAGGCCAAGGCTGTAATTATGCGACTTTTCCGGCTTCAGCGGTTCGGCGCCCAGGGCCCTGGCCAGGGGCGAGTCGACGCGGACCACCTTGGTCGGGAACTGGTAGAGGACGCCGGCAATGGTCTGGGTCGAGTAGCGGCGCTGGCCGTAGAGCTGCTGGCTGAGCGACGGCGCCCGGAAACCGGTCGACACCGTGCCGCGGACCGCCCAGGTCGAGTTGAAATCGTAGCGGGTGGTGAACATGCCAGAGACCGTGTCGCCGGCGCTGTCGTCGAAATGTTCGGCGCGGGCGGCAAAGCCGACATACCAGGCCTTGGTCGGGTTGAGGCCGAGGTCGATATAGGCGGCGGCATCGCTGCGTTCGGCACGTCCGGCGTCCGAGCCATCGACCGTGTTGACGCCCTGGACACCGATCAGGGCCGGCTTGCCTGCCAGCGGACCCGAGGTATAGACATAACCGCCATTGGCGTAGGCGGCCGGGTCGCCCGACTTCACCTTGTAGGTTTCCTTGCGATATTCCAGCCCGCCGGACACCGACAGGGGCTCGGCCAGGCCGACATTATAGGCGCGGCGGACATCGAGGTCGGTGGTCCAGGTGTTGCTGGACAGGGTATAGAGGTTGAAGCTGGTCGGGCTGGCCAGGCCCAGCGACGGGTTCAGCGTATCGGCCGCGGCATGGGCGAAGTTCTCGCCGAAGCCGGTCGACAGGTCCCAGGTCCAGGCGCCGGTGATGCCGCGTACGCCGGACACCAGTTCATAGTCCTGCTGGTCGAGGCGATAGACGGGGATGAAGCCATCGGGATAGATTTCCGGGATATCGGTATTGGCGTTCGGGCGCCGGCGCGTCTGGCGGGCGTTGCCGGTCTGGGTGCCGGCCGTGGCGAAGCTGTAGAGGGCCTTGCTGTCCGACAGGGGCCACTCGACATTGGCCGCCACGGTGGCGGAATGGATGACGGGATTGCCGTTATAGTCGCCGCGCTTGGCCGTCGTCGCCTCGCGCGGATCGGGAACACCGCCGGCCAAGGGGAAGAAGAAGCTGCCGGTCGCCGGATCATTGCGGTCCGTGCGGTTCTGATAGCGGCTTTCCAACGCCAGGTGCAGGGTGCCGCCGTTCTCAAAGCGTGTGCCCCAGTCGACGGCGGCGCGGGCGGTATCGCCATCGCCCTTGTAAGTCTGGCCGGCATCGACCGATACCCCACCGCCGGGGCCAGTTTTCAGGATGACATTGATGACGCCGGCAATGGCGTCGGAACCGTACTGGGCGGCGGCACCGTCACGCAGGACTTCGACATGGTCGACGATCGAGGTCGGGATCTGGTCGAGATCGACCGGGGTGGCGCCGCTGGTGTCGACGTTGGAGTTCATCAGCAGGCTGGTGGCGTGGCGGCGCTTGCCGTTGACTAGGACCAGGGTATAGCCGCCGCCGAGGCCACGCATGCTGACCGGGCGCACGACATTGTTGTGGGCAAAGCCGTTGACCGTGCCGTAATTGATGGATGGCAGGAGGACGGCCAGGGCTTCCTTAAGGGTGACCTTGCCGGTCTCGTTCAGCTGCTTGCCGCCGATGACGTCGATCGGCGCCGGGCTGTCGGCGACGGTGCGCGGCCTGCCACGGTTGCCGGTGACCACCAGCGGCGTACCCTCGGCGTCTGGCGCAGCGGCATCGGCGGTCGGCGCGGGTGTCGGATCGGCGGCGGCGAGGTGGGGCGTGGCGAGTGCGAGGACGCCGAGCGCGACGGTCGAGGCAAGGGCGGTACGAGACATAAGGGCTCCGGATTGAAGTATATACCTTCGCCTTAGTAGGAATTTTCGCCGCTGCAAAATGAGTTAATCGCTACCGTATATGAGCGCTTCTCAACTGGGTTTCCGGGCGCGTGCGTGCGTGACAACGCCCAGGTTGTGGGGCGTTGTCACCGCAGGTTGAGCGGGCGATGAACCGGAAACGCGGAATGGAGACCGCTGAAATGCAGTCTTACCCGTCGCCCGGACATATGCGGCATACGCTTATTCTGGTCGCGGGCCTAATCCGCGTTCAGGTCGCGGGTTCCGGTGTAGACGTAGCCCTGTGCCTCGAGGTCGAGGAAGGTCACGTTCGCCAGCGGGCCGATTTCGATCCCGGGCAGGACATCCGCTTGTGTGAAGCCTGCCTGTGTCAGGGCGGGGCTTGCGACGACAAGCCTGACGCCGATACGCGATAACGCCTGTAAGGCTGCGACATCGGCATTGCCCGCACCGGCATGTCTGGCGGCGTAGGCCGGTGCGGCAAGGCTGATATCGGTTTTATCCCCGTGCAGTACGATGACGAATTTGAGGTTCGCCGCCGGGACGCCGTAGGTCTCATATAGTTTGTGAAACCGGGCGACCTCCTCCAGGCCGGGATTCGTTCCGTCAGGTGCCGGTTTGCCTGAGCCCAGGTCGAAGACGAATTTGTAGACGGCGTCGGCATGGGGCGAAACAGGATCGACGGGTGTCGAGCGCGCCTCGGCCGTAAGGCCACCTGAAAACGCAACCGTCATGACGGTCAATGCAGCGGTGATCATTCGGCAATGTTTGTGGCCAGGCGAAGAGCCCATAGTGACTGTCCTGTGTGAAAACCGGCGGCAACCGGTAGGCTGCACCCATACTCCATAGCAAATTGCGAAAGATTCGCAAGTTATTGGCTGCGAGCCATTGTTACGTGCACTGTCACATTAGTTGCATACAGTTTTCCTATAGCCGCTGCGTTGGACAAGGGAGCGGCACGTGTCGGTACGGACATCTACCTGCGGATTGGGCGGCACATGAGTCCCGTCTCCGACGACCGGGCATTGTGGCTGGCCCGTCATATCCTCCCCCATGAGCCGGCCTTACGCGCCTGGCTGTCGCGTTGGCGGCTCGACGATCTCGACACCGACGACATCGTCCAGGAAACCTACACAGTCCTGGCCAGCCGCCCGTCGATCGGCGATATCCATAATCCCAGGGCCTATTGTTTCCAGACGGCGCGTTCGATCATCCTGATGCATCTGCGCCGGTCGCGTGTCGTGTCGATCCGCGCCGTGGAGGATATAGACCGGCTGGGCCCGATTGCCGACGATCCCAGCCCCGAGCAGCAGGTGTCGGACCGCGAGCAACTGCACATCCTGACCCAGGCCATGGCCGAGCTGCCGGACCAGGGGCGCCAGGCCCTGATGTTGCGCTTTATCGACGGTCTGCCGCAGCACGAGGTCGGTCGGCGCATGGGCATTTCCGAGAACGCGGCCCAGAAGCATATTGCCAAAAGCGTCCAGAAGTTGATGAATCTGTTTGGACGAGGCGGAAAAGACGTGGTTCAAGCATCTATTACCGAATCGAAACCCATGCTTGTTCCAGATGACGATGCGCGAAGACAGTCGGTTGATTGATGCGGCGGCCGCCGACTGGGCCAGCCGTGTCGAAGGTGCGGACCTGCCCCCCGACGAACAGGCGCAATTCGATGCGTGGCTGGCGAGCGACAGCCGCTGTCTCGGCGCCTTCGCCCGGGCCCGTGCCGTCATCCAGCAGATCAAATCGCTAAAGGGGCAGGCCGCGGGGCTTCAGACCGGGGGACTTCATGGCCCGGTCCTGGGTCGTCTTGCCGCCAAGAAGGTCGATGCTGGCCGGCGCGGTTTTCTGCTGTGGGGCGCAGGTGGTCTTGCCGCCGCCCTCGGCGCCGGTGTGGTCACCCGCTACATGCTCGACACCCGGGGGCAGAACTATGCCACGCGGCGCGGCGAGATCCGCCTGGTGCCCCTGGCCGACGGGTCGTCCGTCACGCTCAATACTTCGTCGCGTATCGCCGTCGCCTTCGATGGCGGGCAGCGCGTCGTCCACCTGCTGGAGGGCGAGGCCCTGTTCAGCGTCGTCGACGACAAGGCGCGGACCTTCCTGGTCCAGGCCGGGGATACGCTCGTTTCCGCGGGACTGGGACAGTTCTCGGTCAGCCGCCTGGTCGACGAGCCGGTAAAGGTACTGGTGCAGGCCGGGGCCATCGAGGTGCGCGGCCGCTTCGACGCAAAACCGCCGGTGCGGCTTGGCAGCAATAGCGGTCTCGATGTGACGGCCAATGGGCCACAACTGCATGCCCTGTCGCCGGCCGAAGTGTCGCGCGCCCTGGTCTGGCGCGAGGGTATGCTGGCCTTCGAGGACGTCACCCTCGACAAGGCGGTGGCCCAGTTCGCCCGCTATAGCGACCTGCATATCGTGCTCGATGACAGCGCCCTGAAGCACGAGACGGTGACGGGCCTGTTTGCGGCGACCGATCCGCAGGGTTTCGTTCAGGCCGTGGCGCCGGTGCTCAACCTGCGCAGCCGCCGCGAGGCCGACGGGCTGCATATCAGCCGGTCGTAGGCGGTATCGATCGCTTGGCGGCATCGACGCTTCCACCTGCTCTGCGGGATGCTCACAAGACAGAAGACCCCTCTGTCGGCTGCGCCGACATCTCCCCATCTTCGATGGGGCGAAGGGAGGTTGGACGTACTTTTTCCGTCTATGGTCCGAAGCGTTCAGTCTCTCGCCAGTCATAAAAATTTCACGAAAAACCCCAGGGCCGATCGGGCGGGTTTCGCAATAGCGAAGCATCTATCCCCCCGAAGCGCTGCCACGGCACATGCGGTCGGCGCAATCGGATAGATGGGGATAGTTATGGGCTTTTCTTCGAACAAAACCTGGCTGGCGGGCAGCGCGGCGATCATCCTCGTGCTGGCGGCGACGCCGGTCCTGGCGCAGTCGCGCGACTTCGACATTCCGGCGCAGGCGGCCACGACCGCAGTGCCGGAATTCGCCCGCCAGGCCGGCGTGCAGATCGTCGCCCCCGGCAAGCAGCTTCACGGCATTACCACCCGCGCCGTCAAGGGCCAGATGGATGCCCGGGACGCCCTGCGCCTGATGCTCGACGGCACCGGCATCACCATTCTTTCGGATGACGGCCGAACCATCACCCTGCGCGGCAACAGCGCCCAGGCCTCGGTGGGCAGCGGCACCCTGCGCGGCCGTGTCTACAGCACGGCGACGGGTCAGTACCTGCGCAATGCCGAGGTGCGCATCGAGGACACCAATATCTCCGTCTATACCAACGAAGACGGCAGCTTTCAGATCAGCAATGCCCCGGCGGGCGAGCTGAAGGTCGTTGTCCACTACAGCGGCCTGCAGGATGCCTTTCTGGTCGCTACGGTCACGGCCGGCCAGGCGACGCAGCTCGATATCGCCATGAAGCCGGTCTCGGCCGCCGCCGACGAACACAGCGGCCAGACGGTGACCATCGCCACGGCGCGGTCCGGCCAGGCAGCCGCCCTGATGAAGCGCCGCTCGTCGGTCAGCGCCGTCACCGCGGTCGACGCCGACAATTTCGGCGCCCTGACCATGGGCGATGTCGGCGAGTTCCTGAAGAACATGCCGGGCCTGTCGCTCGACTCTACCGAGGTCGACGCCACGGCCGTGCGCATCGGCGGCCTCGATCCCAAATATTCGACCTTCACCACCGACGGCGCCCGCATGGCGACCGCCACGTCGAACAACAATACCGGCCGCCAGAACTCGTTCGAGCAGATGTCGATCACCGGCATTTCGCGCATCGAACTGAACAATACCCTGACGGCGGCGCTCGATGCCGACGCGCCGGGCGGCAATATCAACCTGGTCAGCAAGTACGCCTTCGAGCGCAAGAAGCGCCAGCTGCAGCTGCAGGTCGGCGCCATCGGCACCTCCGATTCCGACTTCGGTTCGACCTACATGCCGGACGACAAGAAGCACGCCACCATCTTCCCGTCGGCCCAGGTCAGCTATGCCGACGTCTTCCTCGGCGGCCGTCTCGGCGTCGCGCTCAGCGCCAGCTACAATGCCAACTATGTCGAGCAGGACCGCGTCCAGACCGACTGGTCGTACCTGGCCAACGGCACGGTCATTCCATACCAGGTCATGTGGCGCCCCGGCCCCAAGTTCACCCACCGCGAAGCCATCAACGGCGCCGTCGACTACAAGCTTACCGACAAGTGGACCCTGTCGCTGCGCGGCACCTATTCCTTCTACGACGTCGAATACTACAACCAGTACACCTACCTGGTCTTCGGCACCTCGACCAAAAGCTATGCCACGGCGGATTCGACGCCGACTCATATCGTCGTCAACGCCAACGGCGCCAATACCAACGTCAATACCCAGTACTCGCACCGCTATGCCGGCACGCCGGCCATGATCGTCACGCCGCGCCTGGAGTACAAGGGCACCACCTGGGACATGACCCTGCGCGGCGCCTATTCCAGTTCTGAGTTCAACTTCCGGGACGGCAGCCGCGGCTTCTTCGTTCGCGACGACACCAAGGATTCCGGCATCGGTTTCACGCTCGATCGCGATGCTTCGACCTCGCCCGCCTATTTCCTGACCCAGACGACCGGTCCGTCGTGGAGCAATCCGGCCAACTGGACCACGGTCAGCAATACGGTGCGTACGTCGGAATCGAACGGCGTCGACCACCAGTGGAGCGGCAATCTCGACCTGAAGAAGCGCTTCAGCGCCGGCCCGGTCCAGGCGACCCTGCTGACTGGCGCCGAGGTTCGCACCAACGAGTGGACGACCACGGAAGGCTCTTACAAGCTCTACAACTATACCGGCCCCGCCGCCGGTTCCGTCATCCCGGCGACGCAGAACTACCAGTTCCAGATCCTCGGTTTCGACGCCGGCAATTTCAACGCCCAGAAGTGGCGCGCCGACAGCAATTACGGCACCTGGGACCTGTATCAGGCCCATCCGGAATACTTCACCCCGGACACCGCCGGCAACCTGTCGCGCCAGTACCTGAACAACAAGCGCGTCAAGGAAACGGTCAGCGCCGGCTACCTGGAATTCCAGGGCCAGCTCGACAAGTGGAAGTTCGACCTGGGCGGCCGCTACGAAGGCACGGACGAGGGCGCCGCCATCCTGCAGGCGCGTTCGGCCAAGGAGGTCGCCGCCGCCGGCTACAAGTCGGGCACGGTCGACTATATCAACTACCAGTATTACAACGGCCAGCAGCTGTGGAAGAAGGGCCATTACGGCGATGTCTTCCTGAGCGGCGGCGTCAAGTACGATTTCAGCCGTAAGCTGGTCGCCCAGTTCGCCATCAGCCAGGCCATCCTGCGTCCGGACTACGGCAATCTCGGCGGGGCCATCACGGTCAACGACACGGCCCAGACCGTGACCGTGCCCAATGCCCTGCTCAATCCCGAGCATTCGACCAAGTATTATGCCAGCCTGCAATACTATCTCGAGCCGGCCGGCATCATCGCCGCCTCGGTCTACCACCTCGATGTCAAGGACATGCAGGTCACCGGCGTCACCATCGACCCGACCCAGGCGGGTTTCAATGCCAGCGACTATAGCGGCTATACCTTTGTCAGCACGGTCAACCAGTCGGGTGTCAGCAAGACCAACGGCCTGACCCTGGAATACGACCAGCAGCTGATCTTCCTGCCGGGCACCCTCAAGGGCCTGGGCCTGCGTGGCTCGGTCACCCGCGTCGATCCCGACGGCGTCCGTGTCGGCGTGCCGAAATATTCGGCCAACTGGGGCCTGCGCTATAATCGTGGTCCGTTCGATGTCCAGCTGACCGGCAATACCCAGTCGAAGTATCGCACCAGCGCGCTCAGCAATACGCCGACCACGGCGGCCAACGGCATCCTCTACCACGCCGATCGCACCCTGTGGAATATCAGCGCCGGCTACAAGGTGACGCCGCGGATCACCGTGCAGGTCGCCGGCCGCAACATCACCAACGCGCCGGACATCGTCTATTCCAACGTCCCGGGACGGGTGCAGCTCTACAGCATCTACGGTTCGATGTGGAATGTCGCCGTCAAGGCCAGCTTCTAGAGCATTTCCCGATCAATTTGATCGGAGAAATTGCTCTAGTCTTTTGTTTTGTAGCACTTCTTATCCGAAAAGTGGCGTCCACTTTATCGGGAAGTGCTTCTAGCGGGTACGTCTTCTTTCTCTTGCCCCGCTTGCGGGGGAGGTGGTTGGGCCGGCGTCAAGCCGGTCCAGACGGAGGGGGGGAATGTAAAGGTCTCAAAAACCGACATCTCAGCACTGAGCAACGCCGGAAGCCCCCCTCCGTCATCTTCGGCCTGAAGGCCTTGATGCCACCTCCCCCGTAAACGGGGCAAGAGGGAGGAAAGGCACTGCCTCAAATTTATAATTGGCAGGGGCGCCGGACCTGAGGTCACGCTCCGAAACACCCGGAAGGGAAACATCATGACCCTGAATATCGATCGCCGCTCGCTTATCATCGGCGGCGGCTTGGGCCTGGGCGCCCTGCTGCTGCCGCGCGGCCGCGCCTTGGCCGCCGACATCGCGGCCGCCACCCGTTTCACCCACTCCGTGGCCAGCGGCGAGCCGGCCCAGGACTCCATGCTGCTGTGGACGCGCTACGTTGCCACCGGCACGGACGACATCGTTCGCCTCGATGTCGAAGTGGCGAGCGACCCGGACTTCGCGCATATCGTTGCCGGCAATAGCGTCCGCACCGGCGTCTATCGCGACTGGACCGCCAAGGTAACGGTCGACGGCCTGAAGCCGGGCACCGTCTATTGGTATCGCTTTATCGCGCCGGACGGCACGAAGTCACCGGTTGGGCGCACCAAAACCCTGCCGGCGGACACGACGGGCCGCTTCGGTCTGGCGGTCTTCTCGTGCTCCAACCTGCCCATGGGCTATTTCAACGCCTATGGTCATGCGGCCGACCGGAGCGACCTCGACCTGTGGATGCATGTCGGCGACTATCTCTACGAAAACGGCCTGGGCGGTTACCACGCCGAAGACCTGGTTGCCGGTCGCCTGGTCGATCCCGATCGTGAAATGATCGCACTGGCCGACTATCGCCTGCGCTACGCCTGCTACCGCGCCGATCCCGACCTGCAGCGCCTGCACCAGATCGCGCCCATGGTCGCCTTCTGGGACGACCATGAATCGTCGAACGACAGCTGGGAGGGTGGGGCGCAGAACCACCAGCCGATCAGCGAGGGCGACTGGAACCTGCGCCGCGACGTCGCCATGCAGGTCTATCGCGAATGGATGCCGGTGTCGGACGAGCCGTGGAAGGCTTACCAGATCGGTACCCTGGCGACCCTCTACCGCACCGAGTCCCGCCTGCTGGCGCGCACGAAACAGGCCGACATCGCCGCCACCTTCAAGGCCGCCGACCCGGACGCGGCCCTGCGCGCCTTCCGCGACGGCGCCTGGCAGGATACGTCGGCGACCATGCTCGGCTCGACCCAGGAAAGCTGGCTGACGCACCAGATGACAGCCAATGCGAAATCGACCCCGTGGCAACTGGTCGGCATGGGGACCATCCTTGGCCGCACGGTCATGCCGCAGGATGCCGTCAGCTGGCTCAAATCGACCTCCACGCCGCACGCCGTCGAAGGCTTCCGCAACGACGTTCGTGCCGCGAAACAGGGCGTGCCGATGTGGATGGATCGCTGGGACGGTTATCCGGCGGCACGCTCGCGCCTGCTGAAATCGGCGCAAGCCGCCGATGCCGACCTGGTCATGCTGTCGGGCGATAGTCACAATGCCTGGGCGTTTTCCCTGGCCGAGGAGGGGAAGGCCGCCGGCGTCGAATTCGCAGGTCACAGCGTGACCTCCAACGGTCTCGACAGCAGCTTCTCTGCCGACCCGAAGGTGGTGGCGCAGGGCTTCATGGCCGCCAATCCGGAAATGAAGTGGGCCGACACCAGCCAGCGCGGCTATATGATGATCGAGATCACCCCGCAGCGCGTCACCGGCGACTGGCTGTTCCTGCAGACGGTCAAGGCGCATACCACGGCGCTGTCCGGCACGCATCGCATGTCGGTAGAAAAGGGGCGGCGGGCGTTTGTGTAAGGCTTCCTGAAGACCTCCTCCTTCAAAAGGGGGAGGTCTTCAGACAGGAATCCTCTTACCCTTCGCCATCCTTCATCTTCGGCATGATGCTGAAGCGGCGCGACAGGCCGATATAGAAGGTCGGGGCGGTGCGGCTCGACACCGAGACGCTGTGGATCAGGGCGGTGTCGGTGACGTTGCGGGTCTTGGAGGTGCGCAACGGATCGGTCAGCGAGACGATCAGGTTGAGCTTGTCCGTCAGGACGCGGTTATACTGCACCGTCATCGAACTGTAGGCGTCGGTATAGCCCTGGCCGCTGAAGCTCTTGCCCGTCAGCTTGTCGCTGATGAAGAGCTGGTCCTTGTTGGCGAAGGTGTAGCTGATCGAGGTGCTGCCGCCCAACGAGGTGCCCTTCTGCGTGCCCGAAATATTGGGGTTGCGGGTGGCGCTGAAGGTCAGGGTGATGTCGGCGCTGAGGGTCAGCTTCTCGCTGACCTTGTTATTGGTGGTGAAGGACAGGCCGTTGGCCGTCTGGTGGCCGAAATTGACGCGGGTGGTCTGCACCACCGTATTGCCCAGTCCCTGCGGATCGGGAATGATCTGGCTTTGCGGCGTGATCAGGTCGTCGTCGCGGCGGAAGAAGCCCCGCACCGAATAGGTCAGGTCCTTGTCCTGGAACTCGTAGGCGCCCTCGACGCTGTCGTTTTCCTGCGGGCGCAGCCCCGGATTGCCGAGCGTCACCGAGGTGTTGGAATTGTAGAGCAGGTGCGGATTGAGGTCGGCCGGCTCGGGCCGGTGCTGGCGGTGGACATAGTTCAGGCGAAGCTTGCGCGTCGGCGACAGGACATAGGTGGCGAAGACGCTGGGATTGATGCGGGTATAGGTGACGTGGCTGCGGGTGCCGGCGCCGGCATCCTCGGTGTCGAGGTCGAGGACCTCGGCGCGCAGGCCACCCAGCACGGTCAGGGTGTCGGTCAGTTCACGCTGCCAGGTGCCGTAGGCGGCGGTGACCGACTGGGTGTAGCGGAAATCGTTGTCGAACAAAGGCTGCGGTGTCGGCACGGCGCCTCCGTCCAGGACAGTCTGATCGTCGGGGCCGAAGGCTG
Organism: Asticcacaulis sp.; assembly: GCA_965246725.1. Taxonomy (GTDB): domain Bacteria; phylum Pseudomonadota; class Alphaproteobacteria; order Caulobacterales; family Caulobacteraceae; genus Asticcacaulis. The sequence goes on from CBDFFG010000030.1 coordinate 44,595, forward strand.
AGGTGCGCGAATAGCTTTCGTCGTGGGTGAACTGGCCGCCGACCGCGACCTGGTCGTTGCCGATGGGCGTATTGTAGTCGCCGCTGAGGGTCAGGTTGTGGGTGGCGCCGACCTTGGAATTGCTGCTGACGCGTGTGCCCCTGTTCTTTGCGACCGACGACAGCAGGTAGGTCACCTGGCTTTGCGAGGCACTGGAATTCTTCGACGACGACAGGCTGGCATCGAGCTTCAGGGTCTCGTCGGGCTTTTTGCCGTAATGGGTATAGCCGGCGGTCAGGCCCTGGCTCTGGTAGACATAGGCGCCGGTGCCGTAGGAATCGCTGCGGTCGGTGGCGGCGCCATTGGCGCCGTAGATGACCGAATGGCCGGGACCGCCCCAGGCGCCGTCGCCCGTATTGTAGGTGGTGCTGAAATTGAGGACATTGTTGAGGTCGAAGTCGTATTCGCCGCTTACGCTGTAGAAGCCGCCCTGGTCGTGCGACAGGCCCGTGCCGTTAGACTGGGTCTGGGTGGTCGGCTTTCCCGTGCCGTCGAAGGCCTGCAGGGTCGAGCCGCGTGCGGTGCGCGTGCGGTTGCCATAGGTCGAACCGAAGACCGACAGGTTGAGCTTGTCGAAGGTCAGGCTGCTCCACAGGCTGCCCTGGACCGGGCCGGTCGAATTCCAGCGCGCCGTGACCGAGCCGAACAGGCCTGGCGGCATCTTGCGTTTGGTGACGATGTTGATGATCGGGGCATTGCTGCCCGAGGCATATTGCGAACCGGGATTGGAGATGACCTCGATCGTCGACAGGTAGCCGGACGGCATGGCCTGCAGGGCGACGCCGCGATTGTCGCCCGACAGCATCAGGGACGGGCGGCCATTGAGATAGATCTGCACGTCGCGGCCGCGCAGGGTCACATTACCGGACGGATCGACCGTGACGCCGGGCACCTTGTTCAGGGCGTCCGATGCCGTACCGGTCTGGGCATCGGCATTCTTGGTGACGTCGTAGACCTGGCGATCGATGCGGTTTTCCGCCTTCTTGCCGGTGATAACGACGGGGGCGCTGTCTGTCTCGGCTGTCTTGCCAGTGGTTTGGGCAGTGGTTTGGGCGGGTGTTTGGGTGGCCGTCGTATCGGTCCTGGGCGCAGAGGCGTCCTTCTGCTGCGCCGCCGCCGGATGCGCCGCCAGGATCACGCCCGTCGCCAGGATAGTGGTACAGAATAGATGGCGAGCAGCAGCCATGGTCCCCCCGAAGCAGCCCGATTGATACCGGTAACTTAATGAAGGCGGCGGCCGGCTGCAATGCACGAAAGCCGAATGTCATATTTTATCGTTTTGACCCTTGTCACCCAGCATGCCCAGCCAGCGGCACAGGGGCAGGGCGGCCAGGCCGCCGGCGACCTGCGCCATTATAAAAGCCGGCGTGTCGATCGGGCGTATGCCGGTGAAAGAGTCCGTCAGGGATCGCGCCAGGGTCAGGGCGGGATTGAGGAAGGCCGCCGATCCCGTGCACCAGCAGACGGTAAAGACATACAGGGAGATGGCGGCCGGAATAAGCGTCTTGTCGGCCTTGTGCGCGGCAAAGATGGTGAAGGCCAGGCCGAAACTGGCGACGCCTTCCGACAACCACTGTGATGGCCCGGTGCGCGCCGTGTGCGACAGCTGAAGGATGGGGTGGCCGAAGAGGGCGTGAGCCAGCCAGGTGCCGGCGATCGCCGCGACGACCTGTACCAGGACATACAGGGCCGCCACGTTCGCGGGCAGGGTCTTTTCGATGACGGCGATCAGCGACACAACGGGGTTGAGGTGGGCCCCCGAGACAGGACGGAAGATCGCAATCAGCACAAACAGCATGGTGCAGATGGCCAGGGTATTGCCGAGCAGGGCCACAGCCGCATTGCCGCCCGACAGGCGTTCCGCCATGATGCCGGAGCCCACGACGGACAGGGTGAGGGCGAGGCTGCCCAGGCCTTCGCAGGCGAGGCGCTGGTGCAGGGTGTGGGTCACGCGCGCGCCGGTCCGATGTCACCCAGGGTGATGTTGCCTTTACTTAATTCTATTGATTTTAAATAATCGTACATTTCGATCTTGCTGCAAAAATGGCTTGACAATCAAATTCAAGCCGGTCTTTATGCCATTGTTAGCGCTACCAACAAAGGTACGCAACATAATTATAAATAAAACGCCACGCTATAAAGACTCATCGTGACAATTGTAACCGTGCGCTGAAGTATCGGCGCGCTGACGCTGGTGCACGCCTGTATGTTCTGAATAGTAAAATGCACAGGGGTATTTTATGTACTTGGGTATCGATGTCGGGACGTCCGGCGTAAAGGCTGTCATTGTCGATGATGCCGGCATCGTCGTTGCCGAAGCGCGGGCCGGCCTGACCGTGTCGCATCTCAAGCCCCTGTGGTCCGAACAGGAGCCTTCCGACTGGTGGGCGGCGACCAATACGGCCGTCAGCCAGCTCGACGCGGGGGCGCGGGAAAAGGTGCGGGCGATCGGCCTGTCGGGGCAGATGCACGGCGCCGTCCTGCTCAATGCCGCGCGCAAGGTCATTCGCCCGGCCATCCTGTGGAACGACGGGCGCAGCGGCGCCGAATGCGAGGAATTGCTGCGGCGCGAACCGCGCAGCCACGACCTGACCGGCAACCTGATCATGCCCGGCTTCACCGCCCCCAAGCTGCTCTGGGTCAAGGGTAACGAGCCGAAGGTCTGGGACGAGATCGATCTTGTGCTGTTGCCCAAGGACTATATCCGCCTGCGCATGACCGGCGAGGCGGCGACCGACCTGTCGGATGCGTCGGGCACGCTTTGGGTCAATGTCGGTGAACGCAAATGGTCGCCGGAGATGCTGGCCGCCTGCGACCTGACCGAGGCCAATATGCCGCGTCTGTGCGAAGGGCTGGAACAGACGGGAATCCTGCGCGATGAACTGGCCGAAGCCTGGGGCATGGCGCGTGTGCCGGTCTGTGCCGGGGGGGGCGACAATGCCGCCGGCGCCGTCGGCGTAGGGGTGATCCGCGATGGTGACGCCCTGCTGTCGCTCGGCACTTCGGGCGTGCTGTTCGCGGCGACGCAGGCCTTCCGGCCGAATGTCGCCGGCACGGTCCATGCCTTCTGCCATGCCATTCCCGATACCTGGCACCAGATGTCGGTCATGCTCAATGCCGCCTCGTGTCTCGACTGGGTCTGTGCCCTCACACGGGCCGGCTCCGTACCGGCCATGCTGCACGAGCTCGAAGCCGCCAACCTTGCCGATACGCCGGAAATCTTCCTGCCCTACCTGACGGGCGAGCGCACGCCGCACAACAATCCCCATGCCAAGGGTGTCTTCTTCGGCCTGACCGCCGGCACGGGCCCGATGCAGCTTGCGCTTGCCACCTTGCAGGGTGTCGCCCTGGCCCTGGCCGACGGCATGGACGTCCTGACCGATGCCGGTACGCGCTTCGACAGCATCACCGTCATCGGCGGCGGCGCGCGCTCCAGCTATTGGGGCCGTATCCTCGCCTCGGCCCTGAACAAGCCTTTGATTTATCGCACCGGCGCCGATCTCGGCCCGTCCTACGGCGCCGCTCGCCTGGCTCGCCTCAGCATCGGCGACGGGGATATCGACGCCGTCTGCGAGGCGCCGCCGATCGAGAGCGTCATCGAACCCAGCCGGAATCTGTCCGACCTGCTTGCGGCCAAGCGTCCGGCCTTCCGGGCCATCTACGAAAACCTGAAGCCTCTTTTCACCGATTAGAGCGTTTCCCGATCAATTTGATCGGAAAATCGCTCTAAGTTTTTGTTTTGTCGCACTTCTTATCCGAAAAGTGGCGTCCACTTTATCGGGAAGTGCTTTAATGAGAAATGCCATGACGACGCTTTTCGACACCTTCCCCAGGATCGCCTATGAGGGCCCGGCCTCGACCAACCCGCTGGCCTTCAAACATTACGACCCGACCAGGGTCGTCCTCGGCAAGACCATGGCCGAGCACCTGCGCATCGCCATCTGCTACTGGCACAACTTTGCCTGGCCGGGGAACGATATCTTCGGCGCCGGCACCTTCGACCGTCCGTGGAAGCCCGGCATGCCGATGACCCGGGCCCTGGCCGAGGAGCGCGCCGACAACGCCTTTGCCTTCTTCGAACGGCTGGGCGCGCCCTATTATTGCTTCCACGATGTCGACGCCATGGCCGACGCGGCGACGCCTTCGGCCTATACGGCCAGCCTGGCCCATATCACCGATGTCCTGGCGGGCCATCAGGAACGTACCGGCGTCAAGCTGTTGTGGGGCACGGCCAACCTTTTCTCGCACCCGCGTTACATGGCCGGCGGCGCCACCAACCCCGATCCGGAAGTCGTCGCCTGGGCGGCCCTGCAGGTGCGCGGCATGATGGAGGCCACTAAAAAGCTCGGTGGCGTCAACTACGTCCTGTGGGGCGGCCGCGAAGGTTACGACACCATCCTCAACACCAATCTGAAGCAGGAACTCGATCAACTCGGCCGTTTCCTCAACATGGTCGTCGAGCACAAGTACAAGATCGGTTTCGAAGGCACCATCCTGGTCGAGCCCAAGCCGCACGAGCCGACCAAGCACCAGTACGACCGCGACACGGCGACCGTCTTCGGCTTCCTGAAGCAATACGGTCTCGAAAACGAGGTCAAGGTCAATATCGAGGGTAACCACGCCACCCTGGCCGGCAACAGCTTCGAGCACGAGATCGCCACGGCCGTGGCGCTCGGCATCATGGGCTCGATCGACATCAACCGCGGCGACGCGCAAAACGGCTGGGATACCGACCAGTTCCCCAACAATGTCATGGAGACCACCCAGGCCATCTATGAATTGCTGCGCGGCGGCGGTTTCACGACCGGCGGTTTCAACTTCGACTCGAAGGTCCGCCGCCAGTCGGTCGACGCCGAGGACATGTTCTACGCCCATATCGGCGGCATGGACGTGCTGGCGCGCGGCCTTCTGGGCGCGGCCAAGCTGATCGAAGGCGGCCAGTTGCAGCAGTTCGTCGACGATCGTTATGCCGGCTGGAAGGGCGGCATTGGCGCCGACATGCTGTCTGGCAAGGCGTCGCTCGCCGACGTCGCCGACTTTGCCGTCAGCAATGACCTGATGCCGAAAAAGACGTCCGGCCGTCAGGAATTCCTCGAAAACCTGATCACCAACGCCTGCTGATACGCCTTGCATCCGTCCTCCCGTGTCTTCGGATGCGGGAGGACTTGCAGGCCCCAAGGAACAGCTAATGTCAAAAGACCGGACCCTGTTCGGGATGATCCGGACCTGGATGTCTCCCCGAAAGCCCCCGCCCGACCTCACGCCCGACCTCACACATGGGCATGACGCCTATGCGCCGTCCGTCCCGCCCTTGCTGGACGGCTATAGCGCGCCGCGTCCGGAGGCGGGGCCGACGCCTGTCGAGTCGGCCGTTGACACGGGAAAGCCGGTACCGCCGATCCCGTCCTAAACGATAAAGGCAATCGAGGCGGCGGCGATATGGCGCAGTTCGTGCGTCGGGGCGCCGCTGGTGCGGCGCAGGTCGAGATTGGCCAAAAGCGCGATGAACAGACGCGCCAGGATTTCCGGATCGTGCTGTGCCTCGACAAGACCGTCGCGATGGGCGGCGATAAAAAAGGCGGTAAAGCGCCGATCGAGGTCGGCAGGCGTGGCGACGACCTGTTCCGAGATATGACGATCGCAATAGAGGCGCAGACGCAGGCGCAGGGCTTCGCGGCCGCTATCGGAGCCGGAAGATTCCGGGCTATGGCCGTTCTCGCCGCCGGTGGCATGGGGATGTTCGGAAAAAAGTCGCATGACGGCCTCCTGTACGGCTTCCTGTCCTCGCCAAACTAACTGCCTATGCCGCAGGACGGAATACCCAAAGCTGGCTATGTCTTGCCTGATCCTCCACGGGGGGCTCTTGCGCCAACCCGGGCAGGACCGGTAGACTGTGGCCATAGTCAAATGGATATTCCCTTGTCACTAAACCGTCGCTCCCCCAGACACGTCCCGTCGATTGCCGAGCTGTGCGCCGGCATGGCTGCGGAAATTGCCTGTTACACCGAAGCCCATGGCGGCGACGGTATGTATCATACGGCGGTGCCGGGCCTGATCTTCGCCCAGGTGTCGCAGCCGCAGCAGTTCGTCGGCAGCATCGCCGAGCCCGTCCTTGCCATCGTTATCCAGGGCCGCAAGGACATGGTGGTCGGTGACGAGACCTATGTTTCCCGACCTGGATCGCATCTGGTGATCACGGTCGACCTGCCGGTTGCCGGCTATATCGACGATGTCAGTCCGGAAAAGCCGCACCTGGGGATCAAGATCGCGCTCGATCGCCCTTTATTGTGCGAACTGCTGCCGGGTGTCGAGACGGGCGAGGTCGTGGGTTCGCATCGCGGCATAGCGCTCAGCCCCGGCGATCCGCGTCTGCTCGACGCCGTCTCGCGGCTGATGCGACTGCTGGAGACACCGCGCGATATCCCGGCCCTGTCACCGTTGATCCTGCGCGAGATCCATTACCTGCTGCTGATCGGCGACCAGGCGCCGACCGTGCGCCAGATCGCCACCGGTGGATCGGCCACCCGTCGCATCGCCGAGGTCATCCGCCTGCTGCGCAACGATTTCGCACGCCCGGTGACGGTCAATGAACTGGCGCGGCAGGCCAATATGAGCGCGTCGGCCTTCCACCAGCATTTCAAGCAGGTGACGAGTTTGAGCCCGCTGCAATATCAAAAACAGCTGCGCCTGGTCGAGGCGCGCCGGCTGATGCTGTCGGACGGTATCCGCGTCGAGCGCGCCGCCTTTGCCGTCGGCTACGAAAGCCCGTCGCAGTTCAGCCGCGAATATGGCCGCCTGTTCGGCGCGCCGCCGCTCAGCGACATCTCGCGCCTGCGCCGCAGCGAAGGCCTGCCTGCCGGAGCAGCTTAAGCGACCTTCATAACCGCGCGGTAGGTCCGGCAGCAATTGCGGCCGCCGGCCTTGGCGACATAGAGCGCCTTGTCGGCCAGGGCGACCAGCGGCGTCAGTTCCGGGCTGGCGGTATAGGACCAGTGGATACCGAAGCTGGCGGTGACGGTACCGCAGGCGCCGAAGTCGAACTGCTCGACGCATTCGCGCAGCTTCTCGGCGACCTTCTGCGCGCCGCGGCGATCGATGTCGGCGCAGACCACCATGAACTCCTCGCCGCCCCAGCGCGCGGCGATGTCGACCGTGCGGATATTGCGGCCGAGCACGGCGGCGAAGGCCGACAACACCTGGTCGCCGACATCGTGGCCATGGGCGTCGTTGAGCTTTTTGAAGTGGTCGATATCGATCAGGATGACGGCCAGGGCAAACGGGTTGCGGCGCTCAGTCACCAGGGCGTCGAAGCGCTCCGTCAGGCCGCGCCGGTTGAACATGCCCGTCAGGGGATCGCGCCGTGCGGCTTCCTGGGCGTCGCGTAGAGCCAGGGCCTCCAGCGTCTGGCGTTCGCGCAGGGCGCGGCGCAGGTTGCCGACGCGGTAGCCGAGATAGACGACCGTCATGACGATCCACACGCCGAGCAGCAGGGAATACCATTGGGCGTCGCTGAGGATGGTGGTCCGGAGGGTGATGTCGCTGACCTGGAATTCGTGATGGCCGAGCGGGGCTTCCGACCCGGTCTCGACGATCAGCGAGGTAACGTTGTCGAACTGCGGGCGGCCGAACTGCGGTGGCAGCTTGTGCTTGCGCAGCCACCAGTCGGCGACGCCGAAATCGCTGGGCACGAACTCGGTGCGCTGCCATTTGCCGGGTGTGGTGTCGGCTTCGACTCTCAGGTATTTCGGCGACTCGTCGTCGGCGCGGACGCTGTAATGCGGGTCGAAATTCTTCAGGTGGATACGAAACGAGGTCGCGCCGCCGCGATACATCTGGGTGATCGCGAGCGACTGCATGTTACTGAGGTCGAGGCCGTGAATGCCCTTGTTGTGGTCCAAGAACAGCTCATAACCGCAATAGGGGTAGAGGCTGCCGCTGCCCAGGTCGCAGGTCCAGGCCAGGGGCGCTGTGTAATGGATGCGCGTGCCGCCGCCGGTATCGCCGTCGGAGAAGACCGTATGGCTGCTATGCGCTGTGCTGGCAGGCGTCAGATGGATGGTGCGTTCCAGCAACTGGTCTTTCCAGATCAGCGCGCCGGCAGTGAGCAGCAGCAGGCACAGCAGGCCTGTTTCGAACTTCGCCTTCGCCATCAGGCGCAGGCCGTTGCCGGCGAACCCGGTCATGTTTTTATATAAGCCCTTGATACGCAAGGCGGTACGGTCCCGATAGCCTGTCATTGTAGGGCTATCGTACGGTACAACCTTAAGCGGACCGTGAAGCTTTAATGTTAACGCCTCGGTCGAGTCTTATCCCGGCGCAAAGCGCAAGACTCAAATTTGCAGCCCAGCTATGCAGAAGCCATCGGACTCGAAAAAAAATCTGCGAAAATCTGCGTCAATCTGCGGATCAAATTCTTTTCTGAACTGTCGAGGCACGCGGAGAAATCGTTATTTAAATCCGCAGATTAACGCAGATTTTCGCAGATTGCTCCGAGCGCGCTTCGTCTCCCGGTTTAACCGAAATGCGGGGCGCTACGCGCCGACAGGGGAGCGCCGCTTATTGAAAGCGGCGCTCCGATCGATCACGCGGCGCCGACCGTCTGTTTTTGCTGGCCGAGGCCGGCAATGCCCAGTTCCATGACATCGCCCGGCTGCAGCCAGATCGGGTCGGGCTTCTGGCCCATGCCGACGCCCGGCGGCGTGCCGGTCGAGATGACGTCGCCCGGCTGAAGGCTCATGAACTGCGACAGGTAATGGACGAGGAAGGCCGGCTTGAAGACCATGGTCTTCGTCGAGCTGTCCTGGTAGCGCTTGCCGTTGACTTCCAGCCACATGGCCAGGTCCTCGACATTGCCGGCCTCGTCTTTGGTGACCAGCCACGGGCCGATCGGACCGAAGGTATCGCAGCCCTTGCCCTTGTCCCATGTGCCTGCGCGCTCCAGCTGGAAGGCCCGCTCCGAGACGTCGTTGATGGTGCAGTAGCCGGCGACGTGGTCCAGCGCTTCGGCTTCGGAAACGTAGGCGGTGTGCTTGCCGATGACGATGCCCAGTTCGACTTCCCAGTCCAGCTTGTTCGAGCCGCGCGGCTTCAGCACCGTGTCGTTGGGCCCGATAATGGCCGAGGTCGCCTTCATGAAGATCACCGGCTCTTCCGGCACCGACAGGCCGGATTCGGCGGCGTGGTCGGCATAGTTGAGGCCGATACAGATGAACTTGCCGACGCGGCCGACGCAGGGGCCGGTACGGGCATCGGCCGGGGCCAGCGGCAGGGTCGTCAGGTCGATGGCGGCGAGTTTGGCCAGGCCGGCATCCGACAGGGCCTCGCCGGCGATGTCGTCGACAACACCCGACAGGTCGCGAACCTTGCCGTCGGCATCGACGATACCGGGCTTTTCCTGGCCCGACGGGCCGAAACGCAGAAGCTTCATGTCAGAATTTCCTCAAAAAACTTAATTAACCCAGCCGCCGTCGATGATGTGCGTCTGGCCGGTGGTAAAGCGCGATTCGTCCGAGGCAAGATAGACGGCCAGGGCGGCCAGTTCTTCCGGGCGGCCGAAACGGCCCATGGCCTGACGGGCGGTAAACTCGGAATAGGCCTTGTCGAAATCGCCGGTGTCGCGCAGGCGCTGCAGCAGGGACGGGGTCTCGACCGTGCCCGGGCAGATGGCGTTGCAGCGGATCCCCTTGGTGACGAAGTCGGCCGCGACCGACTTGGTCAGGCCGATGACGGCGGCCTTGGTAGCGCAATAGGCGAAGCGGTTGGGGATGCCTTTGACGGACGAGGCGATGGACGACATGTTGATGATCGACCCGTTCTCGCGTTCCAGCATGGCCGGCAGGAAGGCGCGGATCATGCGCACCATGGCCGTGACATTGAGATCGAGCGAGAACTGCCAGGCATCATCGTCACAATCCAGAATTGTTCCGGCATGGACGTAGCCTGCGCAGTTGTACAGTACATTCACTTCCGGAAATTCGGAAGCGATGGCCTTGACGGCCTCGCCGTCGGTGACGTCGAGCTTGCGCGCGATGGCGCCGTCCAGCGTCGCCAGGGCGTCGGTATTGATGTCGGCGGCAATGACGGTGGCGCCTTCGCGCAGGAAGGCTTCGGCGGTGGCGCGGCCGATGCCCTGGGCGGCGGCGGTGATGATAGCGGTCTTGCCGCGCAGTCGGTTTCCGGTAGCTATGGTCATGGTGTTCAGGCTTTTCTGAGGGGGAGGCAGGCAGGGCCGGTGGGATCGAAGGCCTTGTAGGTCAGGATGAATTCCTGGTGGCCCATGGCTTCGGACAGGCTGGGTTCGCCCGCCGCCACGCGCAGGACCAGGTCGGTGATCTCGGCGCCGACCTCGTCGAGCGTGGCGCGGCCTTCCATGATGCGGCCGGCATCGATATCCATGTCGCCGCTCAGCTTGCGGTAGGTTTCCGGGTTGGCGCAGACCTTGATCACCGGCGCCAGGGCCGAACCGACGACGCTGCCGCGGCCGGTGGTGAACAGGGTCAGGTGGGCGCCGCAGGCGATCATCTCGACTATTTCCGCGTTATCGGAAATATTCGGGAAGCCGAAGCGCGGCTCGCCATCGGGCACGACGTCGAGCAGATAAAGGCCTCCCGTAGGCGGCAGGTCGCCGGGCTTGAGGATGCCGAGGATGGGGGCCGATCCCGACTTGGAATAGGCGCCCATCGACTTTTCTTCCTGGGTCGTCAGGCCGCCCTCGGCATTGCCGGGCGCGAACGAACCGAAGCCCATGACTGTGTAATAGGCCTCGGCCTTCTGGACACAGGCTTCGAGCTCGGCGCCCAGTTCCGGGGTAATGGCGCGGTTGGCCATGATCTTTTCGCAGCCGACCAGTTCGCCGGTTTCCTCGAAGATGCAGGCGGCCCCGGCGGCCCCTAAGGCGTCGAACGAACGGCCGACGGCCGGATTGGCGGTAATGCCCGACGTGCCGTCCGATCCGCCGCAGATGGTGCCGACGATCAGGTCCGAGACATGCATGTCGGTGCGCGGGGTGGCGTCGGCGGCGGCGCGGATTCGCTCGACCGCGGCCACGCCCTTGGCGATGGTCGCGGCAGTGCCGCCCTCGTTCTGGATGACGAAGGTCTCGACGCTGCGGCCCGAGGCGGCGATCAGCTTGCTTAAGGCTTCGCGGTTGAAGCTTTCACAGCCCAGGCTGACCAGGACGACGCCCCCGACATTGGGATGGGTGCACAGGGTCTCCATCATGCGGAAGGCATATTCGTTGGGATAGCAGCCGGGGAAGCCGATCAGGTGGACATCGTCGCGGCCGGACGCCGTGACGATACGGCGCGCCACATGGTGGGCGCATTCGACCAGGTAGGCAACGGCGACGATGTTGCGGATGCCCTTGCGGCCATCGGCGCGCAGCCAGGCGGGAAAGGTGACGGTATCCAGGTCGATAGCGGCCGTGGGGTTATTCATGGCCGGTGACCTCGCGTGTATGGCTCTTGATGTAGTCGCTCTGCATGTTGTGCATATGGATGTGGGCGCCGATCGCGGCATCGGTCGTCATAGACCCGATCGGGGCGCCGTACTTGATGATCTTGTCGCCGGCCGACAGGGCGCGGCGCGCCACCTTGTGGCCGACCGGGATGTCGCTGAGCAGGACGACCTCGATGTCGTCGATGGTCAACGCCTGGCCTGCGAAGGCGTGGGCACGGCAGACCAGGACATTGTCGTCGGGGTGAAGCAGGATAAAGGGGCTGATGGCGCTCAAGACACGGCTTCCTGGTGAGCGGCCACGGGGCAGGGGGCGTCGCGGCGGAGAAGATAGGCCGCCTTCAGGTCGCTCCACAGGGCGGCGGGAATGGGGGCGGCGAACAGGGCGACATTGGCGGCGACCTCGGCTGGACTGGCCATGCCGGCGACGACCGTGTCGACCACCGGGTGGCCCAGCGGGAATTGCAGGGCTGCCGCAGCCAGCGATACGTCGTGGCTGTCGCACAGGCTGCGCAGGGCGGCGACGCGCGTCACGACATCGTCCGGCGCCGGGGCGTAATTATAGGCGGTACCGCCGCTGAGGATTCCGGAATTGAACGGGCCGCCGGCCATGACCGAGACCCCGCGACGGGCGCACAGGGGCAGGAAGCTGTCGAGGGCCGTCTGTTCCAGCAGGGTGTAGCGGCCGGCCAGCAGGATGGTGTCGAGCTCGATCTCGGCCAGGAGTTCTTCGCATATCTGCCACTCGTTGACGCCGGCGCCGATGGCGTCGATGACGCCCTGGTCCTTCAGTTCGCGCATGGCGCGGTAACCGCCAGTGAGGAAGTCGGACAGGTGACGGTCATGCTGGTCACCATGGGTCACGCGGCCCAGGTCGTGGGCCAAAAGGATGCTGATGCGCACCTCGCCCAGGCGCTTGCGGCTGTCCTCGAAGGAGCGCATGACACCGTCATAACTATAGTCGAATTCCGGCTCGAAGGGGTCGCCGCCGACAAAGCCGTGGCGCTCGGCGCCGGTGACGGGGGTATCGAGCGGGCGCAGGATACGCCCGACCTTGGTCGAAACACGTATGGAGCGGGAGGTGACGGACAGGATCCGCCCCAGGCGGCGTTCGCTCAGGCCCTGGCCATAGTGCGGCGCCGTGTCGAAGTCGCGGATGCCGGCGTCGAGCGCGGCCGTAACCGTGGCGTCGGCCGTGTCTTCATCCATGGCCTGGTACAGGTTGCCCAGCGACGCGGCGCCGAAGCCCAGGCGATCAAGGCCGATAACAGGATCTGGTCCCGACGGAGGACCGGAAGAGGGGGGATAGGGGCTCATCTTAGGCGACGCTTCCACTGTTCAGTATGAAAAATATTATTATAGATAAAAACATATAGTCCGGTCATCCCTGCGGCAAGTCCCGGGTCACCCTTGTCCCCGCAAACCCGCCCAACGACGTGCTGAGGCGCTGCGCCGTGTCCTTGAGCAGCAGCAGGGTCTCGTCGAAACCGGCGCTCTCGGTCGAATGGATAAAGGGCATGGTCAGGGCGGCAATGATGGAACTGTCGTTAGCGATCGGGCACGAGATGTCGATAATGCCCTCGGCATACCCGCTGCGGGCCGAGACATAACCCTGGGCCAGGGCGGCTTCGGCCTTCGTTTCGAACGCCTCCCACTCCTCGGGCGTGACGCCCAGCCGTAGGCTGTTGCGCCAACTGGCGCGTTGCTTCGGCTTCTGGAAGGCATAGAGCACGAGGCCCGAAGTCGATTTGCAGATATGGCGCTGGTAGCCGACGCGGACCGAAAAACCCAGGTCGCCGGGGGCTTCGACGCGGGCGACCACGACCATCTGGTCGTCGGAGGCGATGGCGAGGTGGCAGGCCTGGCGCGTCTCCTGGCTCAGGTCCTGCATCATCGGCAGGGCGCTGAGCATCAGGTTCTGGTTCGGGCCGCGGGATATGCCGAGCGAGAACAGCTTGTTGGTCAGTTCGAAGCCTTCGCCGCTGCTGGACGGGGCGACATAGCCGCGTGCCTCGAGGACCTGGACCATGCGGAACAGTTCGCTGACCGACCGGTCGAGCCGGGTGGAAATCTGCGACAGGGTCATCGGCGTCTTGGTGGCAGCCAGCAGTTCGAGCACGTCGAGGCCCTTTTCCAGGGCGGGCGCCCGGTACTTGCCGGTCTTGTCTGAGGTTTCGGAGTCGGAAAGGGGCATGGCGATATCAATTCAGACGATAGAGGCGGCGGGCGGTGGTCCCGAGGACGGCCGTGCGGACATTGGCCGGCTGGCCCGACAGCCAGGCCAGCGTCCAGTCGAGCCAGTCAACCGCCGACGTGTTCAGGGTCAGGACGGGCCAGTCCGATCCCCACATCAGGCGATCGGGTCCGAAGACGGCCAGGGCATGATCGGCGTAAGACGCTACGACGTCGAGTGACTGGGCCTCGCCGGCCTCGGTGACCAGGCCTGACAGTTTGCAGCCTACATTGCCCTGATCGGCAAGATGCGACAGGGCTTCGTGCCAGGCGGCGGTCTGGTCGGGGGCTGCGGCGGCGATCGGCGGCTTCGCGCAGTGGTCGACGATGATCGAAAGGTCGGGCCACAGCCTGGCCAGTTCGACGATGTGAGCCATGTGCCGCGGCAGGATCAGGGCGTCGAGGCTGAGGCCGAGATCGCACAGGGCGCGCAAGGCTGGCTTGACCTCGGGGCGCAGGATCCAGGCGTCGTCGGTCAGGGCCTGCAGCATCGGCCGGATGCCCTTGACCTTGGGGCGGGCGGCCAGGGCGGCCAGCCGGGCAGGGGCGCTGTCCGCCGACAGGTCGGCCCAGGCGACGATGCCCTGGATCAGGTCGCTGGCCGCGGCGGTTTCGACCAGCCAGTCGCTGGCGCTGTCGCTCGGTTGCGCCTGGACCAGGACGGCCGCCGTCACCGAGGGCAGGGCCGTGCGATAGCCGGCCTCGGTGGCGTCGTGATAGATGCCGCCGAGGTCCGGCGTCGGCCATTCGTGGTCGGGCCGGTCGATCTGCCAGAGGTGAAGGTGGCTGTCGATCATGGCTGTATGGGCGTCTCGACATCGGGGGAATCCGGCCTGGGTCGCATGGCGCCGTAAAGGGCGATGACGACGAAGCAGGCGACCGGCACGAAGATGGCGGTACGGATATGGCTGAGGTCGGAGACCTTGCCCATGATGGCGGTCAGGGCTGCGCCGCCGACGACGCTCATCACCAGGAAGGACGAACCCGTCTTGGCCAGCGGGCCGAGATCGCCGATCGAGGTGGCGAAGATGGTCGGGAACATGATCGACATGAAGATCGACGCGGCTACCAGGCACATCAGGCCGGTATGGCCGCCGACCGAGGCGGCGATCGCGGTCAGGGCGATATTGATAATGGCGAAGGCGGTCAGCAGACGGGCCGGGGCGATCTTCGTCATCAGCAGGGTGCCGATCAGGCGGCCGGCCCAGAACAGGCCAAGCGAGACCAGGACATAGGTGGCGGCGGCCTTGTCGCTGATGCCGATCTCGGCTTCGGCGTAGCGGATGGTATAGCTCCACAGGCCGACCTGGGCGCCGACATAGAAGAACTGGGCGACGACGCCCATCAGGAAGTGCGGGCGCTTGAACAGGCCGGAGATGGCTTCGACGGCACTGATCTTGCCGGCATCCTCGCGGGCGGCGGCCACCGTGGCGGCGGCGGGCAGGCGGGTGATGGCGACCAGGGCAGCCCATACCAGGATGCCGACGCCGATCAGCAGGTACGGCATCTGTACGGCGCGGGTCTCGCCGAGGTAAAAGGCGCGCTGGCCGGCGGCGGTCAGGGTCGCCAGGAATTCCGGCGTCGCATTCTGGCCGCTGAGGATAAAGGTCTGGCCGATGAAGACACCGAACAGTGAGCCTAGCGGATTGAAGGACTGCGCCAGGTTGAGGCGAAAGGCAGCGCGTTTGGGGTCACCCAGCAGGGTGATCAGCGGGTTGGCCGAGGTCTCCAGAAAGGCCAGGCCCGAGGCGATGACGAACAGGGCGGCCAGGAACCAGCGGTATTCCGCCGCCTGCGACGCGGGATAGAACATCAGCGCGCCGGCGGCGAACAGCAGCAGGCCGACCACGACGGCGGCCTTGTAGCCGAAGCGGCGGATGAAGAATCCGGCCGGCAGGGCGAAGAGGAAGTAGCCGATATAGAAGAAGGACTGCACGAAGCCCGATTCGAAGTCGGTCAGCGCAAAGGCCTTCTTGAACTGCGGAATGAGAATGTCGTTGAGATTGTTGGCCATGCCCCAGAAGAAGAACAGGCCGGTAATCAGGATAAGGGGCCATAAGGCCGTTTTGGCCGCAGTGTGGCTGTCGGTACGCATGTTTTCCTCCGGTATGGCGGCATTCTGTGGCCGCTCGCCTGGGGGCGAACACATCACATATGAACAATCACGTCAAATATGAAATTTACATCGCCGTCGAATTATGAAAGATGGCGACCGTCAGGTTCGGATGCCTATCGAGGATGTCATGGTTCAGCCACTCTATTACTGCCTCGATCTGAAGGATGATGCCGAACTGATCGCCGGGTATCGCCGCTGGCATGCGGCGGGTTCGGTGCCTGAAGCGGTCAATGCCTCGATGCGCGCCGCCGATATCGCGGCGCTGGAAATCTTCCTGGCCGGCAATCGCCTGGTCATGGTGCTGACACCGGGGCCGCGCTTCGACGGGGCAGCCAGGGCCGCCGCCGATGCCGCCGATCCGAAGATCCAGGCCTGGGAGGAGCTGATGTGGAGCTTCCAGCAGGCCCTGCCGTTCGCTGCGCCCGGCCAGAAATGGGTGGCGATGGAACGGATCTACGCCCTGTCCGAGCAGCCGTGACGGGGTTGGTTCAGGCCCATAGAACTCCTTTTTCTAGAACTCCCTTTTTTTTAGAACTCCCCCTTTGAAGGCTAGGGTATGCACACATCTCTGGTGACGGGGTGTCTCGGGTGAGTAGCTAAGAGTTTCTTATACCTCCCCACTACGTGGGGAGGGGGACCGCACGAAGCGCGCCGCACCGGTTAAGTCGTTTAAATACCTAAGTTTATTTCGCGCTAGATGCGGTGGTGGGGGCCTTCGGGGCCGAGCGCGTGACGTGTTGGAAACGCGTAATTTAGGCAGGTATCGCGCGTAATCCCCCAAGAAAGGCCCCCACCACCCCATTTCGCCGAGCCCGGATAGAGTTGTGCATCACGTCACAGCCTGAGCATGGCTCGGTTCATGCGGTCCCCCGCCCCGCGTAGCGGGGCGGGGCGGGGCGGGGCGGTTTAAGGAAAATCGATCTCGTCATCCAAGATGTGTGAATCGCCTAGCTTCAAAAGGGGGAGTTCTATTTTGCATGTGCGAAATGTTTCATTTGAAATTATGTCGACAATGGGTGAGCATAATTTCATAGTAGAAATACTGTTTCCGATTTGATTTCGTCCATTCATTGCAAATGTGAAAAAATGCTTCTGAAGTGCAATAATTACAATGTTATAATGTCATTGTTGTTTCGTGACGATCTTAATCTACAATCATGAATTTATAACTGTATCTTTATTATAACACGTTTCGTTTGAAATAATTTTTACTGACTTTTGAAGTTTGACGGTTTTACGAAACTCCCGGTTAATTCCGTCGGGCTCGCCGGTAATTTTGCCGGTGGGTGATGGAGCCGAAACATGAAGAAAGTAAAAGCCAGTATCCGAACCGGTCTGATGGCGACGACGACGCTGTGGGGCGTTGCCGTTGGCGGACTGGTCGGTACGGCGCTGGCCACGACCGTCGTGGCCATGCTGCCGACCCCTGCCGAAGCGCAGGACTATACCAGTGGCGCCCTGATCGGATCGGTCAGCGCCAATGGGGCGCCGGTCGCCGGCGCCAAGGTGACCGTGGTATCGAAGGCCCTGGGCCAGACCCATGTCCTGACGACGAGCGCACAGGGCTCGTTCTCCTCGACCGGCCTGCAGCCGGGCGACTATGACATCACCGTTCAGGCATCGGGTTATGCCGACTACCAGACGACCGTGACCGTCGTCATTTCACAGGAAGTCCGCATCCAGGCGGCGCTGCAGACGGCCGGTGCCACCACCCAGGCCGTGATCGTCAAGGGCAAGCGCGTCCGCCAGGACTTCACCAAGACCACGACCGGCCTGACGGTCGACCTCGATACCCTGGTCGCCCAGGAGCCGATCGCCCGCAACCTGACCGCTGTCACCATGCTGGCGCCGACGGTCACACAGGGCAATCCGGGCTTTGGCAACCTCGCCTCGTTCGGCGGCGCCTCGGTGGCGGAAAACGCCTACTATATCGACGGCCTTAACATTACCAATCCGGATACCTATCTCGGTTCGGCCCAGGTGCCGTTCGACTTCTACAAGACGGTCGAAGTCAAGACCGGCGGCTTCCAGGCGGAATTCGGCCGCGCCACCGGCGGTGTCGTCAACGCCACCACCAAGTCGGGCACCAATAACTTCTACTTCGCCGTCCATGGCAACTATGCCCCGGCCAGCCTGCAGGAAGACCAGGCCGACACCTACGGCTATCGCGGCAAGTTCACCGCCTCGACCAGCAACTCGATGAGCGTCGAGGCCGGTGGCGCCCTGATCAAGGACCACCTGTTCGCCTATGGCCTGTACCAGACCAACGACCAGTCATCGACCAGCGCCGGCATCAATACCGGTGTCTATACCGTCACCAAGAACGACCACCCGTTCCTGGGCGGCAAGCTCGACTACTACATCAATCCGACCCAGCACCTGTCGCTGACCTATTTCGATACGACCCACACCAACAAGTCGTACCTCTATACCTACACCGACAAGACCCAGACCATAGGTAACCAGAACGGCTATTCGGAAAACCAGCTCGGCGGCCAGAACTGGGTGCTGAACTATTCCGGCAAGGTCACCGACTGGTTCTCGGTATCGGCGGCTATCGGCGACGCCAAGGACCAGAACAATGTCGTGCCCACCGACATCACCAGCTACTATGTGGCGGACTCGACCTCGGGCACGGCCATCCGGACCTCGACGACCCAGGCATCGACCGGGTATTCGACCGACGCGACGGAACGCAAATTCTACCGTCTCGACGGCGACATGCGCTTCGACTTCCTGGGCCACCATCACGTCCGCTTCGGCTTCGATGATGAGAAGAACTCGATGGTGAAGACGACCAAGCTGGTCGGCAATGTTCCCGTCCAGTACCAGTACTACACCATCAGCGGCGCCAAGTACCTGCGCGTCACCTATGAGAACCTGGGCGGCAATGTCAGCTCGGAGAACTATGCCGGCTATATCGAAGATTCGTGGGACGTTACCCCGACCCTGAACCTGCAGATCGGCGTGCGCGACGACGTCTTCGACCAGTATAACCTGTCGGGTGAGAAATACATGCACGAGACCGGCAACCTGGCGCCGCGCCTCGGCTTCAGCTGGGATCCGACCGGCGAAGGCAAGTGGAAGGTCTACGGCTCGTACGGCACCAACTACATCCCGCCGGCGATGAACCTGGGCTATCGCGGCAAGGACCTGTATTTCCGCGAATACTTTGCCGCCCCCGCCGGCGGCTGGGTGATCGATCCGACGACCGGCCTGCCGGCATCGGTCGGCAAGGCCGTCGCCGTCTCGGCCGCCTATTCCACCCTGTGCCCGACCTCCAACCTGGCGAGCGCACCGGGCCTGAGCTCGGCGGCCTCGGGTACCTCGACCTGCCGCGTCTATGGTAATGGCAGCCAGGAAGGTTCGACCTCCAAGACCTCGGTGGGCCTCAAGGCGACCCAGCAGGACGAAGTCATCCTGGGCGTCGACTACAAGCTCAACGACCTGTGGAGCGTCGGCCTCAGCGGCACCTACCGCACCATGTCGAACATCTCGGAAGATTCCGATTTCAACGACGCCATCATCTCCTACCTCAAGGGCAAGGGCCTCGACTCGTCGCAATGGGTCGGCGGTTCCAGCTACTATGTGTGGAATGTCGGCGACCATGATGTGACGATCAAGCTGAAGAACGTCCTGCCGGGCGAAACGACGGCGCGAACCATCACCCTGACCGCCGATCAGCTGGGCCATTACCAGAACGCCAAGCGTCAGTACGAAGCCGCGGTCTTCAGCTTCAAGCGCGCCTTCGACGGCAAGTGGGGCATCCAGGGCTCCTATACCTGGTCGAAGCTGTGGGGCAACTATTCCGGCACCGTCACCGAATACGGCAACACCGTGCAGACCGACGCCGGCGCCACCTATGCGTGGGATTCCCCCGGCATGGAAACCTATGGTTCGGGCCTGCTCGGCAACGACCGCACCCATACGCTGAAGGTGTTCGGCTCCTACGCCCTGACGCCTGACCTGATGGTCGGCGCCAACCTGCTGATCCAGTCGCCGGAGAAGTTCTCCTGCCTGGGCCTCAACCCGGTCGACACCTATTCGCAAGGCTATGGCGACGTGTCCCACTATTGCGGCGGCCAGCCGGCGCCCCTGAACGATGGTCCGAAGTCCGACTGGACGAAGAATATCGACGTGGCGATCCGCTATACCGTGCCGGACACCTACTCCCTCGGGGGCAAGCTGGTCCTGCGCGCCGACCTGTTCAATGTCTTCGATACGCACAGCGTCACCACGCGTTACGTCACCTATGACCTGGGCACGGTAGCCGCCCTGACGGTTGACCCGAACTACGGCAAGGCCACGGCATACAATACGCCGCGTTACCTGCGCCTCGGTTTCGACCTGAGCTACTAGAGCGCAATGCCATAAACTGGGTACCACTTTTGGCTTAAATTGCGCGACCAAGCAAAGACTTAGAGCATGGACCTGAGCGAAGCGAAGGTCATCATGCTCTAAACAGACGGCCTTTTCATCTGGAGAGCTTCCTCTCCGGGTTGCCGTAGCCAGATGGAAAAACGGGGAAGGTGTTGGCGCACCTTCCCCAGATTTTATTTGCGCTATCGCTTCGCTACTTGAGCGGGTTTTTAGTGGCGCTACCGCTTCGCTACTTGAGCGGGTTTTTAGTGGCGCTACCGCTTCGCTACTTGAGCGGGTTTTTAGTGGCGCTACCGCTTCGCTACTTGAGCGCGGCAGGCGTTTAAGGTCCTCGGCTTAGGTGCGAGATTTTTGCGCCATCGGTTCGCTGCTTGAGCGCTGGTTTTTTCTTGCGCTACCGCTTCGCTGCTTGAGCGCTGGTTTTTTCTTGCGCTACCGCTTCGCTGCTTGAGCGCAGACTTGAGCGCAGTAAAACAAAACCCAGGCCTGCTGCGAAGCGGACCTGGGTTTTATAACGCTTGGAAAGGCGATGAGGCCTTACCGGAAAGGCTTAGGCGTTCAGACGATCCTTGATCGCCTTGGCCGGTGCGAAGGCCAGCTTCTTCGAAGCGGCGATCTGCACGGTTTCACCCGTCGAAGGGTTGCGGCCTTCACGGGCAGCGCGTTCCTGGACCTTGAACTTGCCGAAGCCCGGGAAATTGACTTCTTCGCCGGCAGCGGCTGCGTCGCCGATAGCCTTCAGGACGCCGTCGACGATCGTCTTGGCGGCGGCCTTGGTCAGGCTGTTGTCAGCGGCGATCTTTTCGATGAGTTCAGATGTATTCATGTCATTCTCCTTTGTGGGGCGCGATTATCGGCCTCGGCCCTGGCCCTTTTGCACAAGCGCGCCATTATTCAGTGACTCGGGGCCTGTGGCAAATCTTCCGCAACAGGGGATGCTTATTCCCCTGAGAAGGTTAAAATGAGGACGTCTCTATATCCTGGTTGGGTAGTGTCGTGCCGTTTTATGGCTGTAACGCCATGCATGACGCGGTGGTCGTCGAGAAACACGGTATCGAGGGGGTCTGTCAAGGTAAAGGCGCCCAGTGGCGTGCGATCCGGTGCACAAATCGACGTCACACCCCTGTCGAGATTGACGCGGTCGATCAGGACGACGCACACGCGGTCGACCCCGTCGCGATGCATCCCCTCCGGTGTCGGATGGGCGACCCCTTCCGGGGCGGCTTCGATGCGGAACTGATGCATCTCGACACGGTAGTTCCCAGCAAGGGCGAAGACGCCACGACAGGCCTCAATCAGGGCAGCCAGGACCGGGCTGTCCGCGGTTGCCGGCAGTACCGGCGCGAACCAGCGATCGATGCCGCCATTGAGCGGGTTATAGGCGACGTTCTGGAAGTGCGGCTGGTGCGGCTGGCGTTCCAGGCAGGTGTCGTCCAGTCGGAACACGGCGTGGCGCCGGCGGCGGTAGCGGCCGCCGTCGGCCATATGCTCGTCCATCTCGAGCGCATCCCAGCTACGGGCGAAAGCCGCAAGGATGTCCACGTCGATGACGGGCAGGGCGGCACGTATGTCGGCTGCAGGCACCAGGACATAGCCGTCTGCAGTGATCGCCTCGTGAAGATCTGACATCGCTCTCATGCAGTAAACCGCAGAAGATGTTCGACCTGAGTATAGGCGACGCCGGGCAGTTCCGCCACGTGCGATGCCGCTGTCCGCGCAGCACCAGGTGTCAGGCCGCCGAGACGGATCTGATGGCACATGGTAGTCGCGATGCGCGCCGACCGGATGCTGTCGACATGTCCGCCCAGACGCTCGACGACGGAGCGGGCGGCGGGGCCGAGATCGCTGTCGTCGGCCGTGACCGACAAGAGATGGGAGAGGGAGGTGCCGGCATAACCGACGGCGAAGTCATCGTCCGCGATGGGAAGGGGTAGGGATGTCATAGGCTCAAGCCCTGTACGCATAGGTCTCGAACGGGAAGTTTTACGTCAATATCCCGCTTCGTTGCCGGTCATCGGCCGCATCGCCGTATCGGCTGCCACCTTGCCCGGGCGGGCAGGTTGGCGTCGGGTCATTCCCGACTCTGGATGCAGGGGCGATATAGCGCAGGCAAATGTGTGAAACAAGGGTCGTAAACTGAGATCCGATTGTTTTAGGCAATTGCCGAGAGGCCCTTGCGTTCAACAAGAGACAAAAGCTTGAGGGACGGACCCGCGGGTTGCTTTTGTCCTCTTTCCGACTGGCTGACGGAATCTTTTGTGACATTGAGATAGGCGGCAAAGATTGTCTGGCTTACCTGTTCGCGTTCCCGGAGCTGGCGGATTTCGTCAGCCGTGAATGCGTGGACCGGCGTCAGGCAGTTTTCATCAAAGCGACGCATTGTCGCCTTGTCTATCAGGCCGGTTTCATGGAGATCGCTCGCCAATTCATGCAGGCTGGCGGAAACGTCACTCTTGTATGTCTTCGTCCGTGCCATCGTCACATATCTCTACAAATTTGTTCGTTGCCAGAAGCATTTCTATCTGCGTGTCCGTCGCTTCAAGCAGTATCGGCGCTAGTTCCTTGAAGCCGGCAAGTTCCGCCGCGGTAATGTTGGCCTGGACCTTTTAGCGAAGCCGTGGACAAAAAACGCCCGCTCGCCGATTTTGAACAGAATAATCGAGCGATACCCACCCGACTTCCCTTCATTTGGCCGAGCAATACGTTGCTTGACAACACCACCGCCCAGGTCCGCGTCAACGTGTCCGTTCTCGACATCAGCGATTACCGTGACGAGTTGTGCATCTGTGATGCGCTCCTTCCGGGCAAATCGCACAAACGTCTTGCTTTTGAACGTGCGCAAAAAGTGTCTCCTCAGGATACTACAAAATATAGCACCAGGTTCTATATTTCAGGACTCTTCGCAAACGAGATATTGAGTGGTTCCTAGCCCACAGCAGTCCAGAAGGCCGTACGTGCAGGGTAGGCGATGTGCAGGGCATGCATAAAGGCCGCGTGGTCGTCGAAGCCTTCGAAATGCTCGACCCGGGCCGACAGGCGGGCCATGTCCGAGACATATTCCGACGCCTGGTCGTAGGCCGTGCTGCGGCCCTTGACGACGATGATATCGACCACCCGGCGCAGCAGGAGCATGGCCGGCAAGGGATAACGCGCCGCCAGCTTGTCCGCCGCCAGCACCAGCAGGTCCTCGTGCTGGCCGTCGATCTCGCGATACCGGCGCAAGGTCACACGCGCCGCCCGGTCGAGCGCTGGCCAGTGCACCAGGAAGGCCAGGGCGGTATGGACATCCTTCGTCTCCTCGACGCCGTCGAGCGCCGCATCCTCGGCCTCGACATCGTCGAAATCGGGCAGGCGTTTCAGATAGGCGCGCAGGGCGACGGGGTTGAGCGAGCGATGGAACAGTTCCAGGCGGAAGGCCTGGGCGTCGGCCCGGCGGCCGGTGGCTTCGAGCGCGGCGATGCGCGCCTCCTCCCAGGCCTGCGAATGCGGGACGCTCGCGCCGCCGCGGACCCGGTCGAGATAGCCGAGCGCCTCTTCGGCACGCCCGGTGCGCAGCAGGCGTTCGGCGATCCGGGTGGCGATGGCGGGATTATGCGCTTCCGGCTGCAGGGCGATGAAGGCATCGACATCGCCGCCGGCATCGGCAATCTGTTCCAGGGCCTGGCGGACCAACTCGGCACGCGTGGTGCGCCGGGCGCCCTCGCGGTGTTCGCTGCGGCTGCGGCGCCAACGCGACATCTTGCGCGCCTTGACCGCCGGGCGATCCTCCGGGACCTTGCCGGCCAGGAGCAGGGCATCGCGCAGGGCCTTCAGGCCGTCCGTCCCCAGGGCAGGGGCTGCGGCAAAAACAAGGGTGTCGTTCTGGCCATAGCCATTGCCGATGGTGGCATCGACAAGACGCGGGATCAGATCGTCTGCCGCCGGTTTGACCGTATCGATCAGGCGGCCGGCATCGCCGCTGGCCTCGCGCAGGATGGCTAGCACCTCGCCCGAGCTGTCGGTGGTGCGTTCCAGCAATATATTACCCATGGCGATCATCTGCCACAGCAGGTCGAGCGCCTCGGCGGGTGAAGGGCCGGCCACCTGTTCGACGATCAGGCGGCGCTGGCTGTCCAGTTCGGCCTTGAAGGCTTTCAGGGTGCGCCAGCCGATATTGGTGGTGGCCGCACCTATGGCGGTCAGCCGCTTGCGGATTTCGCCTGTTAGCTTGTCCGGGCTTTCCTTGCCGGCCAGCTCCATGCGCAGGCGGCGCTTTGCATTGGCATTGCCGGTACTGATTTCGAGCAGCAGGCTGGCCAGTTTCTCGGCGCCGAGGGCTTCGAGATTGGCAGCGGTGAGGGTGGTCTTGGACGCCATGGATACAGGTTACAGATTTCGCACGGTCAGGAAAACGCCTTTTTGTCCGGGTCGGCGGATCGCGCACGGGCCCGCCAGCCGCGGTACCAGGTTTCGGCCTCGCCAGGCAGGCCGCATGTCCCTTCGACCGCACAGCGGCGGCGCATGGCGGAGGCCTGGCGATAGGTGATGGCTATGGCGCCGTTGCGCAGGGCGCGCTCGCGGACGGGCAGGGGAACATCGTAATGGTCGCCCTGGTACCAGCGGCGCTCGACGCCGATGGCGTCGGCCATGGCGTGCAACTCGTCCTCCGTGTCGGCGATCAGGTGTGACATCTGCATGCCGCGGAACCGGCCGATGGGATAGCGGTACATGTCATCGACAAAAACGGTCATGGGGGCAGGCTACTCCTTTGTGCAGGATGTAGCCAGCGCCCGGGAATTCGCAAGACCTGGCACGCAAAAGCCCTGCCGGGGCAAGCTTACTCCTCCCTATTTCGAAGAACTGGGGTTCGGCGCCAGCGAACGTATAGCCTTCGCCAGCCATGGGACCGCGAGCTCGCTTGGGCTCGGGGTGGTGGGGTTTCTTGTTTGGCCGCTCTCTTAGTCAGGCAGTTTCGAATAAAATCGCCGCTTATTCAGGCGTGGTTCGAAGTAAGAAACCCCACCACCACATCTCGTCGAGCCCGGATGTATGGGCACTAATATTTCGCTGTCCAAGCGTGGCTCGTCTTCGTGTGGTCCCCCTCCCCATTTGCAAGGGCAAATAGGGAGGAGTAAAGCGGTTCGCTACTTTTTCGCCAGGGCCTCGGCGGCCTGTTCGATGACCTTCGCCGCCGCTTCCGGGTGCGAGATAAAGGCGATGTGGCTGCCGGCGACCTCCGACACGGTGGCATGGGCGCGCGCCGCCATCTGGCGCTGGGCGGCCGGCGGAATGATCTGGTCGTTGGAGGAAACCAGATACCAGGACGGCTTGGTCTTCCAGGCGGCAGTGGTTATCGGCGCCAAGCCAGCCGCCTGGATGGCGATCGGCACCTGGCTGTCGGCCATGAAGGCGGCCGTTGCCTTGGGCACGTCGGGTGCAAAGGCGGCGAGATAGGCATCGCGGCTGAAGAAGGCCAGTCCATCCTTGCTCGGCTCGATCGGCGGCTGCGGGCCGTCCTTGGGCAGCAGGCCGAAAATGCTCTCGCCGGCGTCGGGCGCGAAGGCGGCGATATAGACCAGGCCCGCCACCTTGGGATCGTTGCCGGCCTGGGTAATGATGGCGCCGCCATAGGAATGGCCGACCAGGACGACCGGGCCGTCCTGGCGATCGAGGACGCGCTGGGTGTCGGCGACGTCACCGGCCAGGGACTGGTCGGTATTGGCGACGATGCTGACCGAATAGCCATCCTTGACGAGGATTTTGTAGACACCCTCCCAGCCCGAACCGTCGGCCCAGGCGCCGTGGACCAGGACGATATTCTTGACGTGGGGTTTTGCCGGGGCGGCCAGGGTGGGAAGGGCGATGCCGAGGGCGAGAAGCGAGGACGCGACGGCGAACAGGGTGGTGCTCATGTGATCTCTCCGGGGTTTCTGCGCTCGGGAGACTAGGGGATCGCGCCGGCGAAACCCATCATACAACCGTATGGGGTAGGTCTCCCCGGCGTATAAAACCGCCCCGAATCATCGGGGGATCGCACACCGGCATCATATCACCGTTAAACCGAAGTATGGCCGCGCCTGCCCTGCGCATAATGGCGCCGGATGACGGCAGGCTTCATTGTGGCCTTATCCGGTCGACGTCCTCCCCCGCCTGCGGCCGAAGAGGCTGCGCGGCGTAACCCGGAGGCCGCGCAGCCTGTTTTTCCCTATCGCTTTTCCATCTTCGAGCCCGGCATGCGGATCGCCTCACTCTCCCGCCTGCCCACCTGCTGCGCCGGCATCAACCCCTTGCCGGCGCAGTCTTTTTAAGCTCAATCGCCGACGGCAGGCTGAAGCGAAAACGGGCGCCGGCGGCATGATTTTCCGCCGCGATGTGGCCGCCATGGGACTGGACGATGCTGCGGCAGATCGACAGCCCCATGCCGAGGCCGGCGGCCTTGGTGGTGAAGAAGCTGTCGAACAGGCGCGGCAGGTGTTCGCGCGCGATACCGGGCCCCGTGTCCTCGACCTCCACGACAACCATGCCCTCGGAAATCAGGGAGCGCAGGATAATTCGCGGCTGTGCGATCCGGGCCTTCGTCATTTCCTGTGCTGCATTGAGGATCAGGTTGACGATGACCTGCTGCAACTGGACGCGATCGCCATCTATCATCGGCAGGCCAGCCTGGAGGGCAGGGGTGACCGTGACGCCGTGCAGGCCGAGATCGTGGCCGAGGAAGACCAGGGCCTCCCGGATCAGGGCATTGAGATCGAGTTGCACCGTCCGGACCCGCGCATTGGAGGCCATGTCGCGGATACGCGCGATAGAGTCGGCGGCGCGCCGGGCGTCGCTGACGATATTGGCGGCTATGGCGCGGACCTCGTCGAGATCAGGCTCGGGTCGTGCCAGCCAGCGCGTGGCCGCGGCTCCATTGGCGGCTATGGCCGCCAGGGGCTGGTTGACCTCGTGGGCGATCGATGCGGCGAGTTGTCCGAGAATCGCCAGGCGCGAGGCATGGGCATATTCGGCCTGCAGACGACGGGTGTCGTCCGGGCTATCCGTCATGACAGGATCGGCGGCAGATACCATTAGCTTGCCTCGTCGGAAGCGGCGTATCCAACCATGGCGCGAAACCGTTCAGGCAGCAAGGGCGCGCTCGATGCAGGCAATGAATGCCTCGCCGTCGAACGGCTTATGCAGGACGCAGAAGGCGCCGCTGTTCGCGGCTTGCTGCAGCAGGCCAGGTTCGTTGCGCGCCGTCATCAGGATGACGGGCGCCGTCGAGCCGCCGGCATCGAGTGTGCTTTTCAGCGCAATGCCGGTCATGCCGGTCATCTGGATATCGCTGACGATGACGGACATTCCCGAAGGCGAAGCGTCGAGGAAGGCTTCGGCCGACGCAAACGCAACAGCGGTGAAACCGAAAGCGCGCAGCAGGCGGGTTATGGCCGTGCGCACCGAATCGTCGTCGTCGATCACGGCAATGGTTTGCAGGCTGTCGGAGCGCGGGACGCTGGATGTCATGGGGTCAACGCCTCCTTTCCGAAACGCCGATATCGGAGGGGTTTAATGCCGGACAGGCGGGGCGGCGGCCTTCAGGGCCTCGGCCATGCGGACCAGGTCGGCCAGGGTGCGTGCGCCCATCTTGCGCATCATGGTGCCGCGATGAATCTTGACGGTGATTTCGCTTAAACCTAGATCGCCGGCGACCTGCTTGTTCAGCCGCCCGGCGGTGACCAGGCCCATGACCTCCCGTTCGCGCCTGGTCAGGGCGTCGTAACGCGCCTTCAGGCTGTCGCGATCGCCGCGTTGCGCCCGCTGGCCACGGTCGCGGGCTATGGCGGTGGTGACGGCGTCGAGCAGGTCCTGTTCGCGAAACGGCTTGGGCAGGAAGTCGACGGCGCCGGCCTTCATCGCCTGCACCGTCATGGGAATATCGCCGTGCCCTGTCATCATGATGACGGGCAGGGTTATGCCCAGGCTATCGAGTTGTGACTGGAAGTCGAGGCCGCTCATGCCTGGAAGACGGACATCGAGCAGCAGGCAACCGGGTGCCGATGCCAGGTCGGCATCGAGAAAGGCGCGCACCGAGTCGTAGGGACTGGACTGCAATCCGACCGAACGGAACAGGGTGCCCAGCGCACCGCGCAGGCTTTCGTCGTCGTCGACAATATGGATGATGGCCTCTTCGCGCATTGCCGGCGATCCTGTCATGCCCTGTCCATCCTGAACAATAATACCTCGGTATAGCATCATGGGGGCGGGCCTTGTCGGGGTGGGAGCCAGTGCCGCAACAATGCGCGGTCCCACGCCGCGCCGCCATCCTACACCCGCGTGGTGTCGTCAAACCTTCGTATGAGTTCGCAAAGCCGCCGCGTATCGCTAAGGATGTCCGTCAGCACCGGATGCAGGTCATGGTCCACATGCAGGTCGTGCAGGGCCGTGGCGGCATTGAGCAGAAGCGCGGTCAGTGGCTGGCGGGCGGCAAGGCACAGGTCGTCGCGGCTGATAGCGCCCGTGGTCACCCTGTCCTGAACCGTATCCGTCGTCATTGGTTGCGTCATCCTCCACGGCCATGATGGCGCGGATGACACCGTGGGTCTTGTCGGAATTTGCTGCTGTTTTGTCTGGCCGTGCTTTTTACGCGCCGGCGGCGCGCAGCTGGAAGCCGAAACGCGCGCCGCTCAGGGCGTCGGCGTCTCCGGGCCGGGGCAGCAGGCTGAGCGCACTGCCGTGGCTTTGCACGATCTGGCGCGCCAGGCTAAGGCCGACGCCGGTGCCGGTCTCCTTGGTGGTGTAGAAGGGCAGGAAGACCTGGTCGGCCTGATCGGCCGGAATGCCCTTGCCGGAATCCGAGATGGCGAAACAGACCTGGTCGTCGACCCGGTGCATGGCGACACGGACCTGCGGATCAGATTTCTCCCCCCCTGCCTTTTCCCCCCCCTCCTTTTCCAGGGCGGCCTGGGCGCCGTTATTGAGAAGATTGCCGACGCACAGCCACATCTGGTCCTCGTCCATGACGGCGCTCAGATCCGCATCGGTGTCGCAGGTAAGGGTGACGCGGTCGCCCCACTGGGCGGCGAAGCTTTCCTGCAGGACCTCCAGCCACGGGTCGAGTTCGACCGTGCGCAGGGCTGGCGGCGGCAGGCGGGTGAGGGCGCGATAGGCATTGATGAAGCCGCTGAGGTTTTCCGTGCGGGCGACCACGCGTTCCAGGGCCTTGATGGCGGTCAGGCGGGCATCCGGTCCGTCCTCCTTCAGGATATCGAGGGCGCTGCGGCTCATCGAGGCGACCGGGGTCAGGGCGTTCATCAGTTCGTGGTTGAGCACCTTGAGCAGGTCGCGCAGCGCACTGGCCTCGGCGGCGCGGACATCGCCGGAAATATCGGTCAGCACGGCCAGGTGCGACACGTGCTCGTCCTCCTCCATCTCGGCGAGGTGGACAGCGTAGGTGCCGCCCTTCCACTTGATCTGGCCGGCCAGGCTTTGCAGGCCCGGCATGATCGGCGCCTCCGTGTCGCCGAGCAGTACGCGGCGGCTGGCGGTGGGCAGAGCGTAGGAGACGTCGAACAGGCGCCGCGCCGCCCGGTTGACGGCGATCAACTGGCCATTGCCCGGCTGCAGCAGCAGGGGCGACGGGGTCTGGTCGAGCAGGACCTGCAGGCGCCGGCGGCTGAGTTCGGCGGTGAAGATGGCGCCGGGACCGGAATTGCGCCGCAGCAGGTCGCGGCCGATACGGAAGGCGGTCGGCGTCAAACCCAGGCTGGCCAGGACGACAGCGCCGATGCCGCACACCAGGGCGCTGGCGTAGAGGCCGTGGGCCAGGGCCAGCCAGAGGGCGGCCCCCAGCACGAAGACGCCGAGCTGCGCGGCCAGCGCTACGGCGATGCGTCTATAGTCCATGCTTTTCCATGCGCCGGTAAAGCGCCGCCCGCGTCAGGCCGAGATCCCGGGCGGCCTGGGAGATGTTGAACTGGTGGCGATCGAGCGCTGTCTTGATCAGCTCCTTTTCCGAGCGATCGAGATTGAGGTCGGCCGGTGCAGGCGCCGTGGGCAGGGCGCGCGGGCTGTCGATGGCGGCATGGATCGAGGCCAGGAAACGGTCGTTGTTCCACGGCTTGACGACGAAATCCTGGGCGCCCATGCGCATGGCCTGGATGGCGATGGCCATGCCGCTATGGCCGGTGACGATAACGACGGGCAGGTGCGGGGTGATCGCCATGCGCTCGCGCAGGAAGGCCAGGCCAGCTTCGCCCGAGGTGTCGCCGCGGCGATAGTTGAGATCGAGCAGCAGGACGTCGATCGCGTTCGCATCGAGCAGGGCGCGGGCGGCATCGGGCGTCTGCGCCGTCAGCAAATCGAAGCCGTGGCGCGTCAGGACAAGCTCCGCCGCGGCCAGGACATCGGCATCGTCGTCGAGGAAAAGGGCCGTGCGGCGCAGGGGCTGGCTTGGAGAGTCTGAGGTGTCTGACATGTTCGGAAACGGACAGTCCGGCAGTGGAGGGCCAGGCGATTTACGCGTGATTTTACCTAAAAGTCAAATGAATTTCGATATTTATGCATATTGCAATGGCTGTGTTAGTGTTTCATCATGCCCGATACAACCTCTTCAGACACACCTGCCCGACGCATGGACCGCGTCATCGCCAAATCGTGGTGGCAACGCCGCCCGGTGCAGATGGGTGCGCTTGCCGCCGTTCTGGCGCTTGGCGCCATCACGACCTTCGTCCTGCTGCCGGCCTCCGGTACGGTCACCGTGACCGCCAGCAGTATCGACAGCGGCGAGGTCGTGCGCGCGCCGTTCCAGGACTATGTTCCGCTGCGTTCCAGCGTTGTCCCGCTCGACACCGTCTATATCACCGCCCAGACCGCCGGCCGCGTCGATGCGGTCACCGCCTCGGACGGCATGCAGGTCGTGCCGGGCCAGGCCCTGCTGCGCCTGTCCAATCCGGACCTGACCCTGGCAGTGTCCTCGCGCGAGGCTGATATTTCCGGCCGCCTCAGCGACACCAACAACCAGCTGATGAACCTGCAAACCCAGTCGCAGACGCGCGACCAGACGGTCGCCGATGCCGCCTACGCCCTGCACAAGGCCGAGGCCGACCTGGCCAAGTACCAGGTCCTGCGTCAGCAGAATGTCGTCAACGACGCCGCCGTCAAACCCTATGCGGACGAGGTCACCTACCAGCGCGCCCGCCTGGCGACCCTGAAGACCAGCGAAGGCCAGGAAACCGCCTTCTTCCGTGACCAGCGCACGCAGATCCTCAACTCGGCCAACGACCTGCGCCGCAGCCTGGGCGAGGTCCCGTTCGGGCCTCAGCGCCCTGACCGTCACCGCCCCGGTGGCCGGCCGCCTGACCGACTTCGACTTCAAGCCGGGACAGGCCGTCAAGCAGGGCGACCCCCTGGGCGAGGTCGATTCCGAAGGCACCTACAAGCTGCGCGCCGAGGTCGACGAATTCTATTTGTCGCGCCTGTCGGCAGGCCTGACCGCGTCGGCCACTGTCCATGGCCGCACCCTGCCGGTCAAGGTGACGCGGGTCTTCCCGCAAGTCACCAACGGCCATGTCTCGGTCGAGATGGAGTTTGCCGGCGCCATGCCTTCGGATCTCAAGCGCGGCGAGGCGATCGATGTCCGCTTGTCGCTCGGCAGCACGCAAAGCGCCATCCTGGCGCCGGCCGGCACCTGGCTCAACGATTCCAACGGCACCTATGCCTTTGTGCTGAATGCCAAAGGTGACCGGGCCGACCGCCGCGCCATCTCCATCGGCCGCCGCAATCCCGAATATGCCGAGGTCGTCAGCGGCCTTGCGCCCGGCGAGCGTATCGTCACCAGCAGCACACAGAGCCTGATCAAGGCCCAGCACCTGAGGCTCAGTCATGACCACGATTAATTCCGCCGTTGCCGCTTATGCTGCGCTCGACTGGCTGGAGCGGCAGAAGGTGCAGACCCGACAGAACGCCAATTCGCCCCTTTCTCACCTGTCCCCACTTGAGGGGAGAGGGTGGCCCGTAGGGCCGGGTGAGGGGTCAAAAACAGCATCCGCAGACCACGTCGTCGACGGTTAAAACCCTCACCCCAACCCTCTCCCCTCAAGTGGGGAGAGGGGGATATTGCCCTTCGTCGCAACCGACAACCCTTTCGAGACCGCAATCATGATCGACCTGCAACACGTCACCCGCCTGTATCGCTCCGACGAGATCGAGACGACGGCCCTGCACAATATCTCGCTGACCATCAAGAAGGGTGAGTTCGTCGCCATCATGGGGCCGTCCGGCTGCGGCAAGTCGACCCTGCTCAACATCCTCGGCACGATCGACCGGCCGACCTCTGGCGCATACCTGTTCGACGGCGAGGACCTGGCCAAGATGCCGGAGGTCGGCCTGGCCCGTCACCGCGCAAAACACCTCGGCTTCATCTTCCAGAGCTTCAACCTGGTCGACGACCTGACCATCTACGAGAATGTCGAGCTGGGCCTGCTGTACCGCAAGGACCGCAAGGGCTCGCGCCGCCAGGCGATCGAGAGCGCCATGGACCGCGTCGGTATCGCCCACCGCGCCCGCCACTTTCCGCATCAGCTGTCCGGCGGCCAGCAGCAGCGCGCCGCCATCGCCCGCGCCATTGTCGGCCAGCCCTCCCTGATCCTGGCCGACGAACCGACCGGCAATCTCGATACCGAAAACGGCGCCCAGGTCATGCAGATCCTGAAAGGCCTGAACGCCGGCGGCGCCACCATCATCATGGTTACCCACTCGCAATCCCATGCCGACCAGGCGACGCGCCAGATCGACATCCTCGACGGCCAGCTGGTCTCGTCCGTCAGCCAGGTGCTGTAATGCTGCGTTCGACCTTCACGGCCTTCTACCGGTCCTTCACCCGCCACCCGCTCTATGCCCTGCTCAACCTGCTGGGCCTGAGCCTGGGTATAGCCGTCTTTATCACCCTGGCCCTGTTCGTCCGCTTCGAGACGACCTATGAGCGCTGGGTGCCCAATGTCGACAAGCTCTACATGGTCGAGAACCTGTGGACCTTCAACGGCGCCGACCCGATGCCGCAGCCCTATACGTCGGGCGGCATGCTCGACGACGTGCGCGCGGATTTCCCCGGCACCGTCGGCACGCGGCTATGGGAAGACCGCGTCACGGTCCATATCGGCGCCCGCGTCACGACCGAGGCCGTGATGCTGGTCGACGGCGATTTCTTCAAGCTATTCGATGTTCCGCTGCTGGCCGGCGACAAGGGCTCGGCCCTGGCGACGCCCGACCGCGTCATGCTGTCCAAGGCCATGGCCGACAAGTATTTCCCCGACGCCAAATCGCCGGCGGCCGTTATCGGCCGCACCGTCCGCCTGACCGACGAGGAGGGGACGCGCGACTATCGCGTGGCCGCCGTCATGAAGACCGTCCCGGCCAACAGCGAATTGCATTTCTCCTTTGTCCGCCTGCTGACGGCGCAATATGCCAGCACCATCACCAATTGGAAGAATTACGGCTCGCAACGCATGCAGACCGTGCTGCGTGAGGAAACGGCCGCCGATGTCGCGTTGATGAACAGCCGGTTCCCGGCCTTTTCCGATCGTCACGCCGTCGGCGCCTTCGGCGACCAGGTGCCGCACACCATCATGCACTTCCGGCTGACCCCGCTGACCCGCCAGCACCTGGCCGACGAGAAGACGCGCACCTCCGTCTATGCCCTGGGCATTGTCGGCATCCTCGCCTTCCTGATCGCCGCCATCAACTATATCAACCTGGCCACGGCGCGCGCGGGTATGCGGGCCAAGGAGGTCGCGGTGCGCAAGACGCTGGGCGCCACCCAGGGCGCATTGCGGACGCAGTTCCTGTGCGAGGCCCTGCTGACGACCATTCTGGCTGCCCTGATCGGCCTGAGCCTGGTGGAGGTCAGCCTGCCGCTGATCAACAGCTTCGGCGATCTGAAGTTGACCCTCGACTATGTCGGCGAAGGCTTGCCGCTGGCGGCTGCCGGTGGCTTTATCCTCCTGGCGGGCTTGCTGGCCGGTCTTTACCCGGCCTTCGTCCTGGCGGGATTCAAACCCGCGCAGGTCCTGGCCTCGTCGCGATCGCCCGCCGGGGGGCGCCTGGCTATCCGCACGCGGGAAGCCCTGGTGGTGCTGCAATTCACCGTCGTCGTCGCCTTCTTCATCATGGTGGCGGGTTTCCTCACCCAGTTGCAGCACATGAAGTCGTCCGACCTCGGCTTTACCCGCTCGGGCCTGATGGTGGTCGACGCCACCTACGATCCGGCAATCAGCAATTCGCAGCGCGACGTCATCCTGGCGGCCTTCCGGACGATTCCCGGGGTTGTCTCGGTGACCTCGGCCTATGCCGCCCCGGGCGACAGCTCGCTGACCAACAATACCGATGTCGCGCCCAAGGGTCACCGCGGCGAAGCGCCGTCGGTCGCCTGGGTCGTCACCGGCCCCGGCTTCTTC
>CBDFFG010000031.1:0-268805 GCA_965246725.1 Asticcacaulis sp.
CCGTCCTCGGCCGTGCGCCTCGGCGTCGGTTCGGCCAGCGTGACCGTGACCAAGCTGTTGACGCCGGGCGAAGTGGCCGTGGCCGTGCCTTTGTCGTGCTTCAAGGCACAGGGACCTGGCAAAGACCCCGACCGTGGCGCATCTGGAAACCGCGGGCACGCTCGATGTCGTCCTGACAGAGGTTCGACTGACCGAAACCAAGGCTGGCGCAACCTGTCCGATGGAGTAGAGGTTTTCGCTGAGCTTGCGAAGCACGTATTTGCCGTCGGTTAGGAAGTGGATCCGCAGATTGACGCAGATTATTTCATGTCACGCCGTAGGCGCTTTCATGTCATTTGAAAGTCAGCGCTTCGCGCCTCAAGAAAAGGCGCCAGGCTAAAAAATTAATCAGAAAAATCTGCGCTAATCTGCGCTAATCTGCGGATTAAAATCTTCTTTGCTAAATTTGGTGATCGCCTACGCCTCGGCCTTGTGCACCTGGGCTGTCGCGGATAAGCTTTAGCGCTTCTTCCGGGCCGCCGCGGCCGAGGTTCTTGAAGGGGCGGCCTTCGGCGAGATTGTACGACAGGAAGAAGTGCTCGATCTCGGCCAGGCGCTGCGGCGCCAGGTCCTTGTAATGATGGATTTCCGGCGGATTGTGTTTTGTCTCCGGAACCCCCAGCAGGCGATCGTTGCGGAAGGTATGCCCGTCGCCTTCGCTCTGTTCCGAGCGCAGGACGCCTATGATACGAACCGGCACAATTGCGCCGATATGCAGGGGCTCGTCCATGATGACGAGGATGTCAATCTCGTCTCCATCGCCGCCACGCGTCTGGGGCACGAAGCCGAAATTATAGGGAAAATAGGCGCCGACCGGCAGCGTCTTGTTCAGGCGGAACAGGCCCGTGTCCAGGTCGTGCTTGTACTTGCCATTGCTGCCCTTGGGCGTATCGATCACGGCATTGACCAGGCCCGTCGTAGCATCGATTGCATCGAGCGCCCGGTAAAAATCCATCTCAGCGCACGGGATGGTAGGTCGCGCGGGTTAGGGCCGATCCGACCATGACGCCCACCGCAACCGCCAGGAACAGGCTGGTCAACGGCATGTTCTGGACGTTGGTCTGGATACGATGAGCGGTATCCATGATGCGCTCGTTCAGCGACTCATAGGTCGGGATGGCGACAACAACCGGCGTGGGCTGAATGCGTTGCGGCGGTGGTGCGAGTGTATCCATGACCTGAGGCTCCCTGGCGGTTAATCCGGACGTCCAGTCTTAACCTTCTGGGGATAAAAAATGCGGCGCTCCCCTAATACACCAACGTCAAGAACGCATAAAGACTACCTAGGGTAGCGTTTCCGTGAACGGGACCGTGTGAGGCTAAAACATCCCCTTGCGCTTGACCTTGAGGGCGCATAAATGATAATCATTCGCAGATATTTACGGCGGCGCAAGGTCCGTCCGGACGCGCACAGAAAGCCCGGCTGAAAGCCATCATGAAACTGAGTGAACTGCCCGCCTTCGTCCCGGCCACCGTCACGGCGGTCGCAGACCTGTCCGAAGGCGATAGTATCGGCAGGCGCCTGCGCGAACT
This sequence comes from Asticcacaulis sp., assembly GCA_965246725.1. Taxonomy (GTDB): domain Bacteria; phylum Pseudomonadota; class Alphaproteobacteria; order Caulobacterales; family Caulobacteraceae; genus Asticcacaulis. Next base: position 1,573 of record CBDFFG010000031.1, read on the forward strand.
GGGTTTCGTCCCCGGCGAACCGGTGAAGATCGTCGGCCGCGGTCCGCTTGGTGGCGATCCGCTGCTGGTGCAGATCGGCTTCACGCGATTCGCCCTGCGCAAGTCCGAGGCCGGGCGTGTCACGGTAGTGCCCGAACGGGCGAAAGAGTAGATTATGGACAGCCTGACCATCGCCCTTGTCGGAAATCCCAATTGCGGGAAGACGGCCCTGTTCAACCAGTTGACGGGCGCGCGACAGAAGGTGGCCAACTATGCCGGCGTTACCGTCGAGCGCAAGGAAGGCGAGTTCACCGCCCCGTCCGGCCGCAAGGTCCGCGTCATGGACCTGCCCGGCACCTACAGCCTGGAAGCCATGGGCCCGGACGAGATCATTACCCGCGACGTCTGTCTGGGCAATCGCCCGGGCGAGGAGATGCCGGACCTGATCGTCTGTGTCGCCGACGCCACCAATCTGCGCCTGCACCTGCGCTTTGTGCTCGAGGTCAAGAAGCTGGGCCGCCCGATTGTCCTGGCACTTAACATGATGGACGCCGCCGCCAAGGCGCGGCATCACAATCGACCGGCTGGCGATCGCCCGCGAACTGGGCATTACCGTCATCGAAACCGTGGCCGTGCGCGCCAATGGCGCCGCCGAGCTGGTCGCCCATCTCGACCGCAATGTCGCCCAGCATATCAATGCGCCTGGTACGGTGCCCCGAAGACCTGCACGCCGAGGTTCGCCGCATCCTTGGCGCCACCGTGGTCATGCCGCAGCGGACCTCGAAGATCGACGACATTCTCGACGGCATCTTCCTCAACCCTGTCCTGGGAATAGCCCTGCTGCTCGGCGTCATGTTCGTCGTCTTCCAGGCCGTTTTCACCTGGGCGACTCCGATGATGGACGGTATCACCGCCCTGTTCGACTATCTCAGTGCGCTGGCCGGCGCCAACATGCCCGACGGACTGCTCAAGGGCTTCGTGCAGAACTGCCTGATCGGTGGCCTCGGCTCGGTCATCGTCTTCCTGCCGCAGATTCTGATCCTGTTCTTCTTCATCCTGGTGCTGGAAGAAAGCGGCTATTTGCCGCGCGCCGCCTTCCTGCTCGACAAGCCGATGTCGAAGGCCGGCCTGACGGGCCGCTCCTTCATTCCGCTGCTGTCGAGCCACGCCTGCGCCATCCCGGGCATCATGGCCACGCGCTCGATCCACGACATGCGCGACCGAGTCGCCACCATCCTGATCGCGCCGCTGATGACGTGTTCGGCGCGCCTGCCGGTCTACGGCCTGATGATCGCCGCCTTCATCCCCGAGCACAAGATCGCCGGTGTCCTCAGCTTCCAGGGCCTGATCCTGTTCGCCCTTTACCTGGTCGGCATCGGTTCGGGCCTGCTGGTGTCCCTGGTGATGACCATTGCGCGCAAGGACAAGACCGAACACCCGCTGATGATGGAACTTCCGTCCTACCGCCTGCCCAATGCCCGCAACCTGGCCATCGGCCTGATCGAACGCGCCAAGATCTTCATGCGCCGTATCACCGGCACCATCTTCGCCGCCAACACCATCCTGTGGGTCCTGACCACCTTTCCGGGCAAGCCTGCAGGGGCGACCGGGCCGGCGATCGACTACAGCCTTGCCGGCATGGTCGGTCACGCCATGCAGCCCCTGGTTCGCGCCGCTCGGTTTCAACTGGCAGATCTGTGTCGCGCTTATCCCGGGCCTGACGGCGCGGGAAGTGGCCGTGTCGTCGCTGGGGACTGTCTATTCAGTGACCGCCAGCAGCGAGGATGCGGCATCGGCGGCGCTCGGCCACCTGATCTCGTCGCAGTGGAGCCTGGCAACGGCGCTGTCGCTGATGGCCTGGTACGTCTTCGCGCCGCAGTGCATGTCGACCCTGGCTGTTATTCGCCGCGAAACCAATTCGTGGAAGATGGTGGCGGTCACCGCCGGTTACCTGTTCGCCCTGGCCTATGTCGCGGCTTTCGTCACCTATCAGATCGCGGTGAATGCGTCATGATCTACGCCGTCTTCCAGGCCGTCCTCATCACCGTCATCGTCGCCTTCAGCGCCGTTCAGGTGACGCGGAAACTGTTCCCGAAGACGGCAGCGGCGGTTCAAACCCGGTTCTCCGCCAGCCTGAAGGGCAAGGGCGGAATGCTTGCCCGCGCCGGCGCGAAGCTCGACGCACCCGCGGCGTCCGGCGGCTGCGGCAGCGACGATGGCTGCGGAACCTGTAACAGCTGCGGCACGATTGCGTCCCTGACCAAGGATCTTGGCCCTCCCGTGCGGCGTTAGGGGGACCCCTCCGTCGGCTATGCCGACACCTCCCCATCTTTGATGGGGCGGAGGGAGACCAGCGCACTCCCTCCGCCCTATTGCGAAGCAATGTGGGTTTGGCGCCAGCGACGGTATAGCCATCGCAAGCCATGGGACCACGAAGTGGTGGAGGGGTATCTTTCCGGCCACTCGCCCAAGGGCCGCTTGACGAACGTCGCGGCAGGATGACTATACCGTTCACAATATGAGTCCGTGGCGGCCGGCAGCGCAATCGCGCACCCTCGCTTATAAAAAATTTATAATGAAATCAGGCCTCCTTATTGGATGCTTACGGAGTGCTCCGTAGGTTGACCGTTCGGGGACTTGCCGGAATTGGGGCCTGGCAATGCCCTCTGGGACTGGGATATGACAAAAAATAATTTTCTGGCCGGGGTGGGACGTCAGGCAAAGGCCGATATCACCACGTCGCTCAGCCTTGCCGTTGTCGCGGCATTCTTCGTGGCGAGCGGCTTCGTCACCTATATGAACATTTCGACCATTCGTCGCGACAGCGACGCGGTGACGCGCACGCACGAGGTGCTGCTGGGCGCCAATGAACTTTTATCGACCATCAAGGACGCAGAAACCGGCCAGCGCGGTTTTGTGCTGACCGGCAAGGAATCCTATCTCGGCCCCTATAACGACGCCGTCGCCCATGTCGACGACCAGCTCAACGAACTTTCGAACCTGGTGTCCGAATCCCCCAGCCAGTCCGGCCGTGTGGCGTCGATGAAGCTGCGGGTCAAATCGAAGCTCGACGAACTGGCCGACACCGTCCGGGTGCGCCGCATCGAAGGCTTCGAGCCGGCCCTGGCTATCGTCCTGACCGATCGCGGCAAGGCCGACATGGACACCATCCGGTCGTCGGTCCTGGCCATGCAGGCCGAGGAAGGCCAGCTGCGGGCGCAGAAGATCACCGAGATGAACGCCGCCTACAGCTCGGCGATCGCCTCGACGGCTGTCGCCGCCCTGCTGGGCATCATCCTGTCGGGTGTCATCACCTTCATGATCGGCAAGGCCAGCAGTGCCCGCCGCCGTCAGGAATGGCTGCAAACCGGCCAGGCGGGCCTCAGCGCCGCAGTGCTGGGCGAACAGAATATGGAACAGCTGGGGCACAATGTCCTGTCCTACCTGGCCAACTATCTCGACGGCCATGCCGGCGCCTTCTTCGTCAAGGAAGGCGGCCTGTTCCGCCGCACCGCCACCTACGGCGTGCCGAACAACAGCGACGTGCCGGAGGACTTCCGTGCCAGCGAAGGTCTGTTGGGCGAAGCCGTGACGACCGGCAAGACGATTATGCTCGACAATATGGCGCAGGTTCAACTGACCGCCGGCGCCGCCCTGGGCCAATGGCGTCCGAAGGACGTCATTATCGTCCCGGCGTCATCGGAAGGCAGTGTCGACGCGGTCGTCGAGCTTGGCTTCCTTGGCGATATGGACCAGGCCGCCAAAGAGCTGCTGGAAAAGACTTCTGAATATATCAGTATCGCTGTGCGTTCGGCGCGTTACCGCCAGCACTTGCAGAACCTGCTCGAGGAAACCCAGCGCCAGTCGGAAGAACTGCAGACCCAGTCGGAAGAGTTGCGCGTCAACAACGAAGAGCTGGAAGAGCAAAGCCGCGCCATCAAAGAATCGCACGCCCGTCTCGAACAGCAGCAGGCCGAGCTGGAGCAGACCAATAACCAGCTGGAACAGCAGGCCCGTATCCTGGAAGACCAGAAGGACGACCTGACGCGCGCCAAGGATTCGGTGCAGCAGAAGGCGCAGGAACTGGAGCAGGCCAGCCGTTACAAGTCCGACTTCCTCGCCAATATGTCGCACGAACTGCGCACGCCGCTCAACTCGTCGCTGATCCTGGCCAAGCTGCTCAGCGACAATTCCGACGGCAATCTCAGCGAGGAACAGGTCAAGTTCGCCAAGACGATCCAGTCGTCGGGCAACGACCTGCTGGCCCTGATCAACGACATTCTCGACCTGTCGAAGATCGAGGCCGGCCAGATGGAGATCCGCCCGGAACCTGTGTCGGTAAATCGCCTTGTCAACGACATGCGTCGCACCTTCGACCCTATCGCCGGCCAGAAGCAGATCGAATTCCGCACGACGCTGAAGGAAGGTCTGCCCGAGGTCTTCGACACTGATCGCCAGCGCCTGGAACAGGTGCTGAAGAACCTGCTGTCCAACGCCTTCAAGTTTACCGAAAAGGGTCATGTCGAGCTGGAAATCAGCAAGACGATCAACAATACTCTGCGTTTCGCCGTCATCGATACCGGCATCGGCATCTCCGCCGAGCAGCAGCGCGCCGTCTTCGAGGCCTTCCGCCAGGCAGACGGCACGATCAGCCGCAAGTACGGCGGCACCGGCCTCGGCCTGTCGATCTCGCGCGAACTGTCGCGCCTGCTCGGCGGCACGATTGGGCTGGAAAGCACGCCGGGCGAGGGCTCGACCTTCTCGATCACCCTGCCGTTCGTCTATAATCCTGCCGGCGTCCAGCCGCTCCTGCGCGCGCCGGTGGCGCCCGCCGAACCCATGCCGGCCGCCCTGCGCCCGGTAAAGAAGACCGCCAAGAAGGATGTGCCGGCGCCGGTTGCCCAGCCGTCACCCTATGACACCTCCAAGCGCCTGATCGACGACCGCGACAAGCTGACCGAGAACAGCCGCAGCATCCTGGTGGTCGAGGACGACGACGCCTTTGCCCGTATCCTCTACGACCTGGCGCACGACCTCGACTTCCTCTGCCTGCTGTCGACGACGGCTGAGGACGCCCTGGCGACGACGCGGCAATACCTGCCGTCGGCCATCGTGCTCGATGTCGGCCTGCCCGACAATTCCGGCCTGTCCGTGCTCGACCGCCTCAAGCACGACGAAAAGACGCGCCACATCCCCGTCCACGTCGTCTCGGCCAACGACTATACCCATGCGGCTCTGTCGCTGGGTGCTATCGGCTATATGCTCAAGCCGGTCAAGCGCGAGGAACTGGTCGACGCCTTCAGGAACTTCGAAGCCCGTTTGTCGGCCAAGATGCGCCGCGTCCTGATCGTCGAGGACGACGACGTCCAGCGCGACGCCGTCCAGCGCCTGCTGACCTCTCAGGATGTCGAGGTCAAGGCCGTCGGCACTGCGGCGGAATGCCTGGAAGCCCTGGAAGAGCAGACCTATGACTGCATGGTGCTGGATCTCAGCCTGCCGGACGCCTCGGGCTACAGCCTGCTCGAGACCCTGAGCCAGGAGGATGCCTACAGCTTTCCGCCGGTCATCGTCTACACCGGCCACGAGCTCAGCTATGACGACGAGCAGCGCCTGCGCCGCTATTCCAAGTCGATCATCATCAAGGGCGCCAAGTCGCCGGAACGCCTGCTCGATGAGGTCAGTCTCTTCCTGCACCAGGTGGTGTCGGAACTGTCGCCGGAGCAGCAGACCCTGCTGCGCAAGGCCAAGAATCGCGACTCGATCCTGGAAGGCCGCCGCATCCTGATCGTCGAAGACGACGTGCGTAACGTCTATGCCGTCACCAATATCTTCGAACCGCTCGGCGCCATCGTCCAGATCGCCCGCAACGGCCGCGAAGCCCTGGAGGCGCTTGATCTTGCTCATGCCGACTCCACCGGCGCCCACGACATCGACCTCGTGCTGATGGACGTCATGATGCCCGAGATGGACGGTCTGACGGCGACGCGCGAGCTGCGCAAGCGTCCGGAATGGAAGAAGCTGCCGGTCATCATGCTGACCGCCAAGGCCATGAAGGACGACCAGGAAAAGTGCCTCGACGCCGGCGCCAACGACTACATGGCCAAGCCGCTCGACGTCGAAAAGCTGATCTCGCTCGTTCGTGTCTGGATGCCCCGATGATGTGTGAGTTTGCAGCATGGTGAGCGCCGCCTCGACCACGACCAGCACGGCCAAGACGGAAGATATCGAGATCCGGCTGCTGCTTGACGCCATCTATCTCAAATATCATTACGACTTCCGCGGTTACGCCATGGCTTCGGTCAAGCGGCGGCTGAACCAGGCGCGCGAGCATTTCAACTGCCGCTCGTTCTCGATGCTGCAGGATCAGGTGCTGCATGAGCCGGCCCTGTTGCCGGACCTGTTGTCCTACCTGACCGTGCAGGTTTCGGAGATGTTCCGCGACCCCATGTATTTCCGCACTATCCGCGAGACGGTGGTGCCGCACCTGCGCACCTATCCGTCGCTGAAGGTGTGGATCGCCGGCTGCTCGACGGGGGAGGAGCTCTATTCGTTCGCCATCCTGTTCCGCGAGGAAGGCCTGTTCGATCGCACCATGTTCTACGCGACCGACATCAATCCCGATGCCTTGAAGCGGGCGGAAAACGGCGTATACGATCTCGACCGTATCAAGCTGTTCACCGAGAACCACCGGTTGTCGGGCGGCAAGACCTCGCTTTCGGACTATTATGTCGCCGCCTATGGCGCCGCCTCGTTCGACAAGAGCTTGCGCAAGAACACGGTCTTTTCCGACCACAGCCTGGCGACCGATGCCGTCTTTGCCGAGACCCAATTGATTTCGTGCCGCAATGTCCTGATCTATTTCAACAAGGACTTGCAGGACCGGGCGATCGGGCTGTTCAGCCAGTCCCTGGCGCGCAAGGCGTTCCTGGGACTCGGTGCTAAGGAGACGCTGCGCTTTTCGGCCGAGGCCGAGCGCTTTACCGAGTTCGCGCGCGACGAGCGGATCTATCAGAAAAGGGACGGGTCATGAAGAAGACCGTCCGGGTTCCGCATGTTCCGGCGCAGGCCATCGTTATCGGCGTCTCCGCCGGCGGGTTGAAGGCCTTGTCGGCCATCCTGCCGACCCTGCCGAAGGATTTCGGCCTGCCCATCATGATCGTCATCCACCTGCCGCCGGGCAAGAAGAGCATTGTCGCCGACCTGTTCGCCGACAAGTGCGAGATCGCCGTGCGCGAGGCCGAGGACAAGGAGCCGATCCTGCCGGGCGTCGTCTATTTCGCCCCGCCCGATTATCACCTGCTGGTCGAACCCGAGCACGTCCTGTCCCTGTCGAACGATGTGCCCGTATTGTTTTCGCGGCCATCGGTCGATGTCCTGTTCGAAACCGCTGCCGACGCCTATGGCTCCAGCCTGATCGGGGTCATCCTCACCGGCGCCAATAATGACGGCGCCGCCGGTCTTAAAGCCGTGATCGACTCCGGCGGTATCGGTCTGGTCGAGCGTCCGGACGAAGCCTATTCCACCATGATGCCGCAATCGGCGATCGATGCCAGTCCCGGCGCCCGGGTTCTCGGCCTGGACGACATCGCCGCTTTCCTGCGGACGGCCGGGGCAAAAGCGGAGGCCCGCGCATGATTCCATCACCCTCTCTCCAAACCCTTCCACCCGTACCCTTCCTGCTGGTCGACGACCTGTCGGAAAACCTGCTGTCGCTGGAAGCCGTCCTGCGTCGCGACGGGCTGGAAATCCTCAAGGCCACCTCCGGCGTCGAAGCCCTGGAAATCCTGCTCAAGCAGGAGGTCGCCCTGGCCCTGCTGGATGTGCAGATGCCGGAAATGGACGGTTTCGAACTGGCCGAAACCATGCGCGGCAACGAACGCACCCGCCGTATCCCGATCATCTTCCTGACCGCCGGATCGACCGATCGCACGCGTCGGTTCCGCGGTTATGAAACCGGCGCGGTCGACTTCCTGCAAAAGCCGCTGGAACCCGATATCCTGCGCAGCAAGTGCGACGTCTTCTATGACATCTACCGCCAGCGCCAGCAGCTTGCCGCCCAGCGCGATACGCTCGCCGCCTCGGCCGAGGAAAATGCCCGCTTGCTGAAGGAGAGCCAGTCCTATGCCGCCGCGCTGAAGGATGCCGACCGCCGCAAGGACGAGTTCCTGGCCACCCTGGCGCATGAGCTGCGCAATCCCCTGGCGCCGATCAGCAATTCGGTAAGCATCCTGGCCTCGCCCAAGGCGCCACAGGTGGTGCGCGACCAGGCGCTCGGCATGATGGAACGCCAGGTCAAGCAGATGGTGCGTCTGGTCGACGACCTGATGGATGTGGCGCGCATTACCCGCGGCAAGATCGTGCTCAAGCCCGAACGCGTCGAACTGGCCGACGTCCTGCGTTCGGCCGCCGAGATTTCGCAGCCCCTGATCACCCAGTTCGAACACCGGCTGATCACCACCCTGCCCAAGGGCCAGGTCTGGCTCGATGCCGATGTGACGCGTCTTAGCCAGGTGTTTTCCAACCTGATGAACAATGCCGCCAAATATTCCGAACCGGGCAAGGAGATCCGCCTGTCGGCCGAGGTCGCCGACGGCACGGTGACGGTCAGTATCCGCGACCAGGGCCTGGGCATGACCAGGGACACCATGGCCCGCATCTTCGAGATGTTCGCCCAGGCCGATGAGTCGCTGGAACGCGCCCACGGTGGTCTTGGGGTCGGCCTGACCCTGGTCAAGGCCCTGGTGGAAATGCATGGCGGTACGATATCGGCCACCAGCGAAGGCCTGGGTCAGGGCTCGGAATTCTCCGTCCGCCTGCCGCTGGCCGAAGGTACGACGGTTGTTGCCGAACCTGAGGCGACGCCCCAGGCCGCGGCTGTACCTGCCTCGGGCATGCGCATCATGATCGTCGAGGACAATGAGGCCCTGGCCCAGACCACGGGCTGGATGGTCGAGATGCTGGGCCACGACTACAAGATCGCCCATAACGGTCCCGAAGCCATTGACCTGTCGAAGGAATACCTGCCCGACGTGGTGATGATGGATATCGGCCTGCCCGGGATGAACGGCTACGACCTGTGTGCGTTGCTAAAAAAAGAGCCGCACATGCAGGACACCGTCTTTATCGCCCAGACCGGCTGGGGCCAGGAAGAGCACCGCCAGCGCGCCCGCGAGGCCGGTTTCCAGCATCACCTGGTCAAGCCGGTGTATCTGGAACTGTTGCAGGACCTGCTCGGGACGATCGAAAAGGAAACGGTGAAGGCTTAGAAGCCAGTGAGTTGCCTGACGCAGTTCAACTTTCTCCCTCCTGCCCCGTTTACGGGGGAGGTGGCATCAAGGCCGTAAGGCCGTAGATGACGGAGGGGGGAACTGTAAGTGCAACAGGCTCGTGGATCGGCTTTTTGAAACTCCGGACCTATCCCCCCTCCGTCTGCTTCGCTACGCTTCGCAGCCACCTCCCCCGTAAACGGGGCAGGAGGGAGGAAGATGCCCCGTCTCCAGCCAACTTGCCCCTAAACCCGCTCGATCAGGGCCATGGCAGCCGCCGGGTTCAGCACCTTGTGGCCGCTGATGACATAGGCAAAGACATCGCGCGCGCCGGCGGAGTCACCGCGCGACACGGCCTCCAGGTCCTCAGGGACATTACCGGCTTCCAGGCTTTTCAGCCACGCTGCGCGCTGATCGAGGGCCGCCTCGGAATACCCCTTGGCCTCGCTCTCGCTCGAGCCCTGGAAGCGGATATAGGCAAAGTCGCCGGTCTGGTCGGCGATCTGCGGAAAGTCGCAATCGGCCGCCGTGATCACCGCCACATTGTACTTGCGGGCAAGGTCGAGGAAGCGCGGGTCGCGGAAGCTGTCATGGCGGACTTCGACGGCGTGGCGCAGGCGGACCCCGTCCAGTTCCGGCGGCAACAGCTTGAAGAAGTTCTCGAAGTCCTCGGGCTCGAACTTCTTCGTCGCCATGAACTGCCAGTTGATCGGACCCAGCTTGCTCTTCAACTCGGTGATGCCGCTGTTGAGGAAGCGCTCGACCGACTCGCTCGACTGGGCCAGGTCCTTACGGTTGGTGGCATAGCGCGTGCCCTTGACGGCGAAGATGAAGCCGTCCGGCGTCTCGTCGTGCCACTTGGCGAAGGTGGCCGGCTTTTGTGCGCCGTAATAGGTGCCGTTGATCTCGATCGAGGTCACCTTGGACGCGGCATATTCCAGTTCGCGTTTCTGCGACCACTTTTCGGGATAGAAGGTGCCCCGCCACGGCTCATAGGTCCAACCGCCGATACCGATATAGATATTGCTCATCGCGTCCTCCGTTTCCCTGTTTCTACCGGTCTGCTTCTGGACGGGCAAGCTGTCAGTTACCGGCAGCAATCTGGTCGAGGGTCTTTGCCGGCGTGATGGCCTGGGGATCAAGGAAGCAGTGCAGCAGGGCCGGCTTGCCCGAGGCCCGAGCCCGCTCGAAGGCCGGCAGGAAGTCCTCGGTCGTGCGCACCGTCTCGCCGTGGCCGCCGAATGCCCGGGCCATGGCGGCAAAGTCGGGGTTCTTCAGGTCGGTGCCGACCACCCGGTGCGGATAGTCGCGTTCCTGGTGCATGCGGATGGTGCCGTACATGCCGTTGTCGACGACGATGACGATGACGGGGATATCGTACTGGATGGCGGTGGCGAACTCGTTGCCGTGCATCAGGAAGCAGCCGTCGCCGGCGAAGACGACAACGGGACTGTGGGGATAAAGGCGCTTGGCCATGACTCCGGCGGGAACACTGTAACCGACGCTGCCCGAGGTCGGGGCGGCCTGGGTGCGGGGCAGGGTATGGCGCCAGTAGCGGTGGACCCAGATGGCATAATTGCCGGCGCCGTTGCAGACGATGGTGTCGGCCGGCATCCGGGCATGGAGCGCCTTGACGACCTGGCCATACTGGAAGTCGCCGGGCAGGGTGGCGGGCGCCCCCGTCCACATCAGATAGTCCATATGGGCGTTTTCGGCCTGGGTCGCCCATGCGACGCTGAGCGGTGCCTTGAGGTCGCCGAGCGACAGGGCAAAGGCGTCGGGCGCGCAGACGATCCCCAGCGCCGACTGATAGACCTTGCCGATTTCGCCGACATCCGGGAAGACATGGACGATGGTCTGTTTCGGCGGAATATCGATCAGGGTGTAGGACGCCGACGGCACTTCTGCCATGCGGGCACCGACCAGGATCAGCAGGTCAGCATCCTTGACGCGTTGCGACAGTTTCGGATTCTGGCCAAAGCCAAGGTCGCCGGCAAAGGACGGATGCGTGGCTGGGAAGAGAGCCGTCCGGCGGAATTCCGTCGCCACCGGAATTGTCCAGCGGGCGGCGAAATCGGCCATGGCGGCGCAACCCTCGTCGCTCCAGCAACTGCCACCGAGGACGATCAGAGGGCGTTTGGCCGCCTGTAACAACGCGCTGAATTTTTCGAAACCAGCAATCGACATCTCCGGTTTTACAGGCGTAATAACGCCGCTATCTGCAGCCTCGGCCACCTCGGTCAGGATGTCTTCGGGCAGGGAGATGACCACGGGGCCCGGCCGCCCTTGCGTCGCTACGGTGAAGGCGCGGGCAACGATTTCGGGAATGCGGCGGGGATCGTTGATCTCGACCACCCACTTGGCGACGCTGCCGAAGACCTGTTCGTAGTCCATTTCCTGGAAGGCGCCGCGGCCGCGCATGGCGCGCTCGACCTGGCCGATAAACAGGATCATCGGACTGGAATCGTGCTGGGCGATATGGACGCCGTGGCTCGCATTCATGGCGCCGGGGCCGCGGGTGACGAAGCAGATGCCGGGTTGTCCCGTCAGCTTGCCGTGGGTTTCGGCCATGATGGCGGCGCCACCTTCGTGGCGGCAGATCAGGACGTCTATCTCGGCATCGTACATGGCGTCGAGCGCCGCCAGATAGCTTTCGCCCGGTACGCAGGTGACGGTTTTGACACCTTGAATCAACAGTTGATCTACGAGGATTTTTCCGCCGTTTCTAGATGTCATTGCGGTGTTTTCCATATGGGATCCCCTGAACCGAGCGCCGGGCTGGGTGTGGTGGCGGCCATGCGCTGGCCATTGATGACGATAGGCGAGGCTATCCCGGGCACCTTGGACCCATCCGCCGCGGTGAGTTCCAGTTTCAGGCCGCGATGGACGATCTGCGGGTCGGCGAAGACATCCTCGATGCGGTTGATCGGTCCGGCCGGCACGCCGGCGGTCTCGAGCAGGGCCAGCAGGTCGGCCCGGCTATAGGCAGACAGCAGCGGCTGCAGATCCGCCTGCAGCCGATCGCGATGCATAACGCGGGTCTTGTTGCTGTGGTAGAGGTCGCCGGTTAAAAGCTGATTCGCCTGAAGCACTTCGCACAGTTTCCTGAACTGCGAGTCGTTGCCTACGGCAAGGATGATATGGCCGTCGGCGACCGCAAAGACCTGGTAGGGCGCGATATTGGGATGGGCATTACCCAGCCGCGTCGGCGACGTGCCGGAGGTCAGGTAGTTCATGCCCTGGTTGGCCAGGATGGATGCGGCCGTATCGAACAGCGACATATCTATATGACACCCTTCGCCTGTCTTTTCCCGGCCATGCAGGGCGGCCAGGATGGCGCTGGCCGTATAGATGCCGGTAAAGATGTCGACCACGGCGACCCCGACCTTCTGCGGTTCGCCGTCCGCCGGGCCGGTAATGTCCATCAAACCGCCCATGCCCTGGATGATGTAGTCGTAGCCGGCGCGGGCGGCATAGGGACCGTCCTGGCCAAAGCCCGTAATCGACGCATATATCAATCGTTGATTTTCTCGCCTCAGGGACGAATAATCGAGGCCATATTTCGCCAGACCGCCGACCTTGAAGTTCTCGATGACGATATCGGCCTCCTGCGCCAGCCGGCGAATGACCGCCTGGCCCTCCAGTGTTTCAAAGTCGACAGCCACCGACGCCTTGCCGCGATTGCAGCTGTGGAAGTAGGCGGCGCCCCAGGCATTGCCGGCGGCATCGGTGACGAAGGGGGGACCCCAGGTGCGGGTATCGTCGCCGACCTCGGGCCGTTCGATCTTGATGACCTCGGCGCCGAGATCGGCCAGCAACTGGCCGCACCATGGCCCGGCCAGGATGCGCGCCAGCTCGAGAACCCTGACACCGGACAGCGGTTTCATGACTTTTACCCGTTATGACGACTGTTTATCAGAAGAAGGCCTAAATTTTAAAAGAAGGCTTGCAGGCCGGTTTGCGCCCGGCCGAGGATCAGGGCGTGGATGTCGTGCGTGCCTTCGTAGGTGTTCACCGTCTCCAGGTTCTGCGCGTGACGCATGACATGGAACTCTTCATGGATGCCATTGCCGCCGTGCATGTCGCGGGCGGCGCGGGCGATGTCGAGGGCTTTACCGCAGTTATTACGCTTGATCAGGCTGATCATCTCCGGCTGGACCTCGCCCGAATCGAACAATCGCCCGACGCGCAGGGCCGCCTGGAGGCCGAGGGTGATCTCGGTCTGCATGTCGGCCAGCTTCTTCTGGAACAACTGGGTCTGAGCCAGGGGGCGGCCAAACTGCTTGCGGTCAAGCCCGTACTGGCGGGCGCGATGCCAGCAGTCCTCGGCGGCGCCCATGGCGCCCCAGGCAATACCGTAGCGGGCGCGGTTGAGGCAGCCGAAGGGCCCTCCCAGACCGCGGGCGCCCGGCAGCAGATGGTCTTCCGAGACCTCGACGCCGTCCATGACGATCTCGCCGGTGATCGAGGCGCGCAGTGACAGCTTGCCGTGGATCTTCGGCGCCGACAGGCCGGCCATGCCCTTGTCGAGGACAAAACCCTTGATCTGGCCGTCATGGGCGTCCGACTTGGCCCACACGACGAAGACGTCGGCGATCGGTGAGTTGGAGATCCACATCTTGGTGCCGGTCAGGCGGTAACCGCCGTCGATCTTTTCGGCGCGGGTGCGCATCGATCCCGGGTCGGAACCGGCATCGGGCTCGGTCAGGCCGAAGCAGCCGACCCATTCGCCCGAGGCCAGCTTCGGCAGGTACTTCAGCTTCTGCGCTTCGGTGCCATAGGCGTAGATGGGGTGCATGACCAGCGACGACTGCACGCTCATCATCGAGCGATAGCCCGAATCGACGCGCTCGACTTCGCGCGCCACCAGGCCATAGGCGACGTAGGACGCGCCGGCCCCGCCATACTGCTCGGGCAGGGTGGCGCCGAGCAGGCCCAGTTCACCCATCTCGTTGAAGATATGGCGGTCGGTATATTCCTCGCCATAGGCCTTGAGCACGCGCGGCATCAGATTGCCCTGGGCGTAGTCGTGGGCGGCGTCGCGGATGGCGCGCTCGTCGTCGCCCAGTTGGGCGTCGAGCAGGAAAGGGTCAGCCCAGTTGAAGTCAGACATCGAAGGTCACGCCCTGGGCCAGCGGCAGGGTGCTGCCGTAATTGATGGTGTTGGTGGCGCGGCGCATATAGGCGCGCCAGGCGTCTGAGCCCGATTCACGACCGCCGCCGGTTTCCTTTTCGCCACCGAAGGCGCCGCCGATTTCGGCGCCCGAGGTGCCGATATTGACATTGGCGATACCGCAGTCGGAACCCGCCGCCGACATGAACAGCTCGGCTTCGCGGACGTCATTGGTGAAGATGGACGACGACAGGCCGGCGCCGACATCGTTCTGCCAGCCAATGGCCTCGGCGACCGACGAATAGCGCATGACATAGAGGATGGGGGCGAAGGTTTCGCGCAGCATCGGGCCGGTATGGGCCGGCATTTCGACGATGGCCGGACGAACATAATACGAATTATCGCCGGACACCGTGACGCGCTCGCCGCCGGTGATGGCGCCGCCGGCAGCCTTGGCTTCCGCCATGGCCTTTTCGAAACCGTCGAAGGCGGCCTTGTCGATCAGCGGACCGACCAGGGTGCCGTCGGCCATCGGGTCGCCGATCTTCACCGAGCCGTAGGCCGCCTTCAGGCGCGGCACCAGGATGTCGTAGACGCTGTCGTGGACGAACAGGCGGCGCAGGGTGGTGCAGCGCTGGCCAGCCGTGCCCATGGCGGCGAAGGCGACGCCGCGCAGGGTCAGGTCGAGATCGGCGGTCGGCGCGACGATGGCGGCATTGTTGCCGCCCAGTTCCAGGATCGAGCGGGCGAAACGCGCGGCCAGCTTGGGGCCGACGGCGCGGCCCATGGCGGTCGAGCCGGTGGCGGAAACCAGGGCGATCTTGGTGTGGTCGACCAGGATCTCGCCGGTTTCGCGGGCGCCGATCAGCAGGGCCGACAGGCCTTCGGGGGCATCGTAACCGTCATTGATGTAGCGCTTCAGGGCGCGCTCGAAAATGGCATGGGTAGCGATGCCGGTCAGGGGCGACTTTTCCGACGGCTTCCAGACGATAGCATTACCGCAGACCAGGGCCAGTGCGGCGTTCCATGCCCAGACGGCGACGGGGAAGTTGAAGGCCGAGATGATGCCGCAGACACCGAGCGGATGCCAGGTTTCCATCATGCGGTGCTGCGAACGTTCGGTGGCGATGGTCAGGCCGTAGATCTGGCGCGACAGGCCGACGGCGAAATCGCAGATATCGATCATTTCCTGGACTTCGCCCAGGCCTTCGGAGGTCACCTTGCCGACTTCGAGCGATACCAGCTTGCCGAGCTCGGCCTTGTGGGCGCGCAGCTCTTCACCGAACAGGCGGACCAGTTCACCGCGCTTCGGCGCCGGGATGAGGCGCCACTGCAGGAAGGCTTCGTGCGCCGTGTCGATAGCCTTGGTGGCGGCGGCATTGACCGTTTCCGGCACCTGGGCGATGACGTCGCCGGTATTGGGCGAATGGACGGTGAGCGTGCCGTTGCTGTAGGCGCTGTCGTCGACGCCCAGCGCCTTGAGGATGCGGGCGACTTCGTCTGCTGTGGTGTTGCGAAGGGTTTCGGTGATCATGGTCTTGGTCCGTAAATTCCCCTCTCCCCTCGTGAGGGGAGAGGGTGGCCCGCAGGGCCGGGTGAGGGGCATGGTGTCGAAGTTGCTCGGCGATACTGTTGGCCATTATTCCTGAGGCGGTTTAGCAAACTCTCTCCTGCCCTGCGAAGCGGGGGAGGTGGCATCGAGCCGTAAGGCGAAGATGACGGAGGGGGCATTACCTATCGTGCAGCAATGACTGCATATTCGATTTGGAACGCCTGCAGCTTCCTCCCTACGTCTTTGTCCCTCTTGACGCGGGCCAAATCCACCTCCCCCGTAAACGGGGCAGGAGGGAGAAGCCATATAGGCCTCAGGCAAACAGGTATCTTCGGGCAGCGAACTCCGTAAGGGTTAAAAACGCGAATCGGTAAGATGGACGGCCTGGGCGCCGACCTCGTAGAAAACTTCTTTCAGGGCACGCATCTTCGCGTCCTGCGCTGTCGTCACCGGCAGCGGCAAGTCCGCTTCCCCGATCTCGCCGGCGATCAGTTCCGCCAGGGTTCGGCCCATGACCGTACCGGGAGCGATGCCGCGGCCATTATAACCACTGATGCCGATAACCTTCTCGGCGAACTTGTGAAAGCGCGGCAGGTTATCCTCGGTCATGCCGATCTGGCCGTACCATTCGGCCTCGAACGCCACCCGACCCAGTTGCGGGAACAGGCGATGCAGTGCGCGCAGGGCCCAGTCGCGGTGCACGCCGTGGCCCATGCCTTTCAGGGCACCGACCGATCCGAAGACCAGGCGGCCGCGCGAATCCATGCGGAACGACGACAGGACCTCTTTCGTATCCCAGGCGCCTTGATGACCGGGCAGGACGGTGGCGCGGATATCGTCCGGCAGGGGTGTGGTCGCCAGGTTGAAATAGGGCAGGTGGACCTGCTCGCGGCGGATGATTTCCCACGGCCCGGTCGTGTAGGCGTCGGTCGCCATGATCACCCAGTCGGCGTTAAGCGTGCCGCCTGTGGTAATCACCTTCCAGCCGTGCGGCGTCGCCTCGACCGTCTCGACCGGCGACGATGTGTGGATACGCGCGCCTTCCTGCAAGGCGGCGGCGGCGAGACCGCGGACATAGGCCAGCGGCTGGATGGTGCCGGCGCGCATGTCGAGCAATGCGCCCGAATAGGCAGGGCTGCCGACCATCTGCGCCGTCTCGGCCGGCGACAGCAGGCGCACCGGCGCGCCGCGGGCCTGCCATTGGCTTTCGCGCGCTTTCAGTTCCGTCAGGCCGGCCTCGCCCACACCGCAATGGAGGGTGCCGTTGGTCTCGAGCTCGCACGCTATGCCGTAGGTCTTGACGATATCGAAGACGGCCGACGGGGCATCGCCCAGCAGTTTCAGCAGGCGGTCGCCGTGGATGGGCCCCAGGACATTGGGCAGTTCGTCGGGCATGACCCACATGCCGGCATTGACCAGGCCGACATTGCGGCCGGCGCCGCCGAAACCGACCGGACCGGCTTCGAGTACGGTGACGGCGATGCCCTTCTTGGCCAGGTGCAGGGCGGCCGACAGGCCGGTGTAGCCGCCGCCGACAATGGCGACCGAACACGTCTCCGCGCCCGCCAGCACGCCTGTTTCCGGGGCCGGCGGGGCGGTCATGGCCCACAATCCATGGGTAATGGATGGCTGTCCGTTGGAGGGCGTGTGCTGCATGTTCTGGGTCTGAGTTTATTCTGTCCCGGACAGTATCATCTGCTATAAGACGTCATATACCGCTATTTCGGTCAGACTTCATTCCGTTCCAGAATATGCTCGCCCCCAGACGGTTCCTTCCCAGCCTGTCCCACCTGCAAGCCTTCGAGGCTGCGGCCCGTACCGGCTCGGTTACGGCGGCGGCGCGTGAGTTGAACCTGACGCAAAGCGCCGTCAGTCGCCAGATCAAGGCGCTGGAGGAGCAGTTGGAAGTCGAGCTGTTTTTCCGCGAGCGCCAGACCATCCGCCTGACGCCGGGCGGCGAGGCCTATGCCCGCGATATCCGCGACGCCCTGAAAAAGATCAGTACGGCGTCGCTGACCCTGCGCGCCAATCCGCTCGGCGGCACATTGAACCTGGCTATCCTGCCGACCTTCGGCACGCGCTGGCTGGCGCCGCGCCTGCCGGCGTTCCTGGCGGCCAATCCTGGGATCACGCTGAACCTGATGACGCGCCTGACCGTCTTCGACTTCGGCAAGGAGGCGATGGATGCCGCCATCCACCACGGCATGGGCGACTGGCCGGGCGCCGACACGGCCCTGCTGCGGCGGGAGATCGTCGTGCCGGCCTGCAGCCCGGAGTTGAAGGCGCGTTTCGACTTCCGCGAACCGGCCGATATTCGCAATGCACCACTGCTGCATATCACCACCCGGCCCGATGCCTGGGAGCGCTGGCTGCGCCTGAACGCCGCGCCCGACCTGAACGTCCAGGGCATGTTGTTCGACCAGTTCGCTACCGTGGCTCAGGTCGCTCGTGCCGGTTTGGGCGTGGCCTTGCTGCCGGCGTTCCTGATCGAGGAAGAACTGCGTAGCGGCGAACTGGTGCATGCACTCGACACAGCTGACCATGGCGAGATGCAGAGCGCCGAGGCCTATTTCCTTGCCTGGCCGCACGACCGGGCAAGCCACCCGCCGTTGGTGGCGTTCCGCGAGTGGTTGTTGGAAGAGACTGCCGCGGAGCGCTGACTCCAGAACTCTCCTTCAAAAGGAGGAGTTCTTATTCTTGACCTTCTGGCAAACTGCTAGCAATCTTGAACAAAATGACTGGCGGAGAAAACAAAATGCACCATTACACCCAAGCCGACCTCATCGTCCGGCTACCTTATGATGTGCTGGTGCGTGACCTTCCCAACCTGCTGAGCCAACCTACGACTTCGCCGCAACGCCATGTCCATACGATCGCGCAGCCCGACGAGCCCGATGCCTCGCTGCTGCTGATGCCGGCCTGGTCGGCCTCGGGCCGGGGCGGGATCAAGCTGGTCAATGTCACGCCCGGCAATGTTAAACGCAGCCTGCCGGCGGTAACGGCAAGTTACCTGGTCTTCGACACCGTATCCGGCGAACACCTGGCCCTGCTCGATGGTGGCGAACTGACGGCACGGCGAACGGCAGCAGTGGCGGCGGTGGCAGCCTCCCGCCTGGCCCGCGACAACGCCCGTCGATTGCTGCTGATCGGATCGGGGCGGATCGCGTCGGAACTGGCCTTTGCCTACCGTGCCGTCCGCGATATTCGTCATGTCGATGTCTATTCGCCGACCAGGGGCAATGCCGAGCGTCTGGTGCACCATTTGCGCGCCAATGGCTTCGATGCCGATGTCTGCGAAGACCTGCCGTCCTCGGTGGCCTCAGCCGATATCATAGCCTGTGCGACCCTGAGCACCGAGCCCATCGTGCACGGTGACTGGCTGGCGCCTGGCCAGCATGTGGCTCTGATTGGTGGCTACCTGCCCGATATGCGCGAAGCCGACGATGCCTGTATGCGAAGGGCGCGTGTCTGGCTCGACTGCGAGGCGGCCTTGTCCGAGGCTGGCGACGTCGCCATGCTGAGCCGGGATGACATAGCCGGAACCTTGCGCGAGCTGTGCGCGGTCGGCGCCGTGCCGGATCGCGAAACCCGCATTACCGTGTTTAAAAGCGTCGGCGACGCGTCGCAGGATCTGGCGGCGGCGACTATTGCGTTGCGGGGATAGTCGCTAAGCCTGAAGCGGATCAGCTTTCTCCCTCCTGCCCTGCGAAGTGCGGGGGAGGGTGGCTGGGCCGGCGTCAAGCCGGTCCAGACGGAGGGGGGAATGTCGAAGTTTCAATAACCGAAATGTCCGCCCGTGATGCGGACAGATTTCCCCCCTCCGTCTTTGGTCTGCTTGACGCGGATCCCATCCACCCCCATCGCTTCGCGACAGGAAGGAGGAACAAACGGAACCTGATAAGATTGATTTACTCCCTCCTTCCTGTCGCGAAGCGAAGGTGCCGCTGAAAGCGGCGGAGGGTTCCTCTTGCTTCCTGAACACCAGCCCAAACCCTGCCCAGATTACGCCAAATTTGCGGACTACCCCTGCGCCATCAGGCAAGGGGACATGTCATGATACGCAAGGGCATTATCACTGCAACGCTGGTGCTCGCGCTGAGCGCAGGCACCACGCACGCCGAAACACCGCTCGGTGTCGTCATCGTCGACGAAAAACTGCTCGACCATATCGAGATCGACGGCCGCGCCGCCTGGAGCGGCGACGCCACCACCTACGAAACCCGCACCGAGGTCGACAGCCATGTCGCCCGCCACAGCCTGGCCGTCCATCACCAGATGATTGTCGCCTTGCGCTATACCGACACCGATTTCCGCGATGTCCGTAGCGTGGCAATCGGCGGCGTCCATCAGCCCATGCCCGATCCACCGGTGCGCGACGTCGTCAATTGCGGCGTCAACGACGTCACCGGCCTGTGCCGCTATACGGAAACCGTCACCTTCGACATCGGCGACGCCCTGCTGCGCGCCAAGGCCGCGACCGGCATCACCATCGACCTGACGACGCACCGCGGCGGGGTGGTCCACGCCACCCTGTCCCCTGACCAGATCGCGCGCCAGTTCATCGCGCTGGACGACCACGCCGGCAAACACGCCTACCCAGCCAAACCCGAAGTGCTTAAGCCCCTGCCGCTCGGCCTGGTCTTTACCGCCATGACGGCCCAGGATTTGATGAGCAACTACCGCCTCGACCACGGCCTGATGATCCAGGAGGTCCAGGAGGACTCGGCCGTCTCTCCGACCGCCGTCCGAGCCGAGGACATCCTCCTGGCCGTCAACGGCAAGCCGGTCTCGACCCAGGCCGATGTCGATGCGGCCCTGGTGGGGCTAAAGCCCGGCAGCACGGCGACGCTGAGCGTGTGGCATGATGACGAAACGGTGGATATTGCGGTGGGTTTTTGAGTTCACCAGGCTTGAAAAAAGAATCAGATAAGGTCGTTTAGCGGCCAAAGCTCGCAAACGTGTGTAATGAGCGTCGGTTAGCCGTCTGATTAAGAGTCCAACATTGAACCCGTCTTTAAAAAAATATCGCATGTCCTTCAGCGTTGGCGGCTTGATGGTCAACGAGAGTCTGGATTTGGCGCATCATTGGCGTGTTGGGGAGACGTGGCCTGAGGCGCGTGACCGCCTGCTATCTGAAGGAATTTCCTCTTTTCCCAAGTTTGCGTCGCAGACACGGGTGGTGAGAGAAATTTTCGACCGTATTTCACGTCTCACAGAGGCCGAGCGCTCTTATCTACTAGAGGGGGCAGACCGTATCGAGCAGCAAGCACTGATCTGGTTGGCGGTTTGTCGGACCTATGCCTTTGTGCGTGAATTTGCGATCGAGATTATTGAAGAGCGCTTTTTGTCCTGGCGCTTAGATTTGGGCCATGAAAATTTCGACCGTTTTTGGGATGACAAGGCGGATATTGACGCCAGCCTATCACTGTTGTCTTCGTCAACCCGTGCGAAATTGCGTCAGATCCTATTTCGCATCCTGCGAGAATCCGGCGTATTAAGTACCGAGGGGCGAATTCAGCAAATTTGGTTGTCCGTGCGGCTGAAAATGCTGATTAATGAACACTGCCCGGAGGATATCCGGATATTTCCGGGAATGGGGGTTTAGGGTGAATGATGCGACCGAACGGCGCGCGCGTGCCGAGCATCTTGCAAGGGTTATTTCCAGCAAACGCTTCCTTGAAAAGCAAGGATTGGGCAACGAAGTACCGTTTTTCATCTGTGCGTTCGGACCGGAGGATGGTCTAAGTATGGTGGAGGACCGTCACGATCTCATTGCCAGGCTTGGTTATGCAGGTGTGCGGGTACTGGATATAGATCTTTACGATCTTTCCCTGGATGTCCTCAAGGAACGCGGCATTTTGGAATCGCTTCTGGAGATGGAAGCGGAAATCGATAAGGCCGAGTTGAAGGAACTTTTACAGGGCGTGTTGGACACGCAGGACCATCTGATTCCGGCCATAGCCAAACGGATTGGTGACAATCCCCACGATGTTATTTTCCTATCCGGGGTGGGAGAGGTCTATCCGTTCCTACGTTCACATACCATTCTGAACAACCTGCAAAGCACAGCGAAAGACAGGCCGACCGTCATGTTCTTTCCCGGCCAATACACCCATGCGCTGGCGACCGGTGCTTCACTCGAGCTGTTCAGCCGTCTGCATGACGACAAATATTACCGCGCTTTCAATATTATGAATTACGAGGTCTGATCCATGGCGACGCTTTTGCGCGAAATCTTTGACAAGCGGGTCGATAGAGCGATCGATGGTGTCATCAAGGCTGACGACAAGGTTAGCCTGCTGACCGAACTGGATGAGTATGTCATCACCCATGAGATCGGCGTCCGTCTCGAACGATTTCTTGACGCCTATAACAATTATGAAACGGCGAACGGCGTTTGGATATCGGGCTTCTTCGGCTCGGGGAAATCGCACCTGCTGAAAATGCTTGCACTGTTGCTGGAAAACGATGAGATCGATGGTCAACGTGCCGTCGCTATCTTCGAGCGGAAGCTGGACGACAATCCGACATTGGCCGGGTTACTACGCAAGGCAGTGGCAATCCCGTCACGCTCACTGTTGTTCAATATCGACCAAAAGGCCGACGTAATATCCAAGACCGAGGTCGATGCCTTGCTAGCCGTTTTCCAGAAGGTCTTCGACGATATGTGCGGCTATTACGGAAAGCTGCCGCATATTGCGCAGTTCGAGCGTGACCTCGATAGCCGCGGTATGTTGGAGGCGTTCAAGGCAGCTTTCGAGCGCTCCGCCGCTAAACCATGGGAGCGCGGACGTGAGCAGGCGCTCATGGAAGGGCGGCATATCGCCACTGCTTTTACTGAAGTAACCGGCGATGTGGTCAACGATGTTCTGGGCCAGTATCGCAAAGATACGCGTATCTCGATTGAGGATTTTGCCAATAGGGTGAAGACCTGGATCGACACGCAGGGGCCACGGTTCCGCCTGAACTTTTTCGTGGATGAGGTCGGGCAGTATATATCCGAGAACGTCAAGTTGATGACGAATCTTCAGACCATCGCGGAAAGCCTGAACACCAAGTGCAAAGGACAGGCGTGGATCATAGTCACCGCCCAGCAGGAGATGAGTTCCGTTATCGGCGACCTGACGGCGCAGCAGGAAAACGACTTCTCCAAGATCCAGGCGCGCTTCGCCAACCGGATGCCGCTGAATTCCCAGGACGTAGCTGAAGTGATCCAGAAGCGCCTGCTGGCCAAAACCGAAGCCGGGCAGATCACCTTGGGGAATCTTTACGATGCCGAAGAAAACAACCTGCGGACCCTGTTCGACTTTGGTGACCACTCTTTCAGGTTCAGAAATTTTTCGGGCAAGGCGCAGTTTATCGCCAGCTATCCCTTCCCGAACTATCAATACGACCTGTTTCAGCGTTCACTCATGGGCCTGTCGCAACACAATGCGTTCGAAGGCAAGCATAGCTCTGTAGGCGAACGCTCGATGCTGGGCGTGTTTCAGGATGTGGCGAAGCGGCTGGTGGATACACCCGTCGGGGAATTGGCCACGTTCGACCTGATGTTCGAAGGTATTCGCACGGCACTGAAATCGTCGGCCCAACAGTCGATTCAATTGGCGGAAAAAAATCTCGGCGATGAATTCGCGGTTCGGGTGCTGAAGTCGCTGTTCCTGGTCAAATACGTCAAGGAATTCAAGCCAACGGTTCGCAATATCTCGATCCTGCTGCTATCGCGCTTCGACGTCGATCAGACAGAACAGCGCCGGCGCATTGAAGAAGCTCTTTCACTACTGGAGCGGCAAACCCTCGTCCAACGTAATGGCGAGGTTTATGAGTTTCTGACCAATGAGGAAAAGGACGTCGAGGCCGAGATCAAGGCAATCATTATCGACGCCACCGAAATCGAGCAACGTCTGGACGAACTCGCTTTCGGCAACATCCTGAGGCACAGCAAGATTCGCTATGTCGCTACGGGAGGGGATTAACCATATCCTCGATCGCCGTTTCCGCCGCCGCCGGGACATTTTCCTCGGTCGCCAGCTTGTCGCCCGTGGCATCGATCTGGTTATGATAGATGTAGAGAATATCGTGATCCCGGAACAGGTCCCTGCCCTCGTCATTGCCAAGGATCATGAAGTCTTTCGCTAACAGCACCTTCGCGCGGTCGCCGGCGCGCCCCAGGGCCAGCGCCTTTTCGCGCGGCCGTGCCCCCACAGTGCCTTCCCCGTCAAGCAGGACATGGTCGCTATCGCCGTCAAAGGCCAGCTCTTTGTGCGGCAGCAGGGCCGCCATGCCAAGTTGGGTGTAACTGGGCAAGGCCGAAATCATCGGTTTCAGTTCGGCATCAAAGCGGTCAAGCCTGCGGATTTCGCGCAAGGCCTCCTCCGCCACTTCGAAGCGCAGGGCATCCGAAATGATGACCACTACTTTCTGGTCTTTGCGCCGGAACTCGGCCGCTTGCTCAGCGTAGAAACGCGTCTGTTTTGGAAAGCCAGGCACGTCCCAATCGGTCAACCGCGCCACCTGATCCTGCCAGACGTCGTTGAGCTTCAGCACGAAATTGGTCGTATAGCGGTTTTCCACCGCCTCATAGAGTGTCGACAACAATCCAGACTGCCCGCTCTTCTGCATATGATAGATGAACTTGCGATAGAATTGGTCCAGCTTGAACCAGCTGGCGGCATAACGCTTCACTCCGTCCGAAACGCTGGTCAGGCTGAGATCTGCCTCGGCGAGGGCCTGCTGGAATTCTGTGGCGTAGCTGATCGCCAGGTAGACATGTTCGAAGCGACCATACCAGTGGCTCTGCCGCCGTTCGCGCACCCATCTCAGCACATCACCGGCAGACAGGCTTTGTTGCGCCAGTCCGTCGACTATGCAGAGGATAATGCGGCGGTCTACCTCCTCGAAATGGTCATATGCCATCAAGGTGCGGAAATCGCGCCGTTTCAGGTCGTCGCGAATATTCAGTATCCCCTGATATCCGCCCGACAGGATCTCGAAGGCCTCACTCCAGCGGCGTGACGCGCTCCACCGGCGGAACATCAGGGCGGCGTCGGCATTAAGCGGCCCCGCCTCGTTCATGGCCCGCGACCACGCACTGGCGAACAGGACGATAGCGAAGTCCTGGAAATCCGGCTCCGCCGACGCATAGCCATAATGCGCCCCCAACTCCTTCCAGAAAAAATCCATCAGCCCAACCCGAGCGATGAGTCGAAAAGCCTCGTCGCGCTGTTCGGCCAGTTCGCCCAGCAGCGCTTCGATGATCGTGTCCAGATCGCCATCGGCCCCAGCACAGACGGCCAACATCTTGCGCCGGACATCGTTGGCGCTTTGCGATGGCCGCTCGGCCTCCAAATCGCGTAGCGCCGTCAGCCGCTTTCCCGCCCGGAAGAATTCGGCGTGGCCGCGTACCGCCTCCTCGTACTTCACCGGTATACCTAGCTCGGCAACCCAGATCGCTACCTGATCGGCGCGGAATACCGTCGTCGCCAGTTGGATATCCAGCAGCCAGTTATCAGCCATCGGCGGTTCAGGCCCGTCGTGATACAGCAGGAACCGCGCCTTAGGCTCCTGCCGCAGGAGGCGGTATTTCAGACCGAATTCGTTGTTGGCGATCTCGACCTTGGTCACCCCCGGCAGGTCCATCGCTTCGAATGCCGCGCGCAGATCTCGCGCAGCATCATACCAGAAGACGATGCGGTGCCCCTGATCTTCATAAAGGCGCTGCAGGCCTGCCGTGATACGATCAGTCATCCGTCGTCTCCAGCCCCTTGATCGGTTTCAGCGCGTCGCCGAACAGCGGATAGTTGCGCTTCACCCCGTCGTCGAGATCGATCGGAACACGCTTCTGGGCCAGCGGATAGACGGTATTGCCGAGGCCTGTGTTGGAACAGGAATTGAGTTCACTTGGGCATTTGATGGCACGGGCACACTGCACGCGCGAGACATCACAACAGATACAGGTTGGAAAATTGTTCTTGATCGAGGTCTAGATATTTTTCAGCCCACTCCACGCAAACCAAATGGTTTTTCCTTGGGTGAACGGATGCAGGAACACAGAATGATACGTAGCTTTTACATCACATACGTTGCCATCTGAGAAGAACTGCCAACTCGATCATCGACCACTCCAGGTTTGCGGGCAGCCAGAGCCAGATTCAGTAACGGGGGGAGATCAGCTTTTTTGGGGAGCAAATTAGAGTTGGACGGATAATTGCCACGTGGATGATTTTGCGCGCGCGAGAATTTCAGGCACGGACGTCATTAGCAATTCGCCGGTCTTGTTATTGAAAAGGGCCACTCTGTGGCGAGTTCCCAAGGCATCCGCAGCGGCGATCTCCCGTTCGGTCACGGCGAAGAAAAATCCTTTAAAGCAAGGCTGTACGCGGTCCTGATTAGCTGTCTTTATCTCGATAAAGGTCATTGTCCCAATTGCTGCGCGTACCTGAGCAATATCCGAAAGGTCGATGTTTTCGGGAACCGATATCGCATCGAAGCTGGAGGCTTTGATGTGGATACCGGTCTCGCCAAGTGCGTTAAGGAGATTGGCGAGGGCAAGGCCCTTGGGGCGAGGTCGCCAGTCATCGACGAGTTGTAAGGCAGCCGTCTCGCCGTCCGCGCCATTTCGATTAGCGAGGCGCGCAAGGTGTTGGCGTTTTTCTTTTATAATCTCAAGAGGAGTCATTCGCCGCAACTAAGCCGGCGAAAGGAATGGTCTAAAATACTCGCTAATTCCATGTCGTAAAGCCCTCGACGGCGGTTACCGCCGGAAAAGCTTTGGTGCCCAGGAGAGGACTCGAACCTCCACGACTTGCATCACTGATACCTGAAACCAGCGCGTCTACCAATTCCGCCACCTGGGCACTTCTTCAAGCTGCGGCTCAACCGTCTCCGGCGAGGCGGCGACTAATAGGGGCAAACTTTTCGGCGGTCAACACGCCCTTTGCACTTTTTGCGTCCGGTTTTGCATTTTCTCTGTCTTATCCACATGTTCGGGGTATCCCGGCGCCGGGATTGACTTTGCATGGCGTGACGACGTAGCTAAGCACTTCCCGAAAAGTGGACGCCACTTTTCGGATAAGAAGTGCGACGAAACAAAAGATTAGAGTTTTTTCGATCATTTGATCGAAAAATGCTCTAAGCGTATAATGGGCGATCAGGGTAAACGGGGCGGATATGGTTCTTTTTCATAAAAAGATGGCGATTGCGCTGGCGGTTGCCGCAAGCCTGCCCGCCTTGACCGTGTCGATGCCGGCCGAGGCTGGGCCGTCGACCGATGCCCTGTCGACCTGCCTGGTGCGCGCCGTCACCGAGGAAGATCGCGTCGTCCTGATGCGCTGGATCTTCTCGACCATGGCCCGCCACCCGGGCGTGTCGCAATATGCCGCTATCAGCGACGCCCAGCGTATCGAGATCAACCAGAATGGCGGCGCCCTGTTTACGCGTCTTTTGACCGCGGACTGCGCGCTGGAAACCCGCCAGGCCTATACCGACGACGGCCAGCCCGCCCTGTCGGCCGCCTTCAGCGTCCTGGGCGCCACCGCCATGGACGGCCTGATGACCGACAAGGCCGTGCAGGCGTCCTTGGGCGACCTCAGCGGCTATGTCGACCAGAACCGTTTGAAGGCCGTGTTCGGTCCGGCGCCGTCGCCGGCGGCTCCGCAGACGCCGCCGGCTTCGCATACGTCGGTGGTGACGCCGGTTGGGGCGGGGCATTAGGGTTTAGGGCAGGGCGCGTAACGCCTACGGTTTCCCCCTCCGTCACCTTCGGCCTTCCGGCCTCGGCGCCACCTCCCCCGTAAACGGGGCAGGAGGGTAGTGTGTTGGGCGGTCTCAGGGTGACGCACGGTTAGCGCTATCACTTTTGCGGGCCGGGCCATTGCGCGTTACGTCATAACGTGTTCACATAACGGCAATCACAGAACCGGGCAGCCAGTCACTCCATGCGGTATGATGCCGATCACAAAGAACGCACACGCCTGCGGTTATTGACCGAGGCGGCCATCATGCTGCGCGAAGAAGGCCCCAATGGCCTGAGCGTCGCTACCCTGATGAAGCGCCAGGGCCTGACCCACGGCGGCTTCTATGCCCATTTTTCGTCGAAGGACGACCTGATCGCCCACGCTATCGACGTCATGTTCGACCGCACCTGCGATCGTTTCCGCACCCAGACGCGCGGCCGCGCCCCGAACCAGGGCCTTCAGGCCTATATCGCCTATTACCTGTCGCCGGCCCATTACAATAAACCGGGGCAGGGCTGTCCTATCCCGACGACCGGCGGCGATGTCGCCCGCATGGAGCCAGATGCGCGCAAGCGTTTCGAAGCTGGCGCCGTGCGGCTGCAGAGCCTGATCGCGGAGACGTTTGCCATGCTGGGTTTCGACCTGGTCGAGGCGCAAGGTCAGGCGGCGGCTTTGCTGACCGAGTTGTCCGGCGCGGTGGTAATGGCCCGGGCCGTAAAGTCCGGGGCCGTGCAGAAGCATATCTGCCATAGTGCGGAGATGGCCATTCTGCGGCGTCTGGGGGCATCGATCCCGCAGTTCGGCGCGGATCTGGAGCGCGATGACCTGGGGCTGGTTTTTCCGGCGGATGAGGCGAACGCTTAAGGTAGCGGGAAGAAAGAGGACCCCTCTGTCGGCTGCACCGACATCTCCCCATTTTCAATGGGGCGAAGGGAGATCGTCCAAACACCCTCCGCTCCATCGGTAGATGGGGAGCAACCATGTGGGTTATGCTTTCTTGACCTCCCATTTAGTCTGTCTTTTTAGGACGAGGTTAGCAGCCTCGATCAGCTTTCGCATGACAGCTACCAGCGCGAGTTTGACTGGCTTTCCGGCGTCAATGAGGCGCTTGTAGAAGTCCCTGAAGGGCGTATCCATGCGCTTGGCAGCTAAGGCTGCCATGTACATCAGTTCTCTTGGGCGCTCTCTGCCACCGGTGACGAAGCGTTTGCCCTTGTGGTCGCCAGACTCGCGGTCGAAGGGTGCGACACCTAGCAAGGCAGCCGGTTGCCCGTGGTTTAGAGTTCCCAGCTCCGGCATATAAGCCAGCAGTCCTGCCGCCACGACAGGTCCCACGCCAGGCAGGCTTTCCAGTAGGTCGAGGTTGGCCTGCCTGGCTTCATCCTGGCGGATAAGTTCGAGCAAGCGTTTCTTGATCTCCCGCTTGCGCTCTTTCAGTTCGGTGACAAGCCCTTGATATAGCGCCTCGGCAGCCTCCACTTCGACATGCTCACCGAAGGTTCTTGCCTGAGCCAATAGCTCTCCTACGTGCTGATAGAGCGTCATCAGGCCTGCCAGGGACGGGCTGTCAGAGGGATGGTGCAAGGCCATATCCTCGCTCTCAGCCGTTGCCATCGCAATCAGCCTTGCGTCTATCTTGTCGGATTTGGCGCGGATACCACGGTACTTTGCGAAGTGCCGTACCTGCGCTGGCTGATGCAGGATGATCTCAAAGCCCGCCTTATGCAAAGCCTCGCATACGATCCGCTCATAACCACCGGTAGCTTCAAGGCCAACGCGCGTCACGCCTTGATCCTTCAGCCAACTTACCAAGAAACCCAAACCGGCAGAACTCCGCTCAAATCGAGTATGCGTTTGAGAGGATAACGACCAGATGTCCAACTGACGCTTACCAACATCTATTCCTGCGACAGGTGCCGCAGCTGTGCTATACTTTGCACGTTTCATGATCTCACCCTTGTGTCTTCGGGCCCTTACGCCCAGGCAACCATTCGAGGCATGAAATCCCAAAGACGGCCAAGCTCCCCAACAGCCCTAAAGGCTAAGGTGGTAACGGCCCAAACTTCGGGAACGGATTGGGGATGGCCGTCCCCAATCCGTTCCCGAAGATTATCCCAAAATGCACAAACAAGGTGGCATCGAGCCTTTAGGCGAAGATGACGGAGGGGTCTCTTGGCCGCACGCACCGTCTTCATGACATCTTTGACATAATCGCTTTTTGCGCTTGGCGCACGGCTGGGTTATATTATGATCGTCATGTCATTCTGTGAAATGACGCGGAATGTGCTATCGTCACGAGCACAGGGCGTTGCCACGCGCCGAAAAACAAAAGATACCAGAGCGCAAAGCAGCGCCAGTCGAAACAGGGTGAAGAACAGTGAAGCGACCGACATCTCTCGATATCGCCGCCATAACCGGCGTGTCCCAGACGACCGTTTCCCGCGCGCTCAGCCAGTCGCCGCTGGTCAATGACGAGACGCGCCGCCGCGTCCTGGCCGTAGCCAAGTCGCTGCACTACAAGGTCGACGCCAATGCCCGCAAGATGCGGTCGAAGAAGATCCACACCATGGCGGTGCTGATCTCGGCCGACCTCGACAACCCGCAGAATCCCATCAACCCCTTCTTCCTGCCGCTGATCGGCTCGATCCTGCAATATGCCGGGCAGAAGGGCTACGACATCATCACCTCGCTGCAGCAGGCCAGCGACGACTGGGGCACCGACTACGGCTTTTCGCGCCGGGCCGACGGCATCATCTTCCTCGGCTGCAAGGATTTCGATTCCTATACGCACAAGTTCGAATATTTGAACGAGGTCGGCGATCCCTGGGTGGTCTGGGGCGTCAACCGTCCCGACTGCGCCAAGCTGTGCATCGGCAGCGACAA
This sequence comes from Asticcacaulis sp., assembly GCA_965246725.1. Taxonomy (GTDB): domain Bacteria; phylum Pseudomonadota; class Alphaproteobacteria; order Caulobacterales; family Caulobacteraceae; genus Asticcacaulis. The sequence continues at coordinate 32,098 of CBDFFG010000031.1, forward strand.
CGAAGGCGGCGCCTACCAGGCCGTGACCCACCTGGCGAAACTCGGCCGCACCCGCATCGCCTATTTCGGCAAGTCGTCGGCCGAGCACCCTGAGTTCAAGGAACGCTACGAAGGCTATCGCCGCGCCCTGGCCGAGGCCGGCCTCGAATACGATCCGGTCCTGCACCGCGACGTCTTCCTCGAGCGCGAGGAAGGCATGGACGAGATCAACCGCATGATCGAGCAGGGCGTGGAATTCGACGCCGTCTTTGCCTCGTGCGACATGCTGGCCATGGGCGCCATGCAGGCCCTGATCAAGCGCGGCATCAAGGTGCCGCACGATGTCTCGGTCATGGGCTTCGACGACCTGTGGGTCTGCAGTTCGCTATCGCCCAGCCTGTCGACCGTGCGCCAGGATACCGAGGCCGCCGCCCGCGCGCTAGTCGATGGTTTGAGCGCGCTGATCGAGAACGAGCCTGTCAAGGATATCCGCCTGCGCGCCCAGGTCGTGGTGCGGGAGTCGTGTGGCGGCTTGTCGAGGATGAATTGAGGCGTTCGAGTAATTTGGCCTGAGGCGTTTCGACCCCTCCCTCCTGCCCCGTTTACGGGGGAGGTGGCTGCGAAGCATAGCGAAGCAGACGGAGGGGGGATTCCGTCTGTGTCATTGGACCATGCTGTTTTTTCGTGTGACACTGACATTTCCCCCCTCCGTCTGGTCCGGCTTGACGCCGGCCCAGCCACCTCCCCCGTAAACGGGGCAGGAGGGAGAATGTGTCGTCTATCTCAGGCAGTGACCCGATGTCGGCAAAAAAAGGCGGGGAACAAACCCCGCCTTTTCCGTATCTACTTTTTCTTACCCACCGGTGCCACGAACCGTATGGCCGCGCCGCCGCCCGGCGCCATTTTCAGCGTCAGGGTATCGGTTGATTTGACCGGTTTGGATTCGATAACGATATCGAAGCGGGCATTACCCTTGTCATCGGCGTGGTCGCCGTCGCGATAGATTTGCGCGGTGTAGGTCTTGCCCGGATCGAGGAAGCTCAAAGGCACGTCCACCGACCGCGCCTCATCGTCGCTGATGGCGCCGATATACCAGTCGGCGGAGTTGCGATCCTTGCGGGCGATGGTGGCGTAATCGCCGATCTCGCCATTGAGCATGATCGACTGCTCCCAGTCGGTCGGCACGTCCTTGATGAACTGGAATGGCTTGGGATATTTGGCGTAGTTTTCCGGCAGGTCGGCCGCCATTTGGATCGGCGAATAGAGCACGACATATTCCGCCAGCTGCTTGGCCTGGGTCGAGGCGATCGGCTGGTGATTGCCCTCCAGGCTCAGCACGCCCGGCGTAAAGTCCATCGGCCCGGCCAGCATGCGCGTGAAGACCAGGTTGGCCTCATGTTCCGGCGGGTTGGGCGGGCGGCCCCAGGCATTGTATTCCTGGCCGCGGGCGCCTTCGCGCGACACCCAGTTGGGATAGGTGCGGCGCAGGCCGGTATCCTTGATCGGCTCGTGGCTATCGATGGCGATATGGTATTTCGCCGCGTCGATGACGTTCTTCAGATAGTGGCGCACACCTTCCTGGCCGTCGCTGAAACCGTAATGGATGCTGCCGTCCGCGCCGGCGAACTGGACGGTGCCGGCATCGGTGACATAGCCGGTCTTGATGCTGTCGACGCCGTATTTCGCCATCTCGGCAAAGCCGGCATCCATCTGCGATTCATAGCGGGCGATATTGCCGCCGGTCTCGTTATGTCCGATCAGGTGTACGCCCTTCTTCAGGCCATAGGCGGAAATCGCCGCCAGGTCGAAATCGGGATAGGCTTCGGTAAAGCTGAAGTCGTGGCCGCCATTGAACCATTCGCCGTCCCAGCCCTTGTTCCAGCCCTCGACCAGCACGCCGCGGAAACCGTTCTTGGCGGCAAAGTCCATATAGGCTTCGGTATTGGCGGTGGTGGCGCCGTGCTTGGCCCCTTGCGCCCAGCTGTATTTCTCCAGGTGCATGCCCCACCAGATGCCGACATACTTGTACGGCTTGACCCAGGAGACATCGCCCAGCTTATTGGGCTCGTTGAGGTTCAGCTCGATATTGGAATTGTACAGGCCAGGCGCGCTGTCGGTAATGATCATGGTCCGCCATGGCGAAGCGAACGGTGCGTCGCGATCGACGCTGGGGCCCAGCGAGCCTGGCGCCAGGTGGGCCTTCAGCACCTGGCCATCGACCCGGCGCAGCCACATCGACGCGAAATCGACCAGGGCGGCCTCGTGGAAGGCGATATAGACGCCCTTGTCGGTCTTGAGGGTCAAAGGCGTATTGGCCTGACTGACCTGGTTCAGCGGAGTCTTCTGATAGAGATATTCAAGATTGTCCCATTCACCGCCGACATTCCACAGGGCGGTGGCCGGATCGGCGACGGCGAACTCGGTCTGCTCGTCGATGATCTTCAGGTTATGCAGGTTGGGCTGGTCGGGGAACTCGTAACGGAAGCCGACCCCGTCGTCGAACAGGCGAAAGACGATGGTCATCCTGCGATTGTCGTAGAGCTTCTGCACGAAGTGCAGGCGCAGTTCGTTATAATGGTCGCGCACCAGGCGGCGCTCGCCCCACGGCTGCTCCCAGGTCTCGTCGTGGCTCGATGTTTCCTGGCTGTCCAGGGTGAAATGGCCATCCAGCTTTGGGGCATTGGCCAGCAGGAAGCCCATGCGCGAGGGGGCGATGATCTCGGCGCCCTTGCGATCGATGGCGTAGGAGATCTTGCCGTCGCTGGTGGTCGAAATCCGGACGCTTAAGGAATGGTCGGGCGAATCCACCGTGGCCAGGACGGCGTCGCCGGTTGAATGGCCCAACGAATCCGCCGATGCGGCCGTGGTTGTGGTCGTGTCGGCCATGGCAGCGCCGGCGGCGCAAATCAACGCAATTGCCGAGACGCAGGCGGCGCGTCTCAGGAAAACCCCCAAGTGCATGTTTTTCAATCCCCGTAGTTCTGCCAATTCGGCATGAACAGTTTCAAGTTATGCAAACTGTGTACTATCGAAATTGCGGCAGACAAATCCCCCACGGTCGTCTGCATACGTATTCAATTGACCAGGCTGAAATTGCATACCTATTCAACTGTGCCCTCTTGAGTTGCATACGTATTCAATATTGCGTCACCTGTGCGGCAGGCGTAGGTCTGTCGGTGACGGCGGGGGCAGGGGACTTTTTCCGGTATCGACCTCTCTTTTCGCTATGCGCCATTCCGGCTGTGTGACGCGGCCGGGATACTGAATTACGAGTTGGGGCGTTTGCTCCGGGCTTTGTAATTTGTTCTTCCCAACACACTGATCCCCTTGCCTGTTCGGCAAGGGGATTTTTTTATACCTCCCTCACGAAGTGGGGGAGGGGGACCGCGCGCCTCTTCGGCGCGTGGTGGTGGGGGCTTCCGCTGCTCCCTTTCTTCCGAAACATCCCTGTCATCTTTGTGAACGCCGCCGATCTTGCCATTGTCCACAGGAACGAATAAAGAACGGTGCGATGAGCCGTAGTTTCCCCGTCCTGGCCCCGACCTATTACCGTGATCATTTTCTCGAAATGGTCGCCTTCGTCACGTCCGTCTACGGCGAGATGCTCAGCGACGCCGAGCAGACCTTTATCGACGAATTCCGCGGCCTGACGACATCGGCGCAGTGCCTCTATATCCGCATGAGCAACCGCAAGAAGGCGGTCTTCACCTTTGCCGACCTCGATTACAGCGAGATCGAGGACGTTGCCGACGGGCTTGACCTGCTGCTCGACACCGGCTTTGCCCGCCGCATGGATGCCTCGGACTACCGTAACTGCCTTGATGGCCTGGGCAAGCCGGATGTCGTGCGCATTGCCCGGCGCAATGGCCTGACCGTCAAGGTCAGCTGGTCCAAGGGGCAACTGGTCGATCACGTCCATGCGCACCTGGCCTATGACCGTTTCAGCGATGTCCATGACGTGTCGCGCCACCTGGTTCCCGGCCATCGCGACACGCTGGGCTTTCTGCTTTACCTCTATTTCGGCAAGCTGAACGACAGCCTGATCGCCTTTACCCTGCGCGATCTCGGCATTGTCTCGGTCAAGCAGCAGGACAGCTACCGCGCCCGGTTCCACAGCCTGGAAGAGGCGCGCGCGGGCTATGTCTATACCCTGGCCCTGCGCCGGCTGAAGTCGGGCGAGGCCGATCCGCTTGCCCTGGCCGAACAGGTCGACAGCCTGCCGGTGGCCGACAGCGAATTCGTCCAGGGCCTGCGCGACCAGGTCCTGTTCCTGCTGGGTCAGGCCTTCGAAAAGCGCAAGGACATCGGCCGGGCGATCGATATTTATGAGCGCGCCACCGGCTTCGACAGCCATGAGCGTGTCGTGCGCCTGCTGCACGGCCGCGGCGAGCACGATCGCGTCAAGGCAATGCTGGAAGCCATGCTGGCCAGCCCGGCCCACGACGAGGAATATATCTTCGCCGAGGACTTCCACGCGCGCAAATACGGCGCCCCCGATGGCCGTGATGGAGGCAAACGCCGGACCGGCGTCTTCACCGAACTGTTGCGCAACAGCGCCCTGATCGAGGTCGATGAGCTGTATCGCGGCTTTGCCGAAGAGGCCGCCATCGCCCATTTCGGCCGCGACGGCTGGACGGCGCACCATACGGAAAACGGCCTGTGGCCGAGCCTGTTCGGCCTCGTCTTCTGGGATGAGCTGTTCGAAACGCCCGGCGGCATGTCGAGCGGCTTCGACCTGGTGCCGCAGTCGCTGAAGGATCGCAGCTTTCACCGCATCCACGCCGGGACCATCGCCGACAAGCTGGCGGCGGTGGCGGCAGGCCAGGGCATGGCCATTATCCGCCAGACGGTGATGGAACACGCCGGCGACGAGAACGGCATCGTCTGGTGGCACGACAGCCTGGGTCCCCTGATGGCGCAATTGCTGATGTCGGCGCCGCCGGCAGCGGTTCGCGGCGTGCTGGAACGCATGACCCAGGACTATTACGCCTTGCGCGATGGCTTTCCCGACCTGATGCTGACCCGCGACGGCCAGATCCGGTTCGTCGAGATCAAGGCCGAGGGCGACCAGGTCCGCCGCAACCAGCTGGCGCGGCTGAACCTGCTGCGGGGCCTGGGTTTCGAAGCCGATATCTGCCGCGTCAAATACCGTATCGACCCGAACCAGACCTATGTCGTGGTCGACGTCGAAACCACGGGTGGCCGCCCGCCCAATGACCGTGTGACGGAGATAGGCGCCGTCAAGATCCGCAATGGCGAGGTCATCGCCGAGTGGCAGTCCCTGATCAATCCGCAGCGCCATATCCCGGCCTTCATCACCGAGCTGACCGGCATTTCCAATACCATGGTCGCCGACGCGCCCCTGTTTGCCGATGTCGCCGAAGACTTTGCCGGCTTTATGGACGGCGCCATCTTCGTCGCCCACAATGTCAATTTCGATCACGGTTTTATCGCCAGCGAATTCCGCCGCATGAATATGCGCTTTCGTTTGCCGAAGCTGTGCACCGTGTCGTCGATGCGCAAATACTATCCGGGCCACGACTCGTACGGCCTGGCCAATCTGTGCCGGGTCTACGACATCCGGCTGGATAACCACCACCGGGCTTTGGACGACGCCAAGGCCGCTGCGCAGCTATTGCTACTGGTCAATGAGAAGCGCCTGAAGGTGGCTTAAGCGAGATAAGAAGACCCCTCTGTCGGCTGCGCCGACATCTCCCCATTCCTTCGGAATAGGGCGAAGGGAGATCGCGTAAGCTCCCTCCGCCCCATCGTTAGATGGGGAGGTGTCGCCGAGGGCGACGGAGGGTCTCTTTTGTAATTGCCACACGGCACAGCCACTTTGACTATGGTCTGTAAGCGCTTTCACGGGCATAGTCCAAGAAACGATAAGACCAAAACAAAACACCGAGGAATACCCAAAATGCCTGCCCCGATGCCTGCCGCAAACCCCGTGCGCACCATCACCATTGTCGGCGGCGGGACGGCCGGGTGGATGACGGCGGCCCTGCTGTCGAAACTGCTGCACGGCTTCACCATCCGCCTGATCGAGTCGGAAGAGATCGGCACGATCGGCGTCGGCGAAGCGACCATCCCGGCCATCAAGATCTTCAACCGGCTGATCGGGGTCGATGAGCCGGCCATGATCCGCGCCACCCAGGCCTCGTTCAAGCTGGGCATCGAATTCGTCAACTGGCGCGCGCCCAGCCATTCCTACATCCACGGCTTCGGCAAGATCGGCCAGGACCTGCTGTGGCTGCGCACGCACCAGTTCTGGCTGAAGATGCGCGAACGTGGTGCGGTCAGGGATTTCGATCACTATGCCCTCAATGTCGTGGCGGCGCGCAAGGGACGCTTCCTGCCGCCCGATACGCAGAACCCGCATTCGCCGCTGGCCGATATCGACTATGCCTACCATTTCGACGCCGGGCTCTACGCCGCCTTCCTGCGCCGTGAATCCGAAGGCCGTGGCGTGCAGCGCATCGAGGGCCGCATCGTTACGGCGCGCTTGCGTCCCGAAGACGGCTATGTCGATCATGTCGTGCTCAATGACGGCCGCGAGATCGGCGGCGACCTGTTTATCGACTGCTCGGGTATGCGCGGGCTATTGATCGGCCAGACGCTCGGCATCGGCTATGACGACTGGAGCCGCTGGCTGCTCAACGACCGGGCACTTGCAGTCCCGAGTGAGCATCCGGGCGCCGGGCGCATGCCCGACATCCTGCCCTATACGCGCTCGACGGCGCATGGGTCCGGCTGGCAGTGGCGCATCCCGCTGCAGCACCGGGTCGGCAATGGCCATGTCTATTCCAGCAACCACATGGGCGACGACGAAGCCGCATCGATCCTGCTGGCCCACCTCGACGGCAAGCCGCTTGGCGATCCGCGCCCGGTGAAATTCACGCCGGGAAAGCGCCACAAGGCGTGGGAGAAGAATGTCGTCGCCATCGGTCTCAGCGGCGGTTTCCTCGAGCCGCTGGAATCGACCAGCATCCATATGATCCAGACGGGGATATTACGCCTGGTCGCCCTGTTCCCGGGCGGAGGCTTCACGGCGCCGGATATCGCCGAATATAACCGCCAGACCGATTTCGAATATCACGATGTCCGCGACTTCATCATCGCCCACTACAAGGTGACCCAGCGCGAGGATACGCCGTACTGGGCCTATCTGCGCCATATGGATGTGCCGGATACTTTGAAGGAACGGCTGGAGCTGTTCGCGTCGTCGGCCCGGTTCTTCAAGCGCGGTGAGGCGGAGCTGTTCCGTGAGGAAAGCTGGGTTCAGGTTTTGCTGGGGCAGGGGATGGCGGCGAAATACGACGCCATGGCCGATATTATTCCCGACGACCAGGTCGCCGGCTATTTGCATGACATCGAGGAGGTCATTGCCGACGTCGCCGAGACCATGCCGAAACATTCGGATTATATTGCGCAGCATTGCCGGGCGCCGCGGTTGTTTGTGACGGGGTAGGGACGTAGGCCTGTGGCGGAACAACCAACTCCCTCCTGCCCTGCGAAGCGGGGGAGGTGGCATCAAGGCCTTTAGGCCGAAGATGACGGAGGGGGCAAACCGGCAGTTCCTCTTGCTGTGGCATCTTTTATCGTTGAATCGACGCATTGCCCCCTCCGTCATTTTGCAAAGAGGCAAAATGCCACCTCCCCCGCTTCGCAGGGCAGGAGGGAGCGCGCTGAATCGTCTCAGGAGGTCACCATAAAAAAGGCCCCGCCGGAGCAGGGCCTCAAGGTCATCCGAAAGCATCGTGCGGGGAGATCGCCGTACGCTTTCGGCCGGGGGATCATGGCCCCCTGTGCCTGCCCGGGGACAGGTATCACAAAGGTTCGGAAAGTATCTCGCCATTGCTGGCGATCACCTTGCTGTAATAATGCGCACTATCCTTCGGCGTCCGCTCCAGCGTCGCGAAATTCACATGCACGATGCCGAAACGCTTGGAGAAACCCAGCGACCATTCGAGATTGTCGAGCAGCGACCACACCATATAGCCCTTGATATTGACGCCTGCTTCGATCGCCTGGTGTACCGCCTTCAGGTGCTTTTGCAGATAGTCGGTGCGCATCACATCGCGCACGCGGCCGTCTTCCGGCGCCGTCGGCGGGTCGAAAAACGCCGCGCCATTCTCGGTGATATAGATGGGCGTATCGCCATAGCGCGCCTTGACCCAGGTCAGGGTATCGACCAGGCCTTGCGGGAAAACTTCCCAGCCGGTCTCGGTATAGGTGGCCTGGGGCTGGCGCACCGGCGACGCCTTCAGCGGATAGTGGCTGTCGTCATTCTTGACCACGGCGCGGGTATAGTAGTTGATCCCGATCCAGTCGATCGGTTGCCTGATCAGGTCGAAATCCTCGGTCGGCCAGTCGGGCCAGGCATCGCCGAATATGGTCTTCAGCTCGGGCGGATAATGGCCCAGCACCGCCGGATCCATATATTGCTCGTTCATATAGGCCGCCGCGCGGCGGGTGGCGGCCAGGTCTTCGGCTGCATCCGACACCGGGTATTTCGGCTCGATATTGACCACCAGGCCGATCTCGTGCTTGCCGACCTCGCGATAGGCCTTCACGGCGGCGCCGTGGGCGCGCATCAGGTTGTGCGAGGCGATCGGCGCCTCGTACTTGTTCTTGTGACCGGGGGCCAAAGCCCCGTGCAGATAGCCGCCGTCGGTGACGACCCACGGCTCGTTCAGGGTCGCCCACTTTTTCACCCGGTCGTCCAGGGCGTGATAAGCAACCCGGCCGTATTCGGCGAACCAGTCGGCCGAATCGCGGTTGAGCCAGCCACCGCGATCGTCGAGCGCCGCCGGCATGTCCCAGTGGAACAGGGTGATGATCGGCTCGATATCGTTGCGCAACAGTTCGTCGACCAGGCGCGAATAGAAGTCGCGGCCGCCGGGATTGACCCGGCCGGTACCCTCGGGCAGCCAGCGCGACCACGACATGCTGAACCGGTAGGCCTGCATGCCCAGCCGCTTCATCAGGGCGACGTCGTCCTTGTAGCGATTATAGTGGTCGCAGGCGACATCGCCGGTATCGCCGTTGAGCATCAGGCCCGGCGTATGGGCGAATCGCTGCCAGATGCTGGGGCCGGCGCCGTCGGCCAGGGGCGAGCCCTCGATCTGATAGGCGGATGTGGCACATCCCCAGAGAAAATCCGGTGGGAAAATGGTCGACATGAACGCTCCTGGAAACCCCATCACGCGGCCTGTTCTTTATATCGTGACATTGCCGCTACACTGTCTCTGTAAGCGCTTACAGAGCCATTGACAAGGCCCCTGTAAACGCTTACGGGAGCAATGTAAGCGCTTACATGGGGTGTCAAACCTCCGCAGCAAAAGCGCAGCATTTCGGGTTATGGTGACGAAACGGTGTCGATGAAGGGTTCCACGCTCAAGGATGTGGCCAGGGCTGCCGACGTGTCGATCGCGTCGGCGTCGCGGGCCATCAACGGCCTCGATAACGTCACGCCGGACGTGCGCGCCCGTGTGCTCGAAGCCGCCTCCAAGCTGCGCTACGTGCCGCACTGGGGCGCCCGCAGCCTGGCCATGAACCGCACCAACACCATCGGCCTGCTGCTGCCGGACATCTATGGCGAGTTCTTCTCCGAAATCATCCGCGGCGTCGACGTGGCGGCGCGGGCGCGCGGCCTGCACCTGCTGGTCTCGGGCTCGCACGGTGATCTCAACGAAGCCGTCGCCGCCGTGCGCGCCATGGGCGGCCGGGTCGACGGCCTGCTGGTCATGTCGCCCTTTGTCGACAGCCAGGACCTGGCGGCAGTCATGCCGCTCAACCTGCCACTGGTGACCATCGCCAGCCGCATCGGCGCCACACACCACAGCGCCATCACCATAGACAACCATGCCGGCGGCCGCCTGGCGGTCGAACACCTGCACAGCCTCGGCTGCCGTCGCATCGCCCATATCAGCGGTCCGGCGCAGAACTTCGAAGCTCAGGAACGCAAGCGCGGTTTCGCCGACGCCATGGCCGAGCACCTGCCGGGCAGGCCGCTCATGGTCCATGCCGGCGAGTTCACCGAAGAGTCGGGCTACGCCGCCATGCGCGCCTTTCTCGCTTCCGGTCTGAATGCCGGCACCGTGCCGGATGGCATCTTCGCCGGCAACGACGTCATGGCCGTCGGCGCCCTGCTGGCGCTGAAAGAAGCCGGGTTGCGCGTGCCCTACGACGTGGCCGTCATCGGCTTCGACGACATTCCGATTGCACGTTTCACCTCGCCGCCGCTCAGCACGCTGCGCGTCGGGGTCTACGAACTGGGCCGGCGGGGCCTGGAAATGCTGGTGAGCGCCTTCGACGAAACGGGCGCCGATACCGGTACCGGCGCCAGCCGCAACATCGTCATCTCTCCGGAACTGGTTGTCCGCGAGAGCGCTGCCCACCGGCACGGATAAGTCGGCGGCATATCGATTTGGGAGAAGGCCCCAAGCCAAAGGCGGGGCCAGGGAAGACATCAGAAGACGTTTTGTGGAGGAAACACAAATGAAGATCATAACCAAGCGCTTCGGCCTGGGAGCCGGCGCATCGCTGCTGGCCCTGACCATGGCGGTCACCGGCACGATGGGCATAGTCACCCCGGCACTTGCCGCCAGCGACAGCTCGACCCTGCAGGGCCATGTCACCTCGGCGCCGGCAGGCGCCAGGGTTGTCGCCGTCGATGCCAATACGGGCCAACGCGCCCAGGCGACTGTCCGCGCCGATGGCAGCTATGTCATTGTCGGCCTGCGCCCCGGCACCTATCACGTGTCGGTCGGTTCCAGCACCCAGGACGTGACCCTGGCCGTCGGTGAAACCACCACCCTGGACATCGACGCCGGCACCACCCAGACCGTCGTCGTTACCGCCCGCCGCAAGGAGGTCCGCACTTCGGAAGTCGCCACCTCCGTGTCGCGCACCCAGATCGAAAACCTGCCGCAGAACGGCCGCAACTTCCTCAACTTCGCGGCCCTGGCCCCCGGCGTGTCGGTATCGTCCGACCCGGAAAACAAGCAGTTCGCCGCCGGCGGCCTGTCGGCCAACAATGTCAACGTCTTCATCGACGGGCAGAGCCAGAAGAACCAGGTCCTGCAGGGTGGGGTCACCGGCCAGGACTCGTCGCGCGGCAATCCGTTCCCGCAGCTGGCCGTGCAGGAGTTCAAGGTCTCGACGCAGAACTTCAAGGCGGAATACGAGCAGGCCGGTTCGGCCATCATCAGCGCCGTCACCAAGACCGGTGGCAATGGAATTCCACGGTACGGTCTTCGCCGACTACCAGTCCAAGGATATGATCGGCCAGCCCTTCTACCAGCGCAACCAGCCGAAGGGGAACTACTCCAACAAGGAATACGGTTTCGATGTCGGTGGCCCGATCATCAAGGACGTTCTGCACTTCTACGTCGCCTATGAGGGCCGCGAGGACCAGCGCCCGACCGACGCCATCGTCATGCCTGTCGCTACAGGTGCGGTTGTCCCCGCTTCGCTGGCCAGTGCGCTGACGGCGGAAAACGGCGTCTACCCGAAGAACTTCAAGCAGGACATGGTTTTCGGCAAGCTGACCTGGACACCGGATGCCGACAATACGATTGACCTCAGCATCACCAACCGCACCGAAAGCGATATAAAGGACTTCGGCGGAACGATCGCACACTCCCACGGCAGCAATCTCGACCAGTATGTCCGCGGCGGTGTCCTGTCGTGGAAGCATCGCTCGGACGACATGCTCAATGAATTGAGCCTGGAATATCAGTCTTCGCACTGGCGTCAGACGCCGCTGTCGAAGCAGCCTGCCATCACCCTGATCCCGACCGCGACCGATTTTAATAACCCGGTTGCTTCGCTCGGCGGCCTGCCTAGCAATCAGGAAAAGGCGCAGGACAATATTACGGTCAAGGACAATGTGACCTTTACCGGCCTCGAATGGCACGGTCAGCATGTCATCAAGACCGGCGTCAAGCTGGCCGCCTACCACTATACGGCCGTCGAAGACGACCATTACAGCAACCCGGAATTCTATTACGTCGCCTCAAACTATACCTACGGCGGTGCCAACAATACCCCGGTCCGGGCGCGTATCGCGGATAACGATCCGTTCCAGACCAGCGACAACACCCAGGTCGGCCTGTTCCTTCAGGATGACTGGACGGTCGACGACCACCTGTCGCTGAACCTCGGCATCCGTTGGGATTATGAAACCAACATGCTCGACAACAACTTCGTCACCCCGGCGGAGATCGCCACCGCGATCCGCAACTATCCCAACATGGTCAAGGGCGGTCTGAACCCGGAGGACTATATCTCGGATGGCCATAACCGCCACGCCTTTACCGGGGAATTCCAGCCGCGCTTCGGCTTCTCCTACGACCTGAACGGCGATCGCCAGACGGTGTTCTTCGGCGGCTACGGCCGGTATTACGACCGCACCATCTATGATGACGCGCAACTGGAGGCGCGCCGCGCCAACAACCACGTCACCAATATCGACTTCGACCCGGTGACTAACCCGTGGAAGGCGTCTTACTTTAACGATCCATCGGCCCTGGTCGCCCTAGCGAAATCCAAAGATCTGAAGGGCGAAATCATCGTCCTCAACAACAATCTGAAAGTGCCGTATTCCGATCAGTTCGATATCGGTGTCCGACATCAGTTCGGCGCGCTTTCGACCTCGCTAACCCTGTCCGACATCCAGGCGCGCAACCAGTTCAGCTTCGTGCTGGGGCAGCGCGCACCGGACGGGTCGTGGTCTGACGGCGGTTCGTGCAATTACGGTCCGCAATATGCCTGCCAGCCCTGGGCCTTCAATCTGCCAGGCTATCAGGGCGCGAACTTCATCATCTCGACCAACGACCAGCGCTCCCACTATCAGGCGCTCTTCCTGACGGCGGACAAGCCCTATACCCGCGCTTCGCACTACGGCTATAGCGGCACCCTGACCCTGACCAATGCCAAGGCGACCGGCCACAACGACCGCTTTATCTTCGACTATGCCATGCCGCACGATTCCGGCTGGCATGCCGCCGAAGGCACCGACAAGGTGCGCTTTGTCGGCTCGGCCATTGTCGACGGTCCGTGGGATACCCGTTTCTCTGGCCTGCTGACGCTCGCCTCCGGCGCGCCGTTCGATTACATCGATAATTCCGGCCCCGCACTGCGCATCATTCCGGGCGGCATTTTCCCGAAGAACAAGCTGGCCTTCAAGCAGTTCGACCTGCGCGTCTCGAAGGACTTCACCCTGCCGAACGGCCAGACCATTACCCTCGATGGCCAAGTCTACAATGTCTTCGACTGGGTCAATAAGACCTATTCGGGCTGGACCGGTGGCTTCAATGGCGGCACCGGGGCTTCCGGCGCCGGCGACACCAGCACTACGGGCGTCGCCCGCAGCTTCCAGGTTGGCCTGACCTATAAGTGGTAAGGTTTACGGAAGGCGAGGGCGCACCGGGCCTGACCCGGAACCGGCGCGCCCTTCGCCGGACTTGTACAAGCGTTATTTTAGATTAGTTTCCCAGCGACTGCAGGGGAGGGCGCAGGCCTTCCCCTGGCCTTGTCGCACGCCTTCGGAGGGTTTCTCCATGACGGTCCCCCATCTGTCCCGCCGTGCTGCCCTTGTCGGAGCGTCTTCCTTAACTCTCTCTGGTCTGATCCTGGCCGGTACCGCCTGTGCCCGCACGCCGGCACCCATTCTCGTTTACCCCGCGCCGATCGCGCTCGATCCGGTGCTGCTCGACCTGCATCGCCGCACCTTCGACTTCTTCTGGGACACGACCGACGACAGCACGGGCCTGACGCCGGACCGCTGGCCGACGCGCACCTTCTGCTCGATCGCCGCCGTCGGTTTTGCCCTGACCGCCTACTGTATCGGCGTCAATTCCGGCTACATCGCCCGCGCCGATGCCGCCCGCCGCACGCGCAACACCCTGCGCACCTTCCTGAACGGCAGGCAGGGCGCCGACGCTGCCGGCTGCATGGGCTATAAGGGCTTCTTCTACCACTTCCTGAATTTCAGCGACGGTACCCGATACCGCGACTGCGAGCTGTCGAGCGTCGACACCAGCCTCTTCCTGATGGGCGCCCTGACCTCGGCCGCCTTCTTCAACGGCTACGATGTCGTCGAGGCCGAGATCCGCCACCTGGCGCAGGCTATATATGAGCGCGTCGACTGGACCTTCATGGCGCGCCCCGACGGCCTGCTCAGCATGGGTTGGCATCCGGAAAAGGGCCTGCCTGAAAAGGGCCTGCCTGAAAAAGGCCTGATAGACCACAACTGGACCGGCTATTGCGAAGGCATGATGATCTACCTGCTGGCCATGGCATCGCCGACCCACCCTTTAAGCCCGCAGTCGTGGACATCGTGGTGCGCCAGCAATGACAAGAGCTGGGGCCGCAACTGGGGGCCGCGGGGCAATCCTGCCCACCTCGGCTTCTGGCCGCTGTTCGGCCACCAGTACAGCCACATCTGGTACGATTTCCGCGGCGTGGCGGACCCCTATATGCGCCGGCGCAAGAGCGACTATTTCACCAATTCGCGCCTGGCCACCGAGGCCCAGCGCAACTACGCCATCGAGAATCCTAACCGTTTCAAAGGCTACGGGCCCGACACCTGGGGGCTGACCGCCTGTGACGGACCCGTAGACGAGACGCTGAAGATAGACGGCCGCAAGGTGCAGTTCCGCACCTACAGCGCCCGCGGCCCGCGCAGCTACGATCGCGACAGCTTCGACGACGGCACGATCGCGCCGACCGCCGCTGTGTCCTCGATCGCCTTTGCCCCCGATATCTGTACCCGCGCCGCCCATGCCCTGGTCGCCACCTATGGCGCCGACATCATCGGCAAGTACGGCTTCTTCGATTCCTTCAACCTGACCGTTCCGGCCGGGACCGTCTCGCAATACGGCCATATGACGAAGACCGCCGGCTGGGTCGCCACCGACTATCTCGGTATCGACCAGGGGCCCATCCTGGCCATGCTGGAAAACGCCCGCTCGGGCTTCGTCTGGGACCTGCTGCGCAACAATCCCTGGACGGGCGGACTGGTGCGCAAGGGTATGATCGCGGCCGGGTTCCAGAGCTTCGCGCCGCACGGCGACTGGCTGGACCATCCTGGCCTGAAAGACAGGGCATGAATTATTCACGGCGCACGATCGGCGGTATGATGGCGGCGAGCGCATTTTCCCTGTCTTCATGCGCGCCTGCGGTGCGTCCCTTGCGGGTCTGGGCCATGGGCGTCGAAGGCGAGGCACTTGGCCGTTTCGCCACGACCTATATGGCGCAGCATCCGGAGGAAAAGGTCCGCGTCCAGGCCCTTCCATGGGGCGCGGCGCATGAAAAGCTGCTGACCGCCTTTGCCGCCGATGACCTGCCCGACGTCATTGCGCTCGGCAATACCTGGGTCGCGGAATTCGCCGCGCTCAATGCCCTGCTGCCGCTCGAAGATCATCTGGCGGCAAACCGGCTGACCCTTGACGGTGTGTTCGAAGCGGCGCGCCGGTCGGTCAGTCTCGATGGCCACGTCCTCGGCGTGCCGTGGTATGTCGATACGCGACTTCTCTTTTATCGCCCTGACCTGTTGCGGGCGGCGGGTTTCCCGGCGCCCCCCGTGACCTGGACCGAGTGGGACGCCCAGATGACAGCGCTCGCCCACCGTCGACCAGATGGCCACAGCCTGCTGATGCCGATCAACGAATATGAGCCCCTGGTCGCCCTGTGCCTGCAGGCCGGCGTGCCGCTGCTGCTCGACAACGCCACCCGCGGCGGTTTCACCCAAGGCGCCGTGCGCACCGCCTTTGCCTATGCCGCCTCCCTGTACCAAAAAGGGTTTGCCGAAATCCTGACCAGCACCCAGGTGCCCGACCTCTATTCCGGCTTCGCCCGGGGCGACTACGCCTTTGTCGTCTCCGGCCCCTGGAACCTCGGCGAATTTACCCGCCGCATGCCGGCCGATGTCGCCTGGGCGACCGCGCCCATGCCGGGACCGGCGGGGCCGGGGGCGTCGCTGTCCGGCGGGGTATCCTTGAGCATCCCCCGCAAGAGCCGCGACCCCGATCGCGCCTTCGCCTTTATCCGTTACCTGTGCGCCCCGGAACAACAGGCGGCCCTGCACGCCGTCACAGGCGACCTGCCGGCCGATGCCGCCGCCTGGCCCCTGGCCGGGCTCGACCACGACGCCCGTGCCCTGGCCTTCCACCGGCAGATGACCCTGGCGCAACCGGCGCCGCCGGCGCCCGAATGGGAACGCATAGCCAATGAGATGGCCGCGGCCCTGGAACGCGTCGTGCGCCGCCTGCAGCCGCTCGATGCGGCCCTGTCCGGTCTTGATCGCTTTGCCGACACCGTCCTGGCCAAGCGCCGCAGCATGCTGCGGCAGAAGGGGGCGGCATGAACCGGTTGCGATCCTTGCTGCGTGACATATCGCCGGGCCATGCCTTTGTTGCCCCGGCCCTGATCGTGCTCGGCGTCTTCTTCGTCGTGCCTGTGCTCGGCGCCTTCGTCATGAGCCTGACCGATTTCGACATCTATGCCCTGGCCGACCTGAAGACCCTGCGCTTCGTCGGTCCGGGCAACTATATCGACCTGCTGGCCACGCCCCTGTTCTGGAAGGCCTTCGGCAATACCTGCTATTTCGCCTTTGTCGGCGCGCCCCTGGCCATTGCCGTGTCGCTGGGCCTCGCCATGGCGCTCAATGTCCCGGGCATCGGGCTGAAGGGTCTTTACCGCACCACCCTGTTCGCACCCTATGTCGCCACCCTGGTGGCGGCCGCCGTCATCTGGCGCTACCTGCTCGACGGCCATTCCGGCGTGATCAACCAGGGCCTGATGGCGATCGGCTTGAAGCCCGTCGACTGGCTCGGCGACCCGCACTGGTCGATGCCGGCCATCATCCTGTTTTCGGTATGGAAGACCTTCGGCTACAATATGTTGATCCTGCTGGCCGCCCTGCAGAAGATTCCCGAAGAACTGTACGAAGCCGCCCGCGTCGACGGGGCAGGGCCGTGGTCGCGCTTCATCCATGTCACCCTGCCGGGCGTGGCGCCGTCCCTGTGGATGGTGGCCCTGCTGACCCTTGCCGGCTATTTCCAGCTGTTCGCCGAGCCCTACGTCATGACCCAGGGCGGGCCGGCGCAGTCGACCGTGTCGCTGCTCTACTTCATGTACCAGGACGGCTTCAAATGGTGGAACCTGGGCCACGCCTCGGCCACCGCCTTTATCCTGTTTGCGGTCCTTTTGTGCCTCAGCCTGTTCCGGCCGCGTTCGGTGGAGGCGTTTGCATGACGATTTTGGGCATGAAAGCCGACCCGCAAAGGATCTTTGTCAACGGCGTGCTGATCGTCGCTTCCCTGCTGGCGGCCTTTCCGCTGTTGTGGATGGTGTCGGTATCGCTGATGCCGCCGGGCGAGACGTCCGCCTTTCCGCCGCGCCTGTTGCCGCACCACGCGACCTTCGGCAACTATCTCGACCTGTTCGCCCATCAAAGCATGGGCCGCTTTGTGCTCAACAGCCTGCTGGTGTCGAGCCTGGCCACCGTCCTGTCGCTCGGCTTCAATGTCACGGCCGGTTACGCCTTCGCCAAGCTGCGCTTCCGCGGCCGTGAGCGCCTGTTCCGCCTGCTGCTGGCGGCCCTGGTCGTGCCGGGGCAGCTAACCATGCTGCCCCTGTTCTTCGAGCTGAAGAGCCTGGGCCTGCTCAACTCCTATGCCGGCGTCGTCGTCCCGTTCATGGCGTCCCTGTTCGGCATCTTCCTGGTGCGGCAATATGCGCTGGGCCTGCCCGACGACATGCTGCAGGCCGCCCGCGTCGATGGCGCCAGCGAATGGCAGGTGTTCACCCGCATCGTCCTGCCCAACCTGACGCCGATCCTGGTGACGCTGGGCGTATTCACCTTCCTCAGCGCCTGGAACGACTTCCTGTGGCCGCTGATCGTCCTCAGCGACGACCGCACCTATACTCTGCCGCTCGCCATCGCGTCTTTGTCGCGCGAACACGTCCAGGATGCCGGCCAGGTCATGGCCGGCGCCACCGTCACCATCCTTCCCGTCCTGCTGCTCTTCCTTGGCCTGCAACACCACTACGTGCGCGGGCTTTTAAGTGGCAGCGTAAAGTAATTTTAGAACAGAAACTCGGCCCTACGGAGCAACGCCCATGTCCAGCACCTCTTTTAATCCCTCCCGCCGCCTGATGCTGAAAGGCGCCGTCGCCAGCGCCGCCATGGCGGTCGCCGCCGGTCCGGTTTTCGCAAAAGGCAAGATCGTCGCCGATCCCTTTATCGAGAACCTGATCGTCAAGATGAGCCTCGAGGAAAAGGCCGGCCAGCTGTCGATCTACAGCGACCAGACGCGGTTCGACTATCCACGCATCAATCCGGCCGCCGACGCCCAGTCGAAGGACCAGGTCAAGGCCGACATCGCCAAGGGTAAGATTACCGGCCTGTTCAACGGCATCGGCGTCGCCGGCGGCCGCGAACTGCAAAAGGTGGCGGTCGAGCAATCCCCGCACAAGATTCCGCTCATTTTCGCCGGCGACATCATCCACGGCCTGAAGACCATCTTCCCGATTCCGCTGGGCGAAGCCTCGAGCTTCGATCCGGACCTGGCGCGCCGCACCGCCCGCGCCGCCGCTGTCGAGGCCACCGCCAAGGGCATCCATTGGACCTTCGCCCCCATGGTCGACGTCGCCCGCGACCAACGGTGGGGCCGCGTCTCGGAAGGCGCGGGCGAGGACACCTGGCTCGGCTGCCAGCTGGCCATTGCCCGCGTCCAGGGTTTCCAGGGCAACAGCCTGAAGGACAGCAACTCCATGCTGGCCTGCCCCAAGCACTTCGCCGCCTATGGCGCCGTGCAGGGCGGCATGGAATACAATACCGCCGACATCCCCGAGACCACCCTGCGCGAAGTCCATTTGCCGCCGTTCAAGGCCGCCTTCGGCGCCGGCGCCCTGTCGACCATGTCCAGCTTCAACGACATTGCCGGCGTGCCGTCGAGCGGCAACCCCTACCTGCTGACCGACATCCTGCGCGGGGAGTGGGGCTTCAAGGGCCTGGTCGTTTCCGACTACACCTCGGAAGAAGAACTGATCCTGCACGGTTTCGCCGCCGACGGCGCCGACGCTACGGCCAAGGCGATCACCGCCGGCTGCGACATCTCCATGCAGTCGGGCCTCTATATCAAGTACCTGCCGGACCTGGTGCGCCAGGGCAAGGTCAGCGAGGCCGTGGTCAACGAGGCGGTCCGCCGCGTGCTGACGGTCAAGAAGGCGCTGGGCCTGTTCGACAACCCCTATCGCTCGCTCGATGAAAAGCGCGAGGCCGCCGATATCCGCACGCCCGAAGCCGTCGCCCTGTCGCGCGAGGCCGGCCGCAAGTCGATGGTCCTGCTGAAGAACGACGGCGGGCTGCTGCCGCTGCCCAAGTCCGGCAAGAGCATCGCCATGATCGGGCCGTTCGCCAACGACAGGCCGAACCTGGCCGGGCCATGGTCGGTCTTCCCCGACATCCCGTCGTGCGTCACCCTGGAAGAAGGCTTCCGCGCCGCCTGTCCCGGCACCACCATCACCGTCACGCCCGGCTGCGATATCGAGGCTCCGACCGAGGGCGGCATTGCCGCGGCTGTGGCGGCAGCGAAAGCTGCCGATGTCGTGGTGCTGTGCCTCGGCGAAGGCTGGAACATGTCGGGTGAGGCCCAGGCCCGGGTCGACATCTCCCTGCCGGCGCCGCAACTGGCCCTGGCCGAAGCTGTCGCCGCGACGGGCAAGCCTGTCGTCGTCATCCTGCGCCATGGCCGTGCCCTGGCCCTGACCGGTGCGGTGAAGAACGCCCAGGCCATCGTCGCCGCCTGGTTTCTCGGTTCGGAAACCGGCCACGCCGTCGCCGACGTCCTGTTCGGCGATTTCGCGCCGCAGGGCCGCCTGCCGGTCAGCTTCCCGCAGGCGTCTGGCCAGGAGCCCTTCTATTATAATCATCGCATCACCGGCCGGCCGCAACTGACCGACGACGCCAACTTCAAGGCGCGTTATCGCGAAGTCACCAATGACGCCCTCTATCCGTTCGGCCACGGCCTGACCTATTCGACGGCCAGCTATTCGGCGACATCGCTCAGCTCAGCGGAACTGGCGTGGAACGGCTCGGTGACAGTGTCGGCGACGGTGACCAATACCGGCAAGCGTCCCATGCACGAGGTCGCCCAGCTCTATATCCACGACAAGGTGGCCAGCCTGACTCAGCCGATCCGGGCACTGAAGGGTATGAAGCACCTCGACCTGCAGCCGGGCCAGAGCACGACCGTGACGTTTGCGCTGACGATTGCCGATCTCAGCTTCGTCCACCAGGATCTGAAGACCTCGGCCGAGGCCGGCGCCTTCGATGTCTGGATTGCCCCGTCGTCGGTCGGCGGTACGCCGGCGACCTTCGTGCTGAAGGCCTGAAAAGGACAAAAAAGAACTCCCCCTTCAAACGCTAGGGTATGCACACTTCGTGAGCGCTGGGGTCGTCTTTTCTTAAACCTCCCCGACTTGATCGGGGAGGGGGACCGCGAGCCCCCTTCGGGCTCGTGGTGGTGGGGTTTCTTGCTTCGGCAAAAACTCAAATAATCAATTGCTTCCTTAGGCGTGTGGCGGGCAGTCGTGCTTGTGATTCAAGCAAGAAACCCCACCACCACATCTCGCGCGGCGAATACGTAAGAGCTTAAACGACACTGTCAGGAGCGGCGCGCTTCGTGCGGTCTCCCTCCCCACCAATGGTGGGGAGATTTAAAAGAGCTTGAATTTCAACGCTCTGCGACTTTTCTGCGAGATGTGTGAATCACGTAGCCTTCAAACGGGGAGTTCTCCGATTGGCATTTTCTCATCTCAAGTCATTGTTATATATCAATTTTTATCGCCCCAAGTCGTCCGGAGAAGATTTTCGGAATCTCGCCGAAAGTGTGCTGAAGTCAACCTCAGGGTAACCAATCTCTAACACAGCCTTGTTATGGTTCACGCGAGTTCTATCCTATCAAATTCGTGTGCTGCGTGTTCGGGAGTATTCGGTTGCGGTCTATCAAGCTAGTCCTTCTCGCCAGCTTCGCCCTGCTGGGCGTGGCTTCTCAGGCCCAGGCAGAGCTGGGCGGCCGAGGCGCCTCCGTCGACGCTGACCGGGTGAAGCTGCGCGCCACCATGAGCCGCAGCGCTGAACACGGCCGCACCATCCATCAACTGGCTGCCGGTGACGGCACGGTCACGCGGGAATTCACCACGACCGACGGCACCATCTTCGCCGTCAGCTGGAGCGGGCCGCAGCGTCCGAACCTCAAGCAGCTTTTCGGCGACTATTATCCGCGCTTCCAGGCCGTTAACGCCCAGACAGGCAAGGCCCGTATGCGCCGCGCCATGGCCGTCAACGATATCGACTTCGTCGTCCAGACCGGCGGGCGCCCCGGCGCCTTCTGGGGCTACGCCTTCCTGCGCAGCCGCGTGCCGTCCGACTTCAATATGAGCACCCTGACCGGAGCCGCCCAATGAAACTGCGTCTTCTCGGCCTGGCTGCCATTCTTCTGACGGTTTCCGCCTGCGGTGGTGGAGGCGGCGGTGGTGGCGGGGGCGGCGGTTCCACGACCATCAGCACGGGGACATCGTCCTCGTCGTCGTCATCTTCGTCTTCGTCGTCTTCTTCATCCTCTTCATCGTCGTCGTCTTCGGCATCTTCGTCCTCGTCGAGCGCCCTGCCGAACGTCGCTTCGATCGTCATCGACGCCGGTCCGGCCGGCCTGCCGGGCAATGTCAATATTGCCTTCGCCACGGTGACCATCTGTGCACCGGGCACGACGACCTGCCAGACCATCGACCACATCATCGTCGATACCGGTTCGGTCGGCCTCCGCATCGAACGCGAGGCCCTGAATTCCAGCATGCGCACGGCCCTGCCGCAGATCGCCAGCGGTTCGGCGCAACTGGGTGAATGCTATCAGTATGTCGACGGCTACGTCTTCGGCTCGGTCCGCAAGGCCGACATGACCATCGGCGGTGAGACCGTCTCGGACATGCCGATGATGGTTATCGGCGACACTGGCAGCTTCGCCACCGTGCCGACCGATTGTTCCTCGACCGGCGGCGCCGGCCACCAGACCATTGCCGACTTCGGCGCCAACGGCATTATCGGCATCGCCTCGGGCGTCAACGACTGCGGCAACTACTGCACCACCACGCCGTCGCAATACTACAGCTGCGGCACGGGCTGCACCCTGACGACCGCGCCCCTGGCCTCGCAGGTGCCGAACCCCGTCGCCATGATGACGACCGACAATAACGGCACCGTCATGGTCCTGCCCGATCCGGGCCCGGGCGGCTCCCTGACCCTGACCGGCCAGCTCTATTTCGGCATCGGCACGCGCACCAACAATGCGCTTGGCACGCACACCGTCCTGACGACCTCGACCTCGGGCCTGTTGACGGCGGTCTACAAAGGCCAGACCCTCAGCCAGAGCTTTATCGACAGCGGCACCAACTTCTTCGGCTTCAACGATACCGCCATCACCCAGTGTACGGGCGATATTGCCGGCTTCTACTGCCCGGCGACGTCCCTGACCCTGACGGCGGTCCTGACCGGCAAGAACGGCACATCGGCTACCGTGACCTTCCCGCTGAACAATACCAAGAATATCGGTAATGCCGGCGAGACGGCCATTCCCGGCCTCGGCGGCGACCCCAGCGGTTTCGACAGCCTGCACCCGTATACGGACAGCTTCGACTTCGGCCTGCCCTTCTTCTTCGGCAAGAGCGTCTACACCGCTATCGCCGGCAAGTCGGCCGGCGGCGTGACCGGACCCTACGTAGCCTTCTGATCAGGTTTACCCCTCCCTATTTTCATGGAAAATAGGGAGGGGTAAGACATTCAATCCTATGGCTTCACCGTCTGCGGCCTGACATTCCAGCCGCGAACCTCGACCGACGGCGCGGTATCGGCCGTATAGTCGATATCAACCGAACGGCTTTCCCCCGGCATCAGCGAGACATAGTTGTCGCTGTAATAGGCCGGCAGGATGCGATTGCCCTTATCGTCGACCAAGGTCAGCTTGATCTCCAGCACCGGTTTATCCGACGGATTGTCGAGCTTCACCGATACCCGGCGATCGGCGCGGACATGCGGCAGGTCGGCGGTCACCTTCAACGCCTGCGGCGCCAGACCGTTCAACGCCTGCAACGATGCCTCATCCACCGCTTGCCAATAGACATTGTGCGACAGCTCGTTACCGTCGGCATCCGTCAGGCCCAGCCGGATAATGACGGCCTTGTTGGCCGTGACCAACGCGTCGATACCAAAATCCATCCCAGGTGAAATCGCCACGCCGGCGACGCTGACTGGCTTTGCGGCCTTCAGCAATTGCCGTCCGTCGATAGCGTAGACCTCGACCGACACCGTGGCACCGTTTACCGCCGTCACCGGATTATTGACGACGATGACCTTGCGATCGGGCAGGTTCATCTGGACGTGGACCGGTTCCGCCGCCGACTTGACGCCATAGAACGACGCCTGCGTATCGTAGTCGTGGCTGAGGATCTGCCACATGGTCGACGGCCAGGCCGGTTGCGTCATCCATAGCAGCCGCCCGCTGTTGACCGTCCACAGCCCGGCATTCATGCCTTCGAAAATGGCGCGATGGCTCTCATAGTTGAGCATCTGGGCCTTGCGGTCGAAATCGGCCAGCGAGGTGGCGGCCCCGAACTCGGTCGTCAGTGCGTCCTCGAACGGCCTGGTCAGCCCGTTCCCCTGGGAGTGCCAGTCATGATAGGCCCAGGCGTCTGATATCGGCCAGCGATCGGCCGCCGGCACAGCCGCCTCGAAGGCCTCGCGCGTCGGGAAGGACGGCGTGCCGGATTCGACAGAGAAGCCGCGGGCATAGGTGGTGAAATAGTCGGCCGGAGCCTTGAAGGCATAGGGGCCGGAATTCTGCAGGTTCACCCGGTTGGAACTGCCTGTGTACCAGCGCGTACCGTCGTCCGTATAGACCAGGTTTTCCAGCGCCTCGTTGAGCAGGGGCTGCGGCATGCCTTCGTTGCGGCCGAACCAGGCGACGATCGAGGGATGGTTGCGATAGCGATCGACGACGTCCTTCGCATTGGCGACGAACAGGGGCACGTCCTGGGCCTCGACATTGTAGTCCTGGGTCGACTCCCAGAAATCGTTGAGCACCATCAGGCCGTATTCATCGGCCAGGTCGTAGAAGGCGTCCTCGGTATTCTGACCGACCCAGTTGCGGATGATGTTGATGTGGGCATCGCGGTGCAGGCGGAAATAGGGTTCCAGCCGGTCGCGGCCGACGCGCTTCATGAAGTCGTCCATGCCCCAGTTGCCGCCGCGCGCGGCAATGCGCACGCCATTGACCCGGATGACCAGGTAGGGCGACAGGCTGGCATCGGCAAGCGGGGTGACGGCCGCGGAGCCTTGCGCTTCGGCGCGCAGGCCGGTAGCCCAGGCGCTGCCATTCATGCCCGGCACATCGGCCAGTTGATGGATGGCCTCGTGGCGGCCGTCGGTGATGCGGATACCCAAATCGTGACCGCGAGTGAAATTGGCCTCGACCCGGTTGAGATGGCCCGACGGGTCGACAAGCGACAACTCGTAGGTCACCTGGCGGATGCCGAAACGGGTGTCGCTCTGGTCGGAGACCGCGCCGGCTGCCGACACCGTGACATGCAGATTGTGCAGGTCAGCGGCGCCGTAACCGTTCGGCCACCACAGCTTCGGATTGGCGACGACAAGGGCGGCAAAGTCCTTCGGCGTAAAGCTGACCGTCGTTGCGCCCGGCGCCAGGGTGATGTCGCGGGCGACGACGATGGGGGCGCGTTCGCCCGCCTTATCGCTAATCGTCGCCTCGACCCGGGCCGTGACGGGGGCCGCCGACAGGTTGCTGACGGGGATATTCAGGGTGATGTCGGCTTTGGAATTGTCGATCTTCGTCGCGGTGGTGCGGGGCAGGGCGGTAATCACCTGGGCATCCCCCAGGCGCAGGTCGCCGACCGTCTTCAGCGTCACGTCCTGCCACAGGCCGGTATTGCGATCGCGCACCGACGGGATCCAGTCCCAGCCCTCGGTGGCGGCAAAGGTCGGGCCGTCGAGGCCGATCGATCCGCCATTGTCACCCGGTCCGGCGCTTAAGGATTCTTCCTGGGCAAGCCCCGGGTGCGGTGGCGGTGACACCCTGACGGCGATGGCGATCGGCTGCCCCGCTGTGACATAGGGTGAAATATCGAACTGGCCGCGGATAAACGCGCCGGCTATGCCGCCGACCCGCTGGCCGTTGATCCAGACCTCGGCGGCGTAGTTGATGCCTTTAAAGGTGACGAACAGGTGGCGGCCGGCGCGATAGTCGGCCGGCACGGCAAATTCGCTGCGGTACCAGTAGTCCTGTGTGTTCAGGCTTTCCGGAATGGTCAGGTTGTTGAGCCCGTGTTCGGGGCTGGCATAGACGCCGCGGTCGACCAGGGTCGTCAGCACGGTGCCGGGTGTCGTTGCCACATACCAGGCGCCGGCATTGAAGCCGGGCGTCGAGATCTGCCGTGGCGTAGCGCTGACCTGGGGCGCCGCCTGCAGACGCCATGCCTTGATGACGCCGTCGACCACGGCCGGGCCATTATAGGCAGGAATAGCGACAGGGGCATCGGGCGCGGTCTTCGGCTGCGGCAGGGTCCAGGCGTCCTGCGGTGTCACCTGGCCGTACATCTGGCGGACCTGGACGGGCCAGCTCGGCGAGCCGGGCTCAAAGGCCATCAGGCTGTCATTGGGGACAGCGCCGGGTTTCGCCCCTTGTGCAGTCGTCGCTGCGGCGCTGACGGTCAGGCCGGCGACGCGACCGGCAAAGGCCGTTCCCTGGCCGCGCGGCGCGAGACGCACAACCGGAGATGGCGCGGTTGTAGGGGCGGAGGTCGAGGACGCCACCAGCCTGCCATCGGCATAGAGCTGGGTCGAGCGGCCGTCCGAGGTGGCGACGACATAGGTCCACGCGCCGGTTTTCAGGGCGGTCTTGCCGACAAGGTCGATCCCCGGGGCGCTGAAACCGGGTGCGTCGCCGCTGCGCGTCAGGAACCAGCCCGAGGCGGCATCGCCGACGCCGGCGATCAGGGTCTTGCCTGTTGCGCCTTCCGACGGCTTGATCCAGGCCGAGATCGTGAAAGCGCTGCCTGGGGCAAGCTTTACGGTAGGCGCATCCTTTTTGATCCCTTCGCCGGCGGCCGTGAATTCGGCGTTATAGGGACCTGAAATTTGGGCCATTGCAGGCGCCACGCTGAGCGCACACAGGGAAACACCCGTCAGGGCGGCGAGGAAAAGACGGTTCGACATGGAGGTCCCTGTATATTTCTGGCGGCGTTTGTAAATAAATAAAGATACTTTATTTATTAATTGCGCAAGCCAAAATTGCACGTGATCCCCGGCAAATGTGAGTTGCAAATGAAACGAAATCGTCGCACCTGAAGGGCAAGGACAGATATAAAAACAGGAAAAAACACCATGACAGCAGCCATTGTCGGTTGGGGCCATACGCCGTTCGGTAAGCTCGAAGGCCAGTCGCTCGAGGACCTGATCGTCGCCGTGACGCGCGAAGCTCTGGCCGATGCCGGCCTGACCGGCGCCGATGTCGACGCGGTGTGGCTGGGCAATTTCAATGCAGGCATGGTGCCGGATGGCTTTGCGTCGTCGATGATCCTGGCGGCCGACGAAGGCTTGCGCTTCAAGCCGGCGACACGGGTGGAAAATGCCTGCGCCTCGGGATCGGCTGCCCTCTATGCCGCCATGGATGCTATTGCCTCGGGCCGGGTCAGGGTCGCCGTCGTAGTCGGCGCCGAGAAGATGACGGCGGTCGACGGCGCGGCGGTAACGCGGGCACTCGGGGCCGCCAGCTACCAGAAAGAGGAGGCGGGCAAGTCTTTCCCGCAGATCTTCGCCGAATTCGCCCGGGCCTATACGGATAAATGGGGCGACCCGGCCGAAGCCATGGCCCATATCGCCGCCAAGAACCACGCAGCGGCCGTGCACAACCCGCTGGCGCAGCTGCGCAAACCGCTCGAACTCGATTTCTGCCTGCATGCCTCGGAGAAGAACCCGATCATTGCCGCGCCGCTGAAAAAGACGGACTGCTCCCTGGTATCGGACGGAGCCGCTGCCATCGTCCTGGTGCGCGAAGACATGGCGCGCGATTTCAAACGCGCCGTTGGCTTCCGCGCGGCGCAACAGGTCAACGACTATCTGCCCCTGTCGCAGAAGGACCTGACGGCGTTCCAAGGCCCGCGCCGGGCGTTCGAGGCCGCCTATGCGCAAGCCGGCGTCGGCATCGGCGATATTTCGTTTGCCGAGGTCCATGACTGCTTCACCATCGCCGAGCTGTTGTCGGTCGAGGCCATGGGGCTGGCCGCGCCCGGCAAGGCGCGCGAACTGATCATTGACGGCGGCACCGGCCGTAATGGCCGTTTGCCGATCAACATGTCCGGCGGCCTGAAGGCCAAGGGTCATCCGGTCGGCGCCACGGGGGTGTCCATGCACGTTATCGCCGCCCGCCAACTGACCGGCGAGGCCGGCGATATGCAACTGCCCGACCCAAAACTGGGCATGGCCTTCAATATGGGCGGCGGCGCTGTGGCGTCCTATGTCTCGATCCTGAAGCGGTTGAACTGATGACGGAGGTGCCGGTCTATTTCTACACACCGGCGGAGCCGTATGGAGCATTCTCCAACTTCTCACGACATGGCGTCGAGATGGACGGGCTGTGGTGGCCGACGGTCGAGCACTATTTCCAGGCGCAGAAGTTCTTGGACGAACCTTATCGGTCGACCATCCGCTCGGTCAGCGATCCAAAACGGGCGGCGGCGCTTGGCCGCAGTCGCGAGGTACCGATCCGTACCGACTGGGAAGAGGTCAAGGTCGATATCATGCGCCAGGCCGTGCTGAAGAAGGTCCGCACGCATCCGGCCGTGCGTGAGCTTCTGCTTTCGACCGGCAATCGTCCTCTTGTCGAAAATGCCCCCGGCGATATGTTCTGGGGCTGCGGTCAGGACGGTTCCGGCCAGAATTGGCTGGGGCGTATCCTCGAAGAGGCGCGGGAGATGGTGAAGCCATGAAGATCGAAGCCCATCACGGCGACATTACGAAGCTTGCAGTGGATGCCATAGTCAACGCAGCCAATTCGTCCCTGCTCGGCGGCGGTGGCGTCGACGGTGCCATCCATCGCGCAGCCGGGCCTGATCTTTTGCATGAATGCCGGTTACTGGGGGGATGCAAGACGGGTGACGCCAAGGTGACGCGCGGTTATCGCCTGCCGGCGCAATATATCATTCATACGGTTGGCCCGGTCTGGCGCGGCGGTGACAATGGCGAACCGGAGCTTCTGGCATCGTGTTATCGGCATTCGCTGGCTATTGCCGGCGACAAGCAGTTCAGGAGTGTGGCTTTTCCGAGCATAAGCACCGGCATCTTCGGCTATCCTATCGCCGAAGCGTCGCGTATCGCGGTGGCGATGGTGCGCGAGTATGCACCGGACACGCTTGAAGAAGTCATTTTCTGCTGCTTTTCCGTGGGCGATCTGGAGGTTTATCGGCAGGTGCTCAGCGTGTAAATTAAGCTACCTGCTGCAGAGCGGGTCGCTCCTCCTTAAACCTCCCCGACTTGATCGGGGAGGGGGACCGCACGAAGCGCGCCGCTCCCGAAAGTGTCGTTCAAGCTCTGACGTATTCGCCGCGCGAGATGTGGTGGTGGGGTTTCTTACTTTCTGTCTCCGGCAAGGCCTTCGACTAGAGCACTTCCCAAGCCTTTTGACTCTTTAGTGAATTCCCTTGATCTGCGAACAGTGATTCAAGGTTGAGTTCATTGAGGAGGCAGTGATGGCTTTCTTTTATTCGACGGATCTGCGTCAGCGTGTTGTGGAATACGTTCTTGAGGGGCATACCTGCGAGGCAGCGGGCTTGCATTTCAAGGTAAGCGAATCGAGCGCGATCAAATGGACGCGTCGTTATCGGGAAACGGGCGAAATCGGCGCAAAACCCCAGGGCGGAGACAAGCGCTCTCATGTCATCGAAGCTGTAGCGGACAAAATCCTGGTGATTGTCACAGATCAGCCCGACATCACCCTGGCCGACATTGGCGCCAAGCTGAGTGAGCAAGGGCTGAGCTTCAGCAAGTCGGCCATCGATCGTTTTTTGCGGCGTCATGGCCTGACTTTTAAAAAAAGACAGCCCACGCGGAGGAGCAAAGCCGCGCCGACGTCGTAGCCCTTCGTCAGGCCTGGCAGGAAGGCCAGGGCAGGTTCGATCCCAAGCACCTGATCTTCCTGGATGAGAGCGGAATAAATACCAAGATGGCCAGGCTTTATGGCAGAGCCATGAAGGGCAAGAGGCTGGTCGCACCGATCCCTCATGGCCATTGGAAGACCATGACATTTATAGGTGGCCTGCGTTGCGATAGATTAGAGGCGCCATGGGTTTTGGATGGTGCCATGGATGCGGCAGCCTTCAAAACCTACCTGCGAGAGGTCCTGGTTCCAGGTCTCGCCAAAGACGACATTGTCGTCATGGACAACCTGCCGGCTCATAAGGTGGCCGAGGTCGCAGAAATCATCGAACAGGCTGGAGCAAAGCTTCTTTATCTGCCGCCTTACTCACCCGATCTGAACCCTATCGAGATGGCATTCTCCAAGCTCAAGACCTTCCTCCGTAAGGTCAAGGCAAGGACCATAAATGACCTGATCGAAAAAGCAGCCGAGGCCATCCAGCAGTTCAAGCCGGAAGACTGCTCCAACTACTTCAAAAAAGCCGGGTATCCGTCAAATAGATAGGGAAATGCTCTAGCCTCCACACACCATCTGCCACATCGTCGGGGCTTCGATACACTTCGGATGCTGGAATGCGGTAAACATGCAGGCCTTGGGCGGAAAGGTATGCATCTCTGGCTTGATCACGGCGTTGGTTCTCTTCTTCGTCATGTATCGCCCCATCGATTTCGACCGCGAGCCTGGCGGCAAAGCAGTAGAAGTCGAGGATGTATGGCCCGAACGGTTTTTGACGTTTAAAGACGATATCGCCATCGCGCACTTTTAACCGCTGCCAAAGCAGATATTCCGGCTCAGTCATAGCTTTGCGCATCTGGCGCGCCAGGGCAACTTTTGGCCTGGGCTTATTTGTTGAATTCACGCAGGCCCCTTAAGTAAGAAACCCCACCACCACATCTCGCGCGGCGAATACGTCGGAGTTTAAAAGATACTATCCGGCGCGGCGCGCTTCGTGCGGTCCCCCTCCCCGATCAAGTCGGGGAGATTTAAGAAAGGTCAATAATCCTTCGAGTACTTCACGCTCACGGCCGTGCCCGTATTGCTCGCCTGCGACAGCACGCTCAGCGCCCGCGACAGGGCAACCTCGATCTGCGTCGCGGCAAAGCCCTTGGTGTCGGTGACGATCTCGACATAGACATTGTTGGTCAGGTACTTGCCGGCCGCTAATGACGTACCGCGGCCGGTGGTGGCGTCGGCGCCGACGACCCGCAGGCGATCGATGCCGGTCGCCTGGCGCAGGGCCCCGAGCGGATTGAGATAGTCCTTGCCGCCGCTCAGGCCATTGACGGCCGAGGCCAGCTGCAGCGCTTCGGTGGCCGACAGGCTGGAGACGCCTTCGCCGAACAGCATGCGCGATAG
The DNA here is from genome assembly GCA_965246725.1 of Asticcacaulis sp. Lineage (GTDB taxonomy): Bacteria > Pseudomonadota > Alphaproteobacteria > Caulobacterales > Caulobacteraceae > Asticcacaulis. The sequence goes on from CBDFFG010000031.1 coordinate 62,709, forward strand.
GACCTCGTCCTGGGGCAGGGCAGGGGTCGAGCTGAAGGCGATTTCCGGACGCTGGGCCGTGCCCGACACGGCGATGATGCCGGTGACGTCCTTGACCGTCCCCGAGGCCGACAGGTCGATTTCCGGATTGGTCAGGGCGCCGCCGTTGAAACGGATGGTGCCGCGGTCGATGCTGAAGTCGTGGCCGGCAAAGGTATAGTAGCCATGCACCGTTTCCATCTGTCCCTCGACCCGGGGGGCATCGGTGGTGCCGACGACGTGCAGGTTCATACGCCATTCCGAATCGAGACCCATGCCGGTGATGAAGACCTGGTTGTCGGCGCGCAGGCCGATGTCGAGCTTCCACTTGGTCGGCGGCGCAGCCCCCGGCGTCGTCACGGCCTGGACCTGACGGTAGCCCTTGCGATGGACGCCGTCGAGCTGGTTGATCTCGGCGCCGCCCTGCCGGATGACGGCGTAGCGCAGTTCCGGCAGGCGCAGGTCGCCCTTGATCAGGGCGCCGTCGGTCATGTTGTTGGTGATGTCGAGCGTGCCGGACACCGTCGAATTGACCGATTCCGACCGGGCGAGGCGGGCATTGACGAGATCGACATGCACCTGCAGCGGGAACTTCTCGTTGGCCGCCAGGCTGACCCAGCCATTACCCTTGACCGTGCCGCTGCCGGCCGTGCCCGAAAAGCTGGTCAGTTCCAGCTTGTCATTGGTGAAGCGGCCGTCGAGCGCCATATTGGTGACGCGGGTGCCGAAGCTGTCATTGTCGTAGGTCAGCGAATTGGCCTTGATCAGGCCGGTGAGGCGCGGGGCGTCGACCCGGCCGCTGATATCGGCGGCCACGGCCAGCGGGCCGTTGAGCGACTGGTTGCCCTGGCCGGCCAGGGAGAACAGCACGCCCGCCGGACCGTTATACCGGATGCCGCCGCTGACGCCGGCCGTCTGTACCTGCTTCATCCAGTCGCTACTCCCGGCTGGAGCAAGACCCAGCTGGATACGGCCGACCACGGCGCCGCGTTCGCGCACGATGGCGCGGACATAGTTGTCGTTCGCCGACAGGCTGGGAGCCAGCGCGGCGTCGACCACCATATCGACCGGCGTCGAGACGATGGCAGCACTGCTACGGGTGAAATTGTTCAGGGTCAGGGTCGCATGGGCCGTCGGATAGGCATTGCCGGCCTGGACGAAGTCGACGGCGCCGTCGGCCGTGCCGGACACGCCGGCATCGGGCATGAAGACATTGACCAGGTTGAGGTCGAACTGCTTCAGACGGGCCTGGACCTTGTAGCCGTCACCGAACTGCCCTGCTAGATCGACCTTGCCGCTGTCGGTGACCAGGGTGACGGGATCGAGCACCCAGCCGGTGCCGACATGGTGGATACGTGCCGGATGCGCCAGGTGGATGTCGGCGCCCTGCGCCTTACCCTTGAGCGCGACGGTATAAAGATCGGGGGCGATGGTGGCGTTGACAGCGGCGTCGAACGGAATGCCCTTCTGGCCATGCAGGACGGCCTGGACGGTCCCATTTTGGCCGCGCAGCTTCACCCGTGCGCGGCCGGTATCGAGGACGGCGTCGCCATAGGCGACATCGGCCATCTGGACATCGCCATCGACCTCGATCTCCTTGCGCAGGACCGCAGTGGCGACGATGATGGTGCGGCCGATGGTGACATGGCCGGTGCCCGGGAAGACAACATTGTTGCCTACAGCGTTGATATTTGCGCCCTGGTCACCCTGGATATCTGTGAGGGTCGCGGTGCCCGTCAGACCCGAGCCATTGAGCGCAAGGCTGCCGGCGAACGGTCCGGCCTTTGTCTGGGCAATCTGCCCGGCCATGCCGACACCGGCGAAGTGGCCGTTGTGGACGTCGATGGTCAAAGGTCCCGGACCGGTGACGATCAGGGTGTCGGCATCGAATGGGCCGTAGGAACTGCCGCCATTGGCCTTGACGGCATAACCCTGCGGCGTCGTGGTAAGGGTGGCGACGACATCGGCGATCTGCATGCCCAGGCCCGGATGCGCCGCCTTGAGTACGGCAACCGGAGCCGACGCCGTGCCGGTAACGGCCAGGCTTAGCGGCCCGTATTGCTTCGACTCGGCGGTCAAAGAGGCCAGGACCGCGTCCTTCGGGCCATAGGCGGCATCGCCGGTGAGGATCTTGAAGTCGGGCGCCACGCCGGTCAGCTTGCGGACAAAGACCTTGCCGCCCGGCGCCATGCCGTAGTCGCCGGCGACACGGGCATTGCCGCCCAGGAACTTGGCTATCGACGCGTTGTCCCACTTGGTCGACTGGCCGGTGAAATTGCCGCTCAGGGTAAGGTCGCCTTTGGCGGTGCGGGCGATCTTGGCGGTGGTGTCGAGATTGATCGTGCCGACGGTGTCGAGGTGATATCCCTTCAGGCCGGCGCGGACATCGCTGCTGAACATGCCCTTGGACAGGTCGGCCTGGACGGTGGCGTGGGCCTCGGCCTGGTCGCTTTTGACCTTGAGGTTATTGCTGGTCAGGGTATTGCCGGCCAGCTGCAGGTCACCGTCGAGGCGGACATGCTGCAACAGCTGGTCGACCTTGTCATTGATGCCGCTGAAGCTGTCGAGTTTGGCATTGACCGGCACGACCACTCGGCCATCCTTTTCGATATGGCTATGGCCGCTGGCGTCGAGGCCCGTCAGATAGATCTTGCCAAGGCCGAAACGCGTCGCCTGGATATCGTAGTCGATGCGTGGCGTGACGAAGGCGCCATCGAAGCGCAGGTCGGCGCGCAAGTCCTGGCCGGTAAAGCTTGTGTCGAGGCGTTCCGGCCGCAGCAGGCGGGCATGGACCTCGACATGGCCGAACTGGTTGTAGGCCAGGTCAAGCAGGCCCTTGGCGCGCACCGTGGCCACTTCGGAATCGAGCGCCAGGGCGACATCGAGGCTGCGCTTGCGCAACTGGGCATCGAGATCGACCTGGACATTGGGACGCAGGATCTCGGCCGACTCGCCGGTCAGGATCAGGTCGGGGCGTGTCGGGCCTGTGACCGTGAAATGGCCGCTCTGGCCGGTCAGCTTGAGGTCGGCCAGTTCGTCATCGCCCAGCTGCGCCTCGAGGGTGCCCCGCCAATTGCTCCAACTGCCATTACCGGCAAGCGTTGCCCGCACCTGTTGCTTGAGGTGCGTGAGGTTGGCGACGACACCGTCCTCGGGTGCGCTGAGATGGGCGTCGACATTGAGCCTGTCGGATTCGGGAAGGGCATCAATGCGGGCGCTGATCTCGTCGCCCTTGTCGCTGAGCGCGTTGAAGGTCGCCTGGACGTGCTTGTTCAGCAGGTGCGCCGCCCCCGATATGGTAACGGTGCGGGCGTCGGCGCCGGCGACGCCGGGATGCAGGGCGATGGCGTCGACCTGCAGGCGATTGAGGTCGATCTTCAGGTCGGGCAGGGTCGAACCGTTCTGCGCCGGCTTGTTCGATGGTTTCAGTTCGGGCGGACGCAGGACGTCGATGCGTGGGCTCGACAGGTCGCGAATATCGACATGCTTGCTGAGATAGGCCAGGGGACGCCAGTTGAGATGGACCTTCGGCGATGTCGCGACGACGCCCTTGGGGTCGAGCACCTTGATATTGCGCACCGTCATGTCGCCGTAGAGTGAACCGTCAATGCCGCCGACATGGATTTTCAAGCCATTGTCGAGGGTAAAGCCGTTGATGAAGCCGATCAGCAAATTCTTGCCCGGGCCGGTATTGACGCCGACGGCTGCGACGGTGATCAGCAGCAGGACGCCGGCGACGATGCTTACGACGTACAGCCCGATCTTTTCCAGGCGCAGGCTCGACCAGTCGACGCGGTCGAGCTTGGCGGCCTTGTAAAGCTGATGCACCGTGGCGCGGGCACGCTCGACCGGTTTCGGCATTTCAGGCTTGGGTTTGGGTTGTCCCTCGGGAGGCAGGTTGTCGCTCATCAGAAGGCCTGCCCGATACCGACATAGAGGGCGATGGCCGGCTCGTTCTTGCGCCGGCTGAGCGGTGTGGCGACGTCGATACGGATCGGTCCGAAATTGGTGTAGAGGCGCGCGCCCACCCCGACGCCGACGCGCAGGTCGGAGAATTGCGGGATGTTGGAGCTGTAAACCTGGCCCATGTCGATAAAGGGCACGATGCCGTAGTCCCCGAAGCGGTAGCGGCCTTCGACCGAGGCTTCGAACAGGCTCAGGCCTCCCGTCGGGTTATTGTCGGCGTCGAGCGGTCCCAGGCCCTGATAGGCGTAACCGCGCACCGACCCGCCGCCGCCGGCATAGAGGCGCCGCGACGGGGCGATTGTCTGGGTGCGGCCGCCCAGCAGCGAGCCGAAGCGGGCGCGCGTGGCGACGACCAGGCGCGCGCCGACCGGATAATAATAACTGGCGTCGAAAATCGCCCGCACGGACGAGGCGCCGCTGCCCGACAGCGAGATCTGCGGCACGCCCTGCACGCCCAGGCGATACCCGGTGGACGGATTGAGCAGGTCGTTGGAACGATCGTAGCCGAGCTTCAGCGGAATGTTGGCCAGGTAGTAGGTCTCGGCCTGGGTCGTGGTCGTGCCGATGACGGTGGCGCGTTCGCGTGAGGCCAGCAGTTCGGCGCCGTAGGACCACGTCCATTCCTTTTGCCAGATCGGGGTCGATACCCGCGCCCACGAGGCGGAAAAGCCGGTCGTATAGGCGGTATAGGTATCGTAGATGCTGTGGTCGGCGGTGACGGCGGCGGTAAAGGTCCGGTCGCGTATCTGGTCGTTGGACCGCCGGAAGGTGGCGGTTATCCCCTGTTCCTGGGTGCCGATGGTACTGCCCAGGATCAGGGCGCCCTCGGGTGGGAACAGGTTGCGGTGCGTCCACGATCCGGTCAGGGAGAAGCCCTGGCCAGTCGAATAGCCAGCCTCGGCGGCAAGGGTGCGCGGCCGTCCGGCCTGTTGCGTCACGGCCAGGTCGACCGTCTCGACACCGTCGCCATCTATCTTGCCGGTGCGTACCGGCGATACGGCCACGGTCGAGAACAGGCCGGTCGAGATCAGGGCCTGGCGCAGGTCGTCGACCTTGCGGCTGTCATAGAGGTCGCCGGCATTGAAACGTTTCAATACGGCGACATGGCGGGCGTCGAACGCCAGCTTGCCGCTGGTCGTGAAGGCGCCGAACTTGGCGCGGTTGCCGACATCGACCTTCAAGGTATAGTCGCCGACCCCGGTCTTGGGATCGAGCGCGATATCGCGACCCAGGACATTGGCGAAGGGATAGCCGCGCTGCGGCAGGACCAGGCTGACATTGGCCTCGGCCGCCAGCACCTGGTCGGCGACGATGATATCGCCGACGCGCACTGGCAGGCTGGAACGGATAAGGTCGGGCGGAATGGTCGGCTGGGCGTCGATGACGACCGTGCCCAGGCGATAGGCCTGGCCCGGCACGGCAACGATATGGGCGTCGACCGGGCTGCCGCCGCCGGCGGGCGATGATATGGTTGCCGACACCGTGCCGTCGAAATAACCGACCGACTTCATCAGGCGCAGGGCCAGGCTCTGGTCCTCGGTGGTGCGGGCGCGGATCATGGCGATATTGGCCGCCTTGCCCTTGCCGCCGTGCAGGGCCGACAGGGTCTTGAAGCGGTCGTACTGGCCGATCTCGGCCAGGCCGTCGACGGAGGTGGTGTAGCTCAGTTGCGGCGGCGTTGCCGGCTCGGGCCCCGTGTCCTTTACTGCCATGACGTCATAGCCGTCGATGGGCGGCAGGGCGGCGGTCAGTTCGGGATCGTCGGGCGTGGCGACGGGGGGCAGGGGCGCGTCGAGCGCACTGTCCGTTGCCGCCTGTAAGGTCTGTGCGTCCGGTGCGGGTGTCGCGGGCGATGCAGGTGCGACCGTGTCCTCGAGGGGCGGCAGGGCGGCGGTGAAGTCGTCATCGGAAATGATCGGCTTCTGCGCATCGGTCGAGCGATCGGGCTCCTTCTGCTCGGTCGCGGCCGGCGGGGGCAGGGCCTGGGTCACCGTCCCGGTCGGCACGGGTGACGATGCCGAGGACGACGAAGCGGCAGGGACGGCCTGAGGCGAGGAGGTTGCAGCGGTCTGCGCCATCACCGGGGCCATCACTGGCGCCATGCCGCCGATGGCGGCGACGGCGACGGGGGCGATAAGGTAGCGGGCCATTCGGTTCGCTGCCGGATACGCGTTACGACTGTCGCCGATCTTCGAAATGGGAATACGCCCTCTCACAAGCGCCGCACGATGTGCCTTGCGGTTTAGCGTAGGGACCTTAACCAAGTGCAAAAAATCCATATGGAAACAGGGCGCCCCGCGATTTGAAGCGCGTGGATGGGCAAAACGGAATTCAACAGCAAGCAGCGGAGCGCGGACCGGGTTCCCATATGCGAGGTTCCGGTATCGAACCTTACGGAGAATGCGCTATGATGACCGCAATGATACCCGAACCCGATCCGCGCTGGCAAGCCGTGCTGGGCCGCGACGCACACTGTGACGGCGATTTCGTCTATGCCGTGGCGACGACCGGCGTCTATTGCCGCCCGTCGTGCGGCGCCCGCACGCCGCGCCCCGAAAATGTCAGCTTTTATGCCACAGGCGTTGCGGCCCGCGCGGCCGGCTTCCGCGCCTGTCTGCGCTGCAAGCCTGACCAGCCCCTGGGCCACGCCCAGGCCGAGATGATCGCCCAGGCCTGCCGCCGCATCGAGACGGCGGAAGAGGCGCCCAGCCTCGAAGATCTCGCCCGTCATGCGGGGCTGAGCCCCTTCCATTTCCACCGCGTCTTCAAGGCGGTCGCCGGCGTGACGCCCAAGGCCTATGCCCGCGCCCACCGCGTCAAACGCGTGCGTGAGGAACTCAGCGGCACGAGCACCGTCACCGAGGCCCTTTACGATGCCGGTTTCAATTCCAATGGCCGCTTCTACGCCGTCTCCAATGCCGTGCTCGGCATGACGCCGAAGCGCTTTAAGGCCGGCGGCGCCGATACCGAGATCCGCTTCGCCGTCGGCGAAAGCAGCCTGGGACCCATCCTCGTCGCCGAAAGCGATATCGGCATCGTTGCCGTGTCGCTCGGCAGCGATGCCGGTCAGTTGGTGGCGGAATTGCAGGACCGCTTCCCCAGGGCGACCCTGGTCGGCGGCGATGCCGGCTTCGAGGCCCGGGTAGCCCAGGTCATCGGCGCCGTCGAAACGCCTGGTCTTGGGCTCGACCTGCCGCTCGATATCCGCGGCACGGCCTTCCAGCAACGCGTCTGGCAGGCCCTGCGCCAGATCCCCGCCGGCAAGACCCTGTCTTATGCCGAGTTGGCCGACGCCATCGGGGAACCGAAGGCGGTGCGCGCCGTCGCCAGCGCCTGCGGCGCCAATACGCTGGCCGTGCTGGTGCCGTGCCACCGGATCGTCCGCACCGACGGATCGCTCAGCGGCTATCGCTGGGGTGTCGAGCGCAAGCGCGACCTGTTGCTGCGCGAAGGGGCAGGGGTGTGATCGACTGGACGACCGTTGCCACCGAACTCGACGCACAAGGCTGCGCCGTCATCCCCCGCCTGCTCGACGCGGAGGCCTGCGCGGCCCTGGCCAGCCGCTATGATGGTCAGGGTTTCCGCAGCCACGTCCATATGGCGCGGCATGGCTTCGGCCTCGGTGACTACAAGTACTTCGCCTATCCCCTGCCGGAGCCGGTGGCGCGCCTGCGAGAAAGCCTCTACCCGCGCCTGGCGCCGATCGCCAATGCCTGGAACCGGCGCATGGAGATCGATGTCGTCTATCCCGATGACCACGCTGCCTTCCTTGATCGCTGCCACGCGGCGGGGCAGGCACGGCCGACGCCGCTTCTGCTCAACTACGGGCCCGGGGACTATAATTGCCTGCATCAGGACCTGTACGGGGAGCACGTTTTCCCGTTGCAGGTGGCGGTGCTGTTGTCACGGCCGGGAGAAGACTTCACCGGCGGGGAATTCGTCCTGACCGAGCAGCGCCCGCGCATGCAGTCGCGGCCCGAGGTCGTGCCGTTACGCCAGGGTGATGCCGTGGTCTTTGCCGTCCATCACCGGCCGGTGCGCGGATCGCGCGGCGACTACCGCGTCAACCTGCGCCACGGCGTCAGCCGTATTCGCTCCGGCCACCGCCGCACGCTGGGGATCATCTTCCATGACGCAGCCTGACCTGTTCGGCGGCCCGGTATTGCCCGAGGGCGTCGCCTTGCTTGGAGGCTTCGCGCGGGACGTGGCCGATGAATTGATAGCGGCCATCACGGCGGTGGCCGGGGCGGCGCCGTTTCGCACCATGCAGGTGCCCGGCGGCGGCACCATGTCGGTCGCCATGACCAATTGCGGCGACGCCGGCTGGACCAGCGACCGGTCCGGCTATCGTTATTCAACGGTCGATCCGCTGAGCGGGGCGCCGTGGCCCGCCATGCCGCCGGTCATGGGCGAGCTGGCGATGCGGGCATCCGATGCCGCCGGTTTCGGTCCGTTCGTACCGGATGGCTGCCTGATCAATCGTTATGTTCCTGGTGCCCGCATGGGGCTGCATCAGGACCGCGACGAGGCTTTTCAACGCGCGCCGATCGTCTCGGTGTCGCTGGGTCTGCCGGCGACCTTCCTGTTCGGCGGCCTGAAGCGCAGCGATCCGCAGATCAAGCTGACGCTCAGCCACGGCGATGTCATTGTCTGGGGCGGCCCGGCGCGCCTGGCCTATCACGGCATCTCGCCGCTGAAGGATGGCATCCATCCGGTTCTGGGCCGGCAGCGGCTTAATTTGACCCTGCGCAAGGCGTTGTGAATATTGTCATTTTTAGAACTCCCCCTGTGAATCAGGGGAATTGCATATGGCAAATTTGAAGGGGGAGTTCTTTTAAGAGTTTAGTTCAATGCCCCCGCTGGGTAGTCCGGTGGCAACTGCATCAGGCCGAACCAATACTGCTCGATCCGTGCGACGATTTCGTCATAGGTGTCGGTGGTGATCGGCTTGGTGATATAGCCGTTGGCGTGGCGGTCATAACAGCCGGCGACATCCGAATCGGCACTCGAACTCGACAGCACGATGACCGGGATGCGGCGCAGGGCCGGGTCTTCCTTGACCGCCTTCAGGACGTCCTGGCCATGCATATAAGGCAGGTTCAGATCGAGCAGGATAATGTCCGGTCGCGGTGCATCGGCATGTTCGCCTTCCTGGCGCAGGATGCTCAGGCCCTTCTCGCCGGTTTCGGCGACGGTGATTTCCGACGGCATGCCCGATCGGCGGAATGCCCGTTTGGTGAGCACGGCATCGCCGTGATTGTCCTCGATCAACAGGACCTGAGCGCTGCGCGATCGCTCGCTAACCTTCGTCATCATATGTCCACAACCCGGTAACCCCAATCGCTTTGTCACTGATTTGATTGACGTCCGCAAGAGGGTTCACCTGTGAGGGTTGAGCCCCTATCACAAGGAATTCATCGCCGACCCCGTTAAACAACGAAACGATGTCTGTTACCTATACGCAAGGTTGAACGGGGTTAGTTCCGAAACGATAAGGGCCGAAGGCCGCAGGTGCACAATAGCACCCTCAGGGATGTCGGGAATTTGCGCTTTTGGGTTGAGCTTCTTAACCTTCTGCCCGTAAAAATTAAAGCTTTCGGGAAGACTCTTTTTTTCATGATGTCCGGTATAGCGTCTCACTCACTGTCGGTTTCGGCGCCTTGCGACAGGACGCCCGCATGACGCACGACATGGCCGCCATGCAGACGGGTCACGATTCGGGCGGTAGCTTCATGCCGCATGGCTTCTGCTTCCTGTGGCGGCCGGACGTCCTGTGGCTGCACGTCATCTCCGACGCCGTCATCGCCCTGGCCTATTTCGGCATCCCGATCGCCCTGATCTATTTTATCCGCCAGCGCAAGGACATGCCGTTCCAGCTGGTCTTCCTGCTGTTCGGCGCCTTCATCCTGCTGTGCGGCACCACCCATATCCTCAGCATCTGGGTGCTGTGGCAGCCGACCTATTACCTGGAAGGCATCGTCAAGGCGCTGACGGCCCTGGCCTCGATCGGCACCCTGGTCATGCTGGTCAAGCTGATGCCGCAGGCCCTGGCCATCCCCAGCCAGGCGCGCCTCAACGAGGCCAATGCCCGCCTGCAGGAGGCCAATGCCAAGCTGGAACTGATGTACGCCCAGAGCCAGGAACGCGGCCGCGTCACCCTGGGCGCCGTCGTCGACAATGTGCTCGACGGCATCATCACCATCAACGAAGCCGGCGAGATCGAAAGTTTCAACCGCGCCTGCGAGGACATCTTCGGCTACCGCACCGACGAGGTCATGGGGCGCAATATCAAGATGCTGATGCCCGAGCCTTATCACAGCGGCCATGACGGCTATCTTGGTCATTACCTCGACACCGGCCAGGCTCGTATCATCGGTACGGCCGGCCGCGAAGTCCAGGCCCAGCGCAAGGACGGCACCGTCTTCCCGATCGATCTGTCGGTTTCGGCCTTCACCGTCGACGGCGTGCGCCATTTCTCGGGCATTGTCCGCGACATCACCAAGAGCAAGCTGGCCGAGGATGCGCGCCAGCGCCTGCTGATGCGCCTGACCGAGTCGAACACCGAACTGGAACGCTTCGCCTATGTCGCCTCCCACGACATGCAGGAGCCCCTGCGTATGGTGCTCAACTTCAGCCAGATCATCGCCAAGGATTATGGCAGTTCGCTCGACGAAGAGGGGCGCGAATACCTCAGGATCGTCGGCGACAGCGCCCTGCGCATGCGCAACATGGTCCAGGATCTGCTCGAATATGCCCGTCTCGGCCGTGAAAGCATGAGCATTGGCACGGTCGATCTCGGCGGCGAGCTCGACCACGTCCTGACCAATCTCGGCCAGCTGGTGCGCGATTCCCATGCCCGCATCACCGCCGATCCTTTACCCGTCATCCAGGGCAATGCCGTCCAGGTGATGCGCCTGCTGCAGAACCTGATCAGCAACGCCATCAAGTACCAGCCGCCGGGACGCGACCCGGTCATCCATGTCGGCGCCGCCGAACAGGACGAAAGCTGGGAAATCACCGTCCGCGACAACGGCCTGGGCATCGAACCGGCCTTTATCGGCCAGGTCTTCGAGCCCTTCCGCCGCCTGCATACCTGGTAAGCCATCAAGGGTACCGGCCTGGGGCTGGCCGTCAGCCGCAAGATCATCGAAAGCCATGGCGGCCGGATCTGGGCCAGCTCGACCCCGGGTGAAGGCAGCGTTTTCCATTTCACTCTTCCAAAACCCAAGCAGCCATAGGAGGCGAGGATGACGATCGGAGACAAGTCCAATCTGTTGATCCGTGAAGGCCGGACGGCGGAAATCATGCTGGTCGAGGACAATCGCGGCGATGTCCTGCTGGCCGGCATGGCCTTCCGTGACGCAAAACTAGGTAATCACCTGACCGTGGCATCCACCGGCGAAGAGGCCCTGGCCATCCTGGCGGACGAGACGAAACGCCTGCCGGACATCATCCTGCTCGACCTGACCCTGCCGAAGATGAATGGTCGCGAGGTGCTGGCCGCCATCAAGACCGATGCACGCCTGATGCATATCCCGGTCATCATCCTGTCGGCCTCCCAGGACGAACAGGACATCGCCAAGAGCTACAACCTGCACGCCACCGCCTACATCATCAAGCCGCTCGACCTCGACAAGTTCAAGGACGTGGTGGCCACGATCGAACAGTTCTTTTTCTTTCTAGCCGTTCTTCCCGACACTGATTTCGCAGCATGATCTTTTTTGAGCTCAATCGCCGCATAGCTCCTCGTCTCTTTAAGTGCGCTACCGCTTTGCTGCTTGAGCGCGAGCGCTCGGACGGCCGGTCGGCCTTGCCGAAGCAAGCTTCGGAAACCTTATCTACCAACTCCTTCGGAGTCTTTTGATGCACGCCGAAAAATCCCGCGCCCACGTGGCCGCCACTACCCTGATCCGCGAAGCCGAACCGGCCGACCTGGCGCAGGAGTTCCGCGACTACGCCTATATCGTGTCGCACGACCTCGGCGCCCCGGTGCGCCTGATGGTCGAGTTCGCCCGGCTGCTCAGCATCCGCCAGACCACGTTCGCCGATGAGGAAGACAAGGTCCTGGTCAAGGAGATCATGGAGAATGGCGACCGCCTGCGCACCATGATGCAGGGGCTCCTGTCCTTCTCGCGCCTCAATACCCTGGCGGCGCCGCACATACTGGTCGATACCCAGAAGATCGGCGAGCATTGCCGCCTGGTGATGCAGGACAAGCTTACGCCCGTACGCGGTAAGCTCAATATCGCCGGCCTGCCGCGTCTCAAGGCCGATCCGGACCAATTGATGCAGCTGTTCAGCTTCATCGTCGACAATTCCATCAAGTTCGCCCGGCCCAATGTGGCGCCCGACATCCACATCACCGCCCAGCGCGACAACGACCTGTGGATCTTCTCGGTGCGCGATAACGGCCAGGGCATCGAGGAGCCCTACTGGGCACGCGTCTTCAAGCCCTTCCAGAAACTGCATGTCGACGGTGAATACCCCGGCGTCGGCATGGGCTTAAGCCTCGCCCGCAAGATTGCCGCCCTGCATGGCGGTTACATGTGGATCGCCGAGTCGTCTTCGCACGGCACCACTGTTCGTTTCACCCTGGCCGCCGCGGAGTAGGTATGGTTCGCAATACCCCACAGGCCCTGCGCATCCTGCTGGTCGAAGACCTGCGTTCAGAAGCCATCCTGTTAGAAAAGACGCTGACGCAGATCGCCCTGCACGCCTACCAGATCACCAATGCCCGCACCATTGCCGAGGCTCTGCCGCTGATCGAATCCAACGCCTTCGACGTCGTCCTGCTCGATCTCGGCCTGCCGGACGCGCAGGGCCTGAGCGGCCTGCACGCCGTCCAGGCGGCGGCGCCCAAGATGCCGGTCATCATCCTCACCGGCTACGAAGACCGCGAAATGGAGATGCAGGCCCTGGAGCAGGGCGCCCAGGACTATGTCGTCAAGGGCCGCATCAGCCTGCCGGCGCTCAATCGCTCCATGCGTCACGCCATCCAGCGCAAGGCGGTCGAGAACATGAAGTCCGAATTCATTTCGGTCATCAGCCACGAACTGCGCACGCCGCTGACCTCGATCCACGGGGCGCTGGGTCTCATCAACGGCAGCCTGTCGGCGGGACTGCCGCCCGAGGTCGTACGCCTGCTCGACATCGCCTCGCGCAACTCGGAACGCCTGATCGCCTTGGTCAGCGAAATCCTCGACACCGACAATATCGATTCCGGCCAGGCCGATTTCAACATACACAGCGAGCCTCTGGTGCCCCTGTTGCGGTGCGCCGTCGATGCCAGCGCCGTCTTTGCCCAACGCTATTCCGTCACCTATCATCTCGATCCCGTATCGCCGGCCCTGATGGTCGAAGCCGATGGCGGGCGCCTGATCCAGGTCCTGGGCAATCTCCTGTCCAATGCCGCCAAGTTCTCACCGGACGGCGGTGAGGTGCGCGTACGCGCCGTACGCCATGACGGCCGGATCCGCATCAGCGTCGCCGATCGCGGCGTCGGCATTCGCCACGAATTCCGCGACCGCATCTTCCGCAAGTTTTCGCAGTCCGACACGGCCATCACCCGCCGCGTCGGCGGCGTCGGCCTCGGCCTCTATGTCAGCAAGCAGATCATAGAACGCATGGGCGGGCGTATCGGCTTCGACTCCGAACCGGGGGAGGGCGCCACCTTCTGGCTCGACCTGCCCGCCGGCGTCACTGCCCACGTCCGCGCCCGCGAGGTGTCATGATCGCCAAACCGCAACCGGACGCCACGGCGCCCGGTCTTCACCGCATCCTGTGCATCGACGACGAGCGCGATATCCTCGACGTCGCCCAGATGTGCCTGCAGATCGTCGGCGGCTTCGACGTCACCGTCTGCGACAGCGGCGCCAAGGGCCTGGCCCAGGCTGCGGCCGACCGGCCGGATCTGATCCTGCTCGACGTCATGATGCCCGACATGAACGGCCCGGAAACCCTGGAGCACCTGCAGGCTTCGCCCGCCTTGCGCGACATCCCGGTCATCTTCGTTACCGCGCGCATCCAGCCGGCCGAAATCCAGTCCTATCTGCGCATGGGCGTCACCGGCGTCATCCCCAAGCCGTTCGACCCCATGGCCCTGGCCGGCCAGGTGCGCGAAATCTGGGAGGCCTACCATGGCTGAGCTCCAGCCCGACCCGGACAGCCCCGAGGCGCGCATTGCCGCCCAGATGATCATGCTGCGTGGGCGTTACCTGGAGGCCATGGCTGAACAGATAACCGTCCTGCAACAGGCCCTGTCGGCCTGCGAGCGCAACGACCTGCCTCCCGACCTGCGGGCTGCCCTGCGCATGGTGTCGCACAAGCTGGCCGGGACCGGCAAGACCTATGGCTTCCCCGAAGTATCCGTAGCTGGACGCACCCTGACCGATGTCATGGCCGGCGATCCAGGGATCGATCCGCGCAGTCTCACGGGCATGACGCGAACCCTGCTGACGGCCTGCAACGACGCGCAGGGCTCCCAGGATACGACTGTCCGGCAAGAGCCGCCGGCCGAGATTCGTCCGCAAGCCCTGGCGCCGCAACCGGTCTATGCGCCGGCCCGGACCGGTTTCGGCCGCCGCAATGCCGACCCGGCGCCTGTATCCGCACCGGCGCCCGTCTATCGCCAGCCTATGACCACGCGCCGGCCGTTGATCCTGGTGGCCGACGACGACGAGACGGTGCGTAGCCTGTTCGGCCAGTTGTTCGCCGAAGAGGCGCGGGTGGTCTTCGCCACCAATGCCGACGAGGCCCTGGCCATGATGCAGCGGTTTCCGCCCGATATCGTCCTGCTCGACGACATCATGCCGGGGGCCATTACCGGCCTGAAGCTGCTGGAAAACCTAAAGTCGTCGCGCGACCTGGCCCATATCCCCGTCCTGATGATCACTGCCAGCGACGGCGACGAGCATATCGACCGCGGTCTGCGGGCGGGGGCGGCTGGCTATATCACCAAGCCGTTCGACGCCGTCAATGTGGTCAACCGGGTGCGCAAGATTCTTGGCTGAAGATTACGTACCGTAACCTGCGGCAGTTTTGTGACAGGTTTCAGGTAACCGTCTTATCTTGACGTGGCGGAAATATTGCCATTTGTTTGGAACAGGCAGACCTTGTTGTCGAGGCTGCGAGCTTTATTGCATCGCAGCACATAAACAACAATAAAACAGTCTGCAGGGTTCCATGAAAACGTCCATTCGCCTGGCGCTGCTTGCGTCAGTGGCGGTGTTGCTGCCTGTTGCAGCCGCGCACGCCCAAACCTATTCCCGCCTGGTCAGCTTCGGTGACAGCCTCAGCGACAACGGCAACCTCTACACCGCCACCGGCGGAACCCAGCCGCCGGCGCCCTACAACAAGCGCTTCACCAACGACCTGGTCTGGGCGGAATACCTGTCCGGTTCGATGCAGGGCTTCTTCACGGCCACCTCCTATACGTCCGGCAATTTCAACTCGGCCTTCGGCGGCGCACGCACCGACGCCCTGGTCGCCAATCCGCCGGGGACATCGACCCAGATCGCCAGCTTCCTCAGTGTCCATCATGGCACCTTAGGCGCCAACGACGTCGTCTCGATGTGGGCCGGCGCCAACGACATCTTCCAGAAGGTCCCGACGGCAGCCGCCAATCCGTCGACGGCCGCGGCCGTCATGACGCAAACCTCCGTCACGGCCGCCGGCAATGTCGCCACCCAGGTCGGGCAACTGGCTGCCGCCGGCGCGAAGACCATACTGGTGATGAACCTGCCGGATCTCGGCCAGACACCGCAATTCAATACCGACGCTTCGGCCTCGGCGATCGGCACACTCAGCGCCACGGCCTTCAACACTGCACTCGATACCGGCCTGAAGACGGTGGCGGCATCGGCGACCGGCAGCAATATCGTCCAGGTCGATATCCAGTCGGCCTTCAGCGCCATTATCGCCAACCCGTCGGCCTTCGGCATAGCCAACGCCAAGCTGGCCTGCATCAATGTCACGTCGTGCGTCACCGGCGGTGCCTCGGTGCAGAATACCTACCTGTTCTGGGACGGCGTGCACCCGACGGCGACCGGCCACAAGCTGGTGGCGCAGATGGCGGCACAGTATCTTTATACACCGACCCTGGCCCAGGGCGCCGGCATGCTGGCCGATGCCACCTACGATCTGCGCCGCACGACGGCTTCCGATATGGCGGCGCGCTTCCATGGCCCCAATGGCTATTTCGTCGAGGTCGTCGGCCAGGACGGATCGCGCAATCGCAACGTCACCCAGCAGGCGACGATCGGCGGGGCGGCGACCACCACATCGCAAAAGGCCTATGATACCAGCGTCGCCGGCGTCCGCGCCGGCGCAGTCTCGGCCATGGGCGACACAGCGTCCTTCGGCATCGGCTTTACTGCCGTGACCGGCGATGCGAAGGGCTTCCTGGTGTCGGCCAACCCAACCGACCTCAGCATCGACGCCGGTATCGACTTGCGGCATGGGGCAGGGTTTGTCACCGCCCAGGTCGGTGGTGCGCTCGGTTCCTACAGCGACTACCAGCGCATGACCACTATATCGGCCTTCCGCGAAAGCCATAACCAGATAGACGTCTCATCCTATTCGGCGTCGCTGCAGGCCGGCTGGGACCGGGCCATGGGTGACTGGACGGTAACGCCCGTGGCGCGGATCACCTATGTCGGCGCCGATATGAAGGGCTTCGACGAACAGGGCACGATTGCCGCCGTGTCGTTCGCCGACCGCAAGGTGTCGGCGTTCAATGGCGCCGTCGAACTGCGCGGTGTCGGCAAGCTGTCGGAAAATACGCGACTCAGCGGGGTGATCGGTTACGAGGCCGCCTTCAGCAGCAAGGAGGGTGACCTGAAGGGCAAGCTGATCAACAATTCCGCGCAGGCCTTTGCCACCGATATGGGCGAAGTCGGCAATCCCGGCGTGCTCGTGGGTGTCGGGCTCGAGACGCACGTCTGGGGGATGGACGTTTCCGCGCGTTACCGCGGTACGTTCGGGGATAATGACCGCAAGGATCAGTCGGCGATGATTGGAGTACATCTTAACCTCCCCTGATTTCAGGGGAGGGTGGCGCGTAGCGCCGGGTGGGGTTAATCCCCTGGTGCACCGTACGCCGAGGCCAACGGTTGTATGCGGAGGCTTCCTACCTTCGAAAATGCTTATAGCGCGCCGGATAACTGCCTGGTAAAAACCCCACCCGGCGCTTTGGGCCCATGGCTTGCGAAGGCTATACCTTCGCTGCACCAAACCCCTGATTTCAGGGGGGGTAAGGGTCACGCTACGATATTCAACCTCTGGCCGGTCGCGCTCAACTGGGCGGTCGTGGCCGACACCGAAGACACATCCACGTCCTTCAGCTTTCCGCTCAGCAGTACGCTCTGCTTCCGGCTGGGGTCGGTCGCGGCATTGACGTCGTACGGCCCCGACTTCGGGTGCGCCGGATCGATATGCTTCTTGGCATTGTCGACATCGGTACAGTTGCGGCAGGTAAAGCCGTTGACTGTAACCGGTTGAGGGTAGTCGCTTCCGATGGCCATTCTGGCGATCCTTTATGTGTCGTCAGTGTAATACGACGCAGTAAACAGATCGGTTACATCGGGGAGCGAAATATTTCGGGTGTAAGGAGGTCGGAACGGCTGTCCGCAAAACCCCACCCGGCCCTTTGGGCCCATGGCTTGCGAAGGCTATACATTCGCTGCGCCAAACCCCTGATTTCAGGGGAGGTTCTAGCTCACCAATGACGCACAGATATTGATCGTCAGCGCCAAGACGGTGGCGTTGAACAGATAGGCCAGTACGCAGTGTATCAACCCGATGCGTCGGGTTTCAGTTTCTCCGAACGCGATATCGGCCGTCTGGCCCGACGTGCCGATGACGAACGAGAAATAGAGGAAGTCCGAATAGATCGGCAGGTCCTTGCCCGGGAAGATCAGGCACGGATCCTCGCGGTCCGGCTCGCCCTCGGAATAATAGCCGTGGGCGTAGTGGAAGGCGAAGGCCGTATGGATAAACGCCCATGAACTCAGCAGGGTCAGGATCGACAGACCGATATGCAGGCCACGCAACACCCCGGTGACAGTCTTCGTCGTCGCCAGTTCGGTGACGATGGCGACGATGCTGAGGATCGAGGCGATGATCGAAATGACCAGGATGGTGACCTCGCCGTCGTCATAGGCGGCGGCGCGCTTGCGCATCAGTTCCGGACTGGCCGTCATCATGGTCTGTATCGCCAGGCCGATATAGAGGATGGTGCCGGCATTCCACGCCAGCAGGCTGTCGGTGACCAGGCTCAATGTCGTCAGGCGCCAGGCGCCGAACATCACCACGCCCGCCAGCAGGATCGCGAACAATAGCCTGGGTTTGCGGCCCAGGTGACGGATCACCGGCCAGCCCAGTATGCCCTTTGGCGGCGGGGGCAGGGGAGATGGCGCCTTGGCTGTGGCCTTTTTCGTCTGTGTACGTCCGGCCATGCGGTACTAAACCCCTGAAAAGCGAATGCTTGAATCGCTGCACGTCTATGTTACGGTCTTATGACCGAGTCATGTCAATTCTAACAGAGGCGCAAGGAGGACCGGTCCGATGGCTATTATTTATGAACACAGCGTCGATCTGCCGACCACGCCCGACGCGGTCTTCGTCTTCCTCGACGATTTTCTCAAGGTGCCCCTATGGCTGACGCGCTGCGAAGGCGTCGCCAAGTGCGGGCAGGGCCCCAACAAGCTCGGTGACAAGCTGCGTTATGCCTATCACGAAGGCGGCAAGCACCGCATCATGGACGGCGTCATCACCGGCCACGACGAAGGCCAGCTGCTCAGCTATCGCTGCTTCGACAAGATGATGCAGGTCATGGTCGAGTTCCGCATCGCGCCGACCGATGCCGGCGCCCACCTGACGCACCGTGTCGAGATCATCCCGCAGTCCCTGCTGGCGAAGATCCTGTCGCCGATGTTCAAGTACAAGCTGCCGAAGCAGACGACCGAGGCGCTGGAAAATGTCCGCCGTATCCTGACCGAAGAAGCCACGGCGACCCGGCATTAGGCATAACGATAACGTCCTTGGTTGTCTTGAGATCAAGCGGCACAACACCCGCCCTCCTGCCCCGTTTACGGGGGAGGTGGCATCAAGGCCTTTAGGCCGAAGATGACGGAGGGGGGGAACTGTCAGTTTCAGATGCTGACGAGGTAATATAGGAATGCCTACATTCCCCCCCTCCGTCATCCGACGCTTGGCGCGTCGGCTGCCACCTCCCCCATAAACGGGCAGGAGGGAGCAGGATTAAAGAGCCTCAGGCTAATCAACTTTTGAAGTCTGGCCGCGCAACTTGATCCAAAATTATGCGCCCATCATATGGGCTCGCGCTTAACACTCGACAGGCGCGCAAAAGCGGTCTTTAACAGGGCGCAATTGTAACGAACGAAACAGGCTGGACCTCATGCGCCGCACCGCTCACCTCGCCGTCAAATCCTTTGCCCTTGCTGCCACGGTATCCCTGCTGGCGCTCGGCGCCGCGCATGCCGACACGGCAAAGGCGCCCTTTACCTACAAGGAGATGATCTCGCTCGACCGCCTCAGCGCGGTCAGCGTCGATCCGTCGGGCCAGTATGCCGTCATCCAGGTGCGCGCCACCGACCTCGCCAAGAACAAGGGCGTCAATTCGCTCTGGCTGAAGGACCTGTCCAAGCCTGCCACCCCCGAGGTCAGGCTGGCGTCGGGCGATGGCGCCAGCGATCCGCAGTTCAGCCCGGACGGTAAGTCGATCTACTTCCTGTCGTCTAAGTCGGGCTCCAGCCAGGTGTGGAAGACCGACCTGACCGGCGCCACCGCCACCCAGGTCACCAAACTGGCCCTCGATGTCGGCGCCTATCAGCCGACCCCGGACGGCAAGGGTGTCGTCGTTGCCCTGGCCGTCTATCCGGACTGCAAGGGCGATGAGATCGCCTGCACCGCCGCAAAGCCCAAAGACCCGTCGTCGGGCACGGTCTACACCAAGATCTTCGTGCGCCACTGGGACGAGTGGGCCGATGGCACGCGCAACCACCTCTTCTATGTCGATTTCGCCGGCGCTAGGCCGGTCGCCCTGACCGACGGCTTCGACGGCGACGTACCGTCCAAGCCCTTCGGCGACGAGAACGACTTTACCATCACGCCCGATTCCAAGACCGTCTATTTCTCGGCACGCCTGGCCGGCAAGACCGAGCCGTGGAGCACCAATTTCGACATCTATTCGGTGCCGCTGACCGGGGGCACCGCCACCGACCTGACCGCCGACAACAAGGCCTGGGACGCCCAGCCGGTGGTGTCGCCGGACGGCAAGACCCTGGCCTACAAGGCGATGAAGCGCCCGGGTTTCGAAGCCGACCGTTTCGGTATCAAGCTGGTCGGACCTGACGGCAAGATCACTGACGTCGCGGCCGACTGGGACCGCAGCGTCGACGGCATGAAGTGGGCCAAGGACGGCAAGAGCCTGCTGGTCACGGCCGGCGATGTCGGCATGGAGCGCCTGTTCCGTGTCGATGTGAAGACCGGCAAGGTGACGCCGCTCAGCAAGGACGGCCATATCACGGCGTTCAACGAAACGAGCAAGGGCTTCGTCTACCTCAAGGACAGCCTGGCCTATCCGTCGCAGCTGTTTGCCTCGAAGCCCAAGGCGGCCTTCATCGATGACGGCGCCACCAGGCTGACCCAGGTCGACGCCAATCTCGACAGCCTCGCCATGGGCGCCTACGAGCAGTTTACCTTCAAGGGCTGGAATGGCGACACGGTCTACGGCATCGTCGTCAAGCCGGTCGGTTATGTCGAAGGCAAGACCTATCCGGTCGCCTTCCTGATCCACGGCGGGCCGCAGGGCTCGTTCGGCGACGACTGGTCGTTCCGCTGGAATCCGGAAAGCTATGCCGGCGCCGGTTATGCCGTCGTCATGATCGACTTCCATGGCTCGACGGGTTACGGCCAGGCCTTCGAAGACGCCATCTCGCAGCACTGGGGCGACCGCCCGCTCGAAGACCTGCAAAAGGGCTGGGCCGCGGCGCTTGGCAAGTACAAGTTCCTCGACGGCAACCGCGCCTGTGCGCTCGGTGCCTCGTACGGCGGCTTCATGGCCAACTGGATCGCCGGCAACTGGAAGGAGCCGTGGAAGTGCATCGTTTCGCACGACGGTGTCTTCGATGCCCGCAATATGGGCTATTCGACCGAGGAGCTGTGGTTCGAGAACTGGGAACAGGGCGCGGACGTCTACAAGAACCCGGAAGTCTACGACAAATATAACCCGGCCCTGCACGCCAAGGACTGGTCGGTGCCGATGCTGATCGTCCACTCCGACAAGGACTACCGCATCCCGGTCGAACAGGGCATCGGCGCCTTCACGGCGCTGCAGGCCAACAATGTCGACTCGGAATTCCTGCGCTTCCCCGATGAAAACCACTGGGTGCTCAAGCCGCAGAACTCGCTGAAGTGGCACGCCACCGTGTTCGACTGGCTCGACAAGCATATCGGCGGCGAGGCGAAGTAGATGCTGTCGCGGCGTGGAATGATACTGGGGGCTGCCGGTTGCGTTGCGACCGTCGGCCTTGCCGCCTGCTCGGAAAACGTCAAGAAGGTCATGGGCTTTGCGGAGCGCATGATCGAGATTCAAAAGCGGCACGGAGGTAGGGTCGGGGTTAGCGTCCTGACCGGTGCGACCTCAGGCACCAGTACCCAAAACGGTTCGCTCAGCATCGATTCCGACCAGCGCTTTGCCCATTGTTCGACCTTCAAATGGGTGCTGGCCGCGGCCGTGCTGCAGCAGATCGACCAGGGCAAGCTCAGGATCGCGCAGGAGATCGCCTACACCAAGGCCGACCTGCTCGACTATGCACCGGTCACAAAGATGCATGTGGCGGCCGGCAGGATGACGATCGGCGACCTGTGCGCTGCCGCCATCGGCCTCAGCGACAATACCGCCGCCAACTTGCTGCTGCCCCTGGTCGGCGGGCCAGCCGGCCTGACCGCCTTTGTCCGTGGTCTCGGCGATATGGTGACGCGCTTCGATCGCAACGAGCCGAGCCTCAACACCAACCTGCCCAATGACGAGCGCGATACCACGACGCCGGCGGCGATGTCGGGTCTGCTGCGCACCGTCTTCACAGGTACCGTCCTGCAGCCCAAAAGCCTGGGCCTGCTCAAGGACTGGATGGTGGCGACGACCACGGGCGCCAAGCGTATTCGCGCCTCGGTGCCGGCCGGCTGGGTTGTCGGTGACAAGACCGGCACCGGCGAGAACGGTGCCGTCAACGATGTCGCGGTCATCTGGCCGGTGAAGGACGGAAAGGAACAGCCACCGCTCTTCCTGTCCATCTATACGTCTGGGGGCACACTGGATGCCGATGGCCGCGAAAAGATCATCGCCGACACGGCCAGGCTGGTCTTCGACACCCTCGGCTTCATCGAGACCCTGAAATAGCCGGCTTGACGACTCAGGTGACGCGCGGTCTACCGGAGGTATGAAAAGCGGTGTTTCCATCGACGAGGTTCTGGCCGAAGTCGCGGTGCTGGTCAAACGGCATTTCGGCAAGGGCCGGACGGCGCAATATATCCCGCAACTGGCCGGGGTAGATCCGCACAAGTTCGGCATGGCGGTCTGCACGGTCAAGGGTGACGAATACGCCATCGGCGATGCCGACGAGCCGTTTTCCGCCCAGTCGATCACAAAGCTGTTTGCGCTCGGCCTGGCGCTGAACCGTATCGGTGACGAGGTATGGACCCGCGTCGGCAAGGAGCCGTCGGGCACGCCGTTCAACTACCTGTCGCAGCTGGAGCAGGAGGAGGGGATACCGCGTAATCCCTTCATCAATCCCGGCGCCCTGGCGGTTACCGACATCCTGCTCGATACGGTGAAGGAACCCGACGCCCTCGTGCGCGACTTCATGGGCATGCTGGCCGCGGCCCAGCTGACGATCGACGAGGAGGTGGCGGTATCCGAGCTGGAGACTGCCCATAAGAACCGCGCCATCGGCAATCTGATGCGCAGCTTCGGCACCATCATGCACGAGGTCGACGCCGTCATCGAGGCCTATTGCCGCCAGTGCGCCGTCACCATCACCTGCCGGCAGCTGGCGCGCGCCACCCTGCCGCTGGCGGCCGGCGGCTTCTCGCCGATCATCGAAGAGACCGTGTTTCCGGAACGCCTGACGCGACGGTTGAATGCCCTGCTGCTGACCTGCGGCATCTACGACTCGGTCGGGTCTTTTGCTTACCGGGTCGGCTTGCCGGCCAAGAGTGGCGTCGGTGGCGGCATCGTCGCTGTTGTACCCGAGATGGCGACCATCGCCGTCTGGTCGCCGGAGCTCGATCGTTTCGGCACCAGCGTGGTCGGGGGCTATGCCCTGGAGCATTTCAGCCAGTTGACCAATTGCTCGGTGTTGTGAGGGAGAGACATGACTATTGGGGAGGCGGAACGTGAGCGGGCTGTTGCTGAACTGCGTCGGTTGATCGCCGACGGTCACGCCAGCGGAACTGCAGAGTGGACGGGCGTAAAGGCAATTATAGATCGTGCGCGGAAGTTGATGGATCGTCCAATCCGAGACTGAACCAGGCATTCCTATTTTCGCCTGAGGCGGCTTAATGTGCTCCCTCCTGCCCCGTTTACGGGGGAGGTGGCTAGGCCGGCGTCAAGCCGGACCAGACGGAGGGGGCAATTCGTAGGCGCAATGATCCCTAAATGGTCAGTATGGGGAACGAGTGGCTCGCCCCCTCCGTTATCTTCGCCTAAAGGCTCGATGCCCATGGCTTTGCGAAAGACGTGCTTTCGCTGCGCCAAACCCCCGCTTCGCAGGGCAGGAGGGAAAACCGTGAGGCGCCTCAGGCGAAATAAAGTGGGTTAAAGTGTCTGGAATCCCAAGGCTTGTCGATAAACCTCGATCGCCTCGAGCTTTGCATCGAACAACGACCAGTCGTCCTCGAGCGCGATCTGGGCCCAGATGGCTTCGATCTCATCATACAGCAGCGTCTCAGGTTCAGCCTGCGCAAACCGCGGATGATCGAGACGCGTCGGATCCGCCGTCTCGTATCTGGCCAACAGTTCATGAAACGTTTCAAACGCCTCGCCGCGATACGTATCGGCGCGCGGGCCCGACAGGGCGCGCGCCTCACTGATCCCGCCGCCGAACCAGTCGTAGAACAGGCCCTCGAAACTGCCGTCGGTGGTGACGCTGCGCAGATAGGCGAATACGGCAGCCACCAGGGCGGCATTGTCGTCATGCGGCACGATGTTTAGACGCGCGCACATGCTTAGGCCCAATTCATGCTCGTAACGCTCGCCATAGGCGGCCAGGCTGGCGGTCAGGGGCTCCGACGGTGCCAGCAAGGTCAGGCACGAGCCCAGCCGCGCCAGGTTCCACGCGACAGCGTCGGGTTGTCGGCCATAGGCATAGAGGCCCCACTGGTCGAAATAGGCGGCGGTGAAGTCGGGATCGAAACGCGGCAGGAAGCGATAGGGACCGTAGTCGAAGCTCTCGCCTGTGATGTTCATATTGTCGGTATTGAGCACGCCATGGACGAACCCGGCGGTCATCCAGCGCGCCGACAACCGGGCCGACGACGACACGGCCGCATCGAACAAGGTGGCGGCGTCGGTGCCGATGCCATAGGTGTCGCCGATAAACCGCACCAGGTCGGCCATGGTGTCGCGGTCGCCGGTATAGGCCAGGCGCTCGAACGTGCCGAAGCGGATATGGCTGTGGCTGAGACGGACCAGGACGGCCGAGCGGGTCGGCGACGGTTCGTCGCCGCGCACCAGGTCCTCGCCGGTCTCGATCAGCGAAAAGCTTTTGCTGGTCGGCACGCCCAAGGCTTGCAGCAGGGTGGTGGCCAGGACTTCGCGCACGCCGCCCTTGAGCGTCAGGCGCCCATCGCCGCCGCGCGAATAGGGGGTCTTGCCCGAGCCCTTGGTGCCGAGGTCGAGCAGCCGGCCGTGGTCGTCGCGCAACTGCGCAAACAAAAACCCGCGCCCGTCGCCGAGATCGGGATTGTACTGGCGGAATTGATGGCCGTGATAACGCAGGGCAAGCGGCGCCGGCTGGTTATCGGGCAGGGGCGCAAAACGGCCGAAATGGACAATCCATTCGGCATCGCTCAAGCCCTCCAGCCCGACCGAGCGCGCGGCCGACGGATTGCGGTAGCGTAAGGTCGTCTGCGGAAAGTCGGCGGCGGCGACGACGTCCTGGATAGCCAGGCCGCTGAGCAGCAGGCGGGGATCGGGGGTGTATTGCATCGTCAAGCCTATCCGGGCGTCTATTCGGCTGGGCAGATGTTCACTTCCTTCCACGACGTCAGCTCGTAATGCTGGTCGAGGCCCTGGAAGACGACGGCGGAAACCGTGCGCCAGTGCAGGGGATTGGCCTCATGGCCGGGGGTGCGAACGCGCAGGCACAGGGCATAGTTGGTCCCCGCCACGACCTGGGCGCGCGCCGACTCGATGCCCTTCAGGACATAGCCCGGCGATTCATGGACGGCAAAGGCAGCGGCCGCGGCGATGGCGGCCTTGTCGGTCGCCTTCTGATACCCGCCGGCCAGGTGCGGCTCGGGCGTGTCGGCGGTCGAGGCATGGTGGCCGAAGATCGAACGCGAATGCTCGGTTTTTGGCTTTGCAATGGGCGGCTTTGCAGCCGGGGCAGGTGCGGGGTCCTGAGCGGGTTGAGCCATGGCGACCGGTTGCTGTGGCTGTGGTACAGGCGCTATTGGCTGAACCGGCGGCGGAACAGTAGCGACTTCGGGGGCGGCCGGCGAGGCGGGCTGGGGTGCAATAGGGGCAGGCTCGGCTACAGGCGCTGCTGCGACGGACTTTTCAGCCTTCGGTTTCTTGCTAAACCATGGCTTGGAGGTCTCTGTCTTGGGCTTCGGCTCGGCCCTGGCTACGGGCGCCGGTGTTGCAGCGGGCGTTTCCTGGTCCTTGCCGAAATGGGGCAACCGGCCCTCGACGAGATAGTCGGGAATGCTGGCATCGCTGCACGCCGTCAGGGGCAAAAGGGCGGCAAACAACAGGAACTTGGCTTTCATCGGGCGAAACCTTCAGGCATGTAAAGCGTTCGTGTCCTTGTGTCGGTTTTGCTGGGCGGGCGCAAGGGTGGCTGGTATGAAATCGGCCAAAGGATGCCGCCATGCCGACACTGAACCGATTCCTTCTGACCTTCCTGCGCACCGAAGCCGGCTCGGGCATGATCCTGGCGGTGTGCGCGCTCGTCGCCATTATCTGGGCCAATACCCCGCTTGCACCGGCCTATTTCGCGCTGGTGCACTACGATCTGCCCGGGCCCTGGGGACACGCCTGGCGGCTTGCGGAATGGGTCAAGGAAGGCCTGATGGCCGTCTTCTTTTATATGGTCGGCCTCGAGATCAAGAACGAGTTCCTGCACGGCGAGCTATCGGACCCGAAGACCCTTGCCCTGCCGGTGGCCGCTGCCGCCGGAGGCATGATCGTGCCGGCTCTGCTCTATGTCCTGTGCAACCTGCACGGCGACCTGCGTGGCTGGCCCGTACCGGTAGCCACCGATATCGCCTTTGCCCTGGCGGTGCTTGCCATGGTGGGGAAGGGGCTGCCGCAGTCCTTGCGCGTCTTTCTGCTGACCCTGGCCATTGTCGACGATCTCGGCGCCGTCGTCATTATCGGCACCGTCTATCACACCGCCTTCAACCTGGGTGCCGTAGCTGCCGTCCTGGGTTTGCTTCTTGCCACCGTCATCGCGCGTTTCGCCCGTTACAGGCTCCGCGGCCCGATCTATCTGGCGCTGTTCGTCGCCACCTGGTGGATCGGCCTGAAGGCCGGGCTCAGCCCGTCCCTGGTCGCGGTGGTCTCGGCCTTCTGCGTGCGGGGCGACTATCTCAAGGCCCTGATCCATCGTCTGCATCCTTTCACAG
This sequence comes from Asticcacaulis sp., assembly GCA_965246725.1. Lineage (GTDB taxonomy): Bacteria > Pseudomonadota > Alphaproteobacteria > Caulobacterales > Caulobacteraceae > Asticcacaulis. The sequence goes on from CBDFFG010000031.1 coordinate 89,565, forward strand.
CCTATGCCGTGCTTCCCCTGTTCGCCCTGACCTCGGCGGGCTTTTCGCTGGCGGGATTTGGTCTCGCCAGCCTGGCCGATTCGCGTTTCGTCGGCGTCGTCGCCGGCTTGTTTATCGGCAAGCAGATGGGCGTCTTTGCCGCCGCGCGCCTGATGATCGCGCTTGGCTGGGCGCGGATGCCCGCCATGGCGACGTCTGTGCAGCTCTACGGGGTGTGTCTTTTATGCGGCATAGGCTTCACAATGAGTCTGTTTCTGGCCGGTCTGGCGGTCCCGCAGGGTGAGGAAATCGCCCAAAACGCCCTGAAATCAGCGATTGCCGTCGCGTCAATCCTGTCCGGCTGTGCAGGTGCAATAACCATCCGATTGGCGCGAAAACGTCCCGAAAATCACCAATAAGCAATCATTTGCCGCGATAGTCATTTTGGCTTTTGTGTGACAGCGCTGGACAATACTGTAATTCGCAACAGTATTGCCGTTACGGTAATTGTGCAACGCAATAGAGATTCAAACACGATTTGTTTCCGCGTGCGTCATGTGATACCTCTTTAAGTAATCGGGGCCGGTCGATTTTTCCCTTGTGCTTAGCCGGTCAGGCCCCGGCCTAAAAATAATAAAATACCCAAGCAGAGATGAAATTTACCTAAGGGAAACAAATGTACACCGCTACGACTCTACTTAAAGCCCGTCATCTGATGGCGGGCGCCGCCGGCATCGCGCTGCTGACCGCACTTCCCGCCGCGGCTTTCGCGCAGGTTGCATCCGCCGCCAAGGACGATACCGTCCTGATCGTCACAGCCCAGAAGCGCGAACAGAAGCTGCAGGATGTGCCGATCGTCGTCACTACACTGTCCGCCAAGCTGCTGCAGGACGCCGGTGTGCACGACATCAAGGATCTGCAAATCCTGACGCCCGGCCTGACCGTGACCTCGACCCAGAACGAAACCCTGACCACGGCCCGTATCCGTGGCGTCGGGACGGTAGGTGATAATCCTGGCCTCGAATCGTCGGTCGGCGTGGTCATCGACGGCGTCTATCGCCCGCGCAATGGCGTGGGCTTTGAAGACCTGGGCGAAATGGAGCGGATCGAAGTCCTCAAGGGGCCGCAAGGCACCCTGTTCGGCAAGAACACCTCGGCCGGCGTCATCAATATCATCACCAAGAAGCCGCAGTTCACCTTCGGCGCCGATGGTGAAGCCACCTTCGGCAATTACGGCACGCAAGGCTATGCCGCCTCGGTCACCGGACCGATCGCCGGCGACACCGTGGCCGGCCGCCTCTATGTCGCGCACCGTGAGCGCGACGGCTTCACCACGGTCAATACCGGCGTCGCCGGACCGCGCACGCTCAAGAGCGACCAGGACCAGGATTTCAGCACCATCCGCGGCCAGCTGCTGTTCGTGCCGAACGACAGCACCGATATCCGCGTCATCGGCGACTTTACCCATCGCGATGAGAACTGCTGCGTCGCCGTCCAGACGCGCACTGGCCCGACCGGCGCCATCATCAACGCCCTGACCGGCGGCAATGGCGTGGCGACCACCGCCAATCCCGATAACCGCATCGCCTATTCCAACCGCGGCACCCACCAGGTCGTGCGCGACGGCGGCATTTCGATCGAAGCCAATGTCAAGCTGTCGCCCGACGTCACCCTGACCTCGGTCACCGGCATCCGCGACTGGAAGGCCACCAACGGCCAGGACCTCGACTATTCCGGCGCCGACATCCTCTATCGCCGCGACAATGGCGAGTTCAACGCCCGCTTCAAGACCGCCAGCCAGGAACTGCGCCTGGCAGGCCAGACCGCCCATACCACCTGGCTGGTCGGCGGCTTCTATGCCCACGAGGATCTCGAGCGCAAGGACTCCTATGTCTACGGGTCATCGTATGAGCCCTTCCTGGGCTTGCTGCTGTCAAGCGGCACCGACCCCAACTTCGTCGGCCGCCTGACCAGCAGCAACGGCGTGGCCTCTTCGCCTTCGGCCGTTCACTTCACGCCGGGCGCGGGCGCCTACGACCGCTATACCCAGGGCGACGACAGCTATGCCTTGTTCACCAACGATTCGTGGAAGACGGGCCAGGTCGAATGGACGCTCGGCCTGCGCTACACCCACGAAAAGAAGGACATGACCGCCGCCTACACCAATTCCGACAACGGCGCGCCCTGCGGCGCGGCACTGGCGCAATATACCAAGGCGGCCACCCTTTACGCCACCAAGGGCGGCCTGGTCGGCGCGGTCACCAACGGCGCCAATCCGGTCTGGGCTCAGGCCATCAGCACCGGGGCGGCCACGACCCTGGTCGGCGCCATGTGTCCCTTCTGGGCCAACCCGGCTTTCAACAACCGCATGGTTTCCGACAGCCATGGCGACAGCGCCTTCTCCGGCACGGTCAAGGCCGCCTGGCACGTCAATGACGGCCTGATGACCTATGTCTCGTATGCCCGCGGCTACAAGTCGGGCGGTTACAATCTCGACCGCGCCCAGACCGGCGTCACGCCGGATTCGTCCCTGTGGTTCCCGGCCGAAACCGTCGATAGTTACGAAATCGGCGCCAAGTCTACCCTGCTCGACAATGCCCTGCAGATCAACGTCACGGCCTTCGACCAGAAGTTCGAGGACTTCCAACTCAATACCTTCCTCGGCACGGCCTTTGTCGTCGAGTCGATCCCGAACCTGGAATCGAAGGGCTTCGATGCCGACCTCTACTGGCGCACGCCGCTGGCCGGCCTGAGCCTGCAGGGCGGGGTCTCCTACGCCGACACCAAGTACGGCCGTTTCGTCGCCGCCGATCTCGACAATCCCGCCCACTTCCCGGGCCTGTCGCTGTTGCCGGGCCAGCAGGTGTCGTTCGCGCCGAAATGGACCTCGTCGCTCGCCGCTACCTGGCAGGGCTCGATCGGGGACCTGCGCGCCACCGCCAACCTGACTGCCAAATATTCCTCAGAATACAATACCGGTTCGGACCTGATCGCCTTCAAGAACCAGGAAGCCTACACGCTGCTCAACGGCCGCCTGTCGATCGGCCCGAAGAATCGCCGCTGGGCCGTCGAGATCTGGGGCCAGAACCTGACCGACGAGGTCTACAAGCAGGTCGTCATCAATGCCCCGCTGCAGGGTACGGGCTTCCAGTCGACGGTGCAGCCGAACGGCACCTATTACAATGCCGCCCTCGACTCCAACACCTACGATGCCTTTATGGGCGCGCCGCGCACCTACGGCATGACGCTTCGCGTAAAGTACTAATCGCGTACTTTGTTGCAACACTGCAAAGAATTGAAAGGCGGCCTTGCGGGGCCGCCTTTTTCATTCGCGGAAAAGTGGTATGATGCGGCATGTTGAGGAGGAGGGGATCATGCTCGGCATCATGATGAAGAACAAGGCAGCGCGGGTTTTCGCGGCGATTTTCGCTGTGTTGCTGCTGTCAGGGATCGGTATCGCGGTCTACACACAAGGGTATGGAGTGGGTAAGGGGCATGCCCTGATCGACACTATCGACCGGGATTGAATAAAGAACTCCCCTTTTGAAGCTAAGGTATGCACACTTCGTGAGCGCTGGGGTCGTCTTTTCTTAAACCTCCCCGACTTGATCGGGGTTTGACGTCAGCGGAGGTATAGCCTTCGCAAGCCATGGGACCGCATGAGACGGCGCTTACGCCGTGAAGATGTGGTGGTGGGGCTTCTTGCTTCGATAAAATCTCGGATAATCAACAGCTTATATAGATGCGTGTGCAGTGGCTGTGCTTGTGACTCAAGCAAGAAACCCCACCACCACATCTCGCGCGGCGAATGCATGAGAGCTTAAAAGACACTGTCAGGAGCGGCGCGCTTCGTGCGGTCCCATGGCTGGCGAAGGCTATGCCTCCGCTGGCGCCAAACCCCACAAAGGTGGGGAGATTTAAAAGAGCTTGAATTTCAACGCTCTGCGACTTTGATACGAGATGTGTGAATCACCTAGCCTTTTGAAGCGAGAGGGGCAGGAGGCGCGGGGCCCTGAGTTCAAAGCTTAGCTCTCGGCCTCGTCGTGCAGTTCCGCCTGAGCCCATTCGGCAAACGATGGATACAACTCTGTCCATGGCCAGGTAGGATCGGTTTCGACAGCCCAAGTCAAATGTACCCAGGCAACAACATCGTCTGCCAACTGGAAAAGGTAATCGTCCCGTTTTCCCTTGCCGATCAACGTGACTGGCTTGTCGAACAGCACATGACCTGTCGGGACCTCACGGCGCAACTCCTGCTCGAGCCTCGCTGTTTCGATCGGGTTATCGATGGGAGACCATCCGGTCGGCCATGGCTCCGTCATGTTACAACCGCAACTCGTCCCGTGCGATCCGTCCCAGCATCTCCGCCGTCAGCGGCTGATATTCGTCGTTGCACAGCAGATAGAGCGGATCGGTGACCTGGGTCAGGTCGAAGCCGGCCTTGATCAGGTCCATCTTCTTGTACTTGAACGTCCCTGTCGTTTCGACCTCCTGGAGCAGTCGGACGAAACGCGGGCGCGACCAGGTCGGTAGCTTGGCCTCGACATGGTCCTTGAAGGCCTTGATATCGAAACCCGGGCGGGTGATCAGCGACACCATGCCGGCCTTGCCGTCGTGATTGGGCACGGGCACGCCATAGACGATGGCCTCCTCGACGCCTGGCGCCGAGGCGCAGTATTCGGCGACTTCGGACGTCGAGACGTTTTCGCCCTTCCAGCGGAAGGTGTCACCGATACGATCGACGAAGTAGAGATAGCCTTCCTTGTCCTGGCGCATCAGGTCGCCGGTGCGGAACCACTGGTCGCCCTTCTTGAAGACGTCGGTCAGCACCTTCTTCTGCGAGGCGGCCTTGTCGGCATAGCCGGAATAGGCGTGGCGGGCGTCATGGCCGATATGACCGATGGCTTCGCCGATCTCGCCCGGCTTGCATTCGTAGCACAGGCCGTTGGGCTTGCGGTCGGGCATCTCGGTCTCGACGTTGAAGCGCACCAGGCGGACATTGAACTTGTCCTTGATGATCTTCGGCACCCGGGCGATGGCGCCGGAATGGCCGTCGAGATTGAACAGCGACACATTACCCTCGGTCGAGCCGTAGAATTCGAGCACGTCCTTGATGTTGAAGCGGGCCTTGAAATTATCCCAGACCTCCGGGCGCATGCCGTTGCCGAACGCCATGCGCACCTTGTGCTTGCGTTCGTCGTCCGGATTGGCCGCCGGCGGCGAATTGACCAGATAGCGACACAGTTCGCCGATATAGACGAGGTGGGTGATGTTCTGCGAGCGGACATCGCTCCAGAACTGGCTGGCCGAGAACCTGCGCTTGAGGACAAAGGTGGCGCCGTTCATCAGGGCGGCGCCGACGGCGCACAGGCCGGCCGTGGCGTGATACAGCGGCAGGACGCAATAGAGCCGGTCGCCGGGCTTCATATTGGTCAGACCGGCAAAGGCCTTCATGTAGAGCTGGCCGCGGGCGTTGGAAATCTTGGCCGCCTTGGGCAGGCCGGTTGTGCCCGAGGTGTAGATGTACAGTGCGGTCGATCCGGCCTTGAGCGTGCTGCGGGCGGCGCGATCAGGGCGCACGGTCGAGGCGCCCTTGATGTCGGCATCGAGGCTGCGGCAATTGTCGGTTTCCTGCTCGCGCGGCAGGTCCAGGACCCACAGGGCCTGGAAACGCTCAACGTCTTTTTCGACATCGAGAAAACACTTCATCGTCGTGGTGTCGACCAGGGTCAGGGACGCCATCGAGATATTGATGCAGTGGGCGAGGCCGGCGCCGGTCAGCGAGTTGTTGATCAGGGCGGTGACGACGCCGAGCTTGTTCAGTCCCAGCCAGATGGCGAGATATTCCATGCGGTTGGGCATGAACAGGGCGACCGTGTCGCCGATCTTGAGGCCGCGCTGGCGGCCCCAGTGGGCATAGCGGTTGGCCAGGGTGTCGAGTTGCTGATAGGTGAGGGACTTGCCTTCGAAGATGATGGCGGTCTGGGTGGGGAACTGGTCGGCCGCCTTCTCGAAATCATCGCACAGGAGATCCGGGGAATCGGGGTTGACGCTGCGGATGCGCTTGAGGATGCGCAAGAGGCGTTTGAGGAAAACGGCGTCACGCTTGATATTGCCAACGAAACTCATTGCGGCCTGCTCCGCTCCCTTTTTTGGTTTCGGCCAAGCTATCGTGGAATCGTGACGGCTTAAAGCGTCAAATGGCATCAACCGTCTTTTTTTTAAGGGTTTGGTTGACGCTACGGCGACGGAAAGATGTCGGGCGATCGGGTGGATATTGCGCGGATGGCGAGAATTTTTGGCCTGCACTCTTAAGCGGGCCCGGGCTTCACGGGCGCACATGAATCTGTGCCCCTTGAACAACAGGATGCAAACCTGATAACAGGCGGCCTGTATTATCCGGAGACTTCCCCTTGACCGTCAGCGACGCCCTTGAACAGATCTATGCCTCTCTCGCCAACGACAATGCCGAGATCGACCTGCATATCAAGACGCTGAAGGAGGCGCTGGCCGCCGAGGGCAAGAAGGAGGTCGTCGTCGAGCCGACCCGCCTGGCCCAGAACAACCGTGCCGGCCGCAAGACCATGCAGGCCTATTTCCGCACCCGCGGCGTCAAGGTGACCTTCGCGGAAGCTTAAGGCCCGGGCCTACAATCCACCGGCAACCGCGCGAAAATAAAAATAAAATCTGGATTTGAACCTCCAGGCGCCTTTTTGCGTCGTATAGGAGATAGCGCGGACCGCATTTCGCCGTTAACCTAATTAAATTCTGCGTGATCCTGTTAATAACAGGATAACCATGGCTTGGTAGAACCGGGGATATTCCCCTAAATGGTGTGTGCGTGCGTCTGGACGAATCTTGATAGGCATGCGCCTGTCGAGAGTCGTAGTCTTGTCATTTGGGGTTGGTTCCAAAAAAGGCCCGCAACCGGGCGCGTCGAAGGTGGAAAAATGAAAAAGCCTGTGTCTCATATCGTAATGGCCCTTGCCGCGGCCCTGACGACCTACGCCTCCAACGCCTCGGCCCAGGCCGTGGCCAATCCGGCCGGTTCGTCGCCGATCTCAGGTGCGCTCGACTGGATCCAGGGCACCCTGATGGGGAAGGTGGCGACGACCGTCGCCGTTATCGCCGTCGCCATGGTCGGCTTCATGATGCTGACCGGCCGCATGAACTGGCGCTATGGCGCCACCGTCATCATCGGTGTCTTTATCCTGTTCGGCGCCGCGACCATCGTCGGCGGCATCCAGTCGATGGCGCACTGAGGGACATGACCGATCTCGTCAAATCCCCGGTCTTCAAGGCGCTGACCCAGCCGCAGATGTTCGCTGGCGTGACCTATAGCTTCTTCATCATCAATGCCGTGGTGACGACCGAGGCCTTCCTGGTCACACGCTCCTTCTGGGCCTTTGCCCTGGCGGCCGCGGTTCACGTCTTCGGTTACCTGGCCTGCCTGCGGGAGCCGCGGGTCTTCGACCTGTGGCTGACCAAGGTCTCGCACTGTACACGTATCAAGAACTGGCGCCTGTGGCGCTGCAATTCCTATCATCCGTAAAAGGGCCGCGTAGCCGATATGGCCGATGAAATAAAAGGGCTGGGCGGTTTTGCTGCGTGGAGCAAGACGGAAAAGCGTGTCGGCTATCATTTGCCGTACGACCGGTTCCTTGACGACCGTACCGTGGCCCTGCGTGACGGCAGCCTGATGCAGTCTATCTATCTCGAGGGCTTCGCCTTCGAGACCGCCGACACGGACGAGGTCAATCACCGCCAGATGATCCGTTCGGCGGCCCTGCGCGCCATCGGCTCTTCGCGCTTCGTACTGTATCATCACATCATCCGCCGCAAGGTCAGCGTCGGGCTCAATGCCAGCTATGACGATCCGATCTGCAACCTGATCCAGGAAAAATGGCAGGACCGGCTGTCGTCGCGCCAGCTGTTCGTCAACGACCTGTTCATCACGGTCGTCCGCCGCAATCCGAAGGGCAAGATCGGTTTTGCCGAACGCATCGCCGACATGTTCGGCAAGGGGCTGGGCGACAATGCCCTGGCCGCCACCGAGGCGCGCGATCATAAGGAATTGCAGGCGGCGTCCGAAGCCCTGATGGCGGCACTGCAGGCCTACGGCCCGCGTCTGCTGGGAACCTACGAAACCCAGAACGGCCGCTGTTCCGAGGTCCTCGAACTTCTGTCGGCCATCTATAATGGCGAGATGCGCCCGGTCCTGCGCACCCACGAGGACATCGGCAACTATATTCCCTATCGCCGGGTCAGCTTCGGCCTCGAGGCGCTGGAACAGGGTAGTCTCGGCGACGGCAAGGACTATGCCTCCATCCTGTCGCTGAAGGATTATCCGCCCAATGCCACCCCCGGCATGTGCGATGCCCTGCTGCGCCTGCCGTACGAGATGACCCTGACCGAGAGCTTCGGTTTCGTCGATCGCCAGATCGGACTGGAGCGCATCAATCTGGCGCTGCGCCGCATGCGCGCTGCCGACGAAGAGGCGCTGTCCTTACGCGCCGGCCTGATGTCGGCCAAGGACGATCTGTCCACCGGCATACTCGGCCTCGGGGAACACCATCTCAGCCTGCTGATCCGCACCAAGTCGCTGGAAAGCCTCGATCCGGCCACGGCGCAATGCCTGGCGGCCCTGGCCGATCTCGGCGCCGTGGCGGTCCGTGAAGATGTCAACCTAGAGCCGGCCTTCTGGGCGCAGTTCCCCGGCAACGAGGGTTATATTGCCCGCAAGGCGCTGATCTCGACCTCGGCCTATTCCAGCTTTGCCTCCCTGCACGGCTTTCCGATCGGCCAGCCCGAGGGCAACCACTGGGGCCAGGCGGTCACGGTGTTCGAAACCTCGTCGGCGACGCCCTACTATTTCAACTTCCACAAGGCCGACCTTGGTAATTTCACCGTCATCGGACCGTCGGGTTCGGGCAAGACGGTGGTGCTCAACTTCCTCGCCGCCCAGGCGCAGAAGTTCCGGCCGCGCACCGTGCTGTTCGACAAGGACCGCGGCGCCGAGATCTTCATCCGCGGCATCGGCGGCCACTACGCCACCCTGCGTCCGGGGGAGCCGACTGGTTTCAACCCGCTGCAACTGGCTGACAATCCTGGCAATCGCGCCTTCCTGCGCACCCTGATCGCGCAACTGCTGGCGCGGCCGGACCTGCCGCTCAATTCGGAAGAAGACGCCATCATCACCGAGGCCGTCGACGCCAATTTCGAGCAGGAGCCGCAATACCGCCGCCTGCGCTATTTCCGCGAATTGCTGGGCGGCGTGCGCCGTCCGACGCACGGCGATCTGGCCGCGCGTCTCAGCCCGTGGGTGGGCGAGGGCGAGCATGCCTGGCTGTTCGACAACGAGACCGACGCCCTCGACATGGGCGAGCGCACCCTCGGTTTCGACATGACGCAGTTGCTCAACGATCCGACCCTGCGTACCCCGTGCGTGATGTACCTGTTCCAGCGCGTCGAAGAACGTCTGGACGGCACGCCGACCATCATCATCATCGATGAGGGCTGGAAGGCGCTCGACGACGAGATCTTCGCCGCCGCCATCCGTAACTGGATGAAGACCCTGCGCAAGCGTAACGCCATCCTCGGCTTCGGCACGCAGTCGGCGCGTGATGCGCTGGACAGCCGCATCTCGTCGGCCATCATCGAGCAGTCGGCGACGCAGATATTCATGCCCAATCCCCGCGCACAGGCCGAGGACTATGTCGAAGGCTTCGGCCTGACCCTGCATGAACTCGACCTGATCCGCGCCTTGCCGAATTCCTCGCGCGCCTTCCTGGTCAAGCACGGCAATCATTCGGTCGTCGCCCGTCTCGACCTGTCGGACATGCCCGGCGTCCTGACCATGCTGTCGGGCCGGGAATCGACCGTCCGCCAGCTCGACGAACTGCGCGCCCGCCTCGGCGACGACCCCGAGGCCTGGTGGCAGCCCCTGATCGGCGAGCCCTATCCGGTATCGGCGCCGCGGCGCCGGCGGGGAGGGGCCTGATGCAGTATTGTCCTGAAATCAGCCTGGTCGGCGAGACCAGCGTCTCGGGCTCGCTGCAGGCCATGGACTGCCATATCAACCTTGCGGTCGAGACCGGCTATAACCGCCTGTTCGGGCCCGGCGGCGCCTTTGGTTATGCCCTGACCTCGCTGCTTGTCATCTATGTCGGGCTGATCGCCTTCGGTTTCCTGACCGGACGGACGCGGCTGACCATCACCATGATGTCGCCGCGCATCGTCTCCATGGCCCTGGTCCTGACCTTCGTCACCGCCTGGCCGGCCTATCATGCCGTCTTCTACGGCCTGCTGATGAATGGCCCCGACGAGGTTGCCGCCGCCCTGCTGGGCCAAAAGGGCAGCGCGGTGATGAACTTCGCACAAGGGCTGGACGGCCTGTTCGTGCGCTTTGCCGATATCGCCAAGATGCTGGACGGTACGACCTCGACGGTCGCGACCTCTTCGGCTCAGGCCGCGCAGCAGCAGTCGGTAATCACGGCGGCGGCGCTCGGCCCCAAGCCGATGCCGGTCACCCTGTTCTGGCTCAGCGGGCTGTTCCTGCTGTGCTCGACGCTCGGCGTCCTGATCCTGACCCGGATGATCCTCTACCTGCTGCTGATCCTCGGTCCGGTCTTTATCGTGTTCGGCCTGTTTCCGCAGACTCGCGGCCTGTTCAACGGCTGGCTGCGCACCTCGCTGATCTTCGCCCTCGCGCCCTTGTTGACCGTGCTCGGCGGCACGGCGGCCCTGATACTGTTCGTGCCGCTGATCCAATATATCGGCGACAATCCGCAGGAGGCTGTCAAACAGGTCCAGCCCATGGTTATCCTGTTCATGGGGTCATTGATCTATTGCGCCTTCCTGTTCACCCTGATGTGGGTGGCGGCGTCACTGGTGCGCGACTGGCAGGCCGCCCTGCGCGAAAAGCCGTCCAACGGTACGGGCGGCGCCCAGGGCGGCAGCAATGGCACGCCCCTCTATGTCGCGCCGCCGGCCGCGGCCCTGGCTGGCCTGAGCAGCAGTTCGCGCGCCTCGGATGCCCTGCAGCGCACGGAACCCCTGGTGACGGCGGTGACGCGCGAAGCGTCCCTTGCAATCCAATTCCGCCGCCCGCGCCGAGGTGCTGGGCCTCTATGATCCGGAAGGCCGCGGCCAGGGTGGCAGCGCCGACCGTTTCAGCCGTGTCCAGGGCCTGGGGCAGCGTTTTCGCGCCACTCCCTCTGCCGCCGGCCGCATGGCGGCTTCCGTCGCATCCCCGGCAGCGGCGCCCTCCGCAGCCAAGACAGCAGACATAAAATCATGATGAAATCCGTGTTTCCTTCCGTGGTGCTGTCTTGTGTGGTCCTGCCGCTTTGTGGCCAGCGCCCAGACACCAGGCTCGCAGACCTCCGGTACGCAAACCGTTGCGGCGCCATCGCCGGTAGCGACCCAGGCCCTGCCGGCCGCCAAGCCGGCGGTGGGACCTGCCGTGGTTCACCGGTCGGCGCCCGCACGCTCCGCCGAGACGACCAGCCTGGCGCCGCAACTGAGCAGCATGACGCCGGTGCCCGACTTCGACTCGCGCCTGCGCCTGGTCGATTACGACCAGGGCGAGGTCTATCGCTTGACCGGCTGCGTCGGCTTCCAGACCACCATTACCCTGGCCGCGACCGAACATGTCGACAATGTCTCGCTGGGCGATTCCTCGGCCTGGCAGGTGTCGGTCAACAAGCGCGGCAACCTGATCTTCGTCAAGCCGACGGCCGGCCATGCTTTTTCCAACATGACGGTCATCAGCGACAAGCGGAACTACAATTTCGAACTGCGCACGGCGGCCGACGCCGATTGCAACAAGGGCCGCGTCGTCTATGAGATGCGCTTCCGCTACGTGCCGGACGTGCCGACGGGCACGCCGACCAATCCGTCCAAACCGGCGGCGCCCGAACCCCAATGCCTTCCTGCCGTCGGTCGACAAACGCAACAGCGCCTATTCCTATTCCGGCGCCTCCGAACTGATCCCGCTGCGCGTCTTCGACGACGGCCTGTCGACCTATTTCAAATGGGCATCGGACGTCTCGACGCCGGCTGTCTATGCGCTCAACAGCGATAATAGCGAAAGCATCGTCAACTACGCCAGCCGGGGCGACTACCTGGTCATCGAACAGGTCGCCCGCGCCTACGTCCTGCGTCGGGGTACGACCAAGGCGATCCTCTATAACGATTCCTACCGCCTGCAGGGGCTCGATGCCGACTCGCCCAAGCCCCGCACCAAGGGAGGCAAATAATGGCTCTTCCCCCCGGAAACGATCCGCGCCTGAAGATGGAACCGAACGATCTCGAAGCCGCCTCGGTGCGCGCCCTGCCGCAGGTCGCCCGCGCCGGCAGCGGCATGGACATGACCATGGTCATTGGCGGCGCCGTTGCGATCGGCCTGGGCGCCGTCGTCTGGATCATGATGTCGCAGCCGACCAAGCCGGCGCCGCAACCGCAGCGCCCGCCGGTCCAGGCGCCGCCCGTGCAGCAACCGCCGCAGCAATCCTTCCTGCCGCCGATCGATCCGTCGATCACAGCGCCGGTCGAGCAACAGCCCCTGGTCCAGCCCATGCCGGCCCAGCCGGTCGCGGCCGCGCCGGCCGATCCCAATGCGGCGCGCTCGCCCGCCCTGGTCATCGACAACAGTTCTCCGGCGCCCGGGCAGGCGCCCGCCAATAATGCGGTCGTAACCCCCGCCGGCGGATCGATCACTCTCAGTTCCAACGATCGCTTTGCCGCCAGCGTCAATGGCGACACGACGCAAAAGGCGCAGAAGATCGGCGACCCGTCCAAGGTGGTGCCGCAGGGCGCCGTCATTCCGGCCGTGCTCGAAACCGCGATCAATTCCGACCTGCCGGGCTATACCCGCGCCATCGTCTCGCGCGACATCCGCAGCTTCGACGGCACCGCCGTGCTGATCCCGCGCGGCTCGCGCCTGGTCGGCCAGTACAAGTCCGGCCTGGCCAGCGGCGAAACCCGCGCCTTCATCATCTGGACCCGCCTGATCCGTCCCGATGGCCTGTCGATCCTGCTGGCATCGCCGGCGACCGACGACCTCGGCCAGGCCGGCATGTCCGGCAGCGTCGACACCCACTTCGTCAAGCGTTTCGGCGCTGCCATGCTGTTGTCGGTCGTCAATGCCCTTGCCGGCAGCCTGAAGAACAGCAATACCAGCAACACCATCGTCATCGGCACCTCGGCCGACGCCCAGAACGTCGCCACCGAAGCCCTGACCAACGACGTCAAGATTCCGCCGACGATCAAGGTGCCGCAGGGCGCCCCGATCCAGGTCTTCGCCGCGCGCGATCTCGACTTCGCGCTGCAATAGGCGAACGGCATGGCCACTCCGCTCGATATCGATACGGCCGACGTCGTCACGCTCGACGGCGTCTACCTGCGCACCTATCTCAAGCCCTTCCTGCAGTGGCTGGAGATGGACGAGGTCACCGAAATCCTGGTCAACAAGCCGGGTGAGGTCTGGGTCGAGGTCTCGGGCGAGGCCAATATGCGCCGCATCGAGATGCCGGAGGTCGATGACGTCCTGCTGGCGCGACTGGCGGCCCAGATCGCCCGTGTCGCGCACCAGGGCATCAACCGCGAAAACCCGTTGCTGGCGGCCTCGCTTCCGGGTGGCGAGCGCGTGCAGCTTGTCGGACCGCCGGCGGCCAAGCACTGGGCCATGGCCATCCGGCGTCACCGCATGGTCGATCTGGCGCTCGACGACTATGATCGCGGCCCAATCCGCAAACTGGACGATGTCACGGGCACGGACGCGCTGGAACGGGCACGTTTGGCGCCGATCCCGTTCCTGAAAGAGGCGGTGAAGTCGCGCAAGACCATCCTGATCTCGGGCGGCACCTCGTCGGGCAAGACGACCTTCCTCAACGCCCTGCTCAAGACCATTCCGGCAAACGAACGCATCATCCTGGTCGAGGATACGCCGGAAATCGCCGACAACCACGCCAATTCCCTGCGGCTGATCGCGGTCAAGGGCGAGCTGGGCGAGGCGCGGGTCACCATCAACGACCTGCTGCAGGCGTCCCTGCGTCTGCGGCCCGACCGCATCATCGTCGGCGAAATCCGCGGCGAGGAGGCGGCGACCTTCCTGCGCGCCATCAATACCGGCCACCCCGGGTCCTTCACCACGGTCCACGCCAATACCCCGGCCGGCGCCCTGGAACAGATCGCCCTGATGGTCATGCAGGGCGGCACCCAGCTGACGCGGATGGAGACGCTGGAATATGCCCGCTCGCTGATCGACGTGGTGGTGCAGCTCAACCGGTCTGGCGGCGAACGCATTATCAGCGATATCTTCCTGCCGCGCTGATTTTGGGCCGCGTCAGGGTGCTTTACGACGCCCGACAACCCAGGCGAGGGCGGCAATGGCGATCGAACCACTGACGACATCGACCCACATCAGGCCGGGCGTATGCTGGGTAAAGATGGCCGGCGTGCCCTTGAAGACGTCGTCGGTCGAAACGATGACCAGGGCAGCGAACAGGTTGTTGATCAGGTGGATGCCGTAGCCCATGGCCAGGCCTCCGGTACGAATGGCAAGCCATGCGACGGCTACACCGAAAATGCCGGCGCTGACCGCCTGCGGAATGCCGTTCGGGATATGGCAGGCGCCGAAAACAATACCGCTCAGTATGGCTGCCAGCAGGGGGTTCTTTGTTGCCAGCAGCAGGCCTTGCGTGATGTAGCCGCGGAAGATGAATTCCTCGGTGAAGGTCTGGATGCCGAGGCCGGCGATCGCGGCGATGACCACGCCGGGCGTCAGGCTGGCGGCGGTGAATGTAAAGCCGTGCGGCTGCAGGGCCAGGTCGATAGCGGTGCAGGCGACGATCAGCACCAGCCACGCGCCGGCGCCGATGGCGAGGTGCGGCCAGCGCCACTTTCCGATGACATCGCCGAAGCGCTTCTTGTTGAAGATGGCGGCCGTGGCGATCAGGCCCAGCAGGAAGACGCCGAAGCTGATGCCATTGGCGATATAGAAGACGACCGGATGCGCCGGGCTTTGCATCTGCTGGGCGATATCGGCCGGCACCCAATGCATGATGATGGGCGGGATCAGCAGCAGGATAGCCAGCAGCATGGCAATGACGACGGCGAAGACGCAGCCGAGAATATAGCGCCACCAGTTGTTCTTGCCGCGCGCGGCATAGTCGAGAAATGTCATGATTACATGGAAGTACGAGGCGCATGGGTTGTCAAGCGGCTGCGTCGGTAAGCTGTGACCGTTGATTAATTCACGGTTGTAATAATCGTATCCGGGCTGAAATACACGTGTAAGGAATATTGCCGCAATTGCTGCCTAAGCCTCGTCGGGCAAGTGAAGTGCGCCATCATTAGAGATGAAGTGGCGCCGGGAAACACTTTAATCCGTCGAGGAGAGACATATGGCGCCGTTAGACGACCACACCCACACGCATGACCATCCCGAAGGCCCGACGCTCGAAAAAGACCTTGCCCTTATTGCCAGGCGCCGGACGCTCTTCCTGCTGACGGGTGCGGCCTCCAGTGGATTGCTGGCGGCCTGCGGTGGTGGGTCGGGTGCGACGGTCACCGCCACATCCGCGTCATCCTCGTCGAGCAGCTCGTCGTCGTCTTCGTCGTCATCCAGCAGTTCTTCGGCCTCGAGTTCGTCGGCTTCCAGTTCGTCGTCGGCGGGCACGGGGACCTGCACCGTGGCGGCAACCGAAACCAACGGACCCTATCCGGCTGACGGCACCAATTCGGTGTCCGGCAGCATCGTCAATGTGCTGAACCAGTCGGGTATCGTCCGCAGCGATATCCGCTCCAGCTTCGGCAGCTACACCGGCACCGCCGCCGGCGTGCCCCTGACCCTGACCATTACGCTGGAAAACTCGGCCCTGGGCTGCGCGCCCCTGTCGGGCTACGCCATTTACATCTGGCACTGCGACCGAGGCGGCAACTATTCGCTCTATAGCAGCGGCGTGACGGCGCAGAACTATCTCCGCGGCGTCCAGGTGACCAATGCCAGCGGGCAGGTGACCTTCACTACCATCTTCCCCGCCTGCTATTCGGGGCGCATGCCGCACATCCATGTCGAGGTCTATGCCAGTGCCTCGACGGCGACGACTGCCAACAACGCCCTTAAGGTGACGCAACTGGCCTTTGATCGCGCGACTTGCCAGACGGTCTATGCCAATGCGACGGGGTATAGCGCAAGTATCAGCAACCTGGCGGCTATCAGCTTCTCGTCGGACAATGTCTTCAGCGACGATACATCGGCACAGCTGGCGGCGGCCACCGTGTCCCTGACCGGCGACTATACGGCCGGCTTCACCGGCACGGTCAACGTGGCGATTTGAGAACCGTGGTATTAAAGACCCATTTAGCCTGAGGCGTAACCGCCAGCTCCCTCCTGCCCCGTTTACGGGGGAGGTGGCTGAGCCGGCGTCAAGCCGGATCAGACGGAGGGGGGATTGCCGGTGTTCCGATCCCTGGCATTGACGATATTGATCTGACAGTTCCCCCCCTCCGTCATCTTCGCCTAAAGGCTCGATCATGACTGGCGAAGGCCATGCCTTCGCTGGCGCCAAACCTCCCCCGTAAACGGGGCAGGAGAGAGCTGGTTGACCCGTCTCAGGAGAAGCGGAGCGATAGTGAGCTTTGCGAGTCTTACTTCTTCACCACCGCGCCCGGCTTCTTGATCGGCTGGCAGATCACCGTCGTCACCGGCATATTACGCATCTCGCATTCGCTGCGTGTCAGGTAATAGTGGTAGGTCAGGGGCGAGAAGAACAGGAAGCCTGCCGCGATCAGCATCGAGATTCCGCACAGGATGCTGAAGCGGTGCTTCGCCACCAGGGGAATGCGCCGCGCCGTCAGCTTGAACACCAGCGGCACCAGGAAGAAGCTGAGCGCCAGGCCGATAAAGTAGTGGTAGATGTACATGACGCGCTGGGTTCCGAGATAGATGTGGAACCACCAGAAGATGATGTACATGGCGAACAGGACTTCGAGCAGGTCCATGTCGCGGCCGTCGAGATCGGTGTCCTTCCACGACCGGCGGCGCAGGATCAGCACGGCGGCGCCGACGATGGCGATTATGCCCAGGCCCCAGTTGACCGGATTGCCGACCATCTGGACATAGGCCGTGCGCTTGCCGTCGAAGTCCCAGCGATAGTTGATGGTGCGCGACATGAAGGGCCATTCGATCGGCTGCGAGCCGTTCTTCTCGGCCTTAACCTCGTAGTCGAAGTCGTGCTTCATGTAGTCGTAATAGCCCTTGGCCGAATCGATAAAGACGGTCGGTGTCAGCGGGGCTGTGTGGTTCAGCCAGGCCTTGTAGGCCGGGCTCATATAGAGCAGGTCGCGCTTGCCGGCCTCGGTATTCGGATCCGGCGACATCGGGTTAAGCACGGTGTGCAGACAGAAGATGGCGACGACGACGGCGATAAAGGTCGCACCTATGGCAGACCCGCGTGCCAGCACACGCAACAGCGTTTCGCGCGTCCGGTCCATCCACAACATGCGCAGCAGGCTGAAACCGCCCAGCGACAGCACCACCAGCGAATTGACCTTGACCATGAAGCTGAGGCCGCACAACAGCCCGAATGCTGCATAGGTCAGCAAGGGGCGTTTGGGTTCCCGGGCAAAGGTATGCAGCCAGACCAGGATCGACCCCAGGGTAAAGGTCATCTGGTAGGAATCGAGATGAGCCGCCCGGAAATGGACGATAAAGGCGTTCTCGAAGACGAAGAGCAGGGTGAAGACGAAGGCGTCGAAGGCTTCGTTACTCAGCTTCAGCATGATCAGGTAGAAGAGCATGCAGCTGAGTACGGCGAACAGGGCTGCGGGAATGCGGATGCCGGTGAAGTCGTAGCCCTTGGCCAGGACGCGGGAATCGATCTTCTTGACGTCGCCCAGAAGGTGGGTGTCGACATGGTCGTTACGGCCGACGGCCTGTGTGCCGGCATACATGAACATGAAGCCGAGCGGCGGGTGCGAGGCGTACTGCGCCTTGTGCTCGATATAGCGCTGGGTCGTCGTCAGGTAATAGGACTCGTCCCAGAAGGCATGGTTGGGATTGTTAAGATCGCGCAGGAAGTTGAAGCAGGCCAGCGCCAGGACCAGCGCGCCCAGCACCCAGCGCAGGGTCTGGTCGTCGGCGTTCCACAGCTTGTCGGCGAAGCCACGCAGGGCGCCCGAATAGGAGGTGCGGTTCAGGTCGGCGGACGGCGTCGTCGTCTCTGGCGTCGGCATATTTCCCCGCGTTTCTGGCGATAAGGACGGTTCTTATGCCCTATTCGTTTGCGGCTGCCTATAGGGATTTGCGGGCAAAAATGGGGCGCGTTTCTGGCGTGTGGTGCGCGCTCAATATCCCCCACCGAGGGCCTGATACAGGGTCGACTGGTTGATCAGCTGGTCCAGCCGGTTATTGTCGTAATCGAGCTGCGATTGCCGCCGGCTCTCCTGGGCGTCGAGCCAGACACGCAGGGCCACCGATCCGGTGCGATAGCGTACGGCATAGAGGCCCTCGGCCTTTTGCGCATTGGCCAGGGTGTCGCGCAGGGCGTCGCCCTGGCGCATCAGTTGCGTGCGGTTGGACAGGGCATTGTCGGTATCGGCCAGGGCCTGCAGCAGGGTCTGCTTGTAGGTCAGGACGGCGATATCGTAATCGGTCTGCGACAGGCGCACATTGAGATGATTGCGCGGGAAGTCGAGGAAGGGCAGGGACAGGGCGGCGCCGAGCGAGGTGGTAGCGTGGCTTAGCACCGAGCCCAGTTCGCTGGAGGCACCACCGGCGCCGACCGTCAGCGACAGGGCGGGGTAGAAGCTGGCGCGCAGGGCATCCGTGGTCGCCAGCTGTTCGCGCAGGCGCGATTCGGCCGCCTGCAGGTCGGGGCGGCGGCTCAGCAGTTCCGCGGGAAGACCGGGATCGACCTCGGGCAGGGCGATACCGGGCAGGCTTTGCGGCTCGTCGGCTTCGTTCATAGGCTGGCCGTTCATCAGCAGGCCCAGCGAGGCGCGGTATTCCACCAGTTGTTGTTGAAGCTGGGCCAGCGCGGCGACGGACGCATTGACCGACTGTTCCGCCTCGGCCTCCTCGACGCCCGAGACGGCGCCGGCGCGGTGCTGGATCTGCACCAGGTCGAGCACCTTGCGGGCATAGTCGAGCGAGGCCTGGCGCGCCGTGATCTGCTGATGGGTATAGGCGATGCGCCAATACAGTTCGCAGGTGGTGCCGATCAGGGCCAGTTGCGCCGCATTGCGGTCCTGTTCGGTGGCATGGACTTCCCAGTCGGCGGCGCGTTTGGCGCTGTTGAGCCGGCCCCACAGGTCGACCTCGTAGGCCACCGAGACATTGGCGCTGTAATTGGCCGCCTGGCCGCTGGTCTTGCTGCCGCTGATGCCGCCCGATGCCGACGGGAAGCGGTCGAGGCCGGCGATACCGGCACGGTACCGGGCCTCGCGGATCTGCAGGGCCGAGGCAGCCAGATCGTTATTGGCCGCCACGACCCGGTCGACCAGGGCATCGAGATTGGCGTCGTTGAACGACTGCCACCAGCGGTCGGTGACCTTCGGCGCCGACGGATTGGCGGCTCCGTGGGCGAACTGAGCCGGGGCATTGACGGCCGGGCGGCTGTAGGGTGTCACGCAGGCGGTAAGACCTAACAGGAGTAGCGGGGCGAAGCGTTTCATTCAGTCCCTCGCAAGCGCGGCGACGGGGTCGAGCCGGGCGGCGTTGCGCGCCGGCAGGAAGCCGAACACGACGCCGATCAGGGTCGAACACAGGAAGGCGGCCAGAATCGACCACGGTGAATAGATCAGGGTAAAGTCGCTGCTGAACAGGGCGAAGATGGCGCCGAAGGCCAGGGCCGTCAGGATGCCGAGGATGCCGCCCAGCAGACAGACCAGCACGGCCTCGATGAGGAATTGCTGCAGGATGTCGCGGGTGCGGGCGCCGACCGCCATGCGCACGCCGATCTCGGATGTCCGTTCGGTGACCGAGACCAGCATGATGTTCATCACGCCGATGCCGCCGACAATAAGCGAGATGATGGCGATGACCGAGATCAGTATGGTCAGGGTCGTGGTGGTGGCGGTGATGGTCTGGCGGATCTGGTCGGTATTGATGATGAAGAAGTCGGTCGTGCCGTGACGTGCCGCCAGCAGGGCCGATACCCCGTCCTGGGCGGTCGAGCTGTCGGTGGCGTCGTTGACGCGCACCGTGATGCTGCGCAGGCTGTCGGTGCCCAGCATGCGGGCATTGACGGCCGTATAGGGCAGATAGACATTGAGGCTGTCGCTATTGCCGCCGAAGCCGGAGGCCTGCGCCGAGGCGACGCCGATGATCCGTACCGGCACCGAGCCAAGGATGATGACCTGGCCCAGTACTTGTCCGCCCTCCGGGAAGAAGGTCTTCAGCGTATTCTGGTCGATGACGGCGTCCTGGGCGTAGGTGGCGACGGCGTCGTCGTCGAAGAAGCTGCCCTGGTCGAGCGTCAGTCCGCGCACCCGGGCATATTGCGTGCCGACGCCATTGACCGTGGCCGAGGCCGAAATCGACCCAAGGCGGGCGGTGACGCTGGTGGTCACGGTCGGGGTGACGCTGTCGACATAGGACAGTTTCGACAGGGCCGTGGCGTCGGAGACGACGAGGGTACGCACGGCGGCCGATCGCCGGTCGCCGAAGCCGGAACCTGGCATGATCTGCAGGGTGTTGGTGCCGATCGAGGCGATGTTTTCCAGCACCTTCTGCCGCGAACCTTCGCCGAGCGCAACGACGCACACTACCGAGGCAATGCCGATAATGATGCCCAGCATGGTCAGGAAGGTACGCATGCGGTGGGCGTTCATGGCCAGCAGCGCCATCGACAGGGCTTCGCGGAAACTGTCGACCAGGCCGCCGATACCGCCGCCGCCCTTCAATTGCGCCGGGGGCAGGGCCTGGTCGTCGGCCTCGCCTTCGCCCTTGCCGGCGCGGTCATTGATGATCTCGCCGTCGCGAATCTCGATGACGCGGGCGCAGTGCTCGGCGACGTGCATGTCGTGGGTGACGATGATGACGGTATGGCCGTCCTGATGCAGCCCTTTCAGGATGCGCATCACCTCTTCGCCGGAGCCGGTGTCGAGCGCGCCGGTTGGCTCATCCGCCAGTACGATTTCGCCGCCGTTCATCAGGGCGCGGGCGATCGAGACACGCTGCTGCTGGCCGCCCGACAATTGCCCGGGGCGATGGTCCATGCGGGCATCGAGGCCCAGGCGTTTCAACAGGTCCTGCGCCCGGCTCTTGCGGGCTTCGCGCGAGACGCCGGCATAGATGGCCGGGACCTCGACATTGCCCTGTGCGGTCAGGTCGCCGAGCAGGTGGTAGCGCTGGAAGATGAAGCCGAAGTGCTCGCGGCGCAGTTCGGCCAGCTCGTCCGGCGCCAGGTCCGAGGTTGCCCGGTCGCCGACGCGATAGGTGCCGGCGGTCGGCCGGTCGAGGCAGCCGAGGATGTTCATCAGGGTCGACTTGCCCGAACCCGACTGGCCGACAATGGCGACCATTTCGCCGGGCTCGATGGTCAGGTCGAGGTCCTTGAGGACGACCAGGGTGCCTTCGCCGGCGGGGAATTCCCGGCGCAGCTTGCTGATTTGCAGGCGCGGGGGCGTGACTTTTGTGATCGATGCGGATGCCATGGTATCGACCAATCAACGGCCCGGCGGTCCACCGCCGCCGCCTCCCGATGCAGCGCGCATGGCGCCGCGGGTGCCGCCACCCGGACCGCCGCCGCCGGCCAGCGGGTTGGAATTGCTGTTGCCCTTGCCCGACGCGGTTGCCTGACGCTGGGCGACGATGACCATCTCGCCTTCCTTGAGACCGGATATGACCTGAGTATTGTTGCCGTCACTGATCCCGGCCTGGATCTTGCGGCGTTCAGGCTTGCCGCTGCCGTCCTTGCCGGTCGCGACCATGACCGTGGTCGAGCCGTCCTTGCTCTTGCGGCCCAGCGCCGCCGACGGGATGACCAGGACGTGACGCGCACTTTGTTCGACGATCGAGACATTGGCGGTCATCGACGGGCGCAATGTGCCGTCCGGATTGTCGATGTCGAAAATGCCGTAATAATAGACGGCGCTGGCGGTCGTTGTCGTCGTGGTATCGCTGTCGGTGGCATAGGTGGTCGGCGCCGGCTCGACGCTGCGCAGCGTGGCGAAATACTTCTTCGTCGGGTCGCCGAGGATGGTGAAATAGACCTGCATGCCCGGCTTGACCTTGATGACATCGGCTTCGGAAATTTCGGCCTTGATGGTCATGCGGTCGAGCTGGCCCATCTTGACGATGGTCGGCGCCGTCTGGTTGGCGTTGACCGTCTGGCCTTCCTTGGTGACAATGGCCAGGATGGTGCCGTCGATCGGGGCGGTAATGCGGGTATAGCCGAGCGTCACGCTGGCGGTCCTGACGGCAAGCTGCGCCTGGCGGATCTGGGCGTCGAGCGAAGCGACGCTGGCCTGGGCGCTTTTCAATGTGGCGACGGCGGCGTCGTAGTCGGCTTTCGCGCCGGCATCGGCCTGGAACAGGGTCTTTTGCCGTTCGTAGCTGCTCTGGGCGTTGGCCAGCGTCGCCTCTGCCGAAGCCTTCTGGGCGGTCGAGTCGCTGAGCTTGGCCTGGGCCGTCTGCAGGCTGTTGGTCTGGTTTTGTGAATCGATCTCGGCGATCAGGTCGCCCTTTTTTACCTGGTAACCGACATCGACCTTCAGCGAGGTTACCTGGCCCGAGGCCTGGGCGCCGACGCTGACCAGCTTGAAGGGCTCCAGTTCGCCTGTGGCCAGGACCGACTTCTCGACATCGCCATAGGCCACCGCCGAGGTGATCTGGCCTGAGGTCTTGGGCTTGGAAAAGAAACAGGCCTTGACGCCGAACAGGACGAGACACAGCACGACGATCGTGCCGATAATGGTGAGAAGGCGCTTGTTTTTATACCACGTCAATTTGGGTGTGCTCCCCCGGAAACGGCTGCAGACGGTTGCGCGACCATAGGGATGGATTGGGGCGAAGGATTTTCAGCCCCGTTGCAATCCCCGTGCGCAATTGTGGCAATTACGGCGTTTTCCCAGCGTCGTGACGCGGTGGCCTGCGTCAATTTTTGTTCTATCGGCGGGAAAATAGGAATTCGCTGTGCATGTGCATGCCGGAAATAAAGAAGTACTGACCCGTTTTCCGGGAGACTTGCGCCTTCGTCCTGTAGGGTAATGCGTTGACGGACGGTACGGGGACAGTAAAGCTTTAGCGATAACCGTGGTCGGCGAGGGGAGGCTGGCATGTCAGATCTGGATGTGGATAGGCCTCAGGCGCCGGCCGAGCTGCTGGAGCGCTATTACGACGACTACCGGCAGCTGGCCCGCAAGGTGCTGGGCCGCGATTCTGCGGCGGTGCGCATCCAGCCGACCGAGCTGGCGCACGAGGCCGCCATCCGCCTGTTCCGCATCGAACACATGGACATTGCCGGCCGAACCCACTTCCTGTCGCTGTCGGCGCGGGTGATGCGCCAGGTCCTGGTCGACGAGGTCCGCCGCTTTCGCGCCCAGAAACGCCAGGCGCCGCAGGTCGTCACCGACTGGCGTGTGGCCGGCGCCCCGGCCGTCATCGATATCGAGGACTTCCATGAATCCCTGGGGCGGCTCGAAGCCATCGATCCCGATCGTGCCCGCATCGTCGAGCAGCGCTTCTTCGCCGGCCTGACAATCGAGGAGATCGCCACCGCCTCAGGCGTCTCGGAAAGCACGGTCAAGCGCCAGTGGCGGGTGGCGCGCGCCTGGCTGATCGACGATCTGGCCAAGGAAAGCTAAATGGATAAACGCCGCGCCATTCTCGACGCCTTCGATGCCGCCCTCGATCTTGCCGCCGACGACCGGGAGGTTTTCCTGCGCGAGCGTTTCGGTGACGACGCCGAGGCTATAGCCAGCGTCCGCGCCCTGATCGCCGCCGATGCCCTGGCGCCCGCGACCCTGCCGACCGAGTTGAGACCCACCGAACTCAGGTCCGCCGAATTGCCTGGCGGCGGGGAGGGGACCGTACTGATCGCCCCGGCGCGCATCGGCGCCTATCGCCTCGACGCCCTGCTCGGCGCCGGCGGCATGGGCGAGGTGTGGTGCGGCGTCCGCGACGACGGCCTGTTCGACCAACAGGTGGCCATCAAACTGATGCGCCCCAGCCGTTACGCCAGCGAGGCCCTGACCTATTTCGACACCGAACGCCGCGCTCTGGCGCGCCTTGCCCATCCCCATATTGCCCGGCTGTTCGACGGTGGCGTTACCGATGCCGGCCTGCCGTGGTTCATCATGGAACGGGTCGACGGCCTGCCCTTGCATGCCTATGCCGGACAATGGGTGCTGTCGCGCAATGACCGGCTACGATTGATGGCCGGCATTGCCGAGGCCGTGCAGTACGCCCACCAGCAACTGGTCGTCCATGCCGACCTCAAACCGTCCAACATCCTGATCCGGCCCGACGGCACGCCGTGCCTGGTCGATTTCGGCATTGCTTCTCTTGCCGCCGCGGCCGCCGAACAGGCCGATGGCAATGCCTTTCCCTCGACCCCCGCCTATGCCAGTCCGCAGCGCCTGTCCGGCGGCGCGCCGACGCCGTCGGACGATATCTTCTCGCTCGGCCTGCTGTTGCACGGCCTGGCCGGCGGCACTTGGCCGGAAAGGCCGGTGCATACGCCCGCGGCAACCGGCGACGCCATTATCGACGGCATCATCGCCCGCGCCTGCGCCGCCGAACCCGCCGATCGGTATGCCACGGCCGACGCCTTCGCAGCGGACGTTCGCGCCGTGCTCGATCACCGCGCCACCTCAGGCCAGCGCGGCGACTGGCGTGCCGAGGGGCGGCTCTATGTCCGTCGCCACCCGCGTGCGGTGACGGCCGGTATTGCGGCCATCGTCGCCACGGTGGCGGCGCTTGGCCTGATCAGCGGATTGTACCTGCGCGCCGAACACGAACGCGAGCGAGCGCAGCGCCGCTTCGACGACGTCCGCAGCCTGGCCGGCTACATGCTGGGGGATTTCCACGACGAACTGGTCAAGCTGCCGGGCTCTACGGCCTTGCGCGAACGCAATGCAACGGTCGGCTGGCAGTACCTGACGCGGCTGTCGCAGGACGATAATGTCCCGCCCGACGTCCTGCGCGACATCGCCGTCGGCTATGGCCGGCTGGGCAATGCCCAGGCGACGAGCAGCAGCAACGGCAACGGCCATGTCAACCAGGGCGACCAGGCTCTGCAGAAATCGGAAAAGCTGCTGCGCGACCTGGTGAAGGCATATCCGGGGCGCGACGACTACCGCCGTGAACTGGCACGCACTCTGACCTGGCGCTCCGGCGTCATCCTTGGCGCCCATAACGACCCCAAGGGGGCCATGGCCGCCATCCAGGAGGCCTTTGCCCTGTTCGACGACGTGCTGAAGCGCAACCCCAACGACCTCGAGGCCGCCTATGGCCGCTGGAACGCGATGATCGGCCTGGCCGACATCTATTACGGCCAGGACAATATGCCGGGCGTAAAGGCCCTTATGGCCGAGGCACAGACGCGCTTCGCCCATATCGGCGTCACGCCTAAATATCAGTCGCTTAGCGTGCTGCTGCAGGCGGCGACCGAGAACTATCTCGGCGATTCCAACTATTACACGGTTTCGCCGCAGGCCGGCGTCGATCACTATCTGCGGGCCGAGGCGCTGACGGCGCAGGGCAGGGCCGACGGGGTGATGGATATGCGCATCCCGATGCGCCAGGCCTATTACGACTATCAGCTGTCGTCGTCCTACGAGGAGATGGAGAAGCCAAAACTGGCCTTGCAATGGGCGGACAAGGGGGCTGCGATCGCCGCCGACCTGAACCAGTTCGACGGCAGCACTGGCACCACCCATATCCGCGATATCCTCAGCCTGCACCGGGCGACGGCCCTGGCCAATCTTGGCCGGTCGGCAGAAGCGGTGGCGGAGGCCGAGTCGTCCGTCGAGCGTCGTCGTGCCACCTTGCGCCTCCATCCCGAGGATGCGGACAACCGGCTCAATCTCGGCACCGGCCTGCATACCCTCAGCAACTTCTACGTGACAGCGAAGATGCCGGCCAAGGCCTGCGCGGCGGCACGCGAGTCCCTGGCGACCTTCGACTATATCGCCCATCATGGCGGTGTGCCGGCGCGATATCAGCGTTCTGACGTCACACCCTTGCAACAGTTTACTGCTACCTGCGGCTGAACCGACTGGCCGGCGACCTGTTTTATCCCCGGCCTGCGCCTACCAGGGATAATGCCCGTGTCCCACAGGATCAGGAGCTCCAGCTATGCAAACCCCTATGTCCACCGATCCGGTCCTGCCCGATATGCAGGCTGCCTACGACGCCATGGTCTGGCTGCACGACGCCCCGGCCGCCTATGACGCGGCGGCCGAGATCGTCGAAGACCAGCCCAGCGACCACGGCTACGATTTCTACGACTGCTGAGGCCTCCGGGGAAGACGGCACGTCCGGCGGGCAAGGCGTATATTACCTGCACGGGCCGTGATATGAGCGGCGCAATTTGCGATTGCGAGGCCCCGCCATGTTTACCGTCGTCAACCACATCAGCGATATCCGGGACGGCGTTGCCCACCGCAAGGAAATCCGCTTCTTCGACAAGCCGAACGGCCTGACGCTCAGCTGCTACATGTTCGTCGACAACGAGACCTTCGACACGCCGCAGTCGCTGGAGTGCCGCGGCATCGTCTTCGACGCGTCCGGAGCCGTTGTGTCGCGGCCCCTGCACAAGTTCTTCAATGTCGGGGAGCGCGAGGGCTATCGGCCGGAACAGGTCCGCGTGCGCGACGACATCGTCGCCATCTTCGACAAGCTGGACGGCAGCATGCTGGCCACGGCGTGGCATGAGGGACGTCTTATCTGGCGTTCGAAGAAGGCCTTCGACTCGGATGTGGTCCACCTGACCGAGGCCTTTCTGGCCTTGCCGGAAAATGGCCATATCGCCGCCTTTGCCGAAGCGGTCGCCAGCCGTAACCTGACCGCCATTTTCGAGCTGACCCATCCCAATGCCCGCATCGTGGTACCGCAGGACAGCGTGCAAATGCGGTTGCTGCATGTGCGTGACAATATCACCGGCGCCTATGTCCTGCTCGATCCGGCGCATGTCGTGCACACCCTGATCGCCGAGTACGGGGTGCCGCGTGTCGCCGTGCGCGACGATCTGACCGTCGACAGCATGTTCGCCTCGCTGGCCGACATGCGCGAGCACGAGGGCTATGTCATCCAGTTCGCCTCGGGCGAGATGGCCAAGGTCAAGTGCCCCTGGTACCTGCGCCTGCACCGTGCCGCCACCCTGCTGCGGGAACGCGACGTCGCCGCCCTGGCGCTCGGCGAGGACCTCGACGATCTCAAGGGGGCGCTGCGCGAACTGGGCATCGACCTGGCAGAGGTCAATGCGATCGAGACCCGGGTGAAGGACAAGCTGCTGGCGCTGGAGGCGGCGGTCGAAGAAGTCTATCAGGCCGGTGCGAACCTGGACCAGAAGGACTTCGCCATCGCCCACCGCCAGCACCCGCTGTTTGCCCTGCTGATGAAGCGCTATGTCGGCAAGGACCTTGACCTGGCCGACTTCTATCGCCGCACCCGGTTGCGCGAGGACTTCAGCCTGCGCTCCCTGCTGGACGAAACCCTGACCGAGGCGCTTGAAGGTTAAACTTCAGGGACTGTTATGTTGTCCTCACCGACTGGATCAGGTCAATAAGTAAGAATTTTTAGCCACGAAAAGCACGAACTTCGAGTATTTGAAATTCTTCTGCGTGAAAATGCCAGATCATATCGACAGCGCAAAGCGCTGTCTTTTCAGCTATAATTTCACACAGCAGGTTCAATTTGCTCGAAGTTCGTGCTTTTCGTGTTTTTGGCTTCGCCGAAGCTTCGCTTTCGTGGTCAAAAATTCTTATACTTTTCTCGCCGCAGATCAGTGTTTCTTTCCCGCCGGCACGACGCGGACCGGGTGGTTCAGCCCGTCGATCGTCGCGGCGATATAGGCTTTGAAGCCGTCGAGGTCGCGGACATTCGAGCCGTCCTGCACCCAGGTGGCGGCAAAGCCGTAATGGACTTTTGCTGGATCCTTGAAGGTGACGAACAGGGTCTGGCCGTCGTCGTTGAAGCGCGACGCCACGGCCTTTTCCGGGAAGAACAGGACGATGCCGAGATTGTCGCCGGCCAGACTCTGCTGGCCCCAGGAGGCGATATAGCCCCAGTCGCCGGTGACCGTCTCCGACTTGAAGACCGTCATGTCCTTGTGGTGGACCAGGCCGGCGGCAATCGGCCCCGAAGCGCCGGAGGCGGCCGCGTCGACCATGGTCACGGCCGAGCCGGAGGTGATGTGGTAGTGGGTGGTCAGGTTGGCCTTTCCGCCGTCGAAGCCGAGATTGTCGACCGTCGCCGTGGCGCTGATCGGGCCTTCATTACTGGCGTGGCCGACGACCTGCGCCTTGCCGACCTGAGTTGCCTTGCCGACGCGGACGATACCGACTCCGCCTATGCCGAGACTCTGGTCGACCTGAAAGATATCCTGGCCCCAGTCGTTCATGGAGTGATAGTCGCCGTGGTTCTGGCCGATCGACTGCAGGATGGGGTAGGTGACCTTCTTGCCGTAGATGTCGGTGACCGAACGTTCGTCGAGATAGAGGCGATAGGCGACCTTGTCCGATTCCCAGCCGATGCCTTCGAAGGCGATGACGCCGTCATGGATGAAGTGGTCGGCCGGGACCTTGTAATCCTTGCGCAGGTGGAAGACGCCGCCGGTGACCAGCTTTCCCTGCAGGGTGCCGCCTTCCTGGACGTTGAGGATGGCCTGGGTCTGCTGTGGCAGGGGCGCTTCCTGCGGCACGAACTGCACCGTCGTTTTCTGATGCGCCGTCATCGGCAGCACGAAGCTGATCGTCGCGGGCGCATTGCCGGCAGCGGGATTGTACTGGGCAGCATAGGTGCGGCCACTCGCAACAACCGACCAGTTGCCCGGACCAACGCCGGCGATCTTTGCCGCAGGCACGCTGACCTTTGCCGCCGGCTGGTCGAAGCGCGAAGGGTTTTCCAGGGTCAGCCTGGCTTTCAGCGGCGCGATCGGCGCCAGGTTCAGGTCGGCTACCGCGCCGGCAGCCATCAGGAAGGCGCCGGTGCCATAGAACTGGGTGTTGCTGTATTCGACATTATCCGGGCGGTCGCTGACCGGCTGGACATAGCCCAGGACACCGTCGGGATGGACGGCGCGGACCAGGGCCTGCCAGCCACTGCGGACGACGGGTTCGTAAGCAGCCCGGTCGAGGATGCCGGCCTTCACGCCCCAGGCAAAGCCATAGGTGTAGAAGCCGGTACCGCTCGATTCCGGCAGGCTGGTTTCCGGATCGCCGAGCAGGGAGGGCGACCAGTAGCCGTCCGCCTTCTGGATGGTTTTCAGTTTTGCCGCCATCTCCTTGAACGTGACGATCATGCGGGCGCGCTCCGGATCATTGGCCGGCAGCAGGGAGATGCTGCGCGCCAGGCCGGCAAACACCCAGCCGTCGCCGCGCGACCAGAAGACCTTCTTGCCGTTGATGTCGCGGCGATCGAAGAAACGGCTGTCGCGGAAATAGAGGTGCTCGGTGGTATCGTAGAGCTTGTCGGTCGTTGCCTGGAATTCCGCAGCGGCGAAGGCGGCGTATTTCGGATCGCCCGTGACCTTCGACATTTCGAACCACACCGGCGGCGCCATGAACAGGGCATCGGCCCAGCACCAGCGGTCACGGCATGAGGCACCGTTGTCGACGAAGGTCAGGTCGGCCTTGGGCGGGTTGGCCAGGATGGCATCCATGCGGCCGCGAATGGTGGCGATGGCCTCGGGGTCGGCGCCGTGCTGCGCGGCCCACAGATAGGCCGAACCGATCACCTGATCGTCGGCATCGAACTGCCGGGGGCCGAAGTTCCAGCCGTTCTGCTTGCCGCGCGCCAGGATGGCGTCTTTGAACTGCGGCTTCTGGCTGTGGTCGGCCAGGGCCGTCAGGCCGACGAACAGGGCGCCCTGCTGCCACGAGGTCGGGTTGACGGATTCGCCGCCATAGGAGGAGGGCGGGACCACGGAAATGGTGCTCAGTTGCCAGTCGCCGACCTTTTCCGCCAGGGCGATGACGTCGGCCGGCGCCCACGGCACGGCCTGGGTACTGGCCGCCGACTGCACCGGATCGGGCGCTGCGGCTAAAGCCGGAAGGGCGCAGAGGAGGGCGATCGCACTGAACTGTGCCGCCAGCAGGGCCTTTTTAGTCGCCTGGGTCGTCATGGGGATCCTCCGTTTTTTTATAGTTTAGCGCAAGGTGCGGATATCGACAGCCGCCATATCGTCATAGTCGAGATTGTCGCCGCCCATGGCCCAGATAAAGGCATAGTTGGAGACGCCGACGCCCATGTGCAGCGACCAGGGCGGGCAGATCACAGCCTCTTCGTTCCTGACGACGACGTGGCGCGTTTCCGAGGGCGAGCCGACGAAGTGGAACAGGCGCTGGTCGTCATTCATGCCGAAATAGAAGTAGATCTCCGAGCGGCGCTCATGCAGATGCGGCGGCATGGTGTTCCACACGCTGCCGGGCTTGATCAGGGTCAGGCCCATCAGCAACTGGGCCGATGGGCAGGTCTCGGGCGTAATGAACTGATAGATGGCGCGGTCGTTGCAGTTTTCGGCCTCGCCTCGCAGCAACGGCGCAAGGTCGTTGCGCGACAGGTGGCGGGTATCGAACGTGGCGTGCGCGGGCGTGGACGCCAGGTAGAAGCGGCTTTGCGGCCCGGCAAAGACAACCTCGCGCGCGCCCTTGCCGATATAGAGCGCATCCATGACGTCGAGCACGTGCGCCGTGCCGTCGACCGTGACCGTACCGGGGCCCTCACCGATATTGATGATGCCCAGTTCCCGCCGGTCGAGGAAAGCCTCGCCACCGGCATGATCCGGCAGGCGCAGGCGGGTATCGCCCGGCACGGCGCCACCGATGACCATGCGTTCCTGGTGGACATAGGTCAGGGTAATCTCGCCCGGTACGAAGATATCCGAAATCAGATAATGGCCGCGAAGATCGGCGCTGCTGGCGCCGTCGAGGATGGAAGGGGGCGTGGCGTAATAGGTGGCCTTGTACATGCGTCTCGGGTCCACCTATTTCAGATCGGGGGCGACGCTGTCGCGGGCGGCACGGGCGCAGGCGTCCGCATCCTCGTGGCCGGTGTCGGCGACGGCGAGGGCGCCGAACACCTTGCCGTCCTTGTGCAGGGGCAGGGAGCCGGCATGGGGATTATACTGGTCCTTG
Organism: Asticcacaulis sp.; assembly: GCA_965246725.1. GTDB lineage: Bacteria > Pseudomonadota > Alphaproteobacteria > Caulobacterales > Caulobacteraceae > Asticcacaulis. The sequence continues at coordinate 120,852 of CBDFFG010000031.1, forward strand.
TGCGCCTCCATCAGGGCGGCAAAGGCCGGATCGGTTTTGGTGCGCGGCTCCATCTCGGAGCCCGGGGCATCGAAGGCGGCCGCGGCCGCGGCTTTCAGGGACGCGGCGACGGGCGGCTTGGGGGCATTGTCGGCGCGCAGGGTAACCTTTACCCGGCCGGCACTGTCGACGACGCTGGCCGATACCGCAAAGCCGCGCGCCTGGCAGGCGTCGAGGGCCGCCTGCGCCAGGGCAACAGACAGTTTCAGCGAAGGGCCGGCGACATTGCTGTAGACGGGGGGCGTGGCGGGAGCTGCGGGTGCGGGCGCTTCTTGTGCGACGGCGAGCGCCGGGCAGGCCGCCACAAGGCCTGCGAATAGATATAGGATCCGCACGATATCGCCCTCCATCCCCACCGATTATCCGGTTTATGGAGGTGGCGTAACATATAAAGATACGTCATTCAATATAATGGAACGGCATCTTGCGGGCGAAATCGGGTATAACGCAGTTATCGCGTGGATGCCATCCCGATAACCGGAACGATCAGGCTTTAAAGCCGAAATCGCGGCTGATGGCCAGGGCGGTATCCTTGACGTATTCGCGCAGATTGGTCATGCGCGCCTCGTCCATGTACTGCTGGGCGCTGGAAACGCTGATGGCGGCGATGATCTTGCCGTTGATGTCGCGAATCGGCGCGGCGACGCAGCGGATACGGTCTTCGTTCTCGTCCATGTCGAGGGCAAAGCCTTCGGCCTTGTAGCCCTTCATGACTTCGAGCCAGGATTTGAGATCGTAGCGATAGTGCGGCTGGTCGCGGGCCTCGCGCAGGAAGACTTCGCGCCAGTGCTCTTCTTCGGAATCCATCAGCAGGGCCTTGCCCAGGCCCGTCGGGCGCAGGGGCTGGCGCTCACCGATAACGCAGCGCACCTCGATGCGGCGTGTGCCGGGGATCTTGTCGATATAATGGACCTGATGGTGATCGAGAATGCCGAGATTGACCGTGTCGCCGGTATCGGCCGACAGCTTCAACAGGTGCGGATGGGCGACGCGGGTGATGGTGATCTGCTGCGAAGCCATATAGCCGAGCTCGAGCAGCTTGGTGCCCAGGCTATAGCCGTCGCGCGGGCTGAGGATCAGGTAACGGCCGTCGACCAGGGTCGTCGCCAGGCGGTGGACGGTGCTCTTGTTCAGGCCCAGGGATCGCGAAATCTTGGCCAGGGTATTGTCGCCGCGCGCCACGCGGTCGAGGACTTCCAGCCCGCGCATCAGGGTCAGGGCCCCGGTATTCGTCTTGGCTTCGCTTTCCGCTTCAGGCGGCAAGGTGTCGTAATCGTTTGTGATGCTGTCCATATAGCGAAATCTAACCCTCGCGACCCAGGGTTTCAAGGGGTGAAACGTGTTGCCGGCGCGGGTCCCGGAAATTCGTGGACAGTGTGATGGAAATGGTATGGAAATATGTAATTCGCCTGAGGCGGATCGTTATGTTTCGTCCTGCCCCGTTTACGGGGGAGGTGGCATCGAGCCGCTAGGCGAAGATGACGGAGGGGGGGGAATGTAGGTGTTTCGAATGTCAAAACTTCAGCTTTTGGACTGGCCGCTCCCCCCTCCGTCTGGTCCGGCTTAGCGCCGGCCCAGCCACCTCCCCCGTAAACGGGGCAGGAGGGAGTAGTCTGAACTGCCTCAGGAAATATTTCGCCGATACCGCAAACTCCAGCCGAGCGTAACCGGCCTGGCCATATGGAGTGGGCCGGTCGTGCAGCGCAGGCGCGAGGCAAAAGGTACGGTCGGGGTTTCGTAAATCTTGTCATCCACCGCCGTCAACTCGCACCTTGAAAATGCACTGACTGTGAATTGCCGTGTCGCGCCGGACGTATAGTCGACGATCCACTTCCCCTTGATATGGCGCAGCTGACCCGCCGGCGAATAGGAGGCGAACTCGATTGCAATGTCGGACACATCCTGCGCCGAAGCGGGCACAAAGGTATCGCTGCGTGATACGACTCCGGCGGCAAAGCGGGTGACCGAACGGGCTTTGACGCGCGCATCTGCCACGGGTTTGGCCTGGCCGAAGCGATCCAGAGCATCCTGGTCGGTGGTGACCGTGGCTGCATGGGCATCGTGGGTGACGGAGATGTGGCGAGTAAAGCTGAGGGGCGCCAGCCGGCTGCCGTCGGTCAGGGTAATCTGCGGCACCAGTTGCGGCAGGTCGGTATCGGCCATGCCGGCGATCAGGCCGGGCGAGAAGGGCAGGGGAAAATAGGGCGAATGGTCGTGCTGGCCGTCGCCGCCATTGATCATGGCCAGGCCGAACATCCGGTCACCATCGCGCCGCGTCACCAGGGCACGCTGATAGTGTCCGCGGGCGAACCAGGTCGTGGCCAGGGCCGGCTGGGCGCGGCGCCAGGCGCCAAGATCCGTTGCCGGCATCCGATCCTTGTAGCCCATCTCGTTCCACAGGGCGTTGGTATATTCGTACTGCTGGGCCAGGCTGAGATTTTCACCGAGGATACGGTGCTTGCCGCGATAGGCGTCGGTGCGGCGGCCGTGGTCCCACAGATTGACCGAGCCGGTGCCGGCATCGACCCAGAACGCCATATAGCGTTGCGCCGAACGCGACACGAAGGCGTAGGCGGCGTCTTTCTCGGCTGGGGTCAACACGCCCAGGCGTGCGGCGATGGTCAGGATCTCGACGAACGACGTGTCGCCATAGGCGCCGATGCTGCGGCCATATTCGAAGCCGTCGCCATTTGCATTGATACGGGTCAGCACCAGTTGCGCCGACCCGCGCAGCCAGGTCTTCACCTCGGCCGGCGGCTCCAGTCCGGCTTCGAGGTAGTGGTGGGCGATCTCGGCGATCAGCAGGACCGAATAGCGGTCGAAGCGGCCGTCGCCCTCGGTCTCGTCGGCAAAGCCGGATTCCGAAAAGCTGCGGTAATGACCCAGCACCCTGGTCACCAGGGCGGTCATCCCGCTATCGTCTTCCCAGCCCAGGCGATGGCGCAGGCCGGCAATGGCAAAGGCTACGCCATAATAGTTGTTGGGCAGGTCGATCAGGCTCAAATCGGGTCTGACAAAGGTGCGCCAGTCGAGCTTGACCTTCAGTTTTGCCAGGGTGTCGGCATCGACGCATTGTTCGAGCAACCCGGCCTGCTGCAACTGGGTCAGGGCCGAGACGTAGTAGTATATGCCCCAGGTATCGAGATGATCGTCGAGCGTCAGCCGCGACACTTCGCGAAAACCGGCAATATAGCGGGCGAACCGGGGATCGTCGCGCGGCGTCGCCAGGATCAGATAGGCCATGCCGTCGGCGATCTTGCCGCCCAAAAACTTGTCACCTGAACTGAAGACCTTTTGGCCATCTATGACCAGGTCACGCTGCTGTGCCAGTACCTGCACCAGCAGGGCCTCGGTCTGCGGCACCAGGCGGTCTTGCACCGTTGCATCCATTGGCGGAACGCCAGGCGCAGGGAGGGGAGCCGCAGCCAGGGCTGCGGCGGCAAACAGGGGAACAAGGGCCATGATCAGTGAGTACCGGTCAGCAGGGGTGTGGTCAGGTTGATGCGCGACGTCGCATAGGTCTTGCTGTAGATGGCGGCCTTGTCGCTCAGGGCCGGGTCGCCATAGCCATTGGCCGCCCGCAGCAAGGCGTCGTACAGGTCCTCGGTATTCATGCTGATCTCCTGCCACTTCCAGTCCTTTTCACGGCCGGCATAGCTGGCGATAAAGGTGGTGGCGGGCCTCAACCCCTTGCCGGTAGCATCGCTGTACGACCACAGGTCGACCCCGACGCATTCGCCGAGCGTGGTGATGTCGTAGACGGCCTGCATCGTCCAGGTTGAATAGTGGAAGGAACGGGTGCGGCCCAGTTCGCGTGGCAGGCTGCCGTCTGCGGCGAGTTGCGGCGTGATACGTCGTTCCGGAAAACTCGAAATGACGGTCTTCGCCACGTCGGTCTTGCCCGAGAACAGGGCATAGTCGCTGAGCTGCAGGTCGTACCAGATGCTGTGATTGTTGTCGGCCTTATTCTCGGTGGCGCCGGCGTCCGAGGTCTGCAGCCAGGTCGTCAGATCGCCGAACCAGCCGTGCAGGCCGTCGAGGTCCGAGGCCGACAGGGCGTGCGACGGCGTCAGCAGGCCGATGACCTCGACGACCGGCAGCAGTTCCGCCGTGTCGATAATGCCGAATGACCGGCCCGGCGTCTTGCCGGGGACGCCCTGGGCGAAGTTCAGGTTCGGATTCATGCGTGTCGCCGGATCGAGGAACCAGGCGCGAAGAATAACGGCGGCGCGATCGGCATAGGCCTGCTTGCCGGTGAAATAATAGGCCAGGCCCAGGGCCTCGACGGCATTGGCCATGTCGCCCAGCCGGACACGGTCATAGGCTTGCGTGGCGCGTTCCGGATTTATCTCGCCGTCGCGGTTGATATAGGGCAGGCCGTCGGCCTTGGCGGGGTCTGGCCAGAAATAAGGGGCGATAGACATGTAGTCGTGTTTGTCGCCGGAGGGCGGAGTCTTCGTCTTGTCGACGACGCTCCATGGTCCCTTGCCAAGCGCGGCATCGGCATCTGTGATAACGGCCGCATAGGCAGGAACGCTGGCGGGGTCTTTGGTTATCTGCGCCTTGACCCGGGCCAGCGCATCGGCGCGCCACAAATGGGTCGGGCGGCCGCCGAAATCGGCGGCATAACCGTCGGCGCCCTTGCAGGCGGGCTTCGCCATGACGGGTGTGGCTGAAACGGACAGGACGGCAATGAGGGCGAGCAGGGAGGAAGACAGGCGCATAAGCGGCCTCCGGAAGGGTACGATGTCCATACCGCCGGGCGGGGTCGGACGGATATAAAAAAAGGGCCGGATGGTCTTGGGAACCATCCGGCCAGGCGGGGAGGAAGAAGGCTTAGAAGCTGGCTCGCAGCGTGACCTGATAGGTACGGCCGTCATAGTCGAGGCGGCGCGGCTTCATCGGGTCGTTTTCGTATTCCGCACGGGTGGCGTCGGTCAGGTTGAAGCCGTCGACCGACAGGGCGATGCTGGAATTGATGTTGTACGAGGCCGAGAAGTCGAGCTGGCTGCGCGCCTTGACGGTGCGGGCGGCGCCGACAAAGGTGTTGCCGGCGGCCAGGTCGTACTTGTCACGCCAGTTATAGACGAGGCGGACGCCGAACTTCTTGGTTTCGTAATAGCCGATGAGGTTGATATTGTTCTGCGACACGCCCGGCAGGGTCAGCTTGTTGCCGTTCTGGTCGGTGCCGTCGATCGTCGTATAGGCATAGTTGAACGAGCCACCGAAATTCTTCCAGAAACCCGGAAGGAAGTCGAGATTTTGTTGCGCCACCAGCTCGACGCCCTTGACGGTCAGGGGCGACAGGTTGGTCTTGCCCGAGATATTGACCGTGGCATTGGTCAGGACCGGCGGCAGGTTGGCGGCGGCCGTATTGACCATGACATCGCTGACGCACTTGCCGCCGGTGACGGTCAGGTGGCCCAGACCGTAATCGGCGCCGTTGACCAGGCCGTTGGCCGGGCAGACGAAGTTGACGTCGGTAATGCTGCCGATATAGCCGTCGATATTCTTCTGGAAAACGTCGATGGCGAACAGGCCACCGGGACGGTTGTACCATTCCAGCGAGACATCGAACGAGTCGGCCATGTAGGGCTTCAGCGCCGTGCTGCCGACCGTGACCGTAAAGGTCGGGTTGGCGGCGTTCGGCGTCGGCAGTGATACCTGGGTCGTCGGGGTGATGTCGCGCGGTTGCGGACGGACATAGGTCGAATAGGCGGCGGCGCGCAGGACCAGTGTGTCGGTCAGGTCGGCGGCGACGATTAGCGACGGCAGGGCCTTGTCATAGTTCTGCTTGTAGGTATGCAGGGTAAAGGTCTTGTCGGGATTGAGGTCGAGCGAACTGATCGTGTTCTTCGTGTCTTCGTAACGGACGCCGGCGACGCCGTGGACCGGAATGGAGAAGACGGAGGTGCTGAACTTGCCCATGGCATAGACCGAGGCAATATCGTTGCTGTTGGTGAAGTTGTTCAGGCTGAAATTGCCGTCATTATTGTTGTTGACCAGGCCGTAAGGCGTCAGGAAGACGCCGTGGACGGGATCGGCCGTGTATGTCACCGGTGTCAATGCCGCCAAGGTTTTGGCTATATCGGCGGCTACCCAGTTCTTCGTGTAACCGTCGGCGGTGTTACCGAAGAAGTCGCCGACGAAGCGATCCTGCGACGACAGGCCGGCGCTGACATTGCCGTTCTGCGTGCCGACGGCGGTGTTGCGCGAACCGCTCGAGTTATAGGAAGCCTCTTCGTAGCGAGCGCCGAACTGCAGGCTGGTGAAGAAAAAGCCGTCCTTGAAGTAGCGTTCGACATCGCCCTGCACGGCATTCAGAGTATTGCGCGAGCGACCATTGGTACCGGTCAGGCCGAAGCGGTCGTTCTTGCCGTTGACCAGCTGGGTCGGCCCGGTCGGGGTCGGCTGGTTGTACGGGCCGGGATTGATATGGGCGGTGGTCGGCGTGTTCAGCGTGATGGCAAAGTCCTGCAGGTCCGATCCGCCGGTATAGAGGCTGCCGAATACGCCGTTATTGCTGCCATTGGCGACGGAATAGTTCTGCTCGACGATGTCGATTTCGATCTGGTTGGCCAGGGCGGTGGCGCGCGAGATCGTCGCCGTGCCCGATAAGCGCCAGGTGTCGTTGCGGAACTCGATGTTCGGATTGACCGACCAGGTTTCCTGGGTGGCCGGCTCCGAACGGCGCGAGTCCGTGATGGCGGCGTTCGAGTAGTCGAACTTATTTATATAGGCGTTGTGACCGTTCGGTTCGTCGATGAAATAGACATCGCCAAGATTGGTCAGGTGCGCTGACGCCGTACCGGCCGCGGTCGAACTGGGCGCAGCCGCCGTCGCCGAGGCGCGCGAGCCGCCGGTGGTGTCGACATAGAGCAGGTCGTTGGTGGCGTCCTGCAACTGGCGCTTGGTGTAGAAGGCGGTGGTGCCGATCTTCAGTTCGTCGGTCGGCTTCCATTCGAAGCCCGTGGCGCCGGAGACCAGGTGGCCGCTATTGTATTTGACGACCTGGCGCATCTGCGACGGATACTGGATGCCGTTCGGCGCCTGGGCCGCCAGAGCGTCCCACACCGGGTTCTTGCCGGCGACAAGGCCGTTGCCGACCTGGGTCGAGGACAGTTGCGAGTAGGTGTTGACGAAGATCGAGTCGCGGCGGAACTTTTCTTCCTTGGTGGCGATGACGCCGAAGACGGCGAAGTCCTTCGACAGGTGCTTGTTGAAGCCGAAGCTGATCGACGGGCTGGAGAGCTTGCCCAGCGTATCGTATTCTTCCGACGCCTTGATCCAGCCGCCGTCCTTGCGCGACAGGGCAGGGGCGATGCGCAGGTCGATATTGCCCGACAGGCCGCCGGAAATATCGGCCGCCGACGGCGACTTGATGACGGTGATCGACGAGAAGATGTCCGAGTTGAAGGCGCCCAGCGGCGTCGAGCCGTTGAGGATCGGATCAGCGAAGGCAGTGCCGTTCAGCGTGGTGCGGGCAAAGGTACCGGGCAGGCCGCGCAGGTTGATGGTGGCGTTGCGCGAATCCGCTTCGCGGTTGAGCTGGATGCCCGGGATGCGCTGGATGGCTTCGCCGACATTCAGGTCCGGAAAGCGGCCCAGGCCGTCGGACGAGATCGAATCCGAGATTTCGATGGTGTCGCGCTTGGTCTTGACGGCGTCGGTATAGGCTTTGCGGAAGCCTGTAACGACCACGACCTGGTTGTCGCCGGAGTTTGAAGGCGAAGCGGCAGGCGCGGTGGTTTGGGCGTTCGCGGCAGTGGCAATGCCGGCGAAGGCTATCAGGCTGGCCGAAGTCATGATAAGGGCGCGGTGCGGCCCCGTTAGGTGTCTGCTCATGTCATTTTCCCTGTTTTTGTTATGGGCGATACCGGCGCGCCGATGCAGAGGGCGTCCCGGTTCTGACATGTGGAATATCTCAAATGGTGACGGCGGTCCACATATTGGAATGATTTCTTGCCAATTTTTCGCCAATTGGCCAGATATCTGTATCCAAATGGTCACATTTTCAGGCCGGCCGTTCCTATAATCGGTACCATTTGTATGTTTTAACGTAAATCCATGTCCCAAAGGAAAGATACCGGTGTCACGGCTGTCGGATTTTGCCCGAATCGCATTTTTCCGGTCAGGCCAGATTTCTGACCTAGAGGCAGTTTCTAGCCTTTATCGTACCGATAAACGGAACGGTTCCCTGTGGCAGTCTTTTGGTTGTGGTCGTGGATCAAATGATCCGATCACGTCTCAACACTATAGTCGGAAAATCAATTTGCGTATAGCTTTTTCGGCCCTGGGCGCGCTTCCGGAATGACAGCGTTGACATGGTGTTGCCGCAATGCCGGCCAGATTGTGTATCTATAAACGGGATTGAAAATGTATTTAAGGGACGCGTTTGTTGACGTCCGACCACTTTTACGCCAATTATCGGTCATTGACGAAAAGTGGTCGGACCAATTATAAGGTGACCATAAGTCAATGGGAATCGTGCCTGCCGTCAGGCGCCGGTTCACCGCAGGGCCTTCGGGAACACCCGGCAATGCCCGCGCAAAGACTACCGTTACACACTGCGTTATACGAATGACCGGGAAGATCTCCATGCCTGCCTCCGCCTCCGACAATCTTATGGTCCAGACCATGCGCTGGTTCGGCCCCAACGATCCGGTCAGCCTCTCCGACATCCGTCAGGCCGGCTGCGAGGGGGTCGTCACGGCCCTGCACCACCTTGCCAACGGCGTGGTGTGGACAGTCGCCGAAATCGCCAAGCGCAAGGCCGAGATCGAGGCCGCCGGCATGGTATGGAGCGTCGTCGAGAGCCTGCCGGTGCACGAGGCGATCAAGACGCAAGGGGCGGGCTACGAGACCTGCATCTCCAACTACAAGCAGAGCATAGTCAACCTGGCCGAATGCGGCATCACGACGGTCACCTACAACTTCATGCCGCTGCTCGATTGGACGCGGACCGATCTCGACTACGTCATGCCCGACGGCGCCCGCGCCCTGCGCTTCGACGCTGTCGCCGTCGCCGCCTTCGACATCTTCCACATTGCCCGTCCGGAAGCCTCGGCCGACTACAGCCCCACCATGGTCGCCCGTGCCAGGGCGTTTTACGACGGCATGAGTGCGCCTGAGCGCATGCTGCTCGAGCGCAACATCATCAAGGGCCTGCCGGGCAGTGAGGAAAGCTTCGGCGTGCCGGAATTCCGCGCCGCCCTGCGCGGTTATGCCGGCATCGACCATGCGCGCCTCAAGGACAATCTGGTCCACTTCCTGCGCGAGGTCTGCCCGGTTGCCGACGCGCACGGCGTCAAGCTGGTCGTTCACCCCGATGATCCGCCTTTCCCCCTGTTCGGCCTGCCGCGCGTCGTCTCGACCGAGGCCGACTTGGCCGACCTGTTCGCTCGCGTACCCAATGTCTCGAACGGCCTGTGTTTCTGCGCCGGGTCCTTCAGCATCCGCCCGGACAACGACCTGGCCGGCATGATCGCCCGCTTTGGCGACCGCATCTACTTCACCCATCTGCGCAACACCCAGCGCGAAGCGGGCAGCGAGGGCGCCGCCTTCAATGAAGGCAATTTCTACGAGTCGCCGCACCTCGACGGCAGCATCGACATGTACGACGTCGTCACGGCCCTGCGGCGGGTGTCAGTGGCCCATGGCAAGCGCATTCCGATGCGCCCTGACCACGGCCACCAGATGCTGGACGACCTGAAGAAGAAGACCAATCCCGGCTATTCCGCCATCGGTCGCCTGCGCGGCCTGGCGGAACTGCGCGGCCTGGAAATGGGTATTGCCCGCGCCATGGCCGGGTAGAGGCCGTTTCCTCAGGCGGGAAAATTCACAATGATCGATAAATTATAGCTTTATCGATCTTTTTTCGGCATATTTTGATCGATAAAAGGATACTTTATCGATCATGACCTGGAATTGGCAACACGCGGAGTGGCCGGATTTTCGCTGGGAGGCTGGAAAGCTCGCCCGTGCCGAGGCGCGTTTCGCCGAAGGGGCGGGCATCGTCATCGGCGCGTCGAAATATCTGACCGACGCCGAACGGCAGACGGTCCGCGTCGAGATCATGAGTCATGAAGCCGTCGACACCTCGGCCATCGAGGGGGAGCGGCTTGATCGGAACAGCGTGCAATCCTCTATCCGTCGGCGTCTGGGGCTGGCTTCGGATCACCGCCGCAGCAATCCCGCCGAAGCCGGCATCGCCGAGATGATGGTTGACCTGTACCAGTCGGCCGGCGCCATTACCGAACCCGCCATCCTGCACTGGCACCGTCTTTTGATGAACGGGCGCGGAGATATCTCCGATGTCGGGCGCTACCGCACGCATGATGACCCGATGCAGATCGTTTCCGGAGCCATCTACGCGCCGAAGGTGCATTTTGAGGCGCCGCCTTCGGGACAGGTGCCGCAGGAGATGACAAGACTGATGGCGTGGTTATCAGAGAGCGGGCCGTCCGGCATCACGCCGCTTCCGCCCGTCACGCGCGCAGGCATTGCGCACCTTTGGTTCGAAAGCATCCATCCTTTCGAGGACGGTAACGGCCGTGTAGGCCGCGCCCTGATAGAGGCCATTCTGGCCCAGGGCGCGTCGGCGCCTGTTATTACCGGCATTTCGGGAACCTTGCTGAAGTACCGCAAGGCCTATTATCAGGCGCTAGAGGACGGCAGCCGCGACCTGGACATCACCGACTGGCTGACATGGTTTGCCGCCAAGGCGATCGAAGCCCAGGCGCGCACCCTGGCCCTGGTCGAATTCACCATCAACACGTCTCAGCTGATGGATGGCGTGCGGGGGCACATCAATCCCAGGCAGGAAAGGGCGTTGTTGCGCCTGTTCGCGGCAGGCCCGGACGGCTTTACCGGCGGCCTGAGCGCCGCCAACTACATGTCCATTACCGATGCATCCTCGGCGACAGCTACGCGCGACCTTGTCGAGTTGACGCAAATGGGGGCGTTGAAGCGCACGGGCGACCGCAAGGGGACGCGCTACCATCTGGATATCCCGGCGACGCCGGCACAATCCCTCACGGCCGATGATATCTTGTGATCCGTGTGGCCATGGCCGGATAGGCCGCCGCGTGCTAACCGGAATGCATGTCCTTTCCCGTCGTCTTTAATCTGTTCGGTATGCCCGTGCCGGCGCATCTGGTGTTCGAGATGCTGGCCTATGGCACGGGCTTTCGGCTGTACCTGTGGCTGCGGCGCAAGACGAACGATCCGTTCAGCGACACGGCGCGGACCACGGTCTTTGTCGGCGCCGTCGTCGGTGCGGCCCTGGGATCGAAGCTGCTGGCCTTCGCCGAACATCCTGAACTGTGGCGACCGGCCCTTGCCAATCCCGTACTGTTCCTGGCGGCGAAGACCATACTGGGCGCTTTGCTGGGCGGTATTATCGGGGTTGAAACCGTCAAGCTGTTCGCCGGTATCCGCCGTTCGACCGGCGACATCTATGTCTTTCCTCTATTGGTCGCCATCATGATCGGCCGCATCGGCTGCCTGCTGACAGGCGTCAGCGACGGCACCTGGGGTGATGCCACCCATCTGCCCTGGGGCTTCGACGCCGGCGACGGAATCGCGCGCCATCCAACGCCGCTTTATGAGATCATCTTCCTTGCCGTCCTAGGCGTCGTGTTATGGGCCGTCCGGCGCAGCCCGCGTCTGCGCGAGGGCGATCTGTTCAAGCTTTTCATCTGTGGCTACTGCCTGTGGCGGCTCGGGATCGAGTTCCTGAAGCCTGTAAGCACCTATACCTTCACAAATAAATTGAACATTGTTCAAAATATAGCTACGGATAGTGACTTGCGGGCGCAGCCCGGCCTGTCGCTGCTGCAGCTCAGCGCCCTGGTCGCGCTTGTATATTATGCCGTGGTTTTCGCGCGGCGTTGGCGGGGGAGGGCAGCCGATGGCGGCGCGTGACTATATCTTTTTCGAACTGACCAATTCGATCTGTTCGACCTGTTTCCGCAAGCTGGAAGCCAAGATTATCTTCCAGGACGAACGCGTCTACATGCTCAAGACCTGCCCGGAGCACGGCAAGGAAAAGGTCCTGATCTCAACCGATATCGCCTATTACAAGAAGACACGCGATTTCAACAAGCCGGGCGACATGCCGCGCAAGTTCGGCATGAAGGTCGAACGCGGCTGTCCCTATGACTGTGGCCTGTGCAGCGACCATGAACAGCATTCCTGTGTCTCGATCATCGAACTGACCGATCGCTGCAACCTGACCTGTCCGACCTGCTATGCCGCCTCAAGCCCCAGCCATGGCCGTCACCGCACCCTGGCCGAGATCGAGCGCATGCTCGACATCGTGGTCGCCAGCGAAGGCGAGCCCGACGTCGTGCAACTGTCCGGTGGCGAGCCGACCCTGCATCCCGACTTCTTTACCGTGATGGACATGGCCAAGGCACGGCCGATCCGGCACCTGATGATCAATACCAACGGCATCCGCCTGGCGAAGGACCGCGCCTTTGTCGAACGGCTGGCCGGCTACATGCCGGGCATTGAAGTCTATCTGCAATTCGATTCGTTCGAGGCCGACGCCCTGATGTCGCTGCGCGGCGAAGACCTGCGCGCCACGCGGCAGCAGGCCATCGACTACCTCAATGCATTCAACATCTCGACCACCCTGGTGGTCACTCTGCAGAAGGGCCTGAACGACCATGAGGTCGGCGATATCCTCGCCTATGCCCGCCGGCAAAAATGCGTGCGCGGCGTCACCTTCCAGCCGACCCAGGCCGCCGGCCGGACCGAGCATTTCAATCCCGCCAGCGACCGCATCACCCTGTCCGAGGTGCGTCAGGCCATCCTCGACCAGAGCGATATCTTTGCCTCCGAAGACCTGGTGCCCGTGCCGTGCCACCCGGACGCCATCATGATGGGCTACGCCCTGAAGCTGGGCGACGATCTGGTGCCGCTGACCCGCCATTTCAGCCCGGAGGAACTGCTGTCGACCTCGCGGAACACGGTCAATTTCGAGACCATGCCCGAGGTCCATGCCAAGCTGATCAAGCTGTTCTCGACCGGCAATTCGCCTCAGGACTGCACTGACACCATCGCCGACATCATGTGTTGCCTGCCGCAGATCGACACGGCGACGGCCTGGGGCACGCTCAGCTATTCCAACCTGTTCCGCGTCATCGTGATGAAGTTCTACGATGCCCACGATTTCGACGTGCGCGGCGTCAAGAAGGCCTGCGTCCATATCGTCCATAAGGACGGGCGCATCATTCCGTTCGACACCATGAACCTGTTCTACCGCGATCCGGCGGTCGAAGCGAAACTGCTGGAGGCGGCACGATGAAATACAAACGCACCCCGTTCCTGATCCTCGGCGGCAACCTGTTGCTGATGCTGCTGATCTACATGCCCGCCGTCGTTGGCACGATGCGCAATCTGGAGATCCTCGCGCCTGCGCTATGGAACCTGTTGCTTATCGTCGTCGACCTCATCGTGGCGATCATTGTCAGCATCATTCCCGCCACACGCAAATATGCCCCCTGGTGGTGGGTCGGCTTTGCGTCCGTAGTGCTTCTGTCCTTCCCGGCCTGTCTTGCGGCCATGTCCCTGAGCACCGCGATTCATCAGCCATAACGGGCTAGGGCAGAAGATCCCTGCGCAGGTCGGGCACGGTGTGCGCCAGGCCATCGGCGACCTCGGCGGAGAACAGGGCCGCGCCCTTCGGGCCCAGGTGCGTGTAATCGAAAACGACGGTGGGCCGGGCCTGGGGCGCCTCCACAACCTCGGTGGACGTGACCGGTGCAGGCATTGCCGTCTTGGGTGCGCCTACGGTCGTGCCGGCCTGGGCCGCGGCGACCAGTTCCGGCGGGGGAGCGGTTTCCGCCAGGTCGAGCGCCGCCACGGGCCCCATGTCCTGGACGGCGGCGACGCTTGCGGCGTGCAGGTCGACCACCGGTACATGCATCTCCTTCGCCACGGCACTGACGCTGTCGGCCCATGGCGCCAGGTCGTCCTGTAGCGCGCCGTTTTTGAAGGTGCGGCGGGTCAGCGGCGTCACCAGGACGGGGATGGCGCCGGCGGCGCGGGCCTCGGTGATATAGGCGCGCAGGTTGGCCGGAAACTCGGTGGCCAGGTCGGTCGAGCGACCGGGCTTGCCCGGCTGGTCGTTATGGCCGAACTGGATCAGCATATAGACCTGGGCGAAGCCGGGCGCCTTGGCCTCGTTCAGCGCCAAAGCCCACGAGCCCTCGGCGCGATAGGAGAAGGTCGAGCGTCCGCCGCGGCCGAGATTGACACACGCCACGCTCGACGTGACATGACCGGCACAGAAGGCCCCACCCCAGCCGCTGCCGACCTGTGTGGTCGAGTCGCCGACCAGTATGATCTTCTTCGCCGTGATGGGTTTGGTGGCGGCGCGGGCGGCGACATCCGTGATGGCGGGCGGCTGCGGTGTTGTGGTCGCCGGAATGATAGTCGGCGTGGCCAGGGCCAGCATGAGGGCAATAGGGGCGATCATCGGGCAGTCTCCGGGATCCAGGCGGTGTCGTGGGCGAAAAAGGCGTCGAGCGACCACTTGGCGGCTTCGGCATCGGTCAACTGGTGGCTGAAGGGCTCACGGGCGGCCGGATTGGCGCCGGGGCCGGTCGAGCGGTATTCGGCATAGGTGGCGGTCAGCAGAGTATGGGTTTCTCCCGGATGCCATTCTCGCCAGCCAGCCGCCATCAGCGGCGCCTCGATATCGGCATGCAGGAAGATGACGGTGGCCCAGGGACGCCAGGCTCTGCCCAACCACAGGGCCTGCGCCGTTGGATCGGCAGTGAGTGTGCAGTGATCGAAGACATAGGCGCTATCCTCGGCCGGGGCATTCTTGCTCTGGGCGGTGAACATGACCTCGGAATGCGGCAGGCCGTGCAGTTCGCAGCGCTCGAACCAGGCCTTGGCATTACCGAAGATGAAGTCGACATGGCCTTCGATATAGCAGTCGGAAAAGACCTGGCGCGCCATGCGGCCGCCCATGCTCTTGTCAGGACTGGGGCCCTTGTTGGCGTAGAGCGTATCCTGATGTCCCAGCAGGCGCACATGACTGAGTACGGCGCGGTCGCCGGTAATGGCCAGGGCGACGGCCTGCGACGGCGCATGGCTGGGATCGAGCCAGTAGTCGTTCTGGATGGTCAGGTTGTCTGCGCGGAAGTCGTCGCCGGCGACATCGACGCTGAAGGATTTGAAGGTGCCGCCGGCCGTTGCGGCGCTGTCGCCATAGACGATGACCGTATCGGCGGGCGTGGCGCCGGTGCCATGAAGATGGACCGTGTTGCGCAACACCGCCAGCTTTTCGCGGTAGATGCCGGGTGCGATGTCGATATCGCCACCGCTGTCGGGCAGGGCGTTCACCGCCGCCTGGATGGTGGCATATTGCGCGCCCGACTCGTGCGACACATGCAGGGTTTCCGCCGAGGCCGGCAGGGCGAACAGGCTGGCTGCCAGCAGCAACATCTTCATGACAGGGCCCGGTAGGTGAAGTTGCGGAAACGCGCCGAGCCTTCGCCGGCGGCATAAAGGCCGGGCTTCAACATCAGGAAGCCGCCGCGGACATTGTGATGATAGCCGGAAACCTCCATGCCGCGATCGAAACGTTTCCAGATTTCGCCGTCATTGCTGAGGTGGAAGCTGACGATATGGCGGTCGTTCTTCAGCCGCATCTTCAGGCGGCGGCCATAGGGATTGGTCGGCTTGCCGCGTTCCAGGCCGTACTGGTGCGTCACGAAGGCCTTGTCGTCGAAGCTCAGGCCGCAATATAGGGATTGATCATAGAACAGCAGCAGGCCGGCGCGCGTATTGGCATCGATTTCGATGTCGCATGCGATTTCGTAGGCCGGGTCGCCGACGACCAGGATCAGGGGCGAGGAATCCTTCGGCGCCGTGCCCGATGCCTTGAGCCGCAGTCCGTCACCATCGCGGGTGATACGCGCGGCCTCATCGGGTTTGGGCTGGAAAAAGTTCCACTTCAGGCCGAAAGTGTCTTTGGAGAAGTCATCTGACAGGGCGATGCCATGGGGCTGGGTAGCTCCGCCTTTTGGCTTGGGCAGGGGTTTCGACAAGTCGCCGCCGCCGATATCGAACCAGCCGTCGGCCGTCCAGGTCACCGGCGCCAGCAGGGCCTGACGACCCAGGGTCCAGAAGCCATTTTCGTAGCCGTGATAGACGCTCCACCAATCGCCATTGGGGCCCTCCACCAGACTGGCGTGACCCCGCGACCACCACTTTTCGGCGTTCGACGTGGTGCGCACCAGCGGATTGCGCGGATGCTGCTCCCACGGGCCGTTGATCGAGGTCGAGCGTGCGGCGATGACCATATGGCCGGTCGGCGGTCCGGCCGTGCCGCCGACGGCGCAGATCAGGTAGAAGTACTTGCCGTGGCGGGTGATCTTGGGGCCTTCGGGCGAAAAACCCTCGACATCCCACTCGTCGGGATAGCGCCACGGATCGTAGACGTGTTCGGGCTCGCCGATGCGCTTCAGGCCATCGTCGGACAGGCGGACGCGATCGCCGCCCGAGAGGAACAGCCAGCGCGAACCGTCCTCGCCGACGGCGTGGCCGGGATCGATATGATGCGGCAGGTCGAGATCGATGGGAGCGCTCCACGGCCCTTCGATATGGTCGGCCCAGATGACATAGCTGGTCGTCTTCGTGCCGGGCCCGGTTGCCTTGGTCGGGATGTAGAGAAAGTAGCGGTCCTTGTGCTTCACCAGGGAGACCGCCCAGACCGAGCCGATATTTATGGTCAGGGCGGCGGTTAGAGGGTGCCAGTTGACCAGGTCGCGCGACTGCCAGATGACCAGGCCGGGATAGGCATCGAACGACGAAAACGTCATGTAGTAGTCGGGACCGTCCTTCAGGATAGCTGGGTCGGGATGGTCGCCGGCCATGATCGGATTGAGGAAGGTGCCGTCGCAGCGATCGGCCTGGCGCTGGCCTTCGTAGGTCGTGCCCCAGTTAACGGGTACTTTAGGGGTGGCGGCGGGTTTGGAGGCGGCTTGCACTGGCAGGCCGAGCGCCAGCGGAGCCAGTCCCAGCGCCTTCAGCGCAGCGCGACGGTCGGTGGTCATGATGTCTTCCCTGGTATGGTCAGGTTGCAATGGTCGGAAACGGTAGCGCTAACCTGTGTTTTCGACAGTAGTGATACAGCTTGGACACCGGTGTCAATGGCTTCGATGATGCGTGACTCGATGTAGTTCCCGATGTAATTCGGCAGCGTGTGACCGCACGCCGCCGGTCTTCCGGCGAGCCATGCGGCGCCTGAGCTGTTAAATGTCCATTGGCCCGACGCGACTTTATGCAAACGATGCAATAAATCATTTGTGATTTCACGCGATGATTGTGGGGACTTAGTTTTGCCGTGATCCGGAAACGGTGGCGGGGGCGTATGATGACACGAGTGGAGGCTGGCATGCCCGACACAAGACCGCAGACCTGTCCGGTATATGGCGAGGCCGTGCTATGAGTGCCGTGACCACTGGAACGGCGTTTGCGCCGGGCGCCAGCGAGGCGCGGCCGAAGATCCTGATCGTCGACGACCTGCCGGCCAACCTGCTGGCGACCGAAGCCTTGCTGCGGCCCCTGGGTGCGGAAATCCTGACCGTCGAATCGGGGGAGGGGGCGCTCGATCTGGTGCTCAAGCACACCTTCGCCATGGTCCTGCTGGATGTACAGATGCCGGGCATGGACGGTTTCGAGACGGCGCGGCTTATGAAGACGCGCCCGTCGATGCAGGGTGTACCGATTATCTTCGTCACCGCCATCAGCAAGGAAGACCATTTCGCCACGGAAGCGGCTGCCATCGGCGCAGTGGACTATATCTTCAAGCCGATCAATTCCGACATCCTCAAGAGCAAGGTCAAGGTCTATCTCGACCTCTACCGCCAGCGCGAACAGATCCTGGGGCTCAACGCCACCCTGCGCCAGTCGAACGAGGAACTGGAACGCTTCGCCTATGTCTGTTCGCACGACATGCAGGAACCGGTGCGGATGATGAACACCTATGCCGGCTTCCTGGCCGAGGATGCGGTCGAACAGCTCGACGACAACAACCAGCGTTATGTCCGCTATATCCGCGACAATGCGGTACGCATGCAGAAGATGATCCGCGACATCCTCACCTTTTCCCGCGTCGGCCGCGAAGAGGTCAAGATGGAGACGGTCGACTGCCAGCAGATCCTGGGCGAGGTGATCGAGGAGTTCGAAGACATCATCGCCCAGAAGGACGCCCGGGTCACCATCGGCGCCCTGCCGGTGATCGAGACCAGTCCGACCCTGATGCGGGTGGTGCTGCAGAACCTGCTCGGCAATGCCCTGAAATTCCAGGACGGGCGCCTGCCGCCGGAAATATCGATCGCGGCGCGCCGTGATGGCTCACCGATCCGGCCGATGTGGCGCTTCGACGTCAGGGACAATGGCATCGGCATCGATCCGGCCTTTTCCGACCGTATCTTCACCATCTTCCAGCGCCTGCACCGGACCGAGGACTATCCCGGCACCGGTATCGGCCTGTCTACGTGCCGCAAATTTATCCGCCTGTGCGGCGGCGATATGATCTTTACCTCGAAACCGGGCGAGGGTACGACCTTTACCTTCACCCTGCCGGATACACGTGCCTGATGAAAAGCCTGCGTTCGCTCGATATCCTGCTGGTCGAAGACAATGAGGGCGACGTCGAAATGACGCGGCGCGCCCTGAACCGCGCCACCATACCTGTGACGGTTTCGGTCGCCAATAATGGCGACCAAGCGCTCGACTATCTCAACCGCGAGGGGCGCTTCGCGGAGGCGACGCGGCCGGACCTGATCCTGCTCGATATCAACATGCCGCGCATGGACGGCAAGACCTTCCTGCGCAAGGTCAAGCGCGAGGACGATTTCAAGGCCATCCCGATCGTGATGTTCACCAGTTCGGAATCGCCCGCCGATATCCGCGAGTGCTTCGAGAACTATGCCAGCGGCTATGTCGTCAAGCCTTTCGACGGTCTCGAATACGGTGAGCGCCTCAAGCAGGTGGTGACCTTCTGGGGCGGGGTCGGCGAGCTGCCGCACTGAAGGCACATGCGCGCGAAGCGCAATCCTACGGGCAGTCGGGAACTCTGTCGGCTGTTCCCCCTTGGAAATAATCTGCGGAAATCTGCGGTTCACCTTTAATCGATTGCTGCTTGTCACAAGGACGGCAAAGGAAAGGGAACCGCAGATTTCGCAGATTTACGCAGATTGGCTTCGGCGCTGGCTATGCCGAAAGCGTATCCGCGACGTGTTTATGGCGCTGCGCGCAACAGGACTCCAGGTCAGACTTACAGCCCTACGCCACCCTCGGCATACTCTGATACGGCCGGATTGGTCTTGTTGACATAGACCAGCGCCGACTGACCCACCCGCGGAACCTCATTGAGGTTGACGCGGCGAGTGGTCATCTGCTCGTAGGTGTCGCCGCTCGCAGGCGCGCGATAGCGGTAGGTGATGTCCGCATAATAGGCGACAGAAGCATTGGAATAATAGTCGTCGCTGGTTATCAGCGCTTCTGCACGGGCACACGGCATAGGGGTGTGGCTTTTGTGGTGATCGAGTTCGCAGTGCAGCCCTACGGTTGCCACCACGCCGTTCAGCAATGTGTACCCGGTTTTCAGCCGATGCATGTGCCCCATATGAAGGGCAATGAGCGACAATGAGAACAGGCACATCAGCACAGAGCAGACGATCATCATCACGCCCTTCGCCTTGTCGTCGTCATCGGCGGTCGCATAGGCACTCGCCGGTGTTCCGAACGTATTGACATAGGTCATGGCGCATCTCCCCCTTGGTCTCATATTACCGAGGAAGCGGAAACGGAGGCTTAAAGAGCAGTGTTAACGGGAAAGAGGCCGCGCGGGCAGCGGCCTTTGAACCTGGTAAGAGCGGGCCTTAGTCGTCGGCCAGGGTCCGGATCAGTTCCAGGATCTTGCGGCGCTGGCGGTCGCCACGGATACGCGGAAAGGCTTCGGCCAGGGCCATGCCTTCGGGCGTTGCCAGGAAGTTGGCCGGCACGGGTTGGGGGGCGCCGGTGATCTCGTCGGCGCCGTGGCCTTCGAAGAAGTAGGGCAGGGGGGCCTTCAGCACATGGGCGATTTCATACAACTTGGACGCACTGATGCGGTTCAGGCCGCGTTCGTATTTCTGCACCTGCTGGAAGGTGACGCCAACGGCGGTGGCCAGTTCGGTCTGGCTCAGGCCCAGGAAGCGGCGGCGGATACGTACCTTGGCGCCCACATGGACATCGACGGAATGCGGGGTCTTTATTTCGGCGGAAACTGACGTACTCATATTCTACTGCGACTCTACATGACGCCAGATGGGGCGTGTCCAAAACAGGGACGAATTCCTGTTCAATTGCAACTACTGCGAAAATGATGCCGCTGTTATATTAAGGCGGGAACATGGCAATGCTTACATATTTAACGGCGATTACCAGACACGATTTCGGGATTGCTTGCCGCAGCGTAAGTTTTCGATGTTGCGCCGCCGAAGAACGGTATCGTTAATTTTGCCAAACCCTTATAAGTTCAGGCGATAACATGATCCGCTTCTTCGGAATGACCGCGTAATCTTGGTCCAACGCGCCATCCTGGTGCCCGAATCGAGAGGACAAATCATGCAACCACAATCTATCGGATGGCTGCTCGCCATCATCGTCGGCGCCCTGGCCGGCTGGATCGCCGAACAACTGATGCGCTCCAATCAGGGACTCCTGATGAATATTGTGCTCGGCATTGTCGGTGCAATCGTTGCCAACGCCCTGCTGTCGGTTTTCGGCATCGCCTTCTTCGGCGTCATCGGTTACCTTATCGCCGGCGTCATTGGCGCCTGCCTGCTGATCGCCGTTGGGCGTATGCTGCGTCGCCGCCCGGTTTAAATATCGGCAACAGATTGCAGCCTTAATCACAGGCGGCGGGAAGCTGATAGCTCCCCGCCGCCTTTTCGTTGAAGAGGACCACGGCAATGCGGAACATGGACAATTCCACCCACGACGGTGTGGCGCTCCTGTCGGAGATGACCGATGATCCTGTGCTGAAATCCAACCTGTTTCCGCAGCAACTCGCTGGCCGCGAGCAGGTATCCAACGCCGTCCGCGCCGTCGAGGCGCAGTATGACGACCTGAACATTACCTGGCGCTGCCGGGAATCCCTGCGCGAGTTCATGCACTATACCGCCGTGCTGAAAAGCGGCGAAAAGATCGAAGGCTTTACCGTCGCTGTGCGCGACCGCAATGGCTGGATCTGCGCCATCCATATGGACCATCGCCCGGCCAAGACGGCCAAGATCCTGGCGGCGCAGGTGACTGCGGCAATCTGAATAGGGCTCCGGTTTTTAAGAGGCGTTCGGTTGGAAGCCAGAGCTTGCCGACCCAATACCCTTCATCCCCTTATATTCAGAAGTGCGGCCAGAGGCGTTAACTGGACGAATGCTGTTGCGAAGACAGTTAACAGTATTCCGGCCCCGAGTAATCTTGTCTGCCACGCCCTGCCGGAAATTTCCCTGAGGTCGATTCCGGCTGCAATATCGAAGGCCGACTTGCCGGCCTGGGGAATCTGCTGCCTGAGTTCGCTCGACAGGGTCCGGATATAGAGCCAGGAGCGAGGGCACAATATCAGGCGAAGGGTAGCGGTGGCGACGCCGAGAGCGAGACACGACAAGCAGGCAGCCATGATTGTGGAATAGGCCAAAAACGGCGTCGGCGTTATCAGGCTGACAATCGACATGGCAGCGGCAAGAAAAAGGCTCCCAATGACGCTGGCGCTCAATACCCAGGTGAGGCTGCAGTAAATCAAGCCGTTACGGGGTTGGAACAGCACGGACATATCGCGGGACGTAAGCGACCAGTTCAGGGCAATAGTCCTGAACGCTTTACTGTTGCCAGTAGCAAGTTGCCACAATTCCGGCCCAAGGATGACAAAAATAACAAGCGATATCGCGCGCATGAACAGCAGTATGTCCGGCTGGATGCTTTTCAGAACCGAATAGGCGCGGGCATGATGCGCATTGGGATTGCCGCCCAGATCCACCAGGGCGAAAGCATCGCGCCAGATCAGCCAGGCCAGGCCGGCGGCGCAGGTTGCCATGATGACGACAGCGGTTATGCGTAGACGCATAACCGCTCCGGCAGGGACGGCTAGCGCCATCTTGAAGTCATCCGGAACCGGGGCTGCCGGCAGGTCGTCGGGCGCGAGGGCGTACAGGCGTCGACTATAGAGGCGTTGTCGCGGCGCTATCAGTCTCGCCAAAGACAGCACGATGCCTGCAGCAGGTATAACGATCAGCAGGGCCGTGAACATGACCCGGGTAATGTCCGGCATGGAAACGAGGCTTGTGCAACTTCCGAACCGGGAGAACACAAACTCGACAGCGTATACAAGCATGCTGGCCGTGAGCAGTCCGAACAGGCATATGAATGCTATCCGCTGGAGAGCATCGCCTGCCCTGTGCCGGGCTGGCGCCCATAAAGCATTAGCCGTAGCCAGATCGATCTGCCACTTCTTTGCCTGGCCATCGATGAACTTGGCCTTTGCGGTCTTGTCGGAGCGCAGAAATACCGCGGCAAGACCGATAACCACGGCTGCCAGCACCGGGTAATGCGCCGTGCAGATATCAAATCTCATTCAGCCGTTCCCCCTACGACTCCGGCACTTCACTCTGGACGGCACCGAAAGTCAAAGCCTTATCGCATCTTGAGAAATCTCGCTTCAAAAACGGGGCGTTGTGGCTGGGTGTCAGGCCGCGCCGCGTGTCTGGCCGTCGCGCCGCATGGACGCCGTAACAAATGCCACCCGATCAAGGGCGTTGGTGGCGGCGTCGATCAGGTCGGTCAGGGCCTCGTCGCTCTGGCAGGCGGCCGCCAGCATGGGCGCGCTTAAACATAGTCTCAGGGCGCTGATGCCACCGCCGATGGCGACCGGCTGCCCCAGGCGCACGCCGCCGTGGTCGGCGCTGTCCCGAGCGACTGCGCGATATAGCTCCACTGTTTCTGCTGTCGTCAGCATGTCGCCATTGCCGTGACGCAGGCAGAAGGGAAAGATGGTCGGCAGGCTGTCGAAATCGGTGTCTGCGGCAAGGCCGGGCAGCGGGGTGCGATCCAATGGACGGCTGTCGACCGTGGCGAAAAGCGGATTGTTTTCTATGCGGCCTATTACGGCATCGGCGACCACCTGGGTCGCCATGCGCACGGCTGCCTGAGGCTTCGCAGATAAGGCCATCAGGCCATAAAGTGCCGCCTGCCAGCGCAGGACCAGGCCGAAATTGGCGCGGTCTGGCAGTGAGCCTTGCGCCGTCCAGCCGTTGGGCCAGTCCCAGCGGCTGCAATAATTTCCAAGGGCAGTCGGCATACGGCGCCGACGCAGGCGTTTCGCCTGTTTCGGCGGCACCAGCAGGGCGCCGCTAAAGACCGGGCCGGCGAGGAATTTCGAGCCGGTGACCGCCACCAGCAGGTTCTGCGCCAGATAGGCCTGCAGGGTCATCGGCGCCAGGCGCAGCTGGCAGGCATCGATCAGGATATCGAGGCAGTCGGCAAACTGCGTGCGCAGGCGGAAGACCGTTTCCAGCCCCGGTGCGATCAGCCCGGTCTTGGAGACATCGGCGACGATCAGCAGGCAGCGTTCACCGCGCGCCTGGGCCTCGAGGATATGCGCCGTCAGTTCGGCCTCGACCTCATCGGCGTCGCGCAGCAAGCCGTCGGCATCGCGGGCGGTAAAGGTGAGGTTGCGGATATCGTCGCCCAGGTCGATCGGGCTGCCCTTTTCGGCAGCTTTGCCACCCGGCGGACGCGTCATGAAGTTATTGCCCGCGGCGGCCGTGGGCACGGCGCTGCCGGTCTCGCTGCCCGTCAGGGTCAGCGTGACCAGGCGGCGGCCATCGAGATTGGAGAACAGCAGGGCGGCCAGCAGGTGGATATCGGTGCCCGACGCCGCCATGACCATGTCGACTTCGGAAAGGCCCATGGCGGTGCGGAAGTCGCAACGGATGCGGTCAAGTTCGCGGCGGTAGGTCGCGCTGTCGCCGTCGCGCGCCATATCGGCCTGGATGCGGGCCCAGTCGGCCTGCAGGGCGGCATAGCTGGTATGCGAGATGGTCGAGGCGGTCGAGGAACAGAAGCTGATCTCGGCCGGGCGCGGCGTGGCGGCGCAGCCGTACATGTTCAGGCCGGTGGACGGATCGATATCGAGGCGTTCGTCGCCGCCTTCGGTCAGCAACCGGGCAAGGGAGGGCGTGGACATCAGGCGGCGGAACGCTGGGCGGCGGCCTGTCCCGTGGCGACGATGGCTGCGACGAAATCGTCGAACAGCTTCTGCATGGCGACCTTCTTGTAGGGATAGGTTTCTTCGTCATCCATGGCGTGGACGATCATGGCCACGTCCAGTTCGAAGACCAGCAGGCGGCCGTCGGGCATCTCGGCGCAGTCGATGCCAAAATAGTCGAGACCGATATGCTTATAGAGGGCCGCGAAGGCGTCGGCATGGCGCACGGCAAAATCGCTGTCGAAATTGGCCATCCATTCGGCCTCGACGGCGCGCTTGGCCGGATTGGTGGCCATGCCGGCGCTGAGATAGTGCACCATCCAGTGCTCGGACAGGGCCATATGGCTGGGATAGGGCTTCCCCTGGATCAGGACGATGCGCTGCTTGTTGAACAGGCCGTCCGTACCGCTATAGTCGATAAACGGCGCCAGGTAGAATTCGGCCACGGCCTCTTCCGCCAGGTAGGCGGTCAGTTCGCCGGCGTCGCAGATCTTGGCCATGCCATGGCCGGCATGGGTGCCGATCGGGCGCACGATGACGGGGAATTCAAGACCCGGGACGACATGGTTGATGGCCAGCATGCCCATGGCGACGGCTTCGAGCTGGATGCGCTGCAGGCGCCAGGTCGACGGCGACAGGATCGATGGCTCGGCGGCGAACATGCCGCTGACGCCATCGCGGGTCAGGCCGTTGATCAGCAGGGGCTTGTTGTTCATCATCGCGCCCGGCCAGTCGGCCAGCAGCAGGGCCATGCGCGCCAGGACCGGGCCATTCTCGTTGGATTCGCCGATGGCCATGAAGGCGACATCGTGCTCGGGCAGGTCTGTCAGGGCGGTGGTGCTGCCGTCGACATAGTGCAGCCACAGGACCGCATTGGAGCCTTCCAGCAGAAAGTCGAGCGGCGTATTGGCCATGAAGTCGCCGGGCGTGACGAAGGCCAGCAGGCGGGGGCCACTGCCGTCGCCGTGGATGACGCAATAGCTGCGGCGCAGTTCGAGGGCGCCTTCCAAGACCTGGATCGCCTGGGCGGTCTGGCCGCGGCTCTGCAGGATGGTCGACAGGTCGACCATGGCCGCAGCATCGCCGCCATCGAGTTCGACGCGTTTGATCAGGCTGTCCCACAGGGGGGTGACGTCCGTGCCGGTAAAGGCGTAGGGTACGATGCGGTGCATGCCGTGGATGAGGGCGGCGGTGTCGATCGGACGTGCGGAAAGCTCTGCGGTCATGACGGCAACTCTACAAGGAGGAAAAGGCGAGGACGCTGTCGACCAGGGTATCGATCTGGCTCTGCGTGGTGCGGTGGTTGACGATGGCGGCGCGGATAGCGCGCCGGCCATGGATCCGGGTGAGGGACGGGGCGACGTCGCCGGCGCTGTGCAAATGCTCTACGATGGCACTGTTGAGGCGATCGGCGGCCTCCGGGGTATCGGCGCTACGGCGGAAGCAGACGATATTCAGCGCCACGGGCGCTTCCAGGGTCAGGGTGGGTTCCGCCAGGATGCGATTGTGCAGATAGCGGGCGAGGGCGCAGTTGGCGGCCATGGATCGGCCCAGCGCCTCCGTGCCGTAGGTCTTCAGCGTGAACCAGGTCTTGAGCGCGCGAAAGCCGCGCGACAGGTCGGGGCCGTGGTCGCAGGGCCACCAGGCGCCGCCGGCCAGTCCGCTGTCGGCCCGGGTCAGGTAGGCGGCATCGGCGGCAAAGGTCTGGCTCTGCCAGGTTATGTCGCGAACCAGCAGGAAGCCGGCGTCGTAGGGCACCTGGCCCCACTTATGAAAATCGAAGGCGATGCTGTCGCTCAGTTCGATGCCGCGCAGAAGAGGCTTTAGTTCGGCCGACATGACGCCCAGCGCGCCCAGCGCACCGTCGATGTGGAAATGCAGGCCATGGTCGTGGGCGACGGCGGCGATCGTCGGCAGGTCGTCGATGGCGCCGGTATTGACCGTGCCGGCCGTGGCGACGATCAGGAAGGGCGACAGGCCTGACGCCTTGTCTTCCTTGATGCGTTGCACCAGGGCGGCCGTGTCCATGCGGCCATAAGCGTCGACGGGGATACGGCGCAGGTTGTCGCTGCCGATGCCGGCCATCTCCATGGCGCGCGGCACGCAGCCATGGACTTCGGTCGAGGCATAGGCAACCAGGCGCCTGTCCGTGGGCAGGCCATGGGTGCGGACATCGGCGCCCAGGAAACGCGTGCGTGCCAGCAGGACGGCAACGAAATTGGCTTGCGAGGCGCCGGTCAGGAACAGGCCGTTGGCAGTCTTCGGATAATCGAACAGGTCGCGCATCCAGTGGGCGATCTGCTGTTCGACCTGGATGGCCATATGGTTGCGGCCACCGGCATTGACATTCATGCCCCCGGCCAGCATCTCCGCCAGCATGCCGACGGGCGTGCCGCCGCCCTGGACCCAACCCATGAAGCCGGGGTGAATATTGCCGCTGCCATAGGGCAGGATATGGGTCTTGAAATCGCTGTAGACGTCGTCGAGTGCGCTCGGGCCTGCCGGTGTGCCGCTATCCAGCGCCTGCCGTGCGGTCGCGCTCGGTTCGCGCCAGACCGGCTGGTCGTTCAGGGATTCAAGATGGTCGAGCATGTCGTCGAGCATGCGGTGCGCCTGCGTGCGCAGGGGGCGCCAGTCTGCCGGATCCAGTGTCGTAGCCGCCTGGGTCGCTCCTGGGGTTGCGCGCCGTGCAGCCTCGAATGACATCTGTAACTCCACCTCTCGCAAGCCTCGGCCGGTTGTCCGGCAGGGGGCAGGCGATGACTAAAACGCACTGTCGTTGCTGGTTTTTTCGTTTCGCCAGTCGTTGGCGGACGTATGGCTGGGCAACTGTGCGGCAGTGTAGGGCGGGTTTCTTAAACCTTGTTTAACCGTGTTTTTTAGGTGGAAACACTTCGGTAGATTTTAACTGCGGAATGACAATCGCAGGATGTTGCTATAACCTTATCCATATGGCTGTTCATGACCGCGCAGAACTTGATAAGGTTGGTCGTTGTGTACGCCGCACCACGAGCGGTTCGCTTATGTCGGATACCAAATGGCGAAAGGTATTTGTTGCCATCCAGGAGCACCCGGAACTGGAGCTCCGCCAATGCATATTTAAATTCGTCGAAGACCGGGAAGAACGAACGGGAAATCCCGGCGCTGGTCTGTATGTCCCGTGGCCATGGGCGGACACAAGTTCATTTGGCCCAATTCCGCTCCGGTCCGTCGAGTGGATATTGCTTCCACGTGTCGCAGAGTACCGCATTGATCGTACGACTCCCCCTCGCCGTGTTCAGCAGGACGTGGATGGGGCTATGCGCGTTCTTAGTAGCTTGGGAAGGTTGCCGTTGGAAATGATGGAGCGCGGCCTTATGGTGCGAGGGTATGTCCGAACGGCTTAGTTCGCTCCTTATTGATCCGGTCTGCCAGAATTCTGCGTTGGCATTACCCGAGCAACCGCTCCCGGTCGTATCGTCAGCAGCATGATCTGCGGCGGAGCGCCAAACCGCAACGGTATGCCGCTTTCGCCCAGCCCGCGCGTCACGATCAGGATGCGGCCGTCACGGGTCAGCCAGCCCTTGGCGGCTTCCTCCTGGTAGCGTGAGACGCGCACCGGCGCGCCGATCAGCGGAAAGCGCACCTGGCCGCCATGGGTATGACCGGCGAGGAGCAGTTTTGCCTCCGGATTCCAGGCGAAGGGATCGGGCTCATGGATCATCGATACGATCGCCGCGCCTTTGGGCACATCGCGCAAGGCGGCGACGAAGTCGGGCCGGTCGGTGGTTTTATTGGCCATGCCGGCGATCCAGATATCCCCGCCCGGGCGCGGCACGCGGGCAGACTGATTGATCAGGACACGAATGCCTGCGGCCGTCAGTCGGCGGCTGGCTTCGTCGCAATTCCACCAGCAGTCGTGATTGCCGAGCACGGCATAGACACCGAGCGGCGCCGATAGCCCTCGCAAGGTCGCAAAGCCGGCATCCTCTCGGGCATTGTCCTGGGGTGATCGCAGGGCCAGCTTGCGCGAACGATGCACGGTCAGCCAGTCGCCGCCGACATAGTCCCCGCCCAGCAGCACGATATCGGGATGCAGGGCATTGACGCTTTGCACGATCCTCGCCATCCGCGCCGGCGTCATATGGACCGGATCGAAATGCAGATCCGAGAGGAAGGCGGCGCGCAGGGGCGTTGTCGCGGCCGGCCAGGAGGGCGTCTGCACGTCGAGGCGCGTGACGGTCAGGCTTTCGGGCTCGAACCAGAAGGCATCGGCGAGCCAGGCGATCGCCAGGACGGCGATGATCGCGGCAATCCATTTCCGCCTGCCCGAAATTTTTCGTGTCATTGCCTGCTCCGATACGCTGCAATCGGCCGGGAAACTAGCTGTTGCAGGCCTTGGTACGCAATGGCCGTGCAGGGAGCGGGGCGATTATATTCCGCACCCTGTCGTTTGTTGAAAAAGCAGTTGCATGTTTCAATCTTGGGTATATCATGCATAACAAAGTAAAGTGCTATATATGATGTCTTTCAAAAATTGAGGTCTTGCCTGGCTTTGCGAAGGCGATGACCTGAGCGGTTGGTTTAACCGGCAGATCACGGCTGCCGAAGGGGAGGGAAGATCATGGGAAGGTTGAAGCATCTGAAGCATCTCCTGCTGGCCGGCATTGCCGCGACCTGTGTGTTTACCGGCGGTGTCGTGCCGCGAATGGCTGTGGCGCAAGCTGTGGCCGCCGTGCCGGCACCGGTCTTCGACGCGGCGGCCAAAAAGGAAGCGGTCACGACGGCGGCGAAAATGTTGGCCGACAGCTATATCTATCCCGATGTCGGCGCAAAGGCCGCCGCCATGCTGACGCAGAATCTCGCCGCCGGGAAATATGACGGGGCAGCGACGCCCGCTGCATTGGCCGAACAGCTTACTACGGATCTGCAGGGGCTGACCCACGACAAACATCTGCGTGTCTTCGTGCCGGGCGCCCCGCCGCCCACCGCGCCAGCAGGCCCGCCGCCGCCCAATCTGTTCGGCTTTGCCGAGGCTCGTCGGCTCAAGGGCAATATCGGCTATGTCGCCCTGAACGGTTTTCCGCCGAAGGAGCCGTTCAAGTGGGCTGCCGACAAGGTTATGCCCCTGGTGGCGTCGACCGACGCCCTGATCATAGATTTGCGTAACAATGGCGGCGGTTCGCCGGCATCGGTATCCTACCTGGTCAGTGTCTTCTTCGACGGCAGGACACCTGTTCATGTCATGGACATTGTGTGGCGAAAGTCCGGCACCACCGATTTCGATCGCGAAGTCCATTCGACCGAGCCGACGCCGATCAGTTATCTCGGCAAGCCGGTCTATCTCATCACCAGTCCCCGCACCTTTTCCGGTGGCGAGGAATTTGCCTACGACATGCAGACCCTCAAGCGGGCCACCCTCGTCGGCGAGACAACGGGTGGCGGCGCTCATCCCGGTGGCGGGCGCCCGATCGGCGCCGGTCTTGGCCTATGGTTGCCGGTCGGTCGCAGCGAGAGCCCGGTCACCCACGGCGATTGGGAAGGCAAGGGCGTTCAGCCGGATGTGCCCGTTACGGCCGACCAAAGCTTTGCCACCACCTATGCCGCAGCGCTGAACGCCGCCGGCCATCCAGCGCCGCCTGCGACCGTTACGGTGCAGGCCGTGACAGATGTCCAGTTTCTGCTACCCGCCCGCACGGCCCAGCCGGATTTCGCCGCCGAGCTTGAGCGCCGGGGATACGACAAGACCGAAGCGGTCTATCAGATCTTTAAAGCTCACGACGCGGGTTTTACCCTGTTCGACGATGAACTGGTGATCTGGGGCTACGACCTGATGGCCAAGGGCAGGTTGCCGGCGGCGATCGCCGTGTTCAAGCTCGATACGCAACTGCACCCCGACAGCTGGAACGCCTTCGACAGCCTGGGCGAGGCCTATCAGAACCATGGGGACAAGGACCTGGCGATCGCGGCTTACCGCAGGTCGCTGGAACTCGATCCGAAGAACGACAATGCCGTCGATCACCTGAAGACGCTTGGCGCATAGGGGAGGCGATTATGAAGCTTGCGAACTGTATGAAGGCGCTGGTCCTGTTGCCGATGGCGTTCGGCCTGGCCGATTGCGACAAGATCCAGGCCGTGATCAAGCCGAAGCCGGACAAGCCGTCGCCCTATGCCTTCGACGTGATGGTGAAAATGTCGCCGAAGTCAGAGATCGTCTGGAACAAGACGCCGGGGATTTCGGTCGAGGCCTTCTATTATGGCGAGGCGGCGCCGGCCTATGCCGCAGAGGCCGACGCGGACGGGCGCATCGACCTCGGTGACGAACGCTGGGACTATCATCCGATTGCCCACCGCCTGCACCTGAAGGGCGTACCGATCGATCCGGCGCAACTGGCCAAGACGAAGGACGGCCAGGTGCGGGTCTTCGTAACGGTCGAAATGGGCAGCCGCGATCCGGAATATGTCCTGTCCTGCATGAACTATACCGGCACGGTGCGTCAGGCCCAGCAGCAGGTGCAGACGATCGGCTGTCAGTACGACGCCGAGCGCTACTGGCAGGATGCGGCGGAATCAGCCGCGGAATCACAATCGGAATCGGCCGAGGCGTCGGGGGCACCGCCAGTAGACGGCTGAAACGCAGGCCGGCGCCGGGGGGTGCCTGGCCTGACACGGTGGCAGTCCGGCCCGTGCCGGACCTGCTCGAGGGGGCGGTCTAGGATCGGGCCGCCCCTGCCATCGAGGAATAATAATACCTCTAAAAAGAACTCCCCCTTTTGAAGGCTAGGGGATGCATATAAGTCGGCCGATGAGGCCTCTCAACCGGGCGCTAAAATTTCTTAAACCTCCCCACTACGTGGGGAGGGGGACCACACGACGCGCGCCGCTACAATATAAGTTATTGAAATACCTGACTTCAGTCGCGCTAGATGTGGTGGTGGGGGCATTTTTGGCCATGCACCTGTATTGCTGAATGCACGACACTTCCACATATCGCGTGTGCTCGGCTAACAAGAAAGGCCCCCACCACCACATTTCACCGAGCCCGGATAGAGCTTAACGCCACGTCTTTGCCTGAGCACGGCTCGGCTCATGCGGTCCCCCGCCCGGCGTAGCGGGGCGGTTTAAGGAAAGTCGATCTCTTCATCTAAGATGTGTGAATCACTTAGCTTCAAAAAGGGGAGTTCTTTCAGGCGTTCCGGTCCTTCAACCCTTTAAGCGTCGCCACCAGGCTGAAGCGCACCAGCCAGGCGTCGATAATCACCAGGGCGATCAGCAAGGGATAGATGGCATTGCCCAGGCGCTCAGGAGCATCGGGCGGTTGCGGCAGGAAGCCAAAGGCGAAGACGCCGGGACCCGACCACAGGCCGACCAGTTCGGGGCGTACCATCTTCAGCAATATGCCGACCAGGGCCAGGACTGTGGTTGCGGTGAACAGGCCGAAGCCGACCAGCCCGATAGTCGCGGACAGACTCTGTCCGGCGACCGATAACAAAACCCGGACCATGTCGATCGGTCGCTTGCCGTCCAGTGCCTGGTTGACCGCGTGATTTTCGAGGAAGGGCCGGGCATAGGCCTCGGCCTTGCCGAAGCCGGTGAGCGCCGAGGTGGCTGTCAGGCCGGCCGCCAGGCGTTCTTCCAGATGGGCGCGCGCTTCACCGACGATATCGTCGCGCTCTTCGGTGTCCAGCGGCTGCAGCACCTGGGTCAGATAGCCCAGCCAGGTTTCGATATCGTCGTGTTCGCTCACCGGAGCCCCCTCTTTAGGAACGCGTTCAATCGGTCGGTCATGTCCAGCCAGACCTCTGCCTGGGTGGCCAGGTCAGCCTGGCCTACCGGGGTCAGGCTGTAATATTTGCGCGGGTGCGAGGCATCGGCCTCATGCCGCCACTCGGCCTTGATCAGGCCGGCCTTTTCCAGGCGATGCAGCAGGGGATAAAGCGTGCCTTCGGCCAGGTCGACGCCAGCTTCTTCGCGCAGCGAATCGAGAATGCGCAGGCCATACTGCGCCCCGCCGGCCAGCAGACTGAGCAGGGCCAGGTCCAGCACGCCCTTGTACATCTGGCTGCGACGGCTTTCGGGTGTCTTGTCGGCGGTAGGGGGCATAGGGCCTTGGCTAGCAATTAGCTTTGTTATGCAAGGTATGGCCGGGCGCGAACTTTGGCAAGCGGAAATTCCGTGCGCCTGGCGCGGACCCCACGGGGTCTAATCAGCAATATCGGGGAAGGCAAACTACCCAAGGGTAGTAAAATGGTGGGTGGGCACGGACTCGAACCGTGGACCCGCTGATTAAGAGTCAGCTGCTCTACCAACTGAGCTACACACCCAAACCATTTCATCATCCTGATTTTCCGGAGAAAACCAGGCCACCGGGCGTTGGCTGCCCTGTGTCAAGGCGGCGGAACATAGCCATTTTTATCTGGGTTACAAGCATAAAATCAGGTTATCCGTATTTTTTTGATCCGGGGGCGATTCCGGGGGCTGGAGAGCGGTAAATGGCTATGCGCGATGTGACGGGGGCGGTCGATTTCGCCTACCTTGAAAACTATACGATGAACGACGCCGGCATTATCGAAGAGGTGCTGAGATTGTTCCAGCAGCAGTGCGATATGTGGACGCCGTTGCTGAACCCGGATCATGCCGGCTGGCGCGATGCTGCCCATACGCTGAAAGGTGCGGCAGCCGGTATCGGCGCCAATGACCTGGCGGAAAAAGCCGGAGAGGCGGAGACCGGGGATATCGCCGGGTCGGCCGGGCGACTGGACAAGGTGCGCACGGCCATGGATGCGGCCCTGATGGATGTGGCCGCCTATCTGCACGGATTGCAGTTGCGGAGCTTGAAGGGTTAGAGGGCGGCGTTTGTTACTCAGCTGAAGGCGACCCCTCCGTCGGCTGCGCCGCTACCTCCCCATCGCTTCGCGATATGGAGGAGGGAGCGAGATGAATGTTCTCAGACAAAGCTGATACGCTTGCCCATGATGTCTCTTTTGTAACTTGACGGCGGAGAAAAGGGCTCGGCTAATCGGCGCGCCCGATTTTGGCCTGTTTATGAGGCGCTCTCCATGTCCCTGTTCCGCACCACTGCCATCGCGCTTGTCCTGGCGGCCACGCCGCTCAGCGTGTTCGCCACGCCACTAAAAGGCGTCTTGGCAAAGCCCGCCACCGATCCCCACGGCATCGACCTTCATGGCATAGACCTCGCGGGCATCGACACGGCCGTCAAACCCGGCGACGACTTCTACAAATATGCCAATGGCGCCTGGATCGCGACGGCGCAAATCCCGGCCGATCGCTCCAGCTACGGCCCCGGAGTCATGCTGACCGAAAAGACCAGCGAGCAGGTGCGCGGCCTGATCCAGACCGCGGCGGCGACGAAGCCCAAGGCGGGCTCCGACGCCCAGAAGGTCGGCGACTACTATGCCAGCTATATGGATGAGGCCGGCACCGAGGCCAAGGGCATCGCGCCGCTGAAGCCCGTGCTCGGCGCCATTGCCGCCGTCCACGATACGGCCAGCCTGTCGGCCTATCTCGGCACGACACTGCGCACCGATGTCGACGCGCTGAACGCCACCGACTTCTATACCGACAACATTTTCGGGGTGTGGATCCAGCAGGGCTTCGAAGACCCCGACCACAATGTGCCCTATGTCATGCAGGGCGGGCTCGGCATGCCGGATCGCGCCTACTATCTCGACCAGACGCCCAAAATGGCCGACCTGCGCACGAAGTACCAGGCCTATATCGCGCAGGTCCTGACCCTGGCCGGCATTACCGACGCCGACGCCAAGGCCGCGCGCATATTCGCCCTGGAGACAAAGATCGCCCAGACCCACGCCACGCGCGAAGAATCGGAAAATGTCCTGAAGGCCAATAATCCGTGGACGCGCGCCGACTTTGCCGCCCGGGCGCCGGGCCTCGACTGGGACGCCTACTTCGGCAATGCCGGCCTGAAGGACCAGCAGACCTTCATCATATGGCACCCGACCGCGGTGACCGGCATCTCGGCCCTGGTCGCCAGCGAGCCCGTGGACACCTGGAAGGACTACCTGACCTATATGACGCTGAACCACTACGCCAATGTCCTGCCCAGGGGCTTTGTCGAAGCCCGGTTTGCCTTCTTCAGCACGGCCATGCAGGGCACGCCCAAGATGCAGGACCGCTGGAAGCGCGCCATCAGCAGCACCAATGGGTCCCTGGGCGAGGTGGTCGGCAAGCTCTATGTCGCCAAATACTTCCCGCCGGAGGCCAAGGCCAAGATCGTCGCCGTCGTCAACGACCTGCTGGCGGCCTATCACACGCGGATCTCCAATATCGCCTGGATGTCGCCGCAGACCAAGGAAAAGGCCCTGGCCAAGCTGGCCACCCTCAAGGTCGGCGTAGGCTATCCCGACAAGTGGGTCGACTATTCCAGCCTGGAGATTGTTCGCGGCGATGCGCTTGGCAATATGCGCCGCGCCGAAATCTTCGAGACGAAGCGCAAGCTGGCCTGGCTGCACCAGCCGGTCGATCGCGACCAGTGGGTGATGACGCCGCAGACGGTCAATGCCGTCAACCTGCCGATGGCCAACGCGCTCAACTTCCCGGCCGCCATCCTGCAGGCGCCGTATTTCGACGCACACGCCGATGCTGCCTATAATTTCGGTGCGATCGGCGCGACCATCGGCCACGAGATCAGCCACAGCTTCGACGACCAGGGCAGTCAGTTCGATGCGCAGGGGCGTTTGCTCAACTGGTGGACGCCGGAAGACAAGGCTC
This sequence comes from Asticcacaulis sp., assembly GCA_965246725.1. Taxonomy (GTDB): domain Bacteria; phylum Pseudomonadota; class Alphaproteobacteria; order Caulobacterales; family Caulobacteraceae; genus Asticcacaulis. Next base: position 155,896 of record CBDFFG010000031.1, read on the forward strand.
ATTTCGAAGCGGCCTCGGCGAAGCTGGCAGCGCAATATACCGCCTACTGCCCTTTCCCGGATTTGTGTCTCAACGGCAAGCAGGTCCTGAGCGAAAATATAGCCGATGTCGCCGGTCTGTCGGCGGCGCACGATGCCTATGTGTTGTCGCTGAAGGGGAAGCCGGATGCGGTCAAGCAGGGCCTGACAGGTGAGCAGCGCTTCTTCCTGTCATTTGCCCAGAGCTGGCGCCAGACGGAGCGCGAGGCCGCCTTGCGGCAGCAGATCAAGACCGATGGTCACGCGCCGGACGAATATCGCGGCGATACGGTGCGCAATCTCGACGCCTGGTATCCGGCGTTCAAGGTGACCCCGCAAATGAAACTATACCTGAAACCGGAGGACCGGGTTCAGGTATGGTAAGGTAGACGCAATAGGGGAAAGGGAGAGGCGCAATGCCTCTCCCCTTTTTTCTTACGCGAAGTGCAGGTCGTCGGCCGTGACCGTAACCGCACCGGTAAAGGTAGCGATGGCGATGGCGGCATCACCGCCGGCGCCGTCATGGTCAAAGGACAGGGTGTGCGACGCCGCGTCCCAGATGAACTGAGCCGAGGTGCCCGAAGCCGTAGTGCCGTTGGTGAACTCGGCTGCGGTCAGCATATGGCCGGCGGCGAAGCCGTAATCGGTTCCCGTGAACAGCAGGCTGTCGGTGCCATGGACAAAGTCCGTGACGGTGTCGTGGCCGTTGATGGCCGCGGCCAGGAAGACGAAGGCATCTGCGCCGTCGCCGCCGGTCAGGCTGTCGTTGCCGAGACCGCCACCGATGGTGTCGTTGCCTGCGCCGCCGTCGATGACATTGTTGCCGGCGCTGCCGGTGATGACGTTATCGAGAGCGTTACCGATGCCCGAGGTGTCGGTCGTGCCGGCCAGGGCGAGGTTTTCGACGTAAGGCGTCGTATTCAGGTCGAAGCTGATCGCCGACTTGACCGTGTCGATGCCGTCATTGGCGCCTTCGAACACGACATCGAGTGCGCTGTCGACGAAATAGTAGTCGTCGCCGGAGCCGCCCGCCATGCTGTCGGCACCGGTGCCGCCGTCGAGCGTATCGTTGCCGGCATCGGCAGTCATCGTGTCGTTGCCATCGCCGCCCAGCAGGTAGTCGTTGCCGAGGCCGCCGTCGAGGCTGTCATGACCACCGCCGCCATTGAGGGTATCGTTGCCGTTGCCACCGACAAGGATGTTATTGCCGATATTGCCGGTGATCTTGTTGTCGCTATCATTGCCGACGATGGTAGCGTTTTCGGTCCCGGTCAGCGTAAGAATTTCGACATTTTGCGCATTCGTCGTCATGTCGTAGCTGGTGCCGATATCGATACGGTCGAGGCCCGCGCCGGCATCTTCGACCACGAGGTCGAGAGCCGAGGTGATGACATAATAGTCGTCGCCAGCGCCGCCGACCAGGGTGTCCGTGCCGATGCCGCCGCTAAGCGTATCGTTGCCGTCACCGCCGACCAGGCTGTCATTGTTGTCGCCGCCGAGCAGGCTGTCATTGCCGATGCCGCCGATCAGGGTGTCCGCGCCGGCGCCGCCGGTGAGCGTGTCGTTGCCGGTGCCGCCGTCGAGGCTGTCATCGCCGGCGTCGCCGAAGAGCTTGTCTGCGCCGTCGCCGCCGAACAGGACATCGTTGCCGGTGCCGCCGTTGAGGACGTCATTGCCGATACCGCCGAACAGGGTGTCGTTACCGGCATCGCCACTCAGGGTGTCATTGCCGGCGCCGCCGTCCAGCATGTTGTCGCCGACATTGCCGGTGATGACGTTGGCCAGGACGTTACCCGTGCCGTTGAAGTTACCCGTGCCGAGCAGGGTCAGGTTCTCGACATTGCCCGACTTGTTCAGGTCATAGCTGAAGCCGGCATTGATGCGGTCGATGCCGCCGCCCGGACGCTCGAGCACGACGTCGTTAAAGGACTTGAGGATATAGAGGTCGTCGCCGGCCCCGCCGACTACGGTATTGTAGCCGTTACCGCCTTCGAGCGTGTCGTTGCCGGCGCCGCCGATCAGGCTGTCGTTGCCGTCAAGGCCGTAGAGATGCGTGGGGGTGTTGCCGGCTGTAAGCGTGTCAGCGCCGCTGGTGCCGGTGATGTCGGTGGAGGGCATGAATGCTCCTATTATTGTGGTTGATGTTATAAGACTGAAGAACTGGGAACTGATAAAAATTGGGCACGCAAAAATGCTCGCATGCCGGGTATGCCGCCTAACGGTTATTTCCGATCGCGCGCAACGAAAGGCGTGATTCGGCTGCCGATAAAAAACAAATTGTTGTGGTGGAGTAAAAGACGCTTACCCGTGAGCATTACGTCCGAAAATCGCGTTCGGATGTTTGACGTCCGAGATTTTCTTGCCGGAAACCGGTCATTACCGGACACACATGTGTCTGATTTCTTTAACCTTGCACCTTTCGTACCACGATCTGTTAACAGTACGTTTTCCATACCATGGACCGTCAGGCGGCGTCGTAAAATTGCGCATTCATCTGATGGGCGATTATGTAAAGACGTCATAATCGCGTAGATGGGGAATTTGTAGTATCCTCTACTGTTCGGTCTTGCCGAACTTTTCCGTTGCCTCGTTTCGCTGCCGCCTCTAAACGCAAGTGCAGCATTCACGAGCCAGATTCATGTCCGAAGACCTCCATATTATCTGTACCGACCGCGACGGCGTCGCTCATAACCTGCCGGCGCTCGAGGGCTGGCGGATCATGGAAATCATCCGCGACAACGGTCTGCCCATAAAGGCGGAATGTGGCGGGGCGCTGGAATGCGCCACGTGCCACGTCTATGTCGACACGGGCTGGATGGACCGGCTGGTAACGAAGTCCGACGAGGAAGACGAGAAGCTGGACGAGGCCTTCATGGTCAAGCGCAATTCACGCCTGTCATGCCAGATCCTGATGCGTGAGGATCTCGACGGTTTGCAGGTGACGCTTGCGCCGGAAACCGACTGAAGCCGCGTTAAACAGCGGGTTTCAATAAATTGACACGACCGGCGGCTAGACCGGCGGTAATGAGTTCACAAAGGTGGGTGGCATGAAGTTCAAGACGCTGATGACGACGATGGTCATGGGTTCGCTGGCGGCGACGCAGGCCCTTGCCTGGGGCGATGTCGGACACCGCATGATCGGTGAAGAGGCGATGCGCGCCTTGCCGGACTATATGCCGGCCTTCCTGCGCTCGGCGCAGGGCATTGCCGATATGGGCGAGCTGGCGCGCGAACCCGACCGGTCCAAGAATTCCGGCAAGGTTCACGACAGCGAACGCGACCCGGCCCACTTTATCGACCTCGACGACGACGGCAATTCGATCGCCGGTATCGCCCTCGACAACCTGCCGGCCACCAAGTCCGACTTCGAAGCCGCCACCCGCGCCAAGGGCATGGAGCCCTACAAGTCCGGCTATCTGCCCTATGCCCTGGTCGACGCCTACCAGCAGGTCGTCAAGGATATGGGCATGTACCGCGTCGTCAGCTTCCTGGCGAGCAAGGAGACCGACAAGACGAAGAAGGCCTGGTACCGTGCCGACATGCTGCGCCGCCAGGAACTGATGAAGCGCGATATCGGCTACCTGGCCCACTATGTCGGCGATTCGTCGCAGCCCCTGCACCTCAGCATCCACTATAATGGCTGGGGCCAGTATCCGAACCCGCAGAACTTCAGCCAGGACCATGTCCACGCGCCGATCGAAAGCACCTTCGTCGCCCATAATATGACGGCGGCCGATGTCCGCCCGCTGATTACCCCGTATAAGCCCTGTACCGACCGGATCGATCTGTGCTTCGCCGTGCGCCTGAAGTCCTCGTGGACCCAGACCGTGCCGATGTACCAGCTTTACAAGGACGGTGGCTTTACCGATGGCGACACCCGCGGCAAGGTCTTTATCGCCCAGTTGCTGGCCAAGGGTGTCTCGGAGCTGCGTGACGCGCTGGTCGATGCCTGGCGCGATTCCAAGTCGGTCGGTGTCGGTTATCCGACCAAGGACACCACCTATGACGACTTCGTCGGTGGCAAGGTCGTCGACCCATGGCTTACCTTACACGGCGAGTAATGGGCACGGTGCGTGATGTCTGATCTCATGGTTCGGGACGGCCTGCTGCAGTTCGGCGAGCGCAAGGCGCTGGCCGAATACCTGCCGCGCGCCGGCGCCTATGGCATACTGGTCCACGACGGGCGCATCGCCTGCGCCCAGATCGGCTACACCAAGTTCACCTACGACCTGCCGGGCGGGGCCATCGATCCCGGCGAGACACCCGAGCAGGCGCTGAAGCGTGAGTTCGTCGAGGAGACAGGGCTGGACGTCAAGGTCGGCAAGCTGGTCACCGAGCTGAACCACTATTTCATCCACGACGATGGCACGCCGTACAATAACCATTGCCGCTTCTACGAGGCGGAACTGGTGCGCGAACGCCCGAAGGCGAAGACCGAGGACGATCACGAACTGGTATGGCTGCCGCCGCTGGAAGTCGTCAAGCGCCTGAAGAACGAGGGTTATGCCTGGGCCATGGTGTGCTGGATGCGGAACAGGGCGTGACCTCTCCCAGAACTCCCCCTTTTGAAGCTAGGGGATGCACACATCTAAAATAACAAGGTCGTCTTTTCTTAAACCTCCCCTACTTGATCGGGGAGGGGGACCGCACGAGACGGCGCTTGCGCCGGTGAGATGTGGTGGTGGGGTTTCTTGCTTTGAAAAAATCTAAATATAATCAATCGAATACGTTGATATGGGCGGGGCAGTTTGTATTTGTTGTCCAAGCAAGAAACCCCACCACCACATCTCGCGCGGCGAACACGCCATAGCTTAAACGACGTATTCTGGAGCGGCGCGCTTCGTGCGGTCCCCCTCCCCGATCAAGTCGGGGAGGTATAAAAGAACTGAAATTTCAACACCTTGGAAACCCCCTTGAAGAAGTGTGAATCACTTAGACTTCAAAAGGGGGAGTTCTTTCAAGGGGAGCGCGCTTTGTGTTACAGGTCATTGTCAATGGAGGCCTGCTTCATGCTCAACCGTCGCGATCTCCTGGCTGCAACCGCCGCTGTCACGGGCACAGCTCTGTTACCAAACGCCAGCCGGGCAGGGGGCAATAACCGCTTCCTGACCCATCGCTTCGGCCTCAACTATGTGCCGTCGAAAAACTGGTACTATATCTGGAACGACTGGCAGCCCTCGGTCATTGCCCGCGACTTCGACGCCATTGCCGGTCTGGGCGCCGACCATATCCGCATCATGGTGGTCTGGCCGTGGTTCCAGCCCAACCCGAAAATCGTCAGTTCCGCCCATCTCGATCGGCTCGACGAACTGATGCGCCTGGCGGCCGAACGCAGGCTCGATGTGCTGGTGACGGTGTTCACCGGCTGGCTCAGCGGTTATGCCTTCCGGCCGCCCTATCTGGATACCGAGCCCTTCTACACCTCGCCCAAATGGCGCGCCGTGCAGGACACTTTCCTGACGGCTCTAAGTGCGCGCCTGACCCGGCACGGCAACTTCCTCGGCTACGATATCGGCAACGAGATCAATGACTGCTGGCAGACGCCGAACCTCGGCGAGGGCAACGCCTGGATGGCGAGCATTTTCAAACAGATGCATGATCAGGCGCCCGGGCGCATCCATATCAACGGTGTCGACAACCAGCCATGGTTTCGTGAAACGACCTTTTCACCGCAGGCCCTGACGGCGCAGCAGGAGATTGTCGCCCTGCATTGCTGGTCGTACTGGACCGGGGCCAAGGCCTATGGCGGGACGCTCGACATCCCCTACACCCATCTCTCGGCGGCTATGACAGCCCTGGCGCGGGCCTATGCCAATGACGCGCAAAAGCCGGTCTGGGTCGAGGAGTTCGGCGCCTGCAATGCCGAGATGCCAGCGGCTGATGTCCCGGTGTGGATGGAAAAGGCCGTGACCGCCAGCATAGCTGGCGGCGTCAGCTGGATGACCTGGTGGGCCAGCCACGATGTCGAGCGCCGTTTCGACTTCAATGCCTTCGAATACGATCTTGGCCTGCTGACCACCGACAATCAGGTCAAGGCCCCGGGGGCGATGTTCAAGCGCCTGGCGGAAGCTCACCGCGGCAAGGCGGTCGTGTTTCCGAAAACAACACTGCCGCCACCGCCGCAGACGCGTACCCCGGACGCCACCTGGGCATGGATGCTCGACCGGATGCACAACGCCGCTTAGGCGACGTGATTGTACAAGCGATAGGTTTCGCTGCCGATGGCCATAAAGGGCTTCAGCCGGATCGGGGACGTATCGGCAGTGACTGTCCATTCTTCCGGCGCGATGCGTTTGGCGCCGAGCCAGGCATCGCGCGGCAATACGCTGTCCGGCGCCGCGATTGGGAACAGGACCAGAGGGCCGGTCATCAGCGCCACCAGATCCGGATGCGCCGTATTGAGCGGCTCGAGGCGCATGCCCATGTCGAAGACGATATCAATGACATCGCCATCCCGCCAGGTGCGGATGATTTCGGCAAATCGGCCCGGCGCCAGCATGGCTGGTGCCGCCTTGCCATTGACCGTGACCTGCGTCTTCGGCCCGGCCCAGGCAGGAATACGCAAATGGACGGCAAAACGTCTCGGCGCCTTGAGCGCCACGGCGATACGGCTGCTGTCGCTCAGCGGATATTGCGTCGCCTGGCTCAGGGTAACCGGCGTTGCCCCGATCGCCAGGGTCGCGGTCGATGGCACATAGAGATTGACATAGAGTGCGTCAGCATCGGCCAGGTAGGCGCTGATGCCGTAGTCGGCGGTCATCTGGATAAAGGTGCCCGAGCAGCACGGCCATTTTTCCGGACGGAAGACCTTAGTCGCGTGGTCGCTGTAGTCCGAATAGTAGAAGGTATCGCCACTGGCCTCGGTCGGTTTGGCGCCGAGAATGGTGTTGTACAGCACCCGTTCCATGCTGTCGCCGTAGCGGCTGTCCTTCGTGATCTTCAGCAGTGACCGCGTGATCTTGAAGTGGCCATAGGCGCCGCACGGCGTCTCGAAGCTGCGGTGCGTCGACTTCAGCATGTCGGCCAGGGTCTGGTGATCGTCGGCGGCGACCAGTTCCTCGTTCGGCCCCCAGCCACCGGTGGCATAGGACTGCTGCTGGACAAAGTCGAAACCGTTGACCGCCGCCTTCAGGTACTTCTGCTCGCCGGTGGCATACCAGGCCTCGATGGCCGAGTTCAGGGCATTGACGTGGCTGTAGGCGTGCTTGCCCTTCAGGGGGCTGATGCCGGCGGCCAGCGGATCGAACAGGGCGTCGTTCTGCAGGTAACGTACGGCGAGGTCGCGATAACGGTCGCCCATACCGAGCTTCCAGGCGATGAACAGGTTCTCCGGCAGGGTATAGGGCTCGTCCCAGATCTGCGCCTCGCTGGTATAGGGGCGGGCGCGGCGCTCCTCGCGCGTCAGGGCCTTTTCCGGCAGGTAGGGCAGGACGGCGTCGGTCGTTGTGTCGAGCGCGGCCTTGGCCTCGGTGACGCCGGCATACCGGTAGGCGTCGATCAGGCCGATGGCGATCTTGTCATAGGTATAGGCCGGCAGCAGGTAGTCTTCGAAGAATTTCGGCGAAATGGTCGGGATGTAGCCGACGACCAGGGCGCGCACCTTGGCCTGCGTCGCTGCATCCCCCGTCGTGGCATAGATGCGCGACAAGCCGGAGACATACTGCCCGAAGCTATGGCCGGGAATATAGCCGTGCCAGTTGGTCGTGCTCCAGTCGCGCGGATCGACATGGAAGTCGGAGGAGGCGTCATACCAGCCGCCCATATCCTCGCCCGGCGCTGCCTGACCGGCGCGCACGCGGAAGGGCTTGAGCAGGCGGTCGTTGTCGAGAGCCATGAACAGGTCGTGCTGCTGATGCAACTGATCGACCATGCGGCCGTCCCCCAGCTTTACCGCTGCGTAGGCCGGTTGTTCCAGGGCTGCCGATGCGGCCAGTCTGGGGAATTTACCGGCCTTGACGGCCGCCGCGGCCGGCAGGGCGCAGGCGCACGCCGCTGCCGCAGTAGTCGTCAGAAAAGCGCGCCGCGACGGGGCCATGGGATTTCCTCTTTCAATTTTCATTATTCCCGTGGTTCTACCACGCAAATGGAAATCGCGCCAAGACTATACTCAGACATTATAATTCGTTCGAAAAATTCGAATAAAAATATCAATTCAATCAATTTGAACGAATGAAACGAAGGGCGTAAAATCACGGTGAGCTTTACAGGAGTCTTCGCCATGCGCCAGCCGACACCGGCAGCCACTGCTACCCGTCCTGATCCAGTACCCGTCCTCGGGTTTGGACTTACCGCCGCCATTGCCGCGCTGGCTTTCGGGCTACATACCTTGCCACCACTGGCCATTATTTCGCCGGCCATTCTCGCAGCAGTGATCGGCCTGGCCTGTGCCCACCTAGTCCGCCTGCCGGCGGCCGCCGATCCCGGCATAGCTTTTTCTTCGCGCACCCTGCTGCGCACGGCCATTGCCCTGTTGGGCCTGCAGGTTACCGTACCGCAGCTGGCGGCGATCGGTCCCGCCGGCTTTGCCATCGCTGCCGGCGGCCTGGCCTTGAGCTTTGTCACCATCTGCGTGGTCGGCCGGATCCTGGGCGTCGAGCCTCGGCTGGCGCAACTGATCGCCGCGGGCACCAGCATCTGCGGCGCCTCGGCTGTGGCCGGCGTCAATACGGTGACCGAGGCCGGTGACGACGATGTCGCCTATGCCGTCGCCATGGTCACCCTGTTCGGCACGATCGCGATGCTGACCTATCCCCTGATCGGTGCGGCCCTTGGTCTCGACGGAGCGCATTACGGCCTGTGGGCGGGCGCCTCGATCCACGAGGTCGCCCAGGTTGCCGGTGCCACGGCGCAGTTCGGCCCGGCTGCCGTCCAGACGGGCACGGTCGCCAAGCTGACGCGCATCGCCCTGCTGGCGCCCCTGGTCATGGGCCTTGGCCTGATGCGCGCCGCGCAGGGACAGGGCAAAAAGACGGTCGGCGTACCATGGTTCCTGCTGGTCTTCGCAGGCCTTGTCGTCCTCGGCAGCATCGTCCCTATCCCCGCCATGGTGCGGACGGTCACTGGCCAGGTTGCAGCCGTGCTGCTGGCGGCGGCGCTGGCCGGGATGGGCCTGAAGACTCATGCGGGGAAACTGGCGGCGAAGGGCTGGCGGCCGCTGGCGCTGGGCGCCTTCGGAACGCTGTTTATCGCATGTACCACTCTTGCCGCGGTCGTGATGCTGTGAGTACAAACGCGGCATGACCCTGGAACAGCTGCGCATCTTCGTCGCCGTCGCCGAACGCGAACACCTGACCCGGGCGGCCGAAGCCCTGCACCTGACCCAGTCGGCGGTCAGCTCGGCCATAGCCGCCCTGGAAAACCGCTACGGTATTGCCCTGTTCGACCGGGTCGGGCGCGGCCTGGTCCTGACCCAGGCCGGCCGGGTGTTCCTCGACGAGGCGCGCGGCGTCCTGGCCCGCGCCCGGTCGGCCGAACAGGTGCTGCGCGATACCGAAGCGGGCCTTACCGGGGCGCTGCACGTGGCCGCCAGCCAGACGGTCGGCAATGACTGGATCGCCCCGCGCCTTGCCGACTACCATGCCCGTCATCCCGGCATTTTGCTGAAACTGTCGATCGCCAATACAGAAGTCGCCGCGGCGCGCGTCCTGTCGGGCGATTGCGAGATCGGCGTCGTCGAAGGCGGCGTCGACGATCCACGCCTGTCGGTAACCGCCATTACCGGCGATCGTGCCGTGCTTGCCCTGCCGGACGGGCATGCGCTGGCGGAGGGCGACCTGACGGCGCAGGCCGTGGCGGAACTGCGGTTTGTCGTGCGCGAAGACGGCTCCGGCACGCGGACCATGCTCAATAGCTGGCTGGCGGGGTTCGGCCTGAGTTCAAGCGGCAATGTCGCCATGGAGATGTCGTCCAACGAGGCCGTGCTCCACGCCGTCCAGTCCGGGGCAGGGGCTTCGGTGGTCTCCGAACTGGTGGCGCGCCGGGGCGGCGTCGCCGTCCGCGATATCGGCCTGCCGGCGCGGTCCTTCCATATTATCCGCTTGAAGGAACGTGGTATGACACGGATGGAAACCGCCCTGATCGATATCTGCAAGGCTTAGGCGTTAGAGAGGCATCATGTACACCCCGCCGGCATTTCGCGAAGACGATACTGACGTCCTGCATGGTCTTATCCGGAGTGCGGGGTTGAGCAATCTGGTCACGGCGACGGCCGGCGGGCTGATGGCGACACCCCTGCCTTTGTTTATCGAGGCTGGGGAGGGGGCGCACGGCACCCTCTACGGTCACCTGGCCCGCGCCAATCCGCAATGGACGACGGCGCCGATCGGTGACGCCATGGCGATCTTTTCCGGTCCGGAAGCCTATATCTCGCCGGCCTGGTATGCGTCGAAGCAAGAGCACGGCAAGGTGGTGCCGACCTGGAATTATGTCGCTGTCCATGCCTACGGTCCGGTGGAATTCTTCGACGATGCTGCGCGCTTGCACGCCGTGGTGTCGCGGCTGACAACCATCCACGAAGCGGGACGCCCGTATGCCTGGGCGGTGACCGATGCGCCGGACGCCTTTATCGCCGCGCAGCTTAAAGGAATAGTCGGCCTGCGCATGCCGATCACGCGGCTGGAGGGCAAGCGCAAGCTCAGTCAGAATCGTAGTGCCGCCGATCGCGAAGGTGTGGCGGTGGGGTTGGCCGAGAGTGCGCGGGCAGACGATCGGGAAATGGCGAAGCTGATTCCGCGGGACTAGTTATCCTGCGGGACCCTGCGCAGGATAAACTCTTCGTCCAGCGTGCTGCCGACAGCGAACCTGTAGTCGCCGGCTTTTTCGAAGCCGTAGCTGTTGTAAAGCGCCTGGGCCTTGAGGTTCTCGCTCCACACCCCGACCCATTGCGGGGCGTCGCCGTATCGCTCGCCCAGCCAGTCGAGCGCCATGGTCATGAACTGTCGCCCCAGTCCCTTGCCCTGCATCGTTTCGCGGACATACAGCCGCTTGATTTCGCCCTGCGCGGCCGGATCGGCGTCGCTGTGGGGCAGGGACACCGGCCCGCATTGCAGATAGGCCAGGCCGGCGCCGAGGTCGTCGACCACCATGCGCCAGACATTGTCCGGCCGTGACACCTCGGCCGTCAGCGCGTCGTGATTATACGACCTGCGCAGGAAGGCCTGCAGGTCTTCGAACGGATAGAGATGGGCGAAGGTTTCGGTAAAGGTCTGCGCCGCCAGCTGGGCCAGGGCGGGGACATGGTCTGCGGTCGGTGTGATGATCTGCATGGTCGTCTGTGATAGACGGAGCGCGAACGCCCCGTCCAGACCAAATCCGCTTTAGAACGCCGTCTTGTTGGCTTCGAAGAAGGCGCGGATCGGCGTTGGCGCCTTGCCGGTCAGGGCCTCGAGGTCGCCCGTCTTTGCCGACAGGTTACCCAGGCGCGTCGCCGTATCGAACGACACGAAGGTCGGGATGACCACATCGGGCAGGCCGGCGTGCCTCATGCCGCCCGCCAGTTGCTCGTCGTCGACATTGACGACGCTGAGCGGCTTACCGACGATTTCGGAAGCAAGGGCCGCAACCTGGGTCGCATTGAGCTGTTCCGGACCGGTAATGGTGTAGATGCGGTTGGCAGCCGGCTGGTTGAGCGCGGCGGCGGCGGCGGCGGCACAGTCGTCGTGGCTGACATAGGCGATGACGCCGTCGCCGGCCGAGGTGTACCAACTGCCCGAAGCAAAGGCGGCCGGCAGGCCGTGCAGCAGATTTTCCTGGTACCAGCTGTTGCGCAGGATGGTGTAGCCGAGGCTGCTGGCCAGGATGGCCTTTTCGGTGCCGAGGTGGTCGGGCGCGAACAGCACTGCCGAATTGTCGGGTTGCGGCATGGAGGTATAGACGATCTCCTTAACGCCGGCGGCCTTTGCAGCGGCGACCGCGCCCTGGTGCTGCTTCAGGCGACGGCCTTCCTCGCCGAGGGCGTCGGTCGAGATGATCAGCACGCGATCGACGCCCTCAAAGGCGGCCTTCAGGCTTTCGACGTCGTCGAAATCGGCGCGGCGGGTTTGTGCGCCCTTGGCGGCGAGGTCGGCCAGCTTGGCAGTGTCGCGCGAGGCGGCGATGACGGTATTGCCGCCGGCGGCCAGCAGCAGGTTGACGACGGTACGGCCGAGCTTGCCATTAGCGCCGGTGACGAGAAGTGTGCTCATATTTGGTCTCCTTTTGATATCTGGTCTCTATCGGAGACCATTAGATAGAGGCGAACGCGGCAGGATAAAAGACGGCAGGTTTTCGGGACTTGGTTACCTTGAGGTAACTATCAGGGCCAGTAACGCTTTGGCGATCACATTCTCCCCCTCACGCAGCCTTGGCTTGACGCTAGGCGGTCAAAGGTGTCACCTGCGTCAAAGTCATCAGAGTACAACCATGTCCGAAGTCCTTGCCCAGGTTCGCGCACAGTTTCCCACGACACCCGCCGATGTCTGGAAGACGCTTATTACCGACGGTCAACTGCGCCGCCTGTTCGGCGCCGATGATATTATCTCGGACTGGAAGCCGGCCGCACCGATCCTTATCCGAGGTTATGTCAAGAACGCACCGTTCGAGGATCGCGGCCAGATCATCGCTATCGCCGACGGCCAACGCCTGCGCTTCGGCCACTGGAGCCAGCTGTCTGGCTTGGCCAACAGCCCGGAGAACTACCGCATCGTCACGGTTAATCTGTCGCCGGCCGATGGCGGCACGACCCTGACCCTGTCCAAATCGCTGTGGCTGGGCAATGCCGGCGATGTCAGCCCTGAACCGGATACCGAGGCGCTGTGGACGTCGGTGCTCGCCGACCTGGCAGCCACGGTAAAGGTCGGATAGACCGCCGCAGCATTGCTGCTGTCCCGCACTTCAGATAATCACACGCGTTTTCGTTTCCTGGCGCCCACCGCCTTGTAATCTATCCTTGGCCATCCATATACCATCCATGTGGATGGAAAATGTGAAGGCATGACCGAGAAAACCGACAAACCGAAAACGACTGATAGCGAGAAGATCACCATCAATCTCGGCTTTGTCGACCTGGGCCAGATCGACCTGCTGGTCGCCGAAGGCTTCTATTCCAACCGGACCGACTTCATCCGTACGGCCATCCGCAACCACCTTGATCGCCATGGCGACGCCGTCAAGCAGTCGGTCACCCGGCGCGAGCTCGATATCGGCATGCGTTATTTCACCCGCCGCGATCTCGAAGCCGTGCAGGCGCGTGGCGAGCGCCTCGATATCCAGGTGCTGGGTCTGGCCTCGATCGCCAGTGACGTCACCCCTGAACTGGCTCTTGCCACTATTGCCTCGCTGCAGGTCCTGGGCGCCCTGCAGGCGACTGCCGAAATCAAGACCGCACTCCACGGTCGCATGCGTTGAAAGTAGAAGCGTACCCATATGAAAACGACAATCGACATAGCCGAGGCAACCCGGCTGACACGGCTTGGCCGGCTGGATGAGGCCATGGCCGTCCTGCGTGGGGAAAGCACGCCGCAGGACACGGCGTCGCCTGAGGGTTTTATCGACATGGTGCAGACTGGTGCTGCGAGCTGGAGCGCCGCCTTCGAAGCCACGACCGCGCAACCTGCCGCGGCGTCCAGGCCGAAGGTGGGGCTGGCCGAAAGAGTCCGCGACTATATGGCCGCGAACCGCCCTGTAGGCGCTGCTACCCAATCCCTGCCTGCCGGCGCGACCTTCACCGAGCACAGCTACGCGTGCGCCAGCGGCAGCCGCAGCTACAAACTCTATATCCCCGGCACGGTGGTCAGAGCGCCGGTCCTGATCGTCATGCTGCACGGCTGCACCCAGTCCCCGGACGATTTCGCTGCCGGCACGCAGATGAATGCCCTGGCCGAGGAACAGGGTTTCCTCGTCGTCTACCCGGCGCAAAGTCAATCCGCTAACATGAACCGGTGCTGGAACTGGTTCAACAGCGCCGACCAGCAGTGCGATACGGGCGAGCCGGCCTTGATTGCCGGCATTACCCGCCAGGTCATGGCAGAGCATGGCGTCGATCCGTCGCGGGTCTTCGTCGCCGGTCTGTCGGCCGGCGGGGCGATGGCGGCCATCCTTGGCAATACCTATCCCGACCTCTATGCCGCCATCGGCGTGCATTCCGGTCTGCCTGCCGGTGCTGCGCACGACATGCCGTCGGCCTTTTCCGCAATGGGGCAGGGAGCCAAACCTGGGAAGGGTAAATCGCGCGCGAGCGTGCCGACCATCGTCTTCCATGGCGACGCGGATACCACTGTCAATGTCGGTAACGGCCGTCAGGTGATCCAGCAGGCGCAGCCATCAGGAAAGCTGGTAACCGAAACGGTATCGGCAAAATCCGCTGGCGGCATCGGCTATATTCGAACGGTCCAGAGCAATCAGGATGGAGTCCCGGTACTGGAGCATTGGCTCTTGCATGGTGCCGGGCACGCCTGGGCCGGCGGCCACACGGCCGGCTCCTATACCGATCCGCGCGGTCCCGATGCCAGCCGCGAGATGCTTCGTTTCTTCCTGGCGCAGCGACGAAAGTAACCCTCACCGCGGCAGGGGTATAAGTATTTTTCAGCTCAAACGCCGCATGGCTCGCCGCATTAGCGGCGGCGTGCGGTCGCACGCTCCCAACGGCAGTGAATCGAAGTCATTTGCCGTTGGTATTACTTCATTACAAAGCCTGCCCCGATTGCCTACCGTAATCCGATGGTGGTCCCGGTACCGTGGAGCCTCATTTCCACGCACACCGGGATTATCACCATGAGCACCGACGCAATCACCCTGCTGAAGGCCGACCACAAGCTGGTCAAGGGCATTTTCGACGACTTCGAAAAGGCGGAGGGCAAGCGCGAAAAAGCCAAGCTCGTCGCCCAGGCCATTATCGAACTGAAGATCCACACCACGATCGAAGAGGAGATCTTCTACCCGATCGTGCGAAAGGCCCTGCGCAAGGCATTGGGCAAGGACGAAGCCACCGATATGATGGACGAGGCCGACGAGGAACACCACGTCGCCAAGCTTCTGATCGGCGAACTGGAAACCATGAAGGCTTCGGACGATCACTGGGCCGGCAAGTTCACGGTCCTGGCCGAAAACATCACGCACCACGTCAAGGAAGAAGAGACCGAGATGTTCGTCGAAGCGCGCAAGCTCGACCTCGATTTCAAGGCCATCGGCGCCCAGATGCTGGCCCGCAAGGAAGAGCTGAAGGCGCAAGGCGTACCGACCTTCGCCGAGGAAACCCTGATGGCGGAAAACGGCGTGCAGGATTCGCCCCGCGAAGCTGCAAGCCTCAACGCATAAGCGTTCGGTATATCCGTCTAAAAACCCCGGCGTCTCGCGGCGCCGGGGTTTTTAGTGTTTCGAACAGGCTAACAGAATGATGGCATCCTCCCCCGCGGCGCGGTGCAGGAGAAAGAAACTCGAGCTGCCTTAGGAATATTGATGCCTGTTGACTGAATATAGCGTCATCATTCTCTAGCGCGCGACGGACGTTGTCGCGACAATCTCATCGGCCAGGCCAGCCATAAGGCTGCTAAGCCCCGCGGCATAACCGGCCGGAATGCTCGCAGACTCCGGCGTGGTCAGGCGGCTGGTATGCGAGGTGATGACAGGCGACGGTGACTGTGCCTGACCTTTGGCCGGGGGCGGTGGGGCGACCGAGGCCGTCCACACCACATCCATGGTCATGCCTGACGCCGAACTGTCGACCGAAACGATCTCCACCGAAATGCCGATGGTGCCGGGCCGGCCCGGGCCGGCACCGGGCGCCAGATTGCCCGACGGCAGTCGCGCCGCCAGGTCCTGGGTCAGGGTGGTGCGCATCAACTGGCCGAGCGGTGCGCCCCAGTGGCTGAACTCATCGACTTTCAGTTGGCCTTGCGCATATTCATGCACCAGTTGCGGCCGGTCGAGGACCGCAGGCACCTGAACCTGGTCGACACGGAGCAGCGGCGCCGGTGAGGCGGGCTGGCCGTGTCCGGGCAGGGCATCCAGCGTATAGAACTGCGTTGCCGGGCTATGACCGCAGGCGGCCACAGCGAGGAAAAGCAGAGGTGAAAGTTTCAAGACGGGGCGAAGATTCGACATGGCTTATTCCTTGACCTTGCCCTTGATGATGGCTTCGGGGTGGCGTTCGAGATAGTCGGCCAGGCTGCGGACGGAGCGCGCCGCGTCGGTAACCTGCTTGATGGCGGCTGGCAGGTTGGCGTCCTGCGGTCCGCCGGTACCTGTCATGACGCCGTTGGCGGCGGTGGCCGTCTGCTGCAACTGGTCGGCGGTCTGGTTCAGCTTGTCGATCAAAGGTCCGATCTTCGGTTTGACATCGGAGGTGATGTCGTCGACCGATTGCAGGGTGCGGTTGAGGTGGTCGATGCTGTCGTCGATCTTCGGCGACGACACCAGTGTCTTCAGGCGCGTGGTCACCTGGCGGACATCGTTGCCGATGGCCTCGATCGGGATGGCATTGAGCTTGGTCAACAGGGCATCGGCCTTGTCGCTGAGCGATCCGGCCTCCGATCCGCTCGCTGCCGGGACCAGGGGATAGCCGTCGATCGCGTCGGGGTTGCCATAGGCGATGTCGCCGCGGCCGACGCCGGCGACCTTGTCGAGCACCAGGTTGCGGGCGCCGATGATCGGCGGATCCTGGCTGATATTGGGCCGGTAGCCGTGGCGGACCAGCGACGACATGGCGCGGTCCGCGACGGGACGCCAGTCCTGCTCCGTTGCCAGCGTCCTGGCGTCGGTGCCCTTGACGTGCAGGCGCTGCGGATAGATGGCGAAGACGACCGGATTGGTGACGGCGGCGGTGTCGGGATCGAAGATCAGGCCGACGCTTTCGACAAAGCCGACGCGCGAGCCTTTCAGCAGGACCGGGGCGCCGACCTGCAGGGCGCCGGCGGCACCGGTAAAGACGGTGTTGTAGAAGACCGGCGGGCCGTCGGCGCCCTGCTGGGCGCTCGACTGGCTGCTGAACAGGTCGTAGTGGGCGCCGGTCGGGCTGGCGGGTTCGTCCATGTCGTCGACCGGGGTGTCGAAGGCGATACCGCCGCTGAAGGCCGCATTCGGATTGAACTGACCGGTCAGGCCGTCGCTGCCGAGCGAGATCTGCACCGGGTTGGCCTGCCAGAAATAGCTGCTGGGTTTGAGGTACTGGTCGAACGGCGCACGCAGGAAGATTTGCGCCCGGAACGAGCGCGGCCCGGTCGGCGTGACCTCCATGACCTTGCCGACCTCGTCGCCGTGATAGGTGATGCCGGCGCCGCGGCGCACGGTGGCGACCATGTTGATATCCAGCCAGAAGCTGCGGCCGGGCGTGCCGGGATCGATGATCGGGTCCTGGTCCAGGCCGACGAAGCGATGGCTTTTCGCCCCCGGTCCCGGCGCCACGCCGATCGACAGGCCCGAGACTGCGGCCTTCAGGGAGTTGAGGTCGGAAAAGCTCGGATTGGCGCCGACCAGCCAGAACTTGGTCGTGCTGCCGATAACGGGTTTCAGCGTATTGTCGAGGTGCAGGCGGACGTCGACGCGGTGGGCGTCGCGGTTGAGCGAGACGCGCGTGACGTGGCCGACCTCGATGCCTTTATAGACGACCTTGGTGTCGCCCGGACGGGCGCCAGCGGCCGACGGGAAGGTGACGGTGACGTCGAAACCCTGGTTGGCGAAGGCACGTAAGCCCAGATAGCCGACGATCAGCAGGGCGGCGATCGGGATCGCCCAGACGACGCCGGGCCAGATGGCCAGCTTGACGCTGGCGCGCGGCAGACCTTCGGGTGTCGAACCTGAGGTGGAAGGAGCCGTATCGGACGGCGTTTCCGGGGGCGTATCGGTACTCACGCAAATCTCCTTTTGGCGATTCTCGCCTTACTTTTTTGAGCGTCGGGTCCTGTCGCCGCCACGTCCCACATCAGGCGCGGATCGAAAATCCGGGCGGCCAGCATTGTCAGGATCACGACCAGGGTGAAAAACGGCGCGGCCTCGTCGGCCGAGCTGGACAGGGCGGAATTGAACTGGGTCACCGGCACGAAGCAGGCGATGACCAGGGGATCGACCATCGACCAGCGGCCGATCTCCTCGACCAGCCGGTAGACCCGCGTCTTGGTGCGCAGATTGTGCGTTGATCGCATCAGCACCGAGGCGATGCACCACGACAGTCCCAGCAGCTTGATGAAGGGAATGGCGAAGCTGGCGGTGAAGACCAGCAGGCCCAGGCCGTACAGATGGGCCTGGAACAGGTCGACGACCCCGCCAAGCACGTTGTACGAGGTCGGCGTCAGGCCGATGGGTATGGTGGCGATCGGATAGATGTTGGCCGGGATGTAGAGCAGGACGCCGGCCAGGGTCAGGGCGATGGCGACGCTGACCGCCGCCGGCACGCGGAAGGTGAGCCGGGCCCCGCAGCGCGGGCAGCCCTGGCCTTCGCTGTCGCCATCGACCAGCAACTCGCACGACGGGCAGGCGATAACCGGCTGTGGGCCGGCCAGTTTTGAGGCAACCAGTTCGGGCCCGGCGTCGATAGCGTTCCACACGGCGGCGCGGTCAAGCGTGGCGCGGGTAAACAGCGTGGTCAGACCAGCGGCGATGAAGCAGTAGGCGCCGGCGTCGAGCGTCGTCGCCACTGTCGCCGCCAGCCGCGCATAGGCGACCCACAGGGCCAGCAGGAAGACATCGGACATGGCCCACATCTTCAGCTCGTTGGTCAGGCGAAACAGCGGCCCCAGCCATTTCGGGCGGAAGTCGAAGCGCAGGGCCGTCAGTACGAAGGTCAGCAGGCCGAAGCGCATCAGCGGAAAGACGACGACGAACAGGCCGACCACGGCCGACAGGAAAGGCCAGTCGAGGTGCCACATCGAGGTGGCGCTGGAAATCAGGTAGCTTTGCCGTGTCGCCCCCAGCAGCGATGTCGTGATGAAGGGCAACAGGTTGGCGGGCAGCAGCAGCAGAAAAGTCGTCGCCGAAAAGGCCAGGGCGACATCGAGCCGGCGGCCGGTGCGGCGTTCCAGTTCGCTGTCGCAGACCGAACACAGGATAACCTCGCCACCGGTGGTAGCTGGAAGCTTCTGCACGCTGCCGCAGTCACGGCACCCGATGATTTCCCCGGACGTCAGGCTCAAGGCCGCACACCTCTACCGGTAGACCGCATTGCATATGCCGTCCGCCACCGCCCACCTGTTCCCTTATTGAAAGCCACCATCCCCTTCGAATAATGGAATTATTTGTAAGGAAGCAATGTCAGGGTGACGTTAACGTCAGCAACCGGACGTTAGGGCGTCGCAACCGTTTGCAGAAAACATAAGGATTCGATGTGATTCACGGCTGTGACTTATGCGCCTTCCTTGACGAAGCTGGCAAAAACACCGTCTATGGCCCCGCCCAGGAGGGGCGAGCGAAGTGACCGGATCCGACTCGGATCGGGCAAGATTCGCATTAGGACAAATAATGTTAGGCGGCGAGGCGGCACGGATGGCCCTTTTTCAGGCGACACAGGATAATACCGTAGCACTCCTTGACGAGTGGGTTAAGGAACAGCTGGGCGCGATCAGCCGCCAAGGCGCCATCAAGGAAAAGGAATTGCGCGAACAGTGCGATACCTTCCTACATCTGTTCACCGCGGCCACCCGTAACGGCAATACCACCGACCTGCGCACGCCCGAATGGGACGCCGTCCTGCGCTTCCTGGCCGAGGTTTCGGCCAGTCGTGGCGAACAGGGCTTCTCGCCGTCGGAAACCGCGACCTTCGTCTTCTCGTTCAAGAAGCCCCTGTTCACGGCGCTGGGCAAGACCTATGCCAGCGATGCCCCGCAGCTTGCCTCCGCCATCTGGGAAGCGACTGCCATCCTCGACCGTCTGGGCCTTCACACCATGGACGTCTATCTCAAGGTGCGCGAAGGCGTCATCGCCCGCCAGCAGGAAGACATGCTGGAGCTGTCGACCCCGGTCGTCAGCCTGGCGGAAGGCATTCTTGCCTTGCCGCTGATCGGCACGCTCGACAGCGCCCGCACCCAGATCGTCATGGAAGCCCTGCTGCAACGCATCGTCGACACCGGTTCGACCGTCGCCATCATCGACATCACCGGCGTGCCGACCGTCGACACCCTGGTGGCGCAGCACCTGTTGAAAACCATCACCGCCGCCCGCCTGATGGGCGCCGACTGCCTGATCAGCGGCATCCGCCCGCAGATCGCCCAGACCATCGTCCATCTCGGCGTCGAACTGGGTAATGTCACCACTAAGGCGACGCTGGCCTCGGCTTTCGCCGTCGCCCTGGAACGCAAGGGCCTGACCATCGCCCGCGCCCGGCCGCAGGCATAATCTTCACCATGGAACGCATACCTATCCTGCGCATGGGCGAATTCCTGCTTGTGACCATCCAGGTCGACATGCACGACCGCCTGGCTATGACGCTCCAGGACGACCTGACCAACCGCATCGCCCTGACCGGCGCGTCCGGCGTGCTAATCGACATCTCGGCGCTGGAAATCGTCGACTCCTTTATCGGCCGCATGATCTCCAATATTTCGTCGATGTCGCGCATCCTGGACGCCCAGACGGTGATCGTCGGCATGCAGCCGGCCGTTGCCATTACCCTGGTTGAACTCGGCCTGACCCTGCCGGGCGTCAAGACAGCCCTGGACGTCGAGAAAGGCATGCAATTGCTTCGCGGTGGGGGAAGAGCCTCGGAGAGCGATGGCGATGACCGTCAGGAGTTCTGAGACCATGCCCATTCGCGCCGAGTCGGATGTGGTCATGGTCCGGCAGCGCGCGCGGGTCGTCGCGTCCGAAGCCGGACTGGGCCTTGTCGATGTCACCAAACTTGTCACCGCGACCAGCGAACTGGCGCGCAATACGCTTATCTATGGCGGCGGCGGCGAAGTCCTGATCGAAAGCCTGCAGGAGGGCATTCGCAAGGGCGTGCGCCTGACCTTTTCCGACGAAGGCCCGGGCATTCCCGACCTGGAAAAGGCGATGACCGACGGCTGGACGTCGGGCTCGGGCATGGGGCTGGGCCTGAGCGGCGCCAAGCGCCTGAGCAATGAATTCTCCATCGATACGGCACCGGGGCAGGGCACGCGCGTCATGATCGCGCGATGGAAGTAGATATTTCGCGCCAGTCCCTGGCCATCGATATCCGCGAAAGCCATGACGTTGGCAATGCGCGTCGTCAGGCCCTGCAGGCGTCGAAGGATCTGGGTTTCGACGAGACGGCTGCTGGCCGCGTAGCCATTGTCGTCACTGAACTTGCCGGGAACCTGGCCAAGCACGCCGGCGGCGGCACAGTCATCCTGCGCGCGCTGCTGTCGGCCGGTGATGCACCGGGCCTCGAAGTCATGACCATCGATAGCGGCCCCGGCATGGATGTCTATCGCTGCATGGAGGATGGCTATTCGACCGCCGGTAGCCCTGGCACCGGAATGGGGGCGATCAAACGCCTGTCGGCCAGTTTCGACATATATTCCCTGCGTGACCAGGGCACTGTTATTGTCGCGCAGTTGTGGCCCAAGGACGCACCTGTTCAGGCCTACGATATCGGCGCCGTCTGCCTGCCGGTTGCAGGCGAAACCCTTTGTGGCGACGGCTGGGCCGTGCGACCCTTCGACGGCGGGATGGATATTATCGTCAGCGACGGGCTGGGCCATGGTCCGGTCGCCGCGGAGGCCAGCAATATGGCGCTTGCCTCCTTTGTCGCCAGGCCGGGCCTCTCACCGGCTGACAGTCTCGAGGCCATGCACACCCTGTTGCGGTCGTCGCGCGGCGCAGCGGTTCTTGTCGGGCGGCTAGATATCGCTCGCGGGGGGCTGACCTGCGCAGGTATTGGTAATATCGCCGGTTACATCATGACTTCGCCCAAGGCGAAGGGTGTGGTATCGATGAACGGTATTGTCGGCCACCAGATCCACAAGGTGAAGGCGTTCAGCTACGACTGTGCGCCTGACGACCTGATCATCCTGCACTCCGATGGCCTGACCACACACTGGAAATTCGATGATTTTCCGGGCTTGGTGACCCGGTCGTCGGCGATCATCGCCGGCATGATGTACAAGCATTTCAAACGCGGCAAGGACGACGCCACTGTCGTGGTGGTGCGAGGGTAGCGGGCATGCAGATTTCGTTGCTGAAGGTCGAGATTCGCTATGAACAGGACCTGGTCCTGGCGCGCCGCCGTGCGCGCCAGGTGACGCAAGCCCTGACCTTTCCGCCGCAGGACCAGGTACGCATCACCACGGCCCTGTCCGAACTGGTGCGCAATGTCTTCCAATATACGCCGGGCGGGCGGGTCGAGTTTCTCGTGATCGCCAGGCCGGCGCCGACCCTGCTGATCCGTGTCAGTGACCGCGGGCCGGGTATCCGCGATCTCGATACCATCCTGTCGGGGCAGTATGTCTCGAAGACGGGCATGGGGGTCGGTCTTGCCGGCGCACGCCGCCTGGTCGATGGTTTCACCGTCGATACCGACCCCAACGGCACCTGGATCGAGATGAGTTGCCTGTTGCCGAAACGCGCGCCGGAGGTAACTCAAGGTCTGGGGGCGCAGATCGTCGCCGACCTGGCTATCGAAGACCCGCAGAGCCCTTTCGAGGAGATGCAGCGCCAGAACCAGGAACTGCTGGCAGCGCTCGACGAGGTGCAGCGCCAGCAGGAGCGCCTGACACAGCTCAATCTCGAGCTTGAGGAAACCAATCGCGGCGTCGTCGCCCTGTCCGGCGAACTGGAACAGCGCGCCGACTACCAGAAGCGCGCCTCGGAACTGAAGACCGAATTCCTCTCGACCATCACCCATGAGCTGCGCACGCCGCTCAATTCGATCATCAGCATTTCCGGCATCCTGCTCGACCGCCTCGACGGCGACCTGACCGGCGAACAGGAAAAGCAGATCGGTTTTATCCGCACCAGCGCGCGCGAACTGTCGGCCATGGTCAACGACGTGCTCGACCTCGCCAAGGTCGAGGCCGGCAAGGTCATCATCCGCGCCCGGACCTTCCAGGTCGACGAGATGTTTCGCGTCCTGCGCGGCATGCTCAAACCCCTGATCCTGCCCGGCCATCCGGTCGAACTCATCTTCGACGATGCCGTGGACGGCACGACCCTGCTCAGCGATGAGGGCAAGGTGTCGCAGATCCTGCGCAACTTCATCTCCAATGCGCTCAAATATACCAATAAGGGCGAGATACGGGTGTCGGCGAAAGCCGTCGATGCCGACTGGATCGAATTCACCGTCAGCGATACCGGCATCGGTATCGCTGCCGAAGACCAGGACCGCATCTTCGAGGACTTCACCCAGATCGAGGGCGAGCACCAGATGCGCATCCAGGGTACGGGCCTGGGCCTGCCCCTGTCGCGCAAGCTGGCCGAGATGCTGGGCGGGCGCGTGCTGGTGCAGAGCGTCCTGGGCCAGGGCTCGACCTTCGCCGTCATCCTGCCGCGCCGCTATGCCGGCGCCGCCGAATTCGAAATCGATGCTGCCCATGCCGCCGCCACGGGAGCGCGTCACGAACGGGTACTTCTGATCGACGACTATACGCCCGACCGCTACGTCCTGCGCAAAAGCGTCGAGCGTCACGCCCGTGCCATTGTCGAGGCAACCAGCGCGGCAGAAGGTCTGGCCGTCGTCCGGACGACCCGTCCCGACCTGATCTTTCTGGACCTCGGCCTGCCCGATGGTCGCGGCGAGGACGTGCTCAAGGCCTTGAAGGCAGATCCGGAGACACGCGACATTCCCGTGGTGATCAACAGCAGCAAGGAGCTGTCCCAGGCGGAAATCGACAACCTGCTCGAAGACGCCGAGGCTGTACTATCGAAATCTCTGTCGCAAAGTGAACGCACCCGGCGCATCGCCGACATCTTCACGACCATTGAAACCCGTATCAAGGCGCCTACCGATGCCTGAAACCATCCTGATCATCGACGACACCGAAATCAACCGCTATGCCTTCAGCCGCCTGCTGGTCAAGGCGGGCTACCTGACGATTGAAGCGACGACGCTGAATGCCGGCATGGAGTTGCTGGAAACGACGCCGGTGTCGCTGGTCATCCTCGACGTCAACCTGCCCGACGGCATGGGTTTCGACATGTGCGTCCGCATCAAGGCGCGGCCGGAATTCAGTTCGCTGCCGGTGCTGATGACCTCGGCCCTGTTCATCGAAGGCCGCGACCGGGCGCAAGGCCTCGAATGCGGCGCCGACGGTTACCTGACGACCCCAATCGACGCCCTGGAACTGATCGCCACGGTGCGCGCCCTTTTGCGCGTGCGCGACGCCGAACAAAAGATGAAAGAGGCGCTGGAAAAGGCCGAGAAGGCCAATAACGCCAAGAGCGAATTCCTCGCCAATATGAGCCATGAGATCCGCACACCGATGAACGCCATCATCGGCCTGGCACACATTCTCGGGCGCACGCCGCTCAGTGCCCAACAGGAGAAGTTTGTCGGCACCCTGCAACAGAGCGCCAACTCCCTGCTGGCCCTGGTCAACGACCTGCTCGACATCGCCAAGATCGAGGACAACAAGATCGAGCTGGAGGCGCTGCCCTTCCGGCTGGACGATGTCATCGTAAGCGTCGTCAAGATGATGACCCCGCAGGCGCAGGAAAAAGGCATCGGGCTGGAAATGCCTGCCTCGTGCGGCGATCACCTGTTTGTCGGCGATCCGCAACGCATCTATCAGATCCTGCTCAACCTGGTCAGCAACGCCATCAAGTTCACCCCGTCCGGCACGGTGGAAGTGTCGCCGACCTGCGCGTCGCCGGTCGATGGTCATGTGGAAATCGTCGTCCAGGTGACGGATACCGGCATCGGTATCGATCCACAGAATCTGAAACAGATTTTCGAGAAATTCGCCCAGGCCGACAGCTCGATGACGCGCCGGTACGGCGGCACTGGCCTTGGCCTGCCGATCGCCAAAAATCTGGCCGAACGCATGGGCGGGCGCCTTGAGGTGACCAGTAGGCCGAGCGAGGGATCGACCTTTACCTTTACCCTGCCATTGCCGCTAGCGCCCGCAACTGCGCCAGAAGCGGCGGAGGAAAATATCAAACCGGCGCGTGTGTCTGGCACCGGCCGTATCCTGCTGGTCGAAGACAATGCCGCCAATGTCATGGTGGCGACAGCCTTCCTCGAAGATCTCGGCTACGAAACCATTGTCGCCTCCAACGGTGTCGACGCGCTGGCGCTGCTGAAAACGCAGGGCTTCCATCTCGCCCTGATGGACGTGCAGATGGACGGCATCGACGGGCTGGAAACCACACGGCGCTTCCGTCAGTGGGAGGGCGAGCACGGCGCGGAGCGCCTTCCGGTCATCGCCATGACCGCCTTCAGCATGGCCGGCGACCGCGAAAAATGCCTGGCCGCCGGCATGGACGACTATATCGGCAAGCCGATCAATGTGGCGCGTTTCGAACAGATCATGGATCGCTTCCGCGCCTGACCGTCGGGCAGATTGCGTCCCGGTTCGCAGGAGATGAAATGTACAGACCTGACGTCGATGCGACGGGACTCGTCGTCAGAGTTAATCGCGTCTTCGGTAAATACCAACCGGAATGGCTTGCTGCGGTCGCCGACCCGAGGATCCGGTCCGCAGTAGATACCTATATTGCGGATCTCGGAGACTGTCTGGCGATCCTGTTTGCCGATAGTGAGAATTTCACGGTGCTTACCCACTTGCATATCGTATGGCGATATCAAGGCGCTTGTTTTAGTTTGTCGCTCTCCCGGGTTACCGACGGCTACGTGATGATGACAGAGGGGAGCGACGCGGACGTGGCCGGGAAAGCCGGCTGGAACTGTGTACGTTTTCCGCACACCGAACACAGTGTCTGGACGCCTTCGGCTGGACATGCCACCCTGCTGTTGAATGTGTTGGCCGGCGTCATGCGGAAAAATCGCGTCTGACTCGAGTGGTAAAAAATAACGCCAGCGCCCGTAGGGGCACTGGCGTCAATATCTTCTGGTTATCAGATAACCTGGCCGGCGTAGGAGGCCTTATTCCGCGTAGGCGACGGGGCCGTAGCTCTGTTCGGAGAAGTCCTGGTCGCGGAAGGCCAGGGCATGGTCGTGGGTCGTGACGGTCAGGTTGGTGACCGCGTCGCTGTTGGCGGCAACCGTGCCGGCTACAGTCTGCAGGCCCTTGGCGTCGACATAGTTGTAGATGAAGCTGGCGCTGGCATGACCCGATACGGCGTCGCAATCGTGCAGGATGATCTGCTTGCTATGCTGGTCGCTGACGAGCTTGCCGGTCAGGGCGCGGGTGGTCAGCTTGGCCAAGGCGATTTCCTGTGCCTTGCTGCAATCGGCCAGGGCAGAAGTGGTGATCAGCGAGCCGGCGACGGCAGTGACGAGGGCGAGGGTGGTGAGGGTACGCATATGAACAGCTCCGGCATTGGGGAAGGCCCAATTGATAGCGCTGTCATTCCGTCTTGGAAAGTATAAAATATTGCGATGCAATAATTTGTGATGCGCTGCAATATTTATGTGATATCGTCATTCGGGGCGACGAGAGCGTTTACGATATCGGCGAATAAGGGCCGTTTCTCCGGGGCGTCGTCCAGGCATGCCGATGCCAAGGCGCCTAGTGTCGCGGCGGGGGCGGCCACTGCTGTGCAGCGGGCTGCAAGTTCCTCCAGCAGGCAGCCGAAGGCGCGTGCCTCGATACGTTCCAGCGCGATAGCGTTGCACGGAATGATCGAAGCGGCGCCGAAGTCGCCTATAAGAGCGTGACCTTGTCCATCATGCAGGATGTTGTGGGCATAAAGGTCGCCATGCAGGATTCCGCGGTCGTGCAGATGGGCGGCGGCCCGGGCAATGGCCGTGGCGATACGCAGCGCCTCTGCCGGCGCGAACACGGTATCCGGCGCATAGACGTCCCGGGTGCAGGTCTCGACGCTGGGCGGGCCGGCCAGGGGTGTAAAGGCCTCGGGGATACGCGCCATCAGCAGGGCTGGCTGGCCGTCACGGTCGGGCAGGCGATTCAGCGCCGGTATCAGATGCGGATGCGCGCCGGCATGCAGGCAGGCGTTCATTTCGCAATGCGGCGAGCCGTCGCTGGTGACTGCGCCCTTGAACAGCTTGACGGCGAGAGACATACCATCGCGCTGAGCGGCATGAATAATGCCGGACGCGCCTTGTCCCAGTACTTCGGTGAGTTCCAGTCCGTCCCAACCGGCAGCGTCGTCAGCGGTCCTATCCGATACCCGCGCCTCGGCCTCGGCCGTAAAGGGATTGCCCGCAAAGGCAAGCCATGCCAGCCGCGGCAGGGATGTCAGCCATTCGGGAAACTCCGTCAGGCGGTTGGCGGCAACGCGCAGCAGTTCCAGTCGGCGGCATTTGCCCAGTCCGACAGGCAGGGCCGTCAGGTGGTTTCCCGCCAGCATCAGCTTCTGCAGATCGGTGCATTCGCCGATCGTTTCCGGCAGGGCGGTTATGACATTGTCGGTCAGGATCAGCCAGCGCAGCCCAGCGGGCAGGGCGGTCGGCGGCACGGTAGCGATGCGGTTGGATTTGAAGCCGATCATACGCAGGGATGGACACTGACCCAGGACGTCCGGAAGTTCGGTAAACTGGTTGTCGTAGCAAAACAGGATGCGCAGGCGATGCAGGCGCGGCAGGTCGTCCGGCAGCGACGACAGGTCGTTGTCGCTGAGATCCAGGCGTTCCAGGGAATCGGCCAGGGTGAAAATCTCCCGGGGGAAATCGCGTAATTCCTCGCAGAGTTTCAGGGCGCTGGCGCCGGCCAGTTCGCCGGCGCGCAATTGGTCCAGTGTTTGCATCATGCGGGCAATAGGCTATCCCGTAGCGGCGGGCAATATTGGATGCGCGCGATCGCCGGACCAGCCTGGATGCCGGCCGGGATAACCTTGGAGCATACAGGGTATGGGTTCGGGAAATATGATTGTCGCCATCATCGGCCTGCTGCCGGCCCTGATGACCTTCGCCCTGATGACGTGGCTGAAGGGGCGGGTACGGATCGTCGGCCTGGTCCTGTTCTTCTCGGTCAGCCTGGCGGCCTTCTGGCTGTCCTTCAGTTGCCATCCCGGAGTCGGCAAGTCATGCCTGGCGGAACATACGGCAGGCTATTTCGGGACGCTGACGGCGTCCTCAGGTGCGATCGGTATATTGCTATCGCGCCTGCTCCGCTATTTCCGCCCTCCGGCGCAATAGTCTTCTACTCCCGGGCGGCGGCAACGAGCGCCTTGACCTTGGCTGCTTTCAGGGATGTCTGGCGCGCTGGCGGTTGTAGAGGTACCACGGTTGCTTTTGCCTCGGCAGCTATTGCTGTGAATTCCTGGCGCAGGGTGTCGAGGTCGGCTTCGCACATCTCGTCCATGGCGATATAGGCGGTTTCGGCCGTTTCGACGGCGCGGATCAGTTCGTCGAGCTTGAGTTGCACCAGCCTGCCGTCGCGGTTCTGCGCATTCTGGATGACGAAGATCATCAAAAAAGTCACGATGGTCGTGCCTGTATTGATGACCATCTGCCAGACGTCGGAAAAGTGGAACAGGGGGCCGGTCGCGGCCCACAGGACGACCAGGCCGATGGCGATCATAAAGGCCGGCGCGCCGCCGGCGGCAGTAGCGGTCGCCTGGGCAAATACGGGAAACGGACCCTTGCCGGGTTTGTTTGATACGGAGGATGGGGTCATGCCCGCAGCTGCCGTAGCCATTACATTCACGATGCGGCCAGAGGGGCAGGGGTATCCGTCGGGCGATAGGCGGTAGCAAAGGTGTCGTCGGAAAAGACCTCGGTCGCAAAGTCTGCGAAGGCTGAATTATAAATGTCGGGACGTTCCAGGAAGCCCATATGGTTGACCTTGTCGATGACTTCGGCGGCGGCTGTCGGCGAGGTCGCGGCAATCGCTATGCTGGCATCAGCCTTTGTAACGATATCGACCGATCCGGCCAGCAGCAGGACGGGACCTGTAACCGAGCGCATGGCGCCGGTGGCATCCCAGGCAAACATGGCCAGGTTGCCCTTGGCCTGTGCCTTTTGCGAATTGCGGATGCTGAGCAGTGTGGTGTGCGCCAGCTGGCTATGGGTAACATAGGCGCCAAAGCCGAGGCGGTTGGCGATATGGGCCGTGCCGTCGAGATAACTCTTCCAGGCACTGAGCCAGGCCAGGGGCCATAGCCACATCGTCAGATGAAATTGCGGTTCTATCAGCGGAAAACGCAGGATCCTGGCGAGCGGGCTCAGGATCATCGTGGTCAGCGGGTTGCGATAGGTGGTGTTGACCAGGACGGTGCCGGCGACATGACGATTGTAGAAGGCACGGTTGTCGCGCGCCAGGGTCTGGGTCGCCATGCCGCCAATGCTGTGGCTTACCAAAACAACGCGGTCGGCGCGGGTGTAACGGATAATGGCTTTCAGATTGTCAGCGAAACTCTCCAGGCCGACAGCTGCGGTCGGTGCCTTCGACAGGCCCATTCCCGGAAGGTCCCAGGTAACGACGCGGAATTTTTGCGATAGGTCCCGCTTGGCGTAGTCCCAGATGGTGCTGTCCAGGCCCCAGCCGTGCGTCAGGATAATGACGGGCGCATCGGCCGGACCGGTGCTTTCGACGTACAGCGAGGCGCCGTTGGCGCCTTTTATTGTTTCACCCTTGCCGCGCTTCGGATCGACAGGATCGGTATCGCGTTTCGCCAGGAAGGGTTTGATCAGCAGGCTGCCGCCGCCGAACGACCACACAGCCAGCGCCACGGCGGTCCAAAGACGCCAATTTTCGCGTACCTGATAAAGGGTGCCGTGGATATCGCGGACATAGTCGCCCTGGTACCAGGTCCATAACAGGTAGCCAAGTAAGGCAGTCACCGCCAAAGATATAAAGGACATCATAAGTCTTACCATCATAATGAGCGGCATTCCGGAATCCTTTTGATGTCATTTAAAATAATTAGTGCAGTAGTGCACTGTCGGTTATCTGTGAAATGAAACCGTTATATAGTGAGATGTAAATTGTCAGTGAGGATATGGCCTATTTGTACGAAATCGAACAAATAAATGGTTTCGATAATAAAGATGAATCCATCCGCTTTTTTATATCGTTTCCGGTAGGGTGTAATCTCACATCCCCACATTTCCCACCCGTCCCGGAGACGACAATGTCCAAGATCACGACACTTGAAGAAGCTTTCGTTCAGGAACTTTCCGACATCTACAGCGCCGAAAAGCAACTGACCAAGGCCCTGCCGAAGATGGCCAAGGCCGCCACGAATGCCGATCTCGCAGCTGGCTTCACGCTGCACCTTGAAGAAACGCAAGGCCAGATCGAGCGCATCGACCAGATCGTCGAGCAACTCGGCATCAAGCTGAAGCGTATCAAGTGCCTGGCCATGGAAGGCCTGTGCGCCGAAGGCCAGGAAACCATCGATGAGATCGAAAAGGGCCCGGTCCGCGATGTCATGCTGATCGCCGGCGGCCAGAAGGTCGAGCACTATGAAATCGCCAGCTATGGCGCCCTCATTGCCATCGCCAAGGCCCTGGGCCACACCGATGCCGCCAAGCTGCTGGCCGATACCCTGGCCGAAGAAAAGGCCACCGACACCAAGCTGAACGGCCTGGCAATGTCGAGCGTCAACAAGGACGCCCTGCAAGCGGCCGTGAATCTTACACCCGCTCAGTAATCTGCTTTGAATAGTAAAGCCCCGCCGATCGGCGGGGCTTTACTATGTCTGCATTACGCATTGAGACGCCGTTTCCCCCGTCTCCTCGTTTTTTCTTCGCTCGCCAAAATCAGACCTGATTGGCCACCTGAACACGTAAGGCGCCAACCATGGCAAAAGACAATAATCCGACTCCGAAACCGACGAGCTTTTCCTCCGAAGTCCTGGCCGTCCAGACCGACTTCAGTGAAAAGCTGGAACCCATCGCCACGTTTGCCCTGGGCAGCCTGACGATCGAAGCCTGCCCCGGCCGGGACACCCTGTGGATCGTCGTCCGGCGGCCGGGCAAGGGCGCTGTGGCCTTGCGCACCAATCCGTGGCCCGGCCCCTATACCCTGACGCAAAAGCGTATGGGCAAGACAGGCGCTGTCTGGACCGTCAAGGCCAGCGCCGGCACCTGGACCGTTGCCGTCAGCATCCTCGACGACACCGTCCTGCGTATAAAAATCACGCTAAAGCCGGTCACCGATCTGCTGCTGGCCTTCTGGCCACGCGATCTCTATGTCCTCGATGACAATGACAACCCAATGAAGGCTATCGGCCAGGTCGAGGCGGCGCAGCGCGGCGTCAATGGCGGCCTGTGCTATTTCTGTGTGCAGAAACCGTCCTTCGGCAGTGTTCTCTATGCGCAGAACTTCACGGCGCTCAACCCGTATTTCCAGGCGACGGACACCAAGCCCGACGGCGTCGTCGGCGGGCGCTGGCCGGAGCTTGGCTACCAGCCGCCGACTTCGCCCATGGGTTATGCCCCGCCGGAGAAGCCCTTGCCCGCCGGCGAGGAGATCGTCGTCTCGGATGCGCTGCTCACCTTTGCCGAGACTTGCGCCGCCGACGAGATGCAGAGCGCGCGTCACTTCGTCGACATGCTGGCCAACATCTATCCGCATCTCGACAAGCCAGAGCCGGAATTCCATGACTGGATCGAACGCTCCGAGCGCACCATCCATGACCTGACCCATGCCCCGCAGGCGCGCATTGAGCATTACGGTCATACCTATCTGCACGCCTATACCGACGCCGAATATCCCGACAGCATGGTGCAGATGTCGGTCCTGTCGTCCCTGCGTGAATGGGAACTGGCGCAAGGCAGTATCGAACCGCTGTCGGCCGAGCTGGCCTCGGGCATCGGCCGCTTCTTCGACAAGGACCTCGGCACCATCCGGCGTTACCTGCCCAATGTCGGCGAGGACAAGAACCCGGATGCCGTCGACTCCTGGTACCTGTTCCATCCGCTGATGAATTTGGCGCGGCTGGCCAAGGCCGGTGACACGAAGGCGGAAAAGCTGTTCCGCGACTCCCTGGCCTATACCGTTAAATCGGCACGCCATTTCGGCTATGTCTGGCCGATCCAGTTCGACATCACCGACTTTTCCGTCATCACGCAGTCGCGCAGCCCGCAGGGGCGCAGCCAGACCGATGCCGGCGGCCTCTACGCCTATGTCATGCTGCTGGCATGGGAGATCATCGGTGACGATGCCTATGTCGATGAGGCGCAGGCGGCGTTGAAGGCCCTGGAAGGCAATCGCTTCAACCTGGCCTACCAGACAAACCTGACGGCCTGGGGAGCAGTCGCCTGCCTGAAGCTGTGGTTGATGGATCGCCGCTCGGGCTATCTCGACCAGAGCATGGTCTTCGTCGCTGGCTTCCTGCACAATTGCGAGTTGTGGCATTCCGAGATCAAGTTTGCCGCCCACTATACCAACTTCTTCGGCCTGACCTGCCTGCATGATGCGCCCTATATGGCGGCCTACGAGTGCTTCGAAGCCTTTGCCGCCTTCGACGAATATCTGCGCATCGGTTATGACGATATCCCGCCGGCGGCCAAGCTGCTTTTGTGCGAATACCGCCGCTATGCCCAGGACTTCACCTGGTACTTCTACCCCGACGCCCTGCCGGAAGAGGTCGTGGCCAAGGACAATGTCCGCAACGGCTACAATGACCGCGCCCTGTCCTTTCCGCTCGAAGACCTGTACGGCGACGGCCAGCCTGCAGGCCAGGTCGGCCAGGAAGTCTATGGCGCCGGCGGCGCCTTTATCTTCGCGGCGCGGGCTTTCAACGTCTGTGGCGATGCGCCCTTCCGGCTGTTTTGCGACTATGCCACCGATGTCCGCAAGCAAGACGACGGCCATCTGACCGTCAAGCTGCAAGGCCCCGTCGGCCAGGCCGGCCGCTTCCGACTGATGGTCAAGGGCCGCAAAAAACTGCCGGCCATCCACCTGACCCTTGCCGACACAGATATTGCCATCCCTGCCCGCGAAAGCGGCGACGGCTTCCATGACTATGAAGTGCCCGCGGACGCCATGCTGTCCATCGCCTTCGTCACCAAACGTGCCCGCCCTAAATCCTAAACATCGCCCACACCAGGAAACACCCATGTCCCCCACAGACCAAAACCTAACCGATGCGACCTTTGTCGACGTCACCGTACCGCAGGCCAGCGGCGGCGAAACCCACCAGCAGGCCGGCGACGGCGTGCCGCAACTGACGACCCAGCAGGGAACGCCCGTCTCCGACGACCAGAACTCGCTGAAGATCGGCGCCCGCGGTCCGGCCGCACTCGAAGACCAGCATATGCGCGAGAAGATCTTCCACTTCGACCATGAGCGCATCCCCGAACGCGTCGTCCATGCCCGCGGCTACGGCGCCCACGGCTTCTTCGAAACCTACGATTCGCTGGCCGATGTCACCCGCGCCGATATCTTCCAGCGAGCCGGTGAACAGACGCCGGTTTTCGTCCGCTTCTCGACGGTCGCCGGTAACAAGGGCTCGGCCGATCTGGCACGCGACGTCCGCGGCTTCGCCGTCAAGTTCTACACCAAGGAAGGCAACTGGGATCTCGTCGGCAACAATATCCCGGTCTTCTTCATCCAGGACGCCATCAAGTTCCCCGACCTGATCCACGCCGCCAAGGCAGAGCCCGATCGTGAATTCCCCCAGGCGCAGACAGCGCACGACAACTTCTGGGACTTCATCTCGCTGATGCCGGAATCGATGCACATGATCATGTGGACCATGTCGGACCGCGCCATCCCGCGCGGTTTCCGCTTCATGGAAGGTTTCGGCGTCCATACCTTCCGCATGGTCGATGCCGCCGGCAAGTCGACCTTTGTCAAGTTCCACTGGAAGCCCAAGCTGGGCCTGCAGTCGGTGGTGTGGAACGAGGCCGTCAAGATCAACGGCGCCGATCCCGATTTCCACCGTCGCGACCTGTGGAACGCCATCCATTCCGGCGATTTCCCGGAATGGGAGTTGGGCCTGCAACTGTTCGACGAAGACTTCGCCAACAGCTTCGACTTCGATGTCCTCGACGCCACCAAGCTGATTCCCGAGGAAATCCTGCCGGTGCGCATCGTCGGCCGTCTTGTGCTCGATCGCATGCCGGACAACTTCTTTGCCGAGACCGAACAGGTCGCCTTCCAGACCGGAAACGTCGTTCCGGGTATCGATTTCAGCAACGACCCGCTGCTGCAGGGCCGCAACTTCTCGTATCTCGATACGCAACTGAAGCGCCTGGGCGGGCCCAACTTCAACCACATCCCGGTCAATGCGCCGAAATGTCCGTTCCACCATTTCCAGCAGGACGGCCACATGGCCATGACCAACCCGAAGGGGCGCGTCAATTTCGAGCCGAACTCCTATGCCGGCGAAGAGGGCGGCCCGCGCGAAAGCCCGGCCGGCTTCACCAGCTTCCCGGAACCGGCCGAGGACGGCGCCGTCAAGATGCGCGTGCGGCCTGACAGCTTCGCCGACCATTACAGCCAGGCGCGTCAGTTCTATATCAGCCAGACCGAGACCGAGCAGACTCATATCAAGAATGCCTTGGTCTTCGAACTGAGCCGTGTCGAACGGCCGGCCATCCGCACCCGCGTCGTCTCGCACCTG
Organism: Asticcacaulis sp.; assembly: GCA_965246725.1. GTDB lineage: Bacteria > Pseudomonadota > Alphaproteobacteria > Caulobacterales > Caulobacteraceae > Asticcacaulis. Next base: position 190,428 of record CBDFFG010000031.1, read on the forward strand.
ATGAATATCGATCCGGGCCTGGCTGACGGCGTCGCCGCCGGTCTTGGCCTTAAGGTCCTTCCGGAACCGGCTGCCGCCGCCCGGCCGACGCGACAGGACCTGCCGGCGTCGGACGCCCTCAGCATCCTGAAGAATCCGCCACCCTCGCTGGCCGGCCGCAAGCTTGGCATCCTGTTGTCGGACGATGCTGATGCCGGCCTTGTCGCGGCGTTGCAGGCCGAGGCGGCCGCCAATGGCATGATGGTCGAACTGATCACGCCGATGGTAGAAGGTGTCATCCTCAATGACGGCACGCTGACACCGGGCCAGTACAAGATCGACGGCGGCCCCTCGGTGCTGTTCGACGCCGTCGCCATCGTCATCTCTGGCCAGGGCGCCACCCTGTTCAGCAAGAAGGCGGCGGCGCGCGACTTCATCGCCGATGCCTATGCTCATATGAAATATATAGGCTTTTCGCCTGAGGCTATGACGCTGTTCGAAAAGAACGGTATCGATCTCGACGAAGCCTGTATCGAACTGTCTGTCGATACGGTCGGTGCCTTCTTCGAAAGCCTGGCCGCACTGCGTTACTGGGCGCGCGAGCCGCTCGTCAACGCATTCTGATGCGAAGCGGGGCGCGCAATCGGATTGCGCGCCCCGCCTGTATTCTTGTCAGAGGTCGGTAGACTTTAATTCAGCGCCGGTTTGGCGACGGCCCAGGCATCGACAAAGGCCTTGGCCTTGCTGTAGGCGATGTCGGGCGTATCGCCAGGCTTGAAGACGCTGGTGCCGATCCCGAAGCCGGCGGCGCCGACCTCGAGATAGTCGGTCATATTGCCGGGCTCGATGCCGCCGACCGGGAAGACCGGCAGGTTCTTCGGCAGGACAGCCTTCAGCGCCTTGAGGCCCTTGGGGCCGGCGAGGTCGGCCGGGAAGAGCTTGAGCGCATCGGCGCCGGCTTCCGCCGCCTGGAAGGCTTCGGTGGCGGTGAAGAAGGCCGGGAACGAGATCAGGCCCAGTTCCTTGGCGCGGCCGATGACCGCGGGGTTGGTATTGGGCGAGATGCAGATGCGGCCACCGACTTCCGCCAGCCGGTCGACATCGGCCACGGTCAGGACCGTGCCGGCGCCGACAATGGCCTGGTCGCCCAGGGCATCGACCATCAATTTAATACTGTCAAACGGATCGGGCGAGTTCAGCGGCACTTCGAGGATGCGAAAGCCCGCCTTGACGATCATCTCGCCGATGGCCACCGACTCGTCAGGGCGCAGGCCGCGCAGGATGGCGACCAGCGGCAGGGTCTTCAGGGCGTCTTGCCAGGAAATAGTCATCAGATCAGGTGTCCAGCTTGTGCCAGGGCCCACAGGCCGGCCGCCGAAGCCGCATCGCCGTCATGGCGGGTGAGGTCGTCGAAGCCGACATGGGCGAGGGCGCGTTGATAGAGGTTGACGAGGGTGCCGTCGCCGATCAGGTGGATCGGGCGCTTGCCGTGGCGGATGATTTCGGCGCGAACTTCCGAACCGATCAGCAGGCCCGACAGGTAGGACGACAGGCTTTCCGGCTTGATGTGGCCGAACAGGCCTTCGGTGCGCACCGAGAAGACCAGGGACAGGAAGGACTTGTCTTCCATGGCGCGGTCGACGCCCAGCTTGAAGGCGGCTTCGTCGTCGATGTCGGCGGTCATCAGGTCGCCCAGGATAGAATTGGCCTTCAGCACCTGGAACATTTCGCCGGTCATGTAGCTGGAGAAGCTGACAACCTGGCCGCCCTGGACATTGGCCCACTTGCAGTGGGTGCCCGGCAGGACGAAGGTGGCGTCACCCGTCTTCTGGCTGAGGCCGAGGATCTGGGTCTCTTCGCCGCGCATGACGTTGAGCAGGCCGGGGTGATCGGCTTCGCCGACCAGGCCGGGGACGATCTTGACCTTCAGGCGGTCGGACGGAGCCGAGACCAGGCCGGCAACGATGGTGTCGAGGCCGGCGGGGCATTCGACATAAGGGGCCTCGGCCCAGCCAGTGCGCGAACCGACCATGCCCGACAGCAGGATCGGCAGGTCGGGGCGGGCGAAGTCTTCCTTCATGACCGAGGTCAGGGCCTGTTCGAACGACAGCACACCCAGGTTTTTCAGCCCGATATTGGCGTTGTGACGGGCGATGATTTCGCCATCCGTGCCGAACAGGAACAGGCGGAAATTGGTCGTGCCCCAGTCGGCGGCCAACAGGGCGGGAGCGGAATCGGTCATGTCACACGCAATCTTCAGGTCAAAGGAAATACGGCCCGGACTTAACCCCTAAACCGTTGCGGTTCAAGGCCGGTATGTCCCCGCAGCAGATCAGAAGGGATTTCAAATAATGTCCCCGCTTCACGATCGGCATCGCTGTCGCCCGTAATGCCTTCCGCCGCCGAGGTGACGAAGACGCGATCGAGATTGTTTCCGGCGAAACAAAGACTTGTCGTCTGTTTGGCCGGCAGGTCGATATGGAAGTCTTCCCTGGCGTCGGCGGTAAACCGCGTCACGCGGCCAGGGCCCCAGTGGGCGATCCACAGGCCGCCCTGCGCATCCATGGTCATGCCGTCGGGGCCGCCCATCTCGTCGCTGAATTTCAGGAACAGGCGCTTGTTGGTCAGGTCGCCATTGTCGTCGATATCGAAGGCATAGACTTCGGAAATCCCGGTATCGGTGTGGTAGACGGTGCGGTGGTCGGCGCTGAAGGCCGGGCCGTTGGCGATGCGGTAGGGGCCGTCGACCTCCGTGACGCTGAGATTGGTGTCGAGGCGGTACCAGGCGCCGGAGGTCTGGGTGATCGGCTTGTGCATCGACCCGGCCCAGATGCGGCCACGGTCGTCGGCCTTGGCGTCGTTCATCCGGTTTTCCGGCTCGTGCGGATACGGATTGGCGATATGGGTGATTGTCAGCGGATCAAGGGTGACCTCGGCGAAGCCGCTCATCAGGCCGGCGATAAAGCCCGGCTTGTCCTCGCGCTCGATGACCCAGGTGATGTGCTCCGGGAATTCCCAGGTGCGCGCCGAGTTGTCGAGGTACCAGGCGTGCAGTTTATTGCCGAGGATATCGACCCAGTAGACGCACTGGTCGCGCTTCGACCAGGTCGGGCCTTCACCGAGAATGGCGCCAGGTTTCGAGCGGCGAATGATCTCAGTCATATTGTGTCCCTGTCTTGTTTTCTTCTGAATTCGGCACCGCCGCGTCCTGGTCCTACCAGGGTGGCATTAACGCGGCGGTGATGGCGGGCGGGTTGCGGACTGTGTCGCCCGTCTCACCCGCTCGCTGTCGGTTTTACCATTCGCGGACGTAACCATCCGGCCCGCGCCAGGCCGGATTGCGCCACGGCGGGCAATCCTTGGCCATTTCACGCACCTTGTCCTCGTCGATCTCGACGCCGAGGCCGGGGGCGGTGAGGGCGTCGACATAGCCGTTCTTCACGTCGAACGCTTCCGGGTTCTTCATGTAGCTCAGCAGGTCGTGGCCATTGGTGTTGTAGTGGATGCCCAGCGACATTTCCTGGATGACGTGGTTCGGCGTGGCGATGGCGATCTGCATGCAGGCGCCGAGCGCCAGCGGGCCAAGCGGGCAGTGCGGGGCGATCGACACGTCGTAGGCCTCGGCCATGGCGGCGATGCGGCGGACTTCGGAAATGCCGCCGGCGTGGCTGAGGTCGGGCTGGATGATGTCGACGCTTGCCGCCTCGAAGAAGGGCTTGAAGTCCCAGCGGCTGTAGAGACGCTCACCCAGGGCGATCGGCGTCGTCGTCAGCTTGGACAACTGGGCGATGCCTTCCGGGTGTTCGCTGAGCAGGGGCTCTTCGATGAACAGCGGACGCAGGGGCTCAAGCGCGTGGGCCAGTTGCTTGGCCATCGGCTTATGGACGCGGCCGTGGAAGTCGAGGCCGACATCCAGCCCTAAGTCGCGCACCGAGGTGAAGCGTTCGATGACACCGTCGATGACCTTGGGCGAATCGAGCCAGGCCATGTCTTCGGAGGCGTTCATCTTGACGGCGTTGAAGCCCTGGCTGAGGCGCATCTTCGCGGCATCGACGACGTCGGACGGACGGTCGCCGCCGATCCAGGCATAGACCTGGACGCGATCGCGGACGCGGCCGCCCAGCAGTTCCCACACCGGCACGCCGTAGCGCTTGCCCTTGAGGTCCCACAGGGCCTGGTCGAAGCCGGACAGGGCCGACATCAGCACCGGGCCGCCGCGGTAGAAGCCGAGGCGATAGAAGGTCTGCCACATGTCTTCGATGCGGCTGGCGTCGTGGCCGATAAAGCGCTCACGGATTTCGGCAAAGGTCGCCTGGGTGGCTTCGGTATGGCCTTCCAGCGACGCTTCGCCCCAGCCGACGGCGCCGTCATCGGTCTCGATACGGACGAACAGCCAGCGCGGCGGAACAGCGAAGGTCTCGATCTTGACGAGCTTCGCGGCCTTGGTTGCATAGGTGGCCGGCGCCGGCATGGTATCCATAGGAAGTTCCCCGTTTCTGTATATGTTTCAGACCTAAGCGGAGCCTGTCCGCAGGTCAAGAGAAATTGTATTATAATTAAGATGAATGGGGCTTGGGTTTCCGCCGGGGTGCGACGAAAAAAGAGACCCCTCTGTCGGCTGTGCCCATGGCTTGCGAAGGCTATACCTTCGCTGGCGCCAAAAATCTCCCCATCTTCAATGGGGCGAAGGGAGGTCGTCCAAACGCTCTCCGCCCCATCGTTAGATGGGGAGGTGGCATCAAGCTTCTTGGCGAAGATGACGGAGGGGTTTTTCTCTTTCAAACCTTCCCCAACGACGCAGATTATTTCGCCCAATATCTTGACGTTCGCGTAAAGCAGGCGCATCTAGTCACCACCATAAAAAGGTGCAAAGCCGCCTTAAGCTGGAGGACCAACTTCCCATGCCGACCCCCGAAAATTCAGCCTACATCTATGACCATGTGCGCTCACCGCGCGGCAAGGGCAAGAAGGACGGCAGCCTGCACCAGATCACGGCGCTCGACCTGTCCGCCCAGGTCCTGAGCGAACTGCGCGATCGCAACAATCTCGATACCACCCTGGTCGACGACGTGTCGTGGGGCTGCGTGACGCCGGTCGGCGAACAGGGCGGGGACATCGCCCGAGCCGCGGTCCTGGCGGCCGGTTACGACCAGTATACCGCCGGCGCCCAGGTCAACCGTTTCTGTGCCTCGGGCCTCGAAGCCGTCAATATCGCCGCCGCCAAGGTGGTGTCGGGCGAAGCCGTCATGGCCATCGGCGGCGGTGTCGAAAGCATGAGCCGCATCCCCATGGGCTCCGACGGCGGCGCCTGGGCGATCGACGTCCGCGCAGCCTTCCCGCAATACTTCGTGCCGCAGGGCGTGTCGGCCGACATGATCGCGTCGAAGTGGGGCATTTCGCGCACCGACGTCGACGCCTATTCGGTCGAAAGCCACAAGCGTTCGGCCAAGTCGTGGGCGGAAGGCCGCTTCAAGAATTCGGTCATGCGCATCAAGGACCAGCTGGGCGTCACCGCTCTGGACCACGACGAAACCATCCGTCCCAATACCGACATGCAGACCCTGGCTGGGCTTAACCCGTCCTTCCAGGCCTTCGGCGAAATGGCCTTCGATTCGGTCATCAACCAGCGCTACCCCGAGGTCGAGAAGGTCAATCACGTCCATACGCCGGGCAATTCGTCGTCGATCGTCGACGGTTCGGCCGCCGTCCTGGTCGGCTCGAAGGAAGCCGGCGTCATCACCGGCCTGAAGGCCAAAGCGCGCATCCTCGGCACCGCATCGATCGGCTCGGAGCCGTCGATCATGCTGACCGGCCCGTCCTACGTCACCGAAAAGCTGCTGAAGCGCCTCGGCATGAACGTGGCGGACATCGACCTCTATGAACTCAACGAAGCCTTCGCGGCCGTCGTCCTGCGCTACATGCAGGCGCTAGATATCCCGCACGACAAGATCAATGTCTGCGGCGGCGCCATCGCCATGGGCCACCCGCTGGGCGCCACCGGCGCCATGATCCTCGGTACGCTCGCTGACGAACTGGAACGTTCCGGCAAGTCGACGGGCCTCGCCGTCCTGTGCGTCGGCGGCGGCATGGCCACCGCTACCGTCATCGAACGCGTCTAAAGCAGGGAAAGAAACGAACATGGAAAACTTCAAGACCGAACTCGACGCCGATGGCATCCTGCTGTGCACCTTCGACGTGCCGGGCAAGACGATGAACACCTTCACCAAGGCGGCCCTGGCCGACCTGGAAGCCATCGCCACGCGCGCCAAGACGGAATCTGAAATCAAGGGCGTGGTCATCACCTCGGGCAAGGACAACGGCTTCTGCGCCGGCGCCGACCTCGAGGAAATGCTGGGCGGTGCCTGGGAGGTTGCGCCCGCGCTCAAGCAGCAAAGCGGTAGCGCAACGCAAGATGCGGGCGAAGAGGCTCTGAAGGGCACGTTCAACGCCGCCTTTGAGATGAACCGCGTCTACCGGCTGCTGGAAACCTGCGGCAAGCCCGTCGTCGCCGCCATCAACGGCCTGGCGCTGGGCGGCGGCCTCGAAGTCTCGCTGGCCTGCCATTACCGCGTCCTGTCGAACGGACCAAAGGTCCAGGTCGGCTTGCCGGAAATCAAGATCGGCCTGTTCCCGGGCGGCGGCGGCTCGCAACGCCTGCCGCGCCTGATCGGCGTCCAGGCGGCGCTGATGGCCATGTCGGAAGGCAAGTCGTTCAAGCCGGCCGAAGCGTTGGGCGCCGGCGTCGTCGATGAAGTCGTCGATGGCGACAAGGTCGTCGAAGCCGCCAAGACCTGGATCAAGACCAAGGGCGACCCGGTCGCCCGCTGGGACAAGAAGGATTACAAGATCCCCGGCGGCGGCCCCTACCATCCGTCGGGTGCGCAGATCTTCATCATGGGCAATGCCCTGCTGCGTAAGCAGTCCTATGGCAACTACCCCGCCGTGGTGAACCTGATGCACGCCGTCTACGAAGGCCTGCAACTGCCGTTCGACACCGCCATCAAGGTCGAGTCGCGCTTCTTCGCCAAGACGCTGATGACGCCGCAGGCCAAGGCGATGATCCGCACCTTCTTCTTCTCGATGCAGGCCCTGGGCAAGGGCTCCGGCCGTCCTGGAGGTATCGCCAAGGCCGAGTTCACGCAGGTCGCCGTCCTGGGCGCAGGCATGATGGGCGCGGGCATTGCCTACGTCCAGGCCCTGGCCGGTATCCGGACCATCCTGATCGACCGCGACCAGGAATCCGCCGATAAGGGCAAGGCGCACTGCGAAGAGCTGGTCAACAAGGCCGTATCGCGTGGCAAGATGACCAAGGAGAAGGCCGCCGGCATTCTCGAACTGATCGTCGCAACGCCCGACTACGACCAGATCAAGGGCTCCGACCTGGTCATCGAAGCGGTGTTCGAAAATACCGACCTGAAGGAAAAGGTCACGAAGGACGCCGAACTGCGCCTCTATGCCGGCGACAAGGCCGACACGGCCTTCTTCGGCTCCAACACCTCGACCATCCCGATCACGACCTTGGCCACCGCCTCGCAGAAGCAGGACAAGTTCATCGGCATCCACTTCTTCTCGCCGGTCGACAAGATGATGCTGGTCGAAATCATTATGGGCAAGGAAACCTCGGACGAGACCCTGGCCAAGACGATCGACTACGTCCTCAAGATCAAGAAGACGCCGATCGTCGTCAACGACAGCCGCGGCTTCTATACCTCGCGCTGCTTCTCGACCTTCCTGATGGAGGGCATGGCCCTGTGGTCGGAAGGCTGGGCACCGGCGGCGATCGACAATGTCGGCCGCATGACCGGCATGCCGCGTGGCCCGCTGGAAATGCACGACGACGTCGCGCTCGACCTGATGGTCAAGATCACGGCGGAAATGGCCAAGGCGGCGGGCGATTCCTACGTTCCCGAACCGGGCGTGCCGCAGGTCACCAAGATGGTCGAAGCCGGGCGCTACGGCCGCAAGAATGGCAAGGGCTTCTATGACTATCCGGCCGAAAAGGGTGCTGCCAAGACCCTGTGGGCCGGCCTGTCGGACTACTTCCCGGTCGAAAAGCCGGAAGCCAGCCCGGCTGATGTCGCCGAGATCAAGAAGCGTCTTCTGTACCGCCAGGCCGTCGAGGCCGCCCGCTGCTTCGAGGAAAACGTCATCACCGATCCGCGCGAAGCCGATGTCGGCTCGATCCTCGGCTGGGGCTTTGCCCCGTGGTCGGGTGGCGTCATCTCGCTGATGGATGCGGTCGGTATCCCGCAGTTCGTCGCCGAACTCGACCGCATGACGGCGTCCTACGGCGAACGCTTCAAGGCCCCGCAATTGCTGCGTGACATGGCGGCCAAGAACGAGACCTTCTACAGCCGCTTCGGCGGCACCGCCAAGGCCGACAAGGCGGCGTAAGCCGTTCTGTCAGTCCTGAAAATGTGAAACCCTCCGGTGAAAGCCGGAGGGTTTTGTTTTGGCAATATACCGCAGTTATTTCAGCCTTCTTCAATCAGGGAAGATGACGTGATGCCGTCAATACGTCGAACACGAAGATACGCGTCCTGTTCGGACTTTTCCGAGTCGCTGTAAAAATGATCTAGCGCACCGTCAACGGGTTGAAAATCCCCGTAATCAAGTCGCTCACGATATAGCTGCGTAGCTTGATGCCAAGAGGCCGCAAATAAAGAAAATACTAAACGTGCGTCAGGGGTAATGGATAGTCTGGCCTTGTCGCTGCGCTCTCGAACTGGGCCAAATTCGCCGCCATCTTCATTCTCCCAGTACTCATGCAGCAACTCTGCCAATTTATTACCTCGCCTTGCCGATTAAAATTATTCCGTTATGGAGATCCCTACCAACCGGCTTCTATTGCCGCATTTGTCAGCGTGCAATCGTGACGCGGTTCCACGGCCTTTGCAACCGTTTCAGCCAATGGTAATTTGCGACATAATCACCGACGACAGGATGAAATATGCGGTCAGGAATTGCCGCCATCGCAATCGCCCTTATCCTCGGCCTATGCGCGCCCGCCCATGCCGAGCCTTGGCAACCGACGGGCGATGCCAAGCAAATCGCCTTGTGGCCCGATAGCCTGGCTATCGCGAAACCTGAAGTCAAGGGGCCTGAAGAGACCTATGTCGGTGATGGCCTTATCGGCGGCAAAACCGTTACAGGTATTCGTTATGTCACGCGCCCGACCATGACCGTCTACCGGCCAAAGGGTAAAAACACCGGCGCGGCCGTGCTGGTCTTTCCCGGCGGCGGTTACCGTATCCTGGCTATCGACCTGGAAGGCACCGAGGTCTGCGACTGGCTGACGGCAAAGGGCGTGACCTGCATCGTGCTGAAATACCGCGTGCCGGGGTCAGGACCGTACTGGAACCAGGACTGCAACTGCCGCAAGATCCCCGAGGTGCCGATGGCCCTGCAGGATGCCCAGCGCGCCATGGGGCTGATCCGCCAGCATGCAGCGGAATACGGCATCGATCCGCACAAGCTGGGTGTGCTTGGCTTTTCCGCCGGCGGCCATCTGGTCGCATCGGTCAGTACAAATCTCGACCGCGCCTATAAGCCGGTCGACGCCGCCGACAGCTTCAGCAGCCGGCCCGACTTCGTCATCGCCCTTTATCCCGGCCACTTGTGGGAAGACGACAAGCCGGATCTGACCATGGCGCCCGATATCCACGTCGATTACCGTACGCCGCCGACCTTTATCGTCCAGGCCGAGGACGATCCGATCGACGATGTCCGCCACTCCCTGACCTATTTCCTCGAGCTCAAAAAGGCCAATGTGCCGGCGGAACTGCATATCTATCCGGATGGCGGCCATGCCTTTGCCCTGCGGCGCACCGACATGCCCATCACCCACTGGCCCGAACTGGCGGAAAAGTGGCTGGCCACGATCAATATGATACCGGGGAAGTGAAGGGGCGCTGGCCCTGCTACAACGACATCATCGCCATATAGGTCACGCCAGCGACCAGCAGGAAGAAGGCCGTCGTCGCCACGCTCCACAGTATCACCGTCTTGATCAGGGCGCCGATGATCGACGACTGATAGGCGCCACGCAGGGTCATGAAGATATTGATCGGCGTCCACACCATCAGCGCCATAGCCAGATATCCGCCGGCCACGTCCGGCACGGCCAGCATCACCGCATTGGTCAGGAACGAGAACGACATCAGGTTGGCTGCCACCAGCAGGTGGTCGTAGATGAAATACTTGCGGTTATAGACATAGACCAGGCCCAGGCTGAGGCCCATGATCGGCAGCAGCAGGATGGCCAGGCGGTGGCCCCAGGTGAACAGGTTGACGTAGAACAGGTCGAGGTTCGACATCACCTTGTTGACGGCGTGGTGGACGACGGCGTTGATCTTGCCGGCCGCCGAGGTGGCCGGCGGCTCCTGCGCCAGCTTGCGCTCGCTCTCAAGGGCCTGTTCGCGCGCCTTTTCCGGCGTCACGCTGAACAGGCCAAGGTCGCCGCTCGGATGGGCCGCGGCCTGGTCGGCGGTCCCGACGGTGACATCGCGGACATTGGCGGCAATGCCCAGGTCGCGTTTGTACTGGGCTTCCGCCAGCGTCTTTTCCGCCGGCGTCTTCGCGTCCTTGAGCGCATCGGCGTAGTCGTCCTGGGCATCCTTCGCGCTCTCGGCATATTCCTTAAGGGCATCGGCGCGGATTGCGTCGGCGGCGGCCTTCACCTTGGCGGGGCTGGCCGGCGCCGCTGCGGCATGGGCGCGCTCAAGGCCTGCCTCGCGCAGGTGCTCCAGCTTGGCCTCGGCCGCGAACATGAACAGCAGCAGGGCCACGAGGAACAATCGCAACGGCGGCACGTGGCGGGCGATGCGGCGCTCCAGCAGGTCGCGATTGAGGCGGCCCGGGCGGAAGAACAGGTCGGGCAGGGTGCGCCACAGCCGGCCATCGAGATGCAGCAGGCCTTCTATCGCTTCCCAGGTCAGGTGCAGGATCGAGCGGTGATGTGGATCTGCCGTCTGGCCGCAGACATAACAGTAGAGGCCCTGGAGCTCGGTTTGACAGTTGGCGCAGACATCGCCTGGCTCCGGGTGGTAGTGAGACTTGCCGCCAAAGACGCTTTTCAAGCCATCCAGCGATAAGAGTTCAAGTTCCTTCACGGCAGTGCCCCCAACCCATGGAAAATCAGGCGCGACGGTAGATGCGCCGCGCCTGGCTTGTAAAGGTTTTTCGACTTTCAGCCTATTGATCCTGCGGGTAGCGCGGGGCGCCGGTCAGCACCTCCCACAGTCCGCCAGTGGCACGGCAGAAACCGCCGAAGGCGAGACAGATAAGAAAGACGGTGGCAAGCAGTTCCAGCGGCACGGGCACGGGATGGGCGAAGAAGGCGCCGATGCGTTCCCACAAGGCCTGGGCACTGTCGACGCGGACGATCTCTGCGACCGGCGAGGCCGTCCAGACCCACAGGGCCAGGGCCAGGGTCGCCAGGCCGATGACGATATCGAGCAGGCCGCGCAGGCGGATGCCGCGGGGATAGACCAGGACGGCGGCGCCGAACAGACCGAGCGCGGCGTAATAGGCCAGGACCGGCCAGTAGACATCCGCCTTCATCGCCGCGTAATCGACATTTGCCAGGGCGCCGGGATCGATATGCATGGCGGCAAAGTCGACGGGGGTGGGGTGCAGGCCGAAGCTGATGGCGCCTGTCCACCACAGGATGAAGACGACCGCGACAACGACGGCGCCGACGCCGTTCCCGGCCGAGGCGCGATGTGGGCTCCAGTGGTGGCCGACATGGTCACGGATGGTATCGGCATAGGCCTGGCGGCTATAGGCGGACGACGGGCTGCTGCGCGGACGTTTCGAGGTATCGAACGACTGCAGCCATTCATTGACATCGGCCCAGTCCCAGAAGGCGAAGTCGAGGAAGCGCAGGTCGCGCACCCGCCACGTCTTGAAATAGCCGATGGTGATGCCCTTGCGCTCGATGATCCAGGCGGCGACCGTGGCAAAGCCTATCAGGGTCATGACCCCGCCTATGCCGGAACCGATCGCCTGGCTGAAGGCCTGCGAGACGTCTGCGCCGCCGGCGACGCGACCGATGAAGACCAGGGTCGACAGGGCGATTTCCAGGATGATGGCGAAGCGCACGGCGAACATCCAGTAGGGATAGAGGGCGGGACCGACACTGTATTGCGGCTCGTCGCGATACCGGGCGGCGATGACGATCGGGTGGCCGAATTCGCGCAACAGGTTTTCCGTCTCGTCCGGCGACAGCGTGCGGCCGAGCTCGCCTTCGCGTGCCTCGATGCGCGTCAGGATCTCGTCGCGCAGTTCGGCGATGATGTCTTCGCGCTTCGCCCGGGGCAAAAGCCGGGACACGGCGCGTAAATAGTCTTCCAGCATATCCATTGTGAACCCCTCCAACCTTCAGATTATCTTGTCGAGTGAGGCGCTGATCACGCGCCATTCCGTTATCAGCCGCTGCAGCATGGTCTCGCCGGCGGGTGACAAGACGTAGAAGCGCTTCTTGCGCTTCTCTTCCTCGCGCCATTCGCTGACCAGCAGGCCTTGCGTCTCCAGCCGGCGCAGCAGCGGATAGAGGGTGCTTTCCTCCATATCGAGTCCGTCGTCGGCCAGGGCCTGGCGCAGGGTGTAGCCGTAACGCTCGACCCTGAGCCGTGCGAGCACCGCCAGGCTCAAAGATCCGCGCCGCAACTCCGCCCGCAGGCTTTCGTAGAGGTCGCCCTCATCCATATAGCTGTGTCCCGTATAGTGTGTGTTGCACACTGTGTGTTGTACAGTATGTATCGTACAGTAGGGTGGGAGTCAATCCATTGGTGTCCATAGCGGCGTCGATTGCATTTGACGGCGTAACCGGATACCTTTCGGCACGTGGCTATATGATAAGGGGAGGCGGCATGCGGTTGCAGGCGACGATTTGGGGGACGGTCGTGGCAATGGCGACCGTGATCTCCGGCGGGAGCGATGCCAGGCCGGCGAGACCGCAGAGGGCCGTGGCCGCGACGCCGGCCTATGTCAGGCTGGCGGCCAATGCCCGGGTTCCGATGGCGACGCAGGACAATCCGATCGTCGTCGCCGGCGTCGCCGGCTCCAACGACATATTCGCGGTGCTGTTCACCACCGACTCCGCCTGTCGGCCGGAAACACAGGTGAGATGGGCCGTGGACAGCATCTACTCCGGCACTCCGGCCAGCCGGACCTATGTCGAGATTGCCTGCGAAGGGGCGTTTGTCGGTTATTTCGGCGCCGGCAGCGTCGATGAATTCATCGGTTATCTCAAGGCGGGCCAGGTCGAGGACTATGTCAATCACGGTACAATGCACGCCTTCACCGAGCGGCGCCCGCGCTATCGCTTCGACAGCGAGGCCGAAACGGCGGGCTTCCTCCAGACCGTGTCCGACCGGGTCTACGACCCCGCCGCCGGCAGGAATGCGCCTACGGCAAGGGATATCCTGCGGGTGTCAGATGGGCTGAACGTCCGGTACTTCAACTATCGCCAGGGCGTGCCCGGCGAATTGATAAATGCCGGCGCGCTCGGCGAGGTGAACCGGGTCTACCGCACCGTCGATCGCCTGTCCTGCAAGGCATTGGGCAAGATGACCTATCGCTGCGGCTACGTCTTGAACGCGGAGGTGCGCGCCAGCAATGAGCAATCGCTGGGCGCCCTGGCCGGCCAATGGGCGCAGGCGGTGAACGGCAACCAGAAGAGCGCGACGCCCTATAGTTTCGACTTTGTCTATGCCAATGGCGCCTGGCAGTCGCCGGGGCTGGAGACGCATGTCGCCTCCGTCGCCGCCGAGCAACGCCGCGCCAACGCTGCCAATGCCTCTGCCGACGGGACCGACGACACTGCGCGGGCACAGAAGAACCGTGATTGCCTGGCCAAGGCACTGCAGGACAGCGCCATGGCCTTCTGTCCTTACTGATCGCTTGCATTCGTTTAGCTTTTGCGTACCGTCGTTACGCAAAATTGTACGGGGGCTCTCATGACCTATTGGCGGACTTTTGCCTGCGTCCTGGCGGCAATCGCCCTTCCGGCCCTGGCCCATGCCGGTGACCCGCCCAAACCCTTCGTCCCCAAGCCGGACGAAGAAGCCGCCGCAGTCGCCTGGATCGACGCAGACGGCCATATCCTGACCGGCGCCGATGCATCGCCTGCCGAACTGGCGCCGCTTGCCAAGCGACTGGCCGGCGCCAAGGTCATTGGCCTGGGCGAAGTCACCCATGGCGACCACGAGGACCATCGCTTCAAGGCCAACCTGATCGAGGAACTGGTGCGCGAGGGCGCTGCCAATGTCGTCGTGCTCGAAGCCAATCGCGACGTCGCCAGGAGCTTCGACCTCTATATCCGCGAGGGCAGGGGCGATCCCATGGCGCTGATGCGCTCGACCAGCTTCTTCCGTGTCTTCCGCGACGAGGAATTCGCCGGGCTGCTGGTCTGGCTGCGCGCCTGGAACCAGGTCGCCGCGACACCGATACGTATTATCGGTATCGACGACCAGGATGCCGGCCGGGATGCCGCCTTTGCCCTGGCCCTGGTGGCGCGTCACGACAAGGCGCTGGCCGACAGGCTGCGGATTCCGTTTGCCAAGGTTATCGCTGGCAAGGACGGGGTCTGGCCGAAGTCCTTCGACTGGATAGGCGGCATGACGCCTGAACAGATCGCGGTGGTGAAGGCCGATGCCCGGTTGCTGGCCGACACGATCAAGGCGCACAAGGCCGACTGGGGCAATGATCCCGACTATATCGAGGCTGCCTATGCCGCCGAGATGGCCTGGCAGAATATCCATATCTTCGAACTGGACGGCGCCGGCACCCAGCGCATGGGTGACCGGCCTAACGGCTACTATGCCCGCCGGGATATCTTCATGGCGCAGAACCTGCTGGCGCGGCTCGGGCCTGACGATCACGCCGCATTCTGGGCGCACAACGGTCATGTTGTCGCCGGCTTGCCGCAGGCCTATCTCGATCAGCAGGGGACGGCGGTCGGCCACGAACTGCGAAAGACCCTGGGAGTGGGCTATCGCACGCTCGGCTTTGCCTATTCGACTGGCGAGATATCGCTCATCGTCGGCGATATGAGCAAGGTGTCGTCCAAGGACCCGGAACAGGTCTATACGGCGCTCAACAATCGTCCTGGCGAACTCGGTTCGATCTTCGGTCAGGCGAAG
Source organism: Asticcacaulis sp. (assembly GCA_965246725.1). Classification (GTDB taxonomy): domain Bacteria; phylum Pseudomonadota; class Alphaproteobacteria; order Caulobacterales; family Caulobacteraceae; genus Asticcacaulis. The sequence goes on from CBDFFG010000031.1 coordinate 205,553, forward strand.
GTTGACGCCCTGTGGCTGGATATGACGCAGCATCCGGCATCGCCGCAACTCGATGCCTGGTTCAAAACGGCTTACTGGGACGGCGGGGCTGGCTGGGGCACGGACCCCAATGACTGGCAGGTCGGCGCCATACCGCCGGAATACGCCACGCCGCTCGATACCGGCTACGATGTGCTGGTGTGGTTCCGCCATCTGACGCCGTCGCGGCGGTTGCCGGTGAAGTAGGAACGCGCTGTGCCGGCCCATGGCTTTGTCAGCGTCGCCCTTCCGCCCGATCCTTGATCACCGTCAGGATATTGGCCTCGACGCCGCCCAGCAGGATTTCGCCCCACGCGGCCGCGTAGAGATTGACGTGTGTCCGCGCGATATACCGCGTACGCAAGGTCAGCAGGGTTTTGTCGGGTCCCAGCCGCCGTAGCGTGTAACCGCCGCTGTCGATTTTCAGGAACGGCCCGTCCGGCGAGATATGCCTGTCGCTATAGGCCTGAAGCGAATCGTTGGGAAAGGCGAAGGTCCAGCCCAACGCTTGGTTAGGCGCCCACGCGGTGATATGCTCTTCGAAGCTGATATGCTTGCCCCAGTAGGCGGTCCGCACGGCGCCGACGCCCTGGCCGTGCATGACGGTGGCGCGTGGCCTGGGCAGGTCGATAACGCTCTGGGCAAACGTCCAGCGACCTTCGCTGTCGGCTATATGGGCGTTCGACAGGGTGTAGGGCCAGATGGCATCGGGTTCTGCCTGAATGACGACCTGGCGCGTAACGGTAAAAGTCTCTGGGTCAAATACCAACTGATGCTCCACCGCACCCAGCAGCAGGGGCAGGCAGATCAGGGACGATTTGAAGATATTGGGATCGATGCGCTCCCGCGGCTTGCGCGCTCGGCGCATCAGGAACGCGCCGGCCCAGCCGCCGATCAGCCAGATCGGCGATAGCATGACCAGGCAAACTTCGCCCTCGTGCAGGAAGACCGCCGAACCGACATCGACCAGAACGATCAAGACTAGCGGCGTCGACCAATAGAGGGCCGGGCCTTGGGTGCGGTTGGGATCGCCGATATAACAGATCATGGCTGACAGAAAGGCCGGCAGGATCAGCAGGAACCAGATGCTGGCGATGATGCCGCCGAACCGGGTCATACTGATCAGCATATAGGCGCTAAGAGTCAGGGCGGCTGCTACGCCAAAAGCGGCCAGCAACCGGGGCCAGACTGTGCTGGTGTGCGCGGCACGCACCACTGCGTCTGTGTCGGTCTTGGTCGTTATTGGCTCCTACCGGATGTTTGGAAACGCGTGTTTGCCCAGGAATGCGGGATTATACAAATCTGCTGGAATGTCACTTTTGATTTGAGCGCATCTCCCACGGCTGCTTGGGGGAGGTTTTGGCAGGTTTTATGTTTGCTTGTGTTGATCCGTTGGGTTTGCCATGCTGAAATGCAACGTCTAAGTGCGTCGCTTTTGGGGGGAGATAATGGCGGAAGTTACCAAGCGCTGGATGCTCGGTGCGCTGAGTGCAGTCGGTATCGTGATGCCGTTGCAGGACAGTCGCGCAGCAACAGCGCAGACGTCAGCCTTTGACGACCCCGCGGCCCAGCCTTTGGAGGAAGTCTTGAAATCATTTCCGTTTGAAATTGTAACGGTCGACGGCGCAAAAGCGCTGGAAGAATGGACGCATTTGCGCACGGCTGGTCGCGGATGGCCGGTTGTCATTGGTGACGACGAAAGCCTTCGCGACACGGTAGAAATGTTCACAGGCGCACCGGCAAATACACAACCATCGACGCCTCATATCTTGAAAGCCGCTGAGGCTATAATCGTGCCGAAGGATATCAAGGCCTGGCAGGAAGCGGACGGTAATGGCGAGTTGGATGCCCCTATCGGGAAGTGGCCGACTAAGGTCGCCAGTTCCAATCTTCCGCTGGGGGCAGCGATAGACATCCTGACCGGAAAGCCTCTGACGGCGGCTCACATCGTTCTAATTCCAACGTCTCACGGCTGGGAAGTCCCGGCCTATTTGCGCTGGGGCGGTTGGAATAGCTGCCCGCCACCGGCGCATCAGATGGCAATATTGCGGTCGTGGCACGACCGCTTTGGCGCTGAACTGGCCGGACTGAGTGCGGATTACATGAATCTGCAAATCGCCCGGCCGGTCACACAAAAGGATGAAGCAATGGTTCTGGCCGAAGAGCAATATGCCTACTGCCCGGATCTTGTTGATCAAGGCGCTGGCGATATTACGACCCTGGCCGCCAGTCTTATTGGGCAGAAGTGGTGGGATTTCTGGTGGGATTAATCAGCGGCGTAATGTTCACGCTGAGATGAGCAAGTGGTAAAACTAGTGCGAGAATGTGCAAAAAAATGGGGACAAAAACCGGGTACAATCGGAGGCAACTCGACAAAGGCGTTGCGGATTGAAACTTCTTATCGTGATACCATCAGTGTCAGCTCTGCTCTTAAGCTTGTGCCCTGGGAGGATTAGCCGACGTCAAAACGATGCCGGTAATAGAGTTAGTGAACTTAGCAATCTTCTTTCGACTCGATTGCGTTGCCCACATATAGCCCCCCTGACCAATCCCCTTAGGTCTTCTGGCTTGCGCTCAAACGCGTTTCGCGGTTGAAGACGGGCGAGAGGATACCGTCATGAAAGATACTACCCGCCTGAACTCCGCCACCCTGGGCCGGGCCCATTCGCGCCGCGCCGTCAATGTGCCGGTGGAGCGCGGCTCGACCGTGCTGATGGAAAGCGCGGAGGTGCTGTATGACGAAGATATCAAGCCGACCTACGGCACGGACGGGCTGGCGACGCAGGACGAGCTGCGCCGGCTGATCGCCGATCTCGAAGGTGCGGCCGAGACCTATATCCTGCCCACCGGCCTGGCCGCCCTGACCCTGCCGATCTTTGCGCTGCTGTCGGCGGGTGACGAGATCCTGGTCGTCAATTCGACCTATGCCCCGGTGCGCCGTTTCCTGGAAACTCAGCTCAAGCGCTATGGTGTCGTGCCGCGTTATTACGATCCCCGCCTGTCGCCCGATGAGGTCGTAGCCCTGGCCACGCCGGCGACGAAGATGATCTATGTAGAGAGCCCGGGCTCGCTGACCTTCGATATCCAGGACATTCCCGGCATCGCGAAGGCGGCAAAGGCAAAGGGTATCCTGACCCTGTGTGACAACACTTATGGCGCCGGCGTCCTGTTCAAGCCGCTGGCCCATGGCATCGATATGAGCATGCAGGCCCTGACCAAATATGTTGGCGGCCACAGCGATGTTCTGATCGGTTCGGTCAGTCTCACCGATCCGGCCCTGGGTAAGAAAATTTATAACGCCATCAAGGCCTTCGGGTTTTTCACCTCGGCCGACGAGAGCTATCTCGCCATCCGCGGCATCCGGTCCCTGCACCTGCGCCTGAAGCAGTCGGGCGATACGGCGCTGCGCATCGCCACCTGGCTGCAGGGCCGGCCCGAGGTCGCCCATGTCGTCCATCCGGGCTTGAGCACGCACCGCGGCCATGACGTCTTTGCCCGCGATTTTACTGCCGCCAATGGCCTGTTCATGGTCATCTTCAAGGGCGATGGCGAAAAGCAGTCGCAGGCGTTTTTGAACAAACTCAAGCTGTTTGGCCTTGGCTTCAGCTGGGGCGGGTTCGAGTCGCTGGCGGTCAATTGCGAGCCGCAGATCCGCAGCCGGCCCAAGGTGTCTGATGACGATGCCTGGCTGTTGTCGGGCTCGGCGATCCGGTTCTATGTCGGGCTGGAAGACGGGGATGACCTGATCGCCGATATCGAGCAGGCGTTGGCGGTTTTTGCCTAAAAGAACTCCCCCTTTTGAAGGCTAGGGTATGCACACTTCCTGAGCGCTGGAGTCTTCTTTCTTAAACCTCCCCGACTTGATCGGGGAGGGGGACCGCGAGCCCCCTTCGGGCTCGTGGTGGTTGGGTTTCTTGCTTCGGCAAAAACTCAAATAATCAATTGCTTCCTTAGGCGTGCGGCGGGCAGTCGTGCTTGTGATTCAAGCAAGAAACCCCACCACCACATCTCGCGCGGCGAATGCATGAGAGCTTAAACCACACTGTCAGGAGCGGCGCGCTTCGTGCGGTCCCCCTCCCCACCAAAGGTGGGGAGATTTAAAAGAGCTTGAATTTCAACGCTCTGCGACTTTGATACGAGATGTGTGAATACGATAGCTCTTCAAAGGGGGAGTTCTTAAGGGGAGCTTCTTACAACCTACGGCTCAGCGACAACGACAGGGTAGGGCGGTCGTGGGCCCATTCGGCGTAGGCGTGCCAGTTGTTGATGCTGGTGCTGACACCCAGCTTCGAGGTCAGCTGGTAATAGAGACCGAGATTGGTGTTGGTATAGTCGACGCTGCCGAACTGATGGTGGTGCGAGACGCTGAGCCAGCCCGACAGTTTCGGCAGCAGGCCGCGCGACAGCGACGCATTGAAGCCGTACGACTTGCGCGTGGTCGAATAGTCCTCGCCGGTATAATCGACGCCCAAGGCGACATTGACGCCGGCGATCGGATGCGACGCCGTCACGGCATAGTCGATGCCCTGGTCGGTCAGGCCGTCGCGCGTGCCGGGATAGGTCTTCAGCGTCACCTCGTACTTGACACTGATCGGCGCCAGCTTCTGTTCGTAGGCGACGAAATACTTGTCCTGGTGGTCGGTGCCGGAATTGCCCCCGGAATAGGCCGAGGCGATATTGGCGCCGAAGGTCGTATGGCCGTACCAGCCGCCGATATTGCCGCTATATTGCGGGCGGTTAAAGACGATGCCGTTGATGACGGTAGACGTCGAGGCGCTGATCGAGCCGGACAGATGCAGCGGATTTTCGGCCAGTGCCGGAGCGGCAAGCAGTGGGGCAATTCCCAAAGCATATCCTATGCCTAGGGCAAGTGCGACGGCACGCCGCCGCTGTTGCGGCGAGCCCGAGCGACGCTTGAGCGGCAAAAACGGCGAAAATGCGGCGCGCATAGCGCCGTTTTAAGCATACAAATTCCGCTTTGTCTCGAACGATGTTACCGCGTCGTCGAATTCATGTTTCAGTCGAGAAACGAGATCCGCAACCGCCGGTGCATCGTGGATCGAGCCTACGCCCTGGCCGGCAGACCAGATGGTTTTCCACGCCTTGGCGTCGGGATTGAGCTCGTGCGCCATGTCGATCTTGTGTTTCGGGTCCTTGGCAGCCGCCGGGTCGAGCCCGTTGGCGACCAGGGACGGCGTCAGGAAGTTGGCATTGATGCCCGAAATCGCGTCGGTATAGGTGATGTCCTTGGCGGTGGTGTCCATGATCATCTGCTTGTAGCCGGCATCGGCATGGCCCTCGGCCGTGGCAATAAAACGCGTGCCCATATAGGCGAGGTCGGCGCCGGCCATCAGGGCGGCGGCGACGTCCTGGCCGGTCGACATGGCGCCCGACAGGAGGATGGTGCCCTTGAAGAAGCTGCGGATCTCGTTGAGCAGGGCAAACGGGTGCTGGGTGCCGGCATGGCCGCCGGCGCCGGCGGCCACCAGGATCAGCCCGTCGACACCGGCCTCCATGGCCTTCTGGGCGTGACGGGAATTGATGACGTCGTGGAAGACGACCCCGCCATAGGAATGGACGGCGTCGACGACATCCTTGACGGCGCCCAGCGAAGTGATGACCAGGGGCACCTTGTGCTCGACTGTGATGGCGATATCAGCCATCAGGCGGGTATTGGTGTTGTGGACGATCAGGTTGACGCCATAGGCCGCGTCCTCAGTCCCAAGCGCTGCCTTGATCTGGGTCAGCCATTCGGCATAACCCTCGCTGGAGCGCTGGTTGAGGGCCGGGAAGGTGCCGATCATGCCGCTCTTGCAGGTGGCGATGACCAGTTCCGGTCCCGACACCAGGAACATCGGGGCGGCGACCGCCGGGAAACGCAGGTTTTTGCTGAGCGTGGCGGGTATGGCCATGATGTTTCCTTAAGGTCAATTAGACTCTTGTAATTGCTGCCTTTATAGCAAAATTGACGTTCGCGTAAAGCTGATTTCGCAGCACACGCTCTTGCGTCGTGACGCCCGGCGGTTACATAAGCGATATGAGCCATTACACCGACAACCTCACCCAGCTCGGCGGCGCCGCCCGCCCGGTTGACGATCCTGAACAGGCCGTGCTGGAGCGTGTGCCCAATCCGCATAGCGATATCGACTATGTCGCGCGTTTCACCGTTCCGGAATTCACCTCCCTGTGTCCGGTGACCGGCCAGCCCGATTTCGCCCACCTGGTCATCGACTACGTGCCGGGTGACTGGCTGGTGGAATCGAAGTCGCTGAAGCTGTTCCTGACGTCATTCCGCAATCATGGCGCCTTCCACGAGGACTGCACCATCTATATTGCCAAGCGCCTGCGCGATGAGCTTAACCCGCGCTGGCTGCGCATCGGCGGCTTCTGGTATCCGCGCGGTGGTATTCCGATCGACGTCTTCTGGCAGACGCGCGAGGCGCCCAAGGGCGTGCTGATCCCCGACTTCGGCGTCCCGACCTATCGCGGCCGGGGGTAAATCAGGGTGAGGGGGCTGTGGGGCAATATCTGGGTGCGGGGATTGGTTACGGCGATTGCCGCCGTGATCCTCTATCCTGTCATTAATGCCCTTATATTCTTTGCGGTGATGCTCCCCTGGATTGCCCGCATGTACTCCGTGGGCTTTGCGACGTACACGAATGTCCAGTGGACGTCTGTCGCGCCGGTCCTGGCCGTCTCTCCTCTGTGGCTGGCAGCAGAATTATATGTAAAGCGAACCAGACACGTGCCGCCAATCCGGACGTGGATGGGATTCCTCATCGTATTTGTGGTCTTGGGCTGCCTGTTCCAACTGGCTGGGCAGGTGGTAGGCGTGCCGTTTCTGGCACGCAGCCTGCCTGACTATCTCGCCATCGCAGGCACCTGGATGCTTGCGAATTTGGTCGTTGGGCTTCTGGCTTTTTTGCGCTTTAAGCCGATCGTTAGACGCCCTCGTTGATGGCCAGTCGCCGCCGCTAGCGGGGGATGCGTTCCGCAAGGCCTGGCAGGCGATCTCACGTCAGTGCTTGCCTATTTCCGGAAATTCCTTCGGCTGCGGATATTTGTCGCGCAGGAAATCGGCTAATCGGTGATCCAGGCCGTCGTTGAAAACATACAGGGGCGGCCAGGTATCGGGCTCCTGTGGGACCGATCCGGCCACGGTCAGAAGATCCGAGAATTTGCGTACAAAGGGGTTCTTGAGATTGGCCGGCGCCACGATGACCACATCGCTTATTGGTAGCAGGGTGACGATGCCCGATACAAGGCTGGCCCAGGTTACCAGCTTGTCGCCGTCCTGGATGGCGTCCAGTTGGCCGACATAGACCTCGCGTTTAATGGCGGTGTTGTAGGCATTCATGATGTCCATCTGGCCGCGATAATCGGTGAGGGATTGCAGGCTGCGCAGCCGGTGTATCATCGCGTACGTGTCGGTTGCCGGCGTGAAGGGCTGCCACGCGTTCCCGGTCAGGATGAGCGGCAGGTAGGAGATTGCGCGCGGATCCTTGGGATATTCCGCCTCCACGAACTCAGCCATGGCTTTCAGGCCTGCGATATCCTCGGACCCGGCGACCACCACGCACGTCCGATTGACCGCGATCGCAACGGGTTGCCCCTTTAACGGCAGGGCAGAGATGCGTTCCGGCAACAGCAAGATCGAAGGATCGTAGGCATCGTCGGTGGACAGCAGATAAAAACCTCCGCTCTGACGTTCGAAGGCCTGGGTCTTAAACGCCTTCAGATTCTGCATCGCGACAGCCATGACGTCATCGAAGCCCTTGCCCCAATCGGAAAGATGCTTCGATGTACAGGTTGCGATACTGGCATCGGAGTTGATTGTCAGTATGACGGTCAGCCAATCCGCGAGCGGCCGGCTGGCGCCTTTGAACATATCTTTCATATCCGGCGCATTTTCCGCCATCCAGATATTCTCGACATAGCTCCGGTTGCGTACGGCCGGCAGGATATTGGCTGCAACCTTATCGAAGGTCTGATTATCGTCCGATGCCAATGTCTGAAAGGCGACCGTGACGAGTCGGTCCACGATCCTGAACCTGCCATCGTCGTCCGCCGCGGCGAGCCAGTCGGCATAGCTGTTTCCGAGAAACAGGCTGGAGGCGCCCTTGTCGACGCCAAGCGAAATGGAGAAGTCGTCGGGCTTGTAGGTAATCTGGCCCGGCCATCCCTTGGCCTTCAGGCGATCGACAACCGCCTGTGCGAAACTGCCCTTGTCATTCTTTGACGTTGTGGCGACCGACATATATTCCCCCCGGCACTATGTCAGTATTTGGTAGCAGCGCAATCTACCCCTGCCAATAGCTGATACGCTCGGCATAGTTGGGACGGTCGCGTTCCAGCGGCGCTTCGGTCGGGGTGCCGAGATAGATGAAGCCGGCGACGTTCTCGCCGTCGCTCAGGCCCAGGATCGCCTTGGCTTCGTCGTCATAGGCGTACCAGTCGGTGATCCAGTTGGCGCCGTAGCCCATGGCGCCGGCGGCGATCAGCAGGGTCTGGCAGACGGCGGCGGCCGACAGCTGCTGCTCCCACAGGGGGATCTTGTGCGGCTGGATCGGCGACGATACCACCAGCAGGGCTTCGGGCGGGATGGACAGTTTCTGCAGGGCGCCGACGGCCTTGCGGTCGTCGCGCGACTCCGCCAGCGCCGTCAGCCTTTCGAGCAGCTTTGCCTTCGATTCCGGTGTAAAGCGCACGATGCGCCAGGGACCGATCTTGCCGTGGTCGGGGACGCGCAGGCCGATCTCGATCAGAAGCTCGATCTCATCCGACGACGGCGCCGGCAGGCCCAGCGTCGGGGCAGGGGCGCTGCGGCGATGGAACAGCCGGTCCAGGACTTCGGTCGATGTTTCCTGCGGCAGGGCCTGGCCGAAGGCGATGGGGGAACGGTCGAAGTCGAATGTGGGCATAGGAAGACTTTCGCGAGGATTCGTTTTGACTATATAGGCGCGCGGGTGCAAATCCACAGCATGAGCACAAAATTACCAAGCCCCGATCTACCCGAATGGGACTCTGATGAGGCAGCCGCCGCCCGCATCGGCTGGAAAACGCTGAGCAAAAGCGTCGCCTTCGAGAATCCCTGGCTGCGGGTCGAGGCCAGCGATGTTATTGCGCCGACCGGTAACCCGGCAAAGTACGGCGTGGTGCGTTTCCAGAACCGGGCGATCGCCGTCTTTGCCCTGCACGATGACGGCACGGTGCCTTTGGTCGGGCAGATGCGCTACGCCTTCGATGCCTATAGCTGGGAATTGCCTGAGGGCGGGGCGCCGCTCGATGAGGATCCGCTCGACGGGGCGCGCCGCGAGCTGCGCGAGGAAACCGGGCTGATCGCAGAGACCTGGCGCGAGATCCTGAGCTTCGACATGTCGAATTCGGTGACGGACGAGGTCGCTGTTTGCTTTTTGGCAACCGGACTGGCGCAGACTGAAACCGAGCCGGATGAGACCGAGCGTTTCGAATATGCGCGCGTTCCCTTTTCGCAATTGCTAAAAGCTGTTATAAACGGGAAGGTTCGCGACGGTTTGACCGTTGCCTGCACACTGCGGGTACACCATATGGCAGTGACGGGTGAACTGCCGCAGCAGTTGGCTGCGGTCATACTGAGCACTTCCCGATAAAGTGGACGCCACTTTTCGGACAAGACGTGCGACAAAACAAAAGGAGAGCGGCCTTACCGATCGAATCGATCGGGAAACGCTTTCGGTTAGGATATAATATGGCACAGGTTTTCGAAGTCATCACGCCGGACGACAAGCCGATCTGGCTGTGCCTGCGCCAGGAAGCCGCCGACACCCTGGCCACGGAGCCGGGCCTGGCTTCGATGCTGCATTCGACTATCCTGTCGCACGACGATCTGGCCTCTTCGCTATCGTACCATATCGCGCGCAAGCTGGGTGACGACACCCTGCGCGGCATGACCCTGCGCGAAATGGTGCAGAAGGCCTATGCCTCGGACCGGTCGCTGGTCGAGGCGGCTGAGGCCGACCTGCAGGCCATCTATGAGCGCGACCCCGCCGCCAAGGGCTATCTGCAGGCTTTCATGTTCTTCAAGGGTTACCTGTCGCTGCAGATTCACCGCATCGCCCATCGCCTGTGGCAGGACGGCCGCCAGACCATGGCCTTGTTCCTGCAAAGTCGCGTGTCGGAACTGTTCCAGATCGATATCAATCCTGCCGCCCGTATCGGCAAGGGCGTCTTCCTCGACCACGGCACCGGTATCGTCATCGGCGAAACCGCGGTGGTCGGCGACGATTGCTCGATCCTGCAGGGCGTGACGCTGGGCGGCACCGGTTCCGAGCGTGGCGATCGCCACCCCAAGATCGGCAAGGGCGTCCTGCTGGGCGCCGGCGCCAAGATCCTCGGCAATATCACCATTGGCGACCATGCCAAGATCGCCTCGGGTTCCGTAGTCCTGAAGCCCGTGCCGGCGCACTGCACCGCCGCCGGCGTGCCAGCGCGCCTGGTCAACTGCAAGACCTGCGAAGACCCGGCCAAGCGTATGGACCATACCCTGGCCGATCTCGGCGACTTCGACTACGTTATATAAGTTATCCCTGTTCCGAGAGTCATGTGGATAAGCGCAGGCTTTTGTTTGCGCCGGGCATGACCGCGCCGTAGAACCCGGCCACACGCAAAGTTTATTCCCGCCGGTCGCAAACCATGCTTTCATGCCCGCTGTAACGGGGGCGCCTGCATGGATCCGCGCCCGGAACCCATAATGCAAAAGAGGCCACAGCCATGACCCCCACCGAAATCAACAAGGTTCAGGACTACCTGTTCAGCATCTTCAAGACCAAGGGCCTTGAGGTCAAGGCGCGCAAGCAGAAGGACTCGGCGGAAGTGTTCGTCGGTGAGGAATTCGTCGGCGTCGTCTATGTCGACGAGGACGAGGAAGGTTCCTACATGTTCGAGATGGCCATCCTCAAGGAAGACCTCTGATACACAAAAGGCCGCCCCACCGGGCGGCCTTTTTATTTAGTATGCATCGACCTTCGACTTGCTGCGACGACGGGCCACCGGCTCGACATCGGGCGGAGGCGGCGTACCCGAATCGTGGAATTCCTTTTCGGCGGCCTTGCGCACCTTCTTCTCGGCATGCGACTCGCGGCGGCGATCCAGTTCGTCGCCCAGCGCATTGACCAGTTCGGCGAACATCGACAGGAATTGCGGAAAGCGCGTGGCCATAAAGCCGCCCAGGATGGCGACGGCGGCGGCGGCGAACGGCGAGTGGCGCGACATGGTCTCGATCATGCGCGACAGGCTGCCGACCGACGAATTGGCGAAGGCTTCGTCGAACATGCGCTGCTTCTTGGAGCGCTTGTCCTGACGGTTGATCAGCTTGACGGCGCCGTAGATCAGGATGGGCACGAACAGGATGGCGCCGCAGATGGCGGGACCTGCGATCGGGCCGAACTTGATCGTCAGGAAATTGTACAGCGACACGCTGAGCCAGATGATGCCGAGAATGGTACAGGCCAGCATCAGCACCAGGCCGATCAGCGAGGATTTGAACGATTCGATCTTGTGCGAAACGTCGAACATGTGCCCTTGAAACCTCCGAAAGCCCTTATTGCTTTGTCATAGACGTCATAAACGAATAAGGGAACAATATGTTTAGAACCATCGTCTTTTTCTCAACGGAGTCAACCGCATGATGCTGCTTGCCGGCCTGTGGCACGCCCTGAAGGTGGTCAGTGCCGGGCTCTACTGGCTGCTGACCCTGTGCCTGGTGTGGGCGGGATTCGCCCTGATGGGGCAGGCGGCCGTGTGGGGCTGGGCCGACATCTTCGTGGCCGTCGGGCTGTTCGTGGCGCGCGGGCTTATCACACCGCGTTTCGTGTCAGCGGGGGCGTCGTATGTCGCCGGCTTTGGTGCGCAGATCGTCTATCTGCTGCTGGCGGCCGTGCTTACGGGGTATGGGGCCACATAAAAAGAGACCCCTCCGTCATCAGCCGCTTGGCGCGGCTGCTGCCACCTTGTTTGTGGAAAGCATGCTAAAGTTTCTGAAGGATTGAGGCGGTTGCAACGCCTCAATCCTTCCTGAAGGACGGGTCGTCGGCACCTAAGCTTTTTGGGCTGTTGGGGAGCAGGACCACCTTTAGGATTTCATGCCTCGGATGGTTGCGTGGGCGTTAGGGCCCGAAGACACAAGGGTGAGATCATGAAACAGGTCGAGAATAACACGACTGTAGCCGGTTTGGATATCGGCAAGAAATGGCTTGATGCTGCTTTGGCTGACAAGGACGCTTATGAACGGTTTGCCAATACCGAGGCGGGTATCGGCAAGCTGATTGCGTGGTTGCAGACGCATTCAGTTGGACGCATCGGTATGGAAGCGTCCGGCAACTACGAGCGTGATGTACGCGAAGCGCTCGAAGAGAAAAACTACGAAGTCATTGTGCATCAACCGCAAGAAATCCGTGCGTTTGCTCGCTTCAAACGGCTACGGGCCAAGTCTGACAAGATTGATGCTCGTTTGATTGCTCAGGCGACGGCACAATGGGAAGGGTTGGTTGCGCGACGCGACAAGGATATCGTCGAGATGGCGGAGATCCTGACACTTTACGAGCACGTCAGCGACATGCTGGCCGAAACCAGGACGGGTGCTGAACATCATCGACTGAAGGAAGTCAGCAAGGTTCAAGCTGAGCTGGTCAATCAGCTGACGCGACAGAAGACAAAGCTGCTGGGTCTGATTCTAAAGCGCATCCGTAAAAGAGCAGACCTCGCCGCGCGTTTCGATCTCCTGGAAAGCCTGCCCGGCATCGGCCAGGTCGTGGCGGCAGTTTTGGTGGTTAGGATGCCTGAGCTGGGCACGCTAAAGCCTGGTCAAGCATCTGCCCTGCTGGGTGTTGCGCCCTTCGACCGAGACTCTGGCGCCATGAAAGGAATGCGTTTCGTCACCGGAGGCCGGGAAAGACCCAGGATTTTCGTCTACATGGCCGCTCTCGCAGCCAAGCGGATGAGCGGACCGTTTAAAGAGTTCGCCGACAGACTATTGGCTGCAGGAAAGCCTCCGAAGGTCGCTATCGTAGCCGTCATGCGAAAGCTCATCGAAGCCGCTAACCTCGTTCTCAAAAGACAAACACCCTGGGTCAAAAAACCGGCTTGATCCACATGGTTGCTCCCCATTTTCAATGGGGCGGAGGGAGTGTAGTGGAACTCCCTCCTTCTTGACCTAAGCCGTCTCGACCAACGCCTCGCGGATGATCGATACCATCTGGTCGATATGCGCCTTTTCCAGGATCAGCGGCGGCGACAGGGCGATGATATCGCCGGTGACGCGGATCAGCAGCCCCTTGTCGTAACAGCGATCGAAGACCTCGAGGGCGCGTGCGGTGACAGCACCCGGACGCGGCTCGAGCTCGATGCCGCCGATCAGACCGAGATTGCGGATATCGACGACATGTGGCGCATCCTTCAGGGAATGGATGGCGTCTTCCCAGTAGGGCGCCATGTCGGCGGCGCGTTGGAACAGGCCTTCCTCGGCATAGACGTCGAGGGTGGCGATGCCGGCGGCGCAGGCCAGGGGATGGCCGGAATAGGTATAGCCGTGGAACAGTTCGATCGGTGTTTCCGAGGTCTGCATGAAGGTGTCATAGATACGCGTCGAACAGGCGACCGCCCCCATGGGCACGGTGGCATTGGTAATGCCCTTGGCCATGCACAGGATATCGGGGCGCACGCCGAACCAGTCGGCGGCAAACGGTGCGCCGACGCGGCCGAAGCCGGTAATGACCTCGTCGAAGATCAGCAGGATATCGTGCTTGTCGCAGATCGCCCGCAGGCGCTGCAGATAACCCTTGGGCGGCACCAGTACGCCCGTAGAGCCCGCCACCGGTTCGACGATGACGGCGGCTATCGTGCTGGCATCGTGCAGGGCGACCAGACGTTCCAGATTGTCGGCAAGGTCGGCTCCGTGTTCGGGCTCACCGCGGCTGAACAGGTTCCCCGGAACGCCGTGGGTATGGGGCAGGTGGTCGACCCCGGTCAGCAGGGTGCCGAAGGTGGTGCGGTTACGCACGATGCCGCCGACGCTGATGCCGCCGAAACCGACGCCGTGATAGGCGCGTTCACGGCCGATCAGGCGCGTCTTCGTGCCGTTGCCGCGCGCCCTTTGGTAGGCCAGGGCGATCTTCAGGCCGGTATCGGCGGCCTCCGAACCCGAATTGGTCAGGAAGATGCGCTTCAGGTCGAGCGGCATGATGCCGGCCAGCTTTTCGGTAAAGGCGAAGGCCAGAGGATGCGCCATGTTGAAGGTCGGCGCGAAGTCCATAACCGCCGCCTGTTTCTGGATGGCCTCGACGATCTTCTGGCGGCCGTGCCCCGCATTGACGCACCACAGGCCTGCCGTGGCGTCGAGGATCTGGCGCCCGTCATGCGAAGTGTAATGCATGTCCTTGGCTGCCGACAAAAGCTTGGGCTTGGCCTTGAACGCCCTGTTGGGCGTAAACGGCATCCAGAAGCTGTCCATATTGTCGAAAGCGGGGCTGTCCATAGCGGGCTCTTTATATTGAGGCGGAGGCGAAACATGTTATGCTCTTATAGAGCCGGGAGTAATGTGATCACACTGCCGGGCGATGTGCAAGGCAGGTAAATGACGAAGGTAGTGACTCTGGAACCGCCGATTGTGGATAGTGTCAGTGAGCTTAGCGCCCACGCCCAGGTCTATGACAAGCTGAGCGAAGACCTGATCCAGGGCCAGATCCCGCCGCTGAAGTCGGTGTCCCTGCGCGGCTTGGCCCAGCGCTATGGCGTGTCCCCCATGCCGGTGCGTGAAGCCGTTCGGCGGTTGATCGCCGAAAAGGCCCTGGAATTGCAGACGGCTAACAAGCGCCTGCGCGTGCCGCACCTGAGCGAGCACCGTCTCAACCAACTGATGATGGCGCGCCAGTGGGTCGAGCCGCAGTTGGCCTATATGGCGACGAAGCGCATGACCCGTGAGGCTGTGAAGCGTCTTAAGGACGATGACGCTGCCTTGATGAAGGCCCTGCAAAGCGGTGACGTTACCGCCTATATGCAGGCCAATCATGACTTCCATTTCACCATCTACCGCATGGCCGACGCCGACCTGTTGTGCGACATGGCGCGTATGTTGTGGCTGCAGACGGGGCCGTTCATGCGGGTCGTCTTCGGCCGGCTGGGTACGGTGCAGTTGCCGCGTGACCACCACCAGGACATGATCCGCGCCCTCGAAGCCGGCGATGCCGATGTCGTCAAGGCGTCGATGACCGAGGATGTCGGCGAGGGCATGGACCTTATGCTGGAAGCCATCCGCAGCCAGGCCGAGCCGGAACCCAAGCGCCGTCGCCGGGGCGGATGAGATAAGTCATTAGCCTGAGGCCTCAAAACCAACTCCCTCCTGCCCCGTTTACGGGGGAAGTGGCTGCAAGGCCTTCAGGCCGAAGCAGACGGAGGGGGGAATTTGTAGGCGTTTGGACAGGCCGGGCTTCAGAATGTAACGCTGATCGCGTCCCCCCTCCGTCTGGCCCGGCTTGACGCCGGTCCAGCCCATGGCTGGCGAAGGCTATACCTTCGCTTCGGCCAAACCCGCCGTAAACGGGGCAGGAGGGAGCTAGAAACGCCTGCTCAAACAAACCCGGGATTCTGGCTCGTCACGAATAGTTCTTTCCCGGCATCTATTCCAATCTCCGCGCGCATGATTACCTTGTGATAGTCCACAAGGGCATATTGACTCGGTCGCGACCCTCAGTGTCTAATTGTGATCACAATCGCGCCGCAGCCCGGCGGCAGCGCAAAACGCAGGTGACCCATGCCGATTTCCCAGCCGCAAACACCTGCCGATACGCTGGAAGGCGTGCTGGCCGGCATAAAGGCCCTCGACCTGCCCAAACGCGCCATTGTCGACGGCAGGGAAACGGCCTCGCGATCGGGCCGCACCTTCGACAACCTGTCGTCGCGCGACGGCAGCAAGATCAACAGCATTTCGGCCTTCGACGCCGCCGACGTCGATGCCGCCGTCGTTTCGGCGCGCACCGCCTTCGAGGATGGCCGCTGGCGTGGCAAGGCGCCCAAGGCCCGCAAGGCCATCCTGCACAGGCTGGCCGACCTGATGCAACAGCACGCCGAGAACCTGGCCCTGCTGGAAAGCCTCGACACCGGCAAGCCGATCCGCGACGCCCGCAATGTCGATATCCCCCTGGCCATCAACACCACGCGCTATTATGCCGAGGCGCTCGACAAGGTCTATGGCGAGGTGGCGCCGACGCCCGAAGATCGCCTGTCCTACGTTGTTCATGAGCCGCTGGGTGTTATCGGTGCCATCGTGCCATGGAACTTTCCCCTGCACATGGCGATGTGGAAGGTGGCGCCGGCCCTGGCCATGGGCAATTCGGTGGTACTGAAACCGGCCGAGCTGTCGAGCATGACCGCGCTCTATACGGCGCAATTGGCGCTGGAGGCCGGCGTGCCGGCGGGGGTATGGAATGTCGTCACCGGGCTCGGCACCGAGGCCGGTGACGCCCTGGCGCGCCATATGGATGTCGACATGATCGCCTTTACCGGCTCGGGTCCGGTCGGGCGGCAACTGATGCGCGCCTCGGCCGATTCCAACCTCAAGCGTGTATCGCTGGAACTGGGCGGCAAGTCGCCGCAGATCGTCTTTGCCGATTGCGACGACCTTGATACGGCCGCCGCCAATGCCGCCTGGGGCGTCTTCTATAATCAAGGCCAGGTCTGCACAGCGGCGTCGCGTCTGCTGGTCGAGGAATCGATCAAGGACGCCTTCGTCGCCAAGGTGGCCGAGGTCGCCAAGGGCATTGTGGTCGGCGACCCGTTCGACCCCAATACCCAGTTCGGCGCCATGATCTCGTCGCGCCAGATGCATACCGCCCTGGAATATATCGAACAGGGCCAGGCCGGCGGCGGCAAATTGCTGCTGGGCGGTAACCGCGTCCGCAGCGAGAGTGGCGGCTTCTATGTCGAGCCGTCGCTGCTCGATATCGCGCCCGACAATATCCTGGCGCAGGAAGAGGTCTTTGGGCCCGTCCTGTCGGTCATGACCTTCCGCGACGAGCAGGAAGCGTACCGGATCGCCAACGACACCATCTATGGCCTGGCGTCGGGCGTCTGGACGTCGAACATCAACAAGGCCATGCGCGCCACCAAGGCGCTGAAGGCCGGGCTGGTCTGGGTCAATGGCTGGGACGCCTGCGACATCACCTCGCCCTTTGGCGGCGTCAAGCAGTCGGGTTTCGGCCGCGACCGCAGCCTGCATGCCCTCACCAAATATGCCGACCTCAAGGCCGTTTCCATCAGCTTCAAGGCGTGACGATATGAAACTTACCCCCGCACAGACAGCCCTTCTCGGCGATGCCATTTCCGCGACGGCCCAACCCGGCTGGTTTGCCGTCAGCAATCCGGCCGACGGCGATATTCTCGCTTATGTGAAGGATGCGACCGGTGAAGATACGCGCAACGCCATAGCCCAGGCCGACCAGGCCTTTGCCGCCTGGTCCGGCATGACGGCCAAGGCGCGCTCGATTATTCTTAAAAAATGGAATGATTTGGTGCTGGCCAATCTTGAGGACATGGCCTTGCTGGTCACGCTTGAGCAGGGCAGGGCGATCAAGGAGACCCGCGGCGAGGTCACCTATGGCGCTTCGTTTATCGAGTGGTTCGCCGAGGAGGCCAAGCGCGCCTACGGCCGCACCATTCCCGCCACTATGCCGGGCAAGCACCTGCAGACCATCAAGCAGCCGGTCGGTGTTTGCGCCGCCATCACGCCGTGGAACTTCCCGATCTCGATGATCACCCGCAAGGTGTCGCCGGCCCTGGCCGCCGGCTGCACCGTCGTCATCAAGCCGTCGGAAGAAACGCCGCTGTCTGCCCTGGCCCTGTACCAGTTGGCGCGCCAGGCCGGTCTGCCGGACGGCGTCATCACCATCGTCAACTCGACCAATGCCAAGGCGGTCGGCGAGGCCATGACATCGGATCCCCGCGTCAAGAAGCTGAGCTTTACCGGCTCGACGCCGGTCGGCAAGATCCTCTATGCGGCGTGTGCGCCGACCATGAAGAAGATCTCGATGGAACTGGGCGGCAATGCACCCTTCCTGGTCTTCGACGATGCCGATATCGATGCCGCGGTCGAAGGGGCGCTGGCGTCGAAGTACCGCAATTCCGGCCAGACCTGCGTCTGCGCCAACCGCCTGTTGGTGCAGTCCGGCATTTACGACAGCTTTGCCGCCCGCCTGACCGAGCGCGTCAAGGCGATGAAGCTCGAACCCGGCTGGCTGGAAGACGCGCAACTGGGGCCGCTGATCAACCAGAAGGCCATCGACAAGGTGCAAAGCCTGGTCGACGACGCCGTCTCCAAGGGCGCCCATGTCGAGGTCGGCGGTCATGTCGCGGGTCTCGGTCCGCTCTTTTATCCGGGTACGGTCCTGACCGAGGTGACCCACGACATGGCGGTGTTCGACACCGAGATCTTCGGACCGGTGGCGCCGCTCTTCCGTTTCGAGACGGAAGAAGAGGGGATACGTCTCGCCAATGATACGCCATTCGGCCTGGCGGCCTATGCCTATACCCGCGACATCGGCCGCGCCATGCGTGTGGCGGCCAAGCTGCAATACGGCATGGTCGGCATGAACGATGGTTTGATCTCGACCGAGGTGACGCCGTTCGGCGGCATCAAGGAATCGGGCCTGGGCCGCGAAGGCGCCGCCGAAGGATTGGATGAGTATCTCAGCATCAAGTACATCTCGTACGGCGGGCTGGGGGACATCTGATCATCAGTTAGCAAGAAACCCCTCCGTCATCAGCCGCTTAGCGCGGCTGCTGCCACCTCCCCATCGCTTCGCGACAGGAAGGAGGGAGGTTATTAATTTCCTCAGGTTCAGCCTGCTCCCTCCTTCCTGTCGCGAAGCGATGGGGAGGGGGACCACGAAGTGGTGGAGGGGTATCTTTGACCACACTCAGTAATTTCATTTCCGAACAACGAGAACTGTTCGCTGCCGCCAATCCCGTATCCGAAGCGCTGTCGAACAAGGCTTCGGCGTGGCGCGGCGGCGTGCCCATGCACTGGATGCGCGACTGGTCTACCCCATTTCCATTATACGTGAATAATGCCAGAGGCGCCGTCCTGATCGATGTCGATGGCCACAGCTACGACGACTTCTGCCTGGGGGACACGCCGTCCATGTTCGGCCATGCCCGCCCGGAAGTGCAGGCGGCCATCGCGACACAAGCGGCACAGGGCGTCGGTTTCATGCTGCCGACACCCCAGGTCAACACCGTCGGCGACATGTTGCAGGCCCGCTTCGGCATGGCGCAATGGCAGGTGGCGACAACGGCGTCGGATGCCAATCGCGCCGTCATCCGCTGGGTTCGGGCGATCACCGGCCGTGACAAAATCCTGATCTTCGACGGCTGCTACCATGGCATGGTAGACGACTGCTTCGTCGCCCTGCACGAAGGCGTCCCGGCCAACAAAAAAGGCCTGATCGGCCAGGTCCACGACCTGACGCAGACGACGACGGTCATCCCGTTCAACGATCTCGACGCCCTCGAGGCCGCCCTCGACCAAGGCGACATCGCCGCCGTCCTGGCCGAGCCCGTCATGACCAATTGCGGCATGATCCTGCCCGAGCCGGGTTTCCATAAGGCCTTGCGCGAGCTGACGGCACGCACCGGCACCTTGCTGATCCTCGACGAGACCCACACCCTGTCCTCCGGACCGGCCGGCTATTGCGGGGCGCATGACCTTAAGCCCGACATCCTGACAATCGGCAAGGCGATCGCCGGTGGCGTGCCCGCGGCCGTCTGGGGCGTAACAGCCGAGGTCGCAGCCCGCATGGATGCAGCGCAAGCCGCCATCGGCCCGGGCTCCAGCGGCATCGGTACGACCTTGTCGGGCAATGCCCTGGCCATGGCCGCCATGCGCGCCGTGCTGTTCGAGATCATGACCGATGACGCCTATACCCACATGCTTGCCGGCGCCGACTATCTGGTGGCGCAGTTGCGCGCGGTCATCGACCGCCGCGGCCTGCCATGGTGCGTCGTCCATGTCGGCGCTCGCGCCGAACTGATCTTTGCCCCGGCGCCGCCGCACGATGCCGCCGCCATGCGCGCCGTCCTCGATCACGACCTGCTCGAAGCCTTCCACCTGTTCCTGATCAATCAAGGCGTCCTGATTGCGCCGTTCCACAATATGATGCTTATCTCGCCGCAGACCGAGTCGCAGGCCATCGACCGCCTGGTCGCCGCCGTCGATGCCTTTGCCGCCATCTTCAAGGATTTCTCATGAGCCTGCCGCCGCACCCCATGGTCGCCACGCCCGACGAGGCCAAGGCCTTTCTCGACGCCCATCCGCATATCGCCTATTTCGAGGTCTTCTTCACCTCGATGGCCGGCGTGCCGCGCGGCAAGCGCCTGCGCCGCCACGAACTGCTGCCGATCTACGAATACGGCCGCTTCCTGCCGGGCTCGATCCTGGTCGTCGATACGCTCGGCGCCGATGTCGAGGAAACCGGTCTGGTCTGGGAAGATGGCGATGCCGATCGCGTCGCGCGGCCGGTGCCGGACACCCTGGTGCCGGCGCCGTGGCTGGGCGACGATGTCGGCCAGGTCATGCTGTCGCTCTATGAACTGGACGGCACACCCAACGACCTCGATCCGCGCCATGTCCTGCAACGCGTGCTCGATCGTTACGCCGCCGACGGCCTGACCCCGGTCGTTGCCTGCGAGCTGGAATATTATCTTGTCGATATCGAACGCGGCCACGCAGGCGAGTTGCGCCCGGCCACCTCGTTCAACACCGACGAGACGCCCAAGGGGATCCAGGTCTACGGCCTGCCGGAGATCGAGGCCCACGGCACCTTCTTCCGTACCTTGTGGGAAGGCGCCGATATCCAGAACATCCCGCTGGAAGGCGCCATCTCGGAATTCGCCCCGGGCCAGGTCGAGCTGACCCTGAAGCACAAGCCCGACGCCCTGCGCGCTGCCGACGACGCGGTCATGTACAAGCGCCTGGCCAAGGGCGTGGCGCTCAGCCTCGGTATCGAAGCGACCTTCATGGCCAAGCCGTGGGCCGATCGCGCCGGATCCGGCTTCCATGTCCATATCTCGGTCGCCGATGCGGATGGCAAGAACCTGTGCGCCGCCGAGGACCCATCGGGCTCGCCGCTGCTGCACAGCATGATCGGCGGCATGAAGGACCACCTGGCCGACTGCATGGGCATCCTGGCCCCGGGCGCCAACTCCTACAAGCGTTTCAAGGCTAACTCCTATGCGCCGGTCGGCCTGACCTGGGGCGTCAATAACCGCACCGTCTCCCTGCGCGTCACCGCCGGGCCGGCCCATACCCGCCATGTCGAGCACCGCGTCGCCGGCGCCGACGGCAATCCGTACCTGGTGCTGGCGGCGATCCTCGCCTGCGCCCACCACGGCATTACGCATAGGACCGATCCGGGTGCTGCGGTTGTCGGCAACGGCTATGCCGCGGCGGCCGAATCCGGCGCCATGCTGCCGACCAACTGGTATGCGGCGGTCGATTACCTCGACAAGTCGGCGACCCTGCGCGACTATCTCGGCGATCGTTTCGTCGACATGTATGTCCGCGTCAAGCGGACCGAACAGGCGCGCTTCTTCGAAGAAGTAACCTCGCTGGATTACGACTGGTATCTGCGCAACGCTTGAGGAATTAAAGCAAGAGACCCCTCCGTCAGCTGCGCTGACTCGGAGGAGCTTCTTTGTAGCGAGTGGATCAAACCCAAGTATGGCATGGGAGTCGTAACCCCCCTCCGCCGTTCCGGCGGTGTCCCCCCTGATATCAGGGGGGATTTAAACCACATCTGAACTATTTGTGAATGACAGACCGCTTGTGATCACATTTGCGATTGACAAGGTCCTAAAGCCGTATTCCTCTTGTTAACGAATTCCCCCAGCCCAAGGCAGCCAAGCCCGTGGCTATGCCTGACAACAGGAGACAGTCCTTATGAGTTCCAGAACATCCCGTCGTTCGCTTCTCACTGCCCTGGGGGCCGCGGCCGTCGGCATCAGCTTTGCCGGCCTCGAAGGCTGCGCCAAGCCGGCCGAAAAGGGCGCTGGCGCCAGCGCCGAGGAACCCAAGCTGAACTTCTACAACTGGGACACCTATATCGGCGACACGACGCTTGCCGACTTCAAGACGGCGTACGGTGTCGACGTCCATATGGACCTGTTCTCGACCAATGACGAGCTGTTCGCCAAGATGAAGGCCGGCAATGCCGGCTACGACGTCATCGTGCCGTCGAACGACTTCGTGGCGCGCATGGGGCAGGCGGGCCTGCTGATGCCGCTGGATCATTCCAAGATCCCGAACTTCAAGAACGTCAACAAGGACTTCCTCGATCCGCCGTACGATCCGGGCCGCAAATACTCGATGCCCTACACCTGGCTGGCGCTCGGGATCGGTTTCCGCAAGTCGAAGATGAAGGACATGGACGGCTCCATGACCCCCGACTCGTGGAAATGGGTCTTCGATTCCGGTCTCTATCACGGCAAGATCGCCCTGCTGTCGGAATCGGCCGACCTGATCCGCCTGTGCGCCAAGTATCTCGGCTACAGCCTGAACAATATTCCGGAGGAGGCCCTGCCGAAGATCGAAGCCCTGCTGACCAAGCAGGTCAAGGCCGGCAATGTCCTGAAGTTCCACAATGACGACGGCCAGGACCTGCTGGCGCACAAGGAAGTCGATATCGTCATCGAATATAATGGCGACATCGCCCAGAAGGCGGCGCTCGACCCCGATCTCGACTTCGTAATCCCCAAGGAAGGTTCCGAGCTCAATTCGGACACCCTGTGCATCCCGGTCGGCGCCCCGCGTCCCGACAATGCCCATAAGTTCATCAACTTCATCCTCGACGGCAAGAACGGCGCGGAAATCTCCAAGACCATCCTCTATCCGACACCGAACGACGCCGCCCGCGCCCTGATGGACGACGCCTACAAGACCAACACCATGATCTTTCCGCCGGCAGACCGTCTTGCCAAGTGCGAATACGGTCAGTTCCCGGGCGCCGACCGGGCGCAGAAGTACGAAGAGATCGTCACCCGCGTCAAAGCCGCGGCGGGCATGTAAGACTTTGCGGCCCGGCGCGGTAACGCCCGGGCCTCTTCACTACTTAGAGCTATCTTTCCGATCAATTTGATCGGAAAGATAGCTCTAAGTCATTGCTTTTCCGCACTTCTTATCCGAAAAGTGGCGTCCACTTTATCGGGAAGTGCTCTAGGGGATATAAAGCGCGATGGAGCAAAGCTGGCGTCAGGCCAAGGGGATATTCTTCGGATTGCTGAGCGCGCCGCTGTTCTGGCTGATTGCGTTCTTCATGGTGCCGCTGGGTGTCGTCTGGCTCTACAGCTTCGGTGAAAACCGCGGGCTGATCGACATCGCCTTTACCGGCACGTGGAAGAACTACGCCCACGCCTTCGATCCCCTCTATCTCGGTATCTTCTGGAAATCGGTGTGGATCGCCGGGCTGACGACCTTTTTCTGCCTGGTCATCGGCTTTCCGGTCGCCCTGGCGATTACCTTTGCGCCGGAAAAGGCGAAGGCGTGGCTGCTGCTTCTGATCATGCTGCCCTTCTGGACCAACCTGCTGGTGCGCACCTACGCCCTGATGTCGATCATGGGCTCGCAAGGCCTGATCAATAATGTCATCGGCTTTTTCTGGAACCTGGCCAATGGCCTCCTCGGCCACAAACTGCCCGAGTTCGAGCCGTTGCCGTTGATGTACAACAACAATGCGGTCATCCTCGGCCTCGTCTTCGTCAATCTGCCCTTCATGGTCCTGCCGCTCTATTCGGCGCTGGACCGCATGGACAAGTCCCTGCTGGAAGCCAGCCTCGACCTCGGCGCCGGCCACCTGCAGACCCTGTTCAATGTCGTTGTGCCCCTGGCCTCGGCCGGGATCGGCTCGGGCATCCTGATCACCTTTATCCCGGCTCTCGGCTCCTACCTGACGCCGGACATGTTGGGCGGATCGGGGGCACAGATGATCGCAAACGTCATCGAGAACCAGTTCAAGGGCGCCAACAACTGGCCCTTCGGCGCCGCCCTGTCGTTTATCCTCGTCTATATGACCTTTATCGGCGTCGCCCTGCAGGGCATCCTGGAAAGCAATGCCCGTAAAAGGGAAACCCAAGCGAGGTCGGCATGAGCCATCCGTCTTTCGATAGGAGCGCCGAATTGTCCCCGAGCGAGCGGTTCTTTTACCCAAAAAGCGCGAGGTCAGCATGAGCGACGTGATTACCCGCAAAAAGCTGCCGCCGGGACCGCTGGAATATCTGCGCCGCTGGCCGATCCAGGCTTGGCTGCTGGGCGTGACCCTGTTCCTCTATGTGCCCTTGCTGAGCATGATGGTGTTCAGTTTCAACGATATCAAGGACAGTGTCGTCTGGCACGGTTTCAGCCTGAAATTCTACGACAAGGCCATCCATGACGACAGTTTGATCCAGGCCTTCGGCAATTCGCTGACCATCGCCCTGTGCTCGACCATCATCAGCGTCGTCGTGGGCGCCATGGCAGCCATCATCCTGTGGCGTTTCCGCTTTCCGGGCAAGACCGCCTTCGACGGTGCGCTGGCCATCCCGATCGTCGTGCCGGAAATCTGCATGGGCGTCGGCATGCTGGTCTTCTTCGCCAAGGTGATGCCGTGGCCGGGTAATCTGCCGTGGCCGCTGAGCATGGGCAATATCATCATCGCCCACGTCTCGTTCTCGTTTCCGTTCGTCGCCGTGGTCGTGCGGGCACGCCTGGCCAGCTTCAACCGTGAACTGGAAGAGGCGGCCAAGGATCTCGGTGCCTCGGACTATCGCGCCCTGATGGATGTGGTCGTGCCGCATATCCAGCCGTCGCTGATCGCCGGCGCACTCCTGGCCTTTACCCTCAGCCTCGACGACTTTGTCATCACCTTCTTCACTGCCGGCCCCGATACCGTGACCTTCCCGGTCAAGGTCTATTCGATGGTGCGTTTCTCGGTGACGCCCGAAGTCAATGCCGCCTCGACCATCCTTATCGTCATTACCGTCCTGCTGACCTTCCTGGCCCTGCGCTTCCAGGGATCGTCCGCCCTGACCGCCGGCCACGGCGTTCCCGATCACACCTGAGAAAGCTGCACATGGCCGACGATCCCAAGCCTATTATCCAGTTCGAGAATGTCACCAAACGCTTCGGCAAGGTGGCGGCCGTCGACAATGTCACCCTGACCATCAATGAGGGCGAGTTCTTCTCGCTGCTCGGGCCATCGGGCTGCGGCAAGACGACCCTGCTGCGCATGCTGGCCGGTTTCGAGATGCCGACCGAGGGGCGTGTGCTGATTGACGGCAAGGACATGTCGCTGACGCCACCGAACCATCGCCCGGTCAATATGGTGTTCCAGTCCTATGCCGTCTTCCCGCACATGACCGTGCTCGACAATGTCGCCTACGGTCTGAAGATGGACGGCGTCGCCGCGGCTGAACGCAAGGCCCGCGCCGAGGAGGCCCTGACCCTGGTGCAACTGGGCGGTTTCGGTACCCGCAAGCCCGATCAGTTGTCCGGCGGCCAGCGGCAACGGGTTGCCCTGGCACGCGCCCTGGTCAAGAAGCCGCGCGTGCTGTTGCTCGATGAACCCCTGTCGGCACTCGATGCCAAGCTGCGCGACCAGATGCGCTCGGAGCTGATCAGCCTGCAGGAAAAGGTCGGCATCACCTTTATCATGGTCACCCACGACCAGGACGAAGCCCTGGCCATGGCGTCGCGTTGCGCCGTCATGAACAAGGGCTTGCTGCAACAGGTGGCGACGCCGTCGGACCTGTACGAATTCCCCAATTCGCGTTTCGTCGCCGACTTTATCGGCAGCGTCAACATGTTCGAAGGTACGCTCGACGTCGATGCCAAGGACCACGCCATCATCGCTTCCAAGGACATCGGGCCGATCTATCTCGACCATGGCGTCACCGGTCCGGAAAAGGGCACGGTGTGGGCGGCGGTTCGGCCGGAAAAGATCGAGATGCACAAGCGCACCGACACACCGCCCAAGGTCGACGATGCCCCGGAAGGCTACAATGTCATCGCCGGCGTGATCAAGCACATGGTCTATCTCGGCTCCGAAACCATCTATGAGGTCGAGATCAATGGCGGCCGCCTGATCAAGGTGGTGCGGCCGAACCTGACGCGCTGGGAGCAGGAAGACTTTACCTGGGACGAGAAGGTGTGGCTTAGCTTCCATGCCTGCTCGCCGGCGGTACTGCTCAGTTGATTTCGCGCTGGACCACAGACGACCGCGAAGCCGTCTTCGACCTTATCCTGCCTATCCAGCAACAGGAGTTCGGCGTCCCGGTAACGCGCGCCGACCAGTCAGACCTGGAGCAGGCCGATGCCTTCTATGTCGCGCCCGGCGGCCTGTGGTGCGCCCGCGACAATGGGCGGATCATCGGCACGATCGCCCTGAAGGCCTTCGGCGAAGGGCAGGGGGCTCTGCGCAAGATGTTCGTCGCTGCCGATTACCGCGGCAAGGAACATGGGGTCGCTGCCGGCCTGCTGGCACATCTTGTCGACCAGGCGCGCCAGGCCGGTATCCGGCAGATCTATCTCGGCACGGTCGGGCTTCTGCAGGCGGCGCTTCGTTTCTACGAAAAGAACGGCTTTGTCCGTATCGAAGCCGACGGCCTGCCGGAAGGTTTTCCGCGCATGCCGGTCGATCACATCTTTTATCGCCTGGATGTCGTTATATGACACTTTCGTCCGTCGCCGGACGAATCATTCTTCCAAAACGGGAAAACTGCGTTACTTTGAATTATTCCATTACCTCCGGGGATGAGACAACGGACGGCCGGGAGAGGAAATGACGGCAGTGCATAAGCCCGTAGTGGGCATAATGGCGTGCAATCGCACGGTCGGGGTCGAAAATGCCCATGCCGTAATGGAACGCTATGTCCGGGCCGCCATCACCTACGGCGACTGCCACGCCCTGATGATCCCGCCTATCATGGAGGGCTTTTCCTCCGGTACGGTGACGCGGCATCTCGACGGCCTGATGTTGACCGGGTCGCCCTCCAACATCGGCTCGCACCTCTATGGCCAGCAGGGCGGGGCAGGGCCGTTCGACAGCGGCCGCGACGAGGTCTCCCTGGCCATGATCGAATGCATGATCACCATGGGCAAACCGGTCTTTGGGATTTGCCGCGGCTTCCAGGAGATCAATGTCGTGCTGGGGGGCTCCCTGCGCCGCGATGTCGGTACGCGCCTGGGCAACGGCCTGTCGCACCACGCGCCGGACGGGGCTTCGTTCGACGCCATGTTCGACCACTTGCACCCGGTCGCCCTGACGCCGGGCGGCGTGCTGGCCGATGCCTTCGGACGTGATCACTTGCAGGTCAATTCGGTCCACTACCAGGGTATCGAGAAACTGGGTGAGGGCTTGAGCGTCGAGGCCGTAGCGCCCGACGGCCTGGTCGAGGCCATCAGCGCCAATATCGCCGGTTCCCAGGTGCTGGGCGTACAATGGCATCCGGAGTGGCAGGCCGATCGCCATCCCGACAGCCAGGTCTTTTTCCGCTTGATGGGCCATGCCCTGCGCGGCGAGACGGTGCGATTATCCGCCGAGGAACACGCCAATTTGTGATCACAATATTTGACTTTGTGGTCAGTTTAACAGAGATTGCGGGAAACCTTTTCTTCGCCCGCCCCGTTTACGGGGAGGGGGGACCGCGAAGCGGTGGGAGGGGGAATACCACGGGCGCCATTTGGTGCCGCTACAGTTCCCCCCTTCCGTCTTTGTCCCGCTTGACGCGGGCCAAATCCACCTTCCCCGTAAACGGGGCAGGCGGGGTGCAGATGGTTCCGCCTCGGGAAATTAACTTAGGACGAATGCCATGACCATTCCCGTGCAGAAACCCATCCGCAATTACGACAATGCCGCGCTTAAGGCGCTCGACATCGCCCACCACCTGCCGGCGCAGAGCGACTACCAGTTGCAGCGTAAGCTGGGCGGTTCGCGTATCATCACCCGCGCCGAGGGCTCGACCATTACAGATGCGGAAGGCAACAGCCTGCTCGACGGCATGGCCGGCCTGTGGTGCGTCAATGTCGGTTACGGCCGTGAGGAACTGGCCCGCGTCGCCTATGAGCAGATGCTGGAACTGCCCTATTACAACACCTTCTTCAAGACGGCGACGCCACCGCCGGTGAAGCTGGCGGCCAAGATCGCCGAGAAGATGCAGGAGTCCAATCCGGACCTGACCCACGTCTTTTTCAACTCGTCAGGCTCGGAAGCCAATGACACAATCTTCCGCCTGGTACGCTACTACTGGGACCTGAAGGGCGAAAAATCGCGCAAGATCTTCATCAGCCGCCGCAATGCCTATCATGGCTCGACGGTCGCCGGCACGTCGCTGGGCGGCATGGGCTTCATGCACGAGCAGGGCGATCTGCCGATACCCGGCGTCGAGCACGTCGACCAGCCCTACCTGTTCGGGGAAGGCTTCGGCGAGGACCCGGACGCCTTTGCCGCCCGGGTCGCGCAGTCGATCGAAGATCGTATCCTGGCCGTTGGCCCGGAAAATGTCGCTGCCTTTATCGGCGAGCCGGTGCAGGGCGCCGGCGGCGTCATCATCCCGCCGGCCGGTTACTGGCCCCGGGTCGAAGCCATCTGCCGCAAATACGGCATCCTGCTGATCTGCGACGAAGTCATCTGCGGCTTCGGCCGTCTCGGTCACTGGTTCGGCCACCAGGAATGGGGCATCAAGCCGGACCTGATCGCCATGGCCAAGGGCCTGTCGTCGGGCTACCTGCCGATCTCGGCGGTCGGCGTGTCGCGCCATATCGTCGATACCCTGGTGGAACATGGCGGCGACTTCGTACACGGCTATACCTATTCGGGCCATCCGACCTGCGCCGCCGTCGCCTTGGCCAATATCGAGATCCTGGAAAACGAGGCCCTGGTCGAGCGAACCCGCACTGTCACCGGACCGTATCTCGCCAAGGCCCTCAAGCGCCTCGACGCCCATCCCCTGGTCGGCGAAGCGCGCAGCCTGGGCCTTATCGGCGCCGTCGAAATCGTGTCGGAGAAGGGCACGAACAAGCGCTTTACCGGCAAGGAAGGCGTCGCTGGCCCGATGGTGCGCGACCTGTGCATCAAGAACGGCCTGATGGTGCGCGGCATCCGCGACAGCATCGTTATGTGTCCGCCGCTGATCATCACCGAGGCGGAAATCGACCGGATCGTCGATACCATCGCCGCGTCCCTGACAGAGGCCGGACCGGCGCTGCGGGCGTTGTAAAAAACGCGCCAACTTTTCCTGAAGGAACTCCCCCTTCAAAGGGGAAGTTCTAATTGGGAGGTGATTGTCAAGATAAGTGCCTGAAAACTAAGTGTTCTGGGTAATCACCCCATACCAGCCCAAGCCGGCATAGGTCTCGTAACCCGGGGTCCTGTGAAATGCTACGGCCAGCCCTGATGCATCGATATAGTGCCCGGACGGTTTGCCGCCGGTATGCAGGTGCATGCGTTCGGTCAATATGCCCTTGCCATCGGACGCGGCGATCACCAGGCCAGTGGAATCGACGAGCATAGCCCGGGTGCGGCGGCGTTCGTCGTCTGACAGGCGCACCCCCTCGGTAATAGCGGCAGCTTGCGGCGCCCAGTCGAAATGGATGCCCAGCACCCCCAGCAATTCCCCGTCGGCTCGGCCACCGCTGCGCACGCCGGTGGCGTAGGTGGCGATCTGCGCCTGCCCCAGTAGCGGCTCGGTGACGATATCGGCGACGGCGAAGTCACTGCCGCTGCGCAAATTGAGGGCGCGGGTAAACCAGGGCCGGTCGCGGACATTGTTGCCGATGACGCGGTGACGGTCGGGGCGGCCATTGGCGATGATCTTGCCCGCCCGGTCGCACAGCCACAGGTCGATATAGACCGTGTAGGAATCCAGGATGACACCCAGGCGTCCACAGGCGTGGGCCTGAGTGTTCGCGTCGAGTGTGGTCGCCGCGGCGACCATGGCGGCGTCGGTCGCCCACCAGCGCACGTCGCAAGTGCGTTCGTACAGGTTGCGATCGATCAGTTCGACCGCATTGAGCGCCAGGTCGGTAAAACGCGCGCCTTGCGACTGGGTAGCCATATCCTGGGTCAGGCCGTCGAGCGTGACGATCTCCTGGCCGAGATCGCGTGCCAGATCCTCGACCTCGCCGGAAATCGAGCGCACCTCGTCGGCGACGACGGAAAAGCCCGCACCCTTGTCGCCAGCGTGCTTGGCCTCGATCAAGGCGTTGAGCGCCAGGATGCGCAACTTGCCGGTCACGGCGCGGATATCGCGCACCTTGGCGCTGGTGACGGTCTTGGCGCGGGTCGTCTGGGCGATGATATCGCTCAGGGAAACGGGTTGGGACGATACGCTTTTACGGTCGGGGAGGGCCATGGCATACCTCTGCTGCACTGCGAAAGGCAGTACCCATCGAGCCCAAGGGCTTAAGTGGAGGTTAATGGTATGGTCGCGCAAACCTTTGCAGGCAACGGTGTTATTTTCTTTGCCGATGACCTGTAACCGCGTCGCCACGCATGGTTTTCGCTGATACTAAATTTGCAACTGGTCTTATCAAAAAAGACAGTTACAACAAAAAGTTAGCATACGATTTTGCGATTGGTCCTGTCAGGCGTTCTGGACGATCACGCCGTACCAGCCTAGGCCGTTATAGGTCTCGTAGCCGGGCGTCTTGTGGAAGGCGATCATGCGGTTGCCGTCGGTATAGCTGCCCGAGACACGACCTTCGGTCTTCAGCATCAGCCGGTCGCTGAGCAGGCCGTTGCCGTCCGAGGCGGCGATGACACGGCCGGAGGAGTCGACCAGCAGGGCGCGGGTCGTCTGGCGCTCGACTTCGGTCAACCGCACGCCCTGGGCAATGGCCATGGCCTGCGGCTGCCAGTCGAAATGCACGCCCAATACGCCGAGTAGGCGGCCATTGGCGTCACCGTTCTCGCGTACGCCTGTGGCGTAGGTGGCAACCTGCGCCCCCTTCAGCAGCGGTTCGGTGGCAATGTCGGCGACGGCGAAGTCATCGCCGCTGGCGAGGGCAGCGGCACGGCGAAACCATGGCTGCGCGGCGACATTGGCGCCGGTGACGGCGTAGCTGTCGGGGCGGCCATTGGCGATAACATTGCCGTCGAGATCGCAAAGCCACAGATCGAGATAAACCGTATAGGCGTTGAGGATGACGCCGAGGCGCTTCGATGCAAACGCGCGGGTGGCGATATCAGGGGCCGAGGCGGCATCGACCATGGCGGCGTCGGTCGCCCACCAGCGCACGTCACAGGTTCGTTCATACAGGTTACGGTCGATCAGTTCGATGGCATTGAGGGCCAGGTCGATCATGCGCGCGCCCTGTGTTTGCGCGGCCATGCTCTGGGTCAGCCGCTCAAGGGCCGAGATTTCGACGCCCAACTCATCGGCCATGGTCTTGGAAATGGTCTCGACCTGGCCGGTGATCTGGCGGACCTCGTCGGCGACGACGGCAAAACCCGCGCCCTGGTCGCCGGCGCGCTTGGCTTCGATCAGGGCGTTCAGCGCCAGGATACGCAACATGTTGGTGATGCCGGTAATGTGGCGCAGGCGGCCGGTCGTGACGGCTTTTGCCTTCGCTGTGTGCTCGACGATATCACGTATGCTTACGGCCTGCATGAAAGTCCCCAATAACAATGTGCCCTTGAACCGACATGACTTGAAAGAGTTAATGGTCGCTAAATATTACCGTTCGCGGAAGGTAATGTTACAAACTGTTTCCGACAAGTGATATCTGTGGCAACTTTCACTGCTGTAAAATGCTACAGTCTGTCGCGCAAAGCGTAGTAACTCAGCCCCGCCACCAGGGCTGGCCAGCGCAGGGCGCGCCCCCCGAAGAAGGCCGGGGTCGGCAATTGCGCCAGCAGGTCGAGGTCCTCACCGTCGCCGGTGATGGCACGCGCCAGCAACTGGCCGAAATAGGGCGCCAGCACCACGCCCTGGCCGCTATAGCCGGCGCTCACCAGGACATTGGGACTGAGGCGGCGGACAAAGGGCGCCCGGCTGAGTGTTATGGCCAGCGTGCCGCCCCAGCCGTGGGTGATAGCGACATCGGCCAGCTGCGGATAGATTTTCAGCATATTGTTGCGGACGAAAGCCTTGATGTCGGCCGGGAACCATGGGGTGTAGTTTTCGCCGCCGCCGAACAGCAACCGGTTGTCAGGGGTCTTGCGCCAGTAGTTGACGACGAAACGCGAGTCCGCCGCGGCATAGTCGTTGGGCAGGATGAACGGATCGCTGAGCGGCTCGGTCGCCAGGATGAAGTTGTTAATCGGCATGACATGGGAATCGATCCGCTCGTCCAGCCCGTCCATATAGCCGTTGCCGCACAGCAGCACCGTATCGCAGGTGAGGCGGCCGCCGGCGGTATGCAGGACGGGTTTCGCCCCGGACGTATCGATACGCGTGACACGGCTGTGTTCGAATAAAAGGGCACCGGCCTTGCGGGCGGCGCGCCCCATGCCGAGCGCCAGCTTCAGGGGATGCAGATGGCCGCCACCCCGGTCGATCGTCCCACCATGGTAGACGTCCGTACCCAGTTCGGCGGCCACCACATCGCGATCGAGCAGGGATATGGCGTTATAGCCGTAGTGGTTACGCACATAGTCGGCATAGGCTTCGTCGTCGCCGGCGAAGTCCGGCTTGTGCCAGGCGTGGATAAGCCCTTCGCGCAGGTCGCAGTCGATGCCGTGAATCTTGATCAGGGCGCGCAGGCTGGTCTTGGCGTCCTCGGCCATGTCCCATAGCTGGCGCGCCGCGTCATAGCCCAACTGCTGCGCCAGGGATTCGGGATCGAGGCGCTGGCCGGTATGAATCTGGCCGCCGTTGCGTCCCGATGCCCCTGAGCCGATCGCGGCACCTTCTAGAACCGCCACGCGCACCCCGCGTTGTGCCAGGTCGAGCGCCGCCCCTAGGCCGGTATAGCCGCCGCCGACAATGCCGACATCGCAGCGGACGTCGCCGTCGAGTGCCGGCCACGCCGACGGCGTATCGACCGTTGCGCGATACCAACTGTCGGGATGGCCGCTATTCTGCATTACACATTCAGCAGCAGGAATTCCCGCTCCCACGGGCTGATGGTCTGCATGAAGGTCTCGTATTCATAGAGTTTCACGCGGGTATAGGCGGTGACGAACTGCGGCCCCAGGATATCGATGATCGGCTGGCTGCGCTCAAGCTTGATGACGGCCTGGACCAGCGAGTAGGGCAGGTCGCCCTGCGGCAGGGTGGCGGCGTCCTGTTCGACCGGGTCGGACGGCTTCAGCTTGTCGATCATGCCGAGATAGCCCGAGGCCAGCACGGCGGCGATAGCCAGGTAGGGATTGGCGTCCGACGACGGGATGCGGTTTTCCAGGCGGCGGTTGGCCGGGTCGGCCGGCGGCACGCGCAGCCCCGCCGTGCGGTTGTCATAGCCCCATTGCGTGTTGACCGGCGCGCCCGAGCCCTTGGCCAGGCGGCGGTACGAATTGACATAGGGCGCCAGCAGCGAGGTGATGGCCGGCATGTATTTCTGCTGGCCGGCGATGAAGGCAAAAAAGGCCTCCGTCGGCTGGCCGCTGTCCGGATCCGAGAACAGGTTCTGGCCGGTGCGGGCATCGATGATCGACTGGTGGATGTGCATGGCCGAACCCGGCTCCTGCGCCATCGGCTTGGCCATGAAGGTGGCGTAGATGTCGTGCTCCAGCGCCGTTTCCTTGATGGTGCGCTTGAACATCAGGACCTGGTCGGCCAGTTCCAGCGGATCGCCGTGGCGCAGATTGATCTCCATCTGGGCGACGCCGGATTCGTGGATCAGGGTATCGATCTCCAGGCCCTGGCTCTCGGAATATTCGTACATGTCCTCGAACAGGGCGTCGAACTCGTTGACCGCCGAGATCGAATAACCCTGGCGGCCGGTCTCGGGACGGCCCGAACGGCCGATCGGGGGTTTCAGCGGATAGTCGGGGTCGACATTCTTTTCGACCAGGTAGAATTCCAGCTCGGGCGCGATCACCGGCTTCCAGCCCTTGGCCTCATAGAAGCTGAGCACGCGGCGCAGCACCTGGCGCGGGCTTTCCTCGACCGGACGGCCATCGGGGTGGAAGGCGTCATGAATGACCTGGGCGGTGGGATCATGCGCCCACGGCACGGCGGCCAGGGTGTTGAAATCGGGCTTGAGGAAGATGTCGGTATCGGACTGCACCGTGCCGACAACGCCTTCGAGATCGGGATAGTCGCCGGTGATAGTCTGGTAGAAGACGGCCAGGGGCAGGTTCATGTAGGGGGCGTTGAGGAACTTCTTGGCGGGCATTATCTTGCCGCGGGCCACGCCGGCCAGGTCGGGGATCAGGCACTCGATCTCCTCGATATTCTGGTTTTGCAGCCAGTCCTTGGCCTCTTCGACATTGGCCACGCCGCGCTTGGCGAAATGCGGCTTCTTGTGGCGTTTGCCTTTGGACTTCATGGGATTGTCGTGCGACATGGGAATCGTCTTTATGGCTTGTGCTGTGTGGATCATGACACCGGCCAAAGCATTTGCCCAAAGTATTCGTAAGGCGCAGACACTTCTTAACGTCGACGGCCAGCCCTGAAAACGCGGGCACCGGCGGGGTATCGTGAAGGATTGTGATCACAATATGCCAGACTCCTCGGCCACACGCAAGCTGGTCATCGCCATAGATGACCCTGTAGATCCGCGTCTCGACCTCTACCGTAACGTCAAGGACCGCGACCTGACCGGGCGCGACGACCTGTTCATGGCCGAGGGGCAGGTGGTGCTGGAGCGTCTGTTCGCGTCAACTCTGTGCGATGTAACCAGCGTGCTAACGACGCCGGAGCGTTTGAAAAATCTCAATATTTCTCAGCTTGCCGATGACGTGCCTGTCTATGTGGTGCCGCAAGGACTGATGGATGGCGTCGCCGGCTTTCCCATTCATCGTGGCTACCTGGCGCTCGGGCGATACGCACCACGTCAGAGTCTCACCGATGTGCTAACCGGCGACCGGGCCTGCGTCCTGGTGCTGTCTGCGATCGCCAATGTCGACAATATGGGCGGGCTGATGCGTAATGCCGCGGCTTTCGGCGTCGATGCCGTCATCCTCGATGCCACCTGCTGCGACCCTCTGTATCGTAAAGCCATCCGCGTCAGCGTCGGCGGCGTCTTCGCCGTGCCGCATTATCGCAGCGACGACCTGCTGGTGACCTTTGCCGAACAGGGCCTGACACCCTATGCACTTAGCCCGTCGGGGACGGTAACGCTCGATGCCCTGGTGCCGGAGGCGCGTTCTGCCTTCCTGTTCGGCGCGGAAGGCCCTGGGCTGTCCCGCGATATCATGGCCGCCTGCACGACGGTGCGGATAGACATGCACGGCGGTTTCGACAGTCTCAACGTGGCGACAACCGGCGGCATCGTCCTCTATCATATGTGCAGATAGCAAGAGCGGTCAGGACCGTGACGGCGCGCCGGTCTAAACCCCGCGGGCCAGGAGTTTTCATGACGACCATCGCCGAAGCCTATCGCATCCGCATGACACGGGTCCTGCATCATATCGATGCCAACCTGGATCAGCCGCTCGATGTCGAAGCCTTAAGCGGTGTTGCCGCCTTTTCGAAATTCCATTTCCACCGGCAGTTCAGCGCCTTGTTCGGTATCGGTGTAGCGGCCTACATCCAGCTGATGCGCCTGAAACGCGCCTCGCAAAGCCTGGCCTATCGCGACACCCGTGTCCTCGACATCGCGCTTGCCGCCGGCTTTGAAGGACCTGAGGCCTTTACACGCGCCTTCAAACGCGCGATCGGCCAGAGCCCCACGCAGTTTCGTAAAGGCCCCGACTGGACAACCTGGCATGACGTCTTTGACCGCTTAAGCCAGATAAGGAGCATCCATATGCCTAGCGATATGCCTGCCGTCAGTTTTACCGATTTCCCCGAGACGCGCGTCGCCATGCTGACGCACCGCGGGCGCCCGGAACGTATCGGCGATTCCATCCGTGACTTCATCGCCTGGCGCAAGGCGAATGGCCTGCCGCCCAGCCGTAGTGCCACCTTCAATATCCTGCACAGCGATCCGCTCGGCGACGCCGACGCCTATCGTCTGGATCTATGTGCAGCGACTGATCGCGACGTCGCACCGAACGATACCGGTATCGGGGTGTCGGTTATTCCCGGTGGCCGGTGCGCCGTGCTGCGGCATCGGGTTCGACCGACACCTTGCGCGATTCCATCTCCTGGTTGTACCGCGAATGGCTACCGGACAGCGGCGAGGAACTGCGCGACTTTCCGGTCTTTGTCCAGCGCGTCGCCTTCTTCCCCGATGTTGCAGAGGCCGATGCGATAACGGATATCTTCCTGCCGCTGCGATAGGGCAAGACGGTTTTATGAGGCGGTGCAACCAACTCCCTCCTGCCCCGTTTACGGGGGAGGTGGCATCGAGCCGCTAGGCGAAGATGACGGAGGGGGGAATTGTCCGTGTTTCAAGCTGACACGGTAATGGTCGGAATACCTATGAATGCCCCCTCCGTCTGCTTTGCTACGCTACGCAGCCCATGGCCGGTGATGGTTATACCATCACTGGGCCAAACCCGCCGCTTCGCAGGGCAGGAGGGAGTTGGTTGGGCCGCCTCAGGCAAAAATCGCATGCCCGCAAGAGCGATGTTACTCCTCCCCGATTCAGCCCTGCGCGCGGACCTCGACCACACGATTGCGCGCCACCGGCACAGCCAAGCCATTGCTCAACCGCAGGCGCCAGTTGCGCACATCGCGCTCGCTGCCGTTCACGGCCGAGGCCGACACCCACCAACTGCGGTGCACCTGCAGGCCCTTGCCACCGTAGCGCTTGATCGCCTCATGCAACGGCATCAGCTCCAGGGTGGAGCCGGAACTGCGGTGTATCCGGACATAGTGATCTTCCATCTGCAGACACAGGACGGGATCACGCGGATCGGCCACCGGCGCGGAAACCGCCGGAACCGGGCCGGGCGCCAGGGCCTGCAGCGCCAGGGACAACATTACCCAGACAGCGATCATGAAGGTTTCGACCATCACGGACTGGAAATACCAGTCTTCCGGCCGCACCAGTCCCACCTGAGTTGGCCACAGCATATGGCCGAACACATCCGAAAAGGCGGCGGCCGGCGCGGCCGCGACGATCATGCCGATGGCCAGCCCGCCCAGGCGCGGCAGGCCGACTGTCATGGCGGCGCGGGTAATCAATGGGACGAGGGTGCCGATGATCACCGTCCCGACCGTCAGGTTCACCGTCCAGCTGACGATGCGCAGCATGACATTGCCGTTGAGAAAGCTGCCGAAGGGCCCGAAGACGCCCAGGATGACGCCGAACGTGACGGCCATGGCCATGGCGCGGCCCCACCAGGCAACGCCGCCGATCTCACCTCTCCAGTCCTGAATCCGCATGCCGCGACGCTAGCAAATCCGGACTTTGGGGTCCAGTCGCGCATCGGCGTACCCATTCGCCCATTGGCGAAATCCGGCTGGCGAACGGGCAATCGGCCTGACAGATGGGAGGCGACTGTAATCGGAGCCGCCTATGACATCGTCCCAACCCTTATCGCTTTCGCTACCGTGGCGCCTGGCGCTTGCCGTGCTCGCCGGCATTCTCCTGGCCCTCAGCTACGATCTCCATCCGCAGGCCTGGGCCGCCTGGCTGGTGCCGGTCGCGCTTATTCCCGCAGCGTCGGGCAGTGCACGCCATGCCTGGCTGGTTGGCGCGATCGCCGGCGCGATCGGCATGGCCGGCGTTTTCGCCTATTACGTCGACCTCGCAGGCCTGGGCGTAGCGATCATGATCCTGGTCCTGCGCGCCCTGTCCTGGGCCCTGGCTGCCCGGCTTGCCGAGGTTTCGGCGCGCCGCCTGCCGGTGGCTGTCGCCGTGCTCGTCCTGCCGGCGGTCCTCGCCGCCCTGGAATGGATCACACTGGCGACCTCGGTCCACGGCGCCGCCGGCAGCCTGGCCTATAGCCAGATGGATGCGATACCGGTGATCCAGGTGGCATCGCTGGGCGGAGTACCCGCCGTCGTCTTTATCGTCCTGCTGCCGGGTTCGCTGCTGGGGCTCTGGCTCATCCGGCGGACGACCGGAAAGGAACTGGCCATCGCCGCCAGTCTTGTCGGCCTGATTGCCGTCGCCACCGGCGGTTATGCCGCCCAGCGCCTGAACGCGCCCGTCATCGGCAAGTCCGTGGCCGTGACCCTGCTGGCCAGCGACGATGTCCGCGGCAGCGCCACCGAATGGGCGCCCTTGTGGAAACTCTACGGACCGCATGTGCTGCAAT
Source organism: Asticcacaulis sp. (assembly GCA_965246725.1). Lineage (GTDB taxonomy): Bacteria > Pseudomonadota > Alphaproteobacteria > Caulobacterales > Caulobacteraceae > Asticcacaulis. Next base: position 243,883 of record CBDFFG010000031.1, read on the forward strand.
CGGGGCGGGGCGGTGGCCTTGTCGTCCTGCCGGAAAAGATCGCCCTGCTGGACAGGCCTCAGGCCGAACAGGCTGCCGGCGATATCGCAACCGCCGCCCGACCGATAAAGGCAACCGTGGTCGTCGGCCTCGAGATCCACGATGGGCGCGCCTATTACAATCGCGCGGTTATCGCGTCGCCTGACGGGCAGGTCCGCTGGTACGACAAGCAGCGCATGGTACCGGGTTTCGAGGATCGGGATCGGCCCGGCACGACGCCGGCCTTCACTGCGGTTGACACAAGGCCCGTCGGTGTCGCGATCTGCAAGGATATGCACATCCCGTCGATCGGCCGGGAATATGCCGGCCAGGCCGGCCTCATGGCCGTACCCGCCTGGGACTTCGGCCAGGATGGCTGGATGGGGGCGCGTATGACCGTGATGCGCGGGATTGAAAACGGCTATGCCATTGCTCGCAGCGCCCGGCACGGCCTTGTCGGCGCCTATGATGCGCGTGGCCGGGTGATCGCCGAGCAGCCTTCGCATACCGGCATGACGGTAGTGACCGTCGTCATACCCGGCAACAGGGTACAAACCCTATATAGCTTGATAGGCGAGGTCTTCGGCCAGGTGTGCGTAGGGATGGTCGCTATCCTCATTACCGCCAACCTGATCGTGTGGCGTAAGCAAGGGTGATTTCGATATTGCCCCCTTACCCGTAAACGATGCATTTTACGGGCGAGGGGGCATTTTCCTGAGGAGATTATCCGATGGCAAGCCATTTACCGCCCATTCCCGAAGCCAACCGTAGTCATGCCGGCCCCGGCCAGTCGGCGCGCGCGGCCGACGCCGATCGCAACCATGCCGACATGTCGGTCAAGCCCGGCCAGAAGGGCCAGTCGGCCAATACGAAAATCAATACGACGCCGCACCTGTCGGTTCAGGACAGGTAAGGAGATTGTCATGGCCACTACCGAACAACAGCCACCGGCCACGCGCCAGGGCGAACATACCGGCACCAGCCACAAGGGCGACGGCGCCTGGGATCCGGGCAAGAGCCGCAATAACGACATCAACGGCGATAGCAGCCAGGTGTCGGGCGGCGGCGGTCAGCGCGACCGCCATCATACGCACGATCCGGCAACAAAAAGCTGATTTCCGACGGCCAGCCTGGCCGTTTGATTGAGCTGTAAAAACAAAAAAAGGCGGGGTTTGACCCCGCCTTTTTCGGTAGCGTGTCGAACCAGGGTTAGATTTCCTGGTTATAGCCGCCGATTTCCGAATACTTTTCGAGGCGCGGCTTCACTTCCTTGCGGAACAGGTCGCGCATATCGTCGGCCGAGCTCAGGCTTTCGACGACGACGACCAGTTCCGGCTTGTTCGACGAGGCGCGGACCAGAACCCACGAACCGTCTTCGAGATGGACGCGGGCGCCGTTGACGGTGATGACCTCGGTGACCTTGCGGCCGAGGATCGAACCACCGGCAGCCAGCAGGTCTTCGTATTCCTTCACGATGCGATCCAGCACGCCATACTTCACTTCATCGCCGCAGTGCGGGCTCATGGTCAGCGAGGTGAAGGCGACGGGCAGGGCGTTCTTCAGTTCCGACAGCTTCTTGCCCGGATTGCGGTCGAGCATGGCCAAGATGGCTTCGGCGGCCTTCAGGCCGTCGTCATAACCGCGGCCGATCGGCGGCGCCAGGAAGAAGTGGCCCGACTTTTCGAAACCGGCCAGGGCCTTCAGCTCGTCAGTCTTGCGCTTGATGTAGGAGTGGCCGGTCTTCCAGTAGACCGTCTTGGCGCCGTTCTTCTTCAGGACTTCGTCGGTGGCGTAGAGGCCGGTCGACTTGACGTCGACGACGAAGGTGGCGTCCTTGTAGATTTCGCTCAGGTCGCGGGCCAGCATCAGGCCGATCTTGTCGGCGAAGATTTCCTCGCCGGTGTCGTCGACGACGCCGCAACGGTCGCCGTCACCGTCAAAGCCCAGGCACAGATCGGCGCCGTGTTCCTTGACTGCCTTGGCCATGTCGACCAGCATTTCGTGGTCTTCGGGGTTGGGGTTGTACTTGGGGAAGGACGAGTCGAGATTGGTGTCGAGCTCGATGACCTCGGCACCCATGGCGCGCAGCACCTGCGGGGCGAAGGCGCCCGCCGTGCCGTTGCCGCAGGCGCAGACGACCTTCAGCTTGCGCTTCAGCTGCAGCTTCGACGAGATATCGTCCATATAGCGCTGCTGGACGCCTTCGACGCGGGTGACCGAGCCACCCGGACGCTCGACGCCGATACCGCCCATGACGATCTCCTTGAGACGCGTCATTTCTTCCGGCCCGAAGGTCAGCGGCGCCTGGCAGCCCATCTTGACGCCGGTCCAGCCATTGTCGTTGTGCGAAGCGGTGACCATGGCGACGCACGGGGCGTTCTGGTCGAACTGCGCGAAATAGGCGATCGGCGACAGGCAAAGACCGATGTCGATGACCTCGATACCGGCCTGGACCAGGCCGATGATCAGGGCATTCTTGATATTCATCGAATACGAGCGGAAGTCGTGGCCGGTGACCAGCTTCGGCTCGACGCCGCGTTCATGGATGTAGGTGCCGAGCGCCAGGCCCAGCGCGGTGATGCCGAGGAAGTTGATGTCCTTGCCGAACACCCAGCGCGCATCGTATTCGCGGAAGCCCGTCGGCTTGACGAGGGCTTCGGTTTCGAAGGCGTAGGAATTTTCGACGATATCGGTTCTGGGCAGCAGGGGCATAGTCAGTCCTCGGGCATGTTGGGAAGCCGGCGCTGACGCGCCGCGGCCTCCGTTTAAAGCGCAATCTCAAAAGTGTCCGCACTTTTGGGTTAAATTGCGCGACAAAGCAAAAATTAGAACATGGAGCCGAGCGAAGCTCGGGCGAACGTGTTCTAAAACGGCAAAAAACAAAAAATCGATTGGGCGTACCAAAAGGCACGCCCGAATACGCTGGAAATATTACGCCTTGAAGAAGGGCAGCAGGGCTTCGCGTGCGGCGACGCCCAGTTGCGGATGCTTCAGGGCTAGGGCGACATTGGCGCGCAGCAGGCCGATCTTGTCGCCGCAGTCATAGGTGACGCCGTCATATTCCAGGGCGTGGAAGCTTTGGGTTTCCATCAGGCGGAACATGGAGTCCGTCAACTGGATCTCGTTGCCGGCGCCGCGTTCCTGCGTCGACAGCAGGTCGAAGATTTCCGGCTGCAGGATATAGCGACCTGAAACGATCAGGTTCGACGGGGCGGTGCCCTTGGCAGGCTTTTCGACCATGCCGGTCATCTTGTTGAGGCGGCCGTCCTGACCGTCCAAGGCGACGACGCCATACTGGTGCGTCTGGTCGTGTGGCACGGCTTCGACGACGATAATATTGCCGCCCACCTTGTCATAGGCGTCGATAGCCTGCTTGGTGGCCGAGACCTCGGCATCGATGACCATGTCGGGCAGGATAACGGCGAAGGGTTCGTTGCCGATGATGTCGCGGGCACACCATACGGCGTGGCCCAGGCCATGCGGCTGCATCTGGCGCACGAAGCTCATCTCGCCGGCCTTGGGCAGTTCGGCCAGCAGTTCTTCGAGAATGGCGGTCTTCTTTTTGGCGGCCAGCTGGGCCTCGAGCTCGACCTGATGGTCGAAATAGTCCTCGATGGCGCCCTTGCTGCGGCCGGTGACGAAAACGAAATGTTCGATGCCCGCGGCGCGCGCTTCGGCGACGACATAGGACAGGATGGGGCGATCGACGACGTTGAGAAGTTCCTTCGGCACAACCTTGGTGCCCGGCAAGACCCGCGTACCAAGACCGGCGACGGGAACAACTGCCTTACGAACGCGCTGTGATGACAAGATAACCTCTATAAAATGAAGTGTTTAAGACGAACAAAAAAATAGCAGGCCGGACCTTTATGGCGGGGTCCGTCGCAGCACGTTAAATCGCTGCGGTGCAAACAGCAACAGGCGATATGCATTTTCCCATAAGGTGAAATTGTTACATGTCCGTTACGCTTGGTGAGCCCGCAGGTGGTGTGCGCGCAGTTTTCGCTTGTATTAAATAAATTTGTATTATTTATTCGCTGCAAATCAAGCGGCGCTTTCCGGGAATGCGTCGGACATTAACGACATCCGGGTCAGGGAGCTAAAGACAGATGAGATTTTTCAACCAGATAGCGGCAGGGCTGACGGCGGCCATTGCCGTGACCGCAGTGGCGGCGATTCCGACCATGGCCTCGGCGCACGAGACCCTGGGGCTGGATGCGCCCAAGCCGGCCATCGCCAATACCCCGCCCATGGGCTGGAATTCGTGGAACAAGTTCGCCTGCACGATCGACGAGGCCAAGGTGCGCGCCGTCGCCGATTCGATGGCGGCCACGGGCATGAAGGACGCGGGCTATCAGTATATCGTCATCGATGATTGCTGGCAGAAGGACCGGGCTGCCGACGGCACCATCCAGGCCGATCCGGAAAAGTTCCCGTCTGGCATCAAGGCCCTGGCCGACTATATCCATGCCAAGGGCCTGAAGTTCGGCATCTATTCCGATTCCGGCGTCAAGACCTGCGGTGGCCGCCCGGGCAGCCGCGGTTATGAATTCCAGGATGCCCGCACCTATGCCGCCTGGGGCGTCGACTACCTCAAATACGACTGGTGCTATACCGGCTCGTCCGATGCGGCCTCGACCTATACCATCATGGCCAAGGCCCTGCGGGCGTCCGGTCGCGACATCGTCTTCAGCATCTGCGAGTGGGGCGACAACAAGCCGCGCGAATGGGCGCCGGCCGTCGGGCATCTGTGGCGCACTACCGGCGATATTCGTGACTCCTGGGACAAGGACGAAGGCTACAGCCATTCCTTCCTGTGGATACTCGACCACCAGGCTGATCTGTGGCCCGATGCCGGCCCGAACCACTGGAACGATCCCGACATGCTCGAGGTCGGCAATGGCGGCATGACGGCGACGGAATACAAGGCGCACTTCTCCTTGTGGGCCATGCTGGCGGCGCCGTTGATCGCCGGCAACGACCTGTCGTCGATGACCAAGGAAACGCACGACATCCTCACCAATGCCGACGTCATCGCCGTCGACCAGGATGCGCTTGGCCACCAGGGCCGCCGCATCGCCAAGGACGGGGATTTTGAGGTCTGGGCGCGCACCCTGAAGGGCGGCGACCGCGCGGTGATCCTGTTCAATCGCTCGGGCGCGGCCAAGGACATGAAGATCGACTGGGAAGCGCTCGACCTGCCGGCCGGTCTCAAGGCCGACGTCAAGGACCTGTGGTCCAAGACCGTGACCAAGAACGTCAAGGGCGGCTACGGTGCCACAGTCCCGTCGCACGGCGTGGTAATGGTGCGGATCACGCCCAAGGTTTGAGGCGGCTTCATCGCTGATTGTGAGGCGCTGGCAGTGATGCCGGCGCTTTTTTTCGTGGCTGGTTAATAAGGATTTTTTGCCACGAAAAACACGAAAAAGCACGAACTTCGAGTCGTGAAAATCTGCTCCGCGAAATGGTCTGAATGAAGGACAGCGCTTTGCGCTGTCGATACTGTCTGACGCCTGTGCCTAGCCGGAGCCAAATACTCGAAGTTCGTGCTTTTTCGTGTTTTTCGTGGCAAAAAATCTTAAGCTACCGACATATAGATAAAGCGGAAGACAAACAGGCCTGCCAGGATCAGCAATCCGATATCGCCCAACCGTGCCTTGCCGGTCAGAAGCTTCAGCAATGCATAGGCGGTGATGCCGAAGGCCAGCCCGTTGGCGATCGAGAAGGTCAGCGGGATACCGATCAGGGTCAGAAACGCCGGAATGGCCACCACCGGATCGTCCCATTCGATCTCGGTCAACGGCTTCATCATCATCGAGCCGACAATGATCAGGGCAGGGGCGGTGGCGGCTGCCGGGATCAGTTGCGCGTAGGGCGCAAAGAAGAGGGCGACCAGGAACAGCAGCCCGGTGACGACCGCGGTCAGGCCGGTGCGGCCGCCGGCTTCGACGCCGGCCGCACTTTCGATATAGCTGGTGACGGTCGAGGTGCCGAGAAACGATCCGAAAATGGTGGCGATCGAATCGGCGGTCAGGATGCGGTTGAGGCGCGGAATCTTGCCGTCGGCGTCGACCAGGCCGGCCTTTTTGCTGACGGCGACCAGGGTGCCGACATTGTCGAACAGGTCGACGAACAGGAAGACGAAGATGATTTCCAGCACGCCGAAGCCGGTCTTGCCGATATTGAGTGCCCCAGGGATATCGAGCTTGCCGGCCGTCGCCGTCAGTTCCGCCAGGCTGTAGGGCTGTGGCGCAAAGCTGACCAGGTGCAGGGCCCAGGCGACGGCGGTGGTGCCGAGGATCCCGATCAGCACGGCGCCCCGAACCTTCCAGGCGTTAAGCACGGCAATGATGGCCAGTCCGCCGAGCGCCAGGGCCGGCATGGGCGTGCGGATATCGCCCAGCGCCACGGTGGTCGCCGGATTGGCGACAATGATGCCGGCGTCCTTGAGGCCGATAAAGGCGATGAACAGGCCGATGCCGCCGGCAACCGCTGCGAACAAAGGCCGCGGAATGGCGTTGACGATCAGTTGCCGCACGCCCACTAGGGTCAGGAGCAGAAAGCAGCAGCCCGAGATAAAGACGCATCCCAGCGCCACCTCCCACGGCAGGCCCATGCCCTTGACGACGCTGAAGGTGAAATAGGCGTTTAGCCCCATGCCCGGCGCCAGGGCCAGCGGATAATTGGCGAACATGCCCATCAGGATCGAGGCAAATGCCGCCGAGGCGCAGGTGGCCGCTGCCACGGCGGCGATCGGCATGCCGGTCTGCGACAGGATGGCCGGGTTGACCAGGACGATATAGGCCATGGTCAGGAAGGTGGTGAAGCCGGCTATGACCTCGGTACGGATGGAGGTCTTTTGTGCCGTAAGGCCGAAATATCTGTCGAGTGCGTTCATGCCTGTTCCCCTGAGCCAAGGGTTAATGAACACGGCAAAGCCTTGCCCGGCAAGCGCTTTGTTGCGCCCGCTCAGGCTAGACTTCGCAGTTTCCCCTACAAGAGGCCCATCAGCGTCCTGATCATCAGGAAGGCGATGGCCAGGGTCGCCACGGCCAGCAGGACAATGGCGATACCCTGGCTGACTGGTCCGGGATGAAAGCCGGCGTAGCGCAGGGCGGCGCCTGCCGAGGCCGCCAGCGGGAAGCTTGTCCCCCACCATCCCAGCCGGAAGGGCTTGCCGGGCAGGACGCGGATCAGACGCCAGACGATGACGGCGTACATGAACAGGGTCAGCATGTAGAGGCTGTCGGCGAACAGGTCGTCGTGGCCGGCCGTGGCCATATAGGCGGAAAAGCCGACGGCGAACGGTGCGACCAGCATCAGCAGGGCCGGTTGCAAGACATCGGGCAGGCGGGCGCCAACGATGAGACGGGCGAAGTTCAATGTGAAGACCGGAATGGCCAGGACCAGGCCGCCGGCAAGTCCGAAGACGGCAACCTCGTGCATTTGCGGCCACTGCAGGGCGGGCAGGGCGATGGGCAGGTCGAGCAGGCCGACGGCCGGAACGATCCAGGTCGGTGTGACCTGCGCCACCTCATGGGGAATATTGAACCAGCGGGTGACGATCACCCAGGAAAAGGCGACCATCAGGACCGCGCCGACGACCCAGACTCCGCGCGCCAGGCCCAGGTCGTACCCCGACAGGATGACCGGCAACAGCAACAGGCTGATGGCGAAGGTGCCGAAAAGGTTGCCGGCGATCAGGTGGTTGAATTCGGCCACGACCGCCCCCGGTGAGTTTAGCAGCTTGACCAGGAATGCCACGCTCAGGATAACGAACGCGGCGATGGCGACAGAACCGATACCGACAGCGATCAGCACCGGTGCGCCGAAAAGCTTATGCGCGACCGACCAGGCGATGCTCAGGCCGGCCAGGCCCATGACCCCGCCGAACAGGCTTGCCGGCAGGTAGTCCAGGATCGGCTTGCGCGTTGCCGGCGTTGGTACCGCAGTGGAGGTTTCGGCTTCGGACATCGGAATTCCTTTTGGGCGGTGACACGAGCATACGCCGGAAACGCGCCGGCCTGACGCCATGCTGCCCGCTTGCGCGAAACCCTCTCAATGCCTGCCGGTCTGGCCACGCATCGACGATATTTACTGCAGCGCGGCCTTGCTGGTTTCGATCAGCTTCAGCGACTCGCGCAGGATCGATTCCGACGCCGCCTCGGCGGCCACAGCATCGCCCTTTTCGATGGCCGTCAAAATGGCTTCGTGGGCGATGATGTCGGCGGTATGGCCGGAAATGGCGTTGGTCAACTGGATCGACAGGCGCAGGGCGTTGTTGATCAGCGGCTTCAGGCGCATGAAGAAGGGATTGCCCGAGGCCTTGAGGATCGCCACGTGGAAGTCGATATCGGCCTGCAATGCAGCATCCTGATCGCCGGTGCCTGCGCGGCCGGTGGTGCGCATGCCTTCCAGGCCTTCGCGGATGGCGGCGATAGCCAGCTTGTCCTGCACCATTGCAGCGAGCGCGGCAGCGGTCGGCTCGATGGCCAGGCGCATCTGCGTGAATTCGAGAAAGATGGTGTTGGAGAAGGGGCGCTCCATTAGCCAGCGCAGCACGTCCGGATCGAGCAGGTTCCAGTTCTCGATCGGCTCGACGCGCGTGCCCTGGCGCTGGCGGGAACTGAGCAGGCCCTTGGCCGACAGCATCTTGACGGCCTCGCGCATCACGGTGCGGCTGGCGCCGAACTTGACGCACAGTTCCGCCTCGGTCGGAAAGCCGACCGTGTCGAATTCACCGGTGACAATCGATTGACCCAGAGAAGTCATCAGGCCGTAGGCCAGGCTGACGCCAAGTTCGGAACGCATATATCCGCCTGTAGTTTTTTATATACTGAGCGCCTCGAAACGCTATTGACGAATCGCGGCAGGATTAGCTGCAAAATCTATAGCCAATTCCTGCCGTCACAAAGACTTTTCGCCATTTGGGCCTTGCCGGACAAGAAGTGCTATTATACTACAAATCTACAGCCGACTGACCGCCGCAGTGAACAAGGAGCGTCAGGGCCTGCCAAGAGGGAAACATATTATCATGATCCGCCCATCCGTCGCCGCCCTGTCCGTCGCAATGTTAGCGCTAACTCTTGGTCAGCCTGCGCTGGCGAAAGCGCCTGCCAAAGCGGCTCCCATCCCGCAACTGGTGCAGAAGAACGGCCGTTACGCCCTGATGGTCGACGGCGCGCCATTCCTGATCCTGGCGGGCCAGGCCAACAATTCCAGCAACTATCCCGACGCCCTGACCAAGGTGTGGCCGGCGATTACGGACATGCATGCCAACACCCTGGTCATGCCGGTGGCGTGGGAGCAGATCGAGCCGGTCGAGGGCCAGTTCGATTTCAGCTTCGTCGACACCCTGGTCGCACAGGCGCGGCAGCACAATGTCCGTATCGGCCTGCTGTGGTTCGGCACGTGGAAGAATACAGGCCCAAGCTATACGCCGACCTGGGTCAAGACCGACAACAAGCGTTTCCCGCGCCTGACCAACAAGGACGGCACGACCTCCTACAGCCTGTCTCCCCTTTATGACTCGACGCGCGAGGCCGACAAGAAGGCCTATGTCGCCCTGTTGAAGCACCTGAAGGCGATCGATGGCGACCGCCACACGGTCATCATCGTCCAGGTCGAGAACGAGACCGGGGTTTATGGCGCCGCCCGCGACTATTCGCCCAAGGGCGACGCGCTGATGGACAAGCCGGTGCCGGACGCCCTGGTCAAGAAGCTGGGCAAGCAGCCGGGTAACTGGCACCAGGTCTTCGGCGACGACGCCGACGAGTTCTTTCATGCGTGGTCGATTGCCAGCTATTGCGACGATATCGCCGCGGCCGGCAAGGCCGTCTACGCCCTGCCGACCTATATGAACGATGCGCTGAAAGATCCGCTGAACCCGAAGCAGACGCCGGGTTCCTACGCCTCGGGCGGTCCGACCTATAATGTGCTCGATATCTACAAGGTGGCGGCCCCGCATATCGACCTGCTGGCGCCCGACCTCTATACGCCGACTTCGGACAGCTACGAGGCCAGCCTGGCCTTCTACAAGCGTCCGGACAATGCGCTGTACGTCGCCGAAAGCGGCAACAAGCCGGTCTATGCCCGCTACCTGTTCTCGACCCTGGGCCGCCAGGGCATCGGCTTCGATCCGTTCGGCTTCGACTATAGCGGCTATTCCAACTATCCGCTGGGTCACAAGCGCACCGACAGCGAAATGGTGGCGCCGTTCGCCCAGCTCTACAAGCTGTTCGAACCGTGGAGCCGCGTCTGGGCGCGCCTGAGCTTCGAAAGCCAGGTGTGGGGCGTGTCGGAACCCGACGACCATTCGGCGCAGGATCTCGATCTCGGGACGCAATGGAAGGCGACCGTCACCTATCGCCAGTGGCAGTTCGGCATGCCTGAATGGGATAAGGACCACAAGAACGGTTACCCGGAAGGCTCCGAAATCCCCAGCGGCGGCGTCGCTGTCGCGAAACTGTCGGACGACACCTTTATCGTCGCCGGGCACAATGCCCGCGTCTCGTTTGCCGCGGGCTCGGCTAATGCCGACAAGGGTTTCCTGCTCGACCGGATCGAGGAGGGGCATTTCGATGTTGCGGGCAAGTGGGTCATGGAACGAGTATGGAATGGCGACCAGACCGACTACGGCCTGAACTTCGCCGGCGAGCCCAAGCTGCTCAAGGTTCGCCTCGCCACGTACCAGAAATAACGGCGTAAACGTCAGACTGTAATTCAGGGAAGCGGAACAATGACAACAATAGGTTTGTGGGCGACAGTGTCGGCCCTCGCCATCAGCCTCGGCGCCGGCGCGGCCACTGCCGGCAGCTATGACAAGACGGCGACCGGGATCGTCGTTCACCCGGACGATGCCCCGGCAAAGGAGGTTCGCCTCGAGGTCATGTCGCCCTCGATCATCCACGTCCTGGCGGTTGACGATGCCAAACGCGAGCAGATGCCGTCGCTGATGACCATTGCCAAACCGCAAGGTGCCTTTACCGTCACCGAGAAGAAGGGCGGCAAGTATCGCAGCGCCCATACCTATGCCGTGGTCAATGCCGGCAAGATCTCGGCCGAGGTCGATTTGAAGACCGGCCTGGTCATCTTCCGCAACGCGGCGGGCCAGCCGATCCTCGATGAAAAGAAGACGGCGATCACACCGGTGACGATCGAAGGCAAGCCCTACGTTTCGACCCTGGCGCAGTTCAATACCGGCACGACGGAAGCGCTGTATGGCCTGGGCCAGCACCAGAACGCCCAGATGAACCTCAATGGCGAAGACCTCCTGCTGTCGCAGCACAATATGGACGTCACCATTCCCTTCCTGGTGTCGGACAAGAATTACGGCATCCTGTGGGACAACGACTCGATCACCCGGTTCGGCGACCCCAAGCCCTACGGCATGCTGTCGCGCGACCTGACGGTCACCGGCGAGGACGGCAAGCCGGGCCTGACGGCGAAATACTATGTCGACGGCAAGCTGGTCCTGACGCGCACCGAAAGCGACATCAAATACCAGTACCTCAAGGACCTCGCCGACAACTGGCCCAAGGAGGTTCCGACCAAGGGCGACGTCAAGGTCGTCTGGGACGCCACCCTGGCCTCGGATGTGGCGGGTGTGCACAAGCTGCAGCTCTACGCCTCCGACTATGCCGACCTGACCATCGACGGCAAGAAAATCATGGGCGTGTGGCGCCAGGGCTGGAACCCGTGGTACCACAATTTCGACCTCGCCTTCACCAAGGGCAAGCCGGTCAAGCTGCACCTGGAATGGAAGCCGTCGGGCGGCATGGTGACCATCACCCATAATAACCCGCTACCCGCGGCCGATCGCCATTCGCTGACCTTCTCGTCCGAAGCCGGCACCGGCCTGAACTATTATGTCGTTTCGTCGGACAGCATCGACGGCGTCATCGGGGGTTACCGCACCCTGACGGGCCAGGCGCCTTTGATGCCGAAATGGGCCTACGGCTTCTGGCAATCGCGCCAGCGTTACGAGACGCAGGAGCAGCTTCTCGGCGTCGTCGCCGAGTACCGCAAGCGCGGCTGGCCGCTCGACAACATCGTCCAGGACTGGTTCTACTGGCCGGAAAACGGCTGGGGCAGCCACGATTTCGACAAGGCCCGCTTCCCCGATCCGAAGGCCATGGTCGACGGCGTTCATGCCCAGCATGCCCATATCATGATCTCGATCTGGGGCAAGTTCTACGCCGAGACCGAGAATTACAAGGAACTCGACGCCAAGGGCTACATGTTTACCCAGAACGTCAAGAACGGTACGCCCGACTGGGTCGGCAAGGGCTATCTCAACAGCCACTATTCGCCCTACAATCAGGACGCCCGCGACATCTATTACCGCCAGCTGAAGGACAAGCTGGTCGGCCTGGGCTTCGACGCCTGGTGGATGGACAATACCGAGCCGGACGTCCATTCCAACGAACGCCCCGACGATTTCGCCAAGCTGATCACGCCGACCCAGATGGGGCCGGGCGCCATCGTCCATAACGCCTACGCCCTGGAAAGCACCCGCGCCATGTCGGAAGGCCTGGCCAAGGATCAACCGGATACGCGTCCCTTTATCCTGACCCGTTCGGGCTTCGGCGGCATCCAGCGCAACTCGGCCGCCGTCTGGTCGGGCGACACGGCCGGCCGCTGGAACAATCTCTACGACCAGATCTCGGCCGGTATCTCGTTCTCCATGTCGGGCGTGCCCAACTGGACGCACGATATCGGCGGCTACGCCCAGGAAAACCGCTTCCAGTTCGGTGATGTCGGATCGGCCCAGGAAAACCGCGTCGTCTCCGGTGCCGCCAGCAATCCGGCCGACCTGAAGGAATGGCAGGAGCTAAACCTGCGCTGGTTCGAATTCGGCGCCCTGTCGCCGCTGTTCCGCAGCCACGGTGAGGTCGTCAAGCGCGAGATCTACAATATCGCCCCCGAAGGCAGCGAGATGCGCGACGCCATGGTGTGGTACGACAAGTTGCGCTACCGCCTGATGCCCTACATCTACGCCACGGCGTCGGACACATATTATAATTCCGGCACCATCATGCGCGGCCTGGTCATGGACTTCCCGGGCGATGCCGCGGTCAAGGACATCAAGGACGAATACCTGTTCGGCCACGCCCTGCTGGTGGCGCCGGTCAGCGTATATGAGGCCCGTTCGCGCGACGTCTACCTGCCCGCCGGCGCGTCGTGGTACAACTTCTATACCGGCGAAAAGCTGGCCGGCGGCAAGACAGCCAGGGTCGACGCCCCGGTGACGCGCATCCCGCTGTTCGTCCGCGCCGGCGCCATCGTGCCCATGGGCCCGGTGACGCAATATGTCGACGAAAAGCCCGACGCCCCCCTGACCCTGACCGTCTATACCGGCGCCAATGGCGAATTCAGCCTGTACGAAGACGACGGCGTGTCGTTGCAGTACGAAAAGGGCGCCTTCAGCCGCATCCCGCTCAGCTATGACGACAAAACCGGCGTCCTGACTATCGGGGCGCGCAACGGCTCCTACGCCGGTATGGTGGCCAAGCGGACCTTCCGCGTGCGCTTCATCACCCCGGGCACATCGACCTCGGTCAATTTCGACGCAAAAGACGCCGAGATCGCCTATGAGGGCAATGCGGTTGCGGTAAAGAAGTAACCTTCCCACCCCTGGGGCAACCCTCGCGATAATCCTTTGCATCCCGTCCGGTTTCCGGGCGGGATGCCTGCGTTACAAGGGGACGCGTCGGGTTTGAAGCTTTTGCCTTCCGCATTGTTTTCTGATAAATGTGAATTGAATGTGATGTGTGCCGCGAAGGCCGATCCAACAGCCGCAGCGGACCGTATGAGGATTAACCCTTAACCCGCAAGAGGCTGTTCTGTTCATGTCGTCACTCGCTCCTGAAGCTGCCGTTTCCCATATTCTGCACGACCAGGCATCGCTGAACGATGTGCCGCTGATGGCGCGCAAGGGGGTCGAACTGTTGCGCCGGAACTGGCAGTACGGCGCCATCGACATCATCTTTCCCGATGGCAAGCACATGCTGATGCAGGGGCTGGATGCCGGGCCGACGGCGACCATCAAGGTCAACAACTTCAACTTCATCACCCGCGTCCTGACCTCGGGCGATATCGGCTTCTGTGATGGTTTCAAGGAAGGGGAGTGGGATACGCCCGACCTGGCGACCCTGCTCGAAGTCCTGACGCTCAACTCGGAAAAGCTGGGTCAGCTGTTTACCGGCAACAAGCTGGTGCAGACGATCAACAACTGGCTGCACGCCTTCAACAAGAATACGAAGAAGGGCTCGCATCGCAATATCTTCGCCCATTACGACCTGGGCAACAGCTTCTACAATCAATGGCTGGACACCAGCATGACCTATTCGTCGGCCCTGTTCGACGCCACCTCACATAATGACCTGACGGCAGCGCAGACCGCAAAGTACGCCAAGCTGGCTGAACTGGTAGACCTGAAGGCCGGGCAGCATGTGCTGGAGATCGGCTGTGGCTGGGGTGGCTTTGCGCAATATGCCGCCGAAACGGTCGGCGCCCGCGTCACCGGTGTTACCATCTCCCAGGCGCAGCACGACTATGCCGTCGAGCGCATGAGCCGCTTAGGGTTAAGCGACCGGGTCGAGATCAAGATGATGGACTATCGCGATATCGAGGGCCAGTTCGACGCCGTGGTGTCGATCGAGATGTTCGAAGCCGTCGGCGAAAGCTATTGGGCCACCTATTTCACCAAGCTGCACGACGTGCTGAAAAAGGGCGGCAAGGCCGGCCTGCAGATCATCACCATCGCCGACGACATGTTCGAGGATTACAAGTCGCGCGCCGACTTCATCCAGAAATACATCTTCCCGGGCGGCATGCTGCCCTCGGTCCAGAAGCTGGTCGAGCAGACGCAGGGAGCGCGGCTGAAGCTGATGTCGAACTTCCGCTTCGGCCAGGACTATGCCGAGACCCTCAAGCAGTGGGCGCAGCGCTTTGAATCGGCCTGGCACGAGGGCCGGATCCACGGCTTCGATGCCCAGTTCCGCAAACTGTGGCTGTTTTACCTGGCCTATTGCGAGGCCGGCTTCCGCACGGCGCGCACCAATGTCGTGCATCTGGAATTGCAGAAGGCGGATTAAGGAAGATTTTTTAGCCACGAAAAACACGAAAAGCACGAACGTCTTCGCGTTGGCTTCTCATGCGCACGAACGTCGAAATACGTCGACAGCGCGACGCGCTGTCCTTCATCCTGAAATGTTCGAACGATAAATTCATTCTGCTCGGACTTTCGTGTTTTTCGTGGTTCAAAATCTTAGTTTCAATCCAAGCCTTGGCTAACCAAACGGGTGGAAAATGCGGCGGCGGGCATGCGATGCGTGTTTCGCCACAGGGGCAAGGCGGTCACTTGCCGGCCCGCTGATCCAATCCACTGTGAACGGCATGGCTTCTCCCCACAAAAAACTTGTCTCGCCTCGTCAACGACGTTACGACGGTCGCCTTGTTAACAACAAACACCGAATCTCCGCAGCCGCGGGGCCGCGGCGTTTTGGGGGCATGGTGCACGACGAAAACGGTATCGATCAGGGCGCAGTCGGGACGGGTGGGCCCGTCGTCATAGCGGCCCCCGGAGCGATCACGCTTGTGCGCCACGGTGAGCCCGCCCTGTCGCGGCGCGTGATGCTCGACTGGCGTGGTTATCGCGACTGGTGGGCGAAATACGAAGAATCCGGCCTGCTCGAAGGCCAGACGCCGCCGCATATCCTCGACGGCTATGCCCGCGATGCGCGCTACATCTACTCCTCGACCATCCGCCGGGCCATCGAGACAGCCCAGGCCATCTGCCGCAACCGGTCGTTCGAGCGCCTCGACATGCTGGTCGAGGCACCCCTGCCACCACCGCATCTGCCGACCTGGATCAAGTTGTCGCCCAAGTCCTGGGGCTGGGGAACGGTGTCGCGCCTGTGGTGGTGGTACACCGATAAGCATGACGCTCCGGAAACCCGTCGCCAGGCCCAGGCGCGAGCCAAGGAAGCCGCCGATTTCCTGCTGGCCAAGGCGCGCGAAGGCGGCGATGTCCTGGTTCTTGCGCATGGCTATTTCAATTTGATGATCAGCCTTGAACTCAAGAAAATGGGCTATATAAAGACGGTCGAGCAGGGGTTCAAATACTGGGGGTGCCGCCGTTACGAACTGAAATCGAAGGACTAGAGCCATGCCGGAAATACCCGCAGTGACCCCCGAACTGTCCTTCGAAGCGGCGCTTGGCCAGCTGGAAAAAATCGTAACGGAACTCGAATCGGGTTCTGCCCCGCTCGAAAAGTCCCTGGAACTGTATGAGCGCGGCGCTGAACTGAAGGCCCTGTGCGAAGCCCGTCTAGAAGCCGCGCGTCTACAGGTCGAAAAGATCTCCCTGTCCAAGACCGGTGCCGTCGAAGGCACCGTGCCGGCGAGCTTCGAATAATGCTGACCCCGGTCGCCGCCAATTCCGATTTGCCGCCCCTGGCCCAGCGCATGGCCGAGACGGCCGACCTCGTCACCATGGCGCTGGATCAGTTGCTGCCGCGCGGCGAGGGGCCCGAGGCGCGCCTGACCGAGGCCATGCGCTATGCGGCGCTGGGACCCGGCAAGCGTATTCGTCCGTTCTTTGCGCTGGAGGCGGCACGCCTGTTCGACGCCGACGAGAATTCCGTCCTGCGCGCTGCCTGCGCCCTGGAATGCATCCACGCCTATAGCCTGGTGCACGACGACCTGCCGTGCATGGACGATGACGATATCCGTCGCGGTCAGCTGACCGTCCACCGTGCCTATGACGAGGCGACCGCCGTCCTGGCCGGCGACGCCCTGCAAAGCGTCGCCTTCGAAATCCTGGCCCATGAAGACACCCACGAGGATGCGGCCGTGCGCTGCGAACTGGTGCGCATGCTGGCCAGTGCCTCAGGCGCGCTCGGCATGGCCGGCGGCCAGATGATCGACCTGATCGGCGTCCAGGACGATCTCGGCGGCGTCGCCCGCATGCAGCGCCTGAAGACCGGCGCCCTGATCGTCTATGCCTTCGAAATCCCGTTGATCATCGCCGATGCCGGCGAAAAAGAGGGCATGGCCCTGATGCATTTCGCCCAGGACCTGGGCCTTGCCTACCAGATTGCCGACGATGTCCTCGACGTCGAAGGCGATCCGGAAGAGATGGGCAAGGCGTCTGGCGGCAAGGACGCCGAGAAGGGCAAGACCAATTTCGTTACGCTGCTTGGCCTTGAAGAGGCCAAGACGCGCATTAATATCTTGCGCGATCAGACAAAGTCGCATCTTGATATTTTTGGCGCGAAGGCGCGATACTTGCGCGATAGCGTTGACTTCGTTCTCAATCGGCGCAACTGAGTTCTCTTTATATTCGTTTCGCCAGCAACCGGTTTGCGTTGAATGCCCGACACCCCGATCCTTGACAGCCTGCAAGACGGCGACGCGTTTCATCCTGAAGCCATACACGGTCTCAATGGCGCCCAGTTGGGCAAGCTGGCCGACGAGGTGCGCCAGGAAACCATCGACGTCGTCTCCAAGATCGGCGGCCATCTCGGCTCGGCCCTGGGCGTCGTCGAACTGACGGTTGCCCTGCATCATGTGTTCGATACGCCACGCGATATCCTGATCTGGGACGTCGGCCATCAGTGTTATCCGCACAAGATCCTGACCGGTCGCCGCGACCGTATCCGTACCCTGCGCCAGGGCGGAGGCCTCAGTGGCTTCACCAAGCGCTCGGAAAGCGCCTATGATCCGTTCGGCGCCGCCCATGCCGCCACCTCGATCTCGGCAGCGCTCGGCTTCTGCGCAGCACGCGACCTGAAGGGCGAAAACAACAAGGTCGTGGCCGTGATCGGCGACGGGTCGATGTCGGCCGGCATGGCCTATGAGGCGATGAACAATGCCGCCGAGACGACGCGCAACCTGACCGTCATCCTCAACGACAACGATATGTCGATCGCGCCGCCGGTCGGCGGCATGAGCGCCTATCTCGCCAATCTGGTCTCGGGTGGTACCTACCAGTCGATACGTCGGTTTTCGCGCAACTTCGCCGAACGTCTGCCGCGGCCGGTGTTCGAGACCGTGCGCAAGATGGAAGAGTTCTCGCGCACCTGGGTGACCGGCGGGACCTTCTTCGAGGAACTGGGCTTCTATTATGTCGGGCCGATCGACGGCCACAATATGGATCACCTGCTGACCGTGCTGAAGCGCGTCCATGAGATCAACGACCGCCCGGTCCTGGTCCACGTCGTGACGCAAAAGGGTAAGGGCTATGTCCCGGCCGAGTCGTCTCCGGACAAGTATCACGGCGTCGCCAAGTTCGACGTCATTACCGGTGAGCAGTCCAAGCCAAAGAGCAACGCGCCCAGCTACACCGATGTCTTCGCGTCGGAACTGATCAAGCAGGCGCATATCGATCCGAAGATCGTCGCCATCACCGCCGCCATGCCGTCGGGCACGGGCCTCGATCGCTTCGCCGAGGTCTTCCCCGATCGCGTCTACGATGTCGGTATCGCCGAACAGCACGCAGTCACCTTTGCCGCCGGCCTGGCTGCCGATGGCGTCAAGCCGTTCTGCACACTTTACTCGACCTTCCTGCAACGCGGTTACGACCAGGTGGCGCACGATGTCGCCCTGCAGAACCTGCCGGTGCGCTTCGCCATTGACCGGGCGGGCCTGGTCGGCGCCGACGGCGCCACCCATGCCGGATCGTTCGATATCGGTTACCTCGGCGCCCTGCCCAACATGGTCATCATGGCGGCATCGGACGAGGCGGAATTGGCGGCGATGATCGCCACCGCGCGCGACTACGATGCCGGCCCCAGTGCCTTCCGTTATCCGCGTGGCGAAGGTGTCGGTGTCACCATTCCCGAACTGTCCGCCCCGCTCGCCATCGGCAAGGGCAAGATCGTTCGCGAAGGTTCCAAGATCGCCATCCTCTCTCTGGGCACCCGCCTGCAGGACGCCCTGAAGGCGGCGGACATGCTGGCCGCACGCGGTCTGTCGACGACGGTGGCCGACGCCCGCTTCGCCAAGCCGATCGACACGGACCTGGTCTTGCGCCTGGCGCGCAACCACGAATGCCTGATCACGGTGGAAGAGGGCTCGCAAGGTGGTTTCGGCGCCTTCGTACTGCACTACCTTGCCGGCGAGGGCGCGCTCGACCATGGCCTTAAGGTCCGTACCCTGACCCTGCCGGACCGTTTCCAGGACCAGGATTCGATGGCGGCCATGTATGCCGATGCCGGTCTCGATGCGGCGGGGATTACGTTGACGGCGCTCAAGGCGCTGGGATTGGAAGAGGCGGTTATCGCCAAGGCCGGCAAACGCTAAAACGAAAACCTGACATAAAAACGGCGCCTCGCAAGAGGCGCCGTTGTCGTGAATATCGGTGGATATCAGTGATTGCTGAGGATCAGCGACGCGATCACACCGGTCGCCACGGCTGCAAGGACATAGTTGCCATTGACCTGGCGCCACTCATAACCGCGCGGCGGGGCGCGCAGGTGACGGGCGCGATAATCGACGTGCTGGCCGCGGTCCCAGTCGTTACGGGCGACATAGCCGCCACGGCGAAAATCGGAATGGTCGTGCCAGCCCCTGTTGCCACGATCATTGTCGTGATGGGGGGCTGCGATGGCGGCGGTACCGGATGCCAGGGTGCCGGCCATGACCAGGATGGCGGCGGTGGAGGTCAGTAAGCGGTTCATACAATCTATCCTTTGTGCTTTCCCGGCACGAAGGAAACTTAGACTGCTATCGAATGAAGCGGCCATATGCTTCGCCGCTGCTAACATATGACTTTTGCAAAGACAAACGGCGCCCGTGAAGACGCCGTTTGTCCTTCCGGGATTGTTGTCCGGTCAACGCGGATTGAGGATGACCGATGAGATGGCGCCATTTACCGTTGAGGCCATGACGTACTTGTGGTCGATCTCGCGCCATTCGTAGCCGCGCCGCGGTGAGCTCAGGCCGTGGACGATGTAGTCGATATGGCTGGCGGTCTTCCAGTCCTGGTAGGTGATAAAACCCCCACGACGAATGTCGGAGCGGATATGCCATCCCCGGCCGTCGACATCGGCGGGGTGGGCGTCGGAATAGTCTTGCGCGGCGGCGGGCATTGCCACGGCAAGGCTGCCGACCGTCAGCGTACCGGCTACCATACTCAAGGCAGCGATAGACGTTACAAGGCGTCTCATGCGAATTTCCTTTGATCTGTTCCGGGTAGCACGATCTTAGGCTGTGGATTATGAGGCCGTGATGTGTTTTGCAGTGCAATAAAAATAAAATGCCTGCAAAGGAGAAAGCGCAAAAAAAGCGGCACCCGCTAGGGCGCCGCCAATTCTGACGATAAATGTCCGGTTAGTTGCCGTTGATGATGATCGAGGCAATCAGGCCCGATGCCACGGCGGCCAGGACATAGTTGTCGTTCACCCGGCGCCATTCATAACCGTAGGGCGGACGGTCCAGGTGGTAGCGGCGATAATCGACCCGATAGCCGCGATCCCAGTCGCCGCGAGCGACATAACCGCCTCGGCGCCAATCGGAACGGTCGCGCCAGCCGCGATAATAGCCGCTGTCGTAGCCGCGGTCATGCCAACCGCGGTCGTCGCGGCCGCGGTCGCCGTGCCAGTTGCGGTCGTCATGGCCCCGGTCATAACCGCGATCGTGATAGCCGCGGTCATCATGGCCCCGATCATCGTGACCATGGTGCCAATCCTGGGCGGAGGCGGCCGAACCGAAAGCGAAGGTGCCGGCAACGAGGGCCAGGGCGGCGGTGGTGAGCAAGCGTTTCATAGCGTAATCCTTTCCATGTGCCCCATGACACGAAGATTACGCCTGGGCGCATGAACCTGACCTGAACACTCCGGTTATGTCGCGTTTGACATGTCTATCGAAAAAAATGCCTCGCCTGAAGCGATGCCGGCGACGGGGCCGGAGACATCGATCAACTCCGACACATCCCGCGCCAGCTCGCGCGACAGCCTGGCCTCAAGCCCGTCACGGATATGGATATAGGGCTTGAAACCGTCTTCCATATCGAAGCGCAGGGCGTGACTATTATCGGCCGGAACAATATCGCCGACATTGGTGCGGAAGGTCAGGAGGCCTGAGTCGACGGTCATCGCGACGGCAATAAAGGGGACATCCTCGACAACGATGCCGACCTTTTCGACCGGGGTGACCAGGACGTAACGGTCAGGGTCGCGCCGCAGGATGCGGGAGAACATCTGCACCATGGCCGGGCGCAGGATGGGGGTGCCGTTATAATGCCAGCTGCCGTCGCGGGCGATGCGCATATCGATATCGCCGCAGAAGGGCGGGTTCCAGTCGGCCACCGGCGGCAATTTTGCTGCTGGTTCGCCCGGCGACGCATAGGCGCCTAGACCCTGCAGCAGTGCGTCCATCTACGCGACGTCCCGGGCGGTGTTTTCGTCAGGACTGCGATCGGCGCGCAGCATGTCGACCCAAAGCCTCGCCATGTCCCGAACAGCCTCACCGGCATCGTCGACCAGCCCGGCGAACAGGTCGAACCCCAGCGGCAGGGTATCATAGCGGCGATAGACGACCTGGGTGCGCGCTGCGATCAGCCGCCTGGCGAAAGTTTCTGCCTGCGAGGCAAGCGGATCGATACCGGCCGAGACGATCAGGCTACGCGGCTGCCCGACGATCAGTTTTTCCAGGGCCGGTGAGATCCTGGCGTCGCTGAGGTCGACACCGCCGCCGGCATAGTGGGCGATCATGACTTCGAGGTCAGCGGAGGTCAGGGGCCACAGGCCGGATTTTGCCGTCGCCTTGGCATGGGCGTCGCTGAGATCGACCAGGGGCGTCAGCAGCAGTTGCGCCACGGGCAGGGGCTTGAATTCGCGCTTGAGGTCGAGGCACAGCCGGGCGGCCAGTCCGGCCCCGGTCAGGGCGCCGCCGATCGCGGCTTCGCCGGATGTGGCGCCGAGCCGAAAGGCGTTGGCCTGCGCCCATGTCCAGGCCGCACGAATGTCGTCATAGGCGGCCGGAAAGCGGTTGACCGGTGCCAGGCGATAATCGGGAATAAAGACGGGACAGCGGGCCTCATGGGCGAACAGGGCGCAGAAGGCGCGCGACAGGTCGGGGCCACCGAGTATGCCGCCGCCCTGATGGACAAAGACCAGCAGGGGGGCGTCGGCGGCAATGGCAGTCGGGCGGATCAAAATACCCTTGGCCGGCTGTGGGCCGTAGGGCGATCCGACGGCCTCGTTGCCGATCTCTTCGACGCGGACCTTTGCTAGGGACGGCGTACCGAGCAGGGCCGCCATGTCCTGCCATTCCTGGCGTGCCTGCTCCAGGCTTGTGTTTGTCAGGGCGAGCGGCGTCCTTGCATCCTGGGCGAACCAGGTCCGCCATATAAATTGCATTTGCGGGGACAGGGTGCGCCCGTCCGTATAGACCACCCCGCCACCGGAAAAGAAGCGCAGCACGGCAGGCGGCAGGGACAGGACCTGCTTCAATAACCACAGACGCAAAAGAGAAGACCGCATGATGGCAAATCTAGCATTGTTTGCCTGCCAGCAGCCATCGCCCGTGCGCAATAATTTCGCGTAACAATGCCCCAGGTGGGACATTTTAGCCAAAGGCGGGAAAAAATCGGCAAGGCGGGGTCAGAAACGCCCGGATTTTTATTTGACCGATTCGCAAAGCGCTGGCTTAATATCTCCACAATCCGTTACTCTGGCTGCCTACGCTAAAGGGATTTCGAGGGGATTGGCGATACCGCCGTATCCTTTGCGCTCCTGGATATGCTGCTACCGAGACCACGATTGTTTGTGGGGGTGGTGAAAGCCTCCATGCCTCGATAACAGCTCGGACCAAAGGAGAGCGCACATGGCCGAAGGTACGGTCAAATGGTTCAACACAACAAAGGGCTTCGGCTTCATTCAACCGTCTGACGGCGGCAATGACGTCTTCGTTCACATTTCGGCCGTTCAACGCGCCGGCCTTCAGGGCCTGTCGGACGGACAACGCGTGTCCTACGAGTTGCAGAGCGAACGTGGCAAGACCGCAGCGGTCGATATCAAGCCGCTCTAAGGCAACACGGATACCACAGAGTGCAGGCGCAGGTCCGGGCAACCGGGCCTGCGTTTTTTTTACGCTTTGGGCGTCGCGGCCAGCAGCGCCTTGAGATCGTCGGCACTCAGGCCGTCTTCCCGGTAATCGCGCAACGACCGGGAGCCCTTGCGCTTGGCCAGCCGGCGGCCTTCGCTGTCCAGCAGCAGGGCATGATGTCGATAGACCGGCGTCGGCAGGTCGAGCAGGGCCTGGAGCAGGACCTGGGTATGGGTGGCATCGAACAGGTCGTGGCCGCGCACCACCTCGCTGATGCCCTGGCGCGCGTCGTCGACCACGACCGCCAGGTGATAGGCGATACCGATATCCTTGCGGCCGAGGACGACGTCGCCATTGACCTCCGGACGGGCAGGATAGGTGCCGGGGCCGTGCGACATTTCCTGAAAATGCAGATCGTCATAACGTGCCCCCAGGTGTCTGCGCGCTGCATAGAGCGACAGGCGCCAGGCCGGATTTTCCGAGCGGACACCGGGTGTTGCGGTGATTTCGCCTTGCGGGGCGCTTAAGGCGCCTTCGACCTGTTCCTTGCGCGTCGTGTGGTCTGCGTAGACAACGCCCAGCGCACGCAGTTGTTTCAATGCTTTGAGATAATCAGAAATATACTCGCTCTGGCGCAGTGCCGGCTCGGGCCAGGATAAGCCCAGCCAGGCCAGGTCGTAGACAATGGCGGCATCGTATTGCGGCCGGCAACGGGTGTGGTCGATGTCTTCGATACGCAGCAGGAATTCACCGCCGTTGTCTGTCGCCGCGGCCGATGCCGTCAGGGCGCTGAAGGCATGGCCGAGATGGAGATAGCCGGTAGGAGAGGGGGCAAAGCGGGTGCGGTATGTCATCGCCGTCAGCATAGCGGTGTGGCCTGGGATCAACAATCTTGCCGTCACCGAAAATTCACTGTTTCCTTCCGTCAGAATCGGGTTCAGATTATCCACAGGCTAGCCGCGCATCCTCCGAAAGCGCGATTACTGCTTTTGGAACGAGACGTGTCCTGCCGCAACCTGCGTGCATAAGGAGCTCTGTCTTCACCAAGTGCGTTTCCCCCGATGATACTGCCATGGCGAAGACGTCATGCAGGTATTGAAAAGTCCGCCGCACGACTGGCGCGCCCTCGTGCTCAATGCCGATTTCCGGCCCTTGTCCTATTATCCGCTATCGACCAAGCCGTGGCAGGACGTCATCAAGGCGGTCTTCGAAGATCGTGTAGATGTCGTGTCGACCTACGATGTCGAAATCCATTCCCCTTCGATCAAGATGCGACTGCCAAGCGTCGTGTCGCTGAAGACCTATATCGACCAGAATAGGCCGCCGGCCTTCACACGCTACAATGTC
The DNA here is from genome assembly GCA_965246725.1 of Asticcacaulis sp. Lineage (GTDB taxonomy): Bacteria > Pseudomonadota > Alphaproteobacteria > Caulobacterales > Caulobacteraceae > Asticcacaulis. Next base: position 268,303 of record CBDFFG010000031.1, read on the forward strand.
TTCCTGCGCGATCGTTTCTGTTGCCAGTATTGTGGATCACCGCACGAACTGACCTTCGACCACGTCGTACCGGTCAGCCAGGGTGGCAAAAGTTCATGGCAAAACATCCTGACGGCCTGTGCCCCATGCAACTTGCGCAAGGGGGGAAAAACACCCCAGCAGGCACGCATGATGCCGACAAAAAATCCACACCGTCCGACAATGTATCATCTTCAGGAACTGGGCCGGCGTTTTCCCCCTAACTATCTTCACGAAAGTTGGATAGACTACCTGTATTGGGATACGCCTCTCGAAGGGTGAGACGCTTGATGGGGGCGGAACAGGGGGAAGCCGGGCCCGGGACGGCTGGATCTCCGCGCCTGCAGTTTTTGCAAGACAGGTTTGGCATAGAAGATGTCAGTGCGGTTTGAATTGGACAGGCGTGCCTTCGGCGTCGTGAACTTCGCGCGAGCGAAGGGGCAGACGCGCTACGTCATGGCGCCCCTGCAGCAGGCGCTGGAATC
>CBDFFG010000032.1:0-14917 GCA_965246725.1 Asticcacaulis sp.
TACCCGTCAGAGCCAGCGCTTCTACGACGGGGCCACCTTCTCCCGATTGCATGGAAAGCACCATGCCTGCGGTCCATCCGATCAAGCCGGCAATGTGTACGACCATCAGCAGACGCGCCCAGAAGGTCAGCCCCTTCATAGGCTTGAATACATATATCCCTTGTTTGGAATTGGCCATTTGCCCCCCGGCTGGCGTTGCAGATCAGAGCCCCTTGCGGCCGATATCGTAGAAGCGTTCCGCCCGTTGCGCAACCAGCTGTTCCGGTGACAGGAAGCTCAAGGCCTTCAGCTCTTCTTCGAGCACGTCGCCCAGGGTGTCGATCATGGCTTCGCGATCGGAATGGGCGCCACCGGCGGGTTCCGTAACGATGCGGTCGACAATGCCCATCTTGAGCAGGTCGGGCGCGGTGATCTTCATGCGGTCGGCGGCATCCTTGGCGCGGCCTCCGTCCTTCCACAGGATCGAGGCGGCGCCTTCAGGCGAGATGACACTATAGATCGAATGTTCGAGGATCAGCACGCGGTTGGCGGCGGCAAGCGCGATCGCCCCGCCGGAACCGCCCTCACCCGTGACGGTGGCGATCATCGGGACTTTGAGGATCAGGCCCTTTTCGGTCGAGCGCGCGATGGCCTCTGCCTGGCCGCGTTCTTCGGCACCGATGCCGGGATAGGCACCGGCCGTATCGACGAAGGTCAGGACCGGCAGACCGAACTGTTCGGCCATCTCCATCAAACGCACCGCCTTGCGGTAACCTTCAGGGCGGGCCATGCCGAAATTGTGCTTAAGGCGCGAATTGGTGTCGTGGCCCTTTTCGTGGCCCATGACCACAACCGACTGGCCGCGGAAACGACCGAGGCCGCCGACGATCGCCTGGTCGTCGCCGAACTTGCGGTCACCGCGCAGTTCGACGAAATCTTCGATCAGGCCATTGATATAGTCGACCAGGTGCGGACGTTCGGGGTGACGGGCCACCAGGGTCTTCTGCCATGGCTCAAGCTGGGCATAGACGTCCTTGCGCAGGCGCTGGGTCCGGTCGCGCAGCAGCAGGATCTCTTCGTCGAGATTGGTACCGCTCTGCGAAAGCGCCGACAATTCGTCGATCTTGGCTTCCAAATCCGCGATGGGACGCTCGAATTCGAGGTAATGACGCATCGGATCGCTCTGTCTGCCCACTCTAAGCACATGAATCTAAGGGAGATGCGCTTTAACAGCAAGCGCATCGGAAGGCAAAGCGGATTTTTGGCGGGATTATGACAGCCGGATGTTCAATTTTCGGAACGCCGTAGATTATTTTAGGCGTAAACGACCGTGTTTGTGGGTCGGTTCCAAGGTTTTTGGCCACGAAAAATCCTTATCAGGTATCCCGCTTCGCAAGGGGGTGGTGGGTTTCGACCACTTCGCGCAGGCGTTCATTGGCGATGTGGGTATAGACCTGGGTAGTCGAGATATCGGCATGGCCCAACAGGGTCTGGACGACACGCAGGTCGGCGCCGCCTTCGAGCAGGTGGGTGGCAAAGGCGTGGCGCAGGACGTGCGGTGACACCCGCGCCGGGTCGATGCCGGCATTGATCGCCGCCTCGTCGAGCAACTGCCCGACCCGGCGGCGCGTCAGGTGACCGTCGGCGCCGCGCGAGGCGAACAGGAAGGGGTTAGCCTGGTTCTTTGCCTGCAGAAAGGCGCCGCGGATATCGAGATATTCCTTGATGGCTTCACGCGCCGACGGATTGAGCGGCACGAGGCGTTCAGCGCCGCCCTTGCCCTTGATGATCAGGTAGGCCGGATCGCGCACCACGGCATCGAGGCGCAGCGATACCAGCTCGGATATACGCATGCCCGAAGCATAGGCCATCTCGATCAGGCAGGACAGGCGGATGGCCTGGTGAGCGTCCTTGGCCTCTGTGGCGGCAATCAGGTCCTCGACCTCCTGCCGGCTGATGATCTTGGGCAGTTTCACGCCCTTCTTCGCCGCGGCGATCTTGCGGCTGGGATCGGAGGCGCAGAGATTTTCCTGGACGCAGAAACGGTAGAACTGGCGCACGGCCGAACGCTTGCGCTGCATCGAGCTCGAGGCCAGGCCTCGGGCGTCGAGCGCGGCGAAATAACCGCCGATATCGCTTTCCGAAAGTCCCGGCAGGGATGACAGGGGCACACCCGCAATTTCCGCCAGGTCGATCAGGTCGCGGCCATAGGCTTCGAGGGTCGGGCGCGCGGCATTGCGTTCGACGGCCATCATCTGGAGGAATTGCTGCAGGGGATCGAAGTTACGCATGGATAAGTCATGGGGTAAAAAGCGTAAATCGGGTCTTAACTCTGGCAAAAGCCCCCTAACATCGTGTAAAAGCCGGTTATGACTCGTGAACATCAACCGGCGACGATCTGACATGACCGCGCCTGCCGACCCTGCGGGGGCGTCCGACGCCGCCGCACGCCCACGTTTCCCTCTGCCGCGCACCGTCGCCCTTGTCGGCCTGATGGGTGTCGGCAAGACAACCATCGGCAAACGCCTGGCCGAGCATTTCGGCCTGCCCTTTGTCGACGCCGACGAAGAGATCGAAAAAGCCGCCGGCCGCAGCATCGCCGAAATCTTCGCCCAGTACGGCGAAGTCGGATTTCGTGACGGCGAACAGCGCGTCATTTCGCGCCTGCTTGACGATCCGGTGCAAATCCTGGCCACGGGCGGCGGCGCCCTCACCCATCCCATGACTCGCGAACGGCTGAAGGCCAAGGCCATCACTGTCTGGTTGCGCACCGATATCAAGGTGCTGGCGCGCCGCGTCGCCAACAAGCCGCACCGGCCATTGCTGAAGGATCGCGACCCGATCGAAGTCCTCAAGGACCACGTCCAGACGCGCTACCCCCTTTATGAAATGGCAGATGTCGTCGTCGATACCGGTGACCATAGCCATACCCGCGCGCTCGAGCTCGTCCTCGATGCCCTGTCGAAACACGTCGGTGCCGCAACAGACCCACACAAAGGCACGCCCAAAGGCACGCCCAAAGACACGCCCAAAGACACGCCAAGAGGCAACCCATGAGCGATATCCGCCGCATCCCCGTCGCTGGCGACGGCTTCAAACCCTATGAGGTCATTGTCGGCCAGGGCCTGCTGACCAATGTCGACACCTGGGTCGCTCCGTTCCTGACCAACAAGCGCGTGGTCATGGTCACCGACAGCAATGTCGCCCCCCTGCACGCCGATGGCCTGGTCGACCAGTTCAAGGCGGCCGGCCATGCCACGCACCTGATCGTGGTGCCCGCCGGCGAACAGTCGAAATCGTTCGATGGCCTGAAGTTCGTGCTCGACGCCATGCTCGAGGCCGGCCTCGACCGGAAGGATGTCGTCGTCGCCCTGGGTGGTGGCGTTATCGGCGACCTGACCGGTTTTGCCTGCGCTGTATATATGCGCGGCATCGACTTTATCCAGATCCCCACCACTGTCCTGGCCCAGGTCGATTCCTCGGTCGGCGGCAAGACGGCGATCGATCATGAAAAGGGCAAGAACCTGATCGGTGCCTTCTGGCAGCCACGTCTCGTCCTGTGCGACCTCGATGTATTGAAGACCTTGCCGGTGCGGGAAATCCGCTGTGGTTATGCCGAGATCATCAAGTACGGCCTGCTGGGCGATCGCGATTTCTTCGACTGGCTGGAAGCAAACGATAGCGATGTTATTTCACTTGAACCGGAAGCATTGCTGAAAGCTATTTCCAGAAGTGTGGAAATGAAAGCCGAGATCGTCGCCGCGGACGAACGCGAAGGCGGACAGCGCGCCCTGCTCAATCTGGGCCATACCTTCGGCCACGCGCTCGAGGCCGAGGTCGGTTTTGGCGATATCCTGCTGCATGGCGAAGCCGTCGCCATCGGTATGGCCCAGGCGTTTCGCTACAGCGCCCTGACCGGTGAATGCAGCGAAACCGATGAGGAACGCGCCATCACCGCCATCGCTCATGCCGGCCTGCCGACACGCATGTCCGACATCGCCTGGAAGAATGGCCGCAATGCCCCGTTCGACGTCGAACACCTGATCAAACATATGTCCGGTGACAAGAAGGCCGAGGGCGGTAGCCTGACCTTCGTCCTGGTCAGCGGTATCGGCCACGCTTTCGTGGCGAAGAAGGTCGACCGTACGTCGATCTGCGACTTCCTGATTTTGGACGGCGCGGAGATGGAGAAGGCCTGATGCTCGCCGCCGTCCTTATCACCCTCACCCCGGTCCTGCTTTGCATCCTGGCCATCTCGGCCCTGTTCAGCGCCGCCGAGACCTCGCTGACCGCCTGTTCGCGCGGCCGCATGCACCAATTGGAGCGGGATGGTGACCGCGCCGCCAAGCGCGTCAATCGCCTGCTGTCCGATCAGGAAAAGATGATCGGCGCCATCCTGTTGCTGCAGAATGTGCTCAATATCGGGGCATCGGCCGTGGCGACCGTATCGATCGAACGCGCCATTCCGGGCCCCTGGGGCGCCGCCATCTCGACCGGCCTGATGACCGTCCTGGTCTTGGTCTTCGCCGAGGTCCTGCCCAAGACCCTGGCCATCATGAAGCCCGACGATGTGGCACGCTTCATGTCGCGCCCGGTTTTGTGGGTCGTCATCTTCCTGGGACCGGTCATCACCGCCGTGCAGTTCTTCGTCAGGTTCACGCTCAGCCTGTTCGGCGTGCGCATGTCGATGGAGGTCGACGTCCTGGCGGCGCACGAGGAGATTCGCGGCGCCGTCGAATACCACCACGAAGAAGGCGCGGTGATGAGCGACGACCGCAATATGTTCCGCGGCGTGCTCGACCTGGCCGACCTCGACGTCAGCCAGATCATGGTCCACCGCAAGCAGATCGAGCTGATCGACGCTGCGCAACCGGCCGCCCAGATCATCGAACAGGCCCTGAGCTTCAGCCACACACGGATTCCCCTGTATCAGGGCAATCCGGAGAACATCACCGGCGTCCTGCATGCGCGCGACCTTATGAGCGCCATGGCGCGTGCCCGCGGCGATGCCGACAAGGTCGACATCCAGGCGATCACGCGCGAGCCGTGGTTCATTCCTGACACCACCAATCTGAAGGACCAGCTGGCGGCCTTCCTGAAACAGAAGATGCACTTTGCCCTGGTCGTCGATGAATACGGCGCCCTGCAGGGACTGGTGACGCTGGAAGATATCCTTGAAGAGATCGTCGGCGAGATCGACGATGAGCACGATGCGGTCTTCACCGCCATCCGCAAGCAATCCGACGGCTCGATCCATGTCGATGGCGACATGCCGATCCGCGATCTCAACCGCGCCATGGATTGGGAGCTGCCCGACGATCACGCCGTGACAGTGGCCGGCCTGGTCATCCACGAGGCGCGTACCATTCCGGAACCCGGCCAGACCTTTATCTTCTACGATCGCAAGTTCCAGATCATGCGCCGCCAGCGCAACCAGATCACGGCGATCAAGATCACCCCCGTGCCCGTCGTGGCGGAGGACTGATGCGTTTCGCAGCTATTACCCTGATTGTATTCGGCGTCCTGCTTGTGCTGACGCCCCTGGCCTTGCTGGGCATCTACGCACACATCGAACTGAGTTCGGGTATTCCGGCCGGCGGTCTTTTGCCCGCCATGGCGCAAGGGTTGAAGCCCCTGGTCTGGGTCGAGTTCGCGGCTATCCTGGCCATGGGGATCGCGCTGCTGGTTATCGCCACGCGCCTGCTTTCGGCGTCGAGGTCGTAATTTACGGCGCATGGCGCCTGTGACGCTTAAGATTTTTTAGCCACGAAAAGCACGAACTTCGAGCATTTGGCACCTGCTGTGCGCAAGCGTCATAAACTATCGACAGCGCAAAGTGCTGTCCTCCATTCAGATCCCTTCGCGCAACAGATTTCACGGCTCGAGGTTCGTGCTTTCGTGGTCAAGCGAAGTGGCTCCTTATTGCGCAGCACAACAAAAAGCCCTCCGGCGTTTCCGCCGGAGGGCTCTTTGTTGGGTTGAAACCCTGGCCTATTCGGCCGAGTGCGGTTCACCTTCGGCTTCGTCCTTGCCTTGCGCCTGGAAGGCCGGCGAGATCATCTTGCCGAAGAAGTTCGAGACCTGGTCGATCAGGGTATACATGACCGGAATGAACAGCAGGGACAGCAGGGTCGAGGTGATCAGGCCGCCGATCACGGCCACGGCCATCGGCTGACGGAAGCTGTCATTGCCAATGGCGACCGGGATCATGCCGGCGCCCATGGCCACAGTGGTCATGACGATCGGACGGGCGCGCTTGCTGGCGGCCTCTTCCAGCGCCTTGGCCCGGCTCATACCGCCCTTGATCGCGACCAGGGCGTACTCGACCAGCAGGATCGAGTTCTTGGCGGCGATACCGGTGAGCATGATCAGACCGATAAGCGACGGCATGGACAGGCTCATACGGCAGGCGATCAGGGCGATGAAGGCACCGCCGAACGAGACCGGCAGGGCCATCAGGATGGTGATCGGGTGGCTGAATGAGCCGAACAGGAGCACGAGTACGATGTACATCAGGCCGATGCCGGTCAGGATGGCGATGATGAAGTTCGGGATCATTTCCGCGAAGTCTTCGGTGTTGGGGTTGACGACGATGCGTACCCCCGGCACCTCGCCCGCGGCGATCTTCTTCATGATCGGCAGGTTCTTGACCGCCGCGTCAGCCACGCCGTTGGGCACACCGGCCAGGTCGCCCGACACCGTGGCCGAACGCGTCCGGTCGATGCGGTTGATCTGGATCGGGCCTGCGCCGTAGCTGATGTCGGCGACGGCTGACAGGGGCACGGAGGTGCCGTACTTGGTCGGCACCATCAGGGTCGACAGGTTCGACACGTCGTTACGGGCATCGGCCTTGAGCAGCACCCGGATCGGCACCTGTCGGTCACCGTCATTATACTTGGCCAGAATCTGGTCGATATCTCCCATGGTCGCGACGCGGGCGGCCGACGAGATGGTGTTGGTCGACACCCCCATCAGGGCAGCCTGGTCGGGCTTGGGCGTGATCTCGATTTCCGGACGCGTCAGATTGTCGGCCGAGGACACGTTCGACAGTTCCTTGAGGCCGGCCATTTCGCGCTGAAGCTCGACAGCGGAATCCGCGAGGGCGCGTTCGTTGTCCGAAACGAGGATGTAGGAGACCCCCGTCCCGCCGCCACCGCCCGAGGAGCCGAAGCTGGCGCGAACGCCGGCATAGGTCTTGAGTGTCCTGGAAAATTCCTGTTCGAACTGGGCTTGGCTGAGCTTGCGCTTGTCCTTTTGCACCAGGTTGACGACGATGCTTGCCGATTCCATATTTTCCACGGCATAGCTGCTGATGACCTCGGAATGCGTCTTCAGGTCCGCAACAGCACGCTTGACCACTGCATCGGTCTCGGCAAGCGTCGAGCCAGGCGGCAGGGACAGGCTCATCACCGACATGGCATTGTCCGAAGCCGGGATGTTGTCGGTCGGAATAGTCGTCATCAGGGCGATGGAGCCGACGAAGAAGGTGATCCCCATGATGACCACGGCCCAGCGCGCTCCGAGGAACGACTTTTTCATCTTGACGGTGAGCCAGATGAACAGGGCGAGGATGATCAGGCCGATAACCAGGGGAATGAACATGGCCGGACCGGGCGCCGCGGCATGGCCTGCACCCTGAGCTGCAGCCTGTGCAGCACCGTGGGCGCCTGCAGGGGCCTGGGGCTTGGGGATACCCATCAGGATCAACGGCAGCGAGACGAGGATGCCGAATTCCAGGGCTGCCCAGCGGGCCTTCATATAGGGCTTGGATATGATGAGGCAGAAGACAAGCGCAATAACGAAGGCTATGCCGCCGCCGATGGCCGGGACCGGGCTCTTGCTCACCATGGCGGCGATGCAGCAGATAAGGGCGATGACGACACCGTGGAACAGGATGTTCCAGCGCCACTTGACGTGACCTTCGAGGCACCACTTGAGCACACTCTGGTAGCCGTCCATCCAGAACGGCTTGTCGTTGTCGTGCTTAGGATTAGACCGCAGCAGATAGGCGCCCATAAGCGGGGTCAGGGTCCGGGCGACGACCAGCGAGAAGAAGACGCTGACGCACGATGCAATGGCGAAGCTCTTGAAGAACTGGCCGACAATGCCCGGCATGAAGCCAGTGGGCGCGAAGACCGCAATCAGGGTCGCCGTGGTCGCGACGACGGCCAGGCCGATTTCGTCGGCGGCCTCGATGGCAGCCTGGAACGGCTTCTTTCCCTCGCGCATGTGGCGGACGATATTCTCGATTTCGACGATGGCGTCATCGACAAGGATACCGACGGTCAGGGACAGGGCCAGCAAGGTCACGACGTTGAACGACTGGTTCAGGATGTTCATGACGAAGAAGGTTGGCAACAGGGACATCGGCATGGCCACGGCCGAGACAAAGGTCGCCCGGACGTCGCGCAGGAACAGCCAGACAACGAACACGGCCAGGGCTGCGCCGATCAGCAGGGCTTCCATCGACGAGTCGTAGGAGCGCTTGACGTCGTCGACCGACGAGGCGACCTGGGCGATCTGGATATGCGGATTGTCCTGGCGCAGCTTTTCGATCGAGGCGCGGACGCCAGAAGCAACCTTCCATTCCGAGGTTCCTCGGGTCCGCTGAACGTTGAAGCCTACGACTTCATTGCCGTCATAACGGGCACGGGTGCGGGGCTCCGACCAGGTGTCGCTGACCTGGCCCAGGTCACCGAGACGGACGCTGGAGCCATTGGACAGGGTGATGCGGGTATCGGCAAGCTGGGCGATGCTGGTGGCGCCGCCGACCGTGCGGATATTCTGCTCGCTGGTGCCCGAATTGAAGCGACCACCCGGCATGTTGACATTGAACGAGCGTAGCTGGCTCGAAATGTCGCCGGCGGTGACGCCCTGGGCGGCCAGCTTGGCCGGGTCGAGCTCGATACGGATTTCACGGGCGACACCGCCGTCGCGGTTCAACTGCGACACGCCCTTGACGGCCAGGACACGCTTGGCGACGTCGTTGTCGACGTACCAGGACAGTTGTTCCGGCGACATGGAATCGGAGCGGATGATGTAGGTCAGCAGGGCCTGGCCCTGGGCATTTTCGACGCGCGAAACGATAGGATCGGTAATGTCGGACGGCAGGTTGCCGCGCACGCCCGAGACGGCGTTGCGCACGTCATTGGTCGCTTTTTCCAGGTCGGTATCGAGCTGGAAGGTGATGATCGTGGTCGACGCGCCTTCGTTGACGGACGACTGGGTGTGACGCACACCGCCAAGGCCAGCCACCGAATCTTCGACGATGCGCGTGACCTGGTTTTGCAATTCGGTCGGCGCCGCGCCCGAACGGACGACGGTGACGACGACAATAGGGAAGTCGATATCCGGCCAATTGTTGATGCGCAGGCTGTTGAAGCCCATCACACCGGCAATGGTCATCACGACGAAGAAGACGAGCGTTGGAATCGGGTTGCGGATCGACCAGGAGGAGATCTGGAAGCCGCCCGGAGACGGCCTTGCGGCCGTCTCATAGGTCTTGTCGGAGCCTGACATTACTTTTCCCCGCCGTTCTGGGCGGCGCCCTGCAGCTTCACGAGATCGCCATCGTTGAGGAAGCCCGCGCCGATCGTGACAACGCGGTCACCGGCGGCCAAGCCATCCTTGATGATGACCGTGTTGCCGAGGTGGTCACCGAGCGTGACCTTGTGGCGATGTGCCTTGTTGTCGGCGCCGACAACGAAGGCGCCCGGGGCGTTTTCGCTGTAGACGACGGCGCTCTGCGGCACGGTCATGACGTCCTGTGTACCGGCTTCGATACGCCCCTGGGCGAACATGCCCGGGCGCAGACCTGACGACCACGGCACCGAGACACGGGCAACGCCCAGGCGGGTCGAGGGATCGACCATCGGCGTGACAATGCGCACCGTTCCGGTCACCGGACCGGTCGATTCGCTGGTGACCGTCGCCGCCATGTTCGGGGTGATGTGGTGCAGGTCGCCTTCGACCACCTGCATGTTCAGTTCGAGGCGGCTGTCGCGAACGATGCGGAACAGTTCGGAGCCCTGCTGGACGATCTGGCCCAGGACGGCCTTGCGCGAAGTGACCACGCCGGACACCGGCGCACGCACCGTCGCCAGGGACAGCTGCGTCTGGGCGGTCGCCAGCGCCGCGGCGGTGGTCTGTTGCGAGGCTTCGTTCTGTTCGAGGGCGGCGGCGGACAGATAGCCCTTGGTGTAGAGCTCCTTGGCGCGGTCATAAGCCTTCTGTGCCTGGGTCGCCGAGGCCTGGGCCTGCTTCAGCTGTGCCTGCAGGAGGACGTCGTCCATCTTCAGCAGGGGCTGGCCTTGCGTAACCGACTGGCCTTCGTCGACCAGCAGGGCGACGGCGGTCAGGCCGCCGGTTTCGGCGCCGACCGGCACCTCCTGCCAGGCGCTGACGGTACCGGTTCCGGTAATGGCCATGGGCGCGGAGGACTGGCCTACCACGGCATAGTTGACCACGGTGGCATGGGACGGCGCAGTTGCGCTCTTGTCGTCCTTCTTCGTGCACGCGCTCATGCCAGAAACAGCCAGCGCCGCAACCAGGCCAGCCGCGATCAGCGGCGTCCTGCCCTTAGTAAACCCCGAAACCATTTTGCCCATTGATCCTAGTTTTATATTTTACCGAATGATACGGGCTGGCCGTTGAGGTCGTCAACGAAGCCCGCATTACAAATCGTCCACCTTCGCTGCATATGCCCGCGAAAGCGTGACGGTTACGCCACTGTCGGCAATATTCTGTACTGCCCGGTCTTATTTTTACATTAATTGCCGGCCGGCGGGAAGACGTGACCGCGAAAAACACGAATCCGTGGCCAAAATCCCCCTATCGTCAGCGTGGTTTTTGCGACTGTGGCAAGGGCGTTACGAAATTCTGTCAGCAGGGTTGCAAAGAAAACGGCCGTGCAACGAGACACGGCCGTTTTTGTGCGCTTTTTCCAAAGCGTTCATTGCCAGGGCTCGAGTGCGCAGCCGCTGTTGCTGCCCCTCACCCGGCCCTTCGGGCTACCCTCTCCCCGTTTTACGGGGAGAGGAGGATTGCGTATTCACTCGTCTACTTCGCGTCGTGGATCGCCTGGGCGATTTCAGCCCCCTTGGCGTCCTTGAGCACAGCGCAGTTGTGCATGCCCTCCAGCATACGGTCGAACGACAGTTCGCCACGACCGGCGGCCTTGACCTTCGGACGCATGATGGTGTCGATCTCCGACGCCTTGTCCGCAGAGCAATAACCGCTGGGCAGCGAAGCAACGCGGCCGGCGGAGAATATGCCGGTGCCGGCCGAGAAGGCCTCGTAGTTGGTCTTCAGCCAAGCATAGGCCATGTCGCGCGTAGCGTCTTCACCGAACAGGCCACCCAGCAGGGCCAGCTTGTCAGGATTGCGCAGGCGCTTGTCGCCCAGCGCGCCGAAGAGCCAGGTCGCGGTCGCTGGAGTGGCGCCAGCCGTGACCGAGCGCAGGGCGCGACCGCGGAAGACTTCGTCATGGGCTTTCAGCGTACGTTCGAACATATCCTTCGCGGCGGCAAGCTTATCTTGGCTGGCGCCGCCCTCTTCGACATAGACCGCCAGGGCGCGACCGAGGAAGGCCGAATCGAGCGCCGTTGTATCGCCGCCAAGATAGGCCGAGGCGGCATCGGCGAGAACCTTGCGCACGGCTGGATCCCGAGCATCGTCGGATACGATATTGACCAGGCTGACGCGCAGCTTCTGACGATCGGGATCGTCGGAGAGATGGGCGCCGGCCTTCGGGTTGAAGCCGATGGCATCAAGGCGCGGCTTGAAGATTTCCGTCATCACCCGGCGATAGTCGGCATCGGAATTCGGCCCCATCAGGCCGCGGTCATGCAGGCCGGAGAGACGATCGCCGCCGTCGACTGCGACGTTGGAGTCGGGGTTGGACGCCAGGACGCGCGCTGCGTCGATCAGTTGCGAGGCCTTGCCGTCACCCGCATAGAACTGCGCCCACAGGCTGTCGGTCAGGGCCAGGGCTTCACCGGCCGGCAACCTGTCCCCGGTGGCGATCAGGGCATCCCAGTCGGTCGTCGGCAGGTTGAAGCGATAATAGCCCGTACCACCGGCATTGGGCATCAGCGGGCCGGTGCCCGGCGCCGCAACCGTCTGGGTGGTCTGGTTGATCAGGGTGCAGGTGCGCGTTTCGCCATGGCGGATGCACAGGGGAATGGTCCAGGTTTCGGGCGTCAGGGTCGTGCCCAGGCGGGCATAACGTGACTGGGTGGCGACAAGCTGGTCACCATTATGGGTGATCTTGACCACCGGTACGCCCTGCAGATCGACGAAACTCTTCATCGAGGCCAGGACGCGGGGATCCTTGGCGGCATCGGCCAGGGCGCCGAAGAACTGTTCCGAGGTCGCATTGCCGTAGGGATGGCGCGACATATGCAGACGCACACCTTCCTTGAACTTGTCGTCGCCGAGATAGGCAGCGATCATGGCCACGACCTGGCCACCCTTGCCATAGGTGATGCCGTCGAAAGCCGCATCGATCTGGCTGTTGGAGGTGATCGGCTGATGGATCGGGCGGCCGACGCTCAGGGCATCCGTGCCCATGGCGGCGAAGCCTTCTTCGGTAGCGCCGACACCGATATTGAGTTCCGGACGCCATTCGTTGCCGATGCGATAGCCCATCCAGTTGGCGAAGCTTTCATTGAGCCAGATATCGTCCCACCAGGCCGGGGTGACATAGTCGCCGAACCACTGGTGCGACAACTCGTGGGCGACGACCATGCCGAATTCCTGCTTCTGCGTGGTCGGGGCATTGTCGTCGAGGACGATGATGTTGTCGCCATAGATGTCGGCGCCGGCGTTTTCCATCGCGCCCGGCATGACCGGCGAAGCGATCTGGTCGAGCTTTGGGAAGGGGAAAGGCGCATTGAAATAGTTTTCCAGGTGCGCGACGATCGACGGCGTTTCCTTCAGCGCATATTGCAGCTTGGCGGCATTCGGCTTGGTGGCGATGACGCGAATCGGCAGCTCGTAGGGGCGCTGCGGCGTCGGCGGCGCCTTGCCTTCGACGACGGCGAACGGACCGACGACCATGGCAACGAGATAGCTGGGCAGCGGCTTGGTGGTCTCGAAGCTGTGCTTGACCAGATCGCCGGCCGGGGTGCTTGAGACTTCGCGGCTGTTGGACGCCGTGACGAAGCCGGGCTTCGTGGTCAGCGACACCGTGAAAGGCGTCTTGTAGCCCGGCTCGTCGAACGACGGAAAGGCCGCGCGGGCATCGATCGATTCGAACTGCGTCCAGGCATACCAGTCGTCGCCGACCTTGATGTGATAAAGACCTTCCGGGCCGTCGCCGAAGGGCGCGTCATAGTCGAACTTGAGGGTGACCTTACCGGCCTTGAGAGGCGTGGCAAAGGTGATCTGCGATACGCCGAGCGGATCGATCTGCTTCCAGGTGACGTCGATGCTCTTGCCGTTCTGGATAGCAACTGCCTTTGTGATGTTCAGGTCGCGGCCGTGCATGTAAAGCGCGGTCTGAACAGCGTCCAGGGTGATGTCGATTTCCGTGTGGCCTGAAAAGCGTTCGTTCTCCGGTACGACGGTCAGGTCGAGGCGGTAGGCGACGGGCGTAGCGGCGCGCGGCAGCTTGCCCATCGGGGCGGTGTCGGCATGCGCCAGACCGGCAAGACAGAGGCCGGGTGCGACAAGGGCGGTGGCGGCGAGAAGGAGAGAACGCATTGGATAATCCGGGAGAACACCCCGATGAGGGCGGAAGCGAAAGGGCTAACACACGGCGTTCATGAACGAAAATTAACAAATGGAAAGGTTTCGTTTTTAACCATCGCGCCTACGCCGCCATTATTTTTTTCAGCCGCATTCCCCTCCCCGCCATTGCTTGCCTGGCAAGGCGATACGCAATAGGGTGCCCGAAACCGACGGGGAGACGTGACATGAAATGGGAAGACGGACGCGAAAGCGGGATCGAGGATCGTCGCGGTGGCCTTAGCGCCGGCCACTTCATCGGCGGCGGCGGGATCGGCGCCGTTGTCCTGGGCCTGATCGGCTATTTCGTCTTCGGCATCAGTCCGTCGACAACCATCAATGCCGTCAACAACCTGCAGCAACAACCTGGCCAGAGCCAGTCTGTCGCCACCAGCAAGTGCCCGCAGGGCGACGACACCTGCCGCTTCGTCGACGTCATCCATACTTCGGCCGACGATACCTGGGCTGCCATCTTCCAGAACGAAGGCCGCAGCTACCGGCCGTCGCGCATCGTCCTCTATACCGGTGGCACCGAGACCGGCTGCGGCGAAGGCGAGGCCGCCATGGGTCCCTTCTATTGCCCGGAAGACGAGCGCGTCTATCTCGACACCGACTTCTTCAACACCATGGACCAGCAACTGGGCGCCAAGGGCGATTTTGCCCGCGCCTATGTCATTGCCCACGAAGTCGGCCACCATATCCAGAAGCTGACCGGCATCAGCGACCAGGTCAGCGCCGCGGAGCAACGCGGCACGAAGCGCCAGGCCAATGCCCTGTCGGTCAAGCTGGAACTGCAGGCTGACTGCTATGCCGGCGTCTGGGCTAAGCAATCCAACAGCAAGATGAACTGGCTGGACAGTGGCGACGTCGAGGAAGCGATAAATGCCGCCTCTTCGGTCGGCGACGATACGCTGCAGAAGGAAACGCAAGGCGTGGTGGTGCCGGACAGCTTTACCCACGGCACGTCGGCGCAACGCGTCACCTGGTTCAAGACGGGTTACAGCAGTGGCGATCCCAATGCCTGCGATACGTTCAACGGGGCGATCTGAACGGCGAACCGTCGCATATTGCGGTAACCATTGGCTTTATCCCCCTTGCCGGTCGTGCTATTGCGACGCATATCGGCAGGGAGAAGTTATGATATCGGGACTTAAAAAACTTGGCGTCTCCGTGTGCCTGGTTATGACAGGCGCATCCGGAATGGCTTTCG
>CBDFFG010000033.1:0-98014 GCA_965246725.1 Asticcacaulis sp.
TTCGGCGACGCCGACACCCTTGAGCTTGCCCAGCAGGCCCATGGCGTGTGTCAGGCCGCTGTCGCCGCGATTGGGCAGGTCGATCTGCGACGGGTCGCCGGTGACGACCATTTTCGAACCTTCGCCGAGACGCGTCAGGATCATCTTCATCTGCATGCGCGTGGTGTTCTGCGCCTCGTCGATGATGACATAGGAATAGGACAGGGTACGGCCACGCATATAGGCCAGCGGCGCGACCTCGATCTCCTTGGTCTCGCGCTTCTTGGCCAGGACCTGCGGTCCCAGGATGTCGTCGAGCGCGCCCCAGATCGGCGTCAGGTAGGGGTCGATCTTCTCATTGAGGTCACCGGGTAGGAAGCCCAGGCGCTCACCGGCCTCGACGGCCGGGCGGGTAATGACCAGCTTGTCGACACGGCGGCTGAGCAACAGCGAAACACCATGCGCCACAGCCAGGAAGGTCTTGCCGGAGCCTGCCGGTCCCAGGGCAAACACCAGGTCCTTGTCGGCCAGTTCCTTGAGATAGGCGGCCTGGCCGGCGGTCTTGGCAGCGATGGCGCCGCGACGGCCCATGACGATGGTGGCGCGAGAGTCGCTTATGCCGGCCGAGGCCGTACGATCTTCGCCGACGGTCACCGGCTGTTCGATCAACTGGCGGACATCCATCTCGGTAATGACGACGCCCTGGTCGTAGAGTTCACTGAGGGCGATGATCACGGCCTTGGCCTTTTGCCGCGCGCGGGGATCGCCGGCAACGATGACACCTCCGCCCGGCATTTCGATCAGCACCTTGAAGGCGCCTTCGATCATGGCAAGATAGCGTTCGGCCGGGCCGGCAATCGCCAGCACGCAGGCATCGGTCAGGGCAATAAAGTCTTCTTTGGCGACAGGCATCTATGCGTTTTCGGATTCTTTCGGCGCCGTGTCGAGCAGGGCGCCCTGCAGGGAGTTGTTGCCAGTCGCAGTGATGGTCACCGGTACGATCTGGCCCATGAGGTGGTCGGCGTCTTCGACGAACACCGACTGCAGATATGGGGAGCGTCCGATCGCCTGGCGACCGTAACGGCCCTTTTTTTCAAACAAAATCGGCAGGGTCTTGCCGACAAGGCCTTCCTTGAAGGCCTGCTGCTGCGACGCGATCAGGGCGTTGAGCGCCTGCAGGCGTTCGTCCATGACCTGGTCTTCGACCTGGTTCGGCATGGCGGCCGCCGGCGTACCCGGGCGCGGCGAATATTTGAAGGTGAAGGACGAGGCGTAGCCGACGGTGCGAACAAGATCGAGCGTATCGGCGAAGTCCTTGTCGGTCTCGCCGGGGAAGCCGACGATGAAGTCGCCTGACAGGGCCAGGTCCGGGCGGGCGTCCTTGATGCGGGCGATCAGGTCGATATAGGCGGCGCGGCCGTGCTTGCGGTTCATGGCGCGCAGGATCTTGTCCGAGCCCGACTGCACCGGCAGGTGCAGGTAGGGCATGACGGCGGCCAGGTCGCGGTGGGCGGCAATCAGGTCGTCGCCCATGTCGTTGGGGTGCGACGTTGTATAACGCAGGCGGTCGACGCCGTCGATCTCGGCCAGGGCGTACATCAACCGGGCCAGGGTCGATTCCCCGCCGTTATGCGCGCCGTTATAGGCATTGACGTTCTGGCCCAGCAGGGTGATTTCGCGCACGCCTTTCGACGCGAGCGAGCGGGCCTCGGCCAGGATCTGGTCGACCGGACGCGACCATTCGGCGCCGCGGGTATAGGGTACAACGCAGAAGGTGCAGAACTTGTCGCAGCCTTCCTGCACCGTCAGGAAAGCTGTCGGGCCGGTGACTTCGCGCTCGGCACTCAAGGCATCGAACTTGGCGTTCGGGGCAAAATCGGCGGACAGGCGTTCGCCCTTGGCGCGGGTGGTGCGGGCGATCAGTTCCGGCAGCTGGTGGTAGGCCTGGGGTCCGACGACGAGGTCGACGGCCGGGGCGCGGTTCATGATCTCCTGGCCCTCGGCCTGGGCGACGCAGCCGGCGATGGCGATGGTCATGCGGCCTTCGCCGCGGGCTTCCTTGTCTTCGCGCTGTTCCTTGAGGCGACCGATTTCGGAATAGACCTTTTCGGAGGCCTTTTCGCGGATATGGCAGGTATTGAGCACGACCAGGTCAGCGTTCTCGGAGGTGTCGGACATCTCATACCCCAACGGACGCAGGATATCGGCCATGCGCTCGCTGTCATAGACGTTCATCTGACAGCCGTAGGTCTTGATGTGGAGTTTCTTGCTGGGGCGGACGTGTTCGTTCATCGGGGGGTTATGATCGTTTGGGAGGAAAAAAGCAATAAGATGCAGGGGCCGCAGGCCCCTGCACCCCGATACTTGACAGCGGATAATTGCCTAAATAACAAAAACCGGGCCCATAGGAGCCCGGTTTTGTTATTTAAACAGGTAACCTCCGTCCGGTGACGGGGTGCAGGGGTCCGCGACCCCTGCCCTCTTACTTCTCTTCCCCGATCGGCACCGCATACAGCTCCAGCTTATGCCCAACCAGCTTGTAGCCCAGCTTCTCCGCCAGGGCTTCCTTCATCTTCTCGATCTCTTCGTCGAAGAATTCGATGACCTCGCCGGTCTTGATATTGATCAGGTGGTCGTGGTGATCGTTACCGGCTTCTTCATAGCGCGAACGGCCATCGCCGAAGTCGTGGCGCTCGACCACGCCGGCCTCTTCGAACAGGCGCACCGTGCGATAGACCGTCGCCAGCGAGATGTGCGGATCGACCGCGGCGGCGCGGTGATACAGCTCTTCCACATCCGGATGGTCCTCGGCGGACGACAGGACGCGCGCCACGACCCGGCGCTGATCCGTCATGCGCATACCCTTGTCGATACACTGCTTTTCAATGCGGTCCATGCCCGTCGCCTCCGTCCGTTTGGGTACATGTAAAGCCCGTCTCAGACGAGCGCAAGCCTTAGTATATGGCCATCCACCGGCGCCCCGTTCGGCCGGCTGTAATAGGCTTTGCGCAGCCCTGCCCGCTCGAAGCCGCATCCGGCATAAAGCGCCAGGGCCGCCGTGTTGTCGACCGCGACTTCCAGGAAGACACTGTCGGCGCCCTCGCCGCGCAATTCGGCGATGACCTGATCGAGAAGCCGCCGGGCACACCCGCGCCCACGTCGGTCCGGATCGGTCGCCAGGGTCAGCACCTCGCCCTCGCCCGCCACCACCGTCAACAGGACAAAACTGGCCGGCCCGCCGTCTTCGTCGAGAACGTAAAGCCGATGATGCGGCTTGGCGGCCATGTCATTAAGGACGCCGATGCTCCAAGGATGATCGAAGCTGGCGGCATGAATGTCGGCCAGCACCGCCGGCGCGTGCTCCAGCCTGCGGATCATGCCGTTGGATCGAGCGTAATAATGCCGCGCGTCGACGCAATCGCATCGGCGTCGCGCATATATCGCGGTGTCAGGTCGTCGTGACCTCCGGCCAGGGTCAGAGCCAGCAGCGCATCGAGGCTCGGCCATCCCTGTTCGAAAACCTCACCTTTCCCGGCCAGCAGATGGGCGCCCGGTCCGGTCAGGATATCGGTGTCCATATCGAAACTGTCGGCCGTTACGGCGCGCGGCGCGCCCTGGTGATCGCCGTCGAATGCCTGGACGTAGATCTGGGCACGCCCGCCATCGATGACGGCGACCCGGTGCTTACCCAGCAATTCCGGATGATGACCCAAGGCCTCGAGTGTGCCGATCCCCTGCAGGGGCAGGTTCACGCCCGTCGCCAGCCCCTTGGCGAACGACAGGCCGACACGCATGCCGGTAAATGAGCCGGGTCCCAGTGTGACACCGATATGAGTCAGTTCGCGCGGCCGGATACCGGCCTGGTCGAAGGCGTCGGCGGCCATTGGCCCCAAGCGTTCCTGGTGGCCGCGCTGCATCGGTTCGGAAACAGCGAACAGGGCCGCGCCGTCGCGATAGATGGCGACCGAACAGGCGTTAAGCGAGGTATCGATAAGGCAGGCGAGGCTCAGAGGACGGCCTCGATCTGCTTCACTTCCGGCACATAGTGCTTCATCAGCGTCTCCACGCCCTGGCGCAGGGTGGCCGAGGATGACGGGCAGCCCGAACAGGCGCCGCGCATATGCAGATAAAGCGTGCCGGATTCCAGGTCGAAACTGTCGAATTCGATATCGCCGCCATCCTGGGCCACGGCCGGGCGGACGTGGGTATCGAGCAGGTCCTTGATCTCGGCGACGATCTGGCCGAGCTCGCCCTCATAGACGATCTCGTTCTTGGCTTCGGTCTCGCGCAGGATCGGCTGGCCCGAGGTGTAGAAGTCCATGATCGAGGCGAGGATCGGCGCCTTGAGCTGCGCCCAGATCAGGCTCGACTCCGGATCGCGCCGCACGGTGAGGAAGTCATTGCCGAAGAACAGGGCAGCGACACCGTCGATGCCGAACAATGCCTCGGCCAGGGGCGACGCCGTGGCTTCGTCCCGCGACGCGAACTGTTTAGTCCCCGTTTCCAGCACGGTCTTGCCGGGCAGGAACTTGATGACGTCGGGATTGGGCGTGGCTTCGGTCTGAATGAACATGCGGGTACTCCTGCGCGCTAAATGGGCGCAAAGCCCCGCAGGGTCAAGGGCCGGAAGAAAATCCACGGTTTTTGAAATCGCCGGGCTGCCTATATGCGCAGAATGCGTTTAGAAGCGTCCCCATTGATACAGGTCTTGAACGAAGGGCGTAAAAATGGGCGATGCAAAACGGCGGAAAGACGCCTTGAAGACACGGCTGCTTCAGGAAACGGAGCGCCTTTCGATCGCGGCGTCGGCCGAAGAACGCCAACTGGTCACCGAGCTGGACGCGCTGGAGATCGTCCGCGTCTACCGTCAGCCCAAGGACCGGCTGCAAAAGGCGCGCATGCAGCCACGCTTCAGCCACGACAATGCGCGCTGGTTCGAACAGAACGATCCCGACAAAAGCGCAAAGGCGGTTACGGGCTGGCGGCTGAGCCCCGGCGGCCTTTATATTCTTCACTCGGTCGTCGAGACCGGAGGCGTCCTCACCTGCGTCACACCTTCGGGAATCGCGGGAGACGCCGACTGGTTCGACTTCGCCGCCGATCCGGATATCGAAGTCCAACTGACCGGCGACACCTATACGTTTTTCCGCAAGGGCATCCAGCTCGGCTACGGGGCACGCAAGGAACCGCAGAAAGTCATCGAGGCCATGGCTGAAGTCAGGCGGGACCTGGAGGCGGGCGGAAACCCGCAGGAAATCCTGCACCGGGTCGCGCTGCAATTCGGTTAAGCCAAATAAAAAAGGGTGGCTCCTGGTAGAGCCACCCTTTGTTTTTACAACTTTCCGACCCATTCCCGCAGCACGGCATTGACGATGGTCAACTTGGCGAAGCTCCAGCCGCCGGTCGCCATGTCCTGCATCATCTGTTGCAACGGCTCGGTCAGGCTATTGTTCTCAGCCTCCCAGCTTTCGGCAATGGCCTGCGGCTCTTCGTCGGCGCGCATACGCTTCATCATGGCATTGACCACCGCCTTTTGTTCGGCGCGGACATCCTCGATCAGGCGGCGCGTCGCCATGCGGTCCCACGGGTCGGCACTGGCGAGATTGCCCGCCCCGTCCGACAGCTTCTCGAAACCGAAACGCTCGCCGGTCAGGAAATACAGCTCGGCCGTCTTGACCAGGTCCTTCTTCGGACCGGCTGCCAGGTCGATAATGTCACCGGCATGGTGCAGCGCGGTCAGTCGCGCCACGGTCAGGGCGATATCGTCCGGCGCGCCCAACCCGGTCAGGGCAGCGACGCGATCGGCGATATGGATGCGCGTGGTGTCGTTGAAGGCCGCCGCATCGAGACCCAGTAGCGTCTTCACCCCATCGGCATAGGGGGCGACCATATCCGCGAGCGTGTGCGAGACCTGCGCGAAACGCCGCGCCATCCAGTAGGTCTGGTGACGCACGAAACTGGCCAGCTCGCGATAAAGCGCCGTCTGAGCCGCTGCGGGCACCTTGGTATCCAGGGCATTGACCTGGGCCCACAGGCCACGGATGTCGAACAGCTGGCGGGTGGCTTCGAAAGCCAGGACCACCGCCGCCGTATCGACGCCGGCACCGCGCATCGTTCTCGACACAAAGGACGGGCCGGCCAGGTTGACGATATCGTTGGCCAGGACGGTCGAGATGATTTCGCGGCGCAGGCGGTGGCGGGCAATGGCGTCGCTGTACTGATGCAGCGGCGCCGGGAAGTAGTCGATGCCGATATATTGCAGGCCATCGTCGTCGGGCGCCGTCGAGGCGACGATATCGTCGAACAGGACGATCTTGCCATAGGCGGTGGTGACGGCGATTTCTGGACGATACAGCCCCTGTCCGGCCGTGCGACGGGCTTCAAGCGCCGAGTTCGACGGCAGACCCTCGACCTTGCGATCGAGTTTGCCGCGTTTTTCCAGCCCGACCATTAAGGCCTGGGTGGCGCTGCTATCCTCGGCGGCCGTGGCTTCCTGCAGGGTCAGGGCCAGGGTCTGGTCGTAATTGTGCTTGAGGACGTGGCGCGACACATCGTCGGTCATGCTGGCCAGCAGCTTGTCGCGCGCGTCACGCGTCATCGTGCCGGCGGCGGTCAGCTGACCGAGCAGGATCTTGATATTGACCTCGTGGTCGGAACAATCGACGCCGGCGGAATTATCGATGGCGTCGGTGTTGAGGCGGATCTTCTGTTCGGCGCAGGCGATGCGCCCGGCCTGGGTCATGCCCAGATTGGCCCCTTCGCCGATCACCTGAGCACGGACCTCGGTCGCGTCGATACGGATACCGTCATTGGCCTTGTCGCCGACATCGAGATGCGATTGCGATGGCGCCTTGATATAGGTGCCGATGCCGCCGAAATAGAGCAGCTCAACGCGGGCCTTGAGGATGGCCTGCATCAGGTCGAACGGCGACACCTCGTTGGCATCGAGATCGAGCAGGGCCTTGATTTCCGGCGACAGGTGGATCGACTTCTGGCTGCGCGGGAAGACGCCGCCACCCTTCGAAATCAGCTCCTTGTTATAGTCCTGCCACGACGAGCGCGGCAGGGCGAACATGCGGGCGCGTTCGGCAAAGGCCTTGGTCGGATCCGGATTGGGGTCGATGAAGATGTCGCGATGGTCGAAGGCGGCGACGAGGTGCGTTTCCATCGACAGCAGCATGCCGTTGCCGAAGACGTCGCCCGACATGTCGCCGACGCCGGCGACGGTAAAGGCCTGCGACTGGATGTCCTTGCCGATCTCGCGGAAGTGGCGCTTCACCGCCTCCCAGGCGCCCTTGGCCGTGATGCCCATGGCCTTGTGGTCGTAACCGACGCTGCCGCCCGAGGCAAAGGCATCGCCCAGCCAGAACCCGTAATCGGCCGAGACGCCGTTGGCGATGTCGGAGAAGGTCGCCGTGCCCTTGTCGGCGGCGACGACCAGGTACGGATCGGGCGCATCCCAGCAGACGACGTCCTTCGGCGCGATGATGTCACCCTTGGCGTCGATATTGTCGGTCAGGTCGAGCAGACCCGACAGGAAGGTCTTGTAGGCGCGCACGGCCTCGGCGCGAATGGCGTCAGGGCTGCCGCCTCGAGGCAGCTGCTTGGGAAAGAAGCCACCCTTGGAGCCGACCGGCACGATGACGGCATTCTTGACCTGCTGTGCCTTGACCAGGCCCAGCACCTCGGTGCGGAAATCGTCCTTGCGGTCCGACCAGCGCAGGCCACCGCGCGCGACCGGTCCGAAGCGCAGGTGCAGGCCTTCGACATGCGGCGCCAGGACGAAGATCTCGCGGTACGGCTTGGGTTCCGGCAGGTCGGCGAGTTCGCGACTGGCGACCTTGAACGAGATATAGCCCTTGTCAGCCCCGTTAGCATCCGGCTGATAGTAGTTGGTACGCTGCATGGCGCCGATGAGGGCGGCCAGGCGGCGCAGGACCCGGTCGTGGTCGAGGCTGGCCACCTTTTGCAGCAGCTCCTCGATATGCTGTTTCGCCTCGTCGACCGTCGCCTGGCGTGATGCCAGGTCGACGCCGGGAGCGAATTTCAGGTTGAACAGGTTGAGCAGGGCTTCGACGACCTCGGCATTGTCGCGCAGGGCGCCCTGCTGCACGTCGGGCGCCGGGTCGAGGCCCGACTGGACGCGATAGCGCGTCATGGCGCGCAGCAGCGCGACCTCGCGCCACGACTGCCCCTGCAGGGTCAGGGCATTGAAGCCGTCATTCTCGGTCTGGCCGCGCCAGATGGCCAGGATGGTCTGCTCGAATTCATGGCTGAAGGTGGCGAAGTCGCCGTGGCCGTCGGGCAGCTGGATAATGAATTCGTGCACCCACAGGCAGCCGACCGTCCACGACTTGACGTTATAGCCGTATTCCTCGAGCGTTTTCAGGCCCATATTGTCGAGCACCGGCAGGATGTCCGACAGGGGAATGGCGCGATCGGCGCGTGTATAGAGCTTGAAGCAGAAGGTCGAGGAGGTGTCTTCCAGGCGCTGGTAGGCGCGCAGGTTGACCGGGCTTTCCGGCGACAGGTTGCTGAGATAGTTGGTGTCGAGGATGGCTTCGGCGACTTCGTAGCGTTCGCGATAGCCGGCCGGGAAGGCCCCTGCCCATTCGACCCAGTCGGTATCGGCGTGCGGCAGCGGCAGGCGCGCGACGATATCGCCGTCGTGGACCAGGACCTCGATCTTCTGCGGCCACGACCGCACGATGTTTTCGATGTCGGCTTCAAGGTCGTTGATGTCGGGATCGAAGTGGTCGCCCGGCGTCACACCGATGATATAGTGGACGCAACTCAGCAGCGATTCCGAAATGTACGGATAGGAGGCCGAGACGCGGCCGAGATAGGCGCGGGCCAGGATCTCGCCGGCCTGCTTCTGCATCTGCACCTGGTAGAGCTCACGCGGGATATAGAGCAGGACGCTGATGAAGCGGTCGAACGGATCGGCGCGGGTAAACAGCTTGACGCGCGGCCGGTCGCTGAGGTGCAGGATGCCGCGCGAAATGCGCAGCAAATCGGCCTCGGACATCTGGAACAGTTCGTCGCGCGGATAGGTCTCGACGATATTCTTCAGGCGCTTTTCGTTGTAGCCGCCATTTAGACCCTGCTTTTGCGCCTCGCTGAGGACGCGTTCGGCCTTGCGGCGGATCAGCGGCACTTCGAACGCCGGGCGATCATAGGCTTCCGATGTGAACAGGCCGACGAAACGGACCTCGCCCGACGGGCGGCCGTCGTCGCCGTACCGCTTGATGCCGACATAGTCCATATAGATGCGGCGGTGGACGCGCGACTTGATATTGGCCTTGGCCACGGTCACGGGCTCGGAGTTTTCCAACTGCGCCATCAGCTGCTGGCTCAGCACGGCCGGTTCGGACGAGCGGCGCAGGACGGCGCGGGTGGCGTCACGCAGGACGCCGAAACCTTCCTGCATCTGGTACAGCGGCTCTTCGCGGGCGTAGGCGCCATCGGCTTCGCGGGGATAGGCATAACCGCGGGCGCCGAGGAAGACGAAGTGGTTTTCATCGACCCACTTCAGGAAGGCGATGTCTTCGGCGACCACGGCCGCGTCGGCCTTCAGGGTGCCGGCGTCACGCTGGCGCTCGAGCGTGGCGATTTCCTCGGCCAGCAGCTTCTGCATGCGCGGGAAATCGTGGACGGCCAGCTTCAGGTCGTTGAGGCTGTCGTCGATACCGTTGAGGATATGGGCGTGACGGTCGCTGTTCACACGTTCGATGAAAATCAGCATCATCGATTCCTTGACGAGGTTCGCCCCCTCCCCGTCCGCGGCAAGGCGTTGGCCGGCCGCGTCGCGCCAGATGCTGACCACCGGATGGAACATCGAACGGATCGACACGCCCTGGTCTATCAGCTCGCCCATCACCGTCTCGACGATAAACGGCGAGTCGGTCTGGACGATCTCCATAAGATCGTAATTGCCGTTGAGTGGGCGTAGGCGACGGATCGTCTGGGTACCGTGCGGCCGTTGCACGCCGTAGGCCCAGAAATCGGCGACGATGGCGGCGACCGCATCCGTCGTCAGGTCGGGTACTTCCTCCGGATCGTAGTCTTCGAGGATCTGGCCGAGGAAGGTCTTTTCGAACGGCGCCAGGGCGTCGGGTCCAGGCCGCTTCAACGCAGCGGCAAAGGCGGTGGTCAGCGCTTCGCGGGTTTCGGCGGTGGCTGCGTGCGAAAAATCGTCCATAAATCTACCCATATTTCCCTGTGACCGGGTGGCGGCCGGTTATCTTAAAACTGGCGCTTTTCGCTTATTACGCTGCGTCGATTATCGCGCCAATGGTTTATTGAAACCCAGGTTAGCACTTAGGTATGAGCGGATAAAGTTGCAAAAGTAACGAAATGCGCGGTGCCGGTACCCGGATACAAAAAAGCCGCCAGTCCTGGGATGGCTGGCGGCTCTTTGCGAAGACGCGGTCCATGGGGAAGATCGCGCCCTGCCCTGGGAAACCGAGGCGGCACAACGGCTACACCCCATTTTCCCGTATTGCCGCGACGCCAAAGCCTGGGTGCCGGGCGCCGTGGATGGAACGGCCGAGAGAGACGACGGTTCACACGAAAAACTATCATTCTACGCGAATTTCTACCAGCACCATTCCCATCACAGTTGTGTGACGCCTTTACCTCTTCGCAACCTCTGGCTGACGCTATCTTAAGCTTTGTCTGTTAGCGTAAGTGCTTATGATACAACCCGTTCTCGCCCTTATTGCCTGGTCGATGGTCATGCTGGTCTGGCTCTATGTCAGACGCCTGCCCGCCCTGGTGCGTTATGCCGTCACCGAGGAAAGACTGCATTCCGGCGAAGCGGTGCGTCGTCTGCCACCCAGCGTCCAGTGGCCTGCCGACAACTACAATAACCTGATGCAGCAGCCGACCCTGTTCTATGCCCTGTGCCTGGGCATCTATCTCAGCGGCTCGACCAGTTTCGCCCTGGAATATTTCGCCTGGCTGTACGTCGCCCTGCGCGTCCTGCATTCGCTGGTGCAGGCCCTGTGCAATATCGCGATGATCCGCTTCGGCCTGTTCGTCGCCAGTTCGGGCGTGCTGGGGCTGATGTGCTTCGTGGCCGTGCGCCAGGTCTTCAACTTTTAAGTCTTCAGCGTCTAAAAAATTTACGGTGCCAAAGCTTACGGCGTCGGTGAAGATGCGGCCGGCGTGCTCACGGGTACGACCGCTGCCACGTATGGAATGATCTTGTACATGCGCAGGACGTGCTTGATGCGACCGGCTTCACTGCCGGCGCGCGTCCCATGGCCGACATAGAGGTCGGCGCGGATATCACCCTTGATGGCGCCGCCGGTATCGAGGGCCGTCACCAGGCGCTGATAGGCCGGAAAAGCGTCGCTCAGGGCATTGCCGCCGACATGGGCATCGATCCACAGCATATCGCCCATATCATGGAAGGCCGGATCGACCGCAATCGCCGATCCCGGCGGCAGAGACACACCGGCGGCACCATTGGGCTCGGTCTGGTCGGGCTGGATGGCGAAAAAGGTATAGCGCGGATCGGTGTTCATCACGTCTTGGGCATCGTCGCCGCGGTGCGCCGCCAGCCAGGCATGGATATTATCGCCGGACGTCTGGTCGGCGGCCAGGATGCCGCGCTTCACCATAACCTTGGCGATGCCGATAAAGGGCTGGCCGTTATCCGCCGCATAGGCGGCATAGATCCGTCGGCCGTCGGGCAGGTCGAGGAAGCCCGAACCCTGCAACTGCATGAAGAAATAGTCTTCCGGCCGCATATAGTAGTCGGCCTTCGCCGGCATTTTCTCGATATCGGCGCGCGGATAATAGGCGACATACTTGCCGCCGACCTTGCGCGCAGCCACCTTGACCGCCGACTGCACCGGCGTCATCTGCGAGCCGGCGACGACGGCAAGATCGTCGGGCTTCAGGCGGACCGGTTGCGAAAACTCAGGCGTAGGCGCCAGAACGGCATCGTAGTCAGGAACGAAATAGCCGGTCAGGGTCCCCGTACCATTAAGCGGCATGACCAGGCCGTCTACCGGCGCGATCTGCAGGTTACGCACCAGGAAGGCGCGGATGGCTTCGGGCGATTCGAAATCCTGCGTCGCCATCGCCTGGCAGACCGGGGCATAGCCCCTGCCCTTTTTATAACCGCAGGTGCTGCGCAGGGCTTCGAGCGCCACAAAGGCGTCGCTGTCGTCCCAGCCTGGCAGGTGCGACAGACGTACGGGGTCAGGCACGGGATTGGGTGTGGTGTCGATCGGTTTTGAGGTCACCGGCGGCGGCGTGCCTGGTTTTGTCGTTGCCGGTGGCGGGGTAACCGTGACCGGCCCGTCCGGATGTTCGGCGCAGGCGGCAGCCAACAGGGAGAGGCCAAGGGCGACGCCATTTTGCCAATGACGTTTTGATGTCCGGGCAAAACCTGCCGGCATCATGCCTTGGCAGCCTCGACGCGAGTCAGCAGCCAGGGATTGCCAGGGGAGCGCAGGCCCTTCTGGAAGGTCCAGAATTCGGCGGTGCGCTTGTAGGTCTTTTCGCGCGGCTGGGTCTTGACGTCACCCTCCCCGTCCACCGGGGTCGGCTGCGGCGTCACGTCTTCGTAAAGCAGTTCCGACAGCAGTCGGACGCGAATTTGGGCAGTGTCGTCCTTGACCTCGATGAGGTCGATGTCGGTCTTTGGGGCTTCGACGAAGCTGACGCGGTCGAAGACCGGTTCGCTGCGCGCATCGACCGCCTTCTTGAAGGAGGTGTAGACGGCTTCGTTGAGACGGTCGCGCACGCTGTCGAGTTGTCCGTTATGGAAGGCGATGACCACCTGTTCGTAGGTCTCACGTGCCTTCTCGACGAAGTTGATCTCGTTGAAATTGACGTCGCGCGACTTCAGCAGGTCGAGATTGGGCAGCTTCGGCGGTTCAGCCGGACGCTCCAGTTTCGGCGTGCCATCGGAGTCCTCCGACGGCTTGGCAAGGATCTTGTCCTCGACGCGGAATCCCACCTTACGGCCCAGCACGCTGTAGAGCTGGATAAGGATGATGATGGCCACGATGGCGAAGATAACGAGGGCGACAATGTTCACGGCAAGGATCTCGGAAAATCTCTGCGATACGCTCAAGCTATCGCATCACAGGTGAGCGGTACGCAGATACGATAAACGGGCACAATGACCCGGGCGAAGCGAGGTCCGCCCGTTCACTATATAGGATAAGTTTCACGGTTGGGAACTCTTCGTTTGATTGCTTAAAATTTTCTTATCTGTTAGCAGCGTTTCCCACATGCGCGACGATACCCGACGGGACAGCAGTCGCGTGACAATGGAGTGACTTAATCAATGTCTGATCTGCCCGCTGAGACTCTCGTTCAGCCGCCCGCACCTGCCATGACCGTCATGGCCCAGTTCATCCGCGACTTCTCGTTCGAAAACCCGCGCGCCCCCAACTCGCTGCGCGTCGAAGCCCGTCCGGAAGTCGACCTCGGCGTCGAAATGAGCGCCAAGGGCCGCACCGACGGCCTGTTCGAAGTCGACCTGAAGCTGTCGGTCAAGGCATCGACCCCCGAAGGCGCCATGTTCGCCATCGAACTGGTCTATGGCGGCCTGTTCCAGCTCGGCAACATCCCCGAGAACATGGTCGAGCCGACCCTGCTGGTCGAATGCCCGCGCTATCTCTTCCCGTTCGCCCGCCGCATCATCGCCGATGCCTCGTCGGATGGCGGCTTCTCGCCCCCCTTCTTCGTCGACCCGATCGATTTCGGCACGCTCTACCTGCAGCAAAAGGGCAATATCCTCGGCCAGCACGCTGCCGGACAGGCTTAGTATTTTGCGTTCAAGCGCCACGCAGGCTTTCGCGCAAACGTGCGCGGCGGCCGGTCGGCCTTGCCAAACCGCAAGCGGTTTGGAGTTTTCTCCCGAGCTTGACTATGTCGTTGCGGAGAAACGGATCTAGTACACCGGCGGTGCCAGGGAAACCGGCCGCCGGTGCCATCCGATCAATAGCGGCATGACGACCAGGGACCACAGGTCGATGCCGGCATGGATGGCGACTGCCAGCCAGATATTCCCGCTGTAGAGATAGATAAAGCCCAGCATCGCGCCGACGATCGTCGTCATGATGACGCCGAACAGGCCCTGATAGGCATGGCCCAGGCCGAAGATGACCACGGCGAGGACGAAGGCGATCGCCGGCTGGCCGGTCAGGGTCACCAGCAACAGCGGCAAGACCAGCCGGAAAAACAATTCCTCGGACAAACCGGCATTCAGCGCGATAAGCCCTGCCCAGAATCGTTCGTCGCCTGTTTTCGGCAACAGGGCGGCCAGCGGCGTATTGGGCGCATCGCCATTGGCCATTATCCGCTTCATCTGTGTACCGCCCAGCAGCGACGCCAGGCAGATGACCGCCACCCAGGCAAAGATCACGGCATAGACATAGAGCGACGGGATGCCGGCGAGGGCGGCACGCACCGCTTCGGCGCCGAATTCCTCCGGCACAGCCACCAATCCATCGAGGCGATGCAGGACGACAAGGCTGACAATCGCCCCGCCAAGAAAAAGCAGAAGCGACTTGACCAGGCCACGCCGGTAAAAGGCCAGGCGATCGACGCCGCCCAGCGCTGTCAGGATTTTAAAGCGGCCGATATTCAGCCAGGAATTGATGGCGAAGGCCGTGAGCAGAAACAGGAGGAGGGCGAGGTTCAGCCCAGTTTCCACAGGGTCTTTTCCTTGAGGTACTTCTTGACGAAAGCCTCATGCGCCTCGGACTCCGCCGCCGTTATACGGTTGCGCAAGGGGCGGGGACGGGCGCCATAGGCGGTAAAGCTGGCGACCATGGCGGCATTGGCCGTGTCCGACGCCATCGACAGGTCCAGAGCGCGTTCCTTCCCGCCCAGCAGTTCGAGATAGACGCTGGCCAGCAGGCGGGCATCGATCAGGGCGCCGTGCAGGTCGCGTTCGGCCAGCGAGATATTGAAGCGCTTGCACAGGGCGTCGAGCGAATTGGCCATGCCCGGGAACTTGTGGCGGGCGATTTCCAGGGTGTCGATCCACTGTTCATCGGGCGTCACAGGCTTGGCGTGCTTGGTCAGCTCCATATTGATGAAGCCACGGTCGAAGGCCGCGTTATGGGCGATGACCTTGCGATCGCCGATAAATGCGATCATCTCGTCCATGATGTGGGCAAACTTGGGCTTGCCCTTGCACATCTCGTTGGTGATGCCGTGGACGCGCGTGGCGTCCGGCTCGATCTCGCGTTCCGGGTCGATATAATAATGGAAGGTACGGCCGGTCGGCAGGAGATCTTCGATCTCGATGCAGCCGACTTCGATCAGGCGATGCCCCTTGCGGTGGTCAATGCCGGTCGTTTCCGTATCGAGGACGATTTCGAGAGCCATGTCCGACTATGTATTTGTTCGCAAGCCGAGATCAAGGTCTAGTTGACTGCGCCGGCTGTGAACCTGTTGACGAGGGCGCTGACCTCGGTGCGACAGGCCGTGAGGCTCTGCGAGGTGTCGATGACAAAATCGGCCCGCCGGCACTTTTCGGCATCGGGCATCTGGCGGGCCAGGATGGTCTCGAGCTTTTCCGCCGTCATGCCCGGCCGGGCCATGACCCGTGCCCGCTGCACATCCGCCGGCGCCGAGACCACCAGGACATAGTCGAGATAGGCTTCCGCCCCGGTTTCGAACAGCAGGGGGATATCGGCGACGATCAGGTCGGCGCCCCGGTCCTGCTGAGCAGAGATAAACAGGTTGCGGTCATCCACAGTCAGCGGATGGACGATGGCATTCAGGCGATCGAAGCCGTTTTCCACCGTCCGCAAGGCCGCCGACAGCTTGACCCGATCGACGACATTATCCGTCAGAACATCGCCAAAGGTTTCAACCAGTTGCGTCTTGGCGACAGGGGAGGTGGCATAGAGCCGGTGCACGGCCTCATCGGCATCCCACACAGCAATGCCTTCGTCGCGAAACATCTGCGCTATAGTCGACTTGCCCATGCCGATCGAGCCGGTAAGCCCGAGTTTGATCACTGCGTTTCACCGAGGAATTGCAGGGCCAGGCCGCGGATATCGAAATCGGCCGGCGGCAGGACACCGTAAAAGGCTTCAAAGCTGGGCCGGGCCTGTTCGATCAGCATGTTGAGGCCATCGACGGTCGCCAGGCCGCGTTCCTGCGCCGCCAGCAGCCAGTTGGTGCGCAGGGGGCGATAGGTCATGTCCATGATGGTGGCGGCATCGCTCAAGGCATCGAACAGGGGCAGGGGACCACCCGAGGCCGCATTGATCACGGCGACGGCGCTGTCAAAGGCGCGATCGACATCCGACAGGGCAAAGGCGGTCACCGTCTGGCGGAAGGTGATCGTCCTTTCCTTGCCGGTCAGGTGGATATGCGCCTGGTCGCCCTGGAAGGCGAAAACCAGTTCTTCGGCCCGGGCCAGGGTGCGGTTGACGATACGCACTTCCGGTGCGCCGGCTTCCAGCATGGCGGCGACCGCGGCGCGAGAGGCGCCGCCGGCGCCCATGATGACGACTGGCCCGGCTGTCAGGTCGCAGTCCGGGGCCTGGAGCTGAAAGGCCTTGATCAGGCCTAGCCCATCCGTGCTCTGGGCGTGGACATAGCCGTCTTCGTCGAAGGTCAGGACATTGGCCGAGCCGCAATGGCGAGCACTGTCGGCGACCGTGTCGGCCAGGGCCAGGGCCTGCGCCTTGAACGGGGCGGTGACATTGAGACCCTTGATGCCGTTGCTGCGGCACGACAGGATCAGCCGTTCGAAGGCGTGTTCGTCCTTCGGCGAAAAAGCGGCATAGACGCCGTTCATCGCCATTTCGCGCAGCCAGGCATTGTGCAGGAAAGGGCTCATCGAGTGATGAACCGGCTGCCCGACAATGGCGGCAACCTTGGCCGCGCCGGTAGGAAGGGTATTGATCATGGTTGGATGAACCCGAGTTGCCGCAGCTTTGCCAGGACGGGCAGGAGAGGGAGGCCGAGGACGGTGAAGTAGTCGCCGCGAATGGCGTCGAACAGGTGGACGCCAGCGCCTTCGAGCATATAGCAGCCGACAGTCGACAGGATTTTTTCGCCGGTTTCCACCAGATAGCGATCGATAAAGTCGTCACTGAGCGGCCGTACCGACATTTCAGCGGTTTCGACCTGCGACCAGACCAGTTGGCCATTCTCGCACAGGGCCATACCGGCGTGGAGATAATGAGTCTTGCCGCTCATCCGGCGCAGGAGCTCGCGGGCGGACGCCATGTCCGGTGACTTGCTGATCAGATCGTTGTCGAGCTGGAGCACCTGATCGCCGCCGAGAACGAGACCGGAATTGGCGGCCGAGACCTCGAGCGCCTTGGCCTCGGCGAGACGCAGGGCAATGGCCTTGGGGGTAAAGCCGCGAGCGAGACATTCGTCCTTGATGGCGTCTTCGTCGACGGTGGAGGGAATCTTGACGAAGGGAATGCCGGCATTGCCGAGAAGCATGGCGCGGGAGGCGGAGCCGGAGGCGAGGATCAGTGTCATTTAAGTTTATGCAGGGGTCACAGGCCCCTGCACCCCATAACGCGACGGTGTTTAGTCGCTTTAATAATCAAAACAGAGGCTCCTTGGAGCCCCTGTTTTGATTATAAGTCAATAAGCTCTGACCGGTTTCGGGGTGCAGGGGCCAAGAAGCAAAAAATGGGGGCCCCTGCGAAACCTAGATACCACCCAGACGCCCGGTCCGCTTCTCATTCAACAGGCTGATAATTGTCGCAGACGTCTCCTCGATCGACCGGCGGGTCACATCGATCACCGGCCATTCCTTACGCTCGAAGAAGCGCCGCGCGGCAATGATCTCCTGCCGCACCGCCTCCTGGTCGGTATAGGTCGACGGCTTGTCGTCATTGTTCAATGTCAGCAGGCGGTTGCGCCGGATCTGGATCAGCCGCTCCGGCGAGGCGATCAGGCCGACGATCAACGGGTCATTCAGCGTATCGAGCACCTCCGGCAAGGCCTGGCCCGGTACCAGCGGGATATTGGCCGCCTTGATGCCGCGGTGGGCCAGATAGATACAGGTCGGAGTCTTGGAGGTCCGGCTCACCCCCACCAGGACGACATCGGCCTGGCGCAGCTTGTCCGCCGCATTGCCGTCGTCATGCGCGATGGCATAGTTCAGCGCCTCGATACGCTCAAAATACTCATTGTCGAGATTGTGCTGGGCGCCGACGCGCTTGGATACCGCCGCGCCAAGGTGACGGGAAAATGCCACCACCAGGGGATCGAGCACGCCGATCGTCGGAATATCCAGCTCCCGGCAACGCATCTCCAACATCGACCGCAGCTCCATATCGACCATGGTGTGCAAGACGATGCCGGGAAAACTCTCTATCTCTTCCAAGGCGCGGCCCAGCTGCTTTTCCGACCGGATCAGCACATAGATATGCTCGATCGGCAAAATGCCTTCGAAACGCGCTGCGGCCGCCTTGGCCAGGGCGTTAAGGGTTTCACCCGTCGAGTCCGATATCAGGTGCACGTGAAAATAGGTGCCGATGCGCGGAACGGCTGTTTTCAACGGGGTCTCGGCCATTGCGGCGCTCCTGATGACGGCTGCAGGACAGGCATTTCCCGCACGGCTGCTGCATAAACCGTTTCGTTACGCTCCGCCACTGCAAGCGTGGCCGCTCCCATGGCCGTTCCGCGTCACGTCGTTACGCAAATTAATCTGTGAACGGATTGTGTGGATAAGGACGGGACGGAATCTGCACAACTGTCCGGGGAAGACCTTTTCGCCGGACCGGCGATGAACAACGTTGAAAACCGGCCGAATTGTGCACCCATCGGCCACAATGGTTAACAATGTATGAATCCATGACAGTCCTGTGTGAGTAAGTTAACACTTTCTTAACCATTCACAGCCATCTGTAAAAATCCCGTTAAGAAAGCCTTAAGCAATCTTAAGCCTTTATTAACTATCCTCGTTTCCCACAGGGTGTGGAGGATCGTCGTCCCCACCCTGGGCCGATTGTGAAAAACCCGTGATAAGCGGATTCCCTGCGACAATTTTCCCCGTCATCCACCCTACAAATAACCTCTACATCCTCTTTCTTTTTTTTTAGGGTTATCTAAGAGGGAGCCTCACATTGGCACGACCGCGGACTGGATTGACCCATGACACTTCCTCAGGCATCGGTATTATCGGTTCTGGCGGGTCAGACACAGGCCGTACCCCCGGTATGGTTCATGCGTCAGGCCGGGCGCTACCTGCCGGAATACCGGGAACTGCGGGCATCGACATCGGGTTTCGTCGACTTCTGCCTGACGCCTGAGAAAGCCGCCGAAGCGACACTGCAGCCGATCCGGCGCTTTGGCTTCGACGCAGCCATTCTCTTTTCGGATATCCTGATGATCCCGTTGGCGCTCGGACAGGATCTGACATTCGCAGCCGGCGAGGGACCTATCCTTGGCGAATTGCCGGACGAGGGCCTGATGCGCGACAAGGCTTTTCAGGCCGGCGAGGCGCTGAAGAATGTCGGGGAGACCGTGCAACGCGTGAAGGCGGAACTGGGACCGGAAACGACCCTGATCGGTTTCTGCGGCGGACCCTGGACGGTCCTGACCTATATGCTGAACGGCAAGAAGGCGCACGATCGCAGTCTGATCCGGGCCTTTGTCTATGATAACCCCGACCAGGTCCATCGCCTGATCGACATCGTCATCGAAGCCTCGGCCCAATACCTGCTGATGCAGGCGCAATCGGGCGCCCAAGTCCTGAAGATCTTCGAGAGTTGGGCAGAAGGCTTTCCGGATCCCTATTTCGACGACCTGGTCACCCAGCCGCATATTCGCCTGATCCGCCGCGTCCGGGAGCTGGGGGTCAACCTGCCGATCATTGGCTTCCCGCGGGGTGCTGAGGCGCGCTGCAGGGCCTATCTCGACGTGGTGCCGGTCGACTGCCTGGCATTGGGGACTGCCACCCCCCTGGAGCTTGGCGCGGCCCTGCAGAAGGATTGTCCGATTCAGGGTGCGCTCGATCCGGTGGTATTGCGTTCCGGTGGAGTTGCACTGGATGCCGCAGTCGACAGAATAATCGCGGCCTGGGGGCAGGGGCCCTTGATCTTCAATCTGGGCCACGGCATCTTCCCGGACACGCCCATCGCCAACGTCGAGCGGGCCTTGCAACGGATACGCGGGTGACAGACATGGCTTCAGCTGCAGCAACGGTAACCCAGACCCGCAAGGTCGCCGTTCTCCTGTTCAATCTCGGCGGTCCCAAGACCCAGGCGGATGTCCAGCCGTTTCTCTATAACCTGTTCCGCGACAAGTACATTATCGGCTTGCCGTTCGGTGTACGCCAGGGTGTGGCGTCGCTGATCTCCAGCCGGCGGGCGCCGGATGCGCGCAAGAACTATGCCCATATGGGCGGCGGATCGCCGATCCTGCGCGAAACCGAGGCCCAGGCCCGCGCTCTGGAAAGCTATATAAACGCCATGACGCCGGGCATCGAGGTGCGCACCTTTGTCGGCATGCGCTACTGGCATCCGTTCATCGAGCAGGCCGCGGCCGATATCGCGGCCTGGCAGCCCGATGAGATCGTCCTTTTGCCGCTCTATCCGCAGTTCTCTTCGACCACCACGCTGACGGCCGTCGAAGCCTTTGCCAAGGCCTACAAGGGCAAGGCCAAGGTGACGCAGGTTTGCTGTTATGCCGCCAACGACCATTTCATCAAGGCGCACGCCGACACCATCCGGACGAAGCTGAAGGCCATCAAGGACAAGGGCAATTACCGCCTGTTGTTTTCGGCGCATGGCCTGCCGGAGAAGATCGTCCGCCAGGGCGATCCCTACCAGATGCAGATCGAGGCGACCGTGGCGCGGGTCATGGCGTCGCTGGGTAGCGAGGTCGAACACATCATCTGCTATCAGAGCCGGGTAGGGCCCATGGCCTGGATCGGACCGTCGACAGACGAGACGATCAAGCAGGCGGCAAAGGACGGCAAGAATGTCATCGTCGTGCCGATCGCCTTTGTTTCCGAGCATATCGAGACCCTGGTCGAACTGGATATCGACTATGCGCGGCTGGCGCACGCTGCCGGCATCAAGGACTATATTCGCGTGCCGGCGCTCGGCGTCGACACCGGATTTATCAAGGCGCTGAACGACGAGGTGCTGAAGGCGGTGGGGTCTGAGCTGAGCATTGTCGGCGACCAGACCTGCCAGACGTGTCACACCTTTTGTCCGAAGATAAGGGCCAAGACATGAACTGGTATGATCTTGTTCGTGGGCTGCATATCCTGGCGGTGATTGCCTGGATGGCCGGCCTTTTGTACTTGCCGCGCTTGTTTATCTATCACATCCAGAACAGCGATAAACCTGAGGTCACCAGCGTCTTCTCGGTGATGGAGCGTAACCTGCTGCGGGTGATCATGAACCCGGCTATGGTCGTGGCGTGGATTTTCGGCCTGTGCCTGATCTATCTCGATGTCACCCAGAAGTGGGGCTGGAAGTTTTTCAGCGAGCCGTGGGTCATGGTGAAGCTGACCGGGGTTGTGCTGTTGACCGGCTATCACCATTTCCTGTCTGTACGGTTCAAGAAGCTGCAACGCGGTGAGGCGATCGGGACGGAAAAGTTCTGGCGCAAGATTAACGAGCTGCCGTTTGTGCTGGCCATTGTGATGGTTTTGTCTGTGACGCTGGAATACTGTTCGCACTGATAGTTTCGGGGTTTGGGGCCCATGGCCCCAAGTCTTCCTCTTGTTCTTTTCTATCGCCCGAGGGCGTTAGAAAAGAACAAGAGGCAGGTCTGTGGAGGTCACGGAGCCCAAACCCCGCAAATATCCTTGACGGATACCCCCTTTAGCGTTCATACCCGAACACAACATGGTTTCGCGCAGTCGACTCGACGTCGCGCGCAAAACCTGAAAAGGCGCCACGTCCTGTCGGATTGCCTAAATTAACGTAAATTTTCAAAGCCTTATCATGCGTCTCCGCTGAAAGGCATCGGATATGTCGCTCCCGCAAACCCTGGTTTGCGCGTTGCCCCATATCGTCTACCGAGAGTAAGACCATGGATAATACCCCCGAAACCGAAGCCGAAGTCGAAGGCACCGAAGATCTCGAGACCGAAATCGAGTCTGAGAACGAAAACGAGTCCGAGAGCGAAAACGACGACGACGATGCCATCGAAGGCTCGATGACCGGCCAGAAAATGTCGCTTCAGAACCTGAAGGACAAGACGCCGACGGACCTGCTGACCTTTGCCGAATCGCTGGGCGTCGAGAACGCCAGCAATATGCGCAAACAGGACATGATGTTCGCCATCCTCAAGGCCCTGGCCGAGGAAGGCGTCGAGATCACCGGTTCCGGCGTCGTCGAAGTCCTGCAGGACGGCTTCGGCTTCCTGCGCAGCCCCGAAGCCAACTACCTGCCGGGTCCGGACGATATCTACGTTTCTCCGCAACAGATCCGCCGCCATGGCCTGCGCACCGGCGATACGGTCGAAGGCCCGATCCGCAGCCCGCGCGAAGGCGAACGTTATTTCGCCCTGCTCAAGGTCCAGACGATCAATTTCGAAGACCCCGAAAATGTCCGTCACAAGGTCCACTTCGATAACCTGACGCCGCTCTATCCCGACGAACGCCTGTGGATGGAGATCGACGATCCCACGCTGAAGGATCGCTCCGGCCGCATCATCGATATCGTCGCGCCGCTGGGCAAGGGTCAACGCTGCCTGATCGTCGCTCCGCCGCGCGTCGGTAAGACCGTCATGCTGCAGAACATCGCCAAGTCGGTCGCCGCCAATCACCCGGACTGCTACCTGATTGTCCTGCTGATCGACGAACGCCCCGAAGAAGTGACCGACATGCAGCGCACTGTGCGCGGCGAAGTCATCTCCTCGACCTTCGACGAACCGGCCACTCGCCACGTCCAGGTCGCCGAAATGGTCATCGAAAAGGCCAAGCGCCTGGTCGAACACAAGCGTGACGTCGTCATCCTCCTCGACTCCATCACCCGCCTCGGCCGCGCCTATAATACGGTCGTGCCGTCATCGGGTAAGGTTCTCACCGGCGGTGTCGACGCCAACGCCCTGCAGCGCCCCAAGCGCTTCTTCGGCGCCGCGCGGAACATCGAAGAAGGCGGCTCGCTGACCATCATCGCCACCGCCCTGATCGACACCGGTTCGCGGATGGACGAAGTTATCTTCGAAGAATTCAAGGGCACGGGTAACTCGGAAATCGTCCTCGACCGTAAGGTCGCCGACAAGCGCGTCTTCCCGGCCATGGATGTCCTCAAGTCCGGTACGCGTAAGGAAGACCTGCTTACCGCACGCGATGTCCTGCAGAAGACCTACGTCCTGCGTCGTATCCTCAACCCGATGGGTGCCCAGGATGCGATCGAGTTCCTGATCGACAAGCTGCGTCAGACCAAGAACAACGCAGAGTTCTTCCAGTCGATGAACACTTAAGAAACAAGGGCCGCTGGATATCCAGCGGCCCCTATTCTTTATGCCTCTAGTCTTTGTGGCTCTTGGCTTTTCTTACGTAACGCCTATCTTGGTTACAGATACCTTTCCCGCACCGGAGCACTTGATGAAGGTCACCGTCAATGTCGAATGTTCAGCCGCCGAAGCGCGTGCCTTCCTGGGCCTGCCGGATGTCGAGCCGCTGAATAATATGATGGTCGACCAGATGAAGAACCGGATCGAGCAGAATATCCACTCGATGCAGCCGGAAGAGATGCTCAAGAACTGGTCGAGCCTCGGCGTTACCGCCCAGGATCAGTTCTTCAAACTGTTCCAGTCGGCCGCCAAGGCCAGCATGAATCCGTTCAATACGAACAAGTCCGATAATAAATAGGTTAAGGAGTGTTTCACGTGAAGCACACCATCTTCGCCCTGGCGAGCGCGCAGGGCAGGGCAGGCGTGTCCGTAATCCGGTTGTCAGGTCCCGACGCCCTGAAAACCGCGCAAGCCTTAAGTCCTCGGACCTTTTCGCCGCGCAAGGCGACATATACGCCGCTTATTTACAGCGGCGAGACGATCGATCAGGTTGTGGCCATCTGGTTTCAGGCGCCGCATTCCTTTACCGGCGAAGACTGTGTCGAGTTCCATATCCATGGCTCGAAAGCCGTTCTCGATCGACTCTATCCGATCTTCACCGGACTTGGCCTGAGGCTGGCCGCGCCCGGTGAATTTACCAGGCGTGCCCTGGAAAACGGCAAGGTCGACCTGACCCAGGCCGAAGCAATTGCCGACCTCGTCGACGCCGAGTCCGAAGCCCAGCGTAAGCAGGCCTTGACCCAGCTCGATGGAGGGCTCAAGGTTCGGTACGAAACCTGGCGGAACGAGCTGATCGAGCTTCTCGCGCGCCTGGAGGTCTATATCGATTTTCCCGACGAAGACCTGCCTGACGAACTGACCGGCAGCATTCTGGCGCGGATCGCTACAGTGGAAGATAGTCTTGCGGACGCCTTGCGTGACGCCGATCGCGGACGGCAAATTCGCGAGGGTTATCGCATCGTTATCCTCGGTGAGCCCAATGCTGGCAAGTCTAGCCTGTTTAATGCCCTGCTCAAGACAGACGCGGCCATTGTTACACCGATCGCCGGAACGACGCGCGACATCATCGAAGCGCAGCTGCGTATCGGGCCATACTCGGTATTGCTATACGATACAGCGGGCCTGCGAGAGACCGATGAGGTCGTCGAGCGCGAGGGTATACGCCGGGCTCGCGCCAAGGCCGAACAGGCAGATCTGCGTATCTGGGTGATCGACAGTTCGTTGCCGGATATCGATCTGTCCGCGGTTATGCCCGAAGACCTTGTGGTACTGAACAAGGCCGATCTCGGACAGGGCGCCAGTGTTTCACGTGAAACATATGGCGTAAGCCTCTCCGATGGCACGGGTTTATCGGCGCTGGT
Organism: Asticcacaulis sp.; assembly: GCA_965246725.1. Lineage (GTDB taxonomy): Bacteria > Pseudomonadota > Alphaproteobacteria > Caulobacterales > Caulobacteraceae > Asticcacaulis. Next base: position 24,840 of record CBDFFG010000033.1, read on the forward strand.
TCAAGCGATCGAAGACCGGGTGACAAAAGTCCTATCGACGCAGACCTTTCCGGCGGCGACGCGGCAGCGCCACATAGACCGGCTTCAGGAGGCGAGGGGACATCTTGAAGCCGCTCGACACACACGACTTCGCGTCCCGGAGTTGACCGCCGAACATGTTCGGAGCGCGCTTAACAGCTTCGAGGCGCTGTTCGGACGGTATGACGTCGAGGGCGTTCTGGATGTCGTCTTTTCGACGTTTTGCATCGGCAAGTGAGGATGTTAACAAAGTGTTTCACGTGAAACACCGAGTCGACCCCACCCTGTAAAGCTGCTATAGGCAGCGACTGTTTTTCGCGTGGATAATCATGACTGAAACCCAATCCCTGTGGGACGTAATTGTCGTTGGCGGCGGCCATGCCGGCTGTGAAGCGGCGACGGCGGCTGCGCGCATGGGCGCCAATACGCTATTGCTCACTCACCGTTTTGAAACGCTGGGCGAGATGTCGTGCAATCCGGCGATCGGTGGCCTTGGCAAGGGTCACCTGGTGCGGGAAATCGACGCGCTCGACGGTGTCATGGGCCGCATGGCTGACATCGGCGGCGCCCAGTTCAAGGTCCTCAATCGCTCCAAGGGGCCGGCCGTCCGCGGGCCGCGCGCCCAGATCGACCGCAAACTCTACCGCGAAGCCATGCAGGCAGAATTGGCGCAGACGCCGAACCTGACCATAATTGCTGCCGCGGTCGAAGACCTGATAGTAGATAATGGCGTGGTCGGCGGCGCGATCGATGCCAACGGGGTTCGCTACCTGGCGAAGGCCGTGGTCCTCACCACGGGCACCTTCCTGCGCGGCATCATCCATATCGGTGAAAAGCGCATGTCCGCCGGCCGTTGGGGCGACCAGCCTGCTAACGGCCTTGGCCAGCGCCTTTACGATCTAAAACTCGACATGGGTCGCCTGAAGACGGGGACACCGGCGCGCCTCGACGGCAAGACCATCCATTGGGATCGTCTCGAGCAGCAACTGGGCGATGATCCGATCACCCCCTTTTCCTATCTGACAACGTCCATCGACCGCCCGCAGATTGCCTGCGGCATCACCTATACCAACGAAAAGACCCATGCCATCATTGCCGACCGGCTGATGGAGTCGGCCGTCTATGGCGGGCACCTGTCCGGCCGCGGGCCGCGCTATTGCCCATCGATCGAGGACAAGGTCGTCAAGTTCGCGGACAAGACCAGCCATCAGGTCTTCCTGGAACCGGAAGGCTATGGCGACGACTCGGTCTATCCCAATGGCGTTTCGACCTCTGTTTCCGAAGCGACGCAGGAAGCCTTCCTGCGCACGATTGTCGGTCTCGAAGACGTGGTCATCAAGCGCTTTGGCTACGCCATCGAATACGACTATGTCGACCCGCGCGAACTGTATCCGACCCTGGAACTGAAGCCACTGCCTGGCCTGTTCCTGGCGGGCCAGATCAATGGGACGACCGGTTACGAAGAGGCCGGTGCGCAAGGCCTGATGGCCGGGGTTAACGCGGCCGCCAAGGCCGGCGATTATAGCCCGGTCATCTTCGGTCGCGACGAAGCGTATATTGGAGTGATGATCGATGACCTGGTGACACGCGGCGTCACCGAGCCCTATCGCATGTTCACCAGTCGGGCCGAGTTCCGCCTGTCTTTGCGGGCCGACAATGCCGACCAGCGCCTGACCGACCGCGGCCTTGCTGCCGGTGTGGTGGGCGAGGTGCGCAAGGCCCATTGGCTGGCAAAGAAGACTGGGCTCGATACCATCCGTGCCCGAGCCACTGAGTTGTCGGCAACGCCCAAGGAGGCACTGGCGCAAGGCATTCAGGTCAATGCCGACGGGCAGCGGCGCAACGTCCAGCAGCTGCTGGCCTACGAGACCTGCACCCGCGAGACGCTGGAAAAGCTGTGGCCCGAGATCACAACCTGGCCCGACACCCTTTTTGAGCAGATCGAGATCGACGCCCTCTATGCCGGTTATATGGCGCGGCAGAAGAGCGAGATCGACATGTTCCGCCGCGACGAAAACCTGGCCCTGCCGGAGGACATAGATTACGCGTCGGTGCTTGGGCTGTCGAACGAAGCCCGCGAAAAGCTCAACCGCATCCGTCCCCATACCTTGGGGCAGGCTGGCCGTATCGAAGGCATGACGCAGGGCGCTCTTAGCACTTTGCTGTTTTACGTGCGTAACCACGGTAAGAAGTCGGCCTGATGAGCGAACACATTATGACGCCGGAAGAGATGACGGCGAAGCTCATGTTTCACGTGAAACACGAAGCCATCACCGACCTGCAGATCTTCGCCGAGCAACTGGCGAAGCAGAACGAAGTGATGAACCTGGTGGGGCCGGCGACGGTGGGGCACTTCTGGTCACGCCACGTTCTAGACAGCGCGCAATTGCTGGACCGCCGACCTGAAGCGCGAATCTGGGCGGATCTCGGCGCAGGGGCGGGCTTTCCCGGTCTTGTCCTGGCCATAATGCTGAAACACAGCGAGGGCCCGGCGCCCATGGTTTATCTCATCGACTCCCTGGCCAAGCGTTGCCGTTTTCTGCAGACCATAGTCGATGCGTTGGAGCTGCCGGCGACCGTCATCAACGACCGCGCCGAGAACCTGAACCTCAAGGTCGACGTTGTTACCGCGCGCGCTTTTGCTCCGTTTCCCAAGCTTTTCGGCTTTGCCAAAACCTTTTTTGACAAGGGCGCGGACGGCTGGTTTTTAAAGGGGGAAAACGTTGAAAGTGAACTGGCTGAGGCTGGCAAAACGTGGCGTTTTGACGTAGAACTTACGCCTTCCCTCAGCGATCCACGTGGTCGCGTGGTCCATATCCGGAGACTCTCACGTGCCCGATAAAGCCGTCGTCGATTTCGACTCCAAGGCGCCACGCGTACTGGCCATCGCCAACCAAAAAGGCGGCGTCGGCAAAACCACGACCGCAATCAATCTTGGTACGGCGCTCGCCGCCATCGGCCAGCGCGTCCTGCTGATCGATCTCGACCCTCAGGGTAATGCCTCGACAGGTCTCGGTGTACCCAAGTCTGACCGGGTCAGTTCGCTGTACGATGTCATCGTCGATCAGCTGCCGATCGGCGACACGGCGATCAAAACCTCCGTACCCGGATTATCCTTGCTGCCGTCCGACCCGGACCTGTCGGGCGTCGAAATCGAACTGGGCCAGGCCGAGCGCCGCTCCTATCGCCTGCGCGATGCGCTCGATAGTCTGGATCAGGATAATCCGCCATATGACTATATTCTCATCGATTGTCCGCCTTCGCTTAACCTGCTTACGGTCAATGCCATGAGTGCGGCCAGCGCGGTCCTCGTGCCTCTGCAGTGCGAGTTCTTCGCGCTCGAAGGTCTCAGCCAACTGATGCGCACCATTGACCTGGTGCGTGGGTCGCTCAATCCGCGCCTCAGCCTGCAGGGCATCGTCCTGACCATGTTCGACAAGCGCAACGCCCTGTCCGGCCATGTCGAGCGCGATGTCCGGTCGCACTTTGGCCACCTGGTGTATGACACGGTCATACCGCGCAATGTCCGCGTGTCCGAAGCTCCATCCTTCGGCAAGCCGGCCCTGATCTACGATATGAAATGCTCCGGCAGCCAAGCCTATATCAAGCTGGCCAAGGAACTGGTGGCGCGCGAACGTACGCGCAGCGCCAAGGCCGCCTGAGCCTTAAGGAATAGTCTAAATGGTTGAAAAACAAAGAGGTTTGGGCCGTGGCCTGTCGGCATTGCTGGGGGATCCGGTCGCTGCCGTCGCCGTGGCGCCGCCCCAGGCAGAACCGGTAGCCGCCATCCAGCGTGGCCTGGAACAGCCGATCGACCTGCTGGTGCGTAATCCGGACCAGCCGCGCCGGGTGTTCACCGAATCCGAGATCGACGAACTGGCGGCCTCCATCAAGGAAAAGGGCGTCCTGCAACCCATCCTGGTGCGGCCTGCGCCGGGTCAGCCGGGCAAGTACCAGATCATCGCCGGCGAACGCCGCTGGCGCGCCTCGCAGCGTGCCGGCCTGCACGAGATGCCGGTCATTATCCGCGACCTCGACGACCTGGAAGTGCTGGAAATCGGCATTATCGAAAACGTCCAGCGCTCCGATCTGAACGGCATCGAAGAGGCGCGCGCCTACAAGGTGCTGATCGAGCGTTTCGGCCGCACCCAGGACGCCCTGGCCCAGGCCCTGGGCAAGTCGCGCAGCCACATCGCCAATATGCTGCGCCTGCTGGCCCTGCCGGAGTCCGTCCAGGACCACGTCCTGCAAGGCCGCCTCAGTGTCGGCCACGCCCGTGCCCTGGTGACCGCCCAGAACCCCGAGGCCCTGGCTGATGAGATCATCGCCAACGGCCTGTCGGTGCGCCAAACCGAGGCCCTGGTGCGCGACGAACAGAATGGCGCCGGAAAAGGTGCAACGCCGCGGCCGAAGTCGAAGGGCGATGCCGATACCCTGTCGTTGGAGCAGGACCTGCAGGAAGCGCTTGGCCTGCGCGTCAAGCTCGATGACAAGGGCGGCAAGGGCGAGCTACGCCTGTCCTATGCCACGCTCGAGCAACTCGACGAGGTCTGCCGCCGCCTGATGAAGGCCAACGCTTAGATAAGCGGCTATTTGTAGTCAGGATGCGCGGAGAAGAGGGGCTTGTCTCATGCCTCCGCGCGTAACGCTCACCCTGCAGAGATACAACTCTGTCCGCATGCGCGTGCCCCGACTATCTGTGTGCATCTGTGGCTGCCCTTTTTTGCGTTCAGGCAGCCGTGAACCAGCCTACAATCCCGCGCGGGTCGCCTTGGCCGAAATCTGCATATAGAGACGTTCGGCCAGCAGCAAGTCCGGCATGCCGGTCGATTTGCACTGCCGGTCGGTGTCGACGATATCGCGCGACAGGTTGTCCAATCCATTGGGACCGTCGAAGTTCCACGCCCGTGCCTGACGCAGCATGTCGTCCTCGTCCTTCCAGAAGACGCCGGCGGCGCGCGCCGCTTCCTTGGACCCCATGCCGTTTTGCAGCAGGCCTTTCAGCAGCTTGACCTTGTTGAAGTGCATGGACAGGGCGCGCAGGGCGTCCGGGCCGCCTTCCCCCTCGGCAAAAGCCCGCCGTAAACCCGCCTGGGCGGCCTTCATACGGCCACCGAAGGCATCGGAGGCTGCCTTGAACAGGGAAGCCTCTGGCTCGACCCCCAGGAAGTCCTGGAGCTCGCCCTCGCTCAGCGTCTTGTTGGAGCCCGGGCCGGCAAACAGGATGAGACGTTCGATCTCCTGGCGCGCAATGCCGCGCTCCTTCGGCAGGCGCTGGGCGAAGACATCCATGGCGGCGGTATTCAAGGATACGCCGTTTTCCGCCAGAGTTTCGCGGGCCATACGGATAATGTCGCCAGTTTCGTCGTCGTAGCAGGCGATGCTTGCCAGGTTCTTGTCGCTGTCGGCCTGGCGGCGCAGGCTGGACTCGCCCCCGAGCGAACCGGCTTCGACGATGAGGAAGGCGTCGCGATTGTATTCCCCGGCGCCGTGCGCCTTGACGATCTGGGCAACCGCCTTGTCGAGCGCGCCCTTTTCGGTAAAAAATTTCAGCCTTATCAGGCGTTTGCCGCCCATCATCGACAGCGCCTGCAATTCACCCTCCAGCCGGCCGATATCGCCATCGATATCGGTTTCCGTCAGCAGGGAGACGTTGAAGGGGTCGTTGATATCCGGGACGATCTTTTTCGCCAGGACGGTCGACCGCTCGAGAACCTGACTGCGATCCTTGCCGTAGATCAAAGCTCCGCAGATATTGGAGGGCGGCTGGCGGAAGAAGGCATCCACCTCGGCTCGTTTAGCCAGTTTCATGGGTGCATGTCCGTAATTAAAGACCGCGACCGCAACAGGAGGGCCTGGATCAGTGCGTACGCTCGTGGAAATACAGGGCCACGGCGGTCTGGACCTTGCCTGCGGCGCTGGCTGCAACCCGCTTCTGGGCGTCCTGCTGCGACACGATGCCGGTAAAAGGCGACGAGGTGACGTCGTAGGTGACGGTCTCGGTGAAACTGCCCTGGGTCAGGACGGCGCCAGTTGTCAGGTCCTTGAGGACCCAGGTGACATTGTCAGTCAGTTCCGACCGGGTCGCGGTATCGTCGACGCGATAACCGACCTGGTAGTGGTTTTCGGTCAGCTTTATCTTCAGGCTGTACAGCTTCCTGGCACCGTCATCTTCGGCCAGGCTGTTGCGCAGCTCCTGGCCCAGGAAATAGCCGGTCCGGGTTTCCGGCGTCTCGACGGCCACCCGGGCAAGGTTTCCGGTCAGGCCCTGTTGCGCATACAGGGGCGCAAAGCCGCACGATGTGAGCAGGGGCAGGGCGGCTAAGCAAACCACGCCAAACAGCCGGACGACTAAGCGCATGAATTATCCCACAACGAAGTTGAGAATGCGGTTGGGCACGATGATGATCTTGCGGATCGTCACGCCTTCAAGATGCCGTTTAACGTCTTCGTCCGCAAGGGCGGTTTCACGAATCTGATCCTCGCTGGCGCCATTGGCCACCGAAATCTCGCCGCGCTTCTTGCCATTGACCTGGACGGGCAGGATGTAGACGTCGTCCTGGGCCAGGGCCGGGTCGAAATGGGGCCACGGCGCCTGGGCGATCAGGCCTTCACGGCCCAGACGTGTCCAGCATTCCTCGGCCAGGTGCGGGGTCACCGGCGCCACCAGGCCGGCCAGGAAGGCCAGGGCTTCGCGGCGGGCGGCGGAGCCAGTCTTATCGATATCGCTGGTGCGGATAACGGTGACGAACTCATACAGCTTGGCGATGGCGGCGTTGAAGCGGAAGCCTTCGAAGCCTTCTGTGACCGCCTTGATGGTCTTGTGCGCCGCCTTGAGCAGGTCGCCGGCCGCGGTTTCGTCCGTGCACGGAATCTCCGCGTCGGGCAGGGCGTCGAACAGGTCCCAGATACGATGGGTCAGGCGCCAGGAGCCTTCGACACCGGAGGTCGACCATTGTACATCGCGTTCCGGCGGCGAATCCGACAGAACGAACAGGCGGGCGGAATCGACGCCGTACTGGTCGAAGATATCGCCGGGGGCGACGGTGTTCTTCTTCGACTTCGACATCTTTTCGCTGTCGCCGATCTTCAGGGCTTCGCCGGTCGAGATACGCGTGGCGACGCGCTTGCCGGCGTCGCTTACAATATCGACATCGGCCGGTTCGACCCAGGCGCCGTCGGCATCCTTATAGGTCTCGTGCGTCAGCATGCCCTGGGTGAACAGGCCGGCAAACGGTTCCTTGACGTCGAGATAGCCGACATGGTTCAGGGCGCGTGTGATGAAACGGGCATAAAGCAGGTGCAGGACGGCGTGTTCGATGCCACCGATATACTGGTCGACGGCCATCCAGTAGTTGGCGGCTTCGGTATTGACCGGCTCTTCGGCCTTGGGGTCGGTAAAGCGGGCAAAATACCACGACGAGTCGACAAAGGTGTCGAGCGTATCGGTTTCACGGCGGGCATCGCAGCCGCACTTAGGGCACTTGACATGCTTCCAGGTCGGATGGCGCTCCAGCGGGTTGCCGGGGACGTCGAACGTAACGTCTTCCGGCAGGACCACGGGCAGTTGGTCGTCCGGCACCGGCACGACGCCGTCGATGTCGCAGTGGATGACGGGGATGGGGCAACCCCAGTAGCGCTGGCGCGATACGCCCCAGTCGCGCAGGCGGAATACGGTCGCGCCCTGACCCAGGCCCAAGCCTTCGATCGTCTCGATCGACTTCGCCTTGGCGGCTTCGATGTCGAGGCCGTCGAGGAAACCCGAGTTGAAGATATGGCCGGGGCCGGTATAGGGCTCTTTCGCGACGTCGAAGCTGGCTGCGTCCGCGCCCTGAGGCAGCACGACAGGCGTGATGTTCAGGCCGTACTTGCTGGCGAAATCGAAGTCGCGTTGGTCATGGCCGGGGCAGCCGAAGATAGCGCCGGTGCCGTAGTCCATCAGGACGAAGTTGGCGACCCAGATGTCCAGGGTTTCGCCCGGCTTGAAGGGATGCTTGACCTTCAGCCCGGTATTGAAGCCCAGCTTTTCGGCAGTATCTATATCGGCCTGGGAGACACCGCCCTTGTTGAGCGACTTCAGGAAGGCGGCCAGCTCCGGATTGGAGGCAGCGGCCAGCTCGGCCAGCGGATGGTCGGCGGCGATGGCCAGGAAGCTGGCGCCGAACAGGGTGTCGGGGCGGGTCGTATAGACCTCGACGCCGTCGGTGAAACCTTCAGGGGCTTCGTCGGCGAAGGGGAAGCGCATACGCAGGCCCAAGGACTTGCCGATCCAGTTGGCCTGCATCAGGCGGACCTTGTCCGGCCAGCGATCCAGGGTCTCCAGGCCTTCGATCAGGTCCTCGGCAAAGCGCGTGATGCGCATGAACCACTGGGTCAGCTTCTTCTTTTCGACCGCGGCGCCGGAGCGCCAGCCCTTGCCGTCGATGACCTGTTCGTTGGCCAGGACGGTCATGTCTACCGGATCCCAGTTGACCTGGCTTTCGCGGCGATAGACCAGGTCGTGCTTCAGCAGGTCGAGGAACCACTTCTGCTGCTTGCCGTAATAGGCAGGGTCGCAGGTGGCGAATTCGCGCGTCCAGTCGATGGACAGGCCCAGGCGCATCAGCTCCGAGCGCATGTTGGCGATATTGTCGTAGGTCCAGCCCTTGGGGTGGATCTTGCGTTCCATGGCGGCGTTTTCCGCCGGCATGCCGAAGGCGTCCCAGCCCATCGGATGCAGCACGTTGAAACCCCGTGCCCGCTTGAAGCGCGCCACCAGGTCGCCCATGGCGTAGTTGCGCACGTGGCCCATATGGATGCGCCCCGACGGATAGGGGAACATCTCCAGCACGTAGTATTTCGGCTTGCTGGTGTCGGCATGGGTCAGGAAGACCTCGGCGTCGTCCCAGCGCTGGCGTTGGCGGGGTTCGGTCTCTTTAGGATTATAGCGTGCGGACATGCGGCCTGGCGAAGATCTGGAGAAAAGAAGATTTATAGGGGCTTATACTGTTGCCCGGCCGGGGATGCCAGTTGCATTTTGCACAAACAAAAGAGCCGCGCGGGACATCCCGGCGGCCCTGATGTAAACAGATCGAAAAGCCCGGTCGGTCTAGTTCTTGACGTTCGAAAGGCGCAGTTCGCGAGCGCGCGTCAGGATGGCGTTTTCGATGTCGAGCTGGGTCTGTTGCGAGACGTCGGCATCGGCCCACTGGCCGTTGACCTGAACCTGCTTGTAGACCGAGACGTTCAGGGCGTCGGCGCGCAGGCGCGAGTCGAGGATGTAGATGGTCGTCTTGAAGCGTTCATCGGGCTTCTGCGGATTGGCGTACCAGTCCGAGATTATAACGCCGCCCCACGGATCGGCCGAGGTCAGGGGCATGAAGGAGATGGTGTCGAGCGAGGCGCGCCACAGATAGGCGTTGACGCCAATGCCGGCCTGTTCGTTATAGGTCGACTTCTTGGCAGCGCTGCCGCCACCGCCGAAAAGCTTCGACAGCGGGATCTTTTCTTCTTCGTCAGTTTGCTTGGTGTAGGCGGTGTCGCCCTTCTTGGGGCCACTGGCGCAGGCGCTCACAGCGAAACAGGCGGCCAAAGCCCCCAAAACCAGGGCCGTACGTCGCATAGTCGTCATCGAGTGATCACTCCGCATGTGTTGGTCGAGGCTCCCTTGATTCACGGCCGCTTGCCGGGGGAGCCTTCGCATTATCGCCGCCTCTTGAGCCCTCTATAGCATGTGGCCAAGGGGGTGTGACAAGAGTTTCATTTACATCAATCGCAACAGTCCGGCAAATTTAAGTCCTGATTCCACGAAGTTCGACGTGGCTCGCGCGAATCGGTGTCCGGGGTGACACATAAGGAAAAGATAAGTGGCATGGTCTGTTTTGCCGACGAAAAAGCGTTAACGCAATGTTTAACGTAAACCTTTGTTAACAGGGTGTTTTTCATCGTATTTCTGTCGAAACTGACGGAATCCGTGGCCATTTGATCACAGGGCCCGGGGGAATGCAGCGATTTGGCATGACAACCCCCATATCAGTTTGACCGGATCGGCAATTCGCCTTAATTCGATTTTGATATCTCTACGTCCTAATGGGCGTGTAAATTGATATGACGGTCAGCTACAGTGATCGTGTGGGAGAGGCTCCGGGGGCACCAGGGCATTTTTCAAACGATCTTATAGTCACCCGCGTACCATTTTATCCGCTGTTTTCTGATAAGACCCTGAACGACAATGAAACCCTTGGCTCCTCTCGCAGTATGCGCGGTGGTTCTGGCTCTCGCCGGAAGCTCCTCCGCATGGGCGGTGACGAAGGGGTCCAAGGCGCAGGCGACCGAGATTGCCGGCCTGGCGCCGATTTCTCTCAGCGACAGCTATATCAGCGACCAGACGACCACCTTTTCCAAATCCCAGTCGAAGATCTACCAGTTCGACCTGAAGGGTAAGTGGGGCCTGAAGTTCGACGTCAATCAGCCCGAGGCACGTCCGTCCGGCTTCAACGATATCGATGCTGGCGCCTTCTACAAGCTTTCGCCGTCGCTCCGCGTCGGCGGCAGCGTTGGTTTCGGTGAAAAGACCGAGGCCTTCAAGCCGGAAGGCACACCTGCCGGCGCCCAGCCCGACAAGTCGCATCCGCGCGTTCGTCTCGAAACGACGTTTAATTTCTAAATACCTCTGGCAACTTCTAAGACTCCCAGGATTTTCCCGGCCTGTCCGCCCGGCCTGTTTGGACGTATCCTGTCTCAATCCGACAATGTAAACGCATCTACCGCCGCTATGCCCGACAGACCGCTGTCGCGCAGACGATCGACCGTGTCGCAGCCTATGCCGCCGAGACCGATGATCGGGACAGGGGACATAGCGGCAAAGGCCTGCGTACCCTTGACGCCCAGGGGTTCGACTTGGACTGCGGACGGGCTGCGGCTGGCAAAGACGGGTGACACCAGTATGGCGTCCAGGCTGTCTATTTCCCGGCGCTTTAACGTATCCAGGCTGTGACAGGCCGATGTCAGCAGGGCGTCGCTCCAACGGGCCCGGATGTCGGGTGCCTGGTCGAGATGGCGTTCGGGCAGATGGATTCCATCGGCGCCGACCTCACGGGCCAAGGCCTCGTCGTCACCGATCAGCAGGACAAGACCGTTGTCACGGGCAATACGGCAAAGCAGGCGGGCCCGCTGCGGGGCGTGGCTGTCGCCGAAATGTCGGTAGATAATACCTGTGCCGGGAGGCAGGTGGGCAGCGATATCTTCCGGGTGGGGGGTGCGCGCCGGGTCGGTGACGAAAAAAAGCTGCGGCAGGCGTGGTTGTAGCGGGTTCAAAAGCGCCTGCGCGTGCGCTATGTCCCTGGCCTTGTCGAACAGATATTGAAAGCGGGTCTTATATGTCATTGCCGCACGCGGAAGCTCATTCGTCCCCCCCTTCGACGGACGGCTATTTTAAGATCATCGGCCGGATGCACAAGGCCCTAAAAAAAGCTGGACGCGCGCCGGACGCCGCCATCCTGACCGCCGTGTCGAAAACACAGCCGTGGCAGGCGATCGAACCGGTGCTTCTGGCCGGTCAGCGCCGCTTCGGCGAGAACCGCGTCCAGGAGGCGATGGAACGCTGGGCGCCGGTACGCGAGCAATATGGCGATCTGGAGCTGCGCCTGATCGGACCGTTGCAAAGCAACAAGGCTGCGGACGCGGTGGGCTTTTTTGACGTTATCGAAAGCATCGATCGCGACAAGATCGCTCGGGCCGTGGCTGACGAGATCCAGAAACAGGGCAGGGCGCCTGTCATCTACGTCCAGGTCAATATCGGCGAAGAAGACCAGAAGGCGGGTATCCTGCCGGCCGAGGCCGACGCCTTTCTGGCTGCCTGCCGCGACAGCTATGGTTTGGCTGTCGCCGGCCTGATGTGCATTCCGCCGGTCGAAGGGCCGCGCGGACCGTACTTTGCCCTTTTGCGCAAGATCGCCGAACGCAACGGCATCGCGCATCTCAGCATGGGTATGAGCGACGATTACGAGACGGCTTTGGCCTTCGGCTCGACGGAAATCCGCGTGGGCTCGGCTATTTTCGGAGCACGGTGAGGGGAGATTAATTATGCTGCCCCTCCGAAACTGCGGCCACATAAGAGGACCCCTCCGTCAGCTTCGCTGACACCCCACCATCTTACGATAGGGCGGAGGGAGATGGTCGTACCTCCGCCCTATCGCGAAGCGATGGGGAGGTTTGGCGCCAGCGAAGGCATGACCTTCGCAAGCCATGAGCAAGGCCTTCAGGCCGAAGCAGACGGAGGGGTCTTCTTTCGACAGATCGGTTAGCGCCTCAGTGTACGGTTATCCTACTCCACAATATCCACCCGGCTGCCGGGTTCGGCCTGTTTCAGCACCTCGATCAGATCGTCGGGCGCCAGGGCGACGCAACCTTCCGTGCCCTGATAATTGTCGCGAGCCAGGTGCATGAAGATGGCCGACCCCATTCCGGGCACGACCGGGTCATCATTATGCCCCAGGACGACAATAAGGTCGTAGACATGGTCGTCCCGCCACAGCTTTTCGTGGCTGGGGCCATATGGGAGTTTGACATGGCGATTATAGTCAGGGCTCTGAGGATCGTCGGACCAGGCATCGTCGGGCTGCAGGGCGATAACGGGCAGTCCGGTCTCTGGCCTGGCCACCCGGTCTGGGCGATAAAACACATATCGCATAGGCCAGGAACCCACAGGCGACTTGCCGTCGCCTTCCCTTTTGGCGGCAGCGGGCGTCACGCCCCCTTTTCCGAGGGCTGCACGCACACTATGTAGGTTTAGACCTAGCCGTCCGTCGCTATGTGCGGTAAAATTCTTCGGCATTTCGATGATTTGCGGCTGACCCATAACAATAAGACGTAAAGTACAGGATCATGGTGCAACAGAAAACCCTCCTCATTGTCGACGACGACGACGAACTGCGCGAAGCCCTGGCCGAGCAACTGGAACTTCACGAAGAGTTCAAGGTCATTCAGGCCGCCAACGGCTCCGAAGGCCTGCGCCTTGGCAAGAGCGTCAATGCCGACCTTATCCTGCTTGACGTAGACCTGCCCGACATGGACGGTCGCGAAGCCTGCCGTCTGCTGCGCAAGGGCGGGCTGACCACGCCGGTCATCATGCTGACCGGCCAGACTTCGGATTCCGACACCATTCTCGGTCTTGACGCCGGCGCCAACGACTATGTCACCAAGCCGTTCCGTTTCGCCGTCCTGCTGGCGCGTATCCGCGCCCAGGTCCGCAGCCACGAGACCAGCGAAGACGCCACCTTCCGCATCGGACCCTACGAGTTCAAGCCGGCCCTGAAGGTCCTGGTCGACCAGACGCAGAAGAAGACGCGTCTGACCGAGAAGGAAACCAATATCCTCAAATACCTCTATCGCGCCGGCGGCAAGCCGATCACGCGCGAAGAGCTGCTGACCGAGGTCTGGGGCTATAATGCCGGTGTTACCACACACACCCTGGAAACCCACGTCTATCGCCTGCGCCAGAAGATCGAGCCCGATCCCGCCAATGCGCGCCTGCTGATGACCGATGCCGGCGGTTACCGCCTGCAGTTTTAAGCAAAAGGCCGGAGCGGATGCTCCGGCCTTTTTCATATGTCGCCAAGTCTATATCTCGAAACTGACCTGGATCGGTGCATGGTCACTGGGCCGGTCCCACTCGCGCACCGTGTCGTGGATCTTCGCCGTGATCTCTCCGGTGATGCGGTCCATCAGGCCGGGATTGAGCAGGACGTGATCGAGACGCAGGCCACGGTTGCTCTTGCGGAAATCGGCGGCGCGGTAGCTCCACCAGGTGAAGATCTTCTGCGGGTCGGGATAGGTGACACGGAACGGGTCGTGCAACTGGCCGGCATCCATCATCTCGCCGAAGGCCGCGATCTCGGCCGGGGTGTGGCTGACGACGCGCAGCATCTGGCGGCGGCTCCAGACGTCGAATTCACCGGGCGCGATATTGAGGTCGCCGCAGATCAGCAGCGGATGATCCTTGGCGCGCTGGAACAGGTGTTCCTTCATGCGCTCGTAGAATTCCAGCTTGTGATCGAACTTGTCGTTGCTGTCGCGATCGGGGACATCGCCGCCGGCCGGGATATAGAAGTTCCAGATCTCGACGGCGTCCAGTCCTTCACCGACACGGATCGACTGGGCACGGGCCTCGCCGCGGCGGCAGAAGGGCGGCACACCCACCGTCTCGAACGGAATGCGCGATACAAGCGCCACGCCATGCCAGCCCTTTTGCCCCATGACGAGGATATGCGGATAACCGGCCTCGATAAAGGCTTCGCGCGGAAACTCGGACTCCTGGCACTTGATCTCCTGCAGGCACAGGATATCCGGCGACGTCTCACTGAGAAAACGAACCACCTGGTCGATACGCAGGCGGACGGAATTGATGTTCCAGGTGACGAGAGACAGACGCATAGAAACAGCCCTTGCAGGGCCGCTATTCGCTGCCCTTTTTGAGATCGCAGCCTATGACCGGCGGTCTGGCCTGCGCCTCCCTTACAGAGACGACGGCATTATGGCAATAAATCAGATCGGTCTGGAGGTTATGGTCCGACGCCAGGTAAACTGTCAGCATGACATTGGGCACATCCTGCGCCGTCAGCGGCAGTCGCGTGGCATTGACGCTGGCGCCGGGCATATGCAGGCGGCGGGTATTGCGGCCGTAGGCATAGCCTTCATAACCCATGTCGATGCGATTGAGCGGGTCGGCCTTGCCGCGGTTCTGTGGCGTCGCATAGCCGAAATAAAAGGCGCCGGCGACGAAATGCAGGTCCCGGTCTTTCATCATCGCAGCTGCCGTCGGTGTAACCTGGAGCTCGACATTGTAGCCATAGGGCTCGGGCTTTGCTTTGTGGCCGCAGGCGCCCAGCACGGGCACCAGGCATAAGAGCGCCGCGATACACATTGTCTTGACTGTCATGTATGGCCCCCGCCTTGCCCTCGTCTTGTAATCAAGTCCTTGATTTCAGACAAAAGAATACCCGGTCCGAGGGCACAGACCGGGCAAGATTTGGCACATAACACGAAGAGATAGAAGGGAAAAACGCACGTCCGGAAGGCTACACGCTGTAGCGCTTCGTTGTGTGAAAAATAACACGACTGAGAAAATTCGCAAGGAAAAAAGCGAAAACGCGATTATTTTTTTGAAGCTGGCTTATTTAACACGAACAAATCGGGATCAAGGCGCGAATCACGCGTGAAACTGGTCAATTGAATCGTCGTCGGACGGTTCTGTGCGTCAACTATGGTCCATTGCTGCAGGGTCAGGGCGCCATTGGGCGCCTGGCCGAAGACCAGGGTTACCGAGCCCTCGACCTGCTTCCGGCGATCGCGCGCCTTCAGGGTAAAGCCTTCGGCATTGGACGAGACGGCGACGACGATGACGCCCTGGTCAAAGCGGATCTGGCGCGACAGGAACAGCGACAGCGGTGTTTCATCGAGCGGATAGGCATCGAAGGATTGCAGGCGCGGATCCCACATCTTCACCTGCCGACCGTCGGCGACGATCAGTATCGATGTCGGGGCGTCGTATTCAAACCGGATCTTGCCCGGCCGTGCCAGGAACCAGTTGCCGGCCGTGGTGCGTCCGCGGAAATCGGTTTGCTGGAAACGGCCCTTGCCGGTGTTCAGGCCCTGCAAATAGGCGGTGGCGCGGGCAATGCGGTCCTTGTCGGCCGGATTGAAGTTCGGCGCCTGGACGTAACCGTCGAAGCCATTCTTGTCGAAGGCGAAGGCCGGGGTGCAGGCCAGGGCGGTGAGACTGAAAAGGCTGGTCAGAAGCAGGCGGCGCGTGGTCATGGCATGTCCTTGAGTATCGATGACATAGACCATTAAAGCCAGGGCCGGGCAATTGTGAGACGCGAAAAAGACGGTCTTTGTTCGCCAGCTAAATCGTAGATGAACAAAAAAGAATGCAGGGACCACAGGCCCCTGCACCCCAAAAGTTATCAGAACTCCGAAAACACCGTCGCGATTCCGGGTGCAGGGGCTGTGCCCCTGCTAATGGCCGGGAGGTGGGCCGACCAGGATGTCGCGCTTGCCGACATGGTTGGCCGGGCCGACCACGCCTTCCTGCTCCATCTTTTCCATCAACGAGGCAGCGCGGTTATAACCGATCTGCAGCTTGCGCTGGATGTAGGAGGTCGAGGCCTTGCGGTCGAAGGTGACGAAATAGACGGCCTTGTCGTAGAGGTCGTCGCCGGAACCGCCGGCGCCGTCGCCCGAGCCGCCATCGCTGCCGCCACCGTCTTCTTCGCCGCCATAGGTGACGTCGTCGAGATAGTTGGGCTGGCCCTGGTCGCGCAGGAACTGCGCCACGGCTTCGACTTCACCGTCCGAAACGAACGGACCGTGCAGGCGGGTGATACGGCCGCCGCCGGCCATGAAGAGCATGTCGCCCTGGCCAAGCAGCTGTTCGGCGCCCTGTTCGCCCAGGATGGTGCGCGAGTCGATCTTCGACGTCACCTGGAACGAGATACGGGTCGGGAAATTGGCCTTGATGGTACCGGTGATGACGTCGACGGACGGACGCTGGGTCGCCATGATCAGGTGGATACCGGCGGCGCGGGCCATCTGGGCCAGACGCTGGACGGCACCTTCGATGTCCTTGCCGGCGACCATCATCAGGTCGGCGACCTCGTCGACCACGACGACCAGGTAGGGCATCGGCTCGGGCACCATTTCATCGTATTCGTAGACGGGCTGGCCCGTCTCGTCGAAACCGGTCTGGACCTTGCGGATGAAGTTCTTGCCCTCGGCCGCGGTGGCGCGGGCGCGTTCGTTGAAGCTGGCGATATTGCGCACGCCGATCTTGGACATGCGGCGATAACGGTCCTCCATCTCCTTGACGGTCCACTTCAGCGCCACGACGGCCTTCTTCGGGTCGGTGACGACCGGGGCCAGCAGGTGGGGAATGCCGTCATAGACGCTGAGTTCCAGCATCTTGGGGTCGATCATGATGAACTTGCACTGCTCGGGATCGAGGCGGTACAGGATCGACAGGATCATGGCGTTGACGCCGACCGACTTACCCGAACCGGTGGTACCGGCGATCAGGAGGTGGGGCATCTTGGCCAGGTCGGTGATGTAGGGCTCGCCACCGATGGTCTCGCCCAGGGCCATGGGCAGAATATGCGTCGAACGCTCATATTCCGAGGAGGCCAGCAGGTCGCGGAAATAGACGGTTTCGCGCGTCTGGTTCGGCAGTTCGATACCGATGGCGTTACGGCCCTGGACGACCGAGACACGGCACGACCGGGCGGACATGTTGCGGGCGATGTCGTCCGCCAGGGCGACGACGCGGGCGCCCTTGACGCCGGCGGCCGGCGCCAGTTCGTACAGGGTGACGACCGGGCCCGGGCGAATCTGGTCGATGACGCCGCGGACGCCGAATTCGGCCAGCACGCTTTCCAGCATGCGGGCGTTCTGACGCAGGGATTCCTCGTCATAGGCGGCGCTACGTGGCTTGGGCTTGGCCAGGATCGACAGTTCCGGCAGGCGGAAATTGCTCGGGCGCAGGAATTCGAATTCCGGCTGTTTGGCGGGCGCCTGCGGCGGCAGGTTCAGCGGCTGGATTTCGGCCAGCGGGCCGTCATGATCGTCTTCGTCGTCGAAGATATCGGGCGCGGGTTGCTGGGCCGGCTTGGCCGAAACGGTCGGCTGGATGCGCGGGCCGCCGGTGACGGCGGGCGCGGGCAGGGCATCGACGGTCTCGAAACCGTCCATATCGTCGATGTCGTCATCGGCGTCGAGTTCGATCGGGGCCTTGGGCTTGCGACCTGGCTTCGGCGCCGGTGCGGCCTTTTCGCCTTTTTCGGCGCTGCGGGCATTGACCTTGGCGGTGCTGGCTTCGAGCCGGGTGGCAAGACCCGATACGGCCGACTTCAGACCGATGGCGCTCAGGCCACCGCCCAGGGACTGCGCGACACGCAGATAGGCCGACAGTTTCAGGCTGAGAGTCTGGTTGAAACCGTAAAGTGCGAGACCCGCGAACAGCAGGCTGGCGATCAGCGGCCCCATGGGCAGGTGCATAAAGCCGAAGACGCTGGCCAGCAGGTGATTGAAGCCGGCGCCCCAGAAGCCGCCGAGGCTCTGGGCGGTGACGGCGTCGTTGCTGGTCATGACGGGACCAAGAGCCGCCGACAGGGTCAGCAGGAACAGGACGGCCCACAGGGCGTGCAGGCGCAGGGCCAGGCGCGTCTGGTCGGGATCGTGGTGGAAGGTGCGAAGCACGCCGAAATAGACCATCAGCACAGCGGCGGGCCAGGCGGCTAAACCGATCGACTGCCAGGCCATGTCGGAGACAACGGCGCCGAAATGCCCAAGCGCATTGGCGATCGGCGCATGGCCGACGGCATTCAGGCTGGGATCGGTGGCGTGATAGGTGGCGAGCGCGACGATAACACACAGGCCGCTAAGGGCCAGGATGGCGCCGCGCAGGCGCGCCATGATCGGCGATTGCCAGATGGCGCGAAGATGGGCTTCGAAGGCGTTCCACACGGTAAGGGTCAGACTGGACATGCGTATCCGGAAGAGGTCAGGGGATCATGACCAAGTGCCATTGAAAAGGTTAAGACCTGTTTACCAATGTGCTTAACTCTGAGCCAAAATTTCCGTTATCAATCAACAAACGTCCGACTTTTTTGGCCGATTTCCGACTTTTTCAAAGTCGGACGTCCGACTTAATGCTTATTTGTTCTCGTCCGCTTGCGCCGCTGCTTATACAGCGAAGCCCTGCCGCTCGGCATAGTTAGCCAGCTTCTCGGCATTCCGGAGGGAGCCTTCCTCGAGGAGGCTCATGTAGTGTTCCCGAAGGATAGTCCGAGCAGTAGCATCGCTGTGGCCTGTCCAGGCCGGGATCTGGTCCAGTGGCACTTCGGACGCGGCGAGGCGAGTGACGCATGTGTCGCGGGTATCGCTGAGTTTCAGGCCCTCGATGCCGGGCAGATCGGCCTGCCCCTTTTTATGCGCAGCAGCTGCGAACGTCTTCGCCCGAATGAAGGCCTGTCCTATGGAGTCGCTGTCATGTGGCATGCGACTGTTGGGATTGAACAGGAACGGAGCCTGCGACGGGTTTAGATAGGTGACGCCATCGCCTGCCACGTCCGCCCACCGGCGATCGACGCGCGCCCGCAGCGCAGGAAGGATTGACGGCACGGCCTCGACAGCCCGGCGCCGCGTTTTCTGTGGCGTGAAGCGCCAGGTTGGCTTCATCAGGTCGCCGATCGACGCTCTGACCATGTCGACCTGCCGTGCACTCGTCCAGCAACCGAATACGACGGCATCTGCCACGTCCGCGTATCCGTTGGCGTCGCACCATTTGACAAACGACATTTCCAGCTGAAACGGCCATATGACGATACGGCCGGCCGGCCGCGACAGGCCCAGTTTGGTTGCCGGGCTTTCGGTATTCCATCCTTCGTGCCTGGTACCCCACCGAAACAGGGCGGCGGCCGTCGCGATCACAGCATTCGACGTCGACAACGAGTTTGTTTTCTTCAGCTCCTGGTACCACTGATACATCATCGGCCGAGTGATCGACGCGACTTCCTTGGTCCCGAATTTGGCGGCAAACCGCTTCGACCATTTCAGGTAAGCCTTGATCGTGCCCTGCGAGATCTCGTCCGGCGGGTCGGCAAAGTACGCGGCTATGAGGTCATCAACCGTGCGCGCGGCTGTCGCCGGCACGAAAACTTCGGTTCGGTTCTCGATCAAAGCGCGGCATTTTTCGATAAGGTCAGCCACGTTCGCTCGCATCAACCTGCCGTCGTCATCTGAAGGATCCGACAACTCGGCCAGGACCGCTCGCAGATCCTCGCGAGCCTCACGGCCGATCGCGTCACCGGACGTCGCCTTGCGGTAGATGACAGACCAGTCGTAGCGCGCGTCGGCCATACTAATAGCCTTGCCCCGATCGAGCACGAAACGGCCATGGAGGTCTTTCAGATCGCGTCCCTTGATCCCTAAAACTCGGCTCGCCGGCGACGGTTCCCAGCGGGGGCGCCCATCACGCCATTTGAGGCCATTTCTGAGGCCTGCAGGGGCCTTCTTCATGGCCTTAACTCCGCGTCTCTATCTAATATTTTGTCCAGCGCCGGCCAAAAGGCGCGAGTGCCGAAGCGAACTGTCCATTTGGTTATCGCGGTCTGTAGCAGCGACCGTTTTTTCCGCCAAGTACGAGAACCTTTTGCCAGCCATGAACGCATCAATGTCAGCGCGGCGCCAGAGAGCGTGCTGATAGAGTTCTCCGCCGACAAAGGGCTGTGGGAAGCCATCGATCTCCCGCCAGTGCCGGCGCGTCCAGGACACGGACCGGCGGAATCGGGCCGCCACGTCCTGGACGGTCGCTGTCTCGCCATAAGCGGCTTCCGCCGCACGCCTTGCGATCAGATCCGAATTGTTGCCGTTATGTTCCGGCGCGGAATCCGGCGCATCATCATGAGTTGCTGTCATCAGATGAGCAGATCCGACTGCCGGAAGTGCGCCGTGCGGGAGCCAGGCTTCAGATTGATACCTGTATAGGTGCCGGTATGGCCGCGCTCGTAATGAAACCATGCATGTTCCAGGGGCTTGTTGCACTTCGGATCGTACTCACCTAAGCGCATCGGGCACCGTTCCGTACAGGGTAAAAAGTGCTTCAGGTTACCGACCGGGTTTTCGTGGTGCAGGCGGTACCGGCCGACTCCGCAAATGAAGCTAAGTCGTTGCAGAACAATGACGTGATCACACGATTTCTGCGCCTGCCGGATGAACTTTTCGGCCATCTCGCCGAGTTCGCCGTCAAATGGCGGGTTCATGATGGCGATGCTGTCATGGGGCGCGCTGTCGGCCACGAACGTCATAGCATCGGCGATAGGGAAGCCCTTACCCCAATCGTAAATGTCCGAACCGCGGACGTCCCGGAAATACTCCTCGAGCGGCGCGACCATGTGGCCGAGGCCTGCGCACGGGTCATACAAGACTAGGCCTTCGGGCACGGCCGGCCAGCTGGGAAAGATCACAGGGCCGAGCGTTTCCATCGCGGCGCGGACATTCCACGGATGCGACGGGAAAAGCTGATGCTGGTGGGCTTTTTCCATGTAGTCGGCCGGACGGAAGGCATCGATCTGGTCGTTTGCAGGTGTCGGTTGGAGCTTGCGGGCTTCGGAGACGGCAACGCCTTTTCTGGATCGAGTGGCGGTCATGCGGCCTCCTCCTGCAGAAGAGCTATGCGCGCGGCGCGCGTAGATTTCAGGGTTTCGAAGTCGGCGCCGGCGTGAATCACGGCGACCATGACGGGTTTAGGTTCGTCTTCGACCAGGGCGAAGACGCGGGTGTCGGTGGCGCCGTCCAGGCGTTCGGCCGGACGCAAGGCCAGCTGGTTGGCCGGCCGGTCGAACGTCTCCTCGAGCCAAGTTATCACCTGGTCGGGGGAGACGTGGCCCAGCTCGAGCCAGCGGGTGTCGTCATCGATCGACAAATCCGCGCAGCCGGGCGCCCAGGGGGTTAAGTGGATGGCGACACCGAACATGGTCAGAACGGGATCTCGTCGTTGGACTCGATGCCGGGTTGGACCGTCCGCAGGATGACGGGCGCGATCCGACGTTCCGCTATGGCTACGTCGATGGGAGCCATGACGTAAAAGCGCTGATCGACATGCACGCCGGCGAGACGCACGGCCTCCGACCGGCAACCTTCCAAGGTCGCATGGACGAAAACCGGCGGCCGGACGCCGTGGGGATTCCAAACCAAAAAGCCCGGGTGGTTAGTGTCGACCTCGCGGCGCGGGGGTGCCGGCATATTCATGGCGCCAAGGGCGACGTCGATAATGTGGGAGATGACGGCGGGTTCCGGCTCGCTGAGCTCATTGTAGCAGTGCTGCCATGCCGCAATAACGACCTGCCCGAGCATCTGGCGGGCAAGGCTATGGCAGGCGACGTCCGCTGGCATCGGATATGGTACTTCAAGCGTGTTGGTCATTGTCGAGTCCTTTCAGAGATTTGGCGCGCTTTGCTGCCTTGAGTTTCAGCGCGTATTTTCGGGCATGATCGAGGTTCTTCTGACGCCAGGCGCGCATGTAGGCGCGGCGGCCTTCGGGGTCGGCCGCCATGTCCTGGTGGTATTGTTCGCGAGCTCGAGCGCGGACGGCGGCTGCGCGTTGTTCGGGAGTTTGCGCCATGGTCAGCCCTCGATCGCCGACATGTAGAGGTCGATCAGGGCTTCCTCTTCGCTGAGCTTGGCCTCGTCCTGTTTACGGATCCGCACGACCTTGCGCAGGATCTTCACGTCGAAGCCTTCGCCCTTCGCCTCGAGAAACACTTCCTTGAGGTCGTTCGATACGACGGCCTTGTCCTCCTCGAGGCGCTCAATGCGTTCGATAAACGACCGTAGGCGGCCCTGGGCGGCGCCGGTGATGACTTCGTCGGACTGGAAGGAGGGCGCGTCGCCGCTGTTGTCGCCAAGGCCACGGGTAACGGCCTTTGGGGCGACTTTTTCGGTGCAGCGCGGGCAACGATCGAGCTGCCCAAGCGCAGAATTCAGGCGCGACCAGCCGGCGGGCAGATCGCCGGCCTCGTCCTCGAGGTCGCAACCGGCGCAAACGAAGGTAGGCATTTAGTTTCCTTTCACAGGTTTGACCGCGTCCGGGTGACGGAAGGTCCAGCAGTGAACCGTCCGGCAGGCGCGGGAATTGACGTTTTTGATCTCGAGGAAGGGGGCCGACTTGCTGGATTTCAGATGTTTCTTCAGCTGGTCGAGCGCCGGGAGGCTGACACTGGCCTTGCGGCAGCGGGCCTCAAATTCGTGCAGGTTGATGGCGATAATGTCGGCGTTGCGCGAATGGTTGATGGGGTCCGGCGTCTCGGGACCCTCGTTCCAGGACATGACGGCGTAGGCTTCCCAGAAGTCGGAGACGATCGGGTGATCGGACTCGAGCGACCGGTCCTTTAGGAGGGCCATGGCGTCGATTTTGGCGTGGCCGGCTTCGACCGCGTCGGCTGGGATGGCCGGCATAATTTTGGCCAGGGCATCGAGGCCGGCATGCAACTCGGCATGGGTGAGGCGAATACGTCCGTTACGGACCTTGTTCTTCAGGAGGCGCGCTTCGTACCGGGGTTGGACATCGCGGAAGGCCGCCATGTAGTCGGCCTCGCGCCGGGCGATATGGATGATCGAGCCGGACACCTGCTCGGCTGGCCAGGCTTCGATTTCCCGGGCGGCGGCCTTCGTGGCTTCGCTCCAGCCGTCCTTGGTGTATTCAAGCGGCATCAGGCGTTCCATGATCGCCGGCGCCGCGTTGACGGGGTAGTTTTGCTCGATCACCAAGGCGCCACGAAAGGGCGGGGCATAGGTCTCATTTCCGCCGTTCTTCACGCCCTGTTCGCGGCCGATCCGGCCGTTGAAGAGCGGCTTGAGCTCGTTCCAGTCGAAGCGCTTGCTGTGGGGCGTATCTTCGTCACGGTCGCCTTCCATGAAGACGACGGGCAGGTTCGCGACGCGGGCGAGGTTGCGGATGCGGCCGGGAAGAGTGGACTTGGCCGGGTCAAACCCTTCGTAATTCTCGCGGCCAACCAGCTTCCAAAGAAACTCGATGACGGTCGATTTGCCGGTACCGGGAACGCCGGTCATTTCAAGAAAGCCGAGAGCCTTGAATTCGCGCCGGATCTGTTCGGCAAAAAACGACATGACCCAGAAGGTCAGGGTGATGAGGCCGTTTTCACGGAAGGCCGTCCAATAGGCAGGGAAAAACGACGTGTCGAAGCCATCAGCATCATAGGTGATGTCGAAATTATCGTCGCGAGATCGCAGTTTCAGCTGGCAGCTGCCCAGGTCGAAATAGTCTTGGTCGTTCTGCTTAAAAACTTTGCCCTGGTGCACAGCGAGATTGCCGATGACCCATGCTTCGTGCTTGCGGCTGTATCCAGTGAAATCGAGCGTCTGAACCGTCTTTATCCGCGCGGTCTGGCCGGCGATAATCAGGTCGAGTTGCTTGGTGCTGCCAGTCCACTGTCCCCCACCGGCGACGTGCGCTAGCCGGGTTTTAAAAGAGGAGCCATTTGTTATGTGCTCGGCACTGAAAGTGTTCTTCCAAGGCGCCCGATCGGTCGGCTTATCGACGCGAAGGTAATAGAAACTTTCATCGATGGTGTCGTCGCGCTGGAAATACAGGACGCGAAAGGCGCAATTGCAAATCTGGCTGACCTCGGCGCAGTGCTTGGCTGCCACCTTCTCCGAGACTTCCATGTTTTTCATGGTCTCGGCGATCTGTGCCTGATTGAAAGTCGCCCACCAGGTCACCGATTTATGGACGAACGGGAACGACGCCCACTTGTGTTTTTCGTAGAGCAGAAGGGCCTTTTCGGTGGCGTTCTCGGCCAGCAATACCTGCCCGTTCCAGAGGTAGGTCTTGATGTCGTCTGGCTCGAGGCGGCCGCGGATCTTGAGATCATTCCAGTCGAGCTTGTCCGTTTCACCTTCTGGCCGAGGCTGGGCTGCCGTCGCTTTCCAGCCGTCCTCGATCGCCTGAGCGACAAACCTACGGGTATATTCGGTGCCGGCGGCACCGATGTCGAAGGCGAAGACCAGTTTCGGCCGTCGCTTGAGCTCGGCCGCGTTGATGGCGCGCAGCAGGTCTCTGAGGAAGTGCTCCGGATAGTTGTTGCACGACATGGCCGAGACAGCGGCGATGCCTTTGTCGTTAAGCGCCCAGGCGTCGAATATGCCTTCGGCTATCCATATCTCGGAGACGCGCGCCAGGTCGTCATAGGAAAGTCTCTGGGGCATCCAGACGTACCCGGAGTGACTTCCTCCCCATTTGAAACGGGCCTTTTTTCCAAAGCGTGAGGGCTGGTCGATAAGCCGTTCCCACCAGGTGTTGTTGGGAAGGGCAAAGCGGACGGTCGCCGTGACGATGTTCCGGTCGGTATCGCGGTAGGTTTCCTGCGTATAGGCCCCACCCATATTGAGCAGGTTCAGATGCCGGCCGTGCGCAAGGTAGGCGTCGGCGGCAGCGTTAGGAGCCGCCGGCGTCGCCTTGTAGCGCTTGGACCAAACGTCGAAGAATTCAGGATAGGCGTCGCGGGTCGACTGTTCCCAGCCGCAATTGTCGCTACGCCCACATTTGAGGACGAGGGGACGTTCCCTGGCGACGTAGAGCTCTTTTTGCCGGCACGAGGGGCAGCGGCCTTTCTGCAGCCACTTGCCGTTATCCTTGAATGCAAAATCGTTGATGATGCGCTCGCGGACTTCGTTCCAAATTGTGTCGTCAATGGTCACGTATGGGGTCTTTCAGGGCGCAGTTATCCGGCGCACCGGACAGGCAGGCGCGGGCAGGGTGTCTTTTGGGGGAGGGGCGCGTCAGGCTATCGCAGAGCGTCCGGGAGGCGATCTCTCTGTTTGATCATGGGCTCCGGTATTCTACCGGGGCCAAAATTGCTGGGCGTGGTCGACGCCGTGAATTCCAGCGTTGCCGTCCAGCGGTGGCCGCAGAGATCATTATCGCAGCGATAGTAGATCTTGCGGGTGAGCGCCGACATCACTTCCATCTGCCGGGCGATGCCTTTGTCCGTGCAGCACGGGCAGGCGAAAACGGGTGCTTTGCCAACGATCTCAACCCGAGGGACGTTCAGGGTTGGCGCCCGGCGTCCCGCAACAATTTGGTTCATGTTTCCCCTAGCCAATTACGCGGTTACTACGTGGTGTGAGTGTGCCGCCTCCTGCGGCGCGAGCTATCGTTCATTGCTGCCCTCCTGGAGGCGGACCTTAATCCGCGTGAAGGCCTCGATCGCTTCCGAGACTTCGCGGATAGCCTGTTTGCGGTTGCCGCCGGCCGTCATGGCCAGTGTGGCGTCTAAGGCCTCTCCGCTTTCGCGGACGGCCTCCCGGATTGCGTCGAGGAGCTTCGGCGCGTCGCCGGGCGAGGCTGCCTCCATCTCGAGGCGGGCAGCGTAGGTTTCGAAGAGCGGGACGCCGTCGCCGCCGGCGCGCCGGTAGGCGGCATCAAGGCGCATGGCGTCGAGCAGCGACAGTTCGCGCTCTGCGTCATGATCAGCGTACTTCTTGATGGTGGATTCGGACTTGCCCGTAAGTGATGCGCAGCCATCCCATCCGAGGACGGCGACGATGCGCAACAGGGCGCTCTGCGGCGTGAGTGGGGTTCGGAGCTTGGTCACGGGTGCACCGCCATCAGGAGGGCGCAGAAGCCGCCAAAGAACAACAGGCACGCGATGCCAGCGAGACCGTTGCGAAGATCCTCGCGGGCCGCCGGCGACACAGTGAGCGCGATGCTACGTGGACGGCGATAAACATAGGACCTGCCGTTGCTAATGCTTTGCCGCGCGCTCACTGGTGCACCTGCTGGGAGAAGAGGTCCAAATTCGGGTCGATATTACCGTAGTTGCCGGTTTCCCAGGGCGATAAGGCTGCATCGTCATCAGCGCGGCGGTTCTGCTGCGCGGTTATAGGCTGGGGGCGGGGATAGATATCCGGACGGAGATCGTGGCGAGAAACGCCAGTGCTTTGCTCAATCGCGAGCACTGCTTCCGCCGGGACACGCTTACTTTGATGTAACCATTTCCAAACCGCAGGTTGGCTGACATTGGCAATCTTCGCCAGCTCGGCTTGAGATCCTGCGCTCTCCAGCGCAGCCTTTAACGCTTGATAAGGTGTCATGTTTTTCTCCTCGGTTATTTTTATATAACTGGAGATATTGCGACGTCAATAACTATAAATCGTTTGCATAAAATAACTCTGGTAATACGGTTTGGGAATGAACGAGATTAATGCCGAGCGCCTGAAAGAGCGAATGCAGGCCGCGAGGATGGGCCAAACTGAATTGGCAAGGCTCGTAGGCGTCACGCAGCCGGCAATTTATAAATTGATGAACGGTGGGTCTCGCGGAAGCACTCACCTCCATGAAATCGCCAGGCTGTTAGGGACAACGCCGTCCTATCTCACCAACCAAACTGATGATGCGTCTGAGGGAGCCCTACCGCGACCGACACCGGCCTTGATTGCCGAACAATTGGATATTGTTGAAATCCCGATGATCGACCTACAGTTCGGCATGGGCGCGGGCACGTTCGCTGACAGCGTGGTCGAAGCTGAAAAGATTGGCTTCGCGCGCAGCTTTATCCGCCGTTATACCTCGGCGCCGATCGACAAGATCATCTATGCGTCAGGCATCGGCGATTCGATGTACCCGACGATTCACAGCCGCGACGGCCTATTTATCGACACCTCGCAACAGGAGTTGCGGATGGGTGACCAGATTTGGGCGCTGTATCACTACGGTATGGGTATGGTGAAGCGGATCACCCCAACAGCCGACGGCTATAAGCTGGCGTCGGACAATCCAAACGTGGAAAACATTATCGTAACCGATGGCGCTATGCAGATCGTCGGCCGGGTCGTGGGCTTCGTGCGTGGGCTTTGAGAACGATGCAGTCCAAATGACGACGACACGCATGTCCGCGAAGTCACTGTAACTGACTATTCCATGTACATCATTGGCCGTGTTGTGGGCGTCGTACGCCGCATGTGAGTGTTTGCGGTGGGGCTGGCTCTGAACACGCGCTTTCGCCCCGAAAATTTTTCGCGAAACCCGCGCTTGAACCAAGTATTGTTTTGTCACATTATGAGGTGGGGAGGACGACGATTGGCGTCGCGTCCCCCCCTGTTGGTCACCTCCACACGTTGTTGATGATGTGATTAACTATTGCGCAGGTGGCCGTTCGGATTAGCGTTTGGGCGGCCACCTGAATAAGCGCGGAATGCTTTGACGAGAATGCGTTTATCTTGTTGTAAAGCTTACTACAGGTACTTTTGAACATGCTTGGTTCACCCCCTTTCAGGTGAGCCGTGCCAGTATTAGACACACTAGCAATATCGCGAATTCGTATAGTTCGGTCAATGGGCACGGAACCGAGTGAGCGATAGGGAGCATAAAATGAGATAGATTAGGCGCTTCGCAATGCGTAAAATCTGCATGAGATAATCTGCAGTAAATGCTGCCTATTTTTTCGGGCAAAAGCTTAAATTGACCTACAGGTGTGTCTGGAATTCGAGTTTTTCGACTTAAAGTGTACTTTTCGACCTGTTCCGTCTCAGCTCGAAAAGTATCGAGGCGAGATTACCTACTGTTTTAATTGTATTTTTTCGACGCCATTTTTTACAGTATAAATTACAGAATTAACGGCGTGTTTCCGCCATTTAAGCCAGCATAAATTTTTTTCGCTCCCATTTTCGAGCTCAAAAATTGGCGGTTGCGTTAACGTGCTTGACCTAAATTTAGCTTATCTTCGGTTCTACAGCGTTTATTTTCTGTTTTACATTGTCGCTGAAGGTCTCGCCCTCGTTGCTCCTCAGCCTTCGTCGAAATCACAAATCCGTGAACAAGCCGCTTGGCCCTCAGTTTGTTTGTCTAACGGCCAAGGAGCGGCACTTGATCGATCGTTTAGTCAAGCCGTCAGGTCACGTCAGCGATCCGGTACGAACTTGGATAAAACGGTGAAGAGGGGGTTTCAGAAGCTGTTCCAGCACATCACTATCCAAAAGTAGATTTAATTCCCGGCCATTTTTTAGATCACCCACGCTGAAATCTGGCCTCGATCGTTCTTACCGACGATCTGACTTCCGTGATCGACCAGGCGCAAGGTATACTTGCGGTATTGCTTGATGGGCCGGCGTTCATAACCGGTACCCCAGAAATCCCGCTGTTTCGAGTCTGTCGGCAGTCCCTTCAGGGTGAGAAGATCCTTGTAGTGTGGCCAGCTTAAATTGATGCGGACATCGGTCAGCGCACGCTGGTCGATCTTGATCAGCGCGGCATCGATCGCTGCCATAGTGTCCAAGGGGGAGCTTGCGATCTCAGACATCAGCCGGCTTTCCTTTCGGCCACTGCTGGCGCTGGCAGGGGTGTTTCCACCTGAGCTTCGATTTCCGTGACCAGTATATCGATTTCCGGATCGAAATATGCGTCGTCCAGCACGGCATAGCTTTTCAGACGTCCGTTCTTATCATGCCCGTAAAAATGGCTGTACGGGTGCGGCCCGGGCAGCAGCGTGATTCCAGGCGCGAACTCCGCGCATGCGTACCTGGCCTGCGCCGTCGGAATATCAAGACAGGCGCAGTAGCCTTCGAAATCCTGTTCAGTGAGATAGAGGTTCAGAGGCTCACGCAGGCCGCGCTCCATGGCGCCTTTCAGGCTCATCCACATGCGATAATTGTTGCGGCTGACGTGGCTGTCCACGCCTCTAAGACTGACGTGGCTTTGATAGATCTGCCACGCCTTTTCGATCTCCCGACCGATTTTCATTCTGAAACTCCGACCACCTTCTATATTTGTTCCCATTATGTTCTCATTTGGGAAGTGACGTCAAGGCGGCTGCAGCTCGGTCCGGCGAAATTCAAGGTGCTCAAATGCCGCACATGCCCCGGCATTTATATCAACCCGTACCGCTCTTCCTTTCCTTCGGAAGATAATCCAAGCACGTAGCTTGGGCCAATAGCGATGAATTGCAAAGGTAATTTGGCGTAGGTTTTTAGTGGACGCCGGTCGTAATAGGGGCCGTAGGAATTCAACTGTCCGAGGCCGTGCGGCAGGCCCTTAATGATCAGAAGATCCTCATAATGATATGAAGACAGGCGCACCTCCAGGGGTGTCACCTTCAGGGCTGGCAGGCCGCGCAGAACCTCGTTTATCCGCCTGACGGTTTGCATCGGATCGCGCATGGGTCACCGCTGATAGCCGGCATTCGGGTTGTAGGCTGTCGCCTTGGTCATGCGAGCGGCATAATCCGGTGACAAGACCTCGCGAATTGCCGGCGTTTCGAACAGGCCAGGATCGGCCGGTGTGCCGTCCGAGAAGTACAGATCCGCTACCACATAAAAGCAGCCGGGCCGCGAGCGATGCGCACAAACCTGCTGCGGCTTTTCGTCTCCGTCCCGACGCGCCCAGGCGCCGTCATAAAGCTCAATATTGGTCGACATGGAATTCTTCCTTGCGGCGGTTGTTCCATGTTTGTTCTCACGGACGCAAATCGTCAAGGCGATTTAACGAATTGTCCGCTTATCGGCGGTAGCTCACATTGCCGACATGTGCAACGACTACGAACAACATGTCCGGTACGATCAATATGTCGCGCTTATGCAGAAGCTTGAGCTAGGCATTCCGTCGCATCAATCCGACCTCGATCTGCCGAGAGCTGACGACATCAAAATTGGCGATATGGGGCCGGTCATTCGCCAAGCCGGCAATGGGGTGGAACTGGCGCTGAT
Organism: Asticcacaulis sp.; assembly: GCA_965246725.1. Taxonomy (GTDB): domain Bacteria; phylum Pseudomonadota; class Alphaproteobacteria; order Caulobacterales; family Caulobacteraceae; genus Asticcacaulis. The sequence goes on from CBDFFG010000033.1 coordinate 55,107, forward strand.
GAAATTCGGCTTCCCGCCGCAGGGAAAAGGTGGCCCAGTATTCAATTTTCGGTCCGAGGGCAGGCACTTCGCCGACAGTAGGCGATGCCTAATTCCCGCATCAGCATTCTTTGAATTTACCGGGAAGAAGTATCCTAAGGCAAAGCACCGCTTCACTTTAAATGACTCGCCTTTTATGGCGGTCGCAGGTTTGTGGCGCGACCGGCAAGGCGATAATCCTGCCAGCTTCACGATGCTGACGACGACACCTGGACCTGACGTCGCTCCCATTCACGATCGTCAAATCGTCGTTTTGCGGCCGACACAATGGGCGCAGTGGCTATATTTGACTAAGCCGGAAGCGGAACTTCTACGACCGTTGCCAGCGGGCTCTCTATATGTTGAAACGGTTCGACAAGGTAGCGACTAAGAGTTCGTTTTAATATGAGCCCGTCCTTACGCGCCGGCCGCTATCTGAATTTAAGATTACTAATTGTTGCGTTTTAAGCACACGAGACACTTTTTATCATATTTTATTTTGCAAAAACAAAAATGAGAGGGCACGCTCCTTGAATTTGGAGCACAACATTGTTCAAGTCCGGTGACTATAAGTACAAAAAGTTCTCAGATTTAGAGGTCGGAGAATTCTTTCTTTCCGTGGGCGAACTGGCAACAATTCATGGTATGTGTCTCGGCAGACTAGACTCACGTAAGCGGATTCTTATACTATCGCATACAGCCGAAAAACTCTTGCCTATGACGCATATGCTTATGAAACCGTCAGAAGAACCGGCACTCTGTTTCGGTGCTAATTGGAAAGTCAAAGGCCTTACGCCAATAACAGAATTCAGCGCAGCGGCGGAAAAGCGTGAGCAACGCGGCGCCGTCTCACTAACCCGGTTCGGACACGTAATGGCGATGCCTACTCGTGGCGATAGTGGTATTTTTTACTACTTCAATTTAGACAATCGGGCGTTTGTCGACGAAGTTCCTGAGCGGTCCATTACGTTCGACGGTTGGGAGATCACCAAGAACATCTCACCTACGGGCGCGCCGGAGGTACTAGCATCATCCGACGGAATTTAAGCAGCACAATAAGGGCCGGAGTTAGTTGGACGCCGTCTCTAGCTGTAGGCGGCCAATAAGGCCCCCTTGTCCGTCCATTGCATGAGTGACCTCGGTCGTGAGCCACTTCCCGGCATTGATCTCTGCCTTGAATCCCGTAACCGTCACAGCCCTGTCCGGATAAAAGTCCGGTCGACCGAGTGCCATGTCGAAGGACAGCTTTTCGCCCGCGCGGTTCATCCGGTTTAATTCGCCTTCGGCCGCCTGGCGGGCGTCGGTCTCGGTCGCGTAAATCTTGCGCAAGCGCTTAGGGTGATGGTCGCCGGCGCCGCCCACCACAATACTCACATGGCGGCCGGTGGCCCTGTCATGCCAGACGGCTTCGACGCCGTCATAGGTGTCACGGTCTGCTGTTTGAAAGTCGAAATGGCCGTCTTTAACGTCCTTACGGTCAACCGAGATGGCTTCGATGGGCTTTCCGCCAGCCGTGACGCCGTTGCCAATCGGCGCGAAGATCAACGTCCCCGCCTTGACGGTCGCGACGGCATCAAACCGGTGGCCGAGTTCGCGCACGAGGGCCGCATCGCTTTTTGAGCCGCTGCCGAGGGCCGGGATCACCTTTTCGCCAAGCGTTGCATCAATACTGGGCTTCAGGCCGTTCGCGACGGCAATGGCGGTCAAGATATGCTTCACCGTCTTACCAATGTAGGCGCGCTCGCGCCGAACGCGAAAGACGGATGTAAAGTCCGCCGACCGGGCGCGGATGGTGATGATATCGGGCGGGCCGGAGGCGCAGACTTCGTCTACCTTGAATTCGCCCTTGTCGACCAGGCCAAGCGGCAGGCCGGTGCCCTGTGCCCAGCCGATCGACACTTTCAGGACTACCCCCTTTTTCGGGATGGCAAGCTTGCCGTCGCGGTCATCGAGGACGATCTCCAGATCGTCGGCTTCGCCGGCGCGCTTTTCCGTCAGGCTGAGAGAGATCAACCGCGGATTCATGCGGTCGGTGATGTCCGTGCCGTCGAGGGTGACCGCCCATGTCGCTTTTGGGGCCTTGGTATCAGCCATCGGTGCGCTCGAGCTCGAGCGTGAAGTCGGCTTTCCGGGCGACGCCGTCGACAAAGAACACACTCTGGCGCGTATCGAGGCTGCGGATCAGCCACTGCCCGAGCACATTGCCCTGGCCATCGAGCATGGTGAAGGCCTCGCCGGTACCAGCCATGTCCCGGACAGTTTCGATCGAAGAGAAGCTGCCGATCGTGCCCGGGAACAGCGCACCGGTAAGCGTGATCTTGTCGTCGCCCGGCCCGAGAAATTGCGACGCCTTGCGGAGCCCGAAGCGGTCCGACTGGCCATGGCGCCAGTCGGTGCGGCGGCTGAGCTCCTGATAGGGCAGGGAGCCTATTTCAAACAGGAAGGTTCCGAGGGTCATCATCATCGCGGTTCTTCTCCGTAACCCATCAGCATCAGGCCCCGTTCTGTGAGTACGGCGTCATCGTAACGGCCGAACGTGTTCGTCAGCCTGACCATGATGATGCCCTCCTCGATAAGGCACCTGAGCGTTGCCCTGGCGACAAACCAAGCTCTGGACGGCATGCCGGTTAGGTCGTTGGCGATGACGCGCGCATCGAGCGTCATTTTCACCGGGAAATGGGTGAACAGATCGGCGAGGATCTTCGCCGCAAATTCCTCGAACAATCCAATGTCGGACATCATTCGTCGTCCCGATAAGCGGAGCGCGCGCGGACCTGTTGCTGCCCCAAAGCCTTCAAAAGCTCCTGACGCACGATGTCGGCGATTTCCTTAGGATCATGGCTTGTAGTCGTCGGAACATTGATCTCGATCTTGTCGATATAGAAGGTAGTCCCAGCGCCGCCGGTACCAGCCGGAGCTTGCATTCGAGGCGCACCGGCCGAGGTGAAGGGCTGAGGTGTTGCCGGCTGGGCGGCGGCCGACATCGGAACGGGTGCAGCGATCGCTGCCGCTGCTATAACGCTGGCCGCAAGGGCACCTGCCTGACGTTTTGGCCGGTCGGCATTGTCATTGATGCCGATGCTAAGGCCGTCCGCGATATGGCCGCCGAAATCCATGAACACCCGGGACGGGGAGTGGATGCCGAGAATGGTCTTAAAGTGGCCGATGCCGTCCAGAGCCATCTTCCCGAACGCGAAGAGCAGGCCGGGAATGCCGAAGATCAGGCCCTTTGCCAGCCCCTTGACGATATCGCCGCCGACCTTGAGCCAGTCGATGCCTTTGATCGCATCCTTGAATCTATTCCATGTTTCACCGGCCCATTTTGCAATTACGTCGAGGTGTGTGAGCGCCCATACGACACCAACGATGGCCGCGCCGACCAGAAGGCAAGCCGCAAGAACAGCCAGCACCGGCCAGGCAACAGCCCATGTGGCCGCTGCGGCTGAAAACATTGCCGCCACATATGGTGCTGCAAACCCTGTCACTGCCGCCCAGCTGGCGGCAAGCACGCCATTGGCACTCGAGACTACGGCCGCTACGGCCGTGGAAGTGCGTAGAAAATTGTAAGCATTGGAAACTGCCGTAAGTGGGCCGATGACAGTCCCATAAGCGACACGCCCGGCGCCCAGGGCGAGATTGACGCCAGCGATAGCGACGGCGGTCTCGATCAGGATGTTGGTCAAGCCCTTGTGCTTTTCCGACCAGTTGATCGCGCCGGTGACGATCTGGGTCGTCTGCTGGACAAGCGCGGTCGCCTGCGGCAACAGGCGGTCGCCGACCGTAATCGCCAGCTGGCCAATCGCACCGGTCAGGGCCTTTGCGTTTGCTGCTGCTTCGTTTGTCTTGATATTGAATGCGGCGTCGACCGTGCCCTTGGCGTTCATCGAGGCGGCGCGCAGTTTACGGTACTCATCGAGGTTCTGGATCAGCGGCAGCAGGGCCTGCTGCACCTGCATGTCCTGGAACAACAGCGGGATCTTCGACAGGTCGCCCTTGACGGCCTTGCTGGCCAGTTCGGAGATCGCCTCGATCGGCGTCTTGCCCTCGGCCGCTGCCTTCTTCAGGCCTTTCGCCAGATCGATGCCGAAGGCGGCGAAGTTTTTGGCCGCGTCCTTGCTGTTGATCTTGGCCATCAGATTTTGCAGGTTGGTCGCGGCGCTGGCGGAATCACCGGTGCCTTTGCGGGCGATTTCGAGCGCGGCGGCAAGATCCGCGACGGCGCCGACGCCATGTTGCCCGAGCGCCTGCGCCTGGGCGGTGAGCGTCGGGAAATACTGCGCCATGTCCTTCATTTCGAAGTTGCCGGCATTGCCTGCGGCGGCCATGGCATCGAGCGCGGCCGAGATCTGGTTGACGGGGACCTTCAGGTTATCGACTGCCGCAAACGAGGTCCGGGACAAGTCCTCGATCTCGCCGAAGCCGGCCGTCGCCGCCTTGCCGATCGGCTGCATCATCTTGACGGCCTCACGCGGGTCCATGCCGGCGCCGGCGAGGACGTCGACGCCGGTGCGCATATCTTCGGGAAGTTGCTTCGCGGCTGTCGCCGCGTCCAGAATGTTCTGCTTCAGGCGTGCGGTGTCGTCGGCCGTGAGGTTGGCCTTGATGCGGATGTCGGACATGCCCGACTGGAAATCCATCGCGGCCTTGCCGGCCAGGATCAAAGGCGCGGCGATGCTGGCGCCGATCAGGATATTCTTGCCGCCGGCATCCCGGGCGCGCTCGCCGTCGCTGTCGGCCCGGGACTGGCGCGCCATGGCGGTCTTTTGTTGCTGGAGGCGTTCTGTCGTCTTGGCGAGGGCGTCCTGCAGGCGGCGCTCCTGAGCGACCATGTCATCCGTTCCGCCGGCCGACTCTTCCATGCGCTTGCGCAGATCCGAAAGCTCGGTCTTCTGGCGCCGGGCTTCCTCGGTCAACTTCCTGAGCGAACCTTGCGCGCCGCTGGATCCGGTCGCGATATTCTTCAGGGTGCCGGTGAGGCCGTCGACACCTTTGAACATGATGGTGAGGGCGAGCTGGCGCGCATTCATTTCTTGATACCGTTCATAAGGTTGTAGCGCTGGATGGCGCGATCATGCCACGCCATCAGTTCGGCCAGGTCCATTTGCGCCAGGTCGGCCGGCGACCAGTGGAAGATGGCGGCGACGTCGGCGATCAGCTCGTCAATGTCTTTTGAACTGCCGCCATCTGGCTCTTCGACATAAAAAAACCGACGACGGTTCCAACCAGGACGGCAAAATCGCTCGGGTCCATCGCCTCGAGCTCGGGCGTGCTCAGGTTGGGCTGGGTGACGCGCGGCAGCACCTTCATGTGTTCGTCGACATCGGCGCTCATCAGCGCGGATAATTTGAGCCCGCGCAGCTCGCCGGCGTTCGGCTTGCGCACGGTGACTGTGCTGATGGACGTATCGCCGCGTGCGATAGGCTCATCGAGAGGTACAGAAGTGGATTTGGGTTCGGACATGGGAGACCTTCAGAAAAGGGGACCATTTTCGTGAGGTCACGAAAATGGTCTGAGGCAGGGAGGATTTGTTTAGAGGCCCATCGCGGCACGCATGTCCGCCAGGCGATCGACACCGTCGGTGATGTAGATCATGTTGAGGACGTCAATTTCAGCCAGGACGGCGTTGTTCTCGGTCTCGCGGTAATAGACCGGGTGGAACTTGACCGTTTCCTCGGTGGCTTCACCGACCTTCTGGGTGCCGCGATCGAGCTCCTCGATGCGACCACGGACGTAGACTTCGACGCTGATGTAGGCGCCGGTGTCATCGGCCTGATATGCACCGACGAAACGCAGGGCGACGCCGTCAATCGCAGCGGTACCCATCTTACGGATCAGCGCGGTGATACGGCCGCCGGTCTTGATCTCCATTTCGAGCGCCTGGCCGCCCATGTCGATCTTGACCGGCGCGTCCAGGCCGGCGCCGCGGTAATCTTCCATCTGCCGGGCGATCTTCGGCAGGGTGGTTTCGGTGACCTGCCCGAGCCAGCTTTCGCCGTCGCCGAACAGGTTCATGTTTTTCAGTTTGTTGGGCAGGGCCACGGGAAGATCTCCTTATGCCGCGAGCTGCGACGCCAGATTGGCGTAGTAGCTGTCGGTAATGCGCTGGTTGAGGGTGAGGGACTCGAGCGGGGCGCAGGGGGTGTAGTCGTAGTCGATAACCAGGCTGCCGCCGGCGAGGTCGGTTGGCGGGTTCTTATTCTTGTCGAACCACATGGTGGCTCCGATAAGCTTGCCCTGGCTGACCAGCTTGCGCAGGGCTGCATTGCCGGTGTCGATAATGTCCTTGACCAGGACGGCCGTCAGCGGTTTGTCGATCGCCCAGGTGAGGGCGTCGCGAATGGTCTCACGCACGGCGGCGCCGGAACGGACAGCGGTTTCGAAGGCAAACAGCGGTTCATCCGAACAGGTTCGGTTGCCCCAGAAGCGGAAACCGTCATTGCGGATCAGGGCGGTGATCTCGGAGTCGTTGAGCAGCTGAGCATCGGTGTTTTCGCCCGAAATATCGAAATAGACCGACTTGGTGAGACCGGTGACGCCCTGGACGCCGTAGTTGGACAGCGAGCGATGCCAGCCGACCTTTTGATCGATCAAGGCGCGCAGGCCGAGCGCCCGGGCGACTGCCGAGCCGTCGAAGTCGGAAAACTCGGGCCACAGCAGCATGAGCTCGCGCTGTGAGAAATTGGCGCGGTAGGTGATCGCGACCGGGATGGTCGCACCGACAGCGGGTGCGTATGCCATGGCGTCGAGCTGGGCAGCGACTGCGGCCAGGGCGGCCGTGACCGTCTGGGCGCCGTAGCCGGGCGTGCCGAGGATCTTGGGCGTCACACCCAGCTCGGCCTTGGAATCGAGGAGGGCCTGCATGCCGGTCTTCATACCCTGGGCATTCGTGGTGCCGATGACAGAAGTGGCGGTTGCGGCTGCGTCGGCGCCCTCGGTAATGCGGACAACGACGACGGTCGGGCTGCACTGGTCGCCGATAGCCGCCAGAGCCTTGGCCAGCGTGCCTTGCGTACCAGCATCGGCAATCGCCGCCTTGACGTTGTTGATCAGGGCCGGACGGTTGAGCGGGAAGGTCCCGGCCACGGCATCCGGGGCGGAGGCAACGATACCGATAACTGCGGTCGAGGCTTCACCGGACGGGCGGGCGCCCGTGGTGATCTCATTGGTTTTAATGCCGTGATGGTGGGGCATGGGGTCAGGCTCCTAGCGGAATGGACAGGCGGAAGGGGGAGGGCAGGACTTCGGTCAGATCCTGACCTTCGATGTCGAGGGATAGGGCGCCGGCGGCGCCGGCGGTGGCGTCGGACACGCGCACCCGGGTAAGCTTCACCTCAGGTTCCCAGCGGACGATTGCGGTGGCGACGGTCGCGGCCATCAAGAGGCGGGTCTGCCCATTGATCGGTGCATCGAGCAGCTGATGGAGCAAACAGCCGTATTCCCGGCGCATGATGCGGCTCGACAGCGGCGTGGTGACGATATCCATGATCGACTGCGCCAGGCGCGCGGCGCCGGTGATCACGGTTCCATCGATGCGGTTCATGGCCATGGTCATTCGGGCGCGCCGGTCTTGGCGGCGCCGGCCTGGACGTCGCCGTGCTTGTGGTTCTGCAGGCTGATATCGCCAGCTTTTACATCGCCCGTGGCGGTGACCTTGCCGGTTACCTCGACATCGCCGGTGATGATGACCTTGCCGTCGATGGACAGCCCCTGCGGCACCTCGAGGTGGGCCGAGCCGCCGGCGAGGGTGATCGTCAAGGCATGGGCGGCCGGGTCATAGTCGAAGGTCGAGCCGTCCGGCGTTTTCAAGTGCAGGCGCAGGCCCGTGGCCGGATGGGGGAAGGCATTGGAGCTCAGGCCGCGCAAGATGATGCCGTGGCCGATATCGCCTTCCTGACACAGCAGGATGACCTGCTCGCCGGAAGACGGCGGGCACCAGGTGGAAAAGCCGCCGGACATCTCGACCCAAGGCAAGGGAGGGGAAGCAATATCGCCGGCAGTGACAATGGCCGTGCCTGCGTTCAGATCGACAGACGCGATGACGCCTTTACGGATCAGATCACCAATAAGGCCGGGAATGTCGTCGTTAGTGCGCATGCGCGCACGATCCGCGCACACGAAAACAAGCGCCAGCGAGGGCGCTTGTCGTGCTTAGGAGACCAAGCGGTCAATCAGGCTTGCGGCGCCGGGGTCAGATCCACGGCCTCATTCGTGATGACGCCGAGCTCGATCTTGTTCTGAACACCGAGTGCGACCTCCTCGAGGCGTGCTGCCGTGGCCTCGGCGTCGTAACTGCCCTTGGCACTCAGGCAGTAATTGACGTTGCGGGTATGGCTGACACCATTGTGTTCGAAGGTCACCGCGATCGTCTTGGCTTTCTTATCGCAGGCGCCGGGTTTGATTTCCATAGTGTTGCTCCTTAGGTGTAGCCACAGGCACGGACGCGAATGTAGTTGTTCTCGCGGTTGCCGGTGGGCGCGGTTCGAATGACGGTGAAATTGTTGTTGTCGTAGGTTTTGAGCGCGGCGCCGTCATCGAGGTTCGATGCGGAAACGATCGGCGTTGCCTGGGCATCCATGATCGCCGTAAAGGCACGCGGCCAGGGGCTGGAGGCCTCGTCGTCGGCATTGCACGAGATCCGCACCCATTGATCCGTGAAGCCGTCAGGACCCCGGCGCCAGCCCGACAGGGCGTTGCCGCCTGAGGTGTAGGCCGAGGCAAGCATGAAGTCGCCGGCATGATGCCCGTCGAGCATGTCGGCATCAAGGCCGGAACCGGAGCCATCGTTCGAGCTGCGCCAGACATCAGCGACATAGGTCGCTGCGATCGGCGTGAAGCCAAGCCGCGCGGCGATGTTGGTGTAAAAGCTGCTATCCTGGCCATCCAGGAGATCTGCATCGAGGCCGGAGCCCGAGCCGTCGTTGCCGGCGTTCCACACGGTGAGATTGTTGGAGTAGAAGGCCCCGGCATAGACGTTTCGATAGGTGTTTGTGTCGGTGCCTTCGCCACGAAAGCGGAAGCTGCCATCGAAGTGCATCTTGATCGCGCCAGACACCGCGCCGTACCACTGGAAGGTCAGAGCGGGCGCGTAGGTCGAGGCGGATTGCGTGCTGCCGACGTAGTTGACCTCGCGAAGACATATCGGGCCAGACCACAGATCATCCGTCGGTGCGTTGCCGGCGGCCATGATGCCCTGGTTTAGGGGTGCATTGGCGGTGCCGTCGCGGCGGGTGAAGCTTGCGGCATGCAGGCCGTCGAGCTGATCGGCATCGAGGCCGGATCCGGAGCCGTCGTTGGAGCTGCGCCAGACGTCGCTGATATAGGTTGCGGCGATAGGCGTGAAGCCGAGCCGCGCGGCGATATTGGTGTAGTAGCCGCTGTCCTGGCCGTCCAGCAGGTCGGCGTCCAAGCCGGAGCCCGAGCCATCATTTGCAGCGCTCCACACAGGCTGACCGTTCGAATAGAAGCTGGCGGCGTAGATGTTGCGATAATCGGTGGGACTGGTGCTTTGGCCGCGGAATCTGAAATGGCCGTCGCCATACATTTTGATGCCGGCGGAGCCGACGCCCAGCCAGTGGAAGGTGATCGCCGGCGCGTAGGCCGAGGCGGTCTGCGCACTGCCGCCATAATTCACTTCACGGATGCAGAGGGGCCCCGACCAGATGTCGTCAGTCTGGGCGTTGCCGGCGACAACGATCGCCTGGTTGAGCGCGGCGTTGGCGGTACCGTCGCGGCGCGCATAGCTGGTTCCGTGCAGGCCGTCGAGCATGTCGGCGTCGAGACCGGAGCCCGAGCCATCGTTGGAGCTGCGCCAGACGTCGGAAAACTGTGCCGTGATCCAGGCGGAGAAGGCGAACCAGAGGCTCTTAGGCGTCACCGCCCGGGTAGTGTCCGTCTTCGCCGCGACTTCCGCATCGGTCGCCAGCTCGACCACGCCCTTGACCTCTGTCGTCGCAGGCGGATTGAGGAAGTCGGTATCGCCAAAGGACAAGGCACCGGCAGCAATATCTGCGAATTTGACGTCGGCCGACAAGAGCATCATCGAGCCCGCCGTCTTGTTGACGATGACGTCGGCCTGGCCGTAGAGAGCGAAAAGGGTGCCGTCCGCAAGATAGAGGGCGAAAGCCTTCATCGCGTAGGCGTCCGCGGAGTCATCGCGCACCGTGATATGGATGGTGTCGTCGGCTACGACATCGCCGCCAAAACTGACGATCCGTTTGATTTCGCCTGGCAGATTGACGGCCGTGGCGGCAGCGACGACGGCGGTGTTAGATACACCTACTGAAGCAATTGCTACGGGTGCGGTACCGGTGTTTTGCGCGTTGACGATCGCGGCGCGGCCGGCATTGGTGATGACAAGGGTAATTGCGCTCATGTCATGCTCCGATGCAGTCGAGACGAGTGTAGATGGTGGGTCTGGCGACGGCCTTCATGCCGACTGCGCCTGAGGCGCTGATTCCGAGGACGAAGTTGAAGTGGGAACGCAACGGCTTTGCGCGTCGCACTTCATCGATGACCTGGTCGATAAAGGCAGGCTCGGCCGGCAAGCCGTTTGCGCCGTTGAGTGTAAGGACCAGCTCAAAGGTATGCGGGATGCCGGGCGGATCGGATTGGAACCATTCGCGCAAAGCGATCTGCCCCCCGAAGCTGGCGACAACTTCACGAACTGCCGCAGCCGTGCCTTTGCGCCTGGCGATGGACATCGCGGTGCGGATCCGCTCGCGTTTGACCGCTTCTGGCCAAGTGGCGTCCCAGGTATCAACGCTCAAAGTCCACGCGAGCCACGGCAGCAGCGCCAACGGGCAGGTTGCGGGATTGAGCAGATCACGAAGCGGCACCGGTAGGGGCAGCACTTCGCCGGCGGCTTCCATAGCCCGCTCAAAGGCTGTGGCGTTCGGTGGCAGCAGGGTCATTCGTCAATGCCCGCGTGCGTGATGATTATACCGGTACAGCGCGAGGCCTGGGTCGGGCTGATCACCATGTCGGCGGCCGGGGAGGTGAGGACGGTATTCTGAACGCCCGAGGTGTGAATGGCGGCAATGTACGCAGCGCGCGTCACGTCGCGGCCTAGCCGGTTCAAAGTCTCGGCCAGCGCGGTAGCACGGGTCTGCGCCTCGGCCAGGACGACAGCGGCATCGGGACCCGCATAGGTCTTGATTGATGCTATGACGGGATACTCGACTATCGAGGCGGCCTGCACAGTGACATGGTCGGTCAGCGGTCTTACGGTCTCGGCCGACAGGACGGCATCGACAGCAGTCAGAAGATCCGCAGAGGCCGCGCCATTGTTCGAACGCGACAGGACGGTGACAACGACTTCGCCTGGGGATGGTGAGTCGACGGCAGCGTCCTTTACATCGGCATCTGCCGAGCGCGCATGGAAGAGGTAGGCGCCGCGCGGACCCGCGACCGAGAATCCTTCAGGCGCCAGCTGAATGCGCTCGCGGAAATCGGCGTCGCTCTCATAGACTGCATCGATATTGTTGGCGGGGTCGGCAGGCATGATTAGCAGGCGGGCGACATTGACCAGGGCGCCGAGCTGATCGAGGTCACCTTTTTGCGCGTAAGCCAGCATCAAGGCCTTGGCGGCATCGTTGACGCGCTGGCGGTCAAGCAGGCGGCGATAGGCGTAAAGCTGCAGGATCTTGACAGCCGGGTCCGATTCCCTGGTCTCGTTGAACTCTGGGAAGTAGATCTTCAGCTCGGCCGCCATCTCGGCAAAGATGGTCTCATAGCTCAGGGGCTCGATAACCGGGGGTACCGGCAGGCGCGACAGATCGATGGCTGTGGAGGTGGTGTCCGACATGCCGGCATTAGGACGGCATGCGGTCTCCCGAGCGACTAAGGCCGCTTGTCGTGCTTAGGAGACCAAGCGAGGCCGACGCCTTGACAGGCGTCGATACGGCTGGAAGGTATCCATGACGCTATCGCCGAGTAGGAGATTTCATGCCTGAGTTTAAGAAGATACCTTCGCAATACCTCGTCCACAGCGACATTCCGCCAGAGGGCGCTGACTGGCACGCGATCGTCACGTTTGCTTCGACATTTGATATTGACGTGCTGCATTATGGAAAACTCCCCTCGACAGATCTCTCATCGATCGATGACACAATGTCTCTAGATGAACTCAGATCGCATCTGTTTTACCAGTGGCGCAGGTGGAACCATTTTGGCCGCCCCCCTGAGTTGGTTGATATGGCCGGCATTCAGCGACTGATCGAACGCATTCGCGCTCAAGTGACTAACACCTAGGCGTAATCGAGATCATGTTTGCGCCTTCTCGGCTGATACAGCGACATCTAGGCGGCAGGCCAGCATCACGGCTTGGCGGCGGCGTTGACGCGCTGGCGATCAAGCAGGCGGCCATACGCGTAGAGCTGCACGATCTTGACGGCCGGGTCCGATTGCCGGGTCTCGTTGAAATCCGGGAAGTAGACCTTCAACTCGGCCGCCATCTCGGCGAAGATGGCCTCATAGCTCAGCGCCTCGATGACCGCCGGTATCACCGAATAGAAGGAGCATCTGTTGAAAAAGTTCGTCCTGGTAATTGCCTGCCTCTTAAGTGGGCCTTCATTCGCGCCAGCATATGCCTCGATATGTGTGGATGGCAAAGCGTCTGTAAAAGCAGAGCTCGCCGAGTCAAAATATGTTTTGACCGGCAAGGTCATTTCCATTGGAAAGTTTTTTCGAAAATACTATTCGTACAAAAATGGTCGGACGTTTGATGACTATCAAAAAATAAGCGTCAAAGTCACGTCGGTGTACAAGGGGAAGCCTGGACGAGAAATGTCATTCTATAGTTCTAATGATTCTGCGCGAATACCTGTGGAAATAGGAGAGGATTGGCTGTTCTTTTTTAGTGGTACTAACGACTGGAAGCGGGTCGAGGTCGACAATTGCGGGTTGACAGCGAAACTTCCAGATGACGACACGGCATTAACGATAGCAGAATTGCGAAAGTTGACGACAGGTACACACGGATCTTGACAACTAGTGTGCCCAAAACTCGACTGTTAGTGAAATCAGATCTGGGCACCTACTTGTGCAGACATCATAACAATTGTTTTATTGCAATAGGTTATCCCATAGCTTGTCTAGACGTGTCATATTCCCGGGTTTCGTTGAAGTCGGGGAAATAGATCTTCAGCTCGGCCGCCATCTCAGCGAAGATGGCCTCGTAGCTCAGTGGCTCGATAACCGGGGGTACCGGCAGGCGCGACAGATCGATGGCTGTGGAGGTGGTGTCCGACATGGCCGCATTAGGGCGGCATGCGGTCTCCCGCGCGACTATGGCCGCTTGTAGTGCTCAGGAGACCAAGTAAGGAATCAACTGCTACCTTAAGATAGTGCCTCATCGATCGGCATCTATCCAAAGTCTGGCGCGTACAAGACTTGTTAGTTGCGTTCGCAATACTTCGACCTCTTTGACGAAATACTCATACTTATCCGTGCGCATAGGCAAAATGTTATCTCTATAAAAATCTACGCGCTCACCTATAGCGTCCATCGTTATGTCTGAAATAGCTTTGAATACGGTCTCGATGGAATTTTCCATGAAAATTCCGTGGTCTAGCAAGTAATTGTGGTAATCTCCCGCAGATCTTTGCGCGTCTACGACTTTTTTCCGATTAGAGTAATCGTTGTAGGCTTCCTGTCTCTTGCGCGAATCAGAAACAGCTATGACTTTTGCGATAACATCCTGAGGCAATCCGTCTGTCACCATCAGGTCTTCAAGCCCTGCGTTAGAAAAAGTCGAAATATCAGAATTGCGTTGGAGGCGCGCGCAAGCATTCGCGACCACAGATACCGCATCGACCATTAGCTTGTAAGCTGTAGTTATTGTCTCAAACTCCTGAGCGTGCAACTTCGTTGCCCGTCCAATTTCTCCTTGAATGCGCCCTTTAACGACCTCCAATTGAAGCTGGTTATCATGCCTGATGCGCTCCATTGCCTTGTCAAAGCTGTCATCGACGACCCTCTTGACGTAGAATTTCGCAGCCGCCCATGCGGTCGTAACAACGATGGGTGCAAGTAATACAACTAGCGTAATGCTAGGGCCGATCATTTTTAAAATCATATATGTCATATCGAAAGGCTGCTCGCCCCTGCGACTTATGTCAAACAGAATGCTCAGCTACTTGGTCTCCTAAGCACGACAAGCGCCCTCACTGGCGCTGACGGCCACGCGCGACAATCGTGCGGCCATGACCAAGCAACAAATGGCCGAGTACTGGTTCTGGGCGATGTTCGGGGCTTTGACCGTGGTAAGCGGCAAGCTCGGTTATCTGCTGTTCGCCATGGGCGAGGAGCCGCCCGAAGATCCGACCCAGCTTAACCGCTGGCGCCGCAAGCGTCGCTGGCTGGTTATTTCCGAACTGTCGGCCCTGCCGATGTTCGCGACGGTCGCTGTCACCACCACCCTTTATTTCAATCTGCCGCTGATTGCCTCCGTCCTGATTGCCATGGCGCTAGGCGGGCTTGGCTTCGGCTTCCTGCTGCACGGGCTGCAATACCTCGCCCGCCGCAAGCTGAAGGCGGTGCAGCCGTGATCGTGCTGATCGTTGCTTTTTCCGTTCTGAGCTTTGTCACTTCAGTGTTCGCCCTGATGCAGGCCGGCCACCACGCCTGGCAGGAAGAGCGCCAGCGCTATCTGCTTTCCAAGGAGCCACACTGATGGATGCCGTCGAAGTTAAGGCGGTGCAGACCGCTCTTTCCCGCAAGGCCTATGTCGTCGCCATCGATGGCCAGTTCGGACCGACAACGCTCGGTGCCATCATCGCCTACGCTCTCAATCAAGGGACGGCGGCCACGGCCGTCCATGCCCAGGCGCTGGCCCCGGCCATGGAAGCCGCCAGCATTGTCGGCCGCTATCGCATTGCGCACTTCCTGGGCAATGTCGCGGTCGAGACGCAGTATCTGCAGAAGATGCGCGAGAGCACGTCCTATTCCAGCCCCGACCGGCTGGCCGCGCTGTTTTCCAACATTCATGGCGTGCAGGATGCGCAGGCGCTCATCCGCAAGGGACCGGCCGCCGTTGCCAACCGGGCCTATGCCGGCGTCAACGGCAACGGGCCGGAGGATTCTGGCGACGGTTATGCCTACCGGGGCGGGGGTTATCTTCAGCACACCGGCCGGCGCAATTACCAGCTGCTGACCGTGGCGACCGGGATCGACCTTGTTCGCCATCCGGATCGCATTACGGAGCCGGCCGTTGCCGCAGCTGCCGCCTGCGCTTTCTGGAATGAGAACGGTCTGTCGCTGTTTGCCGATCGGGACGATGCTGCCGCCGTTCGCCGGGGCATCAACGGCCCGGCCCGGCTGGATCTGGCGACGACGACGCGCATCGCAGACCGCATCAAGGGGCTTTGGCTGTGATCGGGCGTGGGCACATCGCACTGATTGGCGGCCTGGTCGCTGCAGGCGCCTATCAGATCGGCCACGGCCAGGGTGTAAAGGCCGGTGTCGGCGACGAAAAGGCCTCGGAGGCCCGCGCCAGTCTGGCGGCCGTCGACGCCGTCAAACCTGTTCAGGCGAAGCTCGATCAGATCGACCAGGCGCATGCCGAGGACGAGACCAGCCGCCAAACCGCCGTGAGGGAGATCCGGCATGAAACCCAGACGATTCTTGAGCGCCCTGTCTATCGCACTGTGTGCGTTGACCCTGATGGGGTGCGTCTCCTCGACCGTGCAGCCGCCGTCGCTAACGGCGCGCATCTCGCCGGATCTTCTGGCGACGCCGCAGCAACTGCCGCAGGTGCAGCGCCAGCCGGACGGCTCGATGATCGGCGGGCAATGCCAGGCCAGCCTTGAGGACGTTTACGAGGTCGCCGGCAAGATCCGCTCCGACTTCATCACCTTGCAACACCAGGAAGCGGCCAAGGCCGCAAAGGAGTGACGATGACGGCCAAGCGTAACATCAAACAGCAATTCGGCGACATCAAGGATGGCCCGAGCGCATTCTATAAGCCTATCGTCCCGGGCGCGGCCGACCTGGTCGATGGCCCGTGCCGCGCTATCCTGGCCACCGGCGGAGGGACAGTAAATGTCACCCGGGTTGACGGCACCGACATCGCGGCCATCCCGATCGCCGCCGGTGTGCCGCTTCCGATCGTCGCGACCAAGATCCGCGCCGGCGGGACCGCCACCGGTTTGTTCGCACTCTACTAAGAGACGCCCCATGCGCATCGGTATCGGATTTTCTCTCACGCAATGCCTGCCGCCCCCGGTCACAGATCCGGCGCCGCCGGCAGGCTTTGCGTTCATCACTCGCGCTGACGGCACCATTCTGACGAATGCCGCAGGCGCTTATCTCGTAAAGGCAATCGCATAATGGTTCAGACTGCTCAAATCGCTGCGGCCGACATCGCCGGCGCCGGCGGTGTCCTGGCTGATCTCCTCCTGGGCGCGCCGTACATCGGTCTCGTCGCCAACAAGTGCAAATATCCGCACGTCTTTACCGCCGGTCAGACCTGGTGCGGGGGCAAAGAAGTCAAGGTCGCAGTGGATGATATGGTCCTCGGTGACGCGAAACTCGTTTACGGCAACTTCTACACCGACGACGGCGTCAACGGCGAAAAAGGGCCGGGCGCGCCGATGACCCTGAATATCGCCATCGAGTATCCACTTGGCGGCACCCGCTATCGCGTCACCTGGAACGGCGGGGCTACGTCGGTGAGCATCCCCGACAAGACGCTAATGACAAGTGATGGGATTCCGGTCAGCATTCCGCGCGGCGCATTCTTCCGTCTGCATTTCTACCAGCAATGCGCCAACGGCATTTTGTATGTCGGCACCCAGCAGATGCCGTTTTCGTCGATTTCCGCCGGCGATACCTTCTCATATGGCGCAGCTGGCGGTTCTGACCTCACCATGGCGGGTGACTACAGCCTGGTGACGACGAACGGCAGGTTTGCATTCCCACCCGTGGCTATTATCGGGACCACGCGTCGGCCGACCTGGAATTTTGTCGGCGATAGCCGGGGCGAAGGTCTGCGCGACTATCGCGGCGACTCCTTCTCGCGCCGCGGCGAGTTCGAACGTGGTATCGGTTCGCATTTCGCGTACACGAACCTCTGTCAGGCAGGTGAAAGCGCGGGCGTGTTTAACGGTCCGGGTGGTGCGTTGCGCAGGCAAATCGCCAATGCGTGGGCATCGCATTCGGCGGTCAACTACACGATCAACGAGCTCACACTCCTGGGTAAGACGGCCACTCAGGTCCTGGCGGATCTCGCTACCCTCTATAGCCTGCTGCCGAACAGCAAGATCTATCAGGCTACGATTCCGCCCAACTGTAGCATTTCCGTTGCCTCTACGGGCGCCTCCTCGAACACGACGACGGGGACTGTGGTCATTCCCTTGGCCAACGCGCAGGCCTTGACCGTCGGGCAGACGGTCGTCGTAGCTGGCTTCACGCCGGCAGGATATAACGGCACTGTTGTCGTGACAGCCATTGCCGGCCAGAATGTCAGCTACACCTTGCCGAGCGGCGGTTCAGGTCTTGCGGCATCTTCCGTCAATGGCACCGTCTCCGACATGGGTGCATCTCTTGTGTTCCAGACGCCGTTCTCGGCCGAAGCTTACCGCGCGTCACTGAATGAGACCTTCAGGTCGCGCACTAATACGGCCCTGACCGGAATCATCGAGATTTCCGACCAGGTCGAGAGCGCGCGCAATTCTGGCAAGTGGGACACGGCGCTAACGATCGACAGTTCTCTCCTGGCCACGGCGCTTTGGGACGGGTTGCACGAAAACAGCCGCCAGTGTCAGCGCATCGCCAACAGCGCCGAAATGAACCCGTATCGGTTCCGGCGCGGCGCGATCGCGGCTTAAACTGGCCTGTTGGCCAAACCTAAAGCCCCGGGGTAACATCCGGGGCTTTTTCATTTCGTTATCTTGTTTCTTGCGGTCGAGCGCCAGCCAGATCGGCACAATGCCAGCGCCTCCCGAGCCCTAATTCCTAGTTAGATCAGAGAGGCTGTCGCCGGTGACAATGCGAATTTAGATGCTGCGTTCAGGCTGGGTACTACCCATTCAGGTAGTATTCCGGTTATCTCGGATCGAACCCCATCACGATCATATCCATCAGCGCGTCCGTATCAGCTTTGGACATACCGAGCAGTTCTCGTTGCGGATGTTTGACCCCGAACTGGTGACTATCGGCAATCTTGACGACAGATCCGCGAAAGCCGACCGACAGCTCATCCTCACTTGCCCAGGACTTCAGCCAGCGCGGACCCTTGATCCTTTTGAACATGGCCTTCTGCCGGACGCTCAGGCGCTTGAAGCCCCCTGCGTTGGCGTTCTCCTGGCCCGCCGGCACCGGCAGCCATCGGACGATCTTGTCGCGCCGAAACGTGCGCATGCCGTTGACCTCGATGTCGAAGCCGGTAATGAAACGCTTGCCGAGGTACAGCCAGCTCTTCATGAATACGATGCGGGGCTGGTTAGATCCGGACACCGGGTAGAGGAAGTGCGCGGCCCGGAGCGTCTGGCGCATCTGTTGTTTCTTTTTGCGCGGTGCGTACTTCGTGCCGTCCGGATTCTTCTGGGCGGCAATACGCATCATTTGCGATCGCCGAATGTCGCGGCCGGCCTTGGTCAGGAAGCTCTTCCGGACGCTTGGCTTCAGCTTGTAGGACATCGCCTCGAGGAGCTGCTCGAGCTCGCCCAGCGCTTCGAAATTATTCATGCCGGCGCGTGCCATGATCAGGCCTCCGGCGTTCCGACGACAAGGCCCCCGTCGCTGCGATAGATCCGCTGCAGCAGCGGCGCCGGGTCGATCAGCAGCTCGGTGCCGGCGATCGCGGGTTCCTCGCGGTGGCGCAGCTCGTAGCCGCTGCCGTCGTCTTTCTTGATGACATCGACGGCTTCGGTCAGGTCGAGCGTGATGCCTATGTCGCAGGCGGTGGCATCGAGGAAATCGACATCGAACGAAACTGCCCTTTTGGCCAGGTCGGGATTCATCAAGATTTCCGCCTGATTTTGCCGGATCCAGAGTGAC
This sequence comes from Asticcacaulis sp., assembly GCA_965246725.1. Classification (GTDB taxonomy): domain Bacteria; phylum Pseudomonadota; class Alphaproteobacteria; order Caulobacterales; family Caulobacteraceae; genus Asticcacaulis. The sequence goes on from CBDFFG010000033.1 coordinate 74,121, forward strand.
AGGGGCAAGAAGATCTCGTCCGGGTGTCCGGAATATTCAAGCACCGTGACATTGAGCTCGAAGCTGTACTCATAGCCGAGATTGCTGGGCGAGTAGCGCAGGCCGAGGCCACCGGAATTGATCGACACCTTCAGCTTGTCGGGATTGCGTTTGAGCTCTGGCACGTACGCTTCGAGGAAGGCGCGTAGGGAAGCGGGCTTGTTCATGTCAGTCCCAGAGCTGGATGATATCGTACGCCGGCGCCGGCGTGGCCGTCAGCAGGGGCAGGGTGACTACGGTACCCTCCGGCAGATACGGGCCGAGCCCGGCAATATCCCGGTTGAGCTCGAGCACGTCCTCGATCGGCGTCGTCGTGCCGAGCTTGCGCCACATCAGGGCGTCTAGGGTTTCGTCCTGGAGGGCAGTTGCGGTGAAGGTCGCCATTAGATCAGCTCGGACGTTATACGGCGCTTGCCCTTGATGTCCCGGACGGCCTGGACGGCGTTGCGGCGATGATCGTCCGCCGTGGGCAGGATCTCTTCTGCCCGGGCAGCGCCTTCCTTGGTGGCTGTTACGTCCCGGTGCGTTTCCATCAGGTCAGCGGTGGCCGTTGCGAGGACCGCGCGTTGCCAGAGGACGGCCAGGCGCGGCTTTCCGTTGATCTGGCGATCGGAGACGCCGGCGAGCGTTGTGAACCCGGCATCCTCCTGGACAGCGCGCCAATCCGCGAGGTCGTTGTCGACGGAGATGATGGCGCCCTCGACGGCTGCGATAAGGCGGGCGTCCGGGATGGTGCTGGATCCAATTCGCACGATGTCACGTGCGGTGTTAAGGTCGATATCCGGCCAGAAAGGACCGGCTTCGACCTTGGCGCCGGCAGGCGAGGCAGGCTCAGGCGGGGAGGCGATAAAGCCGGTCATGTCAGGCCTGGGCGAGAACAGTGAAGCCGGTCAGCATTCCGGCATCGTCATAGACCGCGCCGATCTTGGGTTCACCTGTCAGGCCAAGATATCCGTTGAGAACGCCGACAATCCCAGCCACGGGAGCCTTGTCGATGTCGCGACCTACCTGCACTGTGGGGTGGTCTGCGATGGCGGGATTGCAGAGCTGGCGGGCCGAGGTGAGCGCGTGCATGAAATCGCGATCCAGCGCCGTCAGGTCGTTCAGAAAAGTGGCGAGGTTCTCGGACTTCATGCGGGCTCCAAAATAAGGTGCAGGGGGTGGGGATCGGGGATCAAGAGCGGTACGCTACAAACTCTACTGTGCCTTGATCCCGTCACCGCCCCCTGGCGTCGCGGGGCGACCTATGTGCCTGCGGTATCCGCAGGGATCTCTTTCTTGAGCTGGCGCTCGAGGACGTCGGCGTTCTTTTTCACGCCGATCTTCGGATTGAGTTGCAGGGCGCGTCGCAGGTGCTTCAGCGCCTCCGCGCGCGCGGCCTTCTGGGCGCCGGCCGGGCCATTGGCGTCGCCTTCGATGCTGTCGGCATGACGCGCCAGGGCGAGGCCGTAGATGCGGTGCAGCTTGGCGCGGACGCCGTCGAAGACGTCGCGTCCTTCGCTCAGGGTCAGGGTGCGTTGCAGGAGATTGAGGTCAACCGGCTCATCGCGGTCGAACAGCTTTTGCGTGCCTTCGGCCATCTCTTCCACGATCAGAGTCGCCGGCGAGCGGGCGAAGCGTTCGGGCAGGGTCAGGCCATAGGTGAGGACGTGCTCGGCCATGTCGAGCGCCTGGCGGAACTCACCAATATCGAATGCCCAGATCATCAGATTCGCGAAGACTTCGTCCTGGACGGCCGCGCCGGTTTCGAGCGCGATGTCGAGCACCGCGTCGATATGGTCCAGATATTTCGGGAACATCTCGCGCTTGGTCTCGATCTTGAGCTCGGTCGACTCAATGTCGTGGAGGCGGCGCAGATCCTCGCCGAATTCGGCCCGCAGCAGGGCGTAGGCGGAGGCCTCTTCGCCCGCCTCAGGTCGCGCAGGGGCGACAGTCTCATTACCGATCGAGCCAGACCGTACGGCAATGAGAACCGTTTGAACCTTAAGGCGATGCTTCTGGGCGGGCGAAAGTGCCATGGCCTACATGGCCTCCTGAATGTTCTCGACCAGGCAGGCGAAGTCAAGGTTTTCGATGACGTAGGCCTCATTGACCGACTGATAATCCTCAACGCGGTCGCTTTCCGGCGCGTCCTTGATGTTGCGGCGGCGGGTGTTCTCCTGCTCATAGATCGACAGGTTGGCGAGTGTGGTGATGAACACCTTGCCGGCCGGGAAGAACGGCACGACAGCGCCATCGAGGCCGCCCAGCTTGATGTTCGACATGATGATGTCGCGGGCCAGCTCGTCTTGCGGGCTGAGTCTCTGGTTGATGATCGGGAAATACTTGTCATGGGCCAGATCCTGGCCGACCACGGCGACGAGGTCGGTACGGTCCTTCGCCCAGGTCGGCAGCAGACTGTTGCGGGCATCCCAGACCAGCGCGTCGAGCGTGGCGTAGTCGCCGCCTTCGCCATAGGTGACAGCGCCGGGTAACGCGCCGTGGGTCATGACCTGGGCCGGGGCCTCGACGCGGAGCTTTTGCAGCCAGCCGATGTTTACGTCTTCGAGGTTCGGGTGAGCGTTCAGGTCGGTCGCGGCGGCGGCGCTGACGCCGTTCCAGCCGATACAAATTCGATCGAGCGCCTGGGCTTCGGCGATATGGCCGGCGATGCGGACTTCGAAGTCCGGGAACTTCGCCCAGCGATCGACCTCGCGATAGGTCAGGTAGGTGTCGAAGTTGGTTTGCACGCACTCATAGGTGCGATTGTCGAGGTTATGGACGGTGCGCGGCGTGCGTTTGTTGCCGGCGCCCGTGTTGGTGCGCGAGGCGATGCGGGTATTGACGCCCAGGCCGATAATCTCGGCCTTCTGTTCGGTCACGATCTCGATATTGATCTGGCGCAGGAAGCCCGACGACTCCTGCTGCTTGTCGACCAGCTTTTGCTGCAGCGACGGATCAACGGTAAACTTGGTGGTCGCATCTTCGACGCCGTTGATCATCGCAATTTGCGACGTGTAGGCGGAGAAGAGGCGGCGGGTTTCGTTACGCATGTAAGTCAGGCTCCGGGGCGGTGAGTGTGGCTGGCGGCGCTTAGAATTCGGCGCGCGGACGGTTGTTGTCGCCGGTCGAAACCGGGCGCGAGGTGTGGTTCTTGTTCGGCTCGGTTTCCAGCCTGGTCGTGACGGCCGCGAGACCCGTCGCCAGCTTATCGAGGCGCGCGTCATAGGCGTGGGACGAGGTCTGCATAGCCGCCGTCATCAACTGCATACCCTGAAGGATCTGTGTGAACTCACTGCTGACGGCGGGCTGCGCGGGCGCGGTGACGGCCGGGACGACGGGCCCCGCCGGGACCGCCTGTTGCTTCGTCAGGCCGGAAAAGAAGTCGCCGATTTGCTTCCAGGCGGTGGCCGATTCCGACTGGCCAGTGGTCGCCGCGTCCTCGAGCTCGAGCGAGAACTCTTCGGATGCAACGAACAGGTTGGCGGGGTCCTGTTTGCGCGACGCCAGCGGGTTCGTCTTGGCCTTGGCGGCGAACTCGAGGAGCTCGGTTCCCAGCGATGCCGGACTGTCCGTGACGGCCAGGCCGACCAGATAGGCCTTGCCGGTATTGGCGAAGTTCGGCTGGATCTCGACCGACGTGTAGAGCTTCTGCTTTTTCTGGTTGATGGACACCAGCTCGTCGGTCGGTTCGATCTGGGCGAACAGGGCCAGGCGCTTTTCCGTCTTGCCGCCTACGGTCAGATCAATCTCTTCCGTCTTCAGAGCGATGACGTCGCCGTAGGCATTGAACGGTGGGTCGGGCGTGAAACCGCGGATGTGTTCGAGATTGACCCGGGCGGCGTAGGTCGAACGATTATAGGCGGCTGCCATTTCGACCAGGTCCTTGCGGTCGATGTTGCGGCCGTCAGCGGTGGCGCCTTCGACAGCGACGCGGAAGAACTTCGAAACTTTGGCCATGGTCATCCTCGGGCAGGGCAGAACGGATTGCTTTGAGGTCAAACAGGCGACGTTCTGGCTTTGAAGACAACCGGCGCCGCTTGTCGTGCCGAGGACACCAAGCGGCACGCCTCACGCGCGCGCAGGGGCGGGCCGTATCCTGGCCAGATGAGCGCGCTTACCCATCCCGGCATCCCCTTTGACCCCCAGCGTAAGGCGCGCAGCCTGTACTGGATGGGCTGGGGCGTACAGGCGATCGCGGAAGAGATTGGCTTGCCGCGCACGACTGTGCAGAGCTGGAAGGATCGCGGCAAATGGGACGATGCGGAGCCACGGGTTAAGGCCGAGGAATGCCTCTTCACGAAATTCGCCCAGGTCGTATCCAAGGAAAAATACGAGCCGGAGGATTACAAGGTCATCGATCTGCTCGGGCGCCAGATGGAGCGCCTGTCTCGCGTGCGCCGCTTCGAAGGCGAGGGCGGTCACGAGGGTGACCTCAATGAAAAGGTCGGCAACCGCAACAAGGGGCCGAAGAAGAAGCCGCGCAAAAATCTGATCGACGCCGAGACGGCTGCGAAGCTGCTGGAGGCGTTCGACGAGGGCCTGTTCGACTACCAGTTGACGTGGAAGAACTCGACCGCGTTCTCGACCCGGGCGATCGTCAAAAGCCGTCAGATCGGCGCGACCTTCTATTTTGCCCGTGAGGCGCTGTGCCGGGCGCTCGAGACCGGCAACAACCAGATCTTCATTTCGGCGTCGCGCGCCCAGGCGAACATTTTCCGCCAGTACATTGTCGAGTTCGTCTTCAAGGTCACCGGCGTCAATCTGCAGGGCAGTCCGCTTGTCATCGACCGCGGTGACGACGCGGAGGGCAATCCGTTGCCACCGGTTTCGCTGTACTTCCTCGGCACCAACTACCGGACCGCTCAGGGCTATCACGGTGACGTCTACGTCGATGAATATTTCTGGATCCACGGCTTTGAGGACATCGACACCGTCGCCTCCGGCATGGCGTCGCAGAAGTTCTACCGCATTACCTATTTCTCGACCCCGTCGACCATTGCGCACCAGGCGTATCAGCTATGGTCGGGCGCGCGATACAACGAGGGGCGCAGCAAGGCCGATCGCGTCAAGGTCGACATCAGCCACGACGCCCTGAAAGAGGGCCTGCTCGGGCCGGACGGCGTGTGGCGGCACATCGTCAATATCTTCGATGCCCTGGCCGGTGGGTGCGACCTGTTCGACCTCGAGAAGCTGCGCCAGCGCTACAGCGTCGAGGCTTTCGACAACCTGTTCGGCTGTCTGTTCCTGGACGACAGCAAGTCCAGTTTCCCGATGACGCTGATCAAGCCGGCCATGGTCGACAGCTGGGAGGTATGGCGTGACTACGAGCCGTACGCTCTTGTGCCGTACGCCGGCGAGGTGTGGATCGGCTACGACCCGAACAAGGGGAATAACGGCGATCCGGCCGGCCTGGTCGTGGTGGCGGCGCCGAAGGACAAGAAGAGCCGCTTCCGCGTGCTCGAGCGTCACAAGCTCAACGGTATGGACTTCGAAGAGCAGGCCGCCTTCATCCAGAACCTGAAAAAGAAATACCGGGTCACCGAGATCGCCATCGATGAACAGGGCGTGGGCGCCGCCGTCTATCAGCTGGTCAAGAAGTTTCATCCGATGGTGCGAGCGGTCTCCTATTCCCCACTGGTCAAGGGCCTGATGGTGCAGAAGGCGCAGAACGTCCTGCGCAATCGCCGCCTCGAGTTCGATGCCGGCTGGATAGATCTGGCCGCGGCCCTGATGTCGATCCATCCCGAGGTCACCGCAGGCGGCAAGTTCGTGACGTACGTCTCGCGCCGATCGGCCGAGCTCGGCCACGGCGATATCGCCTGGGCTCTTCTCAATGTCCTTTTCTGTGAACCGCTCGACGCCAGCGATGCCGGCGGCAAACGCGCAACTGTGGAGTTTTCTGAATGACGCGAACCCAGACCGCGAAGGCCGCGCCAACACCTGCAAAGGCGCGATCCAAGGCGCAGGCCGAGGTGTTCAGCTTCGGCGACGCCGAGTCGGTGCTCGATCGCCGCGAGCTGCTGGAATACATCGAGTGCTGGCAAAACGGCCGATGGTATGAGCCGCCCGTCAGCCCGCGCGCGCTCGGCCGTGTCCTGAACGTTACGTCGCACCATCGATCGGCGCTGGCCATCAAGGTCAACCTGTTGGTCGAAAGTTTCATCGAGACGCCGCTGTTGAGCGTCGATGACTTCGAACAGGTCGCGCTGGATTACCTGGTCACAGGTAATGGCTACCTCGAGCGGATCGATAACCGCCTGGGCGCGCCGATGGCGTTGAAGCGTTCCCCATCAATCAATACCCGGGTTGGCGTCGCCGCCGGCGCCTTCTTCTACATCGGCGCCAAATGGGAGATCCACGAGTTTGCCACGGGCAGTGTCTTCCACATGAAATCGCACGATGTCTGTCAGGAGATCTATGGCCTGCCCGAATATCTGGCCGCCCTACAGAGCGCCCTGTTGAACGAGTCCGCCACCCTGTTCCGTCGCCGCTATTATCTCAATGGCAGCCACGCCGGTTACGTCTTTTACCTGTCGGAAGCTGGGATGCAGGACGAGGACGTCGATTCGATCCGCGAGCAGGTCAAAAAGGCCAAGGGGGTCGGGAACTTCAAAAACCTGTTCCTGCACGTTCCGGGCGGCAAAAAGGACGGCGTCCAGATCATCCCCATCAGCGAGGTGGCGGCGAAGGACGAGTTTCTTGGGATCAAAAACACGACCCGCGATGATGTCCTGGCCGCGCACCGCGTGCCGCCGCAGCTGCTCGGCATAGTGCCGGCAAACGCCGGCGGGTTTGGAGACGTGGCCAAGGCGGCCGAGGTGTTCCGCCAGCTGGAGATCAAGCCATTGCAGCGACGCTTCCTCGCCCTGAATCGCTGGCTGGGTTTTGAGGCGATAGCGTTCAAGCCGGATCAGCCGGCTGCAGGTGGAGCGGCGGGGTAGGGCAACCCCGCCGCCACGGCACCGCGAACGGTTCGTGTTTCCACCACCCCTAGCCGGGATGGAACATTACATGAACATTTTAGCGAGTGAATATCTATGGATGACTTATCACCAGTTTTGCCCGTGCAGCCGGTGGCGGCCTATATCGGTGGCAAGCGCAACCTGGCCAAACGCCTGGTCGAGCGCATCAGCATTATCCCGCATGAAACCTATGCCGAGCCGTTTGTCGGCATGGCCGGGATCTTTCTGCGGCGTGACAGGCGCCCGCGTGCTGAAGTGATCAACGACTACAGCGAGGACGTGGCTACATTTTTCCGGGTGCTTCAGCACCATTACGTGCCCTTCCTCGACATGATCCGCTTCCAGATCGCCAGTCGCGCCGGCTTTGAGCGGCTAATCAAGACCGACCCTTCGGCGCTCACCGATCTCCAGCGCTCGGCACGTTTCCTCTATCTCCAGCGCCTCGCTTTTGGCGGCAAGGTGCGGGCCAGAACTTTGGGGTCTCTGCCGGCAAGCCATCGAGTTTTGACGTTACCAAGGTCGGCCCAATGCTCGAGGCACTGCACGAACGGCTTGCCGGCGTGGTCATTGAGCGCTTTCCGTGGGCGGAATTCATAGGCCGCTACGATCGCCCAGGCACACTGTTTTACCTCGACCCGCCGTACTACGGCTGCGAAGGGGACTATGGAAAAGACCTGTTCGACCGGAGCCAGTTCGAGCAGATGGGCAGCGTCCTGGCGGGGATCAAAGGCAGGTTCATCTTGAGCTTGAACGATCATCCCGACTTGCGCCGGATCTTCGCCGGCTTCTCGATAGAGGCGGTCAATGTCCGCTACACCGTGGGCGGGCAGGGTAATTCAAAAATGGTGGGGGAGCTGATCATCAGCAACTAACCAGGGGAACCGGCCGGGAGGCTAGGGGGGAGCGATACCCGGCCGGTTTTCTGGGAGCTCACGATTGAGCTCGCAATATTTGCCACGACAACCATAAAAAGTTGATACGGGAGTTGCCCCAGAGCCCGCCACGAGCCTCGTGGCGGGCTTTTGCATGCCGAGGCCTCGAGGGGAGCCCGTCGGTGCAGCAAGGGCCCCAGGGGCCGAGGATCGGGCGGGGCAACGGTTGCAACGGCGAGGGGGGGCAGCTCGGCCGGGGGCCATCCGTGCCCGACCCCTAAACCCGCATTCGTCCCCGCACCTCGCCCGCACTCTTTTGGTATCAATTTTGACGCAATTTCCGATCCCTGCGAAAGCCCTGCCGGGCAGGCAATAGCCCCGATTATGGCCCGTGCTACGCACGACGCAGTTTGACGCAGCAAACAGTCATTTCGTCGGTCGATCAGCTTCCGGCTGATTTGTTTGGGGAGACTGCGAAAAGTCGCTTCTCCTGCCGAGTGCGTTCGGGGAAACCCTAACCCCTCGAACGACGTATCAATATCGGCAAATAAACCCTTATAAAACAAGTATTTAATAGGTTCGTATCAAACCCGAATTGGGTCTAACCTGCCTCTATCAATGATGATAACACGCTGATAAATATTAGTAATTTATTTTGACATAGTTTTAAAATGTTATCGAATATGGTTCAGTAAATGTTAGGCCAAAGTTACAAAAAAACATCTGTTAAAACAATGACATTCACAAGGTTAGGGATTTCCCGCATCGATTTCGCTTTTTTTTGTGCATTTGGGTAAAGTGACAGGCAGAGCGGCGCGTGCCCGTCGAACGAAGAGTATGAAAAGCATTTCGGGCTTCCCTGACGGCCGGAAATGCCACAAAATCATGTGGCTAGCTATTAGGATTGGCAAATTACGGGAAGTCAGCATAACTATGTTTTTCACCGAACCGGGGGCAATTTTATGAAAACGATGTCCATTATTTTTGGGCTAGGCGCCATTATCGTCAGCGTATCAGGATGTGCAAAAGCCCAGCCTGCCCCCGCCAACCTGCTAACTTCCAAACATCTCTGGTGCCATGCATATCAACCAGCGTCCGGAGGAGCTGCGGGTTCGTGCACGGGCGTTTCAAAATTCGACGAAGTTGCCAATACACTAACCGTCTCGCGGCTAGTGGGGCCGATGAAAGTAGTTGACGTGCGGCCGATCGAAATATCTGGCGCGAGGGTTTGTGCGTCGAAGGATACTGCACTTATCAGACAAGTGGCGGCACAAACGAAAGCGTATTTGGCTCGGACACCTAATGCCACAATCGATCCCGCCGATGTTCACATCGATGACGCGGACAAAAATCAAAACATTGACGAACAGATGCAAAAACAGTTTGGAGACAAAGACGTCGCCGAGGCGGGATTTTGCTTCAATGTTGTTGATGTTCACGGCCAAAATCCGATTAAAGCTTCCAGACTTAATGAAGACGAGGGTCATAAAAAGACTGATTTTGCAATTTTTCCAGTTGGCACTGTTTTGGTTTTAAGGGCTCCTGACAAGAAATAATGCGACGATTAGAAGGGGCGATCAAAAGATCGCGACGTCCGTAACCTTTGAATCAGATTGCTTATTCCGACCAAGATTGCGTCAATTTGCCAGCGACTGTCGCTATTGTGCTGGGTGTCCGATGGGCGCACTATTTTAAGCAGTAAGTCGGACGGATAAGAATGAAATAGTCATTGTTTTATAACGGTTTTTCCTCATCGTCAGATAAGACCTGTTTACCCTGTTTTGGTGGGAGTGGATTTTTTGTGCAGTGTATCAAGAGGCGCGTTGGCACAGGATGCCGCATTGCGCTTTGCTGCGCCCGCACTATGATATGGCCATGGAACATCTCGACGTAATTATTGTCGGCGGCGGCATGGCCGGCATGACCCTGGCCCTGGCGCTGCAATCGGGCGGCCTGGAGGTCGCGCTTATCGAAAAGCAGCCGTTTTCGGCCCAGCTCGATGCCAGTTACGACGGCCGCGCCTCGGCGATCGCCTATGCCTGTTTTCGGCAATGGAAGGCGCTTGGCGTCGGGGATGCGCTGGAGGCAGACGCCTGCCGCATGGACGAAATCTTTGTCACCGACGGCCACCTGCCGGGCGCCGCCAGCCGCAAGCCGCTGCCGTTCTTTCTCAACTTCAAGGCCGACGAGATTTCCGACCGCACCGGCGACGAACCACTGGGTTATATGCTGGAAAACCGCCGCGTCCGTCAGGTTCTGTATGAGGCTATCAAGGATCGGCACATCAACCTGATCGTCCCGGCCGCGGTGGTCTCGAGCACGGAGGTCGGCGCTTTTGCCGAGGTTACCCTCGATACCGGCCAAACCCTGCGTGCTACCCTGATCGTGTCGGCCGAGGGCCGCAACAGCGGATTGCGCGACCGCGCCGGCATCGGCCATATCAACTGGGACTACGACCAGTCGGCCGTGGTGGCCACGGTCCAGATGGAACGGCCACACAACCACGTCGCCTACGAACACTTCCTGCCGTCGGGTCCGTTCGCCATCCTGCCACTGAACGACAACCGCGCCTGCATCGTCTGGTCCGAAAAACACGCCAAGGCGAAGGCGCTAATGACGGTCAGCGACGGACTGTTCCACGATCACCTGATGGGACGCTTCGGCGATTTCCTCGGCGAAGTCAGCGTCGTCGGTCCGAAATTCATCTATCCGCTCGGTCTCGGCCTGGCGGAGGAGATGTACAAGGGCCGCCTGGCCCTGCTGGGGGATTCCGCCCACGGCATCCATCCGATCGCCGGCCAGGGCCTGAACCTCGGTCTCAAGGATGTGGCGGCGCTGGCCGAAGTCCTGATCGAGGCGGCGCGTCTCGGCGAAGACCTGGGTTCGCCGCTGGTGCTGGAACGCTATGCGCGCTGGCGCCGGTTCGACAATGTCTCGACCTCGGTCATCATGGACGGCTTCGTGCGCCTGTTCTCCAACGGCAATCCGCTGCTGCGCACGGTCCGCGATGTCGGCATGGGCCTGTTCAACAAGGTGCCGCTGCTGCGTCAGTTCGTCATGGAAGATGCCGGTGCGGCGACCGGCGATCTTCCGAAACTTCTGCGCGGCGAACTCGTTTAAGCTTTCACTGGCCTAAATCTTAACCGGATCAAATTTACGGGCCTGGTCGACCAGCATGATCGGCACGCCCGAACGGATCGGGAAGGCGAGGCCGACACTGGGGCTGATCAGCTCCTGTGCGGCTTTGTCATAGGTCAGCGGGCGACGGCTGACCGGGCAGACCAGGGCCTCGAGCAGGCGCGGATCGATCTCGATATCGGACTTTTCCGGAAGAGGGGGCGCGGTTTCGGTGTCGGACATGACGGACCTCAGTTGAACAGCATGGACGACAGGCGGCGACGGCCGACCCGGACGATTTCGGAGCCGTTGCCGAGCGCCGTGAAGATCTTGAACAGGTACTGGCGGGCAGCCTGGCCGTTCCATTCCGGATCGTACTTGACGATTTCGAGCAGGGTATCGATGGCGCCCTGCATATCGCCCTGGCCGGCAAGGGCGCGGCCAAGATCATAGAGGGCGTCGAAGTCGCGGTCATTCTGCGCCACGCGGGCGCGCAGGGCTGCGACGTCGCTGGGCGCGTCTTCGGCCAGTTCCAGGGCCGCCTTCAGGCCGAGGATATCGGCATCCTTGGTGTCGGCCGGCGCCATGTCGAGGAAACCCTTGGCCTGTTCGGCCTGGCCGACCTTGAGATAGGCGCGGGCGACGCCGGCAATGGCCTTCAGGTTCTGCGGTTCCTGCTCGAGGATAAAGCTGTAGGCTTCGAGCGCGCTGGTGATGTCGCCGTCGTCGATCGACTGCTGCGCCAGGGCCAGGGTGTCGTCGATCGACGGGCCGGCATCGCTGACGCCGAGCTTTTCGACGAAGGTTCGGACTTCGGTTTCGGACTTGGCGCCCATGAAGCCGTCGACCGGGCGGCCACCGACAAAGGCGTAGACGGTCGGGATCGACTGGACGCGCATCTGGGCGGCAATGCCCTGGTTCTGGTCGACGTCGATCTTGACCAGCTTGACCTTGCCCTTGGCTTCACCGACGACCTTTTCCAGCGCCGGCCCCAGCTGGCGGCACGGCCCGCACCAGGTCGCCCAGAAGTCGACGATGACCGGCTGGGTCATGGATGCCTCGATGACATCGGCCATGAAGGTCTGTTCGGAGCCGTCGATGATATTGGGGTCTGCGGAAGCCATGGGAAAGCGCCTGTTATAACGAGTGAATTGGGCTTAGCCTAAGTGGGTAAGCGGTGCAATCGGTTCAAGCCTGACCTGCCCTTGTGTTGCTATTTCTGCCGCCATCTATTTTCTTCTGAAACGATCGCGAATGTCCGGCGCTTTGATGCTATAGCCGTCAGCCCGTTATTTGGGGCTGTTTCCTTGCGGCCCGCTATTTGCACACGAAGTCCCTATGCTCGATACGACCGAATTCGACCCTTCGCATTACGTCCTGATCATCAAGTGCCCCGATACGCGCGGTATCGTCGCAGCGGTATCGGGCTATCTGTACGACAACGATATTTCGATCGTCGAGTCCAACCAGTTCAACGACGCCATGGGCGACATGTTCTATGTCCGCGTCGTCTTCAAGCAGGCCGGCCCCAAGATGCCGCCGATGGCGACCCTGCGCGATGGCTTCAAGCCGATCGCCCACCGTTTCGCCATGGACTGGGACATCTATAACCTGTCGATCCGCCCCAAGGTGGTGATCGCCGTGTCGAAGTTCGGCCATTGCCTCAATGAACTGCTCTATCGCTGGCGCACCGGCCTGCTGCCGGTCGATATCGTCTGCGTCATGTCGAACCATGACGATATGCGTTCGCTGGTCGAATGGAGCGGGATTCCCTATGTCCATCTGCCGGTCGGCAAGACCAACAAGGCCGAGCAGGAAGCCGCCTTCCTGGCGCTGATCGACGAACACAAGGCCGACCTGGTCGTGCTGGCGCGCTACATGCAGATCCTGTCGGACGACCTGGCGCGGCAATTGAGCGGTCGCTGCATCAATATCCACCACTCGTTCCTGCCCAGCTTCAAGGGCGCCAAGCCGTACCATCAGGCCCATGCCCGCGGCGTCAAGATCATCGGCGCCACGGCGCACTATGTGACGTCCGATCTCGACGAGGGGCCGATCATCGAGCAGGACGTGCAACGCGTCCACCACGGCCTGACGCCGGAACAGCTGGTGGCCATCGGCCAGGATATCGAGGCGCGCGTCCTGTCGCGCGCGGTCACCTGGCACGCCGAACGCCGGGTTATCATCAATGGCGCCAAGACGGTGGTTTTCAGCTAAAGCTCTGCCCGACAAAACCGTCGTAAATCCGTTACAAACCTTGGATTTGCGACTTATCCCCAGCTTGCCAACAGATAAGCGTTGCCTGCGAGAGGTCAGCGTTATGTTAACGCTTGATTAACCAATCTCGCGGGCGCAAAAAACCCACATCTAGGGTTTTTAATCGCACCTCATACAATCTGTCGTATGCCCGCACGGGAGCCGCCTCCATGTTCGACCTGTCGCGTAGCTATGTTCCCGTAACCGGTGAATCCACCGCGCCGGAAATGCCACCGGAGATCTCGCCGCTGACCGTCGTCGCGTACGGCGAACACGACGGCATGGGCATGGGCATGCTCAGCAATGGCGAGGCCTATCTGACCCAGCGCGGTCTGGCGGCCCTGTGCGGTGTGCAGAACGCCCATATCGGCAATATCAGCCGCGACTGGCACGAGGACAAGCCGCGCATCCAGGCGATCCGCGCCCGGCTGGCGCGGTATGGCGATTTCCGCGACACGCCACATCGCGTCCTGAGCTACCAGGGCCGTCGGCTCTATTGTTACGACCTGGCGGTGTGCCAGGCGGTCCTCGACTATTACGCCGTCGACGCCGGCAGCAAGACCCAGGTCGAAGCGCAGGAAAATCGCGTGCGGTTCCGTGGTAATGGCCTGCTCAGTTTTATCATCACCTCGACCCTGACGACCTCGGTGCAGCCGCTGCAACTCCAGCCCGTCGCCGATGCCACCGAGCACAGCGACAATCCCTGGACGATGATGACCGCCCATATCTGGGGGCTCTATGTCATGTCGTTCTGGCTGGCCGTGGCCTATATGAACACCCTGCGCGTGCGGGCCGAAGCGGCGGGCTGGAACCGTCTCGGCCTCTATATTCCGCTGAAGGCTATTGTCGAGATCCAGGCCGAGGTCATGGCCGGCGTTATGGCTGCGGCCGACAAGCCGCTAACCTTCTCCCTGCGCGACTGATCGCCGGAACGGCACCTTCAGCGTCATGTAGGTCGCCGCACGCCACAGCCATTCCAGCGGACCGTAGAGGAAAAAGCGGAACCACAGGTGGGCGAAGACCAGTTGTGACGTAAAGATGCAGATGCCCAGGATCAGGGCATGGAATTGTCCGATCGTGGCGTAGAGGCCGAGACCGCAGCCGTAATAGATCGGAATGCCGATCAGGGCCTGCATGACATAAAGCGTCAACGTCATACGTCCGGCCGGCGCCAGTAGCCGCAGCAGGGCTTGCGTCGGCTTCCACTGGTAGACTTCGATAAAACCGAAGACCCACAGGAACATGGCGGCCAGTGACTGATACGAGTCGAACAGGGTCTCGCGCGCCCATGGCACCAGAAAATGGGCCTTGTCGCCGGGCAGGGCGGCGTTGATTTCCGGCCTGGCGAAATGCAGGCCGATCGCAACCGCCAGGGCAACGACGAAACCGATGCGCCGCGCCGCGGCGAAGCGTTCGGGCTGGGCCATGAAGCCGATACGGCCGAGCATCAGCCCCGTGAGGAACAGGCCGAAGATCTGGAAGACGCGGCCATATTCCCACATGAATTCCCATTTGGTCTGCGGCCCGGTCCACAGGTTGGTGGCGAACAGCTGAGCGAAGGTGCCGTGGGCAAAGACCGGCAGGGCGGGGTAGCTCCACGACAGGGGCGCCGTATTGGCGTGGACATCGCGGGCGGCGCGCACCAGCTGCAGCCACAGGACGGGCTGGGCAAAGCAGATTACGGCGAGCGGCAAGAGCCATTTCCAGCTCAGGCGATTAAGCGGCAACAGGATGATCCCGCACAGGGCCAGGACCTGCAGGACATCGCCGGCATAGAAGAGGGCGTGGAAAAAGCCGATGATGAACAGGACGACCAGCCGCCACAGGAAGCGTGCGGTGAAGTCGACACCCCGCTTTTGCGCCCGGTCCATGATGATGAAGAAGCTGAGGCCGAACATCAGCGCGAACATGGCGAAGGCCTTGCCGGCGAACAGGCCGAAGACCCAGTTGTGGATCGGGTCATTGGCCGGCGGGTTGAGCCAGTAGAGCTCGAAATATTCGACCACGTGTACGGTAAACAGCCCCATGAGGGCAAAGCCGCGCAGGGCATCGACCATGTCGATACGGGCGGTGAATGTCGGATTATGCGTGCTCACGCGCGTCCCTGTATGTTTTATAGTTATCTGTCCGCTTGCCACGAATAGCATTCGCCGTGCATTTTTGAATAGAAAAACGAGCGAAAAAGCTTATATCGGCAGAATGAAACGACCTAGCTTTACTGACAAATCCAAGGGCGGCGGCTCCCTCAAGAGCCAAAGCCGCGGCCATGCCGAACTTGGTCCGACGCAGCGCCAGTTGCGTGCCGGCGAAATCGTCCGCCACACCCTGGTCGAAATCCTGCGCGAAGAAGACATCCACGATGACGACCTGCAGGGGATTTCGATCACTGTGACCGAAGTGCGCTGTTCGCCCGACCTGCGCCACGCCACCATCTTCGTCGAACCCCTGGGCGCCGGTCTGGGTGGCATCAGCGTGCGTCCGGAACAGATCGCCCCGGCGGTCGCTGCCCTGAACCGTCACGCCAAATTCCTGCGCGGCATCCTCGGCCGGCGGATCGAGTTGAAGTTCACGCCGGAGCTGCGCTTCCTGCACGATGAAAGCTTCAACGAGGCCGCGCGCATCGACGCCCTGTTCATGCGCCCCGACATCGCGCGCGACCTCCATCACGACGACGAAGACAGCGAAGATTAATCGCGTTTATCCGCGTTCAGTGCGCGTTTCAGAGATATATAATGGCCCGCAAAAAGAAAGGCGACCTGGTCAATGGCTGGGTCTGCTTCGACAAGCCGTATGAGATGAGCTCGACCGACGCCGTGTCGAAGGTCCGGCGGATGTTCAATGCCCAGAAGGCCGGTCATGCCGGTACGCTCGACCCGCTGGCGACCGGTATCCTGCCGATCGCGCTGGGCGAGGCGACCAAGACCGTGCCCTACCTGGTCGAGGCCGACAAGCTCTACAGCTTCACCATCAGCTTCGGGACGACGACCGCGTCTTACGATGCCGAAGGCGAGGTAACGGCCAGCTCCGACGCCCGGCCGACGCGCGAGGCTCTGGAGGCGCTGTTGCCGCAGTTCATCGGTGTCATCGAACAGGTGCCACCGGCCTTTTCGGCCATCAAGGTCGACGGCAAGCGTGCCTACGACTTGGCGCGCCAGGGCGTCGAGGTCGAGCTGAAGGCCCGCCAGGTCGAGGTCTTCGATCTGACGCTCGATGCCTTCGATACCGACACCGCGACCCTGACCCTGTTCTGCGGCAAGGGTACCTATGTGCGCTCGGTCGCCAGGGATCTTTGCCTTGAACTGAATGTCTGCGGACACGTGTCAATGTTACGCCGAGAACAGGTCGGGGCGTTTGAAACAAAATCCGCAATAACGCTGGAAAAGCTCGCCGATTTAGTGCATAGAGGCGCCCAACTCGAGGCTTTGCTTGGTGTAGAGACAGCGCTGGACGACATCCCGGCCCTGCCTGTTACGCAAGACGAGGCTTCGAAGTTGAAGCAAGGCCGTGACCTTGCCCTTCTGCCCCGCCAGATTGGACTGATTGCCGAGGCTCAAAAAGCCCGCCGCGAGGCTGGTTATCTTGAGTTTCCCGATACGGTCCAGGCCGTGTTGAAGGGTGAGATTCAGGCGCTTTGCGAACTCAGAGCCGGAAAGCTTTATCCGACTCGCATCCTGAACCTTTGATCTCATTAAGGAGACTCCCGATGTCGATTACGCCTGATCGCAAGACAGACCTGATCAAGACCCATGCTCGCACCACCAACGACACCGGTGGCCCGGAAGTGCAAATTGCTATCCTGTCGGAACGCATTTCCAACCTGACCGAGCACTTCAAGGAACACAAGAAGGACAACCACAGCCGCCGCGGCCTCCTGAAAATGGTGTCGCAGCGTCGTCGTCTTCTCGACTACCTGAAGGACCGCGACAGCGGTCGTTACCAAAGCATCATCGAAACCCTCGGCCTGCGCCGTTAAGTGTTTCAACCAAGGGCTTGGGGCGTTCCCCGAGCCCTTGTCTATATCCGCAGCTGTCGCGGTGAACACAGCCAGACTACTATCTCTGCCGAATGGGCAGGGTTATACACCCCGCGGAGCCTAACGAGGTTGCGCTGATACAAAACGGGCTTTTACGCATCGCGTTACCAGACAAGCCCATGAAAACGCGCCGCATATGTGCGGCCGACCCGGATGGCATGGGGCCGGACGGGTCTGTATGAAAGAAAACGAATGTTTGACATCAAAAGAAAAACGATCGAGTGGGCCGGGCGCAAGCTGACCCTGGAAACGGGCCGTATCGCCCGCCAGGCCGATGCCGCTGTGCTGGCGACCTACGGTGAAACCACCGTGCTCGCCACCGTCGTCTACGCCCGCGCGCCGAAGCCGGGCCAGGACTTCTTCCCGCTGACCGTGAACTACCAGGAAAAGACCTTTGCCGCCGGCAAGATCCCGGGTGGCTACTTCAAGCGTGAAGGCCGTCCGTCGGAAAAGGAAACCCTGGTTTCGCGTCTGATCGACCGTCCGATCCGCCCGCTGTTCGTCAAGGGCTTCAAGAACGAAGTCCAGGTCGTCGCCACCGTCCTGTCGCACGACATGGAAAACGATCCGGATATCGTCGCCATGGTCGCGGCCTCGGCTGCCCTGACCTTGTCGGGCGTGCCCTTCATGGGTCCGATCGGCGGCGCGCGCGTCGGCATCATCGACGGTGAATACGTCCTGAACCCGACCGTCGACCAGATCAAGGAATCGGTTCTGGATCTCGTCGTCGCCGGTACGGCCGACGCCCTGATGATGGTCGAATCCGAAGCCAAGGAACTGTCGGAAGACAAGATGCTGGGCGCCCTGATGTTCGCCCATGCCGGCATGCAGCCGGTCATCGACGCCATCATCGAGATGGCCGAGCACGCTGCCAAGGAACCGTTCGATTTCCACGCCGAGGATTTCTCGGGCATCGTGACGTCGATCAAGGGCCTGGTCGGCAACGACATCCGTGAAGCCTACACCATCACCGGCAAGCATGACCGTCATGCCGCCGTCGGCGCTGCCAAGGCCAAGGCCGCCGCGACCCTGGTGAAGAGCGAAGAGAACCCCGATGGCGTCGACGCCAACAAGTTCGCCTCGGCCTTCAAGGAATGCGAAGCCGAAGTCCTGCGTCGCGACATAATCGAACATGGCAAGCGCGTTGACGGCCGTGCGGTCGACAAGGTTCGCGCCATCGTGTCGGAAGTCGGCGTCCTGCCGCGTACCCACGGTTCGGCCCTGTTCACCCGTGGTGAAACCCAAGGCCTGGTCGTTGCCACACTCGGCACCGGCGATGACGAACAATATATCGACGCCCTGGAAGGCACGTACAAGGAGAAGTTCCTCCTGCACTACAACTTCCCTCCGTACAGCGTTGGCGAAACCGGCCGCATGGGTTCGCCCGGCCGCCGCGAAATCGGTCACGGCAAGCTGGCCTGGCGCGCCCTGCGCCCGATGCTGCCGAAGACGGAAGACTTCCCCTATACGATCCGCCTGGTCTCGGAAATCACCGAGTCGAACGGTTCGTCTTCGATGGCTACGGTCTGCGGTGGTTCGCTGGCCCTGATGGACGCCGGCGTGCCGCTGATCCGTCCGGTCTCGGGTATCGCCATGGGTCTGATCCTGGAGCCATCGGGTGAGTTCGCCATCCTGTCGGACATCCTGGGTGACGAAGATCACCTCGGCGACATGGACTTCAAGGTTGCCGGTACCGAAGACGGCATCACCTCGCTGCAGATGGACATCAAGGTCCCCGGCATCACCGAGGAGATCATGACCAAGGCGCTGCGTCAGGCCAAGGACGGCCGTCTGCATATCCTCGGCGAAATGAACAAGGCCATTTCGGGCGCCCGTGAAGAGCTGGGCGAATTCGCACCGAAGATCGAGACGATCAAGATCGCCGTCGACAAGATCCGCGAAGTCATCGGTTCGGGTGGTAAGGTCATCCGCGAAATCGTCGAAAAGACCGGCGCCAAGGTCGACATCCAGGACGATGGCACGATCAAGATCGCCGCTTCGGAACAGTCGAAGATCGACGCCGCGCGCGACTGGATCAAGTCGATCGCGTCGGAGCCGGAAGTCGGCGCCATCTACAAGGGCAAGGTCGTGAAGGTCGTCGATTTCGGCGCGTTCGTGAACTTCTTCGGCGCCAAGGACGGCCTCGTCCACATCTCGCAGATCAGCAAGGAAAAGGTCGGCAAGGTTTCCGACGTCCTGAACGAAGGCGATGAAGTGAAGGTGAAGTTCCTCGGTCTCGACGACCGCGGCAAGACCAAGCTGTCGATGAAGGTTGTCGACCAGGAAACCGGTGAAGACTTGTCGGAAAAGCTGGAGGCTGAACGCGCCGAGCGTAATGCCGCCCGCGCTGCCGCCGGTGAAGACACCGATGAGGGTGAACTGGAACTGGCCGAAGGCGGCTCGGACAAGGGCGATCGCCCGCGTCGCCGCCGTCGTCGTGACTAAGCACTGTCGACTATCGGGGTGAAGGGGCCTGCGGCCCCTTCGTTCTTTAAAGAAAAAAGAGAGGCGGTCCCTTTTGGGGCCGCCTCTCTTTTTTTATCCAAGGCGAGGGGTCGCGGACCCCTCGACCCCATTTGTCGACGGCGCTATGGTCGCACCATGACAAACGTGACCGACCAGACCCTCGACCGCGGCGCCGTGCTGCTTCTCGCCAATGCCGGCCAGCCCGTCACCCTGACAGGGTGCGAGCTTGAAGAGATCGATCTTTCCGACGTCATCCTCAATGGCTGGGTCTTCGATCAGTGCATCCTGAAAAAGGCCAAATTCACCTCGGCCAAGCTGGAAGGGGCACAGTTCACCGCCTGCAAGGGCGCCCATGCCGACTTTACCAGTGCGGCCCTGGTCGAAGCGCGGTTTACCGGCTGCGACTTCAACAACTCCCTGTTCCGGGGCGCGACCCTGACCGAGGCGCGCTTTATGCGCTGCAAGCTGACCGGCGCCAATTTCAACGACGCCAAGACCCTCGACCTGACGTTTGAAGAAACACGTCTCGACGACGCCCGCCTCCACGGTGTGTCGTTCCACAAGGGGCACCTGAAACAGCTCGATTTTCATAATGCTGAACTACAGCGCTGCGATTTCCGCCAAGCCGTCTTCGAAGATTGCAGCCTGCGCGACGCCACCGTTACCGATGCCCGCTTCGATGGCGCCGACCTGCGCGGTACCGACCTTGGCGGCCTGCGCCTTGAAGACGCCCGCCGCTTCAAGGGTGCGACCATCTCGAAGTCCCAGGCGGCGGAACTGCTGTCGGAACTTGGATTACGCGTTAGATAGCTTCCGCATAGCCTTACGCCGCAAAGGGCGGTGCGGCGGATTCGCGGATAACCAGGCGGTGCGGCATCAATTGATAGGCCTGGGGCCGGCCCTCGATCTCGTGCAGGATGATCTCGGCTGCCTTCTGCGCCATGGCGTAGATGGGCTGCAGCATGGTGGTCAGGGGTGGACAGACCATGGGGGCGAACGGCGAGTCGTCGAAGCCGACAATGGTGACATCCTTCGGAACCGACAGGCCGGCCTGATGCGCGCGGTACAGGGCGCCGGCGGCCATCTCGTCATTGGCGCAGACCACGGCGGACGGGTTGTGGCCGCTGTCGATGACACTCTGCATATGCTCGACGCCGGTGGTGAAGTTGAGATTGCCGCGAAAAGTGACGACTTCGGACATGGCAATGCCGGCGTCCCTCAGGGCACGGCAGAAACCTTCGAAGCGCTGCCCGGCCGAGATATGGCCACGCAGGCCGTGGATGAAGGCAAAGCGCCGGTGGCCCAGGCGCAGCAGGTAGTTGGTCAGGTCGAAGCCCGCCGCTTCATCGTCCATGCCGATGCCGGCGGTCAGGTCGCGGGTCTGCGGCCCGGCGGCAATACAGGCGACGGGGATGTGACGGGCGCGGATCTGGGCGATCAGTTCGGGGTCGTCGGAAAAGGGCGGTGCCAGGATGACACCGTCGCAGGCCATTTCCGCCAACGGTGTCAGGACGCGTTCCAGCCGCTGCGCGGAATCCGGAAACACGCGCACCATGGTCAGTTGCAGTCCGGCCTCGGCGCAGCCGCGCTGGGCGCCACTTTCGATCAGCAGGTTGTACCAGGTCAAGGGGCCCTGATCGTCGCTGGCGGGATAGACAAGCATCAATGTGTGCGAGCGGCCGCCGGCGAGCAGCCGCGCCTGGGCATTGACCTTGAAGCGCAACTGGCTGACGGCGCCGAGCACGCGCTCGCGCGTCGCGGCCTTGACGGGCCCTCCATTGAGGACGCGTGACACCGTTGTCCGGCCGACTCCGGCCAGTTCGGCGACGTCGTAAATTGTGGGAGCGCGCCCGGTCATGAAATCCCTGTCTTGCCGATCTTTATGCCGGCGATGAAGGTAGTGTAGGGCATGATTTTTTCACGTCAATCGCTTGCGTGTTGCAAAAATACAACCGACTGTTTTTGTATGATATCTGAAACACAGGTATTTTCAACGGTTTGCAGGTTCGCCGATTCGGCGAAAAATTTCGCGAGAAAATGGGAGCGGGACCACTTTTGTTCGCCGAAATTGACTTGGCGCGGCCTTTTCCGCACCCTTCACGTCAATCCGGCCCGTCGCATGAGGCCGTATCGCTCAGGGGTATATCCGATGAATCGTCGCAATTTCGTCCTGTCCGGACTGGGGTCCTCCGTGGCCGCAGCGGTCCTTCCTCCCATCGCCGAAGCCAAGGTGGCGCCAAAGTCCAAGGCGACAGGAACGAAAGCGGGCCGCACCCCGGAGGGAGCCTTTCCGTCCGGCTTCCACTGGGGTGCGGCGACCGCCGCCTACCAGGTCGAAGGCGGCTATAATGAAGACGACAAGGGCGAGTCGATCTGGGATCGCTTCACCCTGGCGCCAGGCAAGATCAGGAACGGCGACACCGGTCAGGTCGCCTGCGATTCCTACCACAAGTACCCGCAGGACATCGCCCTGCTCAAGGCGATGAACCTGACCTCGTACCGCTTCTCGACCGCCTGGACGCGCATCCAGCCCAACGGCTCGGGACCGGTCAATCAAAAGGGTCTCGACTACTATTCGCGTCTGACCGACGCCCTGCTGGAAGCCGGTATCCGGCCGATGCCGACGCTGTATCACTGGGACCTGCCGCAGGAGCTGGAAGACCGCGGCGGCTGGCCCAATCGCGATACCGCCTATCGGTATGCCGACTATGCCGGCATCATGGGCAAGGCCCTGGGGGACCGCATCGAGAACTGGACCTTGTTCAACGAATCCAAGACCTTTACCGGCCTTGGGTATAATGTCGGCATCTTCGCGCCCGGCCGCAAGGATCCCTTCGCCTTTATCCGCTCGACCCACACGGTCAATCTTGGTCACGGTCTCGGTTTCAAGGCGCTGAAGGCAGCCAATTCCAAACTCAGGATCGGCTCTGCCTACGATGTGACGCCGATGATGCCGGCCAGCCAGTCCGAGGCCGATGTCCGCGCCGCCGACATCTGGGACAAGTGGCAGAACCTGTGGTTTTGCAACACCTCGCTGACCGGCAAGTACCCCGAGGGCGTCTTCCCGGCCGACACACAGGAGGCCCTGCTGGGCTATCAGGCTGGCGACGACCAACTCATGCTTGCCGATTTCGACTTCGTCGGCTTCAACTACTATTCGGGTACCGTATGCGCCTATGGCAAGGAGGCCAGCGGCGTGCCCTATATTGACGTCAACGCCCAGTGGCCCTACGCCACACCCGATCAGGACAAGGGCCGGACCGAGTTCAACTGGGCCATCTACCCACAGGGCTTCTACGATATCCTTACGCGCATGCATAAGGTCACGGGTAACCGGCCGATCGAGATCACCGAAAACGGCTGCGCCTACAATATGGGTCCGGGTGGCGATGGCCAGATCCATGACCCGCAGCGCATCGAATTCTACCGCATGCATTTCAATGCCCTGTCGCGCGCCATAGCCGACGGCGTACCGGTACGCGGCTATCATGCCTGGAGCCTGATGGACAATTTCGAATGGGCCTCGGGCTATTCGATGCGCTTTGGCCTGTCCTATGTCGACTTCGCCAACGGCCAGACCCGGACGATCAAGGATTCCGGCAAATGGTACGGCAAGGTCGCTACCGCTAATCACGTCGTCTAAAACTGTATTGTCTCCACCACAGTCGGTGAAAAAGCAAAAAGCGGTTCGCAGGTGCGAGCCGCTTTTTCCGTTGCGACACAAGGCGCTGCATCTTTCCGTTACGTAAACTTGTGTGCGAATAAACGTATGGATGCTTGCGCTTCGTATACAAAGGGCCTACGGGGCCGCCGCAACGGGCTCGCGTCGCGGGTCGTCATGGGAACATCTGTATGTCCATCTCTCAGCGTCTTCTGTCCGGTACGGCCCTGCTGGGCCTCATGATCGCCATGCCTGCGTTTGCAGCGCAAGATCAGGAAGTCATCGTAACGGCGCAGAAGAAGCCCGAACCGCTCAGCCGCACGCCCTTGTCGGTGGCGGTGGTGACGGGCGCGTCCATGGAAGCGACCTATGCCCATGACCTGAAGGACCTGCAGGACCTGACCCCATCCCTGCTGATCACCTCGACCGCCAACGAAGCCCAGACGACGGCGCGCCTGCGCGGCGTCGGCACGGTCGGTGACAATCCCGGTCTCGAATCCTCGGTC